>CALNYY010000070.1:0-27632 GCA_942490835.1 uncultured Saprospiraceae bacterium
CAATTTATCATGTATAATGGCTGAAACATGCAGATGATTTTCCCAAACCGGCTCACGGCAAGTTGGTCGAAGCGGGAATGGCTTGCCATTTCCTTCTTAAACTGAGCCTTGCTTGTAAAAACAGGAAGCCCTATAACTGTGACTCCTTCAAACCAGTCAGGGTGTTTCGCAAAAAGAGCCAGAGATACTATGGAGCCTAATGAATGTCCAACAATAATATTCTCCATTATTAATACTTTCTTTTATAATAATTTTTCCAATGCTCCAACCTGCACATCCAAACTATAGTTGCTTTGTGGCTTTGGGGAATCTCCGAAACCCAGCAAATCCACCATAAAAAGTTTATGTGTGCCACCAATATTTCCGAGGCCTCTTTTCCAATAATTTTCATAGCCGGCCAAGCCATGAATCAGAAGAAGATTCTTTTCTCCCGACCCTGTTACCTCATAGTTCAGCATCATTGTTTCAGCATCGTATGGCGCGGACAGCTTAACACGCAAAAATTCGTAGGAAGTAACAGATACCATAATGACCAACACAAGTAAAGTCAATCCAATTATTGCCCTGATTGTCTGCCGAATAAAGTTTTTCATTTCAGTTTTAATTGTTTCCAGCTATCCATTTTCCTGCGTCTTATAATTCTTCTTCTATGCTGCCGCATTTCAGCATTTTAGCCCCTAAATAGGGGTTTTTGATTTCCTTGTTTTCCGTGATCCAGTAAGCTCCTTCTCCCTCAAATGCCATGGGACAAAAAGCAGCATAAAGCCCCATTTCGCCCGACAAACCAAAACTTTTTACCGTACAGTAAACTATCTCTGAAATGTGGCCGAAGTAGGAACGCTTTTTCTTCCAGCCCTTTTATATGCTGCAGTTCACTCAGTTCTTTGGCATATAAGGAAGCGTGTTGAGCTTCAAGCCCTTTTTGCCTTCACTTTCCAGCGGTTGTCCATCCACGGCCTTCACTTTTTCGGCCATAACCTCGGCAACTTTATCGGCACTGGCCGCATCATCGTTTACAAAGGCATTTTTCATTGCCATGTAAGCGTTTACCACTTCAACCAATTCTTTGTTCACGGCTTGCCCAGGCATATAGGGGATTTCAAGGATTACAATGTCCTGATGGGCAAATTTATTTTTGAGCGATTGATGCTGTTGGTGCATACCACCCTCATTATCCTTACCAACTTGTTGTTCCTGATTGTGGTTGTTGCTCTCGCTTTGCCTATTGCCATTGTTGCAGGCACCAAGTATGAATAAACCCAAAAAGCTAATTCCTGTAAAAATCAATGTTGTTGCTTTCATGATGTTTTTGTTTTAAGTTTTGAAATAGAAATCGGTTTGTTTCCGTAAAAGCGATTGAATACCACACAGGCGGTAAGATCGCCCGTTACATTTGCTGCCGTTCTGAACATGCCT
Source organism: uncultured Saprospiraceae bacterium (assembly GCA_942490835.1). GTDB lineage: Bacteria > Bacteroidota > Bacteroidia > Chitinophagales > Saprospiraceae > UBA6168. The sequence goes on from CALNYY010000070.1 coordinate 1,417, forward strand.
AAAAGTCTTTCTACCCCGATAATTATGATAATGCCTTCGGCAGGTATCCCCACACTGCTCAAAACAGAAGCAAGGACAACTACACCGCCACCGGGAATAGCAGGTGTTCCGATGGATGCGGCTACGATGGTAATTACTACTACGATAATACTCATCAGGCTCATTTCCAGTCCGTAAACCTGAGCAATGAATAAAGTTGTGATGGTTTGATATAAAGCAGTGCCATCCATATTTACAGTTGCCCCGATTGGGATAATGAAATTGCTGACAGACTTGTCAACATGAAGCTCTTCCTCTGCTGTTTTCAGGGACAGTGGCATGACTGCCGCAGAACTGGTGGTGGAAAATGCAAGTAATTGTGCATCCCTTATTTTTCTTAAAAAATAAAAGGGGTTTACCTTTCCAACTATACCCACAAGTAAAAGATAAAAAACCACCCGCAAAAACAAACCCGCAAGAACTATCAAAACATAATAACCCAGACCTGCTAACGAACTCAGTCCAACACTGGATGTAAGTTGTGCCATAAGCCCAAAAACCGCAACAGGAACCAACAGCATTGCCCACTTAACAACGTTCATACAAATTTCTTGAACTGCACTTAGGAGAAGTTTTACAGGACGCTGCAAATTTTTCGGATAACGATAAAACTGCAATGCCAATAATGATGGTAAAAATGACGATGCTCAGCATTTCCCCACTCACCATGGATGCAAGCGGATTATCGGGAAGCAAGCTTGAAATAGCTTCCGGTATTTTGTCAAAACCAAAAGATAGACCTTCATTTTGCCCGGCAGCAGAAATAATTTTATCGTGTTCATCAATGGCTTGCTGATGCAGGTAATCACCAGTTCTGAAAATGGAGGCCAGCACTGCACCAATGCCTACCGAAATGGTAGTAGTGAATAAAAAATAGACAAAAACACCGCCTCCCAGTTTCTTTAATGTTTCCTTATCGTTACTTGTAATTCCAGTAATGATAGATGCCACAATCAGTGGTATCATAATCATCTGCACAAGTTTAAGAAATAGTATGCCCGGAAGTGCCAGCCAATTACCCAATATTTCCGCTGTGCCTTTGCTTATCCAGCCATTTTGAGGACTTAGAAGTAAACCAAAACCAACGCCCAGAAACAAGCCTATGATTACTTTCAGCCATAGCTTTCCTTCTACCAATTTTTGCAGATAGGTGTTGAAGGATTTGAGAGTTTTTATTTCTGTATCAAACATTTTCTTCTTTTGGTTTTACATTCCACCGAAAATCACACACTTTAGCTCCGCCTGCGATGCTCCTCGTTCTTTCTAATTTCGAATTCCACATTTCGGCCAGTGGATAGTCTAATGCGCACCAGGTTTTTGCACAGAATTTCGATAGTCCTTTTTTTTGAAAATATTCAGCCACTGGACATTTCAGACAATCAAATCCAACTGTATTATTTCCCGTTTTGACATCCTGCCAGAGGTATGAAGGGCTGTTAAATGGAAAACTTCTGAATAATTGAGTAGCCTTCAATAAACGATTGTAGGTAGTATGATTTCCAAAACCTGCTACCCACCACGAGAATTTACCCATCTTAACATATACCTTCCAGGCTATATCATAGAATAATTGTGTGGCAACTTCTTCTTTTTGTCCTCTTGCTGTAAGCTCCTGATAAAATGCAGTTGACATAGCTGCAAGATGCACCATTACCGAACCTCCTATAGTGGGCATAGCCGGAACATCTGATCGTAGCCTTAAATACCTTTGCCAGTATGCCCACAAAATTTCCCGAGCTTCTTCATTGTTATAATATTGACCAAGAACAGCTGGTGCTGCCTTAATAGCTTGCCTTTTAAACCAATATATTAACAGCTCTTTCATCATTTTACTATTGTATAAATTGTTGTTGAATTCCAAGACTTATTTTCGTTTTTATAATCGAGTTTTCTCCGTTTTTTTTCTATTTCGGTCAATGCGCGAATGGCATCAATAGTCTCCGGAATTACTATCGCTTGGTTATCCACTACATCGACCGTATTTTCACTCAGCCAGATGTTCTGCGGGCTCAGCAAAAGGTCAAAACCAACTCCTAGCAACAAAACTATGATCACCTTTAGCCATAGCTTGCCTTCAACCAGCTTTTGCAGGTAAGTATTGAGCGATTGGAGTGTTTTTATTTCCGTGTCAAACATATTTGGTTATCAATTTTAGGGCCTATGCCTTTCCATTTGACCATTCATTTTTCAAAGGCATCATACATCTTTCTCCTTTTCCATTTGTGTATTTTTTCTGATAGGTAGGTGAGCGGACCATATATCTTGATGGAGCCTTTACCAGTACTGTATTCCTCGGCATACCTGTTCACAATGGGAAGCGTGACCGAAGCATCATCCTCCGGTAGTTCCAAGCTCATGAGTTCGCGTTTAAAGGCTTCAAAATTTCTCGTTCCATCACGGAAACCACGTTCAATAAAACGGTATCCATTTGCATGGGAATGTTACGATGGCGGGTCTTCAAAAGGCTCGTTCTGCTTAAAGAAGAACACCTCGTCCATGTGCTGCACTGTACTGAAAATTATGGTATCATTTCTTCCCATTCGAATGGAATATTCCCCTGTTTCGGAGCTAATGCTGCCGGTTGACCTGCTTTTGTTAAAAATACTCACATCGGGCAGCGTTCCCATAATGCTGTCCTCGCAAAATATCATGCCCCTAACGGTTACCTGCTCTTTATCCTGAGCCTTGGTTTCCACAATGGCCAGCATGGGTATTATCAGCGGCAATGCTATTCTTAATTTCCAATTAATATTCATCATTTTATTATTTGTTAAATGTGCTTATTCCCAATGTGTCATTCGTCTTTCGGATGGATGCGGCAGCGTCTTTTTCAATTCCTGTCAGTGCCCTGATGGCATCAATGGTCTCTGGTATCACAATGGCCTGATTGTCCACCACGTACGCATAGAACAGCTCATCGTCCACCACTTTGAGCATGTCCTGCCACAGAGCCACCTCATACATATCGCCATAAGGTCTTCCCTTTTCCAGCATCCATTCTTTAATGGCATTGTTGGCGGTAAGTCCGTCTTTGTAGTCGATAAGTAATGTCCTTGAGGAAGTTGCAAGGGCTGCCAGCACCTCCTCTTTTGATGCTTTTCGGGTCAACTGCACATTCCAGTAATGTAGATGGCTCAGCGTTTCAGGAACTTTGACTGCTGCTGTAATTACGTCCAGATCCGGATCAACCGTTTGTGCATCTGGACCCTGATGGCTTGGAATATCTTTCTCAGGAACCAACGTATTCATAATACCTCCCAAATGACTTTCCCAGGGATCAGTGGCTCTTCGCAATAAGGTTCCCCTTGCTTTTTTCAACAGTCCGGCACGTTTTAAAGCGGAGAGGGTTCTGACAATGGAAGTTGTATTGCAAGACACCACGCGTGTGCTATCACGGCCCAGAGCGCTTTCATAGTTATTCTCAGCACTGAACGAGTGTCCTGTCACCTCATGCTTTTCTCCACCATGAACGATAAATTTCAGGTTGGCGGCCTTGTATTTTTCTATGTTCCCAGCGGCAATGTTCTTAGGGGTGCAATCCACAATTATATCCGCGTCAGAGATTAGCTCGTCAAGCGTTCCTTGTATGGGAATACCTGCTTCAAGCATGCTCGCTTTGAAATCGTTATTGAAAGCAAAGACAGGATAGTTTTTTTCTACCGCCATTTTAATACGCCAATCCGAGATCACATCGCAAACTCCAATCAGTTCCATATCATTCTGTAGCGTAACTGCGTCTGCCACCCGTTTCCCAATTACGCCATATCCGTTTACTGCTACTTTGATCTTTTTCATTTTCACTTAAATTAAAGACGTGATTAAAATATATGCTAAACCCACAATCAATACTGCCCCATACCCGATGCCCAATCTTCTTCTCATTTGAGTGCTGCACCTGAAAAGCCCAATGCCTAATTTTACCAGACTGTTGCTTAGCGTGGCGGCTACAATTATTTGTGCAGCCGTGGAGGTCAGGTCAATTTCCTTTGCCAATTTCGATACACTAATGGTGATGGCATCAGTATCAGCAAATCCGGAGATAATGGCCGAGAAGTACAGCCCTTGATTTCCGAAGTAGGTGTTGGAATAATAAACGGAAACCAGAATGACGATAAAGATAACGGCAAAATACAAGGCGCTCAGTATGTCCAATGGGTTGCCAACGGCAATGGGTGTTTCGTCAGAATTTTTTACTGAGGTTTTACGAACCAACCACCAGGAATACGAGGCTGCCGTAATGAACATCAATAAAAACGGGAACCACAATGTTTGCAGGATGGCTGGATTAAAGATGTAGGAGACAATGGCCAGCCTTGGGAACATGATGGCAGAAGCAATTAGAATTCCAGATGTGTAAGTGCCGGTAAGCTCCGGGTTTTCTTTACTTCGGGATGAAAATGACCAAGCAACAGCTGTGCTTGACATTAGGCCGCCCAAAATGGCTGTGGCTAAAATTCCTTTATTGGAACCGGCAAACTTTGTAAGAAAATATCCCACAAAGTTCAACAGCGACACGATTACTACTACCCAGCCAATTTCGTAAAGGTTCAAAATACCTTCAGGTCCGAATTTCTGGTCAGGCAAAAAGGGCAAGATCAATAATGCAAGAATGAAAAATTTGATGGTGGCAAATAATTCCTTCTCTGTAATTTTTTTAAGAGTTGATTTGAACTGGTCTTTCAAGGCAAGAAGCGTTACAACTATTACTGCAACAGCAAGTGCTTCTTTATAAAAATGTTTGGAAATCATCATACCCAAAAGGAAAGTCACGAATAAAGAAAAATGAGTAGTATGCCCTTGTAAGTGATTCTCTGTTTTATTGAGATGGTCAAATCCAAGAAATATTAATACAGCTGGGATGGAAGCTACAATGATCCAATTACCGAATTCACCTGTCAGATTTGCCAATAGGAAGCCAGCTATGGCAACGATGGGAAAAGTTCTGATGCCAGAAATGGAACCGCCTTGGAGCTTATCATATTCCCGTTCCAGACCAATGATCAATCCAATACCCGTGCTGATTAGAAGCCCAACTAAAAATGGGCTCAGGTATTTATAGATTTCTGCGTGTGGTTCCATTTTAGCTGTTACTATGGTTTTTAAACAAACCGATTGAAGTTACCACAAATAATGCGCCCGTAGTGTAGAATGGGGCTTGAGTATTTATAGCATACAACCCAGTCCCGATCAATGGGCCGGCCACCTGTCCAATACCACTAAAAGATGATTGCATACCGAATGCCCAACCTGAAGCATTAGGTTCTTTGAGCGAGACAAGAGATAGAAGATTGGGGACAACAAACGAAGTCCCAACACTTAAAACACCAATGGCCAACAACAACAGCCAATTGGTATCGATAAAATTAAATGCTGGGAATACCAACCCTGCAATCAAAAGCCCAAATGCGATCTGTCTGTTCGGGTCAGCTATCAGCAGCTTGCCCCACTTGGCCACCACAGGTTGCAGTATGGCCATCACAAGTCCGCAGGTGAGTAAACTTATTCCAATAAAGGATGCAGGGAACTCATTGCTGTCCTTTAGGGTAACGGTAATCACAGTTTCAAATGCCGTAATCCCAAATTGTATGATAAGCGTAAGCAGAAGTAATCCTTTAAACCGTTTCCATCTTCCAGCAGGGAAAAGAGAGATACTTACTGAGCTTGGTTTTGCATTTGGTGCAAGTTTTCCAACAAAGATTGCCACGCCTCCCAATGCCACTAAACCTACTAAGGCCAAAAAAAGAAATGGTACGCTATAACGCTGGAAGCTGATATGAATGGACTGCAACCAGAAATGATAGTCGGTTTCAACCAATATTCCGCTAATACCTGGGCCAATGATTACGCCTGCACTTATGGCGGTTCCGGCCAAGGCCATTGCCATCGTTCTTTGTTTTTCGGTTGTAATATCGCTCAGAGAAGCACTGACCACAGGCACAAGAAAAGAAGAGAACACGCTACCTATGACCCTGGCCACATAAAGCATTATCAATGTGGTACTGAATGCCATCATCACTTGCATTAAGACAAAACCGGAAAGTCCCAATAGCATTAGTGTCTTATGACCGATCCGGTCTGAGATCTTTCCCCAAAAAGGAGCTAAAATGACCAGTGTAATGGGGTAAATAGCCGTGAAGTATTCCAAAATGAAATGGAATATTGATAGGAGAGATTGAGTTCTCGACTATTTTTTCGATGAAGAATGGAAAAACAGGCAGCAACACACCATAGCCTAACGCCACCACAAATAGGCAGCCTAATAAGGCGGTAAAGTTTTTATTTAAACGGAATTTATCCGTAGCCATTATTCTAGTTGTCATATTTCCTGTTTCCTTCATCATAGGTGAAATATTGACATACCAAGTTCATTGCCACCCGTAGTTTGCAACGTACTCTCAACAGCCACCCGTTTTCCTATTGGATTATACTCGTTTACTACTACTTTATTTTCATTCTCATTTTTGCTAATGATGACATTATTATATAAAGCAAATCGGCAATTAATGTGGCTGCTTATTAAAAGCACCACTCTAAAAGGATTGAGGTATTTATATCTTCTCTGGTGCAATTCCATGCTTTTAACTGTAAGTCTCTTTTACCGAAGTTGGAAATTTTCTTGGCGCCCATAGCATAAGAAAGCCAAGAATTCCTGCAATAACTGAAGTAAATAAGATACTCAGCTTGGCGATGAATATGTGCTCATTGCTAGCAAAGGCCAACTCGGTGATGAACAATGACATGGTAAAACCGATGCCCGCTATCATGGCAACCCCAGAGAGATGCCTCCATGAAATCCCTTCCTGCAGCTCTGCCAGCTTGAACTTGACCAAAAGCCAACTAACTCCTAAAATACCAGTGAATTTCCCCAGCAAAAGGCCCAAGACGATACCTATGCTAACTGGGTGACCCAAAATTTCCAATATATTGCCATGAATGTGAATTCCAGTATTGACCAAGGCAAAAAGGGGTAATATAAAAAACCCCACAACGGGTGTGAGGTGATGCTCTATTTTCTGGAGGGGCGTTTGGGCATCATCCGATTTTTGCTTGATCTCTTCCAAAATGCCCAACTGCTCTTCAGAAATAAAACTTCCTTTAATGGCCCTTGTCTCCAAGAATTTTAGATGAAGTTTCTGTAGTTTTTTCAAGTAATCTTCTTCCTTGATCTTGACACGTCCCGGAATGGTAAAAGCAGTAAGAATGCCCGCAATGGTGGGATGCACACCTGAAAAGAAAAATGCAAGCCAGACTCCCCCGATCCCGACCAGAGCATAAAACCATGCTTTACGAACCCCCAGATAACTACCTCCCATCAGAACCAGAAAGAACAGCAAGCCATGTAGCAGATCCATATAAGAAATTCCCGAAGTGTAGAAAACAGCTATAACCAATACCGCTCCAAGATCATCAACTATGGCGAGTGCCACCAAAAACACTTTGAGTCCAACGGGCACCCGATCTCCCAATAAAGAAAGTACACCAATGGCAAATGCAATGTCTGTGGCCATGGGTATCCCCCAACCTTGCTCGGTGGGCGTGTTCAAATTGAAAATGAGATAAATAATGGCCGGAAAGGCCATGCCACCGATCGCTGCACCGATCGGTAAAATAGCGGTTCTGAAAGAGGACAGCTTTCCTCCTATGATCTCCCTTTTCAATTCCAGACCTACATGTAAGAAGAAGATGGCCATTAAACCATCATTTACCCATAGTAATAAAGGTTCGGTAATAGAAAATTGTCCAATGCCTATTGATATTTCTGTGTGAATGAAGTTTTGATAAAACACCTGAGAAGGAGAATTTACCCATATCATGGCTATCAATACGGATAAGAAGATGGCAATGCCACTGTTGGATTGACTTCTGAAAAAACTCAGCAGTATTTTGTCCAGCCTGATCATTTTGCTATTTTGGGTTGTAAGTCCATTGGTTTATAACTCCTAATAATTAATCTATTTCCTTTATCATAGGAAAAATAACTCCATGCCCAGTTCATTGCCACCAGTAACTTATTCCTAAAACCACTGATCGAGAGCAAGTGTACCACCGACCACAATAGCCATGCGAAATATCCACCAAACCGTAGTTTTCCTAAATCGGCAACAGCTTTTCTTTTTCCTATTGTTGCTAAAGAACCCTTGTCTTTGTATGTAAAGGTCTTCCGTTCTTTCCCTTGTAATTGGAGAAGTATGTTGCTGGCCAGTTGCTTCCCTTGCTGAATGGCAACCTGTGCCACCATCGGATGTCCGGAAGGGTAATGGTCTGATACTATTGCTGCAATATCTCCTACGGCATAAATATTTTCATGTCCTTTTATTCTACAATAACTATCCACTAAAATGCGATTTCCCCTTGCTATGTTTTCTTTTCTAATACCGGTTGGAACATTCCCTTTAACTCCGGCAGTCCAGATAACGGTTCTTGCTTGCAGCAGAACTTCTTTATCTGTTTTAATGTACAGTCCGTCATACGATTGAACCACTGTGTTTAATTGTATTTCTACTCCCATTTTTCTCAGAAATTTTATGGCATTTTCTGAAGATTTATCGGACATGGCCTTTAATAACTCATCTCCTGCTTCAATGAGATAAATAGACATCATCGAAGCATCTAGTTCGGGATAATCTTTCGGGAGGATGTATTTTTTAAATTCTGCAATTGCACCTGCGGTTTCTACACCTGCCGGGCCACCACCAATGATGGCAAAATTGGTTAGGGCATTTCTTTCTGCTTCATCACAAGTTACTACCGCTTTTTCAAGGTTTTGTAGGATCAGGCTCCGTATGTCTAATGCCTCCTGTATGGTTTTCATCCCGACACTATGTTGCTGCACATCTTTTAATCCAAAAAAGTTGGTGTCGCTTCCAGTAGCGATCACCAAATAGTCGTATTCAACCGCTCCAATATCTGTGATGATGGTGTTTTCTCCGGACTGAATTTCATTCACTATTGCCATACGGAAAACAACATTTTTATATCTTTTAAATAGTTTCCGGAGCGGAAAGACGATACTATCAGGTTCAATACCACTGGTAGCAACCTGATAGAGAAGGGGTTGAAACTGATGAAAATTATTCTTATCCAACACAACCACCTGAACAGGTTTGTTTTTGAGTTTTTTCACAAGCGAAATGCCTGCAAATCCACCACCAATCACTACAACTCTTGGTAAGTTGCTGTCCGGTAAACATATTTCATCTCCTGTTCTACATGCTTGCATAAGACATTGGTTTTAGTTTTGAAGTATTGTTAACAACCTTGTGCCAAAACAAGTGCTCGTAAAGGCTGCTCCAATACATACCAAAAGTGAAAGCAAACAACATTTCCTCTAAAGGGATTCCAAAAATCTTAATCTTTGAAAGGGCATCTAAGTTCCAGTACAGCTCCACGTAGTTTGGGTAAACCAGGAGAATGCTGCCGAAATAGACAAAATACAATACCAAAAAGAGCTGTCCCCCGATCCATATTTTGCCTTTCAGGTCTGGCCGGCAGTACAAGGTGGAAAGCGCACCGATGAACATGGCCGCGATGCCACAATAGATATGGTTGAGCGGAGTGAGCAAGGCCAATAGTGCAAATACCAGCAGTGGACCAAAAAGGATGTAGCGGTGTAACCTATGGCGGGGATACTCCTTTTCATGTTGTGGGATTTCCACCGTCACCCGCTTAAAAATGAGCTGGTACAATACCGCGCCAATGCCCCCGATCGCAAAGGAAAAAATGAGGCTTTCAATGTCAAAGCCTGTTTTTTCAGCTAAATTGAAAAGTGATGGCGGAAACCAATACTCAGGAACGAACAAGGGTTCGGTCAAGCCAAATGGCATGGTGATAAGGCTCATTTTGAGCATCACTTTCCTGAAGCTTGGTTTGAGCAAGTACATAAACAACCAAAGCCCTAAAATGATAAGCGACCATACAAACCAAACCTTTTGCATTATCTTCCCTTTATCGTGGCATTGTAGAAACCGGCTATACAAGCCCCGACCAGCCAGCCGAGGATGAAGGTTTGAACAATTCCCAGGCCTGCTTCCCACAGCGGTATATCCATTCTGACCATGGACGACACATCCAAACCGTGCAAAAGCATGTTAAAGAATTTAACCGTGCCATCGTGCCCCACGGTGAGCATGAGGACCATACAGCCGAGATAAAAGATAGTACCAGTAAGGCCCAGGGCCAATCCGAATTTTCTAATGTTGATTTTATTCATGATTTTGATTTTTAATTAGTAAACAGATTTGACATATTAATATAATTTACCGCTTGCTTTACCGTAAGGGGCTTGGTTGAATTGCCCGTGCGCACGTAAAAAGCGGTGTTTTTATTTTCCCTTACGTAAGCAGGCACATTGGCCCCTTCGATGTCTGCCACACAAATTTCCTTACCTTCAATTTCAAAGAAGAATATCTGTATGAAATGGCAAAATTCCGGCCCGATGGCATTGGTCACCAACTGTAGCAGCTTCAGTTCAAAACCGTCTTTATCTTTTTTCTTCAGAAAAGGATAGTCATTTTCAATGCCAAGGACTTCACCATCATCAGACAAGCCTATGATCAAACGCCCGCCACCACTGTTCATAAATCCTGCTATGGTTTTGAGGATCACCGTTTCCAGGGCAGTGTTGATTTGTTTTTTCCGGTAGTCATATCTCATGGAGGCTTTAAATTCCAGCCTGTCGTTTTCCCCCTGGCGGATGGTTGCCTCTATATCCCGTTTCATCAGCCCTTGCTGACGGGTGATGGTTTGGCTTTGCTGGCGGATGCGCAATGCGTAAATACCAGAACCCAAACCTGTAAGGGCACCTATTATAATAAAGGCGGCAGCCATGCCCAGCATGTCAGGAGTAAATGACTGTCCCAGACGGCTGACAAGGGTCTCGTAGAAAACCACCAGAGTGATGTCAGCCTGGTTGAATTCAAACCAGTAAACGACCATCGTAAAGGGATGGATGATTAAATAGAAAATAGTTATACCAGTTAAAACGTGGGCGAGCAGCAGCTTGGTACCGTCCCATTTTATAGTACCAGTATTTAATGCACTGTTCATGGCTTGTACTTGTTCTTTTTATTGATGATGCTTCTGTTCATCTTTTGTTTTGTCATCACCATGCCCATGTCCTCCATGATGCATGGGCATCAGCAAGTGACAGGCAAACATGGCAATGATGAAAATGAATAGGGATACATTTCCACTAATACCCAATGCGGGGGCAAAAAATATCAATAGCAGCGGAAGTCCGCACCCTATAATCATCCATATAATGTGTTTTTTCATTGTTGTTTATTTCCGTATTAACATATCTGTATATTGCAGTTCAAAAAATTATTTCATAAAACACCTTTTGATACACCCTACCTGTGGATTATTTTCACAAAGGCCGTAGAAAGTGTCTGCTCCTTCCCGCATTCTTTCCAAAACCCCGCTTTTTTGCATGATATTCAAATGCCTTGAAGTACTTGGCTGATCCAGATTTAGTTTGTCATAGATGTTTTTAACGGTCAATCTGGGATAATCGCAGGTACACAATAAATTCAAGATGGCCACTCTTACTGGATGGCCAATGGCCCTGAATTTTTCTGCCAGTTCCTCAAAATCTTGTAATTTTCTGGACATACTTCAAAGGTTATCAATAACGTTTTGGAGTTTATTTCTTATTTCCATTGCAATTCCCCCCAAATCTTTATTGTCTATTGCCTGCATTGAAGCAAGTGGATTTACTGCTGAGACTTCTACATCACCGGACTTATGTTCTTCAACAATTACATTGCAGGGTAACATCACTCCAACTTTATCTTCTGCCTGTAATGCTTTATATGCAAAGGAAGGGTTGCAGGCGCCCAAAATTCGGTACTTTTTAAAATCTACATCTAGCTTTTTCTTTAATGTTTCTTTTACGTCTATTTCTGTTAAAATCCCAAAACCTTCCTTCTTCAATTCTTCGGCCACTCTCTGTAAGGCTTCATCAAAGGAGGTGTCAGTAAGTGTCTTGCTGTATTGATAGCTCATGATCATAGTTTTAATTATTCATTTTCTCTCTTTAACACCGTTTGTATAATTTCAACATGAATTTCATCTTCCAATTCAGGAAGGTCGATTTCAAGATTGATTTCTTTCAGATTCAGATGAAAAGTCATATTCAGAACGCATGAATACACATTTCCAAAAATGTGTTCCAAATGCCCTTTTCCGACAATGCTTTCATTATGAAATGTACAGGTCAAATATCCTTCAATGGTAAAATCCTGAGGAGGATGACTTTGCGTTTGCACAGACTCAATACCCAATTTACCTTCATATACGAGTACATCTCGTTCTAATTTCTTCAGCTTTTTGTCCAATGAATCAATACCCGTTTTAAGTGTTGATTTATCCAACCGTAGTTCAAACCTTGCTGTTTCATAGTCGAGCAACACGACCAATTTGTTACTTATAGTAACCAAGGCAGAATCATTCCACACTCCAGTAATGTGAATAATCCCATTTGTCGTGCTATATACTTCTTGTGCCTTTACATTAGATAGAAATACAGAAAAGACAATCCCTATACTGAAAAATACTTTTCTACTCACATTTAAAGTTTTAATGGCAACAACTCTTTTCCTCACTGGATTGCATTTTATGACACATTCCTTCTGCTATGTTGGAATGCTCTATCGCATGATCACAAAAGCCTTCGCACAAATGTTCATCTGCATTGATAGCAGGCATAAAATGGTGTACACTAAGTAGCATGAGGTCTGGAAACTTTGTAATCATATCACTTATCTTCCTGGCCAGCACACTATCCTCCGAAGCTGCTGTTACCAACTTATCCACCATCATGCCTGTTGCATGGTCATTTTGCATCATTTTACTGATATATTTACTGGATAGGTCATGGTCTTCTGCCATCATGGTCAGCACCTTTTCTTGTTGCTTGGAATCTTTAAGCATGAATTCTAGGGATTGTTGTTCTTGTTTTTGAGAACAAGCGGTTAAAAGGGTTCCGACTATTACCAATCCTGTTACGTATTTGATTTTCTTTTTCATCTTTTTTTTGGTTAAACATTTCGTTATTTATCATTCTCCAGCATCTTCTTGTTTTCTTCGTATTCCTCTTTATTGATTTCTCCGGCAGCAAATCGCTTTTTGAGAATGTCCAAAGGAGAATCTTTCTTTTTTCGTTGCCCTGGAACGTCATAAGGGGTTGCGAAAATCCAGAAAATGAAAATGAGCCAGAGAATCCACCAGAACCAGTGCATTCCCCAAAAATGGTGTCCGTCATAGTGCCACATAATGTTGATTTTTAAAGGTTAAACAATAGATTTTATTACTATACAAGTATATGCTTATGTACATACTTGCTATTACCATATTACGGTTATTAGTTATCATATTTTGTCGATGGGGATTCGCCTCCCCTTATCAAGTTTTTTATAGTTTTTCAACGTCATACCAGTTTCTCTTTTGAACTGTCTCGATAGAGCCGAAAGGTTTTGATAACCCATAGCATAAGCAATTTCACTAAAGCTCAATTCACCGTTTTCAATCAGTTCTTTAGTTCGTTCCATCTTTAGCAGTATGCTGTATCGCTCAATGGTTTTACCAAACGTTTTTGAAAAATTCTTGCTTAACAGATCATAGTTCTTATTTATCTTCTTTACCAGATAGTCCGAAAGCGTTTCATCGTGATTACTATTCCAGATATAGTTAATGGCCCATCTTTTTGTTTGCTCGGCAAGAATGCTTTCCTTATCCCAAATAATTTCAAACTCGTTTTCCTCAATAATTCTATTGATTAGGGAACGGCTTATTTTTTTGGGATTGTACTTAATTACAATCTTACCAAGCTGTATTTCAATCACCTCTGCTCTTATAGTCCGAAGTTCGTTGTTAAGAACCTTTAAACAACGGCTGCAAATCATGCCTTTTATTTTAAATTCCTCCGTAATCATCCTAAGTTTCTTGCTGTAATACCTGTTCGATTTTGCGCTCTATCCCGATTTAAAAATTCACTCTCAATAATCCAAGGCCAAAAATTCACAAACGGCCGTTTATTCACTTATGTAAATATCTGCATACAGGGACGGAAAAAATATGACCAAAGTCATCCGAAAATCTGCATTTTCACAGATACTGCACTGAGTTTGGGAATAAGGAAAGCGTAAAAAACCTAAACCACCCAAGGTAAAGGTTTGTCCTTGAGTGGTTTAAGAGATAGTGTAATGAGATCTTTTAATTCGGATGATGTGTCTCATTTTCGGGAGTATTCAATAAAGTGTGCTGACACATTTTATTGAATACTTCCTTACGATTCCAGAAAATCATAGCGAAGCAATCTAACCATTTACATTTCAGTCATGAGAAAGACCGTCTTAGTGACGAGGTAAGATTTTATTGTTTGTTAATTAGCAGACTTTAAAAAATCTTTCATTTTAGTCATTTCCTCCTCAGTTAGGTTTGCACGAACTTGCATGTGTAAACTTATGGTTTCCCAATCTACATCGTTATAGTCGGATGGAGAAGGAATGTTATGGCAGCGAATACAGTTTTCGCCCCAAAGTTGCGCTCCTGATTTTGCTGCTACAGTAGCTCTTTGTGTTGTGCAACTGTTAATTAATAGCATGGAAAATATTCCTATTGCTATTATTCCGAATGTAATTTTTAGCTTTTTCATTTTATTAAGTTTTATGGTATTAAAATCCTAATGCCCAGTGTGCGTAAATGCCTGTTGTTTTTGTCTCTGCTCCACCGCTATCGTGACCGCCAGTACTGTTGGTTACTTGATAGGTGAGTTTAAGTACCGACCTCCAGTTTATCCAGTAGTTGAGACCAAGCGCCATTTGGGTAGCTTCTTGTTCCCATTCGGATTCTTCAGGTGTGTTTAAAACTGAATAGCGACCAACTACTTCAAAGTTTTTAAGCACTTTATTATCCAACATAGATGGTCGGTAGCTTAGTTGGGCAAAATATCCGTTGCTATTATTATCGAAAGTGTAGGCAGATGCTGTGGTATCGCCTTCTTCAATTTCAAAATAGTTGGCTTTATCTACCCCTGACATATTGTATTGGGCTTTTACGTCAATTACGCCTTTTATTGGGCTTATTTGTTTTACGAAGGAGAAGTCTAAGGCGTAAAGCAATGCGCTTACATCTTCATAGAGGGAGTCTTCTGCGGTCCCAACTTTTCCTGATAAGGCAGAGAAACCAATTTCTACTGAGGAGTTTGAGAATGGCAAGATGCCAATACGTCCTCCAATCGCTTTGTTTGGGTTGTTGTCTTCAAAATTAGCAAATTTCAGCATCCCTGCTTCTTCTGGCTCATCGCTTCCATCTTTTAGTGTAGGACCATTTGTGACGTAAACTGAGTAATTTATTTTGGCACCGCCAATTGGAGCTGCACCTCTCAATTCCACCCCTATGCCTGTTGAGGGTGCAATACCATCGTGGCCAAACCCTAATGGTTTGGTAGAAAGTCTATTTATCCAAGAAGGATGCAGTCTTTCCATGAAAGTACCAAAGGGTAATAGAAATTTACCAGCTCTAAAAGTGAGATATTTGTTGATAACGAAGTTAAAATCTGCGTATTCTAGACCCACTTCAAGTTGGTTATCTTCAAGGCGAATTCTAGTTCGGCTTCAAACATTATCCGGTCGGAGTGTTTGAATAAAAATATTGGAGCGAATGCAGTACCCACGAAGGTGTTTTCTGTTTCTTCTTCTCCTCCTGCCTCTACTTTTTTATAGTCTAAGCCAGAGTGACCGTAGCCCCTAATCATAAATTGTGTTTTGCTCGGCTTGTTGTCGTCCTGAGCAAAAACATTGCTTAGGACAAGCGCCAATACGACTGTTGTGATTCCTTTTAGTTTCATAGTTCCTATTTTTTTAAGTGTTCTAATATAATTTACCAATTGCCAGCGTTGTTCTTCTTTTAAAATGTCTTTATAAGCAGCCATTGGAGCACGGCCTTCTGTCATTTTCCAGTAGATGGCTCCATCGGTTTGGCCTTGCATTTTTTCGGTGGTAAAGTTTGTAGGTTTAGGTGTTAAGGCTGCTCCAGCTATTCCATCACCTTTACCTTTGTCACCATGGCAAATACTGCACATTTGTTTAAAGAGTATTTTACCTTCCTTTATTGCACCTTCGTCACCCTTTACAGGGTTTTCTATTTTGTCTGCGCTTGCAGGTGCCACCCAGTCATTTCCAGGAAATGTAAATGCAAAAAGTAACACTACTAAGGCGATAACAGTTAAGATTCTTAATTCTCTCTTTTTTTTATTTTTCATAATTTATTGTTTTTAATTATTCAACAAAGGTTGCGCAAATTAAGAATAGACAAAATGACCTGTATCACTTCAAAATCTGCGTTTTCGCAGATATCTACTCATTTCAACACGAAAAAAGTTAATCGGAACTTGGCAAAAGACTACGGATAATAATTATTCAAACGAGCTTGGAGTAATTCGGGCTTGGGGATTATAATTTTCCTAGTTCTCAATTCAAGTAAACCTTCACCAACCAGTTCCTGTAGACCTCTACTTACCTGATCAGGATTTATTCCTGCGATTTCGGCAATATCCGTTCTGGATATTTCACCTGCAAGACTTAGGTCTTCGCTCAAACCAAACGTTTCATATAACATAATAATGGAATCTATTATTTTTTCCCGAACCGTCATCTGGGCCATATTGTTAAGTTTGTTTTCGGTTCGGTTCAACTCTTCTGCAAAAACAGTAAGGGCGTGCAAACCGAGTTGAGGACTTCGGGCTAACAGCGATTCAAAAATTTCGGATGGCAGAGTGCATATTAGTGAATCCCTCATGATGGTAGCTGAAAAATTGCTTTTGGCAGTATGGGAAATTTCGCGGTAACCGAAAATCTTATTGGGACCTGCAAGCCTTAGTGTCTGTTCTCTTTGACCCCAACCCTTTTTGTGGATTTTTACCACTCCATGTTGAACAAAAAACATTTCCTTTGACTCAAGCCCCTCTTTTAAAACCTGCTGCCCCTTCTTAAATTCCACGCATCGCTTATACTTGTTGATTTCTTCGTGTACATGATTTTGGGTATTAGCAAAAATGAGGCATTCATTTTTGGTGCAAATTTCACAATGTTTCATTTTTATTTATGAGATAAGATGGTTTTATTCGTTTAATTTATTCTACTTTTTTCTTCTATTGAAGCTATCAATAATTGATACGGCTTTAATACCTGGCCATTGGTTTTAATATCGCCTGTTTTATTTCCACAAGCATCTATCTCAATATCAGGCAAGGCTCAAGTCCGTTTGAAGGTATAGTAAGGAGTCCCTTTCACAGAGTTCCATTGCATACGGGGGGGCATTCAACAATATTTGCTGGATTACACCATTTATGTCTAGACCTCTCTCAATCGCACAATTTAACACAGTAAACCCTTTGATGTTGACATAATCCGAACTCAACTTTCCATCAAGCAGAGTTTTGGGGGAAATAATGCTCCTAAACTTACGGCATAATGAATCAATACTTGTTTGGGTGGTGGAAGTGCCTAGCCTTATTCCAATTTCTGTAGTTTCATGCTCAAGCACGACTCGAATATTGCTTTCCATATTTATTAATGTGTTTTTGTCATAATTTATGATGTTGATTTCACCCTTTTTAGTCTGAAAAATCTTATTTTGACTTATCGCTGTTTGCCTTATAAGTAGAAAAATAAAAACAATCAACGGTTCAAATGGCCCTAAATTCACGATACTATTGCTTTTCGAGCTGAATAATAGCTGTAAGTCCCAATTTTGGTATTGATAAAATCTACCTCTTTCACTTCCGAAAAACCAGCTTCCATGATATATTCTGGCAAAAGACCCCTTACATTTTCTTCTGTAGTTTTGAATCCATCAAGCATTTGAACAGTGTAAAATGCCAATCTCATCACTTTTGATTTTGCCTTTCCCCAATCCCCAATCAAAAGTCTACCGCCTGGCTTAACTACTCTAAAAATTTCATTCATGCAATGCTTTTTGGTAGGCCCATCCAATTGGTGGAATACAAGAGAACTAAACACTTTATCGAAAGAATTATCATAAAAAGGAAAATTTCCTCCGCTATACAACTCCAAAGCAATTGGTGCTTTTACTTTCATTATTTTCTGTTCTGCAATCGCCTTCACTTTTGGGTCAATATCCAACCCAGTGTAATTAGCGTTTTCGTTGTTTCGATATGCCAAAAGGAGATTTTGACCAGTTCCAAATCCAAATTCCAAAATTTCATCTCCCTTCCTAGAGTCTAATAGGCTGATTAATTTTTGCCTGAATTTTTTTTCGGGCATAGTTAATTTAATAGTGACATCATAGAAATTGGTAAGCCAATCATAGCCCAGAGCAGGGACGAATATTTTTGTCTTATTAGTTTTATTTTTCATTTTTCGTCTATATTGTTTGCATTTCTAATTAGCAGGCGTCCTCTTTCGTAATTAATAATATTTTCTCGCCTAAGTTCATTCATGGCACCCGTAACCGATTGACGAGAAGAGAAAACCATATCAGTTAAATCATCGTGGGTCAAGTGGTGTTCAACTACAATTTCGTCACCCACTTTTTCTTCCAAACTCTTGAGCGTACTGAAAAAGAAAAACTTTCAGCCTTGATTTCACATCGCGGTGGTTTAAGGTAAGCACAAATCTTTGCTCAAGCTTGTTAATATATTTCCCAATATTATTCTGCATAGTCCCATTAAATTCAGGATTGCGATCCATCAGTTGTTGAACAATCCATACTTGCATAGGAATATAGCAAGCCTCATTAGATACTACTTCTGCATATTCTACATAATGCTGTTGATTTAGGAGAGCTTGAATATTCCAAAATCCTCCTGTAATCAAAAACCCAGTAAAGGCCATCTTTGGTGGTGGGTTATCCAATGCCGTCTTGACCATTCCACTTTCAAGAAAATAAATGAACCCGCCACTACCTGCTCTTATAACATTCCTTTTGGCTGCTGTCCTTTTCACCATGCCACTCATAAGAAATTGCTTATCCTCGGTTGATAAAAATTGAAAAAATTCTGAATTCTGTATCATAGAATTAAGTGCTTTTTGACATTAACTTTTGGTTGTAGGGAAACCTCTTGCAAACCGAAATCACCTATTCACTTCTACTAGGTCCATTCCACAAACGGTGCAGGAACCAGCTTCTTCATATACTTTTCCGTTCTCGCAATCCATTGGACATTGGTAGTGTACGTGCGCATGTTCAGCATGACCTTCGGTTTCTGCAGATATGTCTTCTGTGAGCCCGTGGTGTTCGTGCTTCTCCGCTTCATTGTGCGAATTTTCCGAACCGCTACATCCAATAAATGAGATTGTTCCTATCGCCAAGGCAATGATTGTTGCTGTGTTAATTACTTGCTTTTTCATGTTTATTTGAATTAGTTACCGTTATAATGGTTTAAGGGTGATGAATCGCCTGAACATGTATCAGTGAGTCCAGTTGATCATGATGTCCGATGTGATGTCCCGTATGATGATTGTCTGAATTATCATGTCCATTTCCATGATCGCTGTGGTGATGCTTGCCATGCGTTGGCGCAACATGGGTCGAATCATGCACGTGAACAGAGTGGTCTCTATGATGATGCGGGGCATGATTATTGTTGACGTGCCCGTCATGGTTTCCACTACCATCGTGATGATGGTCGTCATGCTCGTTTCCATGACTGTAATTACCGTGATGGTGCCAGTAGAGCGAATCGTGATGGTGGATCAGACTATCGTAGTGATGTTGCTCGGGTGCATGTTGGGTATGTACCAGTGAATCGACATAGGATTTGACCAACACCAATTGAGCTTCCATGGAAGCGGTGGCTTCAATGTCCTGTTGCGTCAGTTGCGGTGTTCTGTCCTCTTCTTTATCGCAGGAGACAAGGCCAATAAACGCAGCCATCATAATTACAAATGGGAACTTTTTCATGATTTATTGTTTAGTTGATTGTTTATTTATTTGGCATTCAATGTAAAGTTCAGAGGTGTCATTCCAAAATTGAAAACTGTTTGGTTGTTATTGATCCATTCGCTTCAACTGTTATGTAATACGTGCCGTTGGAAAGCCCTGAAAGAGGCAGGCTTAGTTTTTTTTCAGTTTGCTCGCTTTTGGTCAGAATGGGTTTACCCATAGAATCGGTGACCGTGATGCTGACCAAACCAGCTACCGCTTCCTTAAACCTTACGTTTATCTCATTGACTGTAGGGTTCGGAAAAACCAAAAAGTCAAATTCAGAATCGAGGTGTTGGTCATTAACTGAAGTAATGATATTATCGCTGATCCGTACCATTTTGGCCACCGAGGGAATATCGTCAACCATGGCAAAAAGCATATAATATCCATAGGGAACTGTTACCGAGTCGAGTGGAACGGATGCGGACACCTGAAACCCCGATTGGGTGAAATCCAGATTGATATACCGATTGTTGCCTGAATTCATGAAATGCGTAACAGCCGCTGTTGAGATCAGCACAACACTGGTAAGCGAATCAGCTTTTTCCACCTCAAAGGAGAATGACCCTCCCCGTTGCATATCATCAGAAGAAAGGCTATGCATTTCGGGTCTTACCCCTCTAAATAGATAAGGTGGTTCAAACGCTTCTATTACGCTGAAGGAGGGTTCATTGCCAGGCTGTCCTTCTCCACCAACGGCTATAACCCTGCCATCTGGAACAAGAATGGTGGTGCAATGATATTCCCGGGCATAATTCAGGTCGTCCAATCTTCTCCATGTGTTTTGGCCGGGGTCGTATAGGTCTGTAAGTTTGAGCTGGCCCCATTGGTTAACAGGGGAATGGTCTGTGGTATCTTCCTTGTACCCTCCGGCCACAAGTATCTTTCTGTCGGGCAAGAGTACCGTTTTTGCACGTGATCTTATTGGGGGGAAATTGGCCCCGAACGACCAGTTGTCCGCCTGCGGGTCGTATATCTCGACCATGTTTCCGAAACCTGACGAGAACGAGATGAATCCAATGGCCACAACCCGTCCGTCATCATCGGGCAGCAACACAAGTTCGTGATCGGAATGGTCGCCATTGGGCATACGGTTCCCTTGAACAAAGTCGTCAGCCGTACTCCATTGAAGACTTGCAATGTCAAACAACTGTGGCGGACGATGCGTCATTAGTACATCGCCTGTATATAGTAGCACGATCGGTGAAACTTCATTTCCGATCTGAATGTCATCTACTGCAATCGATGTAAGAGCATACGGGTCATACACTTCCGAAGTATTCATCCTAACTGGATTGTTCAAACCCCCACCACCAATTACTAGCAGGCGACCATTCGGAAATTGAGCCACTGTTGGATACCATCGATAATCCAAAATATTTGGCAATGGTTGCCACACCCCTGTGTTCTGGTCATAGGTCTTTACTTTTTTGTTGCCAGGGCCGTAGATCTGCTGATTAGTGCCGCCAATAAAAATTACACGACCATCTTTTAGCATGGTTGGTCCAACACAACCTTGAGTGCTGTCATAACCAGCAATCAAGACCGTATCGTTAGCAGCGGGGTCAAACAAAAAGGGATCCTGCGTATCATGGCAATAGAATATCCGCCCATCAGCCAGAAGTATTCCGAGGTCGGTTCCTCCCAGTGGCTCAGGCGACAAGATTATCTCTTGCCAATTTCCAGCCTCAGTTTCGTCATCTAAGTCGAAATTCAGGGCAACGACATTGCCCGTAATTGTCTCAGTAATTTCCTGATATTCCATATTCAACTTGGCAACCCCCAAGGTGTAATTTCCAGCAACCACGTTGGTAAATGTAAAATTCCCGTTCGAAGCCGTTCGGGTTTCCATAAACGTGGTCGTATCGCTGTTGAACAGAGTAACTCTCGCTGCTTGAACTGGATTTACGGATTGGTAAGAGACCGTTCCGTCAATGGTAAATTGAGCCAGCAGATTGAATGACCAGATCATAAGGTGACTGAGGTAATGAGCTTTTTCATAATATCTTTTCTTAATCAACTATTGACAAATGTTTTGAAAAACTTGAGTTGTCCGTGGAAACATTGATCGTGTACAAACCCGCAGCATAATTTCCGGCACTCAGATCAATTGCAAGAGCGTGTTGACCGGCAGACTGCTGACCGGAGAAAAGCTGCGTTACTGTTTTGCCAAACATGTCTGAGATGCTTATTTGAACATCAGCATTACCTTCCAATACATAACGTATCTGTGCCATATCCGTGGCAGGATTAGGGTACATCACAAAGCTTTTCTCAACCTGACCGACCTCTTTAATGTCGGTTGTATTTGCAGTAAGCGTCAACGTTTGGGTGTAGGTATTATCGCCAGAAGTGCTGTGGTTATGGTTGGTTGCAAGTGATGCCAGATAGAAGGTAATATCGCCTTCGTTGGTAGCGGGTGCCGTCCAATCAAACGTCCATCCCAATGATCCAACAGGATCTGCATCGGAACCACATGGAGTAGAACCGATGTATTTTTTCCCGCCAGAGCCATTGATCAACCGTGTATTGGTTGGGTCTGTAAGTGTGTAAGTGCCAACAAACGTGTTGCCATTGTCTTTCAGCGCTATGACCTGAAACCCGAATTTGTCGATAGTGTCTTCAGCCATATCTACCGTAACTGTGTAATTCTCGCCCGGAATGTAGGTGGTAGCACCACCGTCAATTTCAAACGTGGTTGTGCCTGGTCCAGAATTTATCGTTCCAGAATGACAACCGGAGGTGGCACAATGCACTTCTCCAGGCGCACCTGTATGGGCCGCACCTATCAAAGGAGCATCGCAGGTGGAAGCTATTTTCTCTGTAAGAAAGGCACTGCTTACAATAAATATTACTGCAATGGACAGTGAAAGTATGATGATCTGCTTTTTCATGAGGATGGTTTTTTTGGTTTATTATTGATGCTTAAGATTAGTGTTTATGGTCGTGGCCATTGCCATCGGTTTCAATGAACTCGCCCTTGGCGCCTACCCCTTCAATATGGATTAGCTGCGCCCCGTAGTGCCCGGCAGTGCTCACGGTATAGGCGGATGCGGCCAGCACCAAGGCAACTATAATTTCCCCCCATAGTTTCCTTTTCAAAAAGAAATGGCTGGCGGCTTTCAGTAAGAAAGCAATCCCGCCCAGCCAAGTGGTATAGCTGGCATAATTCTCATGCTCCAGGAGTATTTTTTCTGCCAGATCGCTTAATCCCGCAGTGTGCGGGTGGACATAGCTTCCTGCAATGTATGCCCCTGCAAAGCCACCGGCAATCAGGAAAAGCGTAACCCAGTTCAGCTCATTTTTGAAGAAAAACAGTCCTGCGATTTGGCTCAATGCCGCCAGCAGCAAAAGCACAATGGGGAAATGCACCACCAGCGGATGCAGCGTGGGGAAGTCCTGCAATTCGGCTTTCAATGGTTTGTTGGCATGGTGGCCGAGTTCGCCATGCGCAGAATGATCGTGTTTATCCGCAACCTTTTCTTGCACCACTTCTGTACTTACCGTGTCTTTCGTTTCCTTTTTCTTTTTGCCGTGATCCTCATCTCCGTGCGCGAAGACCAGAAAGCTTAAAAGGATTAGAATGGCCGAGAGGAACAGCCCTGTTTTTTGCCTGATGGATTGCTTGGTTTTCATTTTCTTTGTTCTTAAGTATGAAGTGGTTATAAAATTTATTTTCTTTTGACATTTGGAATTAGCTATTTAACGTACAACCAGTTTTGTTGAATAGGTGCTTCCTGTGTCTGTACTAATATGAAGGATAAAAACTCCCTTTTGTTGAATATTTAAGGAAGAAGTCTGAGCATCATGTTGTTTATCGTAAATGGGCACTCCTAACAAATTAAATACACGGACCTGAAAGTGCTTGCCGAAATTTTTACCAACTACGATTGAAATTTCTCCGCTGCTTGGGTTAGGATAAATCAAAGCATCCATAAATTGAGGAATGCCGGCTATTCCCACGTTAGTAGGGGGCGTCAATAGCATTTGATAAGCATTGATCCTGCCATAGCCATATGAATTATTGGGCAGACTGTCCATAAATACATCCTGATCGGCAGATGTAATGATGGCATTGATTACATCAGCATAGTTCGCATTCGGATATTTTTCAAAATACAGTGCCACAATCCCTGCCACTGCGGGTGAAGCGAAACTCGTTCCATCGGTAATCGCATGTTGCCCTCCGAGATAAAGCGTGCTCCTGGCATTTATCGCCTTATCTGCCAATACTTGCGATGCCTGTGTGGTTACAATCCTGCTTCCCGGGGCAGTAATATCCGGCTTTATCCTCCCATCCCTTGAAGGACCTAAGCTGCTGAATGATGCCCGCCTCAAAGGGTTAACAAAGTAAGTTCGATGAATTGAGTCAATATCATACATGCTTGTCCTGACATATTGTGCCCCTACCGTTACTACATTTTGTGAAGATGCATAGGCTGTACCTATTGTTTGTCTGTTATCCGGTTGTACATAATTGTTATAATTCTCAATTTGCGGTGAAGGCCCAACTATAACAGGATTTAAAATATAAGTGGAATTGCAGGAACGAGCGGTTAACGGGCCGGCCCAGCCGTCAATTTTACCGTTTCCGGTTAGGGAACACCTCCAGAGCATGTCCATATAGGTGGATTCTATTTCCATAAAGAAAGCGTAAACGTCTTCAATTTTCTCAACGAACGTGCTTACGATACCAATTTGAGTGGTCCCATCCCACAGGGTATCGGTACGGATGGTTCCCAAGGGTGTAAGTAAGGTCGAAAACCCGTTTCATCGAGTATGGTACAGCAGGGAGAACGATCTTCTGCAGCGATTGAAACCTGAAGGTTTACTACCTCCAGAGAGTCACCGTAAAAGCTCATGTAAGCGCCACTATCCCTTTTGCACACCTCAGAGTTTGAATACATGCTCTCGAACCAGGTAAAGAGGGTATCACCAGTTACTTTGAACTGAGTATGATGTTTGGTTTGGGCAGAGTTGCCGGCACTGGTCACAAGCGCCCTGCCGTATTTTGCTCCGAGCATTGCATCTATCATTTGCGTGGGCAAATCACGGCCGTCATGGCTGCCCTCTATACCGCCAAGGCTAATATTTACCACAGCAGGCATATTGAGGGAGTCAGCATGTTTAAAGATATAATCAACACCATCTACAATCTGAAGCATAGAAGGTGTTCTGTCAAGGTAATTCAAAACGTTGGGGTCAATACCTACTGCAATTATATTGGCATCCGGAGCCATTCCTTTAATATCCGGGTGCGCTCTTCCTCCCCCGACAGCAACACCTGCCACGGCACTTCCGTGACCTCCATATATAGAGTCCAGGTAATTGGACATGGCTCCGTTATCTATATCCTGTTGGGTGTAGCCCCTGCCATAACCATAGGGTGCAAGGGAAGATAAGGTATCACTTTGATCCCAAAAGGCAAGTATCCGGGTGGTGCTATCCTCGTTTTGAAAATCAGGATGTGTGGGGTCTATCCCGGAATCAATCATTCCAAAAATGATCCCCGCACCGGTATAAGGCTGCTGCAATTGTCCGCCCCCTGCCTGTACCGTATCTACGAGGGTTTGCCTCAGGGCAACTTTATCATTAAAATACAGCGGGCTGGAATGGGTTTCCGCCTTTTTTAAATAAGGCAGTTCCGCTAATTCCGGGAGCTTATCTGCAGGAAGTCTTACCGCAAGCATATCAGCAACCTGATACTTTACGGTACCTCCTTTGCTTTTTACAAAGGCTGTCAGTTTTTGCTTGTCGCCCTTTAAAATGAGGGCCACGTTTTTGGTATTGGTTTTGGAAAGCGTTTCCGGGTCATGCAGTGATTTAACAAGGTCATATGATAATTTTGAATAATCTTGTCCGTAAGCCATAAAAGGCAGAAACAGGATAATGTGCAGTAATTTCTTTATGAGTATTTTCATCTTGTCAGTATTATTTTTTGTGTTGTTCTTGTTCCGTTTGCTTCAATAGAAATGAAATAAGTTCCGTCAGGCAGACCTGAAAGTGAGTAGTTCTTTTCCACCTTCTTATCTGTTGATTGAACACTTTCCTGTCGAACAATTTTTCCGTTGATATCGGTAATCAATGAGTTGAGCCGGTTCAGCTTATAGCTCATTGAGCCTGATGCTTATCTGATTGGTTGAAGGATTGGGATAAATTATAAATGAGGTTGAATTATCTGTAAAATCCTTAACTGATGTGGTTAACGGCTCAGAATGGCAATGCAT
>CALNYY010000071.1:0-72698 GCA_942490835.1 uncultured Saprospiraceae bacterium
GTTGCTTAACATTTAATGGATAAGGCCAATTAAATATTTATAAATTTTGCGGTGCCTTTTATTTGATTTGAAATCAATTATACTTGGCCAATTAATTTAGGTTTTGTGCAAATCATGCTTGTTGCTATAAAGGTTTATAAGGGTTGATAAAAAGTTGATAATCAACCTTTATAAACTTTTTATCAACCTATTATCAACTTCCTTCATTTGCACAAAACCTATTATGGTACGGTATAATACAGGCATTTGAAATACAAATACGCTCAGATTTCGAATCAAGTAAATTCAATAAATCAAAACCTATTAAAATGAATTCAAGTATCAAGATTTTAGCTTTTCTCTTTTTAGCTACATCAATGTTCTCGTGTGTTAGTAAAAAGCAACTACTTTCTGTGCAGACTGAGTTAGATACAGCTAATGCTGAGTTGGGAAAATGTGGCGAAAGTTTAAATCGCTACATGAATGAATTGGGCACTTGTCAAGAAGAAGTTAGAAGATTAAAAAGTGAAAATAAGAACACAAACAATACGCTTTCAATCCGGGAGGACCAGATTAATGATCTCAGAATTCAATTGGCAGATTGCAAACAACAACGTGATAAGCAATTGTCGCAGGTTGGGGATTTGACTGCGCTTTCACAGACTGCAAGTGAAAATATTAAGGAAACGCTTTCCCAATTGGAAAAAAAGGATAAATACATCCAGCTTTTGCAATTGGCGAAAACTAAGGCAGATTCAATAAATTTGGCGTTAGCGGTTAATCTGAAAGGAGTACTCCAAGATGGCATCGAGGATAAAGATGTGGAGGTGAAAGTGGATAAAACAGTTGTGTTTATTAATCTTTCAGATAAGATGCTTTATGAATCCGGGAGTTCAAATCTGACTAGTAGAGCAAATGAAGTGCTTGGGAAAATTGCTAAAATCATTGAATCCAGGCCAGACCTTGAAGTAATGGTAGAAGGTTATACGGATAATGTGCCGATCAAAAATGCATGTATTGATGACAACTGGGATTTGAGTGTGAAACGGTCAACATCCGTAGTTCGAGTGCTTCAAAAGGAATACAACATCAATCCAAATAGGTTAATCGCAGCTGGACGAGGCGAATTCAATGCATTAGCATCCAATGATACAGAAGAAGGCCGCTCTACTAATAGAAGAACTCGCATTATCATTATGCCTAAATTGAATCAGTTTTATGATTTGCTAAATCCTAATTTGGTTACCAAATAATTGTTTGGATAAATATTTAGGAAAAGATAGAGCCTGTCAGAACAGAAATACGTTTTGACAGGCTTTATTTTTTATCGAACAAATATGTCCGTATCCGCACACTTGAATATTTTGACAATCTTTATAAAAATTTGATTGTCAATTAAGTACACCCTGTGGCATGTGGCTTGTTAAACCTTTTGTTTCAGAGGATAATATCTTGTTTTAATCCATGATAAATATATGATTTGATATAAATTCACTCGAAATGCTTCAAAATTTTTTCAAAATATCTTTTCGGAACCTTTGGAAACAACGTGGTTACACTTTTATAAATTTAGCAGGTATGGCAGTTGGAATGGCGTGCTGTTTTTTATTGCTGATTTACGTGAACCATGAAAAGCACTATGATGATTTTCATCCCAAACTTGATCGCATTTACCGGATAAATTATCATGCTTCATTTTCAGGTTCGGAAATGATTTTAAGACAAATCCCTTCCCCAATGGCTCCATTGATGGCACAGGATTTCCCAGTTATTGAAAAAATAGCTCGGATGTATCAGCGAAGTATAAGTGCCAGAGCTACAAATAGTAATCAGGATTTTGAAATTCAAAGTGTCTATTTTACTGATAGTACATATCAGGAAATATTTGAATTTCCATTTATAAAAGGAGATCCAGTAAATGCCTTACACGAGCCATATTCAGTAGTTCTTACAGAAGAAACTGCAAATAAGATTTTTGGTGCAGATGAACCAATTGGTAAAGAGTTGTTTCTGGCTAATCAAGGCCCATTTACAGTGAAAGCTGTCCTCAAAGATCTACCTGAAAATACGCATCTCGATTTTGAAATGTTGGTACCCTATGCCAATATCGTTGATGTAGAGCCTTTGCATGCCAGGCAGACGCTTGATTTTGTTTTGAAAAATAATTTTTTAGCGTCTCATTCAATGACCTACGTTCTTTTGAAGGAAGGGGCAAGTCCAGAAGATTTTAATAGTGGGATTCGTCCATTTTTAGAACAATATGGTCATGAAAAATTAATTGCGAATCAGGACTTTAAATTATTTCCAGTACGAGATATTCATTTGGGTTCGGCAGCAGCTGATGAGACTTCTCCAACAGTTTATTTAAAATTTTTCTTGGCAATTGGATTTTTGATTTTATTGATCGCATGTATAAATTTCATCAACCTATCTACAGCGACGTATTTGACACGAACAAAAGAAGTAGGTGTGAGAAAGGTGCTGGGTGCAGGACGACGGAATTTGATTTGGCAATTTATCGGAGAGACGATGATGGTTAGTTTTTTCGCATTTTTGATTTCATTAGTAGCCATTGACCTTTTATTACCGCAATTAAGCAATTTAGTCAATCAGGAACTCTCGTTTAGTTATTTCTCGAATTGGCAATTGTCTTTGTCCTTTTTCACGGTTTTTGTCTTGTCTGGTTTTTTAGCAGGAGCATATCCTGCCTTTTATGCAAGTAAATTTAAACCAGTAGAAATATTTCAAGACAAAATAGGACAGGGGAGCGGCACTTCATCGGGGTGGTTAAAAAAATCTCTTATTACTGTTCAATTTGCAGTTGGTATATTATTGATAAGCGGTACTATTATCATTCTTTCACAATTGGATTTTTGGAAAAACCAACCACTTGGCTTTGATAAGGATCAGGTAATTATTGTGCCATTGCAAAGCGAAAATCTGAACTCATTATTTGCACCGGGAGACTCAACCATGAGGGCCAGAATGAATTCATTTGAAGAAAAACTGCTACAGCATCCAAATATTGAAGCAGTGACATTGGGCTCTGCAATGCCTGGACTTGGCCAAGTTTATCACCCAGTGGTTACCGATGAAATTACGATTGAAGATAACGTTTTCCTACCAGCGAATTCAGTAGATTATGATTATGTTCAAACGTTTGGCATAAAGGTTTTGGCAGGAAGAAATTTTGGCGAAGAATATGGAACAGATCATTTGTCAAGTTTTATTATTAATGAACTAGCTGTAAATGAATTGAGATGGGATAGTCCAGAAGATGCCATTGGTAAAAAGCTTAGTTATGGAGGTAAACAGGGTAACGTCATAGGAGTAATATCAAACTATGCAACTGGCGGACTACAAACAGAATTAGCGCCAATTATTCTTGACGTTTCACCTGGGAAATTTTCGAGTTTTGGGATTCGATTAAGAGGGGATGATTTGAAAGGTACACTTGCTTTATTAGAACAAAACTGGCAAGACTATTTTCCAGCTAAAGCATTCGAATATCATTTCATGGATGAAGAACTGGCTGAATCATATGTGAATGAAGAAAGGCTAGCAAATTTGGGGAGTCATTTTGCAAGCATAGCAATATTCTTATCCTGCTTTGGTTTATTCGGATTGATTTCATTGACTGTCCAACAAAGAGCAAAAGAAATCGGGATTAGAAAAGTTTTAGGTTCTTCTGTTTCAGGAATTGTAGCCTTATTATCCAAAGACTTCCTTGTCCTGGTGATGGTGGCATTTGCAATAGCCACACCAGCTGCCTGGTATTTAATGAATATTTGGTTAGAAGATTTTGCATACCGTATTGAATTGCAATTTTGGCATTTTGCATTGGCAGGCATAGGGACACTTTTTGTAGCTTTTTTTACAATGAGCTTTCAAAGTATAAAAGCTGCACTAACCAACCCAGTAAAAAGTTTGCGGAGCGAGTGATTTGAGGGTGTTTAATTAAATCTCAACAGTGCTGTTTCTTTGACTATTTCGGTTTTATAAAAATAAAAAACGACAGAAATAGAAAACAGAAAATATCCAGTTACGGCATAAACCAAGAATTGTGAATAAGCAGCTAAGCCAAACCAATCAATTCCTTGCACCCAAATAAGTAAAAGTCCAAATACAGTTTTCATCACTTCTGTTGTTAGTGCCCATTTTGATTTGTCCATTAAAGTCGTGAAGGAGAAAATATTTATGATTAGGAAAGCTCCGTATAAAAACATGCCCGGCATCCCGATGTCAGCAATATTGTTAAAAAGATATAGCATAAGTAGCAGAGAAACAAACAATTGAAACCAGGACCAAATAATTAAATTGTTAGACAGGCTTGGGGCATATTTCTTAAAAGCATCTACATTTTCTACAATTTTCACTGGGTACTTTTCTGCAACATCAGCAGGGCGCCAGCCAGTGGGCATAAACCACAGCCGAATTTTATCCCACCAGTTTTTAGCTCGGACGGAATCCATAAATAGCAGCCAAAAATGCTGAAAATTGATAAGGATAGGATTCCACGTTTGGGCGGGTCTTTTCACACCATATACCGGCGTTACATTTTCTAATTCCGGCTGAAAAGTTCCAAACAGCTTGTCCCAAATAATAAAAACCTGACTAAAATTTTTGTCTAAATATTCAGGGTTAATAGCATGGTGAACCCTATGGTGAGAAGGTGTAACAATTATCTTTTCCAAAAATCCCATTTTGCCAATTAACCTAGTATGATACCAGAATTGTGCAAAAAGATGAATAGGTGCAACAATGGCAATAACCTCTACAGGTACACCAAACAGCGCTGCGGGAAGCATGAGTAAAGCGAAAATGGAAAACACTTCTGAGATAGATTGTCGAAGGGCACAAGATAAGTTGAACTCCTCACTACTGTGATGGATTATATGCCGATTCCAAAGGAAATTGATTTCGTGTTCCCAGCGATGCATCCAGTACCCTGCAAAATCTTTTGCCACAAAAGCAATTACTACAAGTATCCAAGATGTTTGGATTTCAAATAAGGCTACTTTATCAACTAACCATCCATAACTAACAATTGCGATACTTAGTCCCAGAACATCTTTTATTGAATTAGTATTTCCTGAACTAAGGCTTGAAATAGCATCTGGGCCTCGATTAACCTTGATTCCCTTAAAATGGGCAGCAATCTGCTCAATTACGATTAATAAGAGAAAAAAAGGGATCGCATAATTTAGGACTTGTTCATATGTTACCATGCAGGTTGGCTTTAAATGATAATTGTAAATGTAAAAATACTCAACAGCTCTCACATGCTAAATTCTATTTTGTGTGTCCGAAAATGAACAAAAATTAATTATTGTGTTCACCAACATACGGGCTGAGTTTATAAAATATGTACGTAAAACATTAAATATCAATCTATTGTACTAATTGGCATATACGTTGAATAGTTTATATCAAATCACCCGACTTTTTTTATTTTTAGAATTACAACTAGTAGCAAATGAGTACGGAGAGAAAATCAAATCCAACAGAATTTTTCAAAATTTATGGTATAACCATGGTTTTAGTATTTACTATTTTGTCTGTTGTAAAGATTCATTTTGGAGGACATGAAAAAATTGAATCAACCCAAGCGATGATCGAAACTGAAAATGAATACGTCATTCAAGAATCAGCTTCAGCGACAATTGGGAATGTCCTAGTGAAACATGTAAAAATATTGATTAACAATACATCCTTATAGAGGATATTGAGAGATGAATTTGAATGCCAGTGCTTCTGATAGATGCACTGGCATTTTTTTTTGTCATATTTTTTGCCATTTGGTTTCAATGTTGTTTAACTACATTTGCCAGTAAATGACAGTGGAGGCGGTTATTTTTCATCGCCTTAATATTTATTTATAGTTTTCACTTCTGTAATACTGCCTAGTTAATTTTCATTTTAACTTTTCTTTTAACAAACTCCTATGTCAACAAAAGTTTACACATTTCTGCTATTCTCATTTCTCGCTTTTAATATCACCACCTACTCGCAAACCATTGGAGTGATTCATACTTCGGAAGAAAGCTTGCAAGGATATACTTTTTTTTCGCCTTTCTCTGGAACTAAAGCATATCTCGTTGATAATTGTGGTTATTTAATGAATGAATGGGATCGTGGAACACGCCCTGGGTTGTCCGCTTATTTTTTAGATAATGGATTAATGTTCAGGACATTTAAACCTCAAGTCGTTGGACCTTTTACATCTGCAAGCAATGCAGGAGGGTTGGAATTGGTAGACTGGGACAATAATACAGTTTGGTCTTATCAGTTTAATACAGCGGAATGGCTTTCTCATCACGATGCGTTTTATATGCCCAATGGTAATATCTTGGTTTTGACTTGGGAGTTGGTATATGAAGATGAATTGATAGAACTTGGGCGTAATCCTTCGGAAATTGCGAATGAAGGATATATGTGGTCTGAAAAAATAATCGAGGTAGAACCTATTGGCGACAATGACATAAATATAGTTTGGGAGTGGAATATAAAAGACCACTATATTCAGGATTATGATGATACCAAATCAAACTTTGGTGTGATTGCGGATCATCCAGAATTATTTGATATTAATTTAC
This sequence comes from uncultured Saprospiraceae bacterium, assembly GCA_942490835.1. Lineage (GTDB taxonomy): Bacteria > Bacteroidota > Bacteroidia > Chitinophagales > Saprospiraceae > UBA6168. The sequence continues at coordinate 6,576 of CALNYY010000071.1, forward strand.
CCGACTTGAACAGTAGCAATTCTAATTCACCTTGGGACTGGAATCATTTTAATGCAATAGACTATAATCAAGAACTCGATCAAATTTTGTTGAGCGTTAGAAACTCAGATGAAATATGGATTCTTGATCACAGCACCACTACTTTAGAAGCTGCCTCTCATAGTGGTGGACTTTCAGGAATGGGAGGCGATATTTTGTATCGGTGGGGAAATGCTTCTGCTTATAAAAGGGCAGCAATTAGCCAACAAAAACTGTTTGGACAGCATGGCGTCAATTGGATAAGAGAAGGGCTAACCGATGCAGGTAAGATCCTCATTTATAACAATGGTAATGGACGTCCTGGACCAGATTATTCTACAGCTGAAATAATCACCCCTCCGTATAATGGAAATGGGCAATATATTATTGAATCGGGTCAACCATTTGGTCCTTTAGAATCAGAGTGGAAATATGGAGAAGACCCAGGCCAAAATTTTTACTCACCCTATTTATCAAATGCCCAACGTCTTTCAAATGGAAATACACTCATCAATGCTGGTTCAGCAGGGTATGTATTTGAAATAAACCCTGAACAGGAAAGAGTTTGGGAATATATAATTCCATTAAGCGGAGATTTTCCTTTTACACAAGGGCAGAATGCAAATAATAATGCAAGTTTTAGAGCATATAAATTCCCACCTGATTTTGCTGGATTTAATGGAATCGAACTAACCCAAGGAGCGACGATTGAGCTTGGTAACAGTCCAGTTGACTGTGAATTATTTGTTGAAATAAATGAACAGTTTTCACCAATTTCTGCCAATATTATTTACTTGGCTTCTTCCAATAGCATCCTTATCGACAATCCCGAATTATCGACATTTTCTGTAAAAATTGTAGATGTTTCTGGACGATTGATAGCCTATAAGTTTATTGAGGGCCTTAGAGAAGAAATAAGCTTATCATCTATTTCATCCGGATTATTATTTGTACAAATTCAAACTGGTGAGGGTGCCAAATCCTTTAAAGTATTTCACAGTTCTCAATAGATTATGTTCAATAATGCTGTTATGTTATGAACACTATACGTTCGAAAACGAACGTATCTTCTTGTTTATTCCAGAAAAAGAAGGTCACAAGTTCCAGTAAATCAAAGAGTTGGTTGGATGGCATATCCCTTGTTTCAAATAATGTTAGGCTTGTCAATTTTTGATGCAGCTCCTAAAGGAAATTTGTATTTTTTCAGATAATAAATCCTTAAAGTATGCCACATATCGCTATACCCATCCCGCCTGGTCGAGGCAAACAAGACATTGAAATTGAAATGACTATCAATGGAGAAAAGCAACAACTGCAATACCGGGTAGAATTATTCTATTGGACTGATTGCAAACTTCCTATAGTAAACAGAGTTGAATGCATACGAGATATTCTTAGCGAATATGACGAAGAGTGGATGCTTTACTTTATTGGAGAACCTACTAATGACTTTGTTCCAATTACATTTGTGAAAAAGGAAGACTGGGCAAAGAAACGACGGATGTTGGTAGGGGAGTACTAACTATTTTACGGTTCGTTTTTCTCTGACTCCTTAACTTTTAAAATGTGATCAATTACTTCCGGTAATTGTTCGGCTCCTATTCGTTTTGAAAGAATGACTTTCTCCTCATCAAGCACATAGACTTGTGGAGTTGATTTTATATCATAAATGGTCTTGTAGCGAGACCGATGATATGGATCAACCGAGTTCCAAAAAACGTCCATTTCTTTTTCTTGAATAGTTGTCCAGCATTTATCAACCTCTTCCATTGAGAGTGCACCTTCATCATCCCTAACAACCAGTTTTGTACAAATAGCAAATACCGCAACACCTTTATCCTTGTAGTCTTTAGCAAAGCTGACCATTTCAGGCATTGTTTTTTTACAATGACCGCAATCAGGGTCCCAGAAGAACAAGACGGTAAGTGGAGATTCGAAATCATGTAATTGGATCGGGCTTCCATCTTGATATTGAAGCGCAATATTAGGGGCTTTTTTGCCTAAAAGAAGAGGCTCAAGCTTTTCAGCATTATCAATAATTTTCGTGAGTTGTTCTTCATCTGTCCAAGGGGCGAGTCCTGTTTTATAATATTTATTGGCTATGTGGACATAGACTGCATCCATTCCTACGATTTTAGATTTAGCATAAGAATTCAAAAAATGGATGAGATAATATTTGAATGTCTCTTCAGATGGCTTTGCCAGTTCCAAGACTTTATCAATTGAAATGACAAGTGAGTCAGGGTGCTGCACAGTCATTTTTTCAACGAAGTGTGTAATTTTTTGAAATAAGAATGGTGTCTTGACCATTCGTGGATCCGACAAATCAATATTATCAAACCAATGATCTCGAGTCCAATAAAATCTTTTTCGGTCAATTTCTTCTTTTGTCCCTTCAAAATCTGGCGCTAAAACAGGTAGATTGGCTTTAATTACAGCAGCTGTAAGTGTTTTAGGATATTCACTTAAGATCTTTTGTTGATAAGACAGAACATCTTCGTCAATCTTCTCTAGTTCAAATTCGTATTTTTCTTTTTTCTTTTCGTCTAGGCCTGTATCTGCAAGTTTAGTTCTAAATTCTTCTGCTTCAGGGCGCTTTACATTGAGGAAATTCAAATAATCATAGAATAATTTATTGTCAGCGGATCCCTCTATTTCTATGTTTTTATCAAAATTGGGCGCTTTAGTTTTTATAGAAAACCACTGCTCATCGTCATTTACCATAATTTGGAAATACATGTTGTCTGGTGGCAGCACAATCATATATATGCCGGGTTCAAGTTTTGTATTTCCTTCAAAATAAAACTTACCGTCCGTTTCTACATAAGCCGTATCCTTTAAATATTGCTTATCACCATAGAAGTATCCAAGGTAGGCTTCTTTGTTTTCAAAGTCTCCGATTTCAACCTTGATTTGATATCCCACTTTTTGCGAAAAGCCAGATGAAGGGTTGAAAAAACAAGCTAAGAAAAGAGTGAAAACTAAAGATTGAAAGAGTTGGGGAGCAGAATAAATTGAGCGGTTTTTTTCTAAATGCATATTCATCTTTATAGTGAAGTGATTCTTTTTTGAAATAACGTTTAACCATTTAAAGTGTTTCTCCAAGTCATTAGAGAAATTTTTGCCAAAATTACACAGAAGATTCAGTATCAGATATAAAATGAAAAAGGAGATTGGCGGGGTATTGCCAATCTCCTTTTTATTCATTTTGAATTAGATCTACATCTTGTTGGCACCAGTGAAAAGACGACCCCAGTTTATACCGTTAAATAGGTTTCCATTCTTTGTGGAAAACCAAATAAACAATGGCTTACCAACTACATGGCTTTCTGGAACAAAACCCCAAACTCGGCTATCTTCAGAATTATGCCTGTTGTCTCCCATCATCCAGTAATAGTCCATTTTAAAAGTATAATTGTTAGCCACTTCACCATTTATAAGTATTTGATCACCATTGATTGCAAGTTCATTCTTTTCATAAACGGAAATTACACGTTTAAAGAAATCAATATTATCCAATGTTAAATCAATCGTTTCTCCTTTTTTAGGAATAAAAACCGGTCCGTAGTTGTCAACCGTCCAACCTTGTGTTATTGACGGGTTGTGTGGAAACAAATGGTTTGGACCTTGATTTGGTGGCGTTAATATTTCAACTGAAATATCTTCACCCCAGGATTTAATGGCTTCTCTTTGAGTCTCATTTAGGAAATATATTCCTTGCTGCGGATAGCTCTCACTTAAGTTCACACCCATCTCATCTAGCTTCTCCGGATTTACACCACCCGGAGCAATTATCCTTGATAGAAATTGCATTTTGGACGGATTTGTTGCTTCTTCACCATTGATATAGACTTGCCGATTGATTACTTGCAAGCTATCGCCTGGCAATCCGATGCATCTTTTTATATAATGATCCATCTTGTCAACCGGGCGCACGACAAGATCTGCTTTTCCATTTTTTATTTCTCTGGCTCGTGCATTTGATACGGCTCCTCTCCGGTAATCATTGATACTCCATGTTCTTTCTGGGAAAACATACACACTGTCTCCTTCAGGAAAATTGAAAACGACTGGATCATACCTTTCGATATTGTCAATAGACGGAAGGCGATAAAAAGGAATATTCGGTTTTGAAATATAACTTTCACAATCAATACCGGGGACTCTGTTATGCAGTAATGGGAGCATTAATACGGTTTTGGGAGTCCTGATACCATAATGTGCCTTGCTAACAAAAAGGAAATCGCCCACTTTTAGCGATCCTTCCATAGAAGAGGTCGGAATGGTATATGCTTCAATGAGGAACATCCTTATGAATGCTGCTGCAAATACTGCAAAGATGATGGCCTCCGCCCATTCTCTACCTGCTCCTTTTTTATAAGGATTGTTACGCATGAGTTTTTTGAACTCCCGAGTATTATTGTTTTGGCGAGCTTCTTCCATTTGAGCAAGATACTCTCGCTCTTTTAATAATGTCTTTCCAATGTATTTGTCATTTTCATTTTTCCCTATTTGGAAAAAGATGATTGCAGGATAAATAACCGCCAATGCACTATCCAGAAAACCGTACCGACCAAAAGACCTGACAAGGTCTACGCAGAGACCTACGAATATGAAAATATTGACGATAGGTATTAATAACCAAGCTGCGTGGGCACTTTTTCTACCTACCAATTTACACATGACTATAAAGTTGAGTCCAGGAACTAAGGCTTTCCAGCCCTCTTCGCCAGCTTTCTCAAACAGTCTCATCATTGTAATACTAAAAAGGAGGTAAGCAATAACAAGGAAAATAAGTATGGCCATTTTAATAGGATTGTTCCAAAGGATTCCCTTTGGGGAAAGATTGAATGATTGTCGAAAGAAATCCAATAAATGAGATGCTTTCGAAAACCCTCAATCGATTTACTTAAAAATTCAAAGTGGCAAATATAATCGAAATGAAAAGTTTGATAGTGTCGAAAAGATGAAAAGTGAGATTCATTCGACGTATCCCTCTACAAAAAGCTTATGTGCTTTCTTGTCATCACTAAAGAAGACAGTAATTTTTTTTCTAAAGTACCCTTCCTTCTTTGCTTCAAATTCGATATGGATTTTACTTTTTGTATTAGGTTGGATTACATCTTCTTCCCAATCTGTTGCTGTGCAGCCGCAGGTAACACGCACATTGTCAATCGTTAACGGGCGCTCACTTTTGTTTTCAAATTCAAAATCAACGGTGGCAATTTTACCAAAAGGTATATCACCAAAATCGTGTGTCATTGGACTGATCCATTCTACTTGACTATCCAATTGAAGATTTGGAAAGGTAAATGAAGCGGCTATAATGAGTATATAAATCATGAATGTAGAATTTCCCAGGTGTGATCTGCCAATAGTTTTACTGAAGCTATAAATTCAAGAGGGTTTGAGCGCCCCCATTCACCAGGAGCAATCATGGAAAGTAATTCTTCCCCATTCTTTCTTTGGTATAAATGATATATATGGCCGATAAGTGGCTTGAAGTTCATTTTACATTGATAGATGTGCTCAGAGATTTCAATTCTTTTTTGAATGGATTTGGCCTGCTTTGCCAATAGCTCAATCTGTTCTTTGATCTGATCTAATTGCATATCAGTTTGCTCATACATGGCTGATACTGCAAGTCCTTTCATCCTGCCTTTGTCTATTGGCTTTACGACCGAACCTCCAATGGTATGGGCATAAGGGAGGCTATGTGGATTTTCGGTAGTTTTCTCCTTATCTATTGGATTTATGAATTCCTTTTCTTTCATGCTCGCTTATTCAAATGTAGATGGCCATTTCTATTTTGAAGTTGTTCTCTACCCTCAGCAGATATATTTAAACAGCTTCAGTTACTTATTTTAGTTCAAATGTATTGGTTCCTGAAAGATGTCCCTTATTATATATTTCAACTTGATAAGTCCCAACTTGAAAATTGCCAACGTTAGGATTCCAAGTATAGCAAATTTCAATTTCATCATTGCCATATTCATGCTCTTTACTTGAAGTATAGCGCACTTCTTCTCCAGTACTTTTATCAACCAAAACCCCAGCACCAAGATCATCAATAGCCATAGTTTCACCAATTGGATTAATGATACGCACGAAGAACTCCTCTATACCCGGATAGGTTAAATCGTTTGCTTCAGTAGAAAAACAAACCCTTAACTGATCCACGTTTTTAGCATATCTTTTTTTAACCATTTTTCCATTACTTCGCTCTTTCATACCAGCTACTGAGATGTCTTTCACTTTCACTACTGATGCAAGGTTTACCTTTTCTGATAACACCGTGTTTTGTTGTGCTAATTGCTCTTTAGTTGATTCAAGTTTTGAGTTTTGCCCAGACAATTGGTTGTTTAAATCTTTTTGATTTGAAAGTGAATCTGAAAGTATTTGAGCTTTACTGGAAAGTTGTTCATTTTCATCTTTAAGGGTTTCATTTTCAGCAACCAATAATTCAACCCTTTCGATGTATTCTCTGACTTGAGCTGAAAGTTTTTTGATTTCAACTCTTGCTTTGTCAAGATTACCTTTAGAGGAAAGTAATGCATTGATCTTTAGTCGTTGTTGTCGGAGGTCTTCTTTTTGTTGGTCAATAATGGAGTTCAATTCTTTGTTGTCAGTTCTCATTTCTTCCAACTCCGACAAAGCAACATGGTATTGTTTTTCAAGTTCAATTTTCAATTTATCGGATTCTACTATCTCAGATTTCTGTTCTTCTATTATTTGATCTTGGTTGTACTTATTGAAGAGTAAAAATGCATTGACCGCCAATAATGCAACCACTATGATTGCTGCAATGGCAAGAAGACGGTGTTTTGAAGATTCTGTATTTATCATTATTCAAAATTTATCTTGAAAGGGTCGGCCAATGGGAAGAAAATAATTACAGCAATAATTAAAGTGCATTGGCAAATTTAATGAATAAAGAGGAATGGGGCGGATGAACTTGTCAAGGATTAAAGTCTTGGATTGTATTAACTTAGCAGTTCCCAAAATTGTTTATTAAATCAATTTTCTATTTTCAATAAAACCTTAAGAACAAGATGATTGAAGCAATTGACCTTACAAAAATCCTTTTCCTCGATATCGAATGCGTTTCCTGTCAACCTTCATACGATAAATTAGACGGGACGTTCCAAGAATTATGGGCAACTAAGTCAAAAAACATTTTGCGGCGAAATAATCCAGATCCCTCAGAAGAGGATATTGCTGCCAATTTTCTTGAAAAAGCAGGAATTTTCGCAGAGTTTGGGAAGATCGTCTGTATCTCCGTTGGTTTTGTAGCAAGGGATACCAACAAACAGTTGGTAGTGAGGTTGAAATCATTTGCCAATGATGATGAGAAAGTTTTGCTGGAAGAATTTTGTCAGCTACTCAGCCAACATTACAATAACCCGAATTCCCATTTTCTTTGTGGTCACAATATTAAGGAGTTTGACATACCCTACATCTGCCGAAGAATGGTGATTAATCAACTACCGTTTCCATCATTGCTACAACTTCATGGAAAAAAGCCTTGGGAAACCAAATACCTACTCGATACACTTGAACTATGGAAATTTGGAGACATCAAGAACTATACATCATTGAAACTACTGGCAGCGACCTTGGGCTTTCCATCACCAAAAGATGATATTGATGGTAGTGACGTAGGGAGAGTGTATTGGGAAGAAAAAGACCTGGAGAGGATTGCTGTTTACTGCGAGAAAGATGTGCTGGCCACGGTTCAGCTGTTCTTGCGTTTCAGGCGACTTCCACTTTTGGAAAAAGATCAAATAATCCATGTTGGTTGATTCAATTATCAAACTCAATATCTACAGTTTGCTCTAAGCTATAGACTAAAAAATAATCACCAATTTTTTCGAAATACAATTCATGTTCTTGAATAGTGTCTCCTTTTGAAACAGTCCCAATTGTAGTTGTAATATCTTGGTAATTAAAGGGATGTACAATCAAATGTTCTTTAAAATCCAATTGCCTTCTGCCGTAGCTTTTGTATAAAGCCTCTTTTGCTCCCCAAAAAAAGTGGAGGTGCTCCAGCTGATACTTTTCATCCAAACAGGCCAACTCATCTGCTCTCATAAATTTGTGCGATAGCACACCAATTCGAGGGACAAATTTTTGAATGTCAATTCCTGCTTTTCTATTTGCGATAATCACAGCTGCATAATCAAATGAATGGGAAAATGAAATATCGAGTAAAGTCCCATATAAATGTGGTTTGCCAAATTCGTCCTTTATCAAAGGGATTCGATCCCATTCTGGATCATCTGAAAGCATTAGGTGGATTAACATACGGCTGGCCAGCCATTCCAATCTTCTTCGACCTTTTATTTTAGAAAGTTCTTCTTTTTCAACTGGTAATAGTTTAAGTCTGGAAATAAAAAACTCCTCTGGTTCATCGAGTTGCCAGATGCCCAGTTGAAATCCATTTTCCCATTTTTTTTCAAACCAAATTGCCATTAATAATGATTGACTAAATTTTGGAAACTTGACAGAAGTAGTATTTTTCGGTTTTGGGGGGTGTATTGCTACTGCTCCTATTTTTAATTATTGGCCAAAGGAACAAAATGAAATTCAAAAAATCCGCACAATTGACTGGACATAATGCTGGCATTTATGCTTTATGCTGGGGGTTTGAAGATGACCATTTCTTTTCTGCTGGTGGAGATGGCTGGATTGTTCGCTGGGATTTCAATAATCCTGACTTAGGTAAATTGATGGCAAAAGTGGATGTTCAGATATTTTCGATGTGCCTACTGAAACGTGAAAAGACTATTGTAGTGGGTAATATGAATGGCGGTGTTCATTGGATAAATATGGATTCGCCAGATGATACTAAGGGAGTTCAAGCCCATGAAAAGGGTGTTTTTGATATTGTTGCACATGGCGATTATGTATTTACGGTCGGGGGAGGGGGAAGACTTATTCGATGGTCACGAAAAAGTGGCTCTACAATCGAAACGCTTCATTTATCCAATCAATCATTAAGATGCATTTCTATTTGCGAAGCAAGAAAAGAAATTGCAATTGGTGCAAGTGATCACTCCATCTATTTATTGGATATAAATACACTTGAAATAAAGGAACAAGTATCCAATGCGCACGAGCATTCAGTATTTAGTTTGAAATACGACCGAAATGGAAAACTACTTTATAGTGGAGGAAGGGATGCACATCTCAATATTTGGCAGTTAGAAAAGAATGTTGAAAAAATAGCATCCAAGCCAGCACATTGGTTCACCATAAATAGCATTGCAATTAGTCCAGATGGAAGTTTACTTGCAACCGGAAGCAGAGACAAAACTTTGAAAATTTGGGATGCAAAATCTTTTGAATTGCTCAAAGTGATAGAAGGCGGTAGGGACAAAGGGCACAAAAATTCGGTAAATAAACTATTGTGGACGGAACAAAATGAAACACTGATTTCCAGTAGTGATGACAGAACAATAATTTTATGGGAAATTGAAAAATAAAAAACCGGCAGCAACGCAGCGGGAAAGAGAGTCTGGGTAATTACTTGTAACTAACCATAATACCGTTGCTTGCTACCGGGGACGTTGAAAAAAGGTATTGGCAAATAGTTTTTTGGATTTGGTTTAAAGAAAGAGCGTGTAGCGTTCAACAATAATTCAGAATACTATTTCAGAGCTTTAGATTTTTCTTTAAAAAAGTAGCACGGGTTTGTCGACCGTGCTACGTGTATGAAAAAAGTATTGCCTGTTCACGAAGACAAAGAAAAGATGACTACCAATGGATAGCAACTCTCAGTCATCCTTGAAGGAATGGTTTAATTCGAATTTAACCTCTGATAGTGTGACTGGGTCAATTGTTAAATTTTAGAGGAAAATTTAAACTGTTGAAATTCAGTGACTTAGAAATATTGTTAAAATGGTAATATCTACTTGTTAATATCCTTTAACAGAATAATTTGGGAAATAAGACTGATATTCTTGCTGGACGCTCCAACAAATTCAAATATGCCAAAGGAAAAAAAACAATTGACTGCAAACGATTTTATATCAGGTATTCTACACAATGATCGAGTACTTTTAAGTCGTGCCATTACTTTGATCGAAAGCAAAAAAAGTGATCATCAAGCATTGGCAAGCGAAATAGTTGACAAATGCATTCCCCATAGTGGATCATCTCTTCGAATAGGGGTAACTGGTTCCCCTGGTGTTGGAAAGAGTACATTCATTGAAGCATTTGGTATGTACCTCATCAATGAGCAAAAGAAAAAAATTGCTGTATTAGCCATTGACCCTTCAAGTCAGAAAAGTAAAGGAAGCATTTTAGGTGATAAAACCCGTATGGAAGAATTGTCATCCAACTCAAATGCATTTATTCGCCCGAGTCCTGCCGGAGATTCCTTAGGCGGGGTTGCTTCAAAAACCAGAGAAACAATGATTCTTTGTGAGGCTGCTGGATTTGATACTATAATGATCGAAACAGTTGGTGTGGGGCAATCTGAAATAGCAGTTCACGGAATGGTTGACTTTTTCCTGCTTTTGTTATTGCCAGGAGCTGGAGATGATTTACAGGGAATAAAGAGAGGCATTATGGAAATGGCTGACCTTGTAGCTATTAATAAGTCTGATGGAGATCGTATCCAACTGGCAAATTCTGCGAAGAAAGACTACGCCAGGGCGCTTCATTTATTTCCTCCTAAGGAAAGCGGGTGGACACCTTCAACTGCTACTTGCTCTGCATTAAAGCGAACAGGTTTAGAAGAAATTTGGAAGCAAATATCTGATTTTCATATGCTGGCTAAAAGCAATAATTGGTTTAGAGAAAACAGAAAAGAGCAATTGAAAAACTGGTTTAACAGCCTCATTACAGATGGATTGAAAGCACTTTTCTATGGTGATCAAGCGATAGTTTCTTTAATGCAAGGCTTTGAAAAGAAGGTAGTTAATGGGGAAATTTCAGCAACTAAGGCTGTTGCTGAATTGCTTGACCTTTTTCGAAATAAGCCATTGTGAAAACTGATTTACAGTTATTCTTAAAAGGGAATTTGCCTACTTAATCATTAATTTGCATTTGATTTTTTAATACAACACAATTAAGTATGAATTTAAAACACAACTCTCTTTCTATTTTATTCTTTTTCTTTTCTATCTCATTTCTTCCTAATACAAACGGTCAACTCTGTACACCATTAGCACAAATAGACTTAGATGGTAACAACGTAAGAGCTCGTTTGCCGCAAGGCGGAGCATTATGGTGGAATTTTAGCGATGCTGGTTACATAGTACCTAAAGACAACCCTGATCAAGTTGCTGCCATTTTCGCTGGAGGATTTTGGTTAGGAGGTGTTGATCCAGGAGGAAATCTAAAATTGTCAGCTGTAACTTATGGACAGAATGGGCAAATCGGTAGTGCAGGGCCATTGATTAATGGCAGTGTAGACCCAATGATTTGCCAACAATTCGATAGGTTTTGGGAAATTAACCTGCCGGACATAACGGCACATATCAATGACTTTAATGACAACGGAATTATCGACAACCCTATAGCTTCCGTTTTCAGTTGGCCCGGTAAAGGCAATGCAAATTCATTAAGCTATAATGGGTTCGATTTACCAGATTTAGATTTAGCTCCTTTTAAGGACTATAACAATAATGGTGTATATGAACCTTCCATTGGTGAATACCCAGAAATAAAAGGAGATCAATCAATTTGGTGGATGTTTAATTCAGGTGAAAGCTCCAGCTTCTTTTCCCCAAGAGCAAACTGGTCTGTTTTGGCGTATGGATTCAATTCGAGTGATGAGATATTACGCCATACAACCTATTATGATGTAACCGTTGAAAATGGCGGACTCGAACCACTTGATAGTGCATTCGTAGGAATTTGGGTAGATCCTGATCTCGGTTGTTACGCAGATGACTATATCGGTTGTTTACCAGATGAAGATTTGGCTTTTGTGTATAATGCTGATGCGGTAGATGGTGATCCAGGATGTTTTGGAATTGCAGATTATGGCGATGAAGTTCCTGTACTTGGGATCAAGTATTTAAAAGGGATTACAGGGCAAGACGGAATGGATATAGGAATGTCCAGTTTTATCTATTACAACAACCCATCGGTTGGAACACCCTCTCCAATGCCTGCTACTTCTGATCCTCAAAATGAAGTTGAATATTATTCCTATTTGAATGGCAGATGGAGAGACGGTACACCTATAACTGAAGGTGGAAATGGATATAACACAGGAGGGCCAATTACAAATTATGCTTTTGCTGGAAATCCATCGGATGTAAATGATTGGTCCATGTGTAGCGAACTCATTCCAAATTATGATCAGCGAATGTTACTGAATTCTGGGCCATTTTCATTGCAACCAGCAGAGAGAAACGATTTTTCTTTTGCTGTAATTTGGATTGCAGATCAACCACATCCCTGCCCTGATATGACTGTTCTTATTGAAGCAAGTGATATTGTAGTGGAAAACTATGATAATGCAACATCCACAACGGAGGAATTGAAATTTGATGACATTTCAATTTTCCCAAATCCGTTTTCAAATGAAACCAAAATTCAGATTAAAGGAGATAAGCTCATTGAAAAAATACAGATCCTTACGATGGATGGAAAAATAGTGAGGATGATTGAGGATATTCATTCTTCAGAAACTACCATACAAAGAGGAGAACTTCCAACTGGGATATATTTCTCAAAACTGATGCTCAATTCAGGACAAATAATGGTTGGCAGATTTGTGGTGCAATAATTCCTTAAACAGCTTCTTTGAATGAAGGCAGTTGAAACATAAAAACGCTGCCTTCATTTAATTTGCTTTGCACCTTTATAGTCGCATCATGTAACTCTAAAATCTTTTTAACAATAGCTAAACCTAAGCCAGCACCCATTGATTTTTTATTGTTTGGAGACGCTTGTCTATACCGTTCAAAAATGGCTGCTTGCTCAGAAGGGCTTATTCCAAGCCCAGTATCGGTTATCCTTACTTCAATGCTTGACTTCAAACCTTGAAGTTCAATAATAATGGATCCTTTATTCGGAGTAAATTTTATTGCATTGTCCAAAAGGTTTTGAAGAACCCTTTCAACCAATGACACGTCTGCAAAAACCATTGGTAAGTTAGAAGGAGAGACCACTTCCATTTTTATACCTTTTTCTCCTGCCAGTAGCTGATATTTCTTTAAAACATCATTTGCCAACTCACCCAAATGGAAAGGTTCTTTTACAGGTGTTATTTGCTTTGCTTCTAATTTTGAATATTCGAATAATTGAGAGATCAAATGCGAAAGTTTCTCTGAACTGCTTAAAACAATATCTAAATACTTTTTTCTTTCCTCATCGCTCAATGTTTCATTCTTAATTAGCAGCGTTTCCGTATAACCCTGCATAATGGATAGAGGGGTTCTGAGATCATGTGAAACATTAGCAATCAGCTCTCTACGAAGGTTTTCTACAGATTTAAGTTCTTCGATATTAGTTTCAATTGTATTGGCCATTTCATTGAAAGTTGTAGCCAATACTGATAAGTCCTTTTTGGCGGCATCTTGAACCCTTGCCTTGTGGTCACCTTCTTTAAATCGTTTAACGATACCTATTATTTCATGTAAGTTTCTGGTGATAAGCCACATTGCGAGCAGACCAATCAGTAATGATCCAATCAATGCTGTAAAAAATATAGAAGTACCGGATTTAAGGAAATAGCTATTCAATAATTCTGAAGAAATAACTTGTTGTTGCTGGCCTGCTAAAATTATATAGGCATAGCCGACTAATTGATCTTTTTCAATGATAGGTGCAGCAGAAAAAACGTTACATGCTGTATTGCTTTTAGGATCATCTCCTTCGATAAAAATATTACCATCGTTTTCAATGAATTCTTTAACTGGCTGAAGGCTTATTTTGTCCAAAACAACTGTATTGTAAGGCACGACATAGTCAATTATATTTCCTACTGTGTCAAGTAGGTATACTTCCACACTGGGGTTGATTACCATCAGCGAGTGCATAATATCATGTGTCGCTGTTGTATCTGGTTGCCCGTTTACAATTGGCTTGAGTTCTTTCAGCATTTGCTTGGCAACACCCCCGTATAATTGTTGATTAACTTCCTTGATGTAATGCTGTGCAGTGTAAGCTGTGATCAATACGTAAACAATTCCGAGCACCGCCATAAGGGCAAGTAATGTTGCAGATATTTTCCAGTATAACTTATTCATTATTTATAGTTCTTCATTAAATCTGTATCCGACACCCCATGTCGTCAAGATATAAGTTGGGTTGGCAATGTCAGGCTCAATTTTTCCTCTTAACCTATTTATATGGGAATTAACAGTGTGTTCATATCCTTCAAACTCATATCCCCAAACCAAATCCAGCAACCGGCTACGGTCATAACTTTTTCCAGGATTGGAGGCAAGCAGGCTCAACAGGTCAAATTCCTTTGGTGAAAGTTCGACTCGTTTATCATTTATGGATACTTTTCTTTTGTCTAAGTCAATGGCCAATTCCCCAAAATCCAAACTTGTTTCTTTTGATGCTGGTTTTGGTTTTTGCCATTGTTCCATCCTTCGGAAAATAGCTTTTACTCTTGCTATGAATTCTCGGACACTAAATGGCTTGGTCAAATAATCATCAGCCCCCATTTCGAGTCCTAACACTTTATCAATTTCTTCTGACCGGGCGGTGAGCATGAGGATAGGTGTTTGCAATTCTTTACCTCTTATTTTTCGGCAAACTTCTAATCCATCCATTTCTGGAAGCATTATATCTAAGACAATCAAATCGTGCCGACCTGAAAGCGCCATTTCCAATCCCTGTTTTCCATCAGTGGCTTTCATAATGTCACAGTTTAAATCTGTGAGATGGATTTCTAAAAGATCAATGAGGTTCGGATCATCTTCTATTATCAGTACGCTTCTTTTGGGCATTTCAAATTCAGTTATTAAAAGTTGATTGCAAATTTATTAGGTAAGTATCACAGAACTATCACAACGAAG
The DNA here is from genome assembly GCA_942490835.1 of uncultured Saprospiraceae bacterium. GTDB lineage: Bacteria > Bacteroidota > Bacteroidia > Chitinophagales > Saprospiraceae > UBA6168. Next base: position 21,584 of record CALNYY010000071.1, read on the forward strand.
TTGAGAATTGTAATTACTTGTTTTTTGAAAAATACACTTCAGGCTGAAAATTGTCAATTAGCTAACATTAGGAGCTGTTATTTGTATATTCTGATTATACTAAGTCGTTGAATAACAGTGTTTTAATTTTTATTTTTCTATTTCGACTTTAACTTTTTCTACTGTGATTCTTTTGTAAAACTTTCGTGAGGTTAGTTGGGTGAACCCATATATAACTTTGTCCTGTCATTTTAACAAAACTACTTCTTCATTTTAAAATCAATATTATGGGTACTCTAACTTCTTTTCGATCCAATTGGAAAAAGAATTTAATTTCATGGGATTTATCGGAAATCTTCCAGCCATACAAAGAGCGAATTTTCATGAAAGGTGAGTTGATATTAGATTATCACAAACCTGAAAATGACATAATGTTCATTGTAAAAGGGAAAGTATTGCAGTATTGTTTGAATGAAAGATTAGAAAAAGATATAGCTTTTGGTTTGTTTATGAATGGGGAAATATTAAACCCAGATCTAATTGTAAATGAGCAAAAGCCAAAGAAAAAAGCAGTAGCCAAAAGCGATACACTAGTAAGGATTATCCCTCGACTTGCTTTCTTGAAATTAATGGAGGACCATCCGGCTCTTCGGCAGCTCATATTGAAATCGCTCAATTCCAGCCAGCAAACATTTTTTGAAAAAATGCAGCGGCTTGAATGGATGAATACTCGTCAAAGAATTTTACTGTACCTACTAGATTATGCTGAAAAAGGAGGTAGAGATGTGGGGTATGAAAGGGTCATTCGAAATTTCCTTACACATCAAGAATTGGGTCACTTATGCAATGCTTCCCGGCAAAGTGTAACGACTGTATTGAATGACCTTAGGCATAAAAAAATAATCCATTTTAATAGAAGGTATCTTCTGATTAGGGATATGAAAGCGTTGGAAAATTATGCGAATATGTCCATTTAGTAATAATAATCAAGCAACTTATTTTTAAACAAAAACGGATTACAGTCATTGCTATACGATAATGATAGGTATCAAACAGATCAACATTGTTGTTTGCACATGGCAGATCCTAAATATTTAATGTCATGACTTCACTTAAAAAATTAACACTGTTTTCTCTTGCTCTTTTATTTTTTGCTTCCTGTAAAGATGATGATGGAGTTGGCCCAACAAACAACGCTCAGTTTTTAGTGACCATTGAAAATATCCTACCTGAAACTACTTATTTGGTTTCAGGGTCAACCGATTTCTTAATGCCTGGCGAATCACAGACGCTCTCTTTTAATGCTGGAAAAGGGCATTACCTTTCTTTGGCTACCATGTTTGTGCAATCAAATGATTTGTTCTATGCTTTTGATCAAGAAGGATTAGCGCTTTACGATGGAAGTGGCAATCCTGTAACAGGCGATGTAACGGCAAAAATTGACCTTTGGGATGCAGGAACTGAAGTGAATGAGGAACCAGGTATAGGCCCAAATCAAGCTCCCCGCCAAGGAAGCGGAAATACGGGTCCAGCAGAAAATGGGGTAGTACAATTGGTAAATGATGGATTTTCTTATCCAAGTGATGAGACTGTTATTAAGGCAACTTTGACACACGATGGAGGAACACTCTTTACGCTTACCATTGAAAATATTAGTGGTTCTTCAAGCTTGCCTTCTCCATTAGCTCCAGGAGTTTGGGCTATTCACAGTTTAGGCACTCAACTTTTTACTGATGGAATGGCTGCTACCGCAGGCTTAGAAGGTGTAGCTGAGGATGGAGACAATGCTGAATTATTGGGCATTTTAACTGATGGAACTGGTTACTCTTCACCATTAGCGCCAGGAGTTTGGGTGGTCACAGAATCTGCTACTGATGCAATATTTTCAAGTGGTTCAGCAGACCGCGGTGAAGGGTTGGAAGCCTTAGCAGAAGATGGAGATCCGAGTGCTTTGAACACTTCACTTGCTGCAAATGCATCCAATCTATTAAATGGTGTATTCAATACTCCTGTTGGAACTACAACACCTGGTCCACTTTTCTCAGGAAACCGGTACTCATTTACATTTGATGCAGAAGATGGCCAATACTTAAATTTAGCAACGATGCTGGTTCAAACCAATGATTTATTTTACGCTTTTGATGCAGCTGGAATTAGCTTGTTTAATAATGGTATTCCTGTCCAAGGTGATGTTACAAGTCAGGTCAAGCTATGGGATGCTGGTACAGAAGTCAATGAATTTCCAGGAGCTGGGAATAACCAGCCAGTTAGGGGAGGAGGAGATTCTGGAGCTGATGAAAATGGCGTTGTTCGAGAAGTTAACGATTCGTTTAATTATCCAACAGTTGTTGGTAGTATAAAAGTAAATATTGAAGTGATGCAGTAATTTTGAATCATAATAACCAAAATACATTACCCAAATAAATTAATAAGGGATAATGTGTTTTGGTTTTTGTTCAAATTCTGGCCATCTCAAACATAGATTTATATGAAAGTATATAATGCTAATCAGGGCTTAACGGCGCATGGCGCCAATCCCATTGGTAGAAAGAATAATAAACAGATTAGCGGCGCAGAGCGACGTCTCTCTTTTTTCTCGTCTTTATTGGCTAAGGGGAGCGTCGCTCTGCGCCGCGATATGCTTCATTTTCCAGAGCTACCAAGGGCAAAAGTCGCTCTGCGCCTTGAACACCTGATTTGCATATTTATAGTTTTTTTAGGTGTTTTTATTTTATCAAGCTGTATCGGCGATGATATTGTATTTGATGAAGTGGAAGAATCGGTTCGCATTTTAAATCCCGTAGAATCGATAGGGGTTAATGAAACTTACCAGTTTACGGCCATTTTTACCAACAACGTTGGCATGGAAGAGCCGAGAACTATTTTATGGTCAAGCAGTGATCCAAGCATTGTCGAAATAGATGCTACTGGATTTGCCTCTGCTAAAGAAAAAGGCATTACTGAAATTTCTGCGAGTGTTGAAATGGAAAACAATGAGATTGTTGCAGATGTGATTTCTGTGATGGTAAATGATACGACCGTAATTTCAAATCAAGTGAGAACCGGTGAATTAAGTACCACGAGCAGTTATACTTTAGAGGGGGCATTTACAATAACTGAAAACGACGACAATTCACTGACGATTTCCCTTTCAGATGATTATAAAGCTTCCGAATCCCTTCCTGGATTGTATATCTATCTTGGAAATAATCCATCCACAATTAGCAGTGCACTCGAGATTGGAGCAGTGAATGTTTATAATGGTTCGCATTCATATACTGTCGAAAATGTAGGCATCAACGATTATACGCACCTTTTGTATTGGTGTAAACCATTCAATGTAAAAGTGGGCGAGGGTGTGATAAATTAAAACGCTATCAGAATGAAAAATAAATTCAATATTATATTCCTGTTTTTGATCTGCTCTCAAATTGCTACTGCTGGAGGTGGCTGGCCACAACCAAAAGGTTGGGGGTATTTTAAATTGTCAGAATGGTGGCTGATTTCCGATCAGCATTTTACGGATGTTGGACAGATAGATCCAAACACCACAAGTGGCCTATTTAATACTGCGCTTTACGCAGAATATGGGTTTACCAATAGATTTACCGGGGTTTTGTATTTTCCGTTGTATAGTAGGGCGTATTTTAATAATACTGTTTCAGGTACAACCAGTGAGGTTCTTATTCCAGGAGAGTCCATCAATTCCATAGGAGATATGAATGTAGGGCTAAAATTTGGCCTGACTTATAATACACCTATCGCTGTAAGTGCCACTTTAACTTTTGGAATCCCTCTGGGAAATGACAATGGGGGAGAGGCTGGTGCATTGCAAACTGGAGATGGGGAGTTTAATCAGATTGTTCAGATCGATGCAGGAAGCGGTTTTCAATTAGGCAATACCTCTGCTTACGCAAATATTTATTCTGGATTTAACAATCGTTCTGACGGATTCTCTGATGAATTCATTTTTGGATTGGAAGGTGGAGTTACTGTTTGGAAAAATAGATTAAATCTTATTGCTCGGTTATACGGAGTAGAATCATTGAAAAATGGTGATTTGCCATCTGATCGTTCAAACAGCACCAGCGTTTTTGCAAATAATGCAGAACACATTACTTTCTCACCCGAGGTTGCATTTAATATCAATGAAAAATGGGGCATTTCAGCTACATATGCTACTGCGTTTCGAGGAGAGTTGATTTTTGCAAGCCCTTCCTATTCATTGGGTGTATTTTTCAAATTGAAGAAATAAGTGATAATCGTCTAAACTTGATTGATAGGAATAAAGGCTACAACCAATGGCTTTACGATACCGATTCTGAAATGGTACCGATGCAAGATCGGCATGTGTATTTGGGAAAAAATAAGCCATTTCGTCATCGGCATATGCTCAAAACGAGTGGGTTTTGAATAGCAAAATTCCCAAACCACTTCGTTTTTAGCATAACTTTGCCACCTTCTAAAATGGAGGCCTTTTTTCCAACCTTATTTTTTAATCAATCAAATAGATAATGAAATTTTTTATTGATACAGCAAACCTCGAACAAATCAAAGAAGCCAAAGAACTGGGCATTTTGGATGGCGTAACAACCAATCCAAGCCTGATGGCTAAGGAAGGCATTTCTGGAACAATGAATGTTGAGCAGCACTATCGTGCTATTTGTGAATTAGTGAATGGAGATATTAGTGCAGAAGTTATTTCAACAGACTTTAATGGAATGGTAGAAGAAGGCAAACGTCTCGCTGCTATTGCAGAAAATATCGTTGTCAAAGTTCCAATGATAAAGGACGGTGTGAAAGCATTGGCCTGGTTTACTGAAAATGACATCAGGACTAATTGCACATTGGTCTTCTCTTCAGCTCAAGCAATGTTGGCTGCAAAAGCTGGAGCTACTTATGTCTCACCTTTTATCGGTAGAGTAGATGATACGAATTGGGATGGAATGACCTTGATTAGAGAGATAGCTGAAGTATATGCAGTGCAAGGATTTGATACAGAAATTTTGGCAGCTTCAATCAGGAATTCCCGCCATATAGTGCAGGCGGCGTTAAACGGAGCGGATGTGGTAACTTGTCCGCTTAGTTCTATTCTTGGGATGCTGAATCACCCGCTTACTGCAAGTGGATTGGAGAAATTCTTAGCAGACCATAAGAAAGCAAATGAGGCTGCGGCCAATTAATTTGTCAAAGCACTCTCGAAGTTTGCGGCGGCGTAACCGGAATCAGACTATAGTTTGAATACTTGGTTTGATTTGATTTTCTCGCCATATAAAAACTCATTGTAGCTGTTACAATGAGTTTTTTATTTTCATGGAAAATATCATCTATTCCAACCAGTACTTGCAAAGGCAATTTTTTTGAAGGAATAAATGACATGCCAGAAAATGCATTGAACCCATTCCATTCAGCAATGAAATTTCCTTCAGGTAGCACTTGCAATGCTATTGAACCATAATAATTCCAGGGATTTTCATACAGAATATTATAATCCTTGTCTTGCCTGAATTTTCCATTTCCAACACCAACTGTAATATAAATTGACTTTCCAAAATGACCAGTATTTCGCAGTTTGAATGATTTCATTGCTGTGAAATAGTAGCTGGTTAGTTTATTGGGCGGTTCTGGATCCCAACCAAAAAGGTCAAAAACACCGGCGCCCAGCCATATATCATTGGATAAGAGTCGACTGAAATGCAAGTCTAATGTTCCTTCGCCAAAATTATTTGGAGCACCTTTATCATTTGCCAAACCATAAATATTCACACGGGTTTCAAAGCCGATATATTTTTCAGGGTTGCCAAGACCAACTGAAAAGGAGGCATTGCCATCTGGATCCCAAAAATGGCCTGTAATCCTGGTTCTTTGCTGAAAGAAAATTCCACCTCCAACCACGCCAAAATATCCTTTTCGGAAAGGATCAGGCACACTTAAACTCGTTGCGGGTACTCTGTAAATGGAATCAGTATGGAATTGGGTAGAGTCTACATTATTTGCAAAAGATAATGTGGTGTTCAATAATAGTGCGAGGGAGAGTACCCATTTTATTGGACTCATGGAAACAAGTTAGTTTTTTATTCCAGAAATTGAGATTAGTGTAATCTGATTGGGAAGCTAAAATCGAATCGGGATGATTTAATTTTATAAGAAAAGTGAGACTCTAAGAGGCTGTTTTAAAACCTGAAGTGCTGGCGAGAGGATAAGATTTTTGCATCAATTTTCTTTTGATTTGAGGAGCATATCCATAGATACGAGACGAAAATCAAAAGAAAATTGGGGTAAAAAGATATTCTCGTAGACGTGCTTGAGGTTTTAAAACAGCCTCTATGAAAGCCGAAGGTACGATTTATTCAAAAAATACAATTTCGACCGCCTCAGAGTTTGTATAACAAATGCACAATCAAACGATTCATCAGGAATTTTGTCATTCCGCCATCGGCGGAATCTGTAGCATAGTGAAAGCACTTTAGGACAGATAATCAGGATAATGCAGACCCCACTTGCTGCGGGAAGACAAAGAGCTTACGAATTTGTGTAATTTGTTATACACTGCCTCAAAGATTTACTAAATTCCAATATTCGACATAATATAGTTGTCCATTTTCTCTAAGAGGCTGTTTTAAAACCTGAAGTGCTGGCGAGAGGATAAGATTTTTGCATCAATTTACTTTTGATTTGAGGAGCATATCCATAGATACGAGACGAAAATCAAAGGGAAATTGGGGTGAAAAGATATTCTCGTAGACGTGCTTGAGGTTTTAAAACAGCCTCTAAATCTTTTCAAGTCTTTTTTTTGTGATAAAAGTTTATCCAATCACGATGCTTGCACCGTATGATAAAAAAGCTAAACTTAGCTTCGTTAAAAAACATACTTCTTTATGAATAGGACTATTTTTATGTTCCTCAACTTCACCCTGCTGCTTTCCTTCTCCTGCGAAAAGCAGGAAACCAATCCTACTGACAAACTACCGCCTGCTACTATGACTGGGGAGAACACTTTCGGCTGCCTGGTGGATGGGGAAGTGTGGCGGCAGTATATCCAAGGTGCCAATATTTGGGAATCGGCTTTAAAAGTAAAACATGACAGGGGTTGGGTGGATTGTGACCAGTTGCACATAAGCGCAAAAAGAATGTTCCATGAAAACGGTGAATACATTTTGCATCAAGAGTTTGGAATAAATGTTTGGTGTCCAGTATTAGGTCTAAATAAAATAACACCATCAAAAGGTGCATTTCTTGATTTCATTATTAATTCTCCATGTAGTTATAGATACAGTGTTGATACACTCAGCCCCTATGTCATCGATATTACTAAGTTAGATACAGTGAATAATATTGCGTCAGGGACTTTCGAGTTTACCGCTATCAATAATGAATGCCAAGACACTATAAGGATAACAGAAGGCAGATTTGATGCAGATTCGAGTTTGTAATAATAACCGCCACAAAACTGTTTCATCATGAAAAAAGCCATCATTACATTCTTCATCTATGCCTTATTGCTTTCCTTTTCTTGCAAAGAGGAAACCATCTTCAACCCAGACCCGCCCGACGAACTGCCACCTGCCACCATGACTGGGGCCAATACCTTTGGGTGTCTAGTGAATGGGAAGGTGTGGAGGCCGTATACTGAAAATATTTGGGAAAGTGCGATTAATGCCAAACATGATAGAGGGTGGGTAGATTGTGATCAATTATTAGTATCTGGTCAAAGGAGATATTCTGCTGAAAATGAATTAAATGGTATTCTAAATCAGGTTATAATACTCAATGTTTGGTGTCCAAAATTGGGTGAAAATTTATTGTCTCCCCCTGACGGAGCTTTTTTATATTTTCAAGACTGTGGCTATAGTTATCGTATTGATACCTTAAGCTCATATTTTATGAATATAACATTTATTGATACTACCAATAATATAGCATCCGGCACTTTCGAATTTACAGCCATACATGATGAATGTCAAGATACTGTTAGGATAACTGAAGGCAGATTTGATGTAGATTCAAGCCTTTAATAACAACCTCATCAAAACTGTTTCATTATGAAAAAAGCCATCATTACATTCTTCATCTACGCCTTATTGCTTTCCTTTTCTTGCAAAGAGGAAAACATCTTCAACACAGCGCCGCCCGACGAACTGCCACCTGCCACCATGACCGGAGCCAACACCTTCGGCTGCTTGGTGAACGGGGAGGTGTGGAAGCCGTATATTGAAGATGCCAACTTCTGGGAAAGGGCTTTAAATGTTAACCATGATCGTGGTTGGGTGGGGTGCGATCAGTTGTTAATTGTAGCTAAGAAAACATTATTCAAAGATATCGAATTACACCAGGAATTTATAATAAACGCTTGGTGTCCAGTTCTGGGGGAAAATAAAATAACCCCAACCAAAGGCGCCTTCCTTTATTACCAACCTTGTGGTTATAGTTATCGGGTTGATACTTTAAGCCCGCATATAATTAACATTACTAAGTTGGATATAGAAAATAATATTGCTTCTGGCACTTTTGAATTCACTGCTATCAGTGATGAATGCCAAGATACCGTAAGGATAACCGAAGGTAGATTTGACGTTGATTCAAGTTTATAACGATTGTCATCACTTTATTCAAAAAAGTATAGAATAAGAGCTTTTTTAAAAATCCTGGTTTCAATACCCATTCCGTGGATTTGATCTGCGATATTAGCGGGTCACTTCAAGTGCCCCGCTAATTTCTCCACGGAATTTGTCTAAGAACCAAATTTCTTTACTTGCCAGATGGAGTTATCAATTTGAATTTTCCAAAGACAAATTGGAAACCACATGATTCCCGACCAACTTACCTTGCTCAACACCGATGAAACAGGCTGGAGCGTAGTGGATACCACCGTAAAGCCTGCTAACTGCTGCCTCTTCTGATGCCTCCTTAAAAGAATTAAATTCTCGTACAGGCATTCCAAACTCCACCTCTACTGAGTCAGTATAAGAAAAGTTATCTCCAAATACTTCAGTTAGTGCAATGGCAGCGGCAGCTGATATGACGCTATGGCCACTGGTGTATTCTGGAAAAGGCGGGGTCTGAAGAACGGGCGCCCAATCTTGATCAATGTAAGTATTAATGACTGTTTCTGGGCGAATCAATTCACTTCTAAACTTCTCATCCCAGCAAGAAATAAACGCATCCGCTAATGCAATAGAAGTCAAAGCATAAGCTTTCGCTGAGCGCATAATATCAGCGTTTGCCTTTTTACAAGCAATTTGGGAAATACCCATCCAATGGCCACCAGGTGTAATCTTCTTTACTGCAAACATCACATGGCCCTTATGGTGTGATACAAATGGATTGCAATCCCAAAATTTAGCAATGGCAACTCTTTCTTCTTTTTCCTCGCCATCGACTTCAAGCGCTGTATATACTTCGAGTACCTCATCATAAAATTTCCCTTTTTTGTTATCCATGTCAAAAGGAGTTGGTGGTTCCGGAATAAATTGTTGGGCAGAATCCAGTGTAAATGGCCTGATTTTATTCCAATGTGGTTCGATGGCATCCATATAATCGGGCGGGGTTGGTTTCCAACGGGATGGGTCATCAGTTATGGTAAATTTTGGAAAGGTGCGGGTTTGCTTGTAATTGTCTTTGTCTGCCCAATCTAAAATGTGTGCAGCTACCTTTTCACCATAATTCAAAGATCGTTCAAGAACATCTTTAGGCATATTGACAGCATTTATATCAGCCATCAAATCGTTTTCAAATTCATTAATCATCTCTTCTGAAAAGGTCAATGCCTTACCTACAATAAGCATTGCTTTATAAGACGCTACTGGATAACAATAATCTTTTCCAGCCTCCGGAGTAGGCCCTTCTTCCAAACCATTTAACTGCCCTGCCAGCGATTTGTAGCCTTCATATCCTGGAACAAGTGCTTCATAAGCTGCGATATTTGAATAAACATAAATACGACTCGCAACAGGTGGATTCAATACGTCGTGTACAATTACATCAGTAATTTGCTTTAATGAGCGATGGAGGAAATCTGGATTATTGGCATCTGCCTTCCAATTTGGATTGGACGTGTCACAACTTGTTAAAAGAATGACTAATGTTAGGGATAAAGAAATACGGAGTTGCCTTAAAATTTTCATGAAGACTTAAGTTTAATCTTTTCAACGTACCTGGTTAATTGAAGAATTTTTGGAAAGGAATTGTTGATTCGAAATTGCGCAAAAGAATTGCAAAAATAGGCAATCCTTCATCATATGTGAACGAAGCTTCGTGTTTGGAAATAATCTAAACCATTCACAAAAAAAAGAGGCAGCTTGAATGCAAGCGGCCTCTATGTTATTAGTTAGTTTGTAACTGAGTGACTATTTGTTGTCCACTTCCTCGTACTCAACATCAGTTACATCTTCTGTATTTGAACCTTCGTCAGCACCAGCATCTGCTCCTGGATCCGCACTTTCAGCGCCTCCATTCTCAGCTTGCGCTTGTTGAGAAGCTTGATACATTTCCTGGCTGGCTGCCTGCCATGCAGTATTGAGCTTAGTAGTGGCACTTTCAATCTTATCTAAGTCTTCAGCTTTGTGTGCTTCTTTCAACTCATTCAAAGCTTCTTCAATCGGAGCTTTCTTCTCAGCAGGAACTTTGTCACCAAACTCATTCAATTGCTTTTCAGTCTGGAAAATCAAAGTATCTGCACCATTCATTTTATCAACTTTCTCTCTGGCTTGGCGATCTGAATCAGCGTTTGCTTCAGCTTCAGATTTCATCCTTTCAATTTCCTCTTTGGAAAGCCCAGTAGAAGCTTCAATCCTGATACTTTGTTGTTTGCCAGTTCCTTTGTCTACTGCTGATACATTCAAAATACCATTAGCATCAATATCAAAGGAAACCTCTACCTGCGGTACACCACGTGGTGCTGGTGGAATATCACCAAGGATAAATCGGCCAACAGTTCGGTTGTCACGTGCCATTGGGCGCTCACCTTGAAGGATATGAATTTCCACAGATGGTTGGTTATCAGCAGCCGTTGAATATATTTTAGACTTCTTGGATGGAATGGTTGTGTTGGCATCAATGACAACATCATAAACACCACCCATCGTCTCGATACCCAGTGATAGAGGAGTTACATCAAGAAGTAAAACATCTTGTGTTTCACCAGTAAGTACACCTCCTTGAATGGAAGCACCTACAGCCACAACTTCATCAGGGTTTACACCTTTATTTGGTTTTTTACCAAAAAATTCTTCTACTGCTTGCTGAATACGTGGGATACGTGTAGAACCACCAACCAAAATCACTTCATCAATTTCATTGATATTTAGGCCAGCATCTTTAAGTGCCAAACGGCAAGGTTCGATGGATCTTTTTACTAGGTCATCAACCAATTGCTCAAATTTTGCACGGCTTAATTTCAGTACTAAGTGTTTTGGCACGCCATCAACCGCTGTGATATATGGAAGGTTGATTTCAGTTTCTGTTGAAGCTGATAATTCAATCTTAGCTTTTTCCGCAGCTTCTTTCAAACGTTGTAAAGCCATTGGATCTTTACGGAGATCAATGTTCTCTGTGCTTTTAAACTCATCTGCCATCCAATTGATGATCTTGCGATCAAAGTCGTCCCCACCTAAGTGCGTATCACCGTTGGTAGATTTTACTTCAAATACGCCATCACCAAGTTCGAGAACTGAAATATCGAATGTACCACCACCAAGGTCATACACTGCAATAGTCATGTCTTTGTGGCGCTTATCGAGGCCATAAGCCAATGCTGCTGCTGTTGGCTCATTGATAATCCTGCGGACATTCAAACCTGCAATCTCTCCAGCCTCTTTTGTTGCTTGACGTTGAGAATCATTGAAATAAGCAGGAACTGTAACTACAGCTTCACTTACTTCTTGACCAAGAAAATCTTCTGCGGTTTTCTTCATTTTCTGAAGTACCATTGCAGAAATTTCTTGTGGTGTATAAAGCCGACCATCAATGTCTACACGAACCGTGTCATTGTCACCTTTGACAACTTTATAAGGTGAATGTTCTATTTCATTTCCGACTTCTGAATAACGGTTGCCCATGTAACGCTTGATAGAAGAAACGGTACGCTGAGGATTGGTAATGGCCTGACGTTTTGCAGGATCACCTACCTTACGTTCACCATTGTCGAGAAAAGCCACAATAGAAGGGGTTGTGCGCCTTCCTTCCTCGTTGGCAATTACAACGGGTTCGTTGCCTTCCATTACTGCCACACATGAGTTTGTTGTTCCTAAGTCTATTCCTATTATTTTACCCATAACTAAAATATTGATTTTTTGAATTTTTGTTCTTTGATAATAAAATACACTGTGAGGCAATCAATGAACATGCCACTGGATTCTGACTGACTTTTTGTTAGATTTCCTGTATTTACATGTGAATTTTGACAGAAATGTTCCAATTGTTGGGTGACAAAACGGCAGGTTTGGAGATTCCTTTTCTATCTAATAGCCAACATTCTATATTTGCCACAAAGCGAAAAATCTATGCTGGAACACATCCTTCTTCAACTTAAGCCATCTGGAACCAAGCTCGTTGCGGTATCAAAAACAAAACCTGTTGAACAGATAAAAGGACTTTATGATAGAGGCCAAAAAATTTTTGGCGAAAACAGGGTGCCTGAGCTGGTGGAAAAGCAGGAGCTACTGCCTTCGGATATTGAATGGCATTTCATAGGGCATTTACAATCCAATAAGGTTAAGTATTTAGCACCTTTCGTGAGTATGATCCATGCAGTTGATAGTTTAAAACTTTTGGCTGAAGTCAACAAACAGGCTGCAAAACATGAGCGAGTTATTTCAGTTCTATTGCAATTTCATATTGCGGAGGAAGAAACTAAGTACGGATTGGATTTTAAGGAAGTTGAAACTATCCTGTCTTCATCAGAATATGCATCAATGGAAAACGTAAAGATTTGCGGCGTAATGGGGATGGCGACTTTTACAGATAACCTGAAACAAGTTAGGCGGGAGTTCAAAGAATTAAGAAGTATTTTTGAAAAATTAAAAGAGAAGTATTTCATCAACATTCCTGCATTTAAAGAAATCTCGATGGGCATGTCAGGTGATTATAAAATTGCGATTGAAGAGGGGAGTACCATGGTCAGAATAGGAACCTTGTTATTTGGCGAACGATAACTTTTTAAATTGAAAAAAGCATTTTTCATATACTCTCTATTTATTGTTCTTGCCACGTTTTTGGTACGGGACAATCCATTCTTTTGGGATACTGTACAATTGGCCTCCAAACATGGCCATTACTTCTTCGAAACAAATTTTTCTTCCCTTATTCTTCCAGAAAATATTGATAGTGGACACCTTCCTGCATTTGGGATGTACATAGCATTATGTTGGAAAATATTTGGAAAAACGCTTATGGTCAGCCATTTTGCGATGCTTCCTTTTTTGATAGGTATAGGTTATTTTTTATTAAAAATTGGTCACCATATAGTTGGAGAAAAGGCAGCCCCTCTTTTATTACTTCTTTGTTTTGCTGATCCAGTTTTAGCCTCCCAAAGTATACTTGTAAGTCCTGATATCGTTTTAGTTTTCTTTTTCCTAATGGGAGTCTACGCCGTTTGGTCGAACCATTCAAAATGGCTTTTAATGATTGCCATTATAGGTTTGGGGCTAATAAGTATGCGTGGAATGATGCTTGGAGTAGGGTTGTACTTCTTTACCCTGTATTTGAAAAAGGAGAAAATTAAATTTCAAATTTTATTCATTGAAGTAGTCCCTTTTATTCCTGGCGGATTGATCGCAGGAGCATTCTTACTTTATCATTTTTATGAAACAGGATGGATTGGGTATCATCCAAATTCACCTTGGGCGCCTAGCTATGAAAGAGTAGGAGCAGCTGGATTCACAAAGAACATAGCAGTATTAGGTTGGCGAATGCTTGATTTTGGGAGAGTGTTTGCTTGTCTTGGTTTGCTTCTTTTCCTCAAACGATTTTTACCAAAGAATTTAAAGAGATTTCCTAAGACGATGGACCTGGTAGCACTTGCAACGATAGTGTTTATAGTCACTGTGCCTACTCAGCTATTCTATAAAGCACTTTTGGCTCACCGTTATTTGCTTCCTTTTTTTATATCACTTCATTTTTTGCTTATCTATCTTTTATTTGGAGAAGAGATCGGAACATTTAGAAAATCAAAGGTTTCTAAATTTATTTTTCCAGCTATTATTTTTGGATTTGTTTTGGGAAATATTTGGGTTTATCCTAAAAAAATATCTCAAGGTTGGGACAGTACTCTTGCCCATGTCCACTGGTATGATATACAAAAAGATGTGCGAACCTATTTGGATGAAAATTCAATAACTCCTTCAATTGTTGGAACTGCTTTCCCAAATATCGGCCCTCGTGAGTGGTATGAGTTGAATGGTGAAATGGTTGGGTATGGTGAGAAAGACTTATCAGAGAATTGCTTCTTGTTATATTCGAATATCATGAATGATTTTTCAGATGAAGAGATTGATGAATTGGAAAATCAATGGCAAGCTGTTTATCAAAAAGAACAAATGGGTGTTTGCGCCATCATTTATAAAAACCCGAATAAAGAAATATGCGGAAACTAAAAATGGAAGAATTGGGGCGCATGTCGCCTGCGGAATTCAAAGAAGCTGAGAAATTACCACTGATAATGATCCTTGATAATGTGCGGTCTGGAATGAATGTCGGATCAGCGTTCCGAACTGCCGATGCATTTGCCGTCAAAAAATTATTTTTATGCGGGATTACTGCCCAACCACCTCATCGTGAAATATTGAAAACGGCCCTCGGTGCAACAGAATCAATTGATTGGGAGTACTTTGAAAGTACCGTCGAGCTAATTAAAAATTTACAATCGAAGGGAGTTCAGGTACTGGCAGTTGAACAGGCGGAAGGAAGTAAAATGCTATCGGACTTTGAGGTTAAAAGTGCTGCTTCGACTGCTTTGATATTTGGAAATGAAGTCCATGGAGTAAGCGATGAGGCAATGGCTGAAGTTGATGGGTGCATTGAGATTCCACAATTTGGGACTAAACACTCATTGAATATTGCTGTTAGCATTGGCATCACCGTTTGGGATGTCTCACAAAAAATAAAAAACGCTAAATAATTATGAACTACTGGTTGGTTAAATCTGAACCCGAAGAATATTCTTTTCAAAAATTGGTGGAAGAAGGAAAAACCATGTGGGATGGCGTGCGAAATTACGCTGCTCGCAATCATATGAGAGCCATGAAAAAAGAAGATTTAGTTTTGTTTTATCATAGTGTAAAACAAAAAGAAATTGTTGGGATCTGCAAAGTAGACAAGGAATACTATCCTGATCCAACCGCAGAAAAAGGAGATTGGTCCGTAGTGGATATTGTTCCTGTAAAACCCATGCAAACGAATGTGCATTTGAGCACGGTCAAAGCAACAGCTTCTCTTCAAGATATTCCACTTGTTCGGATTGGCCGCCTATCGGTAATGCCACTTGATTCGGAAGCATTCAATAAAATTCTTGAACTGGGATCAACTAAATTGTAGAAGATTACCAGGAATTTTTGAACAACTTCCCAGTTTAAAAGCCAGTTCTCAGAATCTTAATTGATATTTTCTGACTCATTTCTGATGTTTTGTGACATCATTGAAACCATCATGGATTGGTTTACAACATTAAATTTTAGTTGGATCTGGTAATAATTGCTCAAAAAATGAGTTCGTATTTTCTTTGTCATGCAATTATCTTTTTTAAATTTGTGACATATTTTTAGAAAGGCTAAATATTTCTTTTTCAGGTTAAGCGCCCTAATTTTGTCGCCGAATCTAATTGACTTATAAAAGCTTTTATTTTCTCCCCCTCATAAAGTATCTCTGAAATCAGAGTAAAGCAGTTTAGGATTTGAACTGTTGAAATTACTTTTTCCCTTTTTCCCTTCTCATTTACACAAGCAAACAAAAGTTTACTTGCTATTTTTTGATTCCGTATTTCTGGAATCCCCCATCTGTGTTGTACAGATTTCCATCGGTAATCAAAGTCTATTTGATTTTACATCCAAAATTTGAATAAATATGAACGGTCGGAGGAATTCTGTTCTGGTTATTGAAGACCACGATAGCATACGCCTATTGTTGGGATCAATGTTGAGTAAATATTATCGGGTCACCACGCTTAAAGATGGGCTTGAAGGGATGGCATGGTTGGTAAAAGGAAATTTACCAGACATCATCTTATTAGATGTTAGTATGCCAAGATTGAATGGAGAAGATTTTTTGAAAAACATCCGCCAAAGCGGCTTTTTCAGTGATATCCCAGTCATAGTTGTTTCAGGCAACGATACAGAAGCGGATATATATGGCTGCTCTCAATGGGGTATCAATGAATACATAACCAAGCCATTTAACCCAATTGAATTAAAAAACAAGATCACTAATATATTGGCTACAAGAGAAATGGCCGTACTGAACTAAAGGCATTTGATTTGACCTTGAACAAAGGAAGAATATTTAACGAAACTGCACTATAACAATCACTATGGACCCATCTTTAACAGGTAAACCTGCTGAGCTTGAAGAAATTTATGTGCTTGGCTTTGAAGGAGCATTCAGTGCATGCCTGATAAGTCCAACAAAAATTTCAAACGACTTCAAGATTAGGGAAATGGAAAGTTCCTTTTCACTATTCACGACTATTGTTGATGTAGTGAAGTCTGGAAATTTGGAAAAACTGCCTGTTGCGATTATTTGTGAATACGAATCTTTAGTTGAAGAAAATTTCTTACTACTTCACAATTTTCGAAAACATCCTTTGCTCAAGTTCATACCCTTCATTGCAATGAACAGAGATGGCCTCAACCGCAAAATGGAGGCTTTACAATTGGGTTTTGACGATTATTATGATGTGCCTGTTAATACTAAGGTGCTCAAACAAAGAATTGGATTCTTGTCCGATTTCAAAAAGAAAATTGACACCTGTGAAATAGAAGAATGGGAATCCTACAAAATAAGATTTTCACCATTCAAACGGGCATTTGATATTGTTTGCTCCTCCCTTGCCATCCTCCTTCTCTCCCCAGTTTTTTTGCTGATTGCAATTATCATTAGTTTCGAATCCCCAGGTGGCGTTGTTTATCGCTCAAAAAGAGTTGGTACTGGATATCAAATTTTCAATTTTTTTAAATTCAGATCGATGTACCAGGATGCTGACAAACGTTTGGCCGCTTTGGAGCATATGAATCAATATAGCGGAGACGATTCTCCATTATTTAAAAAAATAAACAACGATCCAAGAGTAACAAAATTTGGCTGGTTAATAAGAAAGACAAGCCTGGACGAATTACCTCAGCTATTTAATATTCTGAAAGGAGATATGTCAATTGTTGGAAATAGGCCGCTTCCATTGTATGAAGCAGAACAATTGACAAGAGATATTTGGGCGAAGCGGTTTTTAGCACCAGCAGGTTTAACTGGACTTTGGCAAGTAACAAAGCGAGGGAAAAACGAAATGAGCACGGAAGAGAGAATAGGTTTGGATATAAACTATGCCGAAAAACATTCTCTTTGGTTCGATCTGAAAATCATCTTAAAAACCCCATTTGCAATAATTCAGGAAGGAAACGTATAAACAACACAAATTATAATCTCGACCCCAAGAATAAACACTATGGTTCCACTCGTATCTATTATCACGGTAAATTACAATGCCATTGAAGTGACATGTGAAATGCTTGACAGCATTCGCAGTAATTCTTACAGCAATGTAGAAGTGATAGTAGTGGACAATGCCTCCTCGATTGATCCCTCCAATTTTATTTACCTAAACTATCCCGAAGTTAAATTTATCAGAAGTAATAAAAACCTGGGTTTTGCTGGGGGTAACAACCTTGGCATCCAGGAAAGCACGGGCGACTTCTTGTTCTTCCTCAACAACGATGCGGAATTGACGAACGGTGTGATTGAGGCCCTCCTCGCTGTATTCGACAAGTTCCCCCGAGCTGGTATCTCTAGTCCGAAAATTTGTTTTTACGCTCAACCGCGCAGTGGGCATGATGTCATCCAGTACGCAGGTACGACCAATGTTCATCCGCTCACTGCACGGAACAGCACTCTGGGATTAGGTGAAAAAGATAATGGCCAATTTGATGAAGTAAAGGAGACTGCATATGCGAATGGAGCGGCCATGATGGTCCCAAAATATGTAGTAGATGAAGTTGGAATGATGCCGGAAGAATTTTTCCTTTATTATGAGGAATTGGATTGGTGCGAGCAAATAAGAAATGCAGGATTTAAAGTCATTGTTGAGCCCAATGTAAAAGTTTATCACAAGGAAAGTTACAGCGTAAATAAGGTCAGTTCATTAAAGACCTATTACATGACGAGGAATAGGATTCTGTTTATGCGAAGAAATCGTTCAGTAAAAGAAATGCTTGTGTTTTGGATGTTCCTATTCTGTTTTACAGTTCCCAAAAACACCTTTAAGTATGTCTTGAAACTCGACTTGGAAAACCTCAAAGCCTTTTACAAGGCAATAAGCTGGAATCTCCAAAAAACCCAAGAAATAAGTCCAAGCTCTACCCCCCTTACTTTTAAAAATGAAAATATGGAATTGTCGGAAGCGTAAAACTGACAACCATATAATTAAAGATATGACCAAGCTCTACCCCCCGAATTTTGATTTTAATTAGCGATGATGTGGGTTTTGAAATACTCCTTCTTCATTGCGATAAAGATATGACCAAGCTCTACCCCTTTTTTTTGACATTTCAAGTTTCGGTAAATTGAAAGTGATAAACCGAAACGATTAAGATACGACCAAGCTCTACCCCCCGAATTTTGATTAGTATTAGCAATGTAGTTAGGCAAATGCGCATAATTCATTGTGACAAAGATAGACTAAGCTCTACCCCCCGAATTTTGATTTTGATAAGTAGTGAAAAAGGTTTTGAATTACGCCCTTTTCATTACGACAAAGATATGACCAAGCTCTACCCCTTTTTTTTCTCACTTACCCCTTTGTATTTATTGAAAAATTGACCAAACCAGCGTGATGGAATATTTGAACTACTTGTTCTTGATATTGTCCGGCTTGATAGGATTCTTCCTTGTATTGCCATTTTTCAATGTGGTTGTTTCTCTTTTTATTAAAGAAAAATTGAAGCAACCAGACCCAGCGAAAGTGTTTGACTACGGCAATATTATTACAGCTTACAAAAACGTCGAAATTGCTAAAGGTCTGGTTCAATCTCTTTTGATCCAAAATCACCAACTTCACCATATATACTTGGTAGCGGATGGGTGTGATTTGAGCAATTGGGATATCGAGCATGAAAAATTGACCGTCCTTCGGCCTTCTCAGCCGCTCAATCTCAAAGCCAAATCCATCATTTATGCTATAGAGAATTTTAAAAGGAAACACGACTTTATCACCGTTTTTGATGCCGACAACCTTGCCCATCCAAATTTTCTAACAGAAATAAACCGGTATGCCAATGCCGGATATCTTGCCATACAAGGCCAGCGCACAGCCAAAAACATGGATACAATTGTTGCAGCTGCTGACGCAATGGGAGAATTTTACAAAAACTATATTGAACGCTTAGTGCCGTACAAATTAGGTTCTTCGGCAGTTATTTCAGGGAGTGGAATGGCTGTAGAATCCACTATATATAAAGCCTATCTCGCCAGCCCTGAAATAGCTAAAGGCAAGCACCTATGGAAGAAAATGCTACAAGAGGATAAGATCCTTCAAAATTTTCTGTTGCGAGCAAATCATAGAATTGCCTATGCCTGGGATGCAATATGTTTTGACGAAAAGGTAGATGATATTCAATCGGTGGAAACACAACGTAGCCGCTGGCTTTTTTCCTATTTCCAAAATATGACAAACTCAGTTGGAATTCTGCGAAGAGGGCTGTTTGGGCTAAATTGGAATCAATTCCTTTTTGGCTGGGTGACTGTTACACCTCCCATGTTTATAATGTTATTTATTGCTTTGAGCTTGATAGGAATAGGCATTTTTTCAAACCTGTACATTACAGTAGGATTAACAGTATCAATAGTTATTTTTGCGGCTAATATTTTTCTAACATTATATCTAAGCAAAGCACCAAAGGAGGTATGGAATGCAGTTTGGGCCATTCCAGGATTTATTATTGGACAAATAAAAGGCCTATTAAAAATGGGCAATCCCAATAAAAATTTCAAACATACGGAGCATAAAAAGCACCTTGAAATTGGACAAATTCTGAAATAAAATCCACTTCTTTCTTTGCAAAAAAATCAAACCGATTTGCAATATTCAGCAGAACAAGTCATCTCTATTATTGATAGTTGGAACAAAGAAACATTGGCTTTTTTCTACAGGCAGGTTTCCATCAATCTTACCATTTCCCACCGTGTAATAGGTGAGGATAAAACTCTTTCAGACTCGGATAAATTGAGTGAAATGACCCACCTCAACGAATTTCACCATAAAATGCTCAGTTGGCTCAATACAGATTTTGATCCGCTGGCTAATGACCGGAGTGCTGCTAAGTTGTTGGGAATCATGAAATTTCATGCAGACAAAATGGCTAGGCGGGGAGCTATTGAATTTCCCTTAGCTTCGGCCTTTGAAACGACGAAAGGCAAACTTGCAGAAGAAAATAACTGAAGATTTTCCACTGTAACAGTTATTAAGCGAACACTAATAATATGAAGAGTACTCTCTTTTATATTTCTTTACTTATAAATCTGCTCTTCATCATTGCATTTCTTTTTGCTTTGAATAAATACGGAGGCTTCAAAAACCTCTGGGCTAAAATCAATAGTAGAGGTATCGAAAAGACTTATGCTCATCGAAAAAATCTATTTGAATTAATGCCGGCACAAGATAGTACCATCGTTTTTTTGGGCAATAGTTTGACTGCTTATGGTGAGTGGTCTGAGCTTTTTGCCAACGATAAAGTTTTGAATAGAGGCATACCTGGAGACCATTGCGATGGTGTAAGAATGCGGCTCGATGAGATTGTGAAATTGCAACCGTGCAAGCTGTTTTTATTGATTGGCATAAATGATTTGGCCTATCATCCTCCTGAAGTTGTTTTGGTAAAATATGAAAACTTACTGAACGATATTTTGCAAAAATTACCTGAAACAAAAATTTATATCCAGTCGCTTTTCCCAGTAAATAATGAAGTGAGCCCAACTGCAATTTCCAATGCTGACATTGTCATGCTTAACAAAGGAATTGCTGAGTTGGTCGTAAACTTTGATCTCCGATTGATTGATCTTTTTCCAATTTTACGAGATGAGCAAGGCAATCTCGATGCGAAATATACTAGCGATGGTCTGCATCTCAATGGAGCGGCCTATTTAAAATGGGCACAATTCTTATCTGACATTATAAACGACGATTGTTAAACCAGATGCGTTGACACTCCTGAAATGATTTTTAACAGCCTCACATTTTTGGTTTTTGTTGCCATTTTTCTTCCTGTTTATTTTGGGTTGAAAGGTAAGGCACGCTTGCTATGGGCATTGTCGGGCAGTTACTTGTTTTATGGATGGTGGGACTGGCGTTTTCTGAGTTTGATTGCCATTTCTACGATGGTAGATTTTTACCTCGGTTCAAAAATGCATGGGGAAGAAAACGAACCGAAAAGGAAGAGGCTGCTTTGGGCCAGCATGCTTTTAAACCTTGGGTTTTTAGGGTTTTTTAAATATTTCGATTTCTTCATCGGCAGCTTTGTTGATCTACTTCAAAGTATTGGACTTTCCCCTTCTATTCATACGCTGAATATTATTCTTCCAGTTGGGATTTCGTTTTACACGTTCCAATCGATGAGTTACACGATCGACATTTATCGGAAGCAATTAAAGCCTGAACCTGATATCCTCAAATTTGCCACCTTTGTTGCTTTTTGGCCACAATTGGTCGCTGGCCCAATTGTCCGGGCAAGCGATTTTCTACCTCAATTCCGAAAAGACCATGCGTTCCAGTGGGAGCGATTTACCTCAGGCATGGCGCAAGTGCTGTGGGGTTTTTTCAAAAAAGTAGCTGTTGCAGATAGCCTCGCTCCAATCGTTGATCAATGTTTTGATGAACCCTCTGCATTTGCCTCGATTTATCTGTTGATCGGCGTCGTTTTTTACAGCTTCCAAATCTACTGTGACTTTTCTGGCTACTCTGATATAGCGATTGGTTTCGCCAGAATGCTCGGATTTGATTTCCCAAAAAATTTCAGGACACCCTATTTCTCTCAAGGATTTAGTGAATTTTGGCGACGTTGGCATATTTCTCTTTCAAGCTGGCTGCGTGATTACCTATACATTTCATTGGGAGGAAATAGAGGTGGTAAATTCAATACGTATAGGAATCTCATGCTAACTATGCTTTTGGGCGGCCTGTGGCACGGCGCCAATTGGACCTTTGTTTTCTGGGGATTTTTGCACGGATTATATTTGGTTGTTGAGCGATTTTTAGGAAAAGGATTTGGCGGCCTGATGCGGGCATTAAAGTTTCCCAAGGTTATTAAAATTACCCTCAATTTAATGCTGGTGTACTTTTTTACTTGTTTGGCGTGGATCTATTTTAGAAGTCCAGATTTTGGTACGGCGATGGAAGTTATCAATGGTATTGCTGGCTTGGAGGGATTTTCTGCTGTTAATATCATGAATAAGTTTTTGGTGATGAAAGGCTTTATGCTACTTGCATTTTTGCTTTTTGTAGAAATATCTGACTTGAAATTTAATTGGGGTAGGGTAGTTATGGAACGATCTGCGTTCAGGATAGTCTCCTTTGCAGTATTGCTTTGGATGATTGCATTTTTTGGAACATTCGGCTCCAATTCATTTATTTATTTTCAATTTTAATGAAAAACCTGAAATGGATCATAGCGGTATTAGTATTGTCATTTGCAGGTGACAGAGCAGGCGCTTGGCTATTGGGTACAGTAGTAAAACAAAGCCAATTCAGATATTCGAGGTTGTATAATCAAAAGGCTCAAGCGGATATTTTACTTGTTGGAAATTCGAGGGGACTCATTTTTTACCAACCATATATTGAAGAAAAGACGGGGCTCTCAACTACCAATCTCAGTTATAATGGTTTACCGATAGATTTGGCTGCTGCACTTATCAAAGATTTTATTGATAAAAACGGGGCTCCAAAATTATTGATATTAGACATCACTCTTTTGGATAAAAGAATGGACGAGCGTCTTTCCAGCAGCTTCAATTTATACACACCCTATTCCAATAGGTTGTCAAATTTATTAAAAGATAAATATCCAGAATCATATTATGGTGGACTTGTATCCAACCTTTATCGCTATAATAGTGAAGTATTTCAACGTGCATTGTACTATTGGAATAAGTTGGATGAAGACTGGCTGTTAGATAGGGTGATTTCATCCACCATGATTGAAAAAGTCGATGCTGTGCCTCCATTCAAATATGACTTTACTACTAATATGCTGAACGATTTAAATGAGCTTGTTCAATTTGCTGAAAGCCAAAATGTAAAAGTTGAATTGGTCATCAACCCATATTATCCTGGTTTTGCTGAGAAAGTAGCAAATGGGAAAGCTTTAAAAGATGCTGTGAAATCAGCAACTGGCAAGGAGGTGCAGGATTACAGTAATTCGATCCAAGTAACAGAAGGGTTTGGAGATTATCAACACCTCAATAAAACTGGGGCGAAAGCCTACATTGATATTTTAATCGAAAATAAGATGTTTGATCTTTAAGAACAGAAGCTTACTTGTTCATTCGTTCTCCAATTCGTTTAGCTGTTTCCCACCTCACGCCAATCATTTCTTCAAGTGACAACTTTTCCAATTCAATGT
Source organism: uncultured Saprospiraceae bacterium (assembly GCA_942490835.1). Taxonomy (GTDB): domain Bacteria; phylum Bacteroidota; class Bacteroidia; order Chitinophagales; family Saprospiraceae; genus UBA6168. The sequence continues at coordinate 45,373 of CALNYY010000071.1, forward strand.
CAGTCTCAGCTTTTAGTCTCCTTTCTGATGCATTGTTATAGGATTCAGAAGCATTTAATAAATCAGACATGTCCAAGTCTGCAGTTTTAAAACGTTCTTGAGCAACTGTATAGGTGCTTTTTGCATCTTCTTCTGCTTTGGTTCTTACTTTAAGCGTTTCAATAGCAAGCAGTAGTTTATTGTATCTGGTAAGCGTTTCAACCCTGATGGCAAGCTTGTGCTCGTTAGCCTCCATTTCTGCTATCCTGACATCAAATTCCTCTATCTGTCTTTCCTTTTTGTTATTGGTTAAAGAGCCCAGGCTAAGGCCAGCTGAAAATTGATAAAGCGGGTAAAGGACGAAATTGTCGGGATCAGGAGCGATGACATTTTCGAGACTGACTTCATTGATATTGAAGGAGAAGTTAACATCGTCCATCCATTCATTTCTTTTTAAGTCAACTTCTTTCTCCTCTTTGTTCTTTTTAAATCCTAAAATCTGTGTTTTAGGGCTATTAAGCCACGCCAATTGCACTAAATAATCTTGAAAATTTGTTGGACGCTGACCCTCTGGAACAACAATCTGGTTATAATCTATAGATTGAGCAGTTGCACTCCCAGCCATCACTACAAACACAGCTAAAAAAATGGTTATGGTTAAAATGTTGTTTTTCAAATGAATAGTGTTGATTCGAAGAATTATGTTGGAGGATAATGATAATTCCAACCGAATTCCTGATACAATTTCTTTAAAGCTATAAGAGAAAATTCAACAATTAGGCCATAGCGTGTGGTAAAGTAGGATGTCACAAGAATCTACAAATCTATGTTTTTGATTTGAGGCTTCGGGGTTTTTAACTTATTTTTGTTGCACATATTCTCCCCCTCTAACATGCCAGCAGGCATTTCCTCTTTTTTCCCGACAAGTTTAATTATTTCATTGCTTTCCCCCATCTCGTTACACGCACTTTAGGCCATTGGTTTTCGGCCAATCTTACATCCGTTATGAACAAACACTTACACGTATCAGATATTACCTTTCCATCTGAGGCAGCTCTGCATCATTTATTGGATCGTGAAGCAAAGCGGAATCCAGATAAGGTTGCTTTGGTGTTTCAAGATGCTCAATTGACCTATCTGGAACTGGCGAATGCCTCCGATAAATTAGCCAGCCAGCTCATTTCATTAGGAATAAGAAAAGAAGATTTTGTAGCGCTATATTTAGAACGCTCGCTGGAAATAATTATAGGCATTTTTGGAATTCTAAAAGCTGGAGGAGCATATGTTCCGATTGATGTGGATTACCCAAAAGAGAGAATGGCATTTATGGTCAAAGATGCGCAAGCTAAAGTCATTCTTACACAAAAACATCTTGAGTCTTCTTTGCCTGATTCAGCAGCCAAAATTATTTGTTTGGATGCAAATCTTTCAGACGGCGAAGGGCTAATTACCAATCACCAACAATTTACTCCCAGCCAACTCGCCTATATGATCTACACTTCCGGCTCAACTGGAAAGCCAAAAGGTGTAATGATTTCTCATGAAAATGTATGCAATCAGTTAGAAGGACAACAGGCAATAGCACCCGAACCTATCGGGGTTATGATGCTGACCTGCTCTATCAGTTTTGATGTTTCTGTTTTGACCATTTTTTGGACACTGCTTCAGGGGGCGACCTTAGTTTTACCTGAACAAGGGGAGGAGAAAGATATGGCCAAATTGGCCAATACTATTTTCAAGAATAAGGTTACACACATTTTAACACTGCCTTCGCTTTATACACTTCTTTTAGAACAAGGAGCTCCTGAAAAATTGCATACACTTAAATTAGTAAATGTTTCTGGTGAAGTTTGCCCCGTTTCACTGGCTCAAAGACATGAAGAAGTCATTCCCAATGGACAACTCTACAATCTTTATGGCCCAACCGAGGCGACGGTCAATTGCACCTATTTTACTTTTCCAAAAGGATATGCTGAGGCGAAAGCGCCTATTGGCGTTCCGATACTAAACTATGAGATTTTAATTTTGAACGAGAAGATGGAAGAAGTGCCTCGAGGCGAGGTTGGAGAAATCTATATTGGAGGAACAAAGCCAGTTGTAGGTCGTGGCTATTGGAATCGCCCTCAGTTGACGGATGAGCGATTCATTACCATTTCAAAACTCAAAACTCAAAACTCAAAACTCTACAAAACAGGTGACCTCGCCAAATGGATGCCAGACGGAAATATTGAATTCTTGGGACGTTCTGATTTTCAAGTGAAATATAGAGGCTTCAGGATCGAACTGGGGGAGGTTGAATCTGCAATTTCCAATCATGCAGCTGTTAAAGAAACTGTTGTTTTATTGAGAAATGAGCATGAGGTGAATAATCAAAAGTTAGTAGCTTACTTAACTGTCAATCAAGGGTTTAACCTTGATGTCTCAGAGTTGCGTGGCTTTTTGTCCGGCACTCTGCCAGAATACATGCTCCCTTCCCATTTTGTTTTTTTAGAAAAATTACCACTGACAACCAATGGTAAATTTGATAGAAAAGCATTGCCAGAGCCTGCCAAAGATCGTCCTGCTTTAGCAGAACAATTTGAAGCTCCAGAGACCGATTTGGAAAGAATAATTGCAGCTAAGTGGGAAGCGATTTTGGAGATAAACCCCATTGGTAGAAATGATAAGTTTTTTGAGCTTGGAGGCACATCTATACAAGCTGCCAAATTCATTGGTGAAATGATGAAAGAGTTGGACACTTCCATCTTTATCACTTCTATTTTTGACCATCCCACCATCGCCTCTTATGCTCAGTTTTTAAATGAAAATTATACGTCCAGTAATTCTTTTTTGCATTTAAAGAATGACAAATTAGAACCTCATGAACAGGATGGGAGCAATCAAAGCTCCCGCCTGGTTTTAACTCCTGAACAAATTGCGTCTTTTCCCGAAATCGTTCCGGCCCATTTGACCAAGGAATCGATCGAGGCCACGACTCCGAATTTGGACATGAGCCCAATTTTTATTCTTGCTCCACCTCGCTCAGGCACAACCCTGTTAAGGATGATGCTGGCTGGCCACCCTGGCCTGTTTGCATGTAATGAATTGCAGTTGCTGCATTTCGATACATTGGCCGACAGGTCGAAGGCATTCTCTGGAAAATTCCAATTGTGGTCGGAAGGTCTGATACGTGCGATCATGGAGTTGAAAGACATTTCTGCCGATGAAGCGAAAAGTTTTCTCAACTACCTGGAAAACAAAAAATTAACGACCCAGCAAATGTTTGCGGAGCTGCAGCGGTGGGCTCGGAACAGAACCATCGTTGACAAATCGCCCAGCTACCTGCTCGACCCTTTGGCCCTTGAAAAGGCCATTCACGACTTCCCAAATGCAAGGTTTATCCATTTGGTGCGCCATCCGTACAGCATGGTCAAGTCGTTTGAAAAGTACCACATCGATCAAGCGTTGTATTTGCATGACCACGATTTTTCAGGGCAAGAATTGGGTGAACTGGTTTGGTTGTGGAGCAATAGAAATGCTATTGATTTTTTAAATACAATTCCAAAACACCAGTATTTTCAGGTGAATTACGAAGATCTTGTTAAAGAGCCTAAGAAGGTGATGCAGGAGCTTTGCTCGGTTTTAAGTATCGAATTTCATCCAAACCTGCTTGCTCCATATCAGGATTTAGATAAGAAAATGGTGGACGGCATTTATCAGAATAGCCGGTCGATGGGAGATACCAATTTTGAAAAGAAGGCCAATATTGACCCAAACAAAGCCAATGACTGGAAAGGTGTATTGACGGATGATTTCCTTAGTGAAGAAACCAAGGAACAGGCTGCTTCATTTGGTTATAAATTTAAAAACGATGAGCCGTCAAGAAATCAAGCACGGCAGGAAAAGGAAAAAAATGGCTATTCAAAGGAAACGGATCATAATACAGATATTGCCATTATTGGAATGGCCTGTCGTTTTCCTGGGGCAAACACGCTTGATGAATTTTGGGAAAATCTGGTGAATTCAAAAGATGTGAGCAAGGCCGTCACCGATGCCGAAATCGCTGAAGCAGGTATTACCACAAGTCCCAATCATGTAAAACGTGCCTACTCGCTCGAAGACCCTTATGCTTTCGATGCATCTTTTTTTGGCATCCTACCTAAAGAGGCTTCCCTGACCGACCCACAGCACAGGGTTTTCCTTGAAACGGCCTATCATGCATTGGAATCAGCGGGGTATGACCCCTATAAATTTGAAGGAAAAATTGGATTGTTCGGAGGTGTTGCAAAAAACACCTATTTCACCAAAAATATAATGACGAACCCTCAGCTACTTGAAGAAGCTGGAGGTTACAAGGAAATGCTCGCCAGTGAAAGCTCCTTTTCAATCACACGTGCGGCCTATTTGCTCAATTTGCAAGGGCCGGCCGTAAACGTCCAAACTGCCTGTTCGACAGGTGGAGTAGGGGTGCACCTTGGATGCCAAAGTATTTTGTCTGGAGATAGTGACATGGTGCTGGTTGGAGGTGGCCGGATTCAGCCCAACCTTGACGCTGGATATGAGTATGTGGAGGGAGAACCCATGTCGCCCGATGGGTATTGCCGTGCATTTGATGCCAAAGCAAAGGGTATGGTGCAAGGAAATGGTATGGGAATGCTGTTACTGAAGAGATTGGACAAGGCAATGGCCGATGGTGACCACATCTGGGCAGTTATTAAATCCACAGCAATAAACAATGACGGCGCTGAAAAGACCGGCATCACAGCGCCAAGCTCGAAAGGCCAGGCTGCCTGCATTGCCGATGCCATTGAAAAAGCTGGATTGAACGGAAACCAAATTGGTTATTTTGAAACTCATGGAACGGGTACTTTTATTGGTGATCCTATTGAAATACAAGGACTTACCGAAGCAGTTCGGAGAAATGCCAATCCTGTTAACATTCCTATTGGCAGTGTGAAAACCAACATTGGCCATATGGATGCGGGAGCCTGCATTGCTGGAATCATAAAAACTGCCATGTCTTTATATCATGGTGTGCTGCCTCCAAGTATGCATTACAGCACGCCTAATCCGCAATTGGGATTGGATAAAACTCCGTTTTATGTAAACAGCGAATTGCAGCCATGGCTGTTAGGCAAGGAGCCTCGCAGGGCAGGGGTAAGTTCTTTCGGGCTCGGTGGCACCAATGCCCACATTATTTTAGAAGAAACGCCAAACGGTTACCTGAAGACCAATACGACCTCTTCAAACCCTGAGCTGCTGCTGCTTTCAGCCAAATCGGCCAATATTGTTAAAAAGGCTTCTGATTCCCTTGTAGAATTCATGCAGCGGAATGAGGTGGATACGGCAGATGCTGCCATGACCCTCGCGTTGGATCGTCTGCAATTCAACTATCGGACAGCAGTGGTATATGAAAATGGGAAAACGTACCAACTGCCAGTGGATCAACAAAGCAAACCGGTGCAGACCATTTTTATGTTTCCTGGAGGTGGTTCGCAGTACGAAAGAATGACCCAGGATCTGTATTTGAACAATCCATTTTTCAGGGATCAGATGGATTATTGTTTTAAGGTCTTATTGGAACAGCATGGCCTCGACCTGAAGAAAGCCATTTTCCCAGAATTGAATGATGAGGAGTCAATACTGAAATGGGCTTCCTATACTTTCCCTGGAATATTCTGTGTTGAAATTTCCCTTGCCAAATTATGGCAGCACTGGGGCGTGCAACCCGACCAGATGATTGGCCACTCCATGGGAGAATACACGGCAGCATGTTTGGCGGGCGTGCTGTCAGTCGAAGATGCACTCGGATTGGTTGCTGTACGAGGTAAATTATTTGACTCTTTGGATGTTGAAGGAGGGATGTTGAGTATTGCTGCAACAGTCGAGCAAGTACAGCCTTATTTAGGAGAAGAACATACTATTTCGGTTATCAACAAGAAGAACAGCATTGCAGTAAGCAGTACGTTGGAGGGTATCGAAAGCCTGGAACAAAAACTGACTGCCAATGACATCAAATGTGCAAAGTTGCACATAACCGTGCCTACCCATTCACCATTCCTTGACCCCATATTGGATGAATTTAGGAAACACCTACAAGCTGTTGACTTTCAGGAACCTAAGCTTCCTTTTGTGTCCAATGTAACAGGCACTTGGATCGAGCCCCATCAAGCAACCGACCCAGATTATTGGGTGAAACACCTACGCCAAGCTGTCTTGTTTGATGATGGTTTACAAACCATCATCAATACTCCCGACACTGGCTCAAAGAAACGTATCTTCCTCGAAGTGGGCCCCGGCCAGACGTTAAGCACGTTTGCCCGGGCCGTTCCCACTCTTCAAGGGGAAGAGAGGGCGGTTTTGGCTTCAGTCCGTCACCCCAAAGAGGCTATCAATGACATTTCTTTTCTCTATAAAACTGTAGGCCGTTTGTGGTCGGCAGGAGTCACATTTGATTGGGAGCACTTTTTTAATGGTAAAACTCACAACCGAATCCCGCTTCCAAATTATCCCTTTGAAAGGGTTCAGCATTTTGTCAAGCCGGGCCTCAATCAGCCGGCTTCCCCAACTCAGAACATCACAAAAAGCGAAAGCTCACCTTCTCAGGGGCTGAGCAATGCATCTATCCCTACTATGGAAATCACAACACGTATCCCTACTTTGATTGCAGAAATCAAGCAATCCTTATTTGAGCTCAGTGGCGTCGAGCCTTCAGAAATGCAAGAAGATTTGACCTTCCTTGAACTTGGTTTTGACAGTCTTTTCCTCAGTCAGGCAGTCATCAAAATTAATTATAAATTCAAGGTAAAATTGAGCTTTAGGGCCTTATTTGAAGAGGCTCCAACCATTGCCGACCTCGCCGAATATCTCGATAAGGAAATACCTGCTGACTTATTTAGGCCTAAAGTAGAAAAACCGGCAATGCAGCAAGAAGCACCCAAATTAGCTACTGAGTACCCTGAAGTGATGCCATCTACAGAGCCTATTCAATTAAACGGCCAAGCAGGAAATGTAGAGCAATTGATCCAACAACAGCTTTCCATCATGCAGCAGCAACTCAACTTGTTGCGTGGTGGTGAGGTTCAAAATACCCAAAACCCCCTCCACCCCCTTTCCCAGCCCGCAGCCATCACCAACGTAGAAATGCCAAAAATTGGTAGTGAAAATACCAATGAAACAGAGATTGAGATCAAGAGGAATGCAAAGGGAGTGACTGCTAAAATGGGGAACTACAAGAAAATTGGTGTGGACAATGAACTGACTGAGCAACAACAAAAAAGTTTGCTTGAGTTTATTGCACGCTACAACCAACTAACCCCTATCTCCAAAGAATTATCGCAACAACACAGGCAAGTTTATGCCGATCCAAGAAGCGTAACAGGGTTTAGCAAGTTATGGAAAGAAATCTGTTACCAAATTGCCCATGAAAAATCGAAAGGTTCGAAAATATGGGACGTAGACGGCAATGAGTATATCGACTATGTAATGAGTTACGGCGTGGCCCTTTTTGGGCACATGCCGGATTTTGTAGAAAGCGCTGTGACAGAAGCTATCAGGAAAGGCAATAGTATTGATCTTTTGCCTCCTGAAGCGACTGAAATTGCCCGCACGATTTGCAAATTGACAGGGTACGACCGAGTGACTTTGGCCAATACGGGAACAGAAGCTGTGCTCGGTGCAGTCAGAGCTGCTCGAACTGCTACTGGAAAAGATCGGATTGCAGTTTTCGATACCGATTACCACGGTATGATTGACCAATTCATGGTCAGAGGCATCAACTTGAAAGGTAAAAACAAAACATTACCAGGTTCTCCTGGCATTCCAAAATTCTTAGTTGAAAACACATTGACTTTGGATTATGATGATGCTGAAGTTTTACAAAAATTAGAAAACGAAATTGCAGATTTGGCGGCGGTGGTTATTGAGCCTATTCAAGCACAAAACCCGCATTGGCAGCATAAAGAACTGATTCAAAAAATTAGGCAATTAACTGAAAAACATGGCGTTGCGCTTATTTTTGATGAAATCATAAACGGTTTCAGGATGCACCAACGAGGTGCTCAGGGATGGTATGGAGTGGATGCAGATATCTCAGCTTATGGCAAAAGTATTAGTGGAGGATTGCCTTTGGCAGCGGTGGCTGGAAAGGCAAAATACATGGATGCTTTTGATGGTGGGGTTTGGAATTATGGAGACGATTCTTCACCAGATGGCGTGATTTCTTATTTCGCCAGCACCTTTATCAAAAATCCAATAAGTGTGGCTGCAGGTCATGCTGCTATAAAAGAAATTGAAAGACTGGGGCCATCTCTACAGGAGGAGTTGAATGAAAAAACAATTCGATTTGCAGAGAATATTAGAGAGATTTTCTTGAGGACGAAAGCTCCTTTTATGATTCAGTCAGCGTCTTCATTTTTCATGTTAAAATATGTGGATGGCAGCCCATTGAATCGACTGTTCAATTATTTCCTCCGATTACGAGGTGTAAACGTTAGAGAACGGCCTTGTTTTATTTCGACTGCGCATACAGAAGCTGATTTTGAAAAAACATACAAAGGTTTTGAATTGGCAATCGCTGACATGTTTGAAGCAGGGTTAATTGATCCTTATGATGGAGAAGATCTGAATGTAATTGTTCGCCAATCGGATGAGATAGATTTACCCGAGATGTCTGATAGTCTCCCGAAAGTAGTACAATTGACGGAAGGGCAGCAAGAGATTTTTCTCTCTGACCAAATTTCAGAAGAGGCTTCAAAGGCATATAATATTTCCACACAAATCAGACTGGAAGGTCCCATTAATTTACAAAAAATAGAAGCCTCGCTTTTGAAATTGGTTGGAAGGCATGAGGCTCTTAGAACTGTCTTCAATGCAGATGGAAGAACTCAAACTATTCTTCCTGATTTAGCAATAGCGATACCATTTGTGGATTTGTCAAAAGGAGATGAGACTCTTCACGAACTTTACAATGAAGAAGCAGAGCACTTGTTTGACCTTCAAAATGGACCACTTGTAAGATTCAAAATCGTAAAACTTAAAGAGGATGTCCATTTAGTATTTATTACCGTGCATCACATCATTTGTGATGGTTGGTCATTAGGTATCATCACAAAAGAATTGGGTGAATTATATGGAGGTAAAACTCCAACCATTTCAAAACAGTTGAGCCATTATGCCATTGAACAGGCAGAGCTTCAACATTCCAATATTTATAAAAAAAATGAAAAATATTGGCTAAATGAATATTCTGGAGAGATTCCGCATTTAGACTTGCCTACTGATTTTCAACGCCCACCTGTACGATCTTACAGAGGGGGAATTGAGAAGGTTACTTTTGAACCAGGCTTCGCCTTGCAGATAAGGAAAGCGGCTGCTAAAAATGGTTCGACATTCTATGTGTTCATGCTGGCGGCTTACCAGGCATATTTATCAAGGATAACTGGGCAAGATGATTTGGTAATAGGCATAGCTGCTGCTGGGCATAATTTGCCAGGCAACCAGAACCTGGTCGCTCATGCCATTGGGTTATTACCTGTTCGCACTAAAAAAGAAGAAGGTGCTACATTTAAAACCTACCTGAAAAATGTCAGGAAAAAGGTATTGGATGCTTTTGACCATCAGCAGTTTACGTTTGGTTCTTTGGTTAAAAAACTAAAGATCAACCGAAGTGCAAATAGGAATACTTTAGTAAATGTGGCTTTCAATTTTGATAGTCCTTTAGACAATTTGTTTTTTGGAAACCTAAATGCTGAAACACAGGCCATCCGTCGTCATTATGAGACTTTTGATACTTTCATCAATCTGAAGCCAATTGGTGATAGAGTTGATTTTGAGTGGAATTTTAACGCTGATCTTTTCAAAAATGAAACGATCAAACTAAGACTTGAAGAGTTTAAGATTTTCTTGCAGGATTTATTGGAGGATGCGGAAAAACCAATAACCGGGTTGCGCCTTTTACCAGATTTTGAGAGCCAACAGCTTGCCGCCTTTGGAAAGGGAGAGCAGGCTGATTTTCCGCTCCACCAATGCCTGCATGAATTATTTGAACAGCAGGCAAAGCAAACTCCTTCAAGTATTGCTGTAGAGCTAACAACCGGAGAAAAACTATCCTATCAAGAATTGGAAGAAAAAGCCAATTCAATTGCAAATGCATTAGTTGAGAAGGGCATTCAATCTGGAGATTTTGTTGGACTATGTGTGGATAGAAGCTTGGAAATGCTAATTGGTATTTATGGGATTCTGAAAGCTGGTGCAGCTTATGTCCCGATCGATCCTCGGAATCCAAAAGAGCGGATTAAATTTATTTTAGATGATGCCAAATGTAAAGTATTGATGACGCAAGTTCAGGTACTAAGTTCTCTACCAGACTTTAATGGTTCTTTGCTGTTATTAAATGAACAGAATCTGAACGGCACATATGAAAAGACTAAATTGCCTAAGAATGTTTCGGCTCAATCCCCAGCTTATATTATTTATACTTCAGGCTCCACTGGCCAACCGAAAGGAGTTGTAGTTCGACATGAGAATGCTGTCAATACACTTTTTGCGATCAATAAACATTGGCAGATGCAGGTGAATGAGATGGTTTATTCAGTTTCATCCATGTCGTTCGATATGTCTATCCCAGACTATTTCTTGACTTTAATAAAAGGTGGGAAATTGATACTTGCGGATGAATTGACAAAAAAAGATGGATTTGCGCTAAAAGATTCTGTTGAAAAATACAATCCACATTTTATGCAGGCCACCCCAACTACCTGGAAAATTTTAGTGCTATCCGGGTGGAAAGGAAATAATCAGCTGACGGCTATTGCTGGGGGAGAAGGATTTCCAAAATCCCTGGCTTCGCAAATGGCAAAATCATGTAAAGCAGTATGGAATGGATATGGCCCGACTGAAACGACAATTTACGCCACATATCAGAAAGTAACACCCGAACATTTGAAAAATTGCACTGGTGAATTCGTCGCAATCGGTTCTCCAATTGCAAACACGGAGATGATAGTATTAGATAAAGAGGGAGAACAATTGCCTATCGGAGTTGCTGGAGAGCTATACATTGGAGGAAAAGGAGTTTCAAGTGGTTATTTGAACAGAACTGAATTGACGCATGAAAAATTTGTTCCTATTTCTACGGAAAAAGGAACTTATTATCGAACAGGTGATCTCGTTCGATATTTGCCGACAGGCGAAATAGAGTTCTTGGGAAGAATAGATGATCAAGTGAAAATCAGGGGGTATCGAATTGAAATAGGTGAGATTGAAGAATCGATAAAAAATCATCCAGCCGTACAACAGGCCGCTGTAAATATCTTCAAAGACAATTCCGATAGTAGCCAACTTGCAGCATATGTCGTTTGGAAAAATGAACCCGATGTTGAAGGACTCAAATCATTTCTAAAGAGTACGCTACCAGGATTTATGATTCCGTTTGCTTATGTAGAAATGACTTCACTTCCAACCAATACATCATTAAAAGTTAATAGAAAAGCACTTCCAAAACCATCTTTTAATGATAGACAAGAAACTGTAATTGAGGAGCCAACTACAAAGGGTGAACAATTACTGACTGGTTTGTGGAAAGACCTATTGGGTGTTGGATCAGTAAGTGTACAAGATGACTTTTTTGAATTAGGCGGCCATTCATTGGCAGCTATTCAGTTGATGTCAAAAATTAAAGAAGCCACTGGAAAGAAACTTCCGTTGACTACTTTGTTTCAAAATTCTACTATCAAAAAATTGGCTGTCCAATTAAATGGATATAATACTCCTATCAAAAATGGCATTTCCAAGAACGGGACAACCAAGGACCATTTCTCATCCTTAATCTGTATACGCAAGGGTGGCAATAAGCCACCGTTATACCTTGTTCACGGAGGTGGTTTGCACGTGCTATTTTATCAAAATCTGGTAAAACACCTTGATAAGGATCAACCTATTTACGCCTTGCAGGCAAAAGGATTAAACCCAGGAGAAGAGCCATTAGATCGAATTGAGGAGATGGCAGCTCACTATATCAAAGAAATTCTATTGCAAAATCCTGATGGAAAATATTGCCTTGCAGGCTATTCTCTGGGCGGATTAATAGCATGGGAAATGGCTGCACAGCTGAAAGCTAATGGCAAAGAAGTTCCATTACTTGCTCTTTTTGATGCCGTTGCTAAATACGAATGGGCAGGAAGTGGCAATAGTGGGAACATGAAAAAGAAGATAAAGAAACTTGGATTCAATCTTTCGCTTTTGGTAAAAGAGCCCGGAAAGGCAATTGAATACAAATCGTCGGTTCTGAAAATGCAGCTTCAGCATATGAAAGGAAAGCTGACCATGGCTTACAGAAATAATAAGACCAATGAAATTGAGGAAGGGTATTTACCATACGGAAAGGAGGTCTATGAAAAAAGCTTGGAGGCATATGGCAAATATGAACTGAAACCGCTCGACATCCATGTCGATCTGTTCAAAGCTAAGGAGCAGATGTTTTATCTCCATGATCCTATAAATTATGGTTGGGATCAATTTGCTGAAGAAGGGCTTACTATTCACGAAATAGAAGGCAACCACCTTACACTATTTGATGAGCCACATGGTCAGCAAGTTGCCGAGGCTTTAGGCAAAAGGTTGGAGCATATAAGATATAAATACCAAAAACAGGACACAATGACAGCTTAACACAAACACTATAAACAATGGAAAAACATTTAAAAGAGGCGATTCAGATACTTGATCTGAGTGCACATCCAGAACTCGATGATGTGCGAATCTACCTCATGAACGTAACGAGCCTTCCCCCTGAGGTGCTTGCTTATTTAGCATCAACACTCTCTTTGAAAGAAAAGAAAAAAGCAGTTAGATTTAGAAAAGAACTTGACAGACAGGTTTTTGTAGCTGGACGTGGAATGCTACGTGTATTGATAGGGGAGTGCCTAAATCTTTTTCCAAATGAAATAGAAATTGCCGAAGAGCGATTTGGTAAGCCATACCTAAAAGGCTACCGGGAATCTTTCCAGTTCAATTTATCAAATTCTGGAAAATATGCAGTAATTGCAATTCATCCTGGTGCAAGTCAAGTTGGGGTGGATTTGGAGTATATCAATGAGACTTTTGATTATTGGGAGGTAGCCTCACATTATTTCTCTGAAACAGAATGCAATAGCATTTTTACACATCGAGATTTTTATATCAATTGGACAAAAAAAGAAGCCTTATTGAAAGCAACAGGGATTGGTTTGGTCGATAGTTTGACGGAAATTGATTTATCAAAAGAAGTCAATTTTATTGAATCAACCGACGATCGGCTGAAGCTCTTCAAAAATAGAAAATATACTTTATATACAATTGGTAACGAAGAGGTTGTAGTTACTTTAGGTCTACGTGAACAATTAGCTAAACATGGTCATCATGACTTGGATATTGTCGAGGAAAATTCCAAAATTGCAGCATCCGTGAGTCATGTTTTTTTAGTTTAAAAGAGTAAAACAGCCTCTAAGAAAAGATGTGCCCAATTTCATTTTAACCATAGCCATTTATGCATCTTAATCGTATTTTTAAATTTGACTTTTCCCTAAGTCCCGTCGATGAAACCTGTATTCCTTTGGATGTGTGTAGAGAATGAAAAACTAAACGATCAGTAATTTTTGAATTTAAAGTCTGGGCTATTCTTTTCTAATTTTTATTTTTTTAAATCAATGATTTTGTGAATAAGCAAATAATCGTGACATTCGGTTTTATTAGAAGCTGTCAATAGTTTTAATACAGCTCCCTTAATCTAAATAAAACGAAATGATCCATGTAATAGACCTTGGGTTTTTAGGGCACGAGAAGACCATTGCTGCTTTTTTAATTGAAACGTCTGAAGGTCCTATTTTGATCGAAACAGGGCCGCATTCTACTTATCAACTATTGGAAAACGGAATAGAAAAATTAGGCTATTCTTTATCCGATATCAAGCATGTTTTTCTTTCTCATATCCATTTGGACCATGCTGGAGCGGCATGGATTTTTGCGGAAAAAGGTGCTACTATTTATCTCCATCCGTTTGGTAAGCGCCATCTGGCGGATCCATCCAAGTTACTAGCTTCGGCTAAAATGATTTACAAAGATGATATGGATCGGCTTTGGGGCACGCTGAAGCCAATTCCAGATAATCAGCTTAGAACTGTTTCGCAAAATGAAACTATAAAAATTGGGAATACAAAATTGAAGGCTTTGTTTACGCCAGGTCATGCGGTTCATCATATTGCCTGGGGATTGGATAAGGTTTTATTTACTGGAGATGTGGCTGGAGTAAAAATAAAGGATGGTATAGTCGTACCACCGTGCCCACCGCCTGATATTAATATTGAAGAATGGAAATCGTCATTAAGATTAATAAGTAAGCGCCGATATGAATGTTTTTACCTGACTCATTTTGGTAAAATCGAAAATACAAAAGAACATATAAAAGAGCTGGAAGGTAGATTGAATAATTGGGCAAACTGGATGAAGCCCTATTATGAAAGAGGGGAAGATCAAAAGGTCATTACGCCACTTTTCCAGGAATATGTCAAAAAACAACTAAAGGCAGGAGGGATAAATGGGGAAGACCTTGACCGATATGAAAGTGCAAATCCTTCATGGATGAGTGTTGCAGGCCTGATGAGATATTGGAAGAAGAAAAATCAATAAACTCCTCCAACAAAAAAGCACGATTCTATACCAGAATCGTGCTTTTTTGTTGGAGGAATTTTTACTCTTAATCTCTTTGTAAAATCAATTCAGCTATATCAATGACTTTTTTAACTAATGCTAAATCAGGTAAAAGAACCTTGGAGTCTTTCGTAGTTGGCTCGATTTCATCAGCATATTCTACTGCGTAAGACTCAGCATTATCAATTGAAGCGTTTGCTATGCTTTTGTAAGAGAATATTGAAAGAGCTATTAAGGCGATCCAAATTAAAGGGCGGAAATTGAGTTTTTTCATTGGTGGTTTAATATAAGTCGGAAGTTATACCTGTTTTTTGTTCGGTTAATGCTGCCAAATATGTCGATCTTTCTACCAAATGAGTTAACTAAATGGACATTTACCTCATTTTCATAGACAAACAACACAAATATAGACAGGTTGAAGTTTAATTTGGTTGTTATGAGACACCACTTTTTTTCATTTATTACCTATTTATTTGAACATACCCCGAAAATGGTTTTTCGCCTTCTATTTCAAATAGATAGAAATAAGTGCCATCCGGAAGGATATCACCGTCAAAACTATTCCCTTTCCATTCGTTCTGATAATTTGCTTTTGAATACACCAGATTGCCCCAGCGGTTAAAGACCTGGAGCTCGTTTAGAGGGTATCTTTCAATTTCAAAAATCTTAAATGTGTCATTGATGCCATCTTCATTTGGTGAAAATCCATTGTAAACTAAAGGAGATTTACACCTTACTAATATTTGAACTGTAGAGGTGTCGCATCCAAAATCGTTACATATTTCATAGGCGAAGCCATCTATTCCACAAAAGTCTTTTTCTGGTGAATAAGTGACTGAGAAATCGGTTCCTATAATTACATCTCCATTTTGAGGATAAATAATGATGTATATATTATTAAGCGAACCGTTGATAAAATCATTGCCCAAAATATCAATATCTAAAGATGTATTTTCATCAGTTGTATCCGTATCAATTCGTGCAATAGGTAAGTTATTTTCACCCATTATAGTAACAATTTGCCAGAGCGTATCACAAAAGCCAAATTCATCGCATGCTTTTACCATGATGGTGTCCTTTCCTTCAGAAATACCTCTATAGTTGACGCAATTTTCAAATAAATCGTACTCCAAATTATCACAGTTTTCACAATCAGCATTGACGTATTGAATAACTCCAGGCAAATTGAAGGTGTCTATACAAGCTGTTTTAATTTGGTTGATTTGTAATGTATCGAAATTAGTCTTGACTACCTTACAATGAATTGCAGCTGAAAATGTATCGACACAATTAGAGTATATCTGATGTTGTAAAGAAACTTGATGAAGCCCGGTAGGAAGATAAATAGATGAACCTACTGGTGCAGTTGTTGAGTTTTTACTTAAAATTGAAATATCAGCAGATGAAAGTTGAACGATAGTCATCTGACCATAATTGGTATTTGTATTAAAGGTACTTATGTTTTGTGTATTGGAATCAAGGATCCAGTTGCCGCTTGGATCAAGCATATTCAATAAGTCGAGCAATTCAAATAGGTCATCGAAGGTGCCACCAAGAATATTTCCAGCGACTACCCAAGATTCGAGTTCGTAAGGCCCTTCCATCCCACCTCCCGGCAGCGAAGAAAGACTGTAGCTAAACAATGTATCGAAAGAGCAAATCCCAATGTTTTCCAGATAAGGATCTCCGTTGATCGAATAATCATAAAGCAGTGCTTCACCCAAAGGAAATGAGTTGCATATTTTAACAAGGTCAGTGCAGTTCTCAACACTTTCAGTATATAAGTCGTAACTGATATCAGCACATGGAAACTGCTGATTACAATCCTCTACGAAAATCTCAAATTGAAACGTATCACAATTCATCGCATCGTCGCAAACTATTAGGCATGCAAAATCATCGCCATTGAAATCAATATTTGGATGATAGAAAAAGCAGGTGTCTGAAGAATTGGTTAATGAACCATTTGTAGGCGATTCGCAAATAATTGTCGATTCCAAATCTCCAATCAGATTTCCAAGATTAGCACATAGCTCCAAAGAATCCTCTCCACAACTAAGCGTCAATGAGATAACATTTGGGTCTATACTTGAAATTAAATTGGTATTTCCAAGCATCAAATTGGTAAACCCAAGTACGATTACAATTAGTACAAATCTTAATTTTTGGCTCATTTGAATCATGTCAAGATTTTGAATCCAGTTACCTTATATTTGAATAATACTCTGGTAAAATGAATGTGGTAACTAAATAGGGTATAGGTGAGTGGAAGTGGTATTGATCTGGCATCGACCAATATGAGTGAGTTCTTGCTAATAATTAGAAGGGCTTACTTCAAAAATTGTGACAAAGAGAAAATTGATAGCTTTTGTCAAAGACAGGTAAGGAAATTAGATAGGCGTTTGAACAAAGTTCACCGTATTTTTTCTGTATTCCGTTGGGGTCTGGTCAGTTACAGCCTTAAAGAGTTTATTGAAGTGAGACAAATTATTGAAACCACTTTCGAAGCATACAGCTGCAATACTTAGATGTTCTTGTGACAAGAGCCTACAAGCCTGGGCAACTCTGAATTCATTTACAAAATCAATAAAGGTTTTATGAGTGAGCTTTTTGAAAAACCTGCAAAAAGCAGGCACAGTCATATTGACCTCATTTGCTACTTCTACCAAAGAAAATTTTCTGTGATAGTTTTTTTCCACAAATTCATTTAGCAACTGCATTCGGTCATGGTCTTGTTGTTTTACTTGAACAGATAAATAATTGATATTCAATGGTTGGCATTCCTTCGAATACGCCATTATCTGTAAAATCATCAGAAGCTCCAGCATTTTACTGAAGTTGTCAAATTCCATCATCTTCTTTAACCGGTTTCCGATATCCCATTTAGTTTCACCTTGAAATACCAATCCCGTTTTTGCCCGTTCAAATAATTTTTGAATTTCACCCATCTCCGGTATTTGCAAAAAATCTTTTCCCAAAAAACCATCTTGCATTTGAACAACTATCTCGATATGAGGCTCATGCAATTCCTGGGCAAACCCCAGATGAGGCAAGTTTGGTCCTAAAAAAATGAGATCCCCATTTTCGTAATTGGAGATATGGTCTCCTATTTTCCGTTTTCCATTTCCATTTGAAACAAACACTATTTCGAACTCTGGATGAAAATGCCAATATGGCAAATTGGAGCAATCACTTTCTGTGAAATATTTATAGGTAAATGAATTGCCAAAAGACGGTCGTATCTCTTCAAAAATAGGTTTCATCAGACTTTATTATTGTAATTGAAAAGAGAGTTTTGCACTTAAAGGTTTCTGCATTTGAATAAAATGCACCGCTAAATTAACCCTATGGTTCGATTATTTTTAACAAATGATCAATATAGCATCAGAATAGGTTAATATTAACGTAGTTTCATAGGTGTGCAAACGAATAGTTTTGCATTGAATTTAAGTTTCATGTATTACCATTTGAGCGTGACACTCTATTGTTGAGTGTCACCTTTTTTCCTCACTTCGATTAACGCCAAAAAACCTAATAAAATAGATTTATAATTATCCTGTCCAATTTTAGAGCCTTCTTCATTTTTTTGAAGAAGGCTTTTTTAGATTTGAATTTGTTTCCATTTTGAATAATATGACTGGGTAACAGAACATGAACAATGCTCTAAATCTTCATAATATGTTTTGGAACGAACGATGGAAATGGATAAAGGAAGGTCAATTAATTTGGTAAGTTCTTCGTTCGAGATTTCAATCAGGTTAGATGCAGATGGGCCATTAATATTAATGTTTGTTTTTTGGTCATCTTCGCTATTTATGAGCAAAGTTAACTTTTCGTTTTTCCCTAGTGGAGACGCATCAATATCCAGAATGAAAAGGTCATTTGCTTTTTTGAGATTGAAATCCCCAATTTTTGAGGACTTAACTTCTGCAATCAATTTTTCTCCAGATGAATTGTTCCACGCAAAAACAGCAACGCCTGGAAAGTCAACTTTTCTGTCAACCTGATACCTAAGTAAATTTTCACTAAATGGCATATTGCTACTTAAAAATGAAACTCCGCCTTCCAATGCAATTTGCGTTTTCTCTCCATTATTACCTTCTACATAATAAGTAGCTTCAGCTTTGATTAGCCTTGAATCTTGTTCATATCTAGTGTACAGATTGCAAGACATAAGTTGAGGATTTGGCTTTTCGCAAGCCTGTAAGAACAAAATGGTCAATGAGAAGACAATGATTCGATTCATGTAAAATATTGTAGTTGTTTTTAAAACCTGATTAATTCAGCTGCTTCAAATATAGGAGAATTCTCCATTTTTGAATGTTTTGAGAAGATATGTCTTCCAAATTACAAGTCTGACTTTTAAATGGATGGAGCTAATGTTATACTGAAGACATATCAATATAGAATTATAGAACACCCTATGGGTTTTCTTTTAAAATATACACCTTTGAACAATAGTGTTACTATTTAATAATTAACAGATAGTAAGAGTCTAATCTAATATTTTGATTTTCAGAAAACTGACTTTAATCACAATTTGGTTGCCTAAGTCCATATATTAAAGGTAATTTTGGAACAGGTTGAATAAGCAATCAAAAATAATCTTACTGGCAACAGCTGGACTTAATCTCAAAACTAAATTGATGACTTGAATTTGGATTTTGTGAGGACTATTGTTTTCAGTATTATTGCGCTTTCTTTTCCGACCTAATTGTATTAAATTTTTATAAAATTCATGTTTATGGCACGTTACTTACTACTCACCATCGCTTTTCTGCTAGCTGGTGTTGCGTTATCAGCGCAAACGACACTACAGGGAACGGTGACAGATGCTGAAACTGGCGAGCAAATCATTTTTGGAACTGTGGCACTCTATAAAAACGATGTGCTTATCACAGGAACAGAGACTGATTTTGATGGCTTTTTTAGTATTACAGAGCTTGATCCAGGTACTTACGATGTGATTTTTTCATATACAGGCTACCAAGATCAAAAGATTACTGGAGTTTTAGTCAACTCTGGTAAAGCCAACCAATTAAATGCGAAAATTTCTTCTGGGGTAAACCTTGATGTAATTGTCGTAACCTATGAAAGGGAGTTGGTTTCGAAAGATGAGACAACACAAGGAAAAGTGTTCTCAGCTGAAGAAATCAGAAACTTACCAACCAGGAACGTTAACGCCTTGGCTTCTTTAGGTGCTGGTGCATCATCGGCTGATGAAGGGGAAGCTATTTCTATAAGGGGCTCTCGTTCAAATGCTACCAACTATTATATCGATGGAATCAGGGTAAGTGGACGTATGGTCCCTAAACAGGACATTGAAGAGCTTCAAGTGGTCACTGGTGGTGTAGAAGCCAAATATGGTGATGTTACTGGAGGTGTTATTTCAATAACCACAAAAGGGCCTTCAGACCGATTTAGTGGAGGAATGGAATTGGAAACTTCTGAATACCTTGATGCATTCGATCAACGCTTAGTGGGTTTGAATTTGTCTGGACCAATTTGGAAGAAAAATGGTCAAACTATTTTAGGATACCGTGTTGGTGGCCAATACATGTTCAATAGGGACGATGATCCGCCAGCTACAGTAATCTATCGAGCGAAGGACGAATATATTGAACAACTGGAAGCGAATCCTATTCGTAGAATTGGAACAACGTCATTTCCAGAAGCTCGATATGCAACTGATGAAAATGTTGATGTGCTGGATTATAATCCTTACGAAGACAGAACGACTTATGACTTAAATGGGAAGTTGGATGCTAACCTAGGAAAAAACATTGATGTTACACTATCGGGCACTTATTACAAGATAGATAACAAATTTACACCAGGAAACTGGGGCCTGTTTAACAGTCACAACAATCCATCTCAAATAGATACAAGGTATCGTACAAATTTTAGACTTCGTCATCGACTTGGAACTACATCCTCTGTAGCTTCAGATCAGGATGCTGCAAAGAAAGGCGCATTGATTCAAAATGCAGTTTATACTTTACAGTTTGGATTTGAAAGATCAGAAACGGATCTGGAAGACCCCCGTCACGGTGATAACCTATTTAATTATGGATATATTGGAAACTATGATTTACGATGGTCTCCTCGAATTGACAGTTTAAATATTGCAGTAATAGAAAACATGCCTTGGTTAGGTCAAGGTGGACAAGACACCATTCCTCTTGTCGTTGAAAACACTTCATCACATATAGATTATACAAGAGAACTTTTTGATTATACGCCAAATGCTGATATTAATCCAGTCTTGGCGAGGTATAATTACAATGGCGAAGATATAACTGATTTCGATCTTTTTGATGTAAGGAACGGAAGGGTAGTTGGTGGTCTTGCT
Source organism: uncultured Saprospiraceae bacterium (assembly GCA_942490835.1). GTDB lineage: Bacteria > Bacteroidota > Bacteroidia > Chitinophagales > Saprospiraceae > UBA6168. The sequence continues at coordinate 66,368 of CALNYY010000071.1, forward strand.
ACAACTTGGAGTAACCATTATACTAATGTGGGTATGGTATACAACTTGAATAGGAAGCGTCTAAATGACGTAATTACGTTCAACGCCAATACTTCATTCGAATTAGTACCTGGTGGTTCCGGAAATTCTCGCCATAATATCCAATTTGGAATTTTGTATGAGCAAAGAGAAGAGCGTGGCTATGATATTAATCCAAGGGGACTTTGGACCGTAGCTGAACTTTTAGCCAATCAGCATCTTGATGGAGCTGCTTTAGATTCCAACACAGTTGTAGGTACATACAATGCACCATTCCAATTAATTGATGCTTTTACAGGCTTGTTTTTGATTGATGAAAATGGTGTTGAACAAAATTTCCCAAATTTTGAGTACCCTATTTATGCAATTAATCCAATTGTAAATGAAGAAAGCCAATTTTACGAACAAGTAAGATCAATTGATGGAACTCCGATAAATCAGTACTTTAATGTCCATGGCGTTGATCCAAGTCAATTGGACTTGTCTATGTTTTCAGCTCGTGAGCTGAATGATCAGCGTACAATTTTAGGGCTGAATTATTGGGGATATGATTACTTAGGCAACCAAATTGATGGTGTTCAATTTGATGATTTCTTTGATTATGTAGACCCAGTAACTGGAAATAGAACTTTCCCAGTTGCAGCAAACCGTCCAAATTATCAGGCTGCATTTATCCAGGATAAATTTACTTTTAAAGATATTATTTTCCGTGTTGGTGTTCGTATCGACCGTTATGATGCCAATACAAAAGTGCTTAGAGACCCATATTCACTATATAGGATCGAAGATGCTGCCTCTTTTGGTGCTCAGCGACCTGGAAATATTGGAGATGACTTCAAAGTCTACGTATCCAGTGATGGAGGTGAGGTAGTTAAGGCATACCGTGATGATGATACATGGTACCACCCAAATGGTGCACCTGCAAATAGTGGAGGTGAGATTTTTGGTGGTGGTTTGGTATTCCCTAGTTATGTAGATAAAGATGAGCAAGCAAGGGATATTACCAATGCAGGATTTGAGACTGATATTTCTTTTGAGGATTACACTCCTCAAGTGAACTGGATGCCGCGTTTGGCTTTCTCCTTCCCAATTTCAGAGGAGGCAAATTTCTTCGCTCACTATGATGTATTGGTACAGCGTCCGCCTTCAAATGCACTTGTTAGCCCGATTACTTATTTCTATTGGGAAACAGAAGGTAGTGATTTAAGAAGTAATGCAAACTTGAAGCCTGAAAGAACGATTGATTATGAGGTAGGTTTCCAACAGAAGTTGAGCAATAGTTCAGCAATCAAAATGTCTGCTTACTACAAAGAATTGCGAGATATGATCCAGTCTCGTTGGATTTTGTTTGCTGCTCCAGTGACAGAATATGAGACTTATGATAACCTTGATTTCGCAACTGTAAAAGGATTCAACCTTTCCTATGAACTAAGAAGAACAGGAAATATTTCTTTGAATCTTGCTTATACACTGCAGTTTGCTGACGGGACAGGTTCAGATGCTAACACATCTCGTGGACTTTCATCTCGTGGTATTCAAAGGGCATTGTTCCCAATGAGCTATGATGAGCGTCACCGATTGACTGGTATCATTGATTATCGTTACAGGTCTGGTAAAGAATATAACGGGCCAAGTATTAGCGGGTTAGACATCTTAGCGAACACTGGATTGAATGTTACAACGATTGCTGTTTCAGGCCGCCCATATACTGCCGCATTGCAACCAACTGCATTTGGTGCAGCTGGAAACAAAGGTGCGCTTAATGGTTCCCGTTTGCCTTGGAATTTCACAGTAAATGCTCAGTTGGACAAATCATTTGATATTACAAAACCTGGTGCAGCAAGATCAATTGGCCTGAATGTTTACTTAAGGGTTTCAAATGTATTTGATCGTCGCAACATTCAGGGAGTATACCGTGCTACCGGTTCTCCTACAGATGATGGTTTCTTGACATCAGCTCTTGGTCAGTCGTTCTTGTTGACTGATCAGTTCCAAACACAAGCTGGAACTACTGATAATGCGTTGAGAGATGCATTCCTTTCATCTTACAGTTGGAAACTATTGAACCCGAACAACTTCAGCCTTCCAAGAAGAATTTTCTTGGGTGCTGTTGTTAATTTTTAATGAATCAATTTCATAAATGGGGTGAATTTGAAATTATCGAATTCACCTCATAAACTAAATGTATAAATTATGCGATACTTAAAATTTTTACTCGCATTTCTCTTTGGACTTTGTTTGAATACTGCTTCAGTATTCGGGTATTACAATCCAAAGGAAAAGCCAGTAGCTCCTAAAGACGAATCTGTTTCGTTCAGGGAACAATGTGTTACTGCAAGTGACCAAGTTGACCAAGACGTAAATAACGTGCGTGCACGTTTGACCACTGGTGGTGATGTGTGGTGGAATAGGAATGATGGCAAATATGTAGTGCCAAAAGTTGAACCAGGAGAACAGGAAGTTTCTTCCATTTTCGCTGGTGCAGTTTGGTTAGGTGGATTGGATCCAGGTAAAAACCTAAAAGTTGCATGTCAAACCTATGGAAATGGGAGTAACCAAAGTGACTTTTGGTCTGGCCCATTGAATGATGAAACTGGTACAACAGATAAAGTAATTTGTGATCAGTGGGATCGGTTTTTTGAAGTTTCAAGGGAAGAGATTATTGAGCACCTTGATTTATTCAGTCGTTCAGTAGCAGGAGAATTGACTTATACCGAGGACCAAATTCCATTTGGTGTTCGTGCCTGGCCTGCCGTTGAGAATCCTTACTTCTTTAATGCAATTGGTTGGGAATTGCCAGTTACTTCACAAGGATTAGCAGGATTCTATGATCAAGATGGCGATGGTAAATATGACCCATTAATGGGCGATTTCCCAACTATTGAGATCAGAAAATGTGAAGAAGAAGAACCTCAATTTCCAGATGAAATGATTTTCTGGATTTATAATGATGAAGGTGGCGGAGCTATCCACGGTGAAACCAATGGATTAGCGATCAGGATGGAAGTGCAGGTTCAGGCGTTTGGTTATGCAACTAATGACCAGATTAACAACATGACTTTCCAGCGCTATAAACTGATCAATCGTGCACAAGAGGATATTGATAGTACCTTTTTTGCTATGTGGGTAGATGCCGATTTAGGTTGTTACATTGATGACTTTATTGGTTGTGATACCGCTCGGGCACTTGCTTATACTTATAATGAAGATGCATTGGATGGTGATGCGCAATGTACAGGTATTGGAGTCTACGGTGAAAATATTCCTATTATAGGAATCGATTACTTTAGAGGGCCACTTGATGAAAACAGAAAGGAATTAGGTATGTCTTCATTTACCTATTTCAATAATCCTACAATTGGGAACCCACCACCAGAGATTGGTACCACAGATCCAGCTTTGGACATTGAATTTTATCGTTATTTGTCAGGTAGCTGGAGAGATGGTACACCATTTACTTATGGTGGTGATGGTTATGATCCAGCCAGTACCAATTTTATTGATTATGCATTCACAGAGCCACCGAACGATGCCAATGGATGGTCAATGTGTAATCCTGAGCCTACTGTGCAAAATGAGCCACGTCTCCCACCTTATGACCGTCGTACGGTGCAGGCATCAGGTCCATTCACCTTGCAGCCAGGTGCTGTAAATGAATTGATCATTGGTGCAGTTTGGGTGCCGGATTTGGAGTATCCTTGCCCAGATGTATCTCAGTTGTTTATAGCTGATGACATTGCTCAAGATTTATTTGACAACTGTTTCAATATAGTCGACGGTCCAGATGCACCAGACGTGGATTGGGTTGAATTGGATAGAGAACTGATCGCTGTGTTGACCAATAAAGAAATCTCAAACAATTATTTAGAGCAGTACCAAGAAGCTGGAATTGGATTCCCTGATGATGTGGATTCGCTTTACAGATTTGAGGGTTATTTAATTTATCAATTGGCAGGGCCAAATGTAGATATCGGAACAGCCTTGGATGACCCTGAAAGTGCGAGATTGATTTATCAGGTTGATGTAAAAAATAATATTTCTACACTATTTAATTGGATTGGCGTGGATAATCCAAGTCATGATCCTACAGATCTAAGTTCTGTACCCTTTATTTACTATCCAGAAGTTAAAGTAGAAGGTTTGGATCAGGGAATTAGTCACACATTTAAAATTACCACAGATCAATTTGCAACGAGTGATCCAAGATTGATTAATCATCGTAGGTATTATTTCACTGTACTTGCCTATGCGCATAACAATTACGGTGATTATGATTTCATTGAAGATGTAGGACAAAAAATCACTTACTTAGAGGGTCGTAATAATATTAAAACGTATGGCCCTATTCCACGGCCAATCATTGATGTTGATTTGAATTCTTCTTATGGTGATGGTCCAGTAATTACTCGAATTGATGGAATTGGAGCAGGTGGTCAATTTCTAGACTTGTCAGAAGGAACAAAGGCTAAAATAGCTGATGGAATTCGTACTGGTGCTGCTATTGATGGCGAATTGACTTATAGCCAAGGAAAAGGCCCAATTGATGTAACCATTTATAATCCATTAGATGTCGTTGATGGCGAGTTTGAGCTCACATTTGTAGACGGTAATATGGGTAACGATGAGCTCGACCCTGACGCTCGATGGGAAATGACAGACTTGGCATCAGGTGAAGTGGTTGTTTCAGATTTTACATTAGATCAATTGAACGAGCAAATAATCGGTGATTACGGATTTACGATTACAGTAGGGCAAACTGCTGATGTTGGTGATTGGGCCGATCCAACAGATGGAGCAATCGGCTATGAACTTGATTACAGTGCTACTGATAAGCCATTTTGGTTTTCAGGAATTCAAAGTGGATTTTCACTTTCTACATTACCTCCATTTGCTACAGTTGCATTTACCTATATTTCTCATCGTGAAAGTTGGGATGTAAGGAATCATGAAGTATTGGGCCAAATTGGTCCTGGTTACTTTGTGCCTTATCAGGTTTGTGATTATGAGAACAAGCAATTCGCTTACCTAACTCCAGTATGGAGGAATTATGGTGGAGGATCAGGTGCTTTGGCAATGAAGGAAGAAATCATTAATGATTTGAACAATGTAGACATCGTGTTCACTTCTGACAGAGACCTATGGAGTCGCTGTGTAGTTGTTGAAACAATGGCACCAGAATACACTTCAGTATTTGTACCAGGTAGCAATACAGATCTTATTACTGCTGAATACAATGATGTAATACCAGGGTTCGATGGTCCTATTGAGCACTTTGATATCAGAGGACATGAGTCAATAGGTAAGGACTTTGACAATGATGGAAATCCAGTACCAGACGGTGATGGTTATGGTATGAGTTGGTTTCCTGGCTACGCAATTGATGTTGAGACAGGAAAACGTTTGAATATTTTCTTTGGTGAAAACTCTGCCTACAGAGAGGAAATCTTTGGAAATGATGTGGTCACTAATTTTGGAGGTAAAATAACAGGTGGCGATATGATCTTCAATCCTACTAATAATATTTATGTGGATTATGGAGAAACGAATTTGAGGTCTTATTATGTAGGAGGTCAACATTGGGTTTATGTTACCAATACAGAGTATGATGAGTGTACTTTTTATCGAGATCGTTTTGATCCTGATCAGACTCCTCTACGTAAGGTAAATGCCCTTAAAGACATTACCTGGACAGGAATGCCAGTGCCTCAATTTGGGACGAGCATGGAGACCTTCAAGAATGGGTTAATTCCAAATGATGTGACAGTCAAACTTCGAGTTGACAATCCATATGATGTTGAAACGGGTACAGGTGATTTCAATGGTTATCCTACTTATCGTTTCAAGTTGGAAGGTGCTCAGGCTAATGAATTAAATGCCGAAGGTGTTGAATCAGCACTTGACATGATCAATGTGGTTCCAAATCCTTATTATGCTTATTCTGATTATGAAAATTCAACCAATGCGGGAATAGTTAAAATCACAAATTTACCAGCTAAATGTGTGGTTACTATTTACTCTTTGGATGGAAAATTCATTCGTCAGTACAATAGGGATGAGGCTCCAGGTAATCCATTTGGTAGCGGAATTAAGAACTCACAAGTTATTCCTGATTTGGAATGGGATATTAAGAACAACAAAGGGATTTCTGTAGCTGCTGGGATTTACCTGATCCATATCGATTCTGAACTTGGCGAAAGAACCATTAAATGGTTTGGCATCAATCGCAAGTTTGATCCTTCAGGATTGTAAGAATGAATACACCATGATCCGTGAGCCTCGTTCGTGAGTCACGGATCATGGTAAATTCATTAAA
>CALNYY010000072.1:0-11640 GCA_942490835.1 uncultured Saprospiraceae bacterium
AAGATAGTTCCTTTTTTAAACACATCGTGTCCTAACCTCAAAGGAAAGCGCAGGTATTCAATCTTTTTAAAACTTACCATATCAACCTCTTCAAATACTTTTACAATTTGAAGCCGGATGGCATTTGAACCTATATCAATTACTGCTAATCTCATATAAATTAATTACCTCAATTTTTTCATATAATCGTTATCGTGTACAATTGCCTTAATTACTTCGCCAGAATCATTTCTAATAAAGGCCAATGTCTCTCCCAACGTATCATCATCTCTAACCCGTTTGAAAACATCACCTTCTATGTGTTTGTAAAAAGTCATGCTTTTTCCAGGATCATTTGATGGGAGCGATAAGCCAACCAGCTTTCCTTCCCAGGACGCAAAATAACGTTCGCTCCACCAAGGCTGGAGGTTATAATAGCCTGTATAATCACCCAAGTCAATTGGTTCTTTCTCCTCTGTTTCTTTTTTCTTCTCACCTTTTACTTTGTTTAATATTTGTTGGATGCCAGTAGCATATTTGTTTGGACTTGTCCCACCAGCATTGACCATAACGACAAGCGCCCTTTTATTTTTCGGGTCAATTTGCAAGGTCGTTTGGTAACCAGGACAACTACCTCCATGGCCAACAATAGAATTTCCAGCTGGGCCTTTACGTATTGAAAATCCCAGCCCCCATGTCGTTTCCCAATCAGGATCCGTCCAATGCACACGCTGCATATTTTTTAAAGTTGAGGGTTTTAGGATTTCGATTGTGGTGGTATCCAAAAGCCGGAATTGCCAAGCGGCAAATTTTGCTAAGTCGGTTACATTAGAAGAAAATCCGGCGGCAGGTGCAATTCCATTTGCCTGAAAAAAAGGCATTTGTTTTCGATTGCCATCTCTCATCATGGTACTGTAGCCCATTGTTAATTCATTTCCGTGCATTTCTTTTGGCAAAAATGGACGAGTGTCAGATAACCCTAACGGTTTTAAAATATTCGCTTCAATATATTGCTCATAAGGAATGCCTGAAACTTCAGCTACAATTTCGCCTAATAAAGTCATTGCCAAATTACTGTATTGAAAATATGTGGAGGAAGGATAAAGCGTTTCTTGGTCACCTAATTTCTGTTTAATTTCCGAAGAAGTTGGAAATGGGAAATCTGGCCCTGACCAATAAGCATGCATTGATTCCCGTGGAAGCCCTGACGAATGAGTCAATAAAGAACGAACCGTTATCGGCCCACTTTCAGGATATTTTTGTTTTAAATTATACCAGGGCAAAAGATCATCGATTTCATCATCAAGGCGTAGCTTCCCTTCATCATACAATTTCATAATAGCCACTGAAGTAAATAATTTGGAAATGGAGCAAATACTAAACAGCGATGAAGGCTCTGTTTGTATCTGCTGCTCGACATTGGCCATTCCATAGGCTCCAGACCAGAGCACTTCTTGATCTTCAAGCACTAAAGCTGTAATGCCTGGGAGTTTATCAAAATCTTTTTGAGCGTCCAGCCACACCTCAATTAAATGTTTCGCCTCAGTATAATCCTTATTGTCCTGAGCAATGATTTGAAATGATAGAAAAATAAATGCAGCTGCAAGAAAAGAGTATTTTATTTTGTTCATAATGCTGATTTTAAATAAAAAATAAAATGAAAATGAAAAACTATGGTCCATTAACTTATTACGATCAGTCAATTGGCTGGCGTACGGGTGTTTTCATTTTTATTTTTATTTTTATTTAGCTAATTACTTAATCAATCTGTTGATAATTTGAATTAACAAAATGAGGAATCACATCCATGACTAAATGCTTAATACTCCCAACAAGTCCACTTGGATGGCCATAGTTATAAGTTCCTTGTTTTAAACCTGTGTTTAAGATTGTACCGTCAGGCTGAACAATCGCCTCATAAGATCCTCCATTTTTTAATGCACATAAAAATTTAAGGTTGGAATTTTTTGGATCAAATTCAGGTGTGGGTTCAATATTCGGATAAAGCAAATCCGGCCTTTCGATAGTATGGCCTGGTTGATGAAATTTATTTTTTATCGCTGGCTGTAATTCCCAAATCATTTCTTTTTCATCTTTATAAAAATCACCTTCATCTTTCGTTTTTGTCAATTTACCAGAAGGCGGCTTATTGTGCTTATTTCTTTCTAAGTGCCAATCTGAATGACCCATAAAATAGAATGAAATAACCAACGCCGCAATTATTATTAAAAGAATCATTTTCATTAATTTATCCGATTTGTAATCTATAAGCAGACAAACCCCTTTTCCTTTGTGTCTCTTCGTGTCTCTTTGTGTATTCTTAGTGCAACTTTGTGGAATAACCAACTATGCCACAAAGCAACACAAAGAATACACAAAGAGACTCAAAGAATGTTTCGATAATAAAAATGCCCCCACTCCCCTACTCTTCCTTCACCATAATCACATCCAGCGCCATTTTTCTAACCATTTCATTAAATAGCGGAATCTCTTTTTCTTTCGCAACTTTTAATTTTCCGAGCCAGCCATCAATTTCTGCCGTCAACTCATTTTTCAATTCTATTGCTTGACTGGTTGGTGGATAATCACCGCCTGTTAAGGATGTAATATGCGCCAATTTATTGGTCAGTCGAATAGGGAAATTGAGCGGGTCTTGACGAGCTTGATTTTTTGTCTGATAAAGTGCTTCTTCTATTTCGGTCATTAATGAATCAATGGCATTCGCTTTATCAAAAAGCTCCTTTAAGTTTTCGTCCTCTTTATCAAGTCGCTTGGTGTAGGATTTCATTTGCCCACGTATTTCTTTAATATCGCCAATCGCTTCATGTGCCTCAGTCACTTTGTTGCGGATGTCCATCAAAAAATCGAATTGTTCCTGAAAGTCTTTCGGTGTCGAGCTAGATCGAGGGTCTGCCAATATTTTAAAATCATGCAATTGTTCATCCTCCCCAATTGACAAACGCACTTTATAATCACCCGGAACAGCTTTTGGGCCTGCCATACTTGCCCACCATAGAATCATGCCTTTGAAGTCCTTGGCATTTTCATATCGCATATTCCAGTTGAATGAATTTGCACCTGATTCTACTTTAAGTTTATCCTTTTTTTCTTTTGCTTTTGATGAAAACTCCCGAATGACATCTCCATCCGATTCCAAGAATGCCAGCTTTACCTCCATTTCTGCTGTGTCCAAGTTTGCTAAATAGAAATGCACATTGACGCCACCTTTATGATTGAGGCCTGCGCCCTTGGGGTTTGAGCGTTGGCCGCCGGGCATCCGATAGCTATCCATTGGTTTAAAGAGGTGGATTTTTTTGGCAGCCATTTCTTTATTGAGCTGGTGAAGTACCGTCAAGTCATCAATCAGCCAAATGCTCCGACCTTGTGTGGCAGCAATAAGGTTGTCATTTTTAACAGCGAGATCAGTAATTGGAACAACGGGAAGGTTCATTTGAAATGGTTTCCAATTAACACCATCATCAAAACTAATGTACATGCCACTTTCTGTCCCAGCATATAATAAACCTCGTCGTTTTGGGTCAACTCTAACTACACGGGTAAAGTGGTCATCCGGAATTCCGTGGACAAGTTTAGTCCAAGTTTTTCCGTAATCAGTTGTTTTGTAAATAAAGGGTCTGTAATCGCCTGTCTTATAAAGTGTACCCGCAAAATAGCATTCTCCATTGGCGAATGGGCTCGGCTCAATACTATTGATCATCATCCATTCGGGCATATCTGGTGGGGTTACATTCTCCCAATTCTGCCCACCATTCTTACTTATATGTACCAATCCATCGTCGCTACCTGTCCAGAGCACACCAGCTTCACGTGGGCATTCTGCTGCTGCAAAAATGGTACAGTAATATTCTACCGCAGTATTGTCTTTTGTGATTGGCCCACCGGATGGCCCTTGTTTTGATTTGTCATCACGTGTCAGATCAGGACTTATTGTTTGCCAACTTTGACCTTCATTCGTTGAGACATGTAAATAATTGGAAGCCGTGTATAATTTCTTTGGATCATGCGGTGAAAAGAAAATTGGAAAATTCCATTGAAATCGATATTTCATATCTTCCACACCATGACCCATCGGATTATCGGGCCAAACGTTTATGGATCGCTGGAAAGTGGTTGCATGGTCTTTTCGCTCCAATAATCCTCCATAACAACCACCGTAAACTATGTCGTTGTTGGTTGGATCAATAGCAATATGGCCACATTCGCAGCCAGCCGTCGTTTCCCAATCGTCCTCATCTATTGAACTGCCACCTGAGCGATGGCTGATGCGCAAAGTGCTGTTGTCCTGTTGCGCTACATATATTCTATAGGGGAAATGATTGTCGGTAGTAACCCTATAAAACTGGGAGGTTGGTTGGTTGTGGTAAGTTGTCCAGGTCTCGCCACCATCATAGGTCACCTGTGCGCCACCATCATCACCAATAATCATTCGAGCTGGGTTTTCCGGTGCAATCCAAAGGTCGTGGTGATCACCATGGGGTGCGTTACTCGCTTCAAATGTTTTACCACCATCTTTTGATTTATGGTAATTTACATTCATTACATAAACTACATCCTCGTCCTGTGGGTCAGCATAAATGCGGGAATAATACCATGCCCGCTGGCGTAGGCTACGGCTATCGTTGACTTTTTTCCAGGTTTTACCAGCATCTTCAGAGCGGAACAATCCACCTTTATTGCTCTCCACAATCGCCCATACCCGATCTGAATTGACGGGTGAAACAGTTATTCCAATTATTCCGACATCATCTTTTGGTAACCCTTCGTTTCGAGTGATTTCGGTCCAAGTGTCACCACTATCCGTACTTTTCCAGAGTGCCGATCCATCACCGCCGCTTGAAAGGTCGTAAGGTGTTCTTCGGATGCGCCAGGTTGAAGCATATAAAATGCGTGGGTTGTTTGGATCAAAAGTAAGGTCAACAGCTCCAGCTGTGCTATTGGAAAAAAGCACCCGTTCCCAATTTTTTCCACCATCCATGCTCCGGTACACACCCCTTTCCTCTGTGTCTTTAAATAAATCGCCCATCACAGCAGCATAAACGATATTGTGATTTTTAGGATGAATCTTTATGCGGGAAATATGCCGACTGTTTTCCAGCCCCATTTGCTTCCAAGATTTTCCAGCATCTTCACTTTTCCAGATGCCGTAGCCATAGGAGACATTCCCACGAACTGTCTTTTCTCCACCTCCGACATAAATTACATTATTGTCACTTTCAGCTACTGAAACTGCACCAATAGACCCTCCAAAAAACCCATCGGAAATATTTTCCCAGGATCGTCCGCCGTCTTTGGTTTGCCAAACGCCACCGCCTGCGCTGCCGAAATAAAAAAGATTCGGCTTGCCCGGAACGCCAGTCACTGCACATGACCTACCACCTCGATACGGGCCAATACTTCTCCATTCAAGCGAACCATATAGCGCTTCATCATAAGTTTCTACTGGAGCCGGACGGTCAGGCTGTTTTTGTTTTTTCTTTTGGGAAAAGGATAAGTTCGGAATCAAGATCAAGCCGAGGAATACGACGAGGAAGTAGTGTTTGCTCATTATTTGTTGCCTTTATTCTTTTAAGGATGAAATTTTTGGCAAAATATGAATTTGAAAGGAATTTGTCGAATGGTGGTCGAATGCAAATAATGTATTCCTATTCATCCATGGCAATACAATTTATATTCGCAGGTATATTTAATCAGATGAAACTATACCTAATACTTTTTTTAATTTCAGTAATCACTTTTGATCTGTATTCCCAAGAAGAAAAATATGGGGTATTAGATGATATTTTTTTGTCTAACCATACCAGTTTTAATTTATTGGTATCTGGAAACAAGGAATCGCCCTTTTTGAGAAGAGAAGGAAATATCAATTCAATCGTTTCAATAATATCAGATGCAGATGTGCATTTAAAAAAGGGGAAAAATATTTTCGCAATAGGATTGAGATTTACAACCCAATTTTATGGTTTCAACAATAACCCAGGTATATTTAACCAACTATTCAATGCTACATCAGAATACCCTTTTGAGAAAGCAAAATATACTAACCAATATATTGGTGCCGCATTTGGATATGAAAGATTACTGTATAAAGTCAATCCTAAATTGCGCATAAAATCAGTATTCATAAACGCATCAAACGAATTTTTAATAAAAGAAAATCTCTCCATTTTATTCTATGAGCCCAATCAATTTGAGCCTGATGTAATTCGAGCATATTTGACTTCTTTTCAAAATAGTTCATACCAAACAAGAGTGATGGCAGGATTTTCAGGTTTCTCCCCAAGCTTTAATAAACACATTGTCATTCACTACAAAATTTATTACCAAGTACTATTACAACATGTAAATAAAGAGCTTTTAAGAAGACCTATTGGGCTCGGAATGGCTGTGGGAATCGCTTATAGCATTTAATTAAAGGGAATACCTCCTATGGATTTTAGCACTCGACCGCTTGTTCAAGACTCTAGGCTTCGACGACCAGTCGGGTACACCTCTGGCGTCTGTACGCCAGAGGCATACTTGATATTGGATTTCAGACTGGAGTCTGAAACCAGCGACTTGGATTTGATACCAGACTGGAGTCTGAAACCAGCGGCCTGGGGCGTATTTTGAGCGAGTATGTTGGAACGGGCCTTGCCCAACCAGGTCACTTATCTCATTCAAGCACATCAGCGAGTAGGTATAATTTATGTTTGTAATAGATGGAGATCCTGAAATTTTCAGCAATTCAAATTATTTGAAATTTTAATGCGTCTGACAGTTCAGGAAAACCATTGCTCAAAAGCATTTTAAACATTATAAAAATAAACATATTAAAATTTACCCAAATTAAGGTAGTACGTATTTTGATTTTTGGTTATGTTTTTGACAAATGGAAAGTCATATAAGAAAAATAACCAGATTGATTTAAAAACGCCATTGAAACTCTCTTAACCAGATTTTGAGAAAAAATTTAAACGCAAGGGCTTCGTAAGCATACTTTGAGAAAATCTTCTTTCCGCCCTTGCAACTCCTTTCCTCCTCCTAATTTCAAACAACATCAGACTCAAGAAAAGAACTGTGAAGTTGACTGGTAACGGTCAACGGTAGGCGGTATTTGCCAAAAGTATTCCTTCGGGAAGCACTCCGGCGACCGTCAGCCGTTTACCATCCTCGTCCATCTTCTCAGCTACTCCAATTCTTTAACTTAAACCCAATTTCAGTATGAAACCGGCAGTTACTATCCCGGATTACAGGAGGCTGTTCTATTTGTTGACCATAGTTTCCTGCTTATTCACCACCAAAGCTTTCACGCAACCAACGCCCGAGGTTATCGGCGAATCAACTGTATGTCAAGGAGAAACGTATTATTACTACACTCCTTTTGATGCAAACAATTCTTACATCTGGTCCGTTTCAACCGGCGGCACGATCATTTCACCGCCAAATGAACACACCGTGTACATTCAGTGGACAGGGCCTACTAATAGCCCGCAATGGTTGCAAGTCTCAGAGACTGATAGCAACAATGTATCGGTTATAGAACAGGTTCCCATCTATATCGCAAGCAATATTCTTTCTTGCGAAAACAATGTGAACATTTCGCTCGACCAGACAGGTATCGCCGAGATTACACCACAAATATTGCTGGACGGCAATTATATATCTTACGATAATTTCCAAGTGATGCTATCTCATTCAAATGGGATTCAATTTGGGAATATTGTTACCTGTGGAAACATCGGACAAACCATTATTGGTAAAGTAACCGATGAGTGCACAGGCAATTCGTGTTGGTCAACTCTCAACGTGGAAGATAAAAAAGCACCACAATGGGACTGCCCGACAGTAGCTGTTGAAATTCCTTGCGATACGGATATTGATGACTATCCTTATCCTCCAGTTGAAGACAACTGCGATACGGATATATCTGTTTCTTTGACTGGCATCCAAATCGACAATAGTGACATTTGTCAAGGTGTAACCATTACAAGACATTGGGTAGCATCTGATGACTATGACAATGAAGCCTATTGTGTTCAGGTTCTTTATATCGATCCTGCCCAAGATGTAGTCTTTCCAGAAGATCGGGTTTGGCTTTGCGATCATTATGCAGAATATCCTAACCTGACCGATCCAACCACTTATACTGATTCATTGCATACAACAGGTTCTGGTGTTCCAATTGGAGCAACTGGGCCATATTGTCCCTATAGTTTCACCAATCATGATGATACGCTGAATACTTGTGGAAACACCATCAAAATCATACGGACTTGGACGGTTTTAAATTGGTGTACCCAACAGGTAATCACTGAAGATATAAATGGAGATGACAACGAGCAAATCATTAAAATTCTCGATTTAAATAAGCCAACTATTACAGTCCCTCAAGTAACGTTGAGCATTACAGAACCAGGTGCATCAGCGGTGATGTGCCGTTCGCTGGATTTGTTGCCAGCTCCTACTGTATCGGATACTTGTAGTGCTGTAACTGTAAAAATATATACCGAGATTGGCGAGGCTGTTTATGTAAATGGCGTGGATGGTTCTTCTGGCGGTTATGTTCCAAGTCCTGGATTAGGACTCGGTGAGCATACAATTACTTATAAGGCAATCGACGATTGCGGAAATGTGACGGAGCTGCTTGTGACAGCTACTGTTATTGATGATGAAGCGCCGGTCGCAATTTGTGATGAAATAACAGGGACCAGCTTGGATCAATTCGGGAGTTCTTTAGTCTATGCCCAAACATTTGATGATGGCAGCTACGACAACTGTTGCATTGGCCAGATGCTTGTGAGACGCATGGAAGACCCTGAAACAGATTTTGCACCATCTGTGATATTAAATTGCAGTGATACGGTAGCAATGGTAGTATTCCGAGTATATGACTGTTTTGACAATTATGCAGAATGTATGGTACAAGTGGAAGTAGAGGATAAACTGCCGCCAATTTGTATTGCTCCGCAGAATAAAACGGTTTCATGTGTCGATCTTCCACCAGACATTGATGAAGATTGGGTAACCAGTTTTGGTGAGGCTATCGCAGTCGACAATTGTGATGCAACGATCATCGAGCATAATTTCCATGCAGATATTGATGCATGCGGAAATGGGCATATTACGAGATATTTTAATGCCGTTGATGGACAAGGGAATATGAACCTTGCTGCATGCCAGCAAACCATTAATGTCACACCTGTATCAGATTGGCTGATCAATTTTCCACCAAACTGGTCAGGTGATTGTGGTGATTCTATTACATCAATTGACCTTATTTATGGTGAATTTGGATGTGAGCAATTGGCCTACAGTTATTCTGATCAATATTTCAACACCACTGTTGACAGTGTTTGCTTTAAATTGGTTAGGACGTGGAAAGTGATAAACTGGTGCAACTACGATCCGAATGAAGATCCAATTAAAATACCAACCCATCCACTCGGTGCTATTGTAGACGAAGAAGATTACAACAATTTTGGATCTTACGAATACCAACAAATTATAATGATACAAGATGTTGCACCGCCTGAGTTGAGTGCTCCATTCGATTACTTTTTCTGTACAGGTGATACGGCTTGTGCGACTGGTCCAGCATTCCTACCAATTCAGATTGATGGAGAATGTTCATCTGACATCGAAATTGTCCACCTAATTGATCTTTTCAAAAACAATACTTACGAGGTGAATGGGATGGGTTTCTTTGATGGCTCATTGCCGATTGGAATCCACAGGGTACGCTACATCGTTGAAGATGGATGTGGGAATGATTCCGAGATTGTTTTCGACTTTGAAATCAAAGATTGTAAAAAACCTTCTCCTGTTTGTACTAATGGTCTCATCGTAGAAATCATGCAGACTGGCATGGTAGAAATATGCGCAGAAGACCTGCTTGAATATGCAACCGACAACTGTCCAGGAGACCTGCAAGTGTCATTCTCTTTCGATCTTGATTCCGTTTGTGTGGTCTTAGATTGCGACGACCTTGGCCAAGTTCCAGTTGAAATTTGGGTGACTGATGCAGCTGGAAATGCCGACTACTGTGACAACTACATTATCCTACAGGATAATATGGATCACTGTTCCGGCCAGCCTTTAGTTGGATTCATCAACACACATGACAACAACGAGCCGGTCGAAGATGTGACTGTCCATTTGAACAATTCAATGATGAACGAGATGTATGTCACTCCTGGAACAGGAATGTTTGAATTCGAGAATTTGCCTTTAGGAAATGATTATACCATCACTCCAGAAAAAACGGATGACCCGTTGAATGGCGTGACCACATTTGACCTGGTAGTCATGTCGAGACATATTCTTGGCATCCAAATTCTCGATTCTCCATACCAACTGATTGCAGCCGACATCAACAATTCCAGCTCTGTAACCACTTTTGATATGGTAGAATTGCGGAAATTGATCTTGCATATAAATGACGATTTCCCCAATAATACATCGTGGAGGTTTGTGGATAAAGCATATCAATTCCCAAATCCGAACGACCCTTGGCAGGAGACTTTCCCAGAGATTATCAATCTCAATAACTTGAGTGCAACAACGGACGATGCAGATTTCGTGGCGGTCAAAATTGGGGATGTGAATGGCAGCGCCGTACCGAACAATAATTTCGGAGGTGGAATAGATGAAAGAAGTGGCGGCATGCTGAAATTTAACACACTTGACAATTACGTGGCAGCAGGAGAAACGGTTAATATCCTACTCACTGCCGAGAACTTTACGGATGTATATGGATTCCAATTCACCATTGATTTTGATGTTGAAAAACTGGAATTCGTATCAGTACTTCCTACTGAAATGACTGACGAAGAGAACTATGGCCTTTCCCTCCTTGAAGAAGGAGCAGTGACAGCACTATGGTTTGAAACACATATGGTTACACTTGATGAAGATGCCCCTATTATTTCCCTATTATTTGAAGTAAACAGCGGTTGCAACCTGGCTGATGTGATAAACATCAGTTCTAGGTTCACCCCTGCTGAAGCATATATCGGTGAAACGATGGATGCCTGGGATATTGAATTGGGTTTCGATTCGCAGGTAACTGCAGCTAATGACCTATTACAAGATGAATTTGCATTGTATCAGAATATTCCGAATCCGTTTACAGAAAAAACAACGATCGGATTCGATTTACCAAATAATGGAGATGCAAATCTGACCATTTATGATACTGCAGGAAGAATTGTACAGAGCGTCGAAGGCAATTACAATAAAGGATACAATGAAATTATCCTTTCTGGCAAAGACCTTCCGAAAAACGGTATCCTGTTTTATAAGATTGAATTTGAGGGCAAGAGCGCTGTGCGCCAGATGACCGTTATTGATTGATAATCAACTGATTTAAGATAGATAGATTTGGAGTAAAGTTTGGCCGTTCCTTCGGGGCGGCTTTTTTTTGTTTGCAATGGAATAGTGCAAATTCATGAATTTGCACTATTCCATTGCTACATTCTGTATTATCACACTTGTTCCAATGTTTCCAATAAAAATCCCCAAAACTTCTGCACGGAGCTGATCTGGACTTTTTCATCAGGCGAATGAGCACCTCGTATATTTGGACCGAAGGAAATCATTTCCATATTGGGATAATTCGTTCCAAGAATGCCGCATTCCAATCCAGCATGGCAAGCGTTTACT
>CALNYY010000073.1:0-7262 GCA_942490835.1 uncultured Saprospiraceae bacterium
CATAAATGGTAATGGGATCACAAGCGTTTTATGCATGAAAATGCCAATCACATTTCGATACGGATCAAACACATTCTGTCCCGGCCCATACACATTATGTGGGCGAATTATACAATAGTCCAACCCATGCTGTTCGTGGGCAATCTCCAAATCCATCTCACAAGCGGCCTTTGCCACTCCATACGGATCGATGGGCTGGCGCATCATATCTTCTGAAAACGGTGGCTTGTTGCGACCGTACACTGCCATTGACGATGTAAATACGACTCGTTTGACATTGTTGTTAATAGCGGCATTGATGACGTTGGACGTAGCGATTAGATTATTCTGATAATTGTATCTGCGAATGAATGGGCTTAAACATTCGGCTGCATAGGCAGCAAAGTGGAAAATGTACTTAGGGTTATCTAGGTTCTCCACCAATCGGGTGAAGTCATCACTAGCAACATCTATTTTATGTAACGATGCAATTCTTTGTCTATACAAATC
The DNA here is from genome assembly GCA_942490835.1 of uncultured Saprospiraceae bacterium. GTDB lineage: Bacteria > Bacteroidota > Bacteroidia > Chitinophagales > Saprospiraceae > UBA6168. Next base: position 490 of record CALNYY010000073.1, read on the forward strand.
ATTTACGTCCTCAATCGCCTCATTCCAATTTTTGATTAGGCCACCAGAGAGATCATCCACCCCAAAAATATTAACATCTGTATTTGAAACCAGCCACTTGACCAACTGAGATCCCAGTAGTCCTGCTGCGCCTGTAACAATTACGGTATCTCTCATCTATATATTCCCCCATCCAATTGACGTTTGGCACCCGCAATCATATCATCAAGTAATGCTTCTAAGCTATATTTTGGCTTCCACTTCAAGGCATTCTTCACTTTGGATGGATTCCCCTTAAGATATGGGACCTCACTAGGTCGGAAAAACTTCTCATTCTGCCGAATGTGTAACTTCCAATCCATCTCCATACGATAAAACACATGGTCAATGATCTTCTCTAATGTGACCGCCCGACCCGTAGCCACGACAAAATCATCAGGCTCGTCTGCTTGTAACATTAGCCACATTGCCCGGACGTAATCTTTCGCATGACCCCAATCTCTAGCCACCTTAAGATTTCCCAATTCCAATCCCTTTTGTTGTCCCATCTGAATCCGTGTAGCGCCATACACAATTTTCTGTGTCACAAAGGCTTGACCACGGCGGGGGGATTCATGATTAAACAGAATACCATTGGCTGCGAACATTCCATATGAATTCCGATAATTCTGCACTAGTACATGTGCTGCTAATTTTGATGTACCATACGGACTGACTGGGTGCATCGGAGTATTTTCATCCTGGCTTCCATCGGCCTTAATATGCGCCCCGAACATTTCAGATGAGCCCGCCTGATAGAATCGTGGTGGTTCGTTTTGTGCCCGCACCGCCTCCAACACATTGAGAGTGCCCATTGTATTGACTTGAAATGTGTATTCAGGAACCTCAAAACTGATCCGCACCTGGCTCTGGCCGGCAAGATTGTATACTTCATCTGGTACTATCGCATCGATGGCTCGGCGGACGGAAATACTATCGGTGACATCGCCATAAAGAAATTCCATGTCACCCTCTAAATGTGACGAATTTCCCATCTCATGCTCTTGATGTGCTTTTCTGCGGATAAGGCCGTATACTTCATAGTCTTTTTCTAACAAGTGCTCCGCCAAATACGAGCCATCCTGGCCCGATACGCCAGTAATTAGCGCCTTTCTCTTCATAAACAATTCCCCAATAGTTCAATTAAGTGTCCAATTACTTCGTCATCTGTTAAGTATGGATCGAGCATCGTGTGTCCACCATCTGGAAAATACAAATGAGGTCCAAGTTGTGGATCTTTCATTTGACGCATTACACCATTCCAACCATACAGTTGATGAACGTATTCCCCCGTCAACAGACATGGCGTACCCACCCCGGCTGCTATATTTGCCAAACCCCCCTCGGTTCCTACAAATGCCGCACACCGTTTGAGAACTGATGCCGTCCACGCTAACCTTCGGGCACCTGCATCGGGATCACTCTGTGCAATCACTAATGAGTTTTCATCTGGCGGAAATCCAACTGCCACTACATCAAATAACTGATCTAGTTCATTTACAATTCTGTCAATCTGTCTGAGTTCACCCCCGTATCCCAAATACGGAACATCTATGCCTCTTTCATATTCCTCTTTCGTGAACCGAAATGCCTTTTCAAGCCACGAATTCGGTTCCATAATAGCAACTGTTCTTAATGGCACAGATTCCTTTGCCTTTTCGTCAAACTTAGGCGAAGTGTACACCGTATATTCAGGTGATGGATTCCGTACCCCACACACTCTTTGCATTTCCATTGGCGGCGGTTCGGTCAATGATAACGGTCCCAACTGAAACTGTTGGTCGTATATTCCGTCACCATTATAGACCGGCTGCGGGTGAGCGCCCGTAATAATGACGTTATCAATATATGGATTCTGCTCCAATAGAATTCGACATTGGGGCATACCGATAACATAATCTATGCGATCAAATTGATTTTCTTCCTTTAGCTTTTGAGCGATACTTGATGCAAAGATCGTGTCGCCCACATATCCAAAGCACTTAATCAGTGCGGACTTACTCATATTGCACGTCCCGTATCTACTGTACCGGCCCGAATGAGCCCGTATCCAATTTTCATTGACTTGTGAGGAATTTCTTGCTTCCTCAAATGATACCCCAGTAGAATTTCGTCACAAAAGACAATCTGATCGTCATTGTAATATTCATCTATGTGGTCATACAAGTCAGCATACACCCGCATATGCTCTGGCACACCGATAGCGAATTGGTCGTTGATCCCACCCGGATGTGGACAGTCACCAGGATATCGCAAATGACTGATATCCAGCGTATCCAAATCTATTGGAGTTGTAATTGCCCAATCAAATCTCATTCGGATAACTGCGTCATATGCGATGCCGGAATCGGTGCAAAGATTCATCGATTGTTGGATAGAATATCGCTGGCTTAAAGAGTTGAACGGCTTAATGCCCGGATACCGTCTATCGTTATAGTTTTTTTCAGAGAATTGACGTTGGGGTTCCGCAACGCAAGCCTGGGGGTAGTATAGATCCTCTATTAACTCAAGCATGTTATCTGGTACTGTATCACTCGCCTCATGCCCCCCGGCATTGATAAATTGCTTCCCCACCATCTTTCTATCTTCCCAAAAATGAATGTATACATCGGGGTTGCAAGTATCAAGTACGTTTCCCTTGATATATGCATGCCCACGTGCGAGATTCCGGGGCTGTCCTGACAAACACAATGCAACTTTCATCCTTCAATCCTTTGTAGAAATTCCTCAAACAGATGATTTCCTAAATCGTCCATTTGTGTGAAAAACTGCTTTGACAGTTTGCGGTTAACTTCCCCGACCAATGGAGAATGTCTGAATTTTGATGTTGTTCGGTATCGAATGTGAGAGCCGTAGTCTAACCACGGCTTGAAGAATAGATCCCACGAATCATCTTCTAGATACTGATCCCAAATTCGACTTCCAATCGTCGGAACCAAGCCACAATAAATGGCATCGTGCAGTCCAGTTATAGTGCGCATGCTCCCCCTGCAATGATTCTCTTGTATGGGTCCCGGTGGTTTCCCCCCAAGTACATCATCGTTTCGTTTGCGTCAATCCCAACCTCATCCATTCGACCGGGGATTAAACTGGCATACCTAACTGGCGTATATGACAACGCCTTAACAATCGTGCCCCAGTCTGATATTCCCGTAACATTAATAGGTATGTTTATGTTGGATTGCCATACGTCAAGGGTATTCAGAGTGTGGTTGAAGTGTGGCACCTTAACTGCAATTTCCGTAATGCCATCTGATAGACCTTTGACGTATTCAATCCAATCAAACAAGTGACCTTCAAGCATTCGGGAGTATGGTACTTGAACGTGGACGAACCCGCCAGGCTCCCCCTCCCGAATATCCGTCAGCAGGACACACAAATTGTTAACAATCGATTCCATTTCTTCTAACAGAAAACAATCAACCTTTGACAATGCACTGGGATTGGTCGTAATCCCTGTCGCCATTTGGCCTGGCACATGAGATTTTAACTGTTCCCACACCTTTTCAATATATGCGACATCCGCCGTATCGAACATAAACTCTTCATCTAAAATTTCTTCAAAACGTTTCATTAATTTCCCCATTCTGGAACCTGCGAATGAATGTTTTCGTCGTTAGCCAATCCCCATCATGTCGAAATCCTTTATCATCCACGAAAATATCAGCGTGTGGTTTGCCGAAATGAATCTCATCATACGGCACCTTGTTATCTTCCAACCATTTCAGCGTTGTCATTCCCTGTCGAGCCAATACCTTGCCCACATTTCCGTCGCACGTTCGCATGTGTCGAGCGGTGTAAATGATAATGTGGTGCCCCTCTCCATGAAGCATTTGAATGAAACGAACCGCATCACGTTGCGGGGTTTCGTTGCCATATGGTTCATCAGGCTGCTTACCGTGCAGTATGGTATCATCCAAGTCAAAGCAAATCCGCAGTTTTCTGCTCGGCGGGGTAATAAACTTCTCTAAATATTCTGGCGTGCCCAGCGGCTGAACGTCCGATACCTCATATCGGTATACGGGCCAACCAACATCCAACATACCATTAATTGCTTGCGACATATAATATTCGCCAGCCATAGTATCTTCGTTATTCATTACATTTTTCGCCATTTGATTAAACATCCAAATAGATGAAAATACAAAAGTCCCAACCATTGGATTGCCAATTTTAGCGCCATCAGGATGCTTTTCATGTACTCGTTCAACAAACATTTCTAAGAAATCCTTACGCTTATACTTCTTTTCCGCAAAACACCAATGAGTTTTGTCATCTATGGGTTCAAAATCACAAACAATGCCCCACGGATGTCCCCTGGTGTCTTGCTTCTGTCTGGTTAATAAACGAAAGCAAACCAGCACCGCTATACACATTATCTGAGTCTAGAATGCAAATCGGCGTAGTTTCGTAATAATCATCATCTGCGTTTCTTTTGAGTAATTCGGTCGTTGCAATATAAGCCGTTTCAAGATTGCCTCTAGTAACTTCGGGAATTTCAATGATTGTGATATCGTTCCCAAATTCCCATTTGAGAAGATCATCAATAGCCCACGCATCACGGTGCTCTTTGAGAACGGCAAACGCTAGATTCTTTGAGCTCATTCGTGTAATGAAAGGAAGGGATTCGATTGTCCGACGAACCATCATTTTTCCATTAACGTCAATGAGGGGCTTCGGTGAATCGTATCCAGCATCTTTAAATCGTTGGCCCCTTCCGGCCATAACCACTAAAACTTGCATTATTCCTCCATATCCAACGCTTCATTCAACGCTTTAATTCCCTTTAAATATAAGGCTGCCTGACGGTCTGGACTTTCGTAATGACGGGCACATGCCCCAACGAAAATCAACCCCTCAATGAATCGTATCTCCTTCTTTGAATATTTGTCAGGTCCAAAGAAAATGCTATTAAATGTTGTTTCTATCTGGCGCTTTCGATTTCGATACCCCAAGGTTCTCCACGAAGATTCCCCATCTTCCATCAAATAGAACTCATCATTATTGAGTATTTCATATTGGCCATGAACGGAGTGAGACAGCTTTGCCACATCATACCGGGGATCTCCCCATGGCCCCGGAATGGAATAAAACTCATATCCAAAGCTTCCTCTTGGATCAATGAATTTGAGTATGGGATCGCCATCATTATGACTACCGTACAAAATGTTGCTGAAACAAAAATCACCATGGCCAAGGGTCAACGATCCATGAAATAATGTCATCAAAAACTGGCTAGTTTTAATATCCGACCACAACGATTGAAAATTGGCATATTCCACTCCCTGATATGTGACAACATCGGAGCCAAACAAATTATACTTTGATCCTTGTTTGACAAATGCCTCATATTCTTTGCGGGTTTTCGTTTCATACATTGCATGCAAATAGTCGGGAGTACAAAGATTTTGAACGTGTTGAGGAACAGTATATTCACGCCACATTTGAATCACTTTATAGAGTTTGTCTAAAACAGCGCTCCATTCACGCATTGTCAGACGGTGGTGGCCAGTATAATATTCCCCAAGATTCTTATAGGGATATTGCTCCAATGTCATATATCCGCCATCAGGAGAATGACCCCATTCTACAAGGCGAGGAAACCAAATCTGAAATTCGGCTGGTAAGTGTTTGTAATACTCGATTTCATCTGAGAGTCGTTGCGTCTTACTCATTTTGGTCAATGTGCCACGAAAGGTATCCGCTGCCCATTCATTATAATCTCTAGTAACCGTTGGAACCTTTACCATTCAAATACCCAGTTCCTTTCTGATATCTTCAATTGCGAGAATGGGAATATCAAATTCCTCAGACATTTTTCTCAATTCAGGCAATCGTGACATCGATCCATCATCTTCCATAATCTCGGCAATGACTGCAACTGGCGGCAGGCTCAATAGCAGCATTAATGAAACCGCAGCTTCGGTGTGTCCCTGCCTCTCCCCCAACAAATTCGCTCTTGCTCTTAATGGAAAAAGGTGTCCCGGTCGTGTCAAATCTTCCGGCTGAGACATTGGATCGATCATAACATTGATAGTCTTGATTCGGTCAGATGCACTCACACCTGTAGAAATTCCATTTCTGGCATCCACACTAACAGTAAACGCAGTATCAAGCGGATCGGTAGAATTTTGAACCATCTGTGGAATATTTAGTCGATCCAAAATGGAGCCAGCGGTAGGTAAACACATAATTCCTCTACCATGTCGTGCCATAAATGCAATAGACTCGACTGTAGCTTTTGATCCCGCCAACAACAAATCACCTTCATTTTCCCGGTCATAATCATCTACAACGATAATGGGCTGGCCATCCCGAAGTCGATCTACACACCCCTTAAAATTCTCATCTAGTGTTTCTGGATTATAATCTATCCTATCTGCAAGTCGCAAATATGCACCTCTAACATTGTCAATATCAGCGCTCATTTAACTCTTCTCCAAATACGGTTATGTCCCACGGCAAGTAGTTCTTCAAATCGTGAGTCTTTTTCGATGGTGTCTCGTGCTGCATTACTGACATCTTCCAATCCCTTCCAATTCATACGAATCAACCCATCGGGAATGTTAAGATAATTGCTTACATCATCAATAACCACAAATCCCCCCACCTTAACCATATTGGAGTAATTTTGAATATCACTTACCACTACTGGATAGTCATGGCATCCATCAACATACACTACGTCATACGGTCCGTTTGCCTTGGCCGCCTTAATGACTGGCTCATCTTGAGACAGCCCTTGAATAATCCTA
>CALNYY010000074.1:0-19891 GCA_942490835.1 uncultured Saprospiraceae bacterium
AAAAACACAGAAGAAACAAAATACAGATCCTTTTGTTATTATTATTGACAGGCGCTTTTATGGCAAATAGACTGAAAGAATGATTAACACTGGGAAGATAAAAAAAATAATGGGGTTTGTATTTCTTGTATTCTTCTTTATTGGTTTTTCACATGCAGACGAACAACCAAATCTTACGTCACTACTGGAGGCGGCAAGAAAAGGGGATGTTGAAGCTATGTGCGATACAGGCATTGCCTATTTTCATGGAAAAGAAACATTGAAAGATCCATTCAAAGCCAAATGCTGGATTAAAAAAGCATATAGCAACGGTTCGCTGCGGGCTGAAAAAATCTGGCAAGATCTGGAACTGTGGGAATACTCGGGAAAATGTGAAGCATCTTTTGATGATGAGCCTTTGCCGAAATATTCCAGGAAAGATATCTTTACAGAACCTGTCACAGGAATGGAGTTTGTCTATATCCCAAAAGACTGCTTCAAGATGGGGTGTAACCCTTTGGAAGAAAAATGTAGAAAAGAGGAAATGCCTTATCATAATGTTTGCCTGGATGGATTCTGGATGGGAAAATATGAGGTAACTCAAAAGCAGTGGCACTATTTAATGGGTAAAAATCCTTCTCGGTTTAACAGTGATTCAAGTCGGCCTGTTGAAAATGTCTCCTTTGATGATATTCAACAGTTTATCCGAATTCTCAGAACAAAAGGTACTGGAAAATTTTCATTGCCGACAGAAGCCCAATGGGAATATGCCTGTCGAAATGGTGGGAAAAAAGTGATTTTTTTCTGGGGCAATGAATCCTATCGCCCGGATGCGAACTGCGGCACCTGTGATTCAGAAAATTTTTATGGTGAAACTGCACCTGTTGGCAGTTTTTCCCCAAATGAACTCGGGTTGTATGATATGGCGGGCAATGTAAAAGAGTGGTGCCAAGATATTTATTACAAGAAAACCTATTCAAAACGGGTTAAGGAAAACCCTGTTTATGAAGGCAAAGGATCTTCACGGGTTGTCAGGGGAGGGTCCTTTGCAGATAATACCTCAATACTTCGATGCGCTGGCCGAGATAATTCCATACCGGGAATGAGAACAGACCGTATCGGTTTCAGGCTGGTAATGACACGGGATAATTAAAAACAGGAAGCGAGGAAGGTTCTTCAAATCAATTCCGAAGAGGGCAAATACTTTATAGAAGGATTAGGCGCATAATGTATTATTTTGGTATCCATCACTATTTCGGTGGCTGAATACTCCACCTTCGGATACTAATCTTTGAGTGCCGGTTTTTGGTTTTTTTGTGGTTGGCATTGAGCCAACTTTTTTCAGCAAAAAAAGAGGTCTTCCAGAATTTCAACTGCATGGATACCAGCCTTTTCGCAACAAACACCGATGCTCAAGCTATGTAGCCTGCAAATTTCTGTTGGTATTCTTTTGGTCGCAGTCCTGTCAAACGGACGAATATTTTTCTGAAAAACGAGATATCTTCATATCCGACCGCATAGGTGATTTCATTAAAGGTGTGGGTGCCATCCTCCAACATCTGTTTAGCTTGTTCCACCCGCAGTTTCTGAAGATATGACAAAGGGGTCATACCGGTTGCCTGCTTGAAGCGACGTTCCAGTGACCGTCGGCTCATCTTTAAGGTTTGTGCCAGGTTGTCATATTCCACGGTTTCAGTCCCGTTTTTTTTTAGCCAATCTTGGGCCTTGGCCACGAGCGGATCACCATGGTCTCTGACATCAAGGAAGCAGTCATAGGGCATCTGGGTCTGCCGGTCCATGGCAAGAACCATTGTTTTGGCAGATTGCCGGGCAGCCTGCCGGCCATAGAATTTTTCCACAAGATAAAGGGAGAGATCCATGCCGGCACTGACCCCGGCCGAGCAATAGAGCCTGCCATGATCAATGAACATCCGGTCCTGCCGCAAGGCCACCTTTGGATACCGAGTTTTGAACTGGTCTGCAAAACCCCAGTGAAGGGTGGCAGATTTGCCGTCCAGTAGTCCAGTTTCAGCCAACAGGAACACGCCGGTGCAGATGCTGGCCACATGGGCGCCCCTGTCATAGTGACCCCGGATACAGTCCAAAAGATGCGGACTTTTTTCAAGGATTTCATCGATATAGGTGGCTGATGCAATGATAATCAGATCAGTGTGATCGACCTGGTCAATGCTACAATGAGGCACAATTTCGATCCGATTCACGGACCGGATAGGCGCACCGTCTACCGAAGCAATGGTCACATCAAAAAATGGTGTATGGGACGTTTTGTTCAGTCGGTTCCAGAGTCGCCCGGCTTGGTTCAGGATATCCATAGGACCGAAAATGGTGGTTGCCATGGAGTTATGCAGTCCTAAAATAGTGACTTTTTTCATGAAATATACTCACTTATTACCATTTTTGTCGATATCACCATCTTAAGTGTCGTTTATGCCACTTTTATTCCGCATTCGCAATAGCTATAATTAAAAAAATAAAACTAACATTTAAGGAGGCGCAACATGAAAAACGACACCATTAAAGCAACTATTGCCCCATGCGGCCTGTGCTGCGAAACCTGTTTTTCCCATGTTAAAGGGGATATCAGAAAACTCAGTATCCAGCTCAAAGAAAAATTGGGCAATTTTCACATCAATGCCAAGAGGTTTGAAACCCTGCTGGAGGAACCGGTATTCAAAAAATACGCTGACTTTAAGGATATGCTTGATTATTTTGCGGCTGAAAACTGCCATGGTTGCCGAAACGAACAGTGTAAATTATTTGAAAATTGCGGTGTGCGGCCCTGTCACCAGGATAAGGGAGTTGATTTTTGTTATCAATGTGATGAATTCCCCTGCGACCGTACCAATTTTGATGAGGCCCTGTACAAAGGCTGGGTGGCTATCAATGAAATCATTAGAAAAAAAGGCATTGAAACCTATAGTGAAAAAGCCAGGATGCGGCCCAGATACGGCTGATATCGCTAATTCAATGAATCAAATAGATATTTTTTTCAGAAAGATTTTATTATGCCATAAATTCGTAAACAATTTTTTTCAGGGTGTGTTAGCCTTTTAGGGTGTCTTCAGATTTTCAGTAGGGCTAAAGTATTGATTTGGTATCCTTGATATTTCGGACACCCGAATAGTCAAAACAGGGATACTTATCTTTGGGCTGAGGAATCCATCTCAAAAGTAAAAGTTGCTTATGTTATTAATTTTTATTGAAGCAAGCGCTGAAACACCAAAAATATTTTGACAAAAAAGCCAACCATCACAGTAATCACCTTTTACCTGCTGATTTTTATTTGTCGCTGGTCATTACCCCAATCTAATTCAACACGGGCAGAAACACCAAACTGCGCAAGCGGAACAGCGGCGTGGACGTCCCTTCTTCCTTTTCAGGAATGGGGATCACAATTAAGGCAACAACAGTTTGATAAGCGATAGAATCATCGATTGAAAAAAATTAATTACAGGATTTAGGACACCTAAATAAAGCAGCCCGATAATAATAAAAAATCCATACCGCTCAAGACGTAAAAGATAGTTTTGAATGCTTGGGGGTGCAAAGCCCATAAGAATTTTCGACCCGTCGAGAGGTGGCAGTGGTATCAAATTAAAAGCGGCCAGAATTATGTTGATCTTAGCAAAATAAAATAGAAGCAGTGCCAGCATACCTGACGGCGTAGGGGACAGCAAACGATCCAAAAAAAGAGCACTAAAAGCTAATAGCATGTTTGCGATGATCCCTGCGGAAGAGACTGCTATCATCCCCTTGCGCCTGTCACTCAGTCGGTTGAAATTCACCGGCACGGGCTTTGCCCAGCCAAAACCGAAAATAAAGAGCATGATGGTGCCCACAGGATCGAGGTGTTTGAGAGGATTGATGCTTAAGCGACCAAGAGATTTGGCTGTCGGATCACCCATGCGATAGGCTACCCATCCATGCGCCAACTCATGAAAAATGATGGCATACAGGAGCGGTATGGCGATGAGGATGAACCCAAGCGGATCTTTAAACAACAGATTGAGTAGGCCCATGGATTGTCTCCTTACCAGCATTTCGTAAAAGTAGTTTTCGAACATTCACCCAAAACTCACTGGCGAGTGCTATCCAGCGGAAAAACTGGACCAGGCAGCAAGCTACCCAGCCCAAGTTTATCCGCTTCATTAAGAACATCAGGATCAACATCAACAGCAGCAAGAACAGCAATATTAACAACACCAGCATCAGTAAGAGCATCAACTTCAACAACAGCGTGAGCAAGAACGGTGGATACAATAAAGATTAGAAACAACAAGGTCAAGTGTAATATTTTTTTATATGTGGGTATCTGAATCAGAATTGCTGCTTCAGCCTAACCATCCAAAGAGTTCACAATTGGATTGGTATCCTAAACTATTCCAGGCTCCGAATACTTCAGTTTTGGATACTTAGTCATAACTCTTGTAATTTGCCAGTACCAATCAACGCAGCTAAATTTGGGTTTGGCATATTAATGAGTCGGCGTAACCTGCCCATTAACGTCTATTTATGTAATTTGAGAGGATGTTTTTTGTGCTGTTTTTTTAACACATGGGAAGGGTTCTGTTAAAATCTATTTGTTTTCAAAGACTAAAAGAAGGAAGAGACTCTTCATTATAATTTATTTTAATCTTTACAAAAAAACGAATTGTGATACTTGTTTTAAACAATCTTGGTGAAGTATATTATTGGTATTTTTGAGGATTTCAGTTTCTGAATACTCATGACATGTATAATTGCATTATATTCCACTTGACCTAAATTTTCTACTATTTCATAATAAACCAATAAAAACATACTTCTCATAATCCCAATAATGATAAATTAAGAGGATATTATGTTTTTTCGAAATAAAAATAAAAAAATTCCAAGTATTTTAGATTGGGTTGATATTAAAAATGTTGCCAATGAGGGACTAAGCGCAGATTTTTTATCACAAATTAGTGAAAAAAAAACACAACAACTGCAAAGAGAAAAAACTAATAGCGCTTTGGCAAATTTTATAGCAATAGCAGGCAGCGAAATAGTAGGTGTAGTCGCTGGTCGAGTCGCTTATGCCCTCGTAAATAATATTTTAAACGATTCCAACAAAATTTCTAAAAAATTAGATGTGTTGCTTTCTGAACCTTTATTGACAGGGACTCGAATTGCCCACCAAACGTTGTGTCAAATAAAGAACTTAGACGAATTGACTGTTGCCAATCAAACAAGAGAGGATCTTGATCATCAACTAAGATCTGCAATCGATAGACTTGAGACGGCATATACAATAGCAAAAAATCGGAAAAATTCTTCAGAAGAAATTTTAGTGCGAACAATACAAGGACTTTGTGAGGCTCACCTGGCACCGAGACACCAAATAGCAATAGAGCATCTCAAACCTTTTCTTGAAACACTGGACAAAAAAGGAAGTAGTGCTCGTGAAGAATATAACAATTATGCTAAAGAATTTGTTCTTCCTGTAAAAAATTCTTTCTTATCCGAACATACATTTTACCATTTGAACTTGAAGGATTCTCCCTCATTGAGGCCGCCCTTTGATAGAAACACTTCATGGAATGGCATAAAAAGCAAAAAGACGTATTACCAAAATCCAAATTTTAACCGTATTCAGTTCCCCCCACAGCAGACAGGGAGTCACATACCTAAATTGAAATCTTTAGAAGAAATGAGAGCTGAGTTGAATCGTCGTAAAGCACCTAATGAAAAGATTCACACCAATCCGTCTAAAGAAACCCCCAAACTTTTTAAAGAGCCAAAAAAACAGAAGGTCAAGGTGCATGATATTGTAGAAGGTAGGAAAAAACTGGATTTCAAAATTGGCTATCTTGACAATGAGAAGCTGCAAAAGGCAAGGAAGGCCTATTCAAGTTGGCAACATTATACAGGGGTTGCAATTGCTTTAAGAAATCTGTGTGATAAAAAAGGGGAAAATATACAAAAAACTTTGATCTCTTGCCCAGACTGTCATAAAAAATTAAGAGTTCCAGTAGGTAAGATATTAAAAATAACGTGTCCAAGTTGTACTTGTGTGTTTGAGAAAGGTACATAAAATAAAAAGTGTTTTTATCAAAGCCTCTTTTCAAGATAGCCAGAATCAAAATACTTGCATCAAGGGAAATAGACTCTTATTAAAGTTTCAATGATGTATTGTCCTGATATCCTAAACTATTTTAAGCTCTGAATACTCCAGCTTAGGATACTTAACCTTAACTTGTTTCCCAAGGGAGGTCTTCAGGAGAAGCCTTTTTCCATTCTTCAATAATCTTTTTCGCTTTCTGAAAATCAGTTTCAGAAACCCTGATGAAACCCCAGCCGTATTGGGCCTGGAAAAGGCCATCATATGCAGTATCATGAAATGATCTTATTTCAGCAAGTATACCCTGTTCTTTTAAAATCAATTGGATTATATTTGCCTCTGCTTCGTCTTTAGGCTCTATTAAATTTTTCATTGTTTTTTGATATACCCTGTTTTTTAACTTATGATATGGGGCACCTTCGGGTACTAATACTTGAGTGCACAATATCGGGGGAAGATTATATTTCAAACATGATACTTGCCTTTTACACTACTCTCTATTAAAATATTGCTGTTGGCCCATATTAAAGACAGTTTGCATAAAAGTCACCAATTGTTCCTAAAAACTGGAAACTGCCAAAATCTAAAATACACTTATTTCTAATGTCTTGTTTCATCTTTTAATCACAAACTGCTGCCTAATAGGTTATTAGCCTTAAATAAAAGGAGCCTGTGATGACACAAAAACAAAAGGAAAATTTTCAAATCGACAAGGGTGGCAGACGACGAATCAAAGACCGGCGCTTTGGAGTTTCTATCGTAAAGACTTCAGACCGGCGAACTGGTTTAAAACGTCGTAGCGGATGGGACAGAAGACATAAACACCCTGATATTATAAGTATAACTAACCGACGTGCCGGATTAGTTGATCCCTCAACTGCCTGATTTTTATCTGGGTAGTCTCCTTCTGTGAAGGGGAGGTCACTATTCTGGATGCCCGCCAGGGAAGAGACTGGGGATCTTCTGAATTAAAAAAAATATTGCAGGTAAAAAACACGCTCTGATTTCCTTTTTATAATTAGGGCGTGTTGCCTTTTTATCTAATATGGACTGAATCGATTAAGGAGGCTTCAGTCTGGTTATTTAAAAGAACAATCAAGAATTGCATCTGTATCCTTGCGAATTTTGGTTTCTGAATACCCCACAATCGGATACTTATCCTTGACCTTAAAAATGCTTCCATATGATATAAAAAAAGGCTTAACTGAGTGTCCAAAATATCGGCAAGGATCCGTCATCTCTATTAATTTAAACAACAGTCACTTGACCCGTTTCTTTTTTTTATAATTTTCTTTCCTCTGTAATTAATTGAAAAACATCTTCTATAAATTCTGGAGGATCTTCAACATCCTGAATCGCTTTCAAGGATATTGAATTCTCAGGACATACTGAGATACAAAGACCACACCCGATACAACGATCTTTATTTATTTCTGAGGTTTCTTGACCCTCTTGGATCGCTTCCATGGGACAACGGTCAAAGCATTCTTGACAGGAAGTACATGTTTCCGGATCAATATAAGATTGATAGTAGTTATTAAACATTTCCACTGGTTTGGGAAAGAATTTCGAATACCGGATAGTTGGACAACAGCAGGGGCAGCAGCAGCAGACAAAACTAATTTCTTTTGTATTACTTGGAGAGAGTACCAAACCTGATTCTTCCGCCAAATTTAATATTTCCATTGCTTCAGATACATTAATCTTTCTTCCCATCTCATTATCAATATAATATTGAGCAAATTTTCCAAAACCGAAACAAGTTTCATGGGGATAGTCGCACTGATTTTCTAAAAGTCCTTGTTCCTTTCTACAAATACAATTTGCGACAGCGATCAACTCCTGATCTTTTATCAATTCCCGAATCATATTATAATTAGCCACAGGGGATGTTGTATCAATAGCGGAAGATACTGGTGCGACTCTTAACTGCTTTGTTTTAACTCCTGAACCAGCAAGAGCCATTCCAAAATGAGGTAAATATTCTTCTATCATTTCGGCAAGTTCTTTATCAAGCGTATTTAACTGGAATTCATAAATGCCAACAATGAAATGAAAAGTTTGATACCGGACTTGGTTATCTTTACGATCACGAAACAGCAAACCTTTGGCCGCCATCTCTTCAAGTTTTAAATTTAGCATGGAGAGTTCTAAGCCCGTCCTATTTGCTATCGCTTTTACTGTTTCGGGTTCAAACGTGAGTTTCATAAATAAATCTGCTTGCTCTGGTGTAAAAAGTTTTTTAAGTATTTTGATTTCTACTCCGGACTCTGTTTCAGGAAAACCCGTAGGGAGATTGTCCATAAACTTTCTTAATCTTTTATAAATTTTTTCTAAACTCATGCAGTCCTCTCCTATTTTTTTGTTTGAATTATCAATATTAAAAAGGTGAAAAATTTTATAATATCTGATAGCTATTCGAGAATCCTGGTGTAAAAAGAACTGCTTCATGAACTCAGATCAGAAAAGAATAGGTATGATTCAAACCCTTCACATTGAACGGTTTACACTGAACAGAATAGAAAATAAATTAGTGGAGATATCTGTATGGATATGGATGTTCAATATTTTCTACCAATCCAATATCAATCAAAAAATAAAATGTCAATCGAGTGATAAGATTCAAATACTGTATCGCTGTGCTGGCTTGATTCGGTCAGCCCTCTATCCCTTCATCCAAAGAATTTACAATTGGATTGCTATCCTGAACTATTCCAGGCTCCGAATACTCCACAATTGGATACTAATACTTGAGTGCAGGTTGTGACCTTTGGGGGCTTGGAATGGTCTGTACTACGAACACATAACTTGTTATCCAAGCGACTCAATGATGCTGTGGTCGAAGTTACCTGAAAAAATGTCCTGTATAGTGAGAAATTCGTTTGAATTTAAATGGTTTTGTCTTAAAATTGGCTGGGAAAAAACCCCTGGTTTTGGGAGGGAATTAAATCCCCCTTTCCAGTTGTAATATTTTCAAGGAATGAATTGGTTAGAAAGGTGAGGAACTGGATTCCTTTTGATTGACCTTGCTATTCAAGAATAAAGTGTTGTAAGGGTTTGAATTGATTATCAGAATTTAGTCCGAAACGATCAGGACAGTTATCCAAAACATATTGATAAACCTCTGGTGGTAATTTTGCTTTATATAACCTCTTGGATTTACATAAATCACTTGGATTTAAACTTTTAGCTTTTAGTAAGTTCGAGTTATAGAAATCTGTATTTGTAAAATTAGCATAAAAAAGTTTAGCATCACTGAAATCAGCGTGCGCACATTCTGCCCCAGTAAAATCAACTCCTGAAAGGAACGCTCCTATGAATTTTACGCTGTTTAATTGTGCATTTTTAAATGATGCATCGTCTAACTCTGATCCAGTTAAATCCGATGAAAGAAGATTTGCACCAGAAAAATTGGCTCCTCCAAGGGAGGCATTTCGCATTTTCACTTTTAATAAATTTGATCCAGAAAAGGATGCGTCCAAGGCATAAATGTTATCTAAAATTGCTTCTCTAACTTCTGCTTTATCTACACGACCTTCCCTCAGGTTCGATCCAGACAAATTTGAATAATTTAGGTTGGCATTAGTTAGTTGTACTCCTATCAAAGTTGATCCCTTCAAATTTGCAGATTCTAAATTTGAACCTCTTAAATCTGAGTATCGTAAACTAATACCTGCTAAATTGGCATTCTTTAAAATTATCCCATACATATTTATCCCAGTACCAAAATTGACACCGTTTAAATGAACACTACTCAAATCCAAGCTTTTAATTAAATGATGAGTCCCTGAATCATAAGTTCGCTCGGGGGGTAAAGAACCAAGCAAATCAGAAGAGTCTAATATTACCTGTTTTAAGGTGTCTACCATTTCATGGTATTGTTCAGGTTTCATAAAAAGTGATTTTATTATAGATGTGGGAAGTAAAAAATCAGGTTTTACAGGGCTCAATGTGTTCTGAATTTTGGGGATTCTCATCAAAGCTTGTCTTCTCAAATCTGGTATTGCCATTTGGGTTATGATGCCATTAGTTCTATTTTCTATTTTCTCAATTTTGTTTTCATATCTTTGAGAGGCAAGGCCAAAGAGAGCAACATAAACACCTACTATCCACAAAATAAAAGTTGATGGAGCATTTTTTGAATCTTTATCGGTGTTTGGAAGTATTTTTGAAAAAATATATCTAAAACCTGTGAAGTCCCAAATTAACCAAATGCTAAATTTGTAACCATTCAGCTTAACACCTTGGCCATCAAGTACTGAAATCATTAACCCAATGCATACAATTACCAAAGCAAGATATGTTTCAGAGTTTATATGAATAGCAAAAGAGTCTTCCAAACTTGAAATCCTTTGAAATTAAAAATTGCTTGAACGAAATGGATAATAATTTTTAACAGTTAAATTGATATCAGAACATGATCCCCAAAAGACGACCTCAATAGCAAACCAGTATGACAGCTCTCATAAACTGGCATACGGATTCCTTGTTAGAGTTTATCCCTATAAACGATAGGCCAGGTTACAAATCAGTAGAAGCGATATAGAAAATATACAGAATCAATTGTATTAAAGAGTATCCTGACTGTTGCCAAGACAGCAAGGAAAATTTGATAATTTTTATAAGGTTCAGTTCTTCGGTTATTCTTCCCTTGGTAATAGAATTGATTGTGATTGTGTCTCACTTTCAGAAAACCTCAAATCAATGAAAGCACTATCCCTCTCAGTTCATGTTAGCCGGGTAGCATCCTCGTCACCCCTGTGGTACACAATCGCAACTTTTTAACACATTCAACACACTATCCTAACTACCAGATAAAACTTAAAATACCAAGGACTGTTTACAAATCAAACTATCCCCAAAAAGTTGATTCTTTAGGGGATTTGCTAAGAAAAACAAGGGTGGATATGGGTCTTAAGATCAAGGATTTGGCTAAAATCCTCAAGGTTAAAGAAGACACTATTATCAACTGGGAATACCGTAGAAAACAGCCAAAAACCTCATTGCTAAAATCGGTTGTTGAATTTCTTAAGCCCCATATCAATGGTTCAATGCCAGAAAAAGAATTTTGGAATCTCTGCTTTGAAAAAAATCTTTATTATCCGAAACAACATAATTATTTTGGTGAAAAACTAAGAGTTGTCAGGATGCAGAACTTTTTATCCATTCCAGATTTAGCAAAAAAACTTGGTGTTGATCCAACTTCTGTTGCCAAATGGGAGCGTATGGAAGCCAAACCAATTCCCGAGTATAAGGATAGAGTTAAATTTTGGCTAAACCGCATGAAATGAAACAGTGATAAGACCCAACATTGCTTTTGTCAGCCCTAAGAATAGATAGTCCTTTATATTGATCCACTCAGAATTTTTTACGCAGAAATTCAATTTTACGTAAATATCTATTGACAAATATCTTTTACGTACTTAAGATGAATTTAAATAAAATCTCGTAAATTATGGATACTGAAAATATGGTTAAACGTATAACAGTGAGCATCCCAGATGAACTACATAAAAAAATGCAAGGGTGGCGTAATGAAATTAAGTCCTCGCATGAGTTTCAGAAGGCCATAAGTAGCTTGATCTCCAAAAAAGAACGCCAAAAAGCGGTAATGACCGATGGAGTAGATATAAACGCAGCGATTGAAAGATTGCGAGAAGAAAAAAAGATGGTGACTCTCGAGTACTTCGACAAAGGAGAAGCTGAAGGTTACCAATGGGCAGCCTGTGCAGACTTTAAAGAATTGAAACAAGCTCTCTATCTGATTCCATACAATGAAATGATCAAAAAAAACAAAAACCCTTCAAATGGAATCAAGGACCATACAATTCTAAGTCACGACCCCACTGAACTTGAACTAATTGGGGACTATTTTCATGAAGTGCTCGCTAACGATAAAAACCTTGCACTTGAATATAAAGGTGAAGATGAGAATTTCGGAATACAACTTTTTTTACCAAACGATCTATTTGCTAATTGGGAGGAAGGATGGGTTAAAGGTGTAAAGAAGTTCTGGAATGAAGTAAAAGATAAAATTTAGTTCACTGTGTGTAAAATCTATCAAAGTTATTTCCACCTATAACCAAAAAAGAATTGAGTTTATGATATGATCAGAAAAACACCTATTATTTTCAATGATAAAGAATATGGAAAGTCCGTTGTCGCCACAGTAAATATTTTTTCTCTAAAGTCCGAAATAGAAGTATATTTCCAAGGGCACTCTTTGGTGGTTTCCCGCTATTCAAGTACAAAGGGGGAAATTCATATTCCCGGTCTAATGATGGATTCTTTCATCCAAATTTCTCCATGCAAAATCGTAGCTGATTATTCAAGTATAGAGGAAAAAAATAAAGTCATGGAATTATTTCGAGAGTATGACATTCAAAAAGTATACGGCATTTTTAGCTATGACAATGGCAGGATAACAATTTTTAATCCCAAAGTATTATTGGTGGATAAAGAGACAAAGACTCAGTTAGTTGATTATTTTCGAACCTCAATAAAATAAATTATTGAATATTGGCGATAAACTTAAATAGATTTTTCATAGGAGATGGATCTTAGATGGCCTGGCACAACTATTCAAGAGAAGCTTATCACCAGATTAATAGATTGCTCGATGAACCTTTTCATACACCAATCAAGCCACCAAAAATATGGACAAGATTGTATCAACACCCCGCATATGATACTTTATATTAAAAATAAAATAGAGATCATCTATAAATATAAAATGTTGCTGCCTGATCATGCTGATTGCTATAATTTTCAATTTCTCAATCAATTAGAGGTGATATTGGATTAATCACAGAATTAACCACTACCAAATATTCTTAAGTTAATATTAAGGAGAAATAATGACAATTAGAAACCTGCGTAACTCAAAAAATCCTATAAGAAAAAATAATACACCAGCCGACCCATCAAGTAGCTATCATCAAAACTGGAATCAAAGTGATGAATCAACTTGGCATAGCGAAAATAGCTCAAATACTAATGACGGTATCGTTAGCACACTTTGTCAATATTTTATTTCAAAAAATGCACTAAATAAACAACAACAACAATTTTATAAAGAAACAAAAAACAAGCAAATCTTGCAGACAGCCGGAAGATAGTGTAGAAATAAGATAGTGTGTGTGGACTTTCCGGCTATTGGCGGAAGTTCGCAATCAAAGCTCAGAGTTCCAGCTCTGAGCTTTTCTATGGTTTGTCCTTGAATTATACGAATAAAATAAAAAATTTAAAAATCTTGTTTGAATAAAACGGTATAAAAATCCACAACATAATCAAACCCGCTACATAACTTGCATCAGCATTCACCAGAATCTCGATCAAATAAAGTTTTGGATTGTATCGCTATCCTTTATATTCCGGGCTTGTGAATACTCCAGCTTTGGATACTAATCTTTGACTGCCGGTTTTATTCTTATCGGGTTTGGTAAGTCCCAGGTCAATGAAAAAGCACCAAGCAAGGGAAGGAATCCAGCCACTGATGAATAAATGATGCTGAAAAGAAGGCGGGTTGTTATTTTTAAATGTGCTGGAGTTTTGCGGAATAAGGTTAATGAATAACGAATTGGTTTGCATCTAAATAACTTATTGATTTTTTAAGTATTATCCCACCAAAACTATCAAAAATAAAAATATTAAACAAGTATACAAAAAAATTAAATATCTATATCATTAATCATCTGGCTCAATAATTCTCTACTCTCATTTAAAATTGTAGCAAGCTCATCTTTAAGCTCATTTTAACCTTTGAAAGGAGATTACCATGGAATCAAGCGTTTACAAAATTGTTGAAATTGTAGGTTTTTCTGAAATTTCTTGGGAAGATGCTGCTAAATCTGCCGTTGCTGCTGTTGACAAATCTGTTCGGGACATGCGTGTAGCTGAAGTTGTCAAGATGGATATGCGTTTGGAGGATAACAGAATTGTTGGTTACCGTACCAAATTAAAAGTCTCCTTTAAACTGGAATAAACAATCAATTTAGAAGTGCTATTCAAGATAACGATTTCAATTTCGAATTAATTTGGCCCCTGGAATGTGCGTGATTGCCTGATTGTCTTTGTCCTAATGCATAATAAATGGGAGTCCACTCTTTTACCGGTGCGCAGGTTCCAGATGGTATGGAAAAGCCAGAAGGTAATATTGGACACCCGCCTTTTGAACTAAAGGTTCAAAGCCTAAACAAGCAACACGGCATTTTTGGGGGTAATTATATAACATATGTACGAGAGATGCATTTGCTCGATAAATTTTATACACGCCATGCAGACCTTGTGGATTCAACGGCCGCTGCCCGTCTCAATGGGTATGCTGGACAGAATGGGACCAAGGCTCAGCTTTCTCGGGAACTTCAAAGTTTGGGAGTGAGTGAGGAAGGGAAAAAGGTATTGAAAAAACTGGTAGGGAAATAGAGGCGCCTTCAACATGTCTTTAAAAATTGGATAGACTTTGAACCAAACAAAAAACAGGCTTGTTCAATAGATGACCATATATATTTCCCTTTTCATGGTCATCTGTGAGAAGCGGAGAAGATGACAGAATATGGTTGCAAATCAAAATCGCATTCATATATTTAAGTTTTACAAACACTAACATTTTAATGGGAGATCAAATGCAAACCACATGGACATACAAAAATCATGAAATCGAAGAAGGGCTAAAACCTGGAAGTAAAACTTTTCGTTATTTTTTTAAGATTCTCGAAAGTGGTGAAAAAAAATGTAATTGCTGTGTTTGGATTGCTGATGAAGCCCTTAGCCAATTCGATCAGTCCAAAAAATTTGATGCTATTGTAGCTTCCCAAAAAGACACCTGGCACCATTGGATAAAGGGGAAAATAGACGAGGGTGACTTTCAGAATCGAGCTTTGAAAATAGATAAAGAAGGTCAACTTGAAATCAATCTGTCGGATATGTCGGATCATATCAAGCCTGAATAAAAATATTGCCTTGACATAGTTGTTCCAAATCTTTTTTGTATCTGCCGTTCTTGCTTCTGTTGATATTGATCCTGATGTTCCTCATGATATTGATAAACTTGGGTCAGGTACAAGATACCTGGCCCAAGTTTCGGTGATTATTCTTAAATTTTAAAGAAGGTATAGCCCACCGTCAGAATTTTCATTTATGCCCAGACGCTTTTTTCAGAGACAGCGGCCAGAAACTTGGTTCAGGCCCTTATATCCAGTCTTTATCCGAGATTCTCTCCAATGACCTGTCAATCAGCGTCCAACTTTGAACCCAGTCAGCATGATATTGACCCCAGTATGAGTTTATCCCACCAACCGGCGGTTTTGTTGAACAACCCAGGATCCATAGGCGTGTTGCCTTTCAAAGAAGAGGCTTGCTTTCTGTTGCAGGGGGTCAAGGTTGGACGCTGATAGGGGTCAATATTCAACGCTGTTTGATTTGAGTTTTATCGTTCAGCAAATAACGATCAATTGATCTGCCAGTAAATCCTCAAGGCTGAAAAATAATTCTGACACTTCATACCATTATTGAGCACCACGGTATCACTAAATTTAGCTTAAGGATATCGTTCGAACGCATTTTTTCTATTATCAACATTATGGAAGTACCTTTTATTTTTCATACTGACTTAAATTTTATAACTCACTGTTAATAAAGAATTATGGCATTAAGTGGCTTGTTCTTTTTTAGAAACTGCTATACAAGTATGGATTAGTTTTGTTTTTAAAAATATATGGAATTTTATGATAATTGATGCCAAACTCAAACAAAAAACCTTAAATATAATTTTATGATACCTCCCCTATTTAATAAAATTCTAAATGGGATTTCCCAATTTGATTCAGAATTAATACGAAGAGAAAAACTAACTACACAATTGAGTATTGTTTCAATTGCTATGACGGTTGGTTTTAATCTTTTTTATATTTTTTATGATTTTTTAGTTCTCAAAAAATTAATTTATTTCAACTTTATTTGTATTTTTGCATATTCAATTGTCTGTCTTACAAATCGATTGAATTTTCATACTGCATCTAAAGTCCTATTTCTTGTTATATTGAATTCACAGTTTTTTATCTTACCATGGTTTTTAAGCGTTAATTCTGGTTTGCAATTGTTGTATTTTGTATCTGGTACTGCAGCATTTCTGATTTTTTCAAAAGCTGAGAAACGGTTTCTTGGATTTTTTGCACTTATTCCTATTCCGCTTTATTTAATCGCCCAATTTAAATTTAAAGCTGGAAATTCAATAATTATTATTCCACCCGAAATTCTTCAAATTATATATCTATCTATATCAACCTGTGTAATGATGGCTATTCCATTTATTGTTCTCTTATTTTATATGGAAGTTGTTAGAACAGAAAATTTACTGAAAATCGAACATAAAAAAACTGAAAAAGCATATAGTTTGCTTTCAAAATATGTAGCACCTCAATTATCAAAAAGCATAACAGATGGAGAAATTGATAAAATATGGCAGCATAATCGTAAAAAGCTAACCCTATTTTTTTCAGATATAAAAGATTTCACAAAAACAACCGACTCATTAGAACCTGAGGATATGGCCAATATATTAAACGGGTATCTTACAGAGATGAATAAAATAA
This sequence comes from uncultured Saprospiraceae bacterium, assembly GCA_942490835.1. Taxonomy (GTDB): domain Bacteria; phylum Bacteroidota; class Bacteroidia; order Chitinophagales; family Saprospiraceae; genus UBA6168. Next base: position 16,675 of record CALNYY010000074.1, read on the forward strand.
TTGTTAAATATCAGGGCACTCTTGCTCAGGTTATTGGAGATGGTTTGTATGTTTTTTTTGGAGCACCCAAAGAAACAAATGACGAAGATCATGCATTACGATGTATAAAAATGGCCATTGATATGCAAACCCAAATGACGGATCTTAACAAGAAGTGGTTTAAAACAGGTCTTGATAAAGAACTCAAAATTCGATGCGGGATTAACACTGGGATGGCTACCGTTGGGGGGTACGGTTCATCTGATCGAAAAGAATATACAGCAATGGGAATGCAAGTCAACATTGCTGCCAGGATAGAAAGTGCCTGCGAACCAGGACAAGTTACAATGAATCACTCTACTTATGTTCTTGTCAAAAACCACATCCCTTGTATTGAAAAAGATGAAATAAAAGTAAAAGGATATCATCGGCCCATTAAAATTTATGAGGTGGATTTGAATCAAACAAACTTTTGTTTACTCTGAAGACAATCCAACAGCCATTAAAAACATTCATTAAATCTTTTGGAATATCGTTCAAACCAAAAGTTATGAATAACTTGCATCATCATGCGTCAAATCTCGATCAAATAAAGTTTTGATTTGTATCTGTATCCTTGAGAATTTTGGTTTCTTTATACTCCACTATCGGATACTTAATCTTGACCTCGATAAGGCTGATATTCAACAAAATATATTATAGAGAGTGGAATCTGAAAAAATGGCTTCTGACAATGGTTTTGGTTCATATAGTATAATCTGAATTGGCGGAGCACATTAATAAAAAAAGCAGAGCCAAATGAAAGACCCTGCTTTGTAATTTGATTCTATAATAATCTGTTATTGTTTCTTTCTGTTAACTCCTGCAAGGCCTAAAAGACCAAGACCAAAGAGAAGCATTGTTGTGGGTTCGGGAACAGGACTGGTGCCGTTATTTATTGGCTCGTTTATAATTAAATCAAAATCATCTAACCCTGCTTCAGAAGAACTCTGCGAATTCTGTGCTACAACATAAATTCTGTAAATCCCGACTACTGCATAAGAATCCAATGAAAAAACACGATTAGTATTGTCAAATTGCAGCCATGAAGGAATCGACCAAAAATGATAATCCCAGGGATTAGCATAGTTATACTGAGTAGAATCATAATTCCATGCTGAGAAAGATAAGGTTTCATTTGGATCATCATCGTGAAAATTCGTTGATATATCTAAAGACCATGTAAAACTATCTGGATAGATAGTTTGATCAAGTATTGAAGAGCCAAGAACAGGAGTCGCATTTGCTATGGTTATAGGATTTAAGAAAAAAAGCCAAATAATAGAACCAATAAAAGCCGTAGCTTCATGTTTTCCTTATAGTATTTTTTCATCCCCACTCCTTTTTTCAATATTAAAACGTATTTTTAAAATGAGACCCTATCAATCACATCCACATATGGAATTGAACCTCAGCACATCCGTGGCGTAAGGCTTCTGGAATCCATTAAAGATGTGAATTAATGCAATATTTATACCTGATATAACCTTAAGAATTGATAGATTCGATAGTTTATTGAAATACTTATATTTATTTTTTTAAGGGCTTTCAGGTTTCTTCTGATTGTCTTTTATTAAAGAAACAAAAGTAATAAAATGTGTAAAAAAGTACCTATCTTGAGAAAAGTTTGAATCAAACAAGCAAACTCAAACACAATTGCATCAGTATTGATTCTTCGAATATTCAACAATCCAAATGGTATCTCAAAATTTATGAGTAATTTAAAGTGTAACCCTACGAAATATAAGATAGGGATCTGAAAATCCAAAATAAAGATAGAAAACACCCCAGAAAAAAAAAAGCGGAATCAATGCATTACAGTATATTTTTTTGGAGATATCGTTGATTCTGAAAACTTCTATCAGGATAATCTTCATCATCAAACTGATCGGTCAATTTTCAAATTCTTTCAGGTGAAGTATATTTTTGGTATCCATAAGAAATTTGCTTCTTAAATCCTCAACCTTCGGACCACCCATCCTTGAGTTTTATCGTTCAGCAAATCACGATCAATTGATCTGCCAGTCAATCCTCAAAGCTGAAAAACAATTCTGACACTTCATACCATTAGTGCTCCCCTAACCCGAGCTAATTTCTCGGTGGATCAAAGCCTAAATGAAGTTCTTTCACAACGTTTTACATCTCGAGGGGAAACATTTGTTTAGTTTCATCATTAGAAGGAAATAATAATTCAATACGGATTTCCTGGGTTGTCAAATCAAGAGGCGTACCCAAGGTTGCGATGGTGGTGAAAAAGCTTGCTATTCTTGATCCTTTTTCCAAGATCAAACTCATTACTGGAATGTTTGTATCTATTTGAAAATCTGTTGGTTCTTCACTATTTTGGCTTTGTACAAGTTCTTCATATAAAGCAATCAGTCCTGTATTCTGGGTTGAAGTCGCCTCTTCCCCTAACCGCATAATCAAAAATTGTTTTATGGCGGGCCAGTCTTTCACATATGGCTGTAAAGCATCTTCTGAAGCAAGAATGCGAACGGCATTATTATATTTTTTCAGTGCTGTTTCACCAGCGTAGAATTTCACAAAAGTTTCATACCCTGTATTCCTCATTAATATCTTATATTCCGTATTGACCACAAAAGCGGGGTAAGGATTATGGTTTTCCAGCAAGCTGTGTAAAGCATCCCTGACAACACCCATTCTGATTCCATCAAACGGAATCTCTTCAAAGGCCGGGGCGAAACCCGCTGCAAGTAAAAAACTATTTCGATGTCTGAAAGGTAATTTTAAATTATCAGCAATTTTTAATACCAAATTCCGACTCGGGTTAGACCTGCCTGTTTCCACAAAACTTAAATGTTTAGATGAAATATCAATATCCAGTGCCAGATCCATTTGGCTGATTCTGTTCTTCTTACGAACGTTGCGTAACATGTCTCCAAATGATTCATGCTTATTTTCAATTTTTATCAAATTATTCATAAACTTTACCTCCCAGGTAATAGACTTGCTTAATTGTTGTGTTAAAATAGCATCAATATTGTAAACGATTCAATTACCTTTAAGGTAATGAAAATAAAAAATTATAATAATATTTATACGTAATGGAGGTTGATATGCAACGCAATTTATTAATTATCACACTAATCGCTCTTTCAATAATCACCACTTTGGCTCTGAAGTACGACGGTCTATGGGGTATTTTTGCTCCTAATTTTCAAAGCTTTGGAGAATTTCA
>CALNYY010000075.1:0-9507 GCA_942490835.1 uncultured Saprospiraceae bacterium
CGGTGTTAGCTCAGAGTATAATGTCAGTAAAGAACTGGCAAATATCAAAGATTTTATCGCCAAAAAAGCCGAGGCCATCGTCCTGTAGCCCACTTTCCACACCTTTTTTTATTGTTTTTAGCTATTTAATTTTGCTGTATTTACGAGATGGTACGTTGATTTTGGTCGAAACTTAAATTTTCTTTGTCCATGGACTGGACAATGCTTCCCGAATGTGTCATATATTCTGAAACAGGTATGACATTAAAAGGGAGGCAAAATGAGAGTGCCACTTGAGGTTGAAAAAACGATAGAGCAGCAAAAGATAACGCTGTAAACTAAATGTAAAACAGACAAAGATGCATGGTTTGATGAATCCGATGAGGAAAATTCTAAAGGGGATCGAAAGATTCAAGAAAAAGAACATAAAAAAATCTATTGGTTCTAATCATTCAAAGCATTTGCCATTTTCTGGGATAGTACATTTATACTGAAAGGCTTTTGGATAAAACCACAGCAACCTTGCCCCATCATTTCTCTGATCTTTTGATCTTTGGCATATCCGCTGGCGATAAGAACTTTCACATCGGCATTGATTTTCTTCAATTGGAAAAAGGCGGTACCCCCATTGTATGGCATTTTCATGTCCAAAATAACAAGATCCACTTCACTTTGATTATTTAGAAACACTTCGATCGCCTCTTTTCCATCTCTTGCTTCCAAAACAATGCAACCCAACTTCTGAAGCATTTTTACACCGACATCCAAACATATTTCATCATCATCAGCAAATAAAATAACACGCTGCCTTTCATCATTTTCTTTCTTATCAGTTTGCATGGCACAAATTGCCCCCAGACAAGTATTGTTGCTTTATATTTAAAATATTGACTGTCTCATATACAATAAGCAAGAACTATACCGCAATTTGATAAGAATTATTTTTTGTATATAATTCTAGTGGTTACAAAATTCAGATCAGGTCTGCTTCGTTAAAAATGACATTAAGTGACAACATGGTTGACAAAAATTGATTGACGAAACTTCAAAGAAGATAATAAGGATATTTATAGGCGGAGATCAAGCTACTGTAAAAAAGGGCTTTTATCGGTAGCTTTCATTCAGATATGTGCCGCAGTTCAATCAATAACTGAGAGATAAAAATAATGTCTAAGAAAAAACAAAAAAAGAAAGCTCGCATTACGAATAGGCAGGCAAAAATAAGACAAAAAAAGAAGAAACCGGATAAGAAATTAAATCCCAACTATAAAAGACTTCAACAAAAAGTTGAAAGTGGATTTAAGCAAAAAGGGATATCCACAGAAGGCACTGAATTTAGAGAGTCCCCGAATGGCGTGAAGATGTCTGCGGTTATATTGAAGCTTGCCGAGCCACTGTTAAAAAAATATGGTGATATTGATAAAAGAATTAAGACCATTATTTCTCTAACCATTTTTGAATGGAATAGGCTCATGCTTCCAGAAGGTGAGCGAGATAAATTCCAAGATGAAATGATGGATACACTGTTACCTCCGGATGAAGAAGCTGAGACGGTAGATTCTATTTTATACCTCAGTGATTTAATAGCTGAAAGACAAAAAAAATATTTTCCGGATATTAAAAAAGTTATTGTCGATTATGAACTGATCGTATCGGACGGCAATATAACCTTAAATGTTTCGTCTGCTCCAATAAAATCAGACAGCAAACCGAAGCAAATTATTTAATAGATTTGAGAAAATGATTACAAAAATTATACCTGGAGCTCAAAGCGGAGTCGACAGAGCAGCCCTTGATTTTGCCTTGAAATTCAATATCCCCCATGGTGGTTGGATTCCAAAAGGCCGAATAACGGAAGACGGACCACTTCCCGAAAAATACCAGCTTCAGGAAATGCCAACGGCCAGCTATCCGGCTCGAACGGAACAAAATGTGATAGACTCTGATGGCACATTAATATTTTCCCGGGGTAAACCGACTGGCGGAACTGATTACACCCGGAAAATGGTTTTAAAACATAAGAAAAAATTGGTTCATATTGATTTGAAACTTCAAACTTCCTATGATGCCGCTTACGAAATTTTATCATATAAAAATTCTAAATGTCGCCGGTCCCAGGGCGAGCAAAGACCCGGCAATATACAATGATGTATTCAAAATACTCGATATGGCATATAAGATCCACAAGGTAGATCAAATCAGAAATCTTGAGAAACTACCGAAAACAGTTATTGAAGCGGTGGAAAGACTTATTGTTGATTTGCCGCTAAAGGATAAAACCACAATTGCCAAAATGGCTGAAAAGGATCTGATGACTCTTCAAATCACTCTGGGATCATACATCGGAAGTGAATTTGGCATATGGACGGGGAATGCCGAATTGTCAGGTTCTTGCAAAAGGGCTTCAGGTGATGTGCATGTTGATCCGGGCCATGCTCCCACTGTGATAATTGAGGAGCTTTGGAAGCAGTTGAGGGGGAGCCATAGATTGAGGGTTGTGAAATGACGGGTGCGCAGATGGGTATATTTTTTATTAAAACCGGCGGGATACTTTTTTTAAAATTGCAGGGTAAGCGAGGTATGTTTTTTTATTGGGCGGGGTATAGGCGGGATACTGGCGGGGTATCTCAATTGTTAGAGACCTAAGTTTACAATACCTGTAATTTTTAGAGATTAAATCTTGTACAGATACTATAAGAGCTATCACAACTCGCAAAAAGAGAAAGGCAGGGACGTCATAGCCCTGCCTTTTTTGGAAAATGATTACGTATCGTGCCAGCTTTTCTATATTTTTACCTCACTAATTTGAATCGCTGGCTGGAGGCTACCAGGTAACTATTTAGACTCTGAATCTAACATTGAAGGTAAAATGTATTTTTCCATGATTTGCAATATTCGAGTGTGCCCTTTTGGATTGTCATCCGGTTTGCTTGTAAAAACAGCTACCAAATTCAATTCAGGGACTACCATTACCCTTTGCCCGCCATGCCCTGCGGCGAAAATAGTTTTGAAAAATTCATCTCCACCTTTATATTTGGAAAGCCACCAATAATAGCCGTAACCAAATTCATCATCGGAAGTGTAGGGTCTGGTAGAGATGTCGATCCATTTTTCAGATAAAATTTGCTGTCCATGCCATTGCCCGTGGTTTAATATCAAATAACCGAATTTTGCCATATCCCGTGGACGCATGAACATACCTCCGGCTGTTAATGTATTTCCATCCGACAATGTATGCCAAAGGTAATCCGAGATCTGTAACGGTCCAAAAAGATATTCCTTCGCAAATTCAGTCACAGGCATTCCTGTCATGCTTTCAAGGATTGGTCCGCATAGTGCTGGTGCTGCAGAGTGGTATTCAAACTTCTCGCCGGGTTCACTGATGAGCGGCAGACTGAGCGTTTTAGAGATCCAATTTTCAGTATACCATGGTAGGCTATTAGCCGGACCACTTTCACCAAATCCCCATTTCATGGATAGGACATGGTGCAAGGACACTTCATCTTTTCTCTTGTCCCAATTTGTCCCTTTTTCGAATTCCGGAAAGAAATCTAACAACTTTCCGTCAACCCCCTTTATGAAGCCTTTATCGAAAGCAATACCCATTAGCACGGAAGTAACGCTTTTTCCCGCTGATCTGAAATCCTGGAGATAATAGCGATTATTGTAATACAAGTATTCTTCGAGGATGAGGTTACCATTTTTAATGAGAACGACACTGAATAGATAGGGATATTTGCCAGCAAGAATAGCTTCCATCATATCATCAATGATTTCTTCCCTTACACCTTCTTCGGCTAAAGAAGAAACTTGCCACCCATCATCGATTTTCAAAGGTAGCTGATAAGTATATTCTCTTTGGGGCGCTCCTGATTCATCAACCCTAATTGGAATATGCGTACAAGCAGAACATGAAAACAGGAGTAGGACCAAGGTGAGGACATATCTTATTGACAAACTCTGACAGAACATTTTGTCGCCTCCATTTTTTGGCTTTTGGATGCGCCTGCCAATATTTCATTTCTGAGCTGCATGGTGATTCGGAGACAACCACAAGTAACACAGAGCTTTAGATACCATATCTTGTAGTCTATGAAATTAATAAGAAACTGAAGACTACCCTAATAAATCTTTATTCCGCAAAGATGGTGATATATTGGGATAACCTGCAGAAAACGACGCCTCCGAAGATCTGTGATACCATAAAATATCACAAAATACCCCAAACCTTAGATATGTAGATGGTACCCCAACACCGGCAAAAATACAGATATCTCAATTTATGAGGGTCGGTCAATTTTGCATAGATGTCAACAATATCGGTACTTTTGAGAGGTCAAATTTTTTGCAGATACCATTGCATGATATCTGCAATCTCGGCTCATCTGCGATTAGTTGGCGATATATGGATTCTTAGGGAAGTGATTTTGTCTTAATAAAATGTCTGTTGATATCTCGAGATTATCAATTAATTTCCAGCCAAAACCAATTATTTGATTTGATTTTTAATGTGCTGTAAAGCCACTTCAAGCTGTGAATCTTTTCCTTTAAGCAGAGCATTACGATCAAGTTTAACCTCAATGTCCGGTATTACTCCGTTTCCTTCTATAATCTTTCCATCTGGAGTGAGTGTTTGTGCATAAACATATATAAAAATTGCGCCGTTGGCTAATTTCTCTATCTTAGCTGGTCCAACAGATCCAGGACTATGTTCACCCACAATTAATGCACGCCCAATTGATTGAGTGCATCCTGCAAATCGTTCACCAGACGATCCAGTTAAGTAATCGATTAACACCACAACAGGTGATAGGTAAGCTTTTTCTGCAGGTTCAAGAATAACCTCATCTTTTTTGTCTCTATACATAAAAACGTTAAACAAAGTAGGCTTTTTTAACAGCTGCTTAACGATTGTCTGACCAATTTCATTATTACCTCCTGGATTTCCACGAATATCAATGACAAGTCCATCGGTAGCGTACATGGATGTGATTGCCTTTCTGAATTTTCGATCTGCGGGTGGAAAAAATGCATTAAATCGAATATAGCCTATATTATCGTCAAGGTACTTAGCCTCAAATTCAATTAAAAACGGCCGCATTTTTTCATTGAAAAAAAATTCTTTACCACTTCGCTGCACCCTTACAATTTTTTTCTCTTGGTTTTCTTCGTTCTCATCCACATACATTATGGAAACAACAGTGTCTGGAGGTCCATTAATTTTTTTTAGGATTCCGTTTGTTATAAGGGCGATGCGATTGCGTTCGTTATAGGGAGGTACCAGTACTTTAAAATTCTTATATGTTTCTTTATCAATGTTTTGATACTCGATATCATTGATATGTTTTAAGTCCGCTATTTGTTCGATTTTGATACCATCGATACTTTGAATAATATAGCCAGGTCGTAATCCAGCTTGAAAGCCAGGAGAGTCTGATTTAACAGATGTAATTACCGCATCATTGTCAAGCATTCTAACATCGATCCCAATGCTACCCTCTGCAGCCAGAATTGGTGCAAGTTGGCTCAAATCTTCTGGTGCCAAGACAAACAGATGGGATAAATTCAACTCAAATAACATCTTATTGATAAGAAAGTAAAATTCTTCATTTTTTTCTACAGCAGCTATTTTAGGCTGATATCGGTTATAAACGTCATTCCAGTCCAAACCTCCAAAGGAAGGATCAAAATGCTTATCATTTATGGTTTGCCATACAGTTTCAAAACTATGCATGTTATTATATTTTGTGGTGCAAGATACAGCGGTAATAAATACAAGAATTAGAACATTCAGTATCTTTTTCATATTTTATGAGGTTTCAGGTTTGAATTGAGGTAATCAGCAGAAAACCACGCCTTTGAGAACCTGTGATATCATAAAATATCACAGAAATCACCAAACCTTTGATTTGTAGATGGTACCCCAACCCCGGCAAAAATACAGATATCACATTTTTTAAAGGTCGGTCAATTCTACATAGATGTTTACAGTATCTGGAATAAATGAAGACGCCAGATAGTTGGCTATTGTTGGAGATACCTCACTATTTTAAAGTCCTGAAAAGCCAATGATAAATATTAAGTTAGGATTAATATCTCTATTCAGGTAGACCTGCTTTTCGAAGTGCCCCGATATATTTATCAGTAGTTGCCTGATTTTTATACGGAAGCGTATTCGCATAATACTCAAGGGAGAAGTTCGGATTTATTCTCAAGACTTCAGCAACAGCCCCATGGGCATCTTCAGTACGGTTTAAAGAAGCGTGAGAAGCAGCCAATGTTAGATACGCTGCCAATAGATCGGGATTGTCACTGACAGCCTTTTCAGCCATAGCTATTGCATTATCATATTGTTCATTATTTCGGTAGGCCATTGCCAGTAGGACATAATAATGAGGTAGTGGAATAGGATTGAGCCGAAATGCCCTCTTGAGCAATTTGATTGCTGATTCTGTTTTGTCTGACATACAAAGTATATATGCCAATTGGACGTGTGCTTCAGCTCCATTTGGGTTAAGCTCAATAGCTCGCTCTCCTTCTTTAATTGCCTCGTCATATTGTCTTTTAAAAACAGAAATCCAACCGAGTATAAGGTGTGCGAAATCAAGAGAATCATTCAAGGCGAGTGCTTCTTCAGCGCATGATTCAGCTTGCTCAAGGGATTTTATTGGAGACTTACTCCATCCATAAAGGAGGTCAAAAAGATGTGTGAGACCCAGCATGGCGTACGGTGTAGCATAAGCCTTGTCGATGTTGATAGCCTTCTTATAAAAATGTTGTGCTTGTTTATTATCTTTTTCGTTGTGACGATCGAGGCAAACGTCTCCCCGCATATGCATATCATAAGCTTTTATATTTGTTGTTCCTCCTTCCCAGAGGCGAGCCTGTTCCCCGGCTGTGAGGTTTACCTCCATTGCAGAAATGAGCTTCATCGTGATCTCATCCTGCACAGCAAATATGTCAGACATATTCCGGTCATAGCTTTCTGACCACATGTGATAATCTGTTATGGCATCGATAAGCTGCGCAGTGATCCGTACTCGATTTCCTGCTTTCTGTACACTGCCTTCAAGGATGTATCGGACACCCAATTCCTTAGCGATCTGTTTGACGCTGATTGATTTGCCCTTGTAGGCGAAACTGGAGTTCCTTGCGATAATAAACAGGTTGGACACTTTGCACAGACCGTTGGTGATTTGTTCAGTCAGTCCGTCACTGAAGTATTCTTGACTGGGATCCCCACTCATATTGGTGAATGGCAACACGGCAATTGAAGGTTTATCCGGCAGATCAAGCTTTTCCTCAACCAAAGGTTTCTGTGATTCTGTATCCATCAGAATCTTGTACACCCGTACTGGGTCCTTGATGTTCTTGACCTCATGTTCCCCAAGATACTCAAAGCCAAGGTCAAGTTTGTCTTTCACATGGTCGTATGTGTTACGGGAGATACATATGCCACCAGGATCGGAAATGCCCTCAATACGTGCAGCAACATTAACTCCACTGCCGTAAATTCGGTCACCATCCTTTGCTACATCCCCAATGTTCACACCGATGCGGAACTCCAGACGTTTGTCCTCAACGAACTTAGCATTCTCTTTCTTCAGCCTATTCTGGATCTTTACAGCACAGCTTACAGCATCAACAGCACTTGAAAACTCAGCTAAGATATTATCACCGGGATTATCAACCACACGACCAGAGTGTTGTTGGATGTGATCAGACATACTTTGTCGGTACGCCTTTATGGTCTGGATGGTGTGAACCTCATCATCTGCCATCAACAGGGAATACCCTTTTACATCAGCACTGAGGATAGCTCTGAGTTTTCGTGTGACCTTTTGTTCATTGGACATTAGATCACCTTCCAGTGGGTTGTGGGTTCAAAAAATGATACAATATGACAATGACGTGATTAAAGAGCGTTATGGAATTGATACATGATTAAGGAGTATGGGTCAAGGCCAAGCTCATTATCTTCAGTCTGTGAGACCATTTATGTGGGGAACTGAATAAGGAAGACCGGTGATTTATTGAGAATATGTTGGAAAAACCACGCCTGTAAAAACCTGTGATATGTATAAATATCACAAATTTCTCCAAACCTGTGATTAGTAGATGTAACCACAACACTGGCTCAATTACAGATATCATATTTGGTGATTGTAAAGTCAAGAAAATTGGTCCACCACCAATTTTCCATCTATCCATTCCTGTCCTTCCACTCTTTGTATTTCCGGAGATCTTTCTCCAAGAAATACAGTGATAACCCCAGAATTACTGCATCATCAATCTGGCCAAGTCCAATGATGTAATCAGGTATCAGGTCAATTGGGCTGATTATGTAAGCCAATGCAACTATGAAAATGACAATCGATTTAACTGATACATCCCTGTAGGTGCCTTTCCAGTAGTCCTTAATTAGAGGTATTAGCAGTTTGAGATCTTGAAACAGCCGGACCCAAAAGCCCAATCGGATGATACTGTTTTTTGACATTTTGAACTTTCAATGCACCGCCGTGTTGATGCCGCCTCCGCAGTAAAGACAACTTTTTCTGTTACCACCTTGGACAAGACCACAAGAACCGCAGACAACGCCATTAACAGGTAACCTGATATTTTCGAAAGATTGGTTCTTTGTGTAACCAATTTGTTCTGCGACCGCTTCAACGATGTTGGCTTTGGTAAGGGTCATAGATAATGCTTCCGATTTTTGTACCGTTCAGAATATTGATGCCTTGATCAATATTTATTTCGCACCAACATAAATCCCTTTTTCGACTCTTGTGATTTTCCCCTGTTTGTATGTCCTGCTCAGCATGTTGCGGACTTTTTTCTGGTCAAAACCGGTTTTCTTCATCAACGTGGCCGTATCAACCCCTTTTTTTGATCTATTGATTATTTCAAGAACCTTGTCGGTATCAGTCTTCTTGGCAGCTTTTACCGGCGCCTTTTTGGGTATAACAGCCTTTGCTTTAGCCTTTGTCTTGGCAGATTTTGCCGCCGGCTTTGCCGCTTTCTCGAGTGCAGCCGCCAATTTTCCAGTTTGTTTTACCAGTTTCATTAACTCTTTGCTGATAGCCTGAAGATCCTTGGTTAATGTCATTTTGTTCTCCTCCACTTTTAATATTAAAATTGTCATTGATAACACTATGTTACTGAATAGCCTTGGTTGTAATGGCACCTAACCAACTAATTTAACAGTCAAAATTAGGATATGTCAAGAAAATAAATGGTTTATCTGTCTAATATACTTGACAATTCAAGCTGAGTCTGGGAAATTAGGTCTGATTGACCCTGGAGATACAAAATTCTGTCAAAAGGGAGCGCATTTATGGATCTATAATAAAACCCTGTTTCCGATTCTGGAGATAGGGTTTTGCTTTTTGGATATCCAGATGAAACATGTACTCTTTTGACCGCTGGTAATGGTTGATGGAATCCAGAGGTAGGGTCTTTACATAATTGATTGTCATTTTGAATTAGAATTCTGTTTGACTATAGTGACATAGCTTTGTGGAGAAAATC
>CALNYY010000076.1:0-82859 GCA_942490835.1 uncultured Saprospiraceae bacterium
TGATGGTGCAAGTTATAGTAGCACAGATCAGGGTTCGGCCGGGGAAACTTATTGGCAGCAGGGGTTGGCCGACGGTATTATTACTTCTGCGCAAAATATCGGCGCTTACCGTTGCCAAACGCTTGATAATTATAGCGGTAAAATCCTGCGCCTCAACCCCATGACCGGCGAAGGTCTTCCTACGAATCCCTATTGGAATGGTGCTGCACCAAAATCTCCAGCTTCTAGGGTTTGGGCACGGGGTGTCCGGAATCCCTATCGAATGAGTTTGGTGCCTGGTAGTGGCAGTCATGTGCCCGATGATGGAAACCCTGGTGTGTTCATGTTTGGGGATGTAGGCTGGGGAAATAGGGAAGAATTAGATGTGGTGACCGGGCCTGGGATGAACTTTGGCTGGCCAAAATATGAGGGCATGACCCACCAGCCTGGGTATAACAATAGTAACTATTTGCCTTCACAGCATGACCGACCAAAAGTAGATTGGCGAAAAAATTCACCGCGTGGCCTGGTAAACGGAGCTATTGTGAACATTGGTTCTTCAACATTACCAGGGCCTCAGTTTTTGGGAAATGCAAGTACTGGTGGAGTTTGGTTTCATGGAGAAGATTTTCCGGAAGAATGGCATGACACCTATTTCCATGCGGACTATGGCGAAGGATGGATTCGGAGCTTCAAATTCGATGCAAACTGGAACCCAATTGAAGTCAAAGACTTTGTCTCTAATGCTGGCGCCTGCGTATTTCTGAATACTGATCCTGACCAAACAGGCATTTATTATATCCGCTGGCCAAACCAAATCAGAAAAGTATCTTTTACGGGAACCACGAACCATACGCCTTTGGCTTTTGCAAGTGCCGACAATGAGACTGGGACTTCTCCACTTACCGTCCAATTCTCTTCAGAAAATACTTATGACCAAGATGCAGACCCATTAACCTACTTGTGGGATTTTGGAGATGGAAATACCAGTAATCAACCTGATCCGATTCATACATTTACCAGCGGGAGCAGTCCAACTGGATTTGATGTGACGCTGACGGTTACGGATGATGGTGGACTCAGCGATGTGGCAACCATCAATATTTCTTTGAATAATGATCCACCCAACATTCTTTCCACCAGTTTGGATGGGCTCAATTCATTTAACCCTTATACTACAACCTCTCTGGAACTTTCTGCCAATGTTGCCGATGCAGATCATTCAGCAGGCCAATTGGATTATTTGTGGACGGTGAAATTATTTCACAACAACCATAATCACCCATTACAGACTTTCACTGTGCCTGTAGCTGATGCGCTCATAACACCAGTGAGTTGTTACGGCCCAAGTTATTGGTACGAGTTCAGTCTGGAGGTCACAGACCCAACAGGTGCTTCTGATTATTTTCAAAAAGATCTTTTTCCTGCCTGTGCAGGTACGGCGCAGACTATCAGTTTTTCGTCCATTGACGACAAAGAAGTAACAGATGGACCATTTACTATCAATGCAACTTCGTCAAGTGGATTGCCGGTCGTTTTTTATATTAAGGAAGGGCCTGCTTCTGTCATTGGAAATATTGTCACGCTGGATGGAGTACCGGGACAAGTCACGGTAACGGCGACCCAACCTGGAGATGGCAATTTTGGACCAGCATACAATGTAGATAGAACCTTTTTTGTAAATGTTGGCGATGGACTTGGATGTACAGGACTTGGTCAAATTTCGAGAGAAGTTTGGACTGGAGTTAGTGGTACAGCTGTCGCAGACATTCCTATTGGGCAGTCGCCCAACATCAGTGACCTAATTTCCATTTTTGAAATCCCAGTTGATGTACTCGACAATTATGGTTCTCGAGTCCGAGGATTTATCTGCCCACCAATTTCCGGAAATTACCGTTTCTGGATTTCAAGTGATGATAATGGCGAACTCTGGCTTAGTTCAGATGATGATCCAGCCAATAAAAATTTAATTGCAAATGTCCCTAGCTGGTCGAGCTCTCGCCAATGGAATAAATTTCCAGAACAGCAATCTTCTTTGATCAGCTTGAATGCAGGTCAATTGTATTATGTAGAAGCATTGATGAAAGAGCAGGGTGGGGGAGACAACCTTGCCGTTGGCTGGCAATTGCCAAATGGCGTTTTGGAACGGCCAATACCTGGGTTGCGATTAGTGCCTTTTGGGGCTGCACCGCCGGATGCTACATTTTCTGTTACACCAAATAATGGTACAGCTCCATTGCCAGTCAGCTTTGATGCTAGTTCGAGCTACGACCCTGACGGGAGCATTGTTGATTACAGTTGGAATTTTGGAGATGGCAATATTGGCAATGGTGTATCTCCAAACCACACCTATACTACTATAGGCGTTTTCACCGCCACTCTGGTTGTGACTGATGATAGCGGGAAAACCGCTTTTTTTGAACAAGATATTACAGTGACTGGGGCTGGCCCTCAAGACCAAACCATCAGCTTCCCTGCCATTCCAAATAAGTTGACTACAGATGCAGCTTTTTCTGTCACAGCAACAGCAACGAGTGGACTGCCAGTAACCTTTGAAGTAGTTTCTGGCCCGGCAACGATTGCCGGCAATTTTGTTTCGTTGACAGGGCAGCCCGGAATCGTTACGGTAAGAGCAACACAAGCTGGTGATGTAGATTGGAATCCTGCTATCCCGGTTGATCGGATTTTTCAAGTTGATGAGCCAAATATTGGCGGAGGCATAGATCTGGAATTGGAAGCTGTGCCAAGCTCAACTGATTTCATGTTATATAATAATGTGTCTTTAACAATATCATTGTCCAATAATGGAACGGAAACGGCGACAGGTGTAAGGGTTTCATTACCAGTTCCAAATTCAGTAGTACTTGTTGGGGGAAATGAATACACGGCATCACAAGGTGTGTATGGTTTTTCTTCTGAGATCTGGAATGTTGGAAGTGTACCCGCTGGGGGCAGTGCGACCATAACCGTCAATTGGTTTATTTTAGCTTCCAACCCAATAAATGCTTGGGCGGAAGTTTCGGCTTCAGATCAACAAGATGCAGATAGTACACCTGGCAATGGTGCTTGTTGTTCTGCAAACGAAGATGATGAAGCTGGGGTAACTTTGACTTTGGCAGGCTCTGGTCCTCAAAATCAGACTATCAACTTTTCTGCTTTACCTGATAAAGAATCGGATGATTCGCCATTTACCATTTCTGCCTCGGCAACAAGTGGTCTGCCAGTCACCTTTTCCATCGTATCTGGTCCAGCTACCCTTGCGGGAAATGTTATTTCGCTTACTGGAGCACTAGGTGTCGTAACTGTTTCAGCTTCGCAAAATGGAAATGCCAACTGGAATGCAGCTCCAACCGTTGAGCGCTCCTTCCAAGTCAATGAGCCGGGACTGGATAATCAAACTATTACATTTACTTCCATCCCAAATAAATTGACTGATAGCCCCGCCTTTACTGTTTCGGCAACTGCCTCCAGTGGTTTGCCAGTCAGCTTCACAATTGTGAGTGGTCCAGCGACTATTGCTGGAAATACAATCACTTTAAATGGTGTACCCGGGACTGTTACGGTTAGGGCGAGTCAAGGCGGCAATTCGCAGTACAACCCAGCTACCAATGTGGATAGAAGTTTTAATGTCAATACACCTGGCGGAGGAAGCGGAGTGGATCTCGAACTAACGATGGATGCCAGCCCTGCAACGGTCACTCAATGGGGCAATCTTGCATTTACCGCCACACTAACTAATAATGGAACTGTCGGTGCTTCCAATGTGAAAGTTTATTTCCCAAAGCCTTCAAGTGTCGTTTTTGTGGGTGGCAACGAAGTCATTGTTTCTCAGGGTAGTTATAGTCTTTTTGGAAATAATATCTGGACAGTTGGATCAGTGCCAGCTGGTGGATCGGCAACTATCACGGTCAACTGGTTTATTTTGGAAAATGCCGCTGTTACTGGTTGGGCAGAGGTGAACGCAGCATCACCCGCCGATGATGACAGTACCCCTGGTAATGGAGCTTGTTGTTCTGCCAATGAAGATGATGAGGCTTCCTTTACTGCATTGCTGCCTGGCGCAGGCCCTCAAGATCAAACTATCAATTTTCCGGCTATTCCAGATAAAGAATCCGATGATGCTGATTTCAACGTTCTTGCTTCTGCAACCAGCGGATTGCCAGTTACTTTAGTTATTGTAGATGGTCCGGCTACTATTTCAGGGAGTACCATTTCATTAAATGGAACAACGGGACAGGTAACAGTACGAGCAACACAAACCGGAAATTCAAATTGGAATCCTGCATCACCTGTTGTACAAACTTTCAATGTGAACCCGCCAGGACTAAACAACCAAACAATCACCTTTCCAGCTATTCCAAATAAACAAATCACTGATGATCCATTTGCCATTACAGCGACTTCGTCCAGTGGCTTGCCGGTCTCGCTGGAAATATTAAGTGGTCCTGCTACCATCTCTGGTACGACCATATCTTTGACTGGAATAGCAGGAATTGTTACGGTCAGAGCGACTCAGGCTGGAAATGCTCTATACAATCCAGCTACTCCTGTCGAACGATCTTTTGCTGTAAATGCGCCTGGCCAAGGCGGACCTGATTTAGAATTATCCGTTTCTTCATCAAGCCCAAATTTATTGATTTGGCAATACATCACGATGACTGTTTCACTTAACAATAATGGCGATGAAGTGGCAAATAATATATTGGTGGATGTACCGATACCGCAGGGATTTGCTTACTCGAACCACAATGCCATTCATGGCGATTACAATAATTATTACAAAGAATGGGAAGTTAGTTCGTTGGATGCAGGTGAAACAGCGACCATGGAAATTGTCCTGTTCTGTCTGCAAAATTCAACACCATTACCCTACTTTGTACAAGTGCTTGAACAGACACCTGCTGATCTTGATAGCAATCCTGACAATAACACATCAGGGACACCTAATGAGGATGATGAAGCAGTAGTTACTCTTTTGCCTTCGCCCAACCCTCTGCAAAGTATCGATGGGGCAGTGTTTAGTTTATCAGCTACGCAAAATGGCGGTGTAACACAATTGGTTTGGGTGTCCACAATTGGGGAGCATGCGGTCAGATATGTGGTCGAACGTTCCTCCAATGGATTTGAATGGTCGGAGGTGCTCAGCAGGGAAAATGAAGAATTTGAAAACGACCTCAGAACCTATTACGATTTTGATGCTTACCCATTTGCTGGCTGGAATTTTTACCGGGTTCGGCAGATACGTACTGACGGAAGTTCTTTGTTTTCGAATGTAGTCATGCTCGAATTCTGGGAGGACTTATACGATTATAAGCTTTTCCCAAATCCAGCCAACGATTATGTCGAGGTAAACCTGAAAGGAGTGGAAGGCCAAACCGTTCGACTCATTTTAGTAGACCGGGCAGGAAGGCTGGTAAAAGAAATAGAAATTGAGCATGCCACTGCAGCTACGCATCGAATGGATTTGAGCAATGTTCTTGAAGGATGGTATGTTGTGTGGATTCAAGCTGCCAACCGAAAGGCGAAAGCATTGCCGTTGGTGATTGGGAAGCGGTAGGTGGTTGCATGGTTTCACTGTTTCATTGCTTCATGGTTATCTTGTTTCATTGTTTTCGAAATTTGCATTAAAAACCATGCAACCATGCAACCATGCAACCATGCAACCATGCAACCATGCAACCATGCAACCATGCAACCATGCAACCATGAAGATTTCGTTATTTCGTTAAATATATTCTTCAAAACCAAACTACTTTAACCAATTCATAAAGTAAGCCATTCAAAATGCTAACTGCTATCACCCGCCCAATCAGCCCCAAAATGGGGGAATGCGAAATCACTCACTTTGATCGTCAGCCGATCAATATTGAAAAGGCAAGATCACAACACATGGCTTATGAAAAAGCCTTGCAGGAATTGGGCTGTAAAATTGTACATGCCGCTGCTGCTCCAGATTATCCAGATAGTGTATTTGTAGAGGACTGTGTTATTGTGTTTGATGAAATTGCTATACTGACAAACCCAGGAGCTATCAGTAGAAAGCAGGAAGTGCAAGGGATGCAAGATGCGCTTGAATCATTTCGTACATTGGTAAAGATAGAACCACCGGGAATCCTCGATGGGGGAGATGTGCTGGTGATTGGCAAACAAGTTTGGGTCGGAATGTCGAGCCGAAGCAATCAAGAAGCTGTTGAGCAAATGCAAGGATTCTTAGCGCCTTATAGTTATCAAATTAAGGGTGTCGCCGTCACTGGCTGTTTGCACTTAAAATCGGCAGTAACACAAGTTGGAGAGAAAAAGCTTCTACTGAATCCGAATTGGGTGGATGCGTCAATTTTCCAGGATTTTGAAATAATAGAAGTTCATCCTGACGAACCTGGAGCAGCGAATGCGCTGCTCGTAAACGATACAGTTATTTTTCCCGCTGACTTCCCATTGACAGCGATGCGCATGGCTGATGCTGGCTGCGAAATATTGCTGGTTGATAATTCAGAAGTAATAAAAGCTGAGGGCGGGGTAACCTGTTGCAGCGTGATTTTTAAATGAACTTATTTACTAATTAAGGAGAAGGACTATAGATAAATAATTGGAATACAACTTTTTGTCTTTAGTCTAATATCTGAATTCTAAAGTCAGATTACTTCTTTCCAAATCGATATCCAAGTTCTACAAAAAGCACCATGCTCCTTTCTTTAGAGTGAGTTGATAAGCGTGACACTTTAGTAAGCGCTGTTTCAGCCCGAGTGGTCACCAAAAAGTGGTCACCAAATTGTTTTGTCAATTCAAATGGCAGTAGGGCAGTAACTGGTGAAAAAGATTTGTTTTTCAGATCCAAGCTGGTTAAAAAGCCATTTACAAAACCAACTCCATAGTCTGTTTTTGAAGTAAAAGTGCCCCTGCATCCGAGTCCTATACCGAAGTCCAATTTAATTTTTTCAGCAACTGGAATAATGGCCATCGTAAGTAAACTTGCATTCCAGTTGGTATTTATTCCCACAATAACTCCAAGCGGAGCTCCATTATCATCAATGAAAATTGTTGGCTCGTCATAATACCGGGAGCGCTGCCCATTGATCTGAACCTTCAGGGAAACCTTTTCTTTTAATGGCATCAAATAGGAGACACCAGCACCGAATCCTCCAATAATCAATCCTCTTTCGTCTTTGGAAGAACTCCAAAGAATAGGATGGTAAGTTTTCGATTCATTGTTAATAGGGTAGGTTTCATTGCCATTGAGGTGGACAGACCAGGTCTGGGCAAAGGCAATTTTTGATAAAAATAGTAGGAGAATAAGAACAGTGGTATTTTGTGTCATATCATTTGGCTTTTAGAATGGGTTCATTAAATGTCTTTCCTTCAAGTTCCATTTCCAGATAATAGATTCCTTCTTGATAATTAGTCATCGAAAGAGAAATGTCGCCAGCTGCAGTTCCATGATCAAGAGATATAAGTACATCGCCATTCCCGTCAAGGACGTAGACGGTCATAAAGGAGTTGGGATACCTGTTCGTATCAAAATGGACACTAAACGCATCTGTGAAAGGATTTGGATAAACTATAAATGGAGGAAGTTCCACTTCTTCAATGACTTTGTTGCAGGAGAGCAGCCAGCAGGTGGCTAAAAGCATGCATAAGATTTTTCGCATAATGGGTCTGATTTTGATGCGCAAATGTGCATGGTATTTAGAATAGTTGCAATAGGCCTAGCTACATTTCAGGATTTCAGTCCAATTCCTTAGCTTCATGCCCAATTTCAAAGCAAACAAAAACAACATGAAACTAACTTTACTCTCAACCCTATCTATTTTAATATTGGTGTTATTTGCTCAACCAATACTCGCTCAGGAAGAAGAAGGAGGAGGAGATGATGAACCCAAAGAAGAGAAATCAGAAAAAAGCAAAAAAAGCAAGGAAAAAACCTATGCCGACATTATCACTGATGATGCTGTTTCCGATGAAGGGCTTTTTACTGTCCACAAGATGAAAGACAAATATTATTTTGAAATTCCCACGAATTTATTGGGACAAGAAATATTGGTGGTAAGCCGCATCTCAGGGCATGTAAAAGGCCTTAATTTCGGCGGAGCCGGCATGAAAAGCCGACCACAGCAAGTGGTGCGTTGGCAGTTGAAGGATGGAAAAGTATTACTCCGTTCTGTTTCCTATAATAATGTGGCAGATGAAAGTAAGCCCATTTACCAATCCGTAAAAAACAACAACTACGAGCCAGTCGTGGCGAGCTTTAGCCTTGCTTGTTATAATGCGGATAGCACCTCCATCGTATTTGATCCGAGCAGCTTCTTCACTTCAGATATTCCAATGATAGGAGCACTTTCTGATGGGCAGCGTAAGTCTTTTTCAATCAAGGGTTTAGATGGAAAACGTAGTTTTATTGATTATATGCATTCTTACCCGCAAAATGTTGAGGTGCGTCATGTATTGACTTATCGGGGAGATAAGTTGCCTGATAACAGGGTTACAGGAACCCTCTCCATTGAAATGAACCAATCATTTATTCTATTGCCAGAAGAGAAAATGCGGCCACGTATGTATGACAGCAGAGTCAGTTATTTTTCTTTCAGCCAATTGGATTATGGATTGGACGAACATAAGGCGGAGCGCCGCCGATACATCACCCGATGGAGATTGGAGCCAAAAGATGTGGCAGCATATAATCGTGGTGAATTGGTGGAGCCGGTCAAACCTATTGTATATTACATTGACCCAGCTACACCTGAAGAATGGCGACCTTTCCTGAAGCAAGGTGTGAATGATTGGCAGGTTGCTTTTGAGGCAGCGGGTTTTAAGAATGCCATTATAGCAAAAGATCCTCCGACAAAGGAAGAGGATCCCGAATGGAGTCCTGAGGATGTGCGGTATTCTGTGATTCGATATGTAGCAACAGATATTCAAAATGCAATGGGGCCTCATGTCCACGACCCTCGAACCGGAGAAATATTGGAAAGCGATATTATTTGGTATCACAATGTGATGCGATTGCTTCGCAATTGGTTTTTTATTCAAACGTCTGCAGTAAACGCAGATGCTCAAAAGGTAAAGTTTCGGCAGGAGTTGATGGGGGAGTTAATTCGTTTTGTAGCCGCCCATGAGGTTGGTCACACGCTCGGCCTTCCCCATAACATGGGATCCAGCTGTGGCTATCCTGTTGATTCATTGCGTGCTCCAGGCTTTGTACAGCGAATGGGCGTTGCGCCATCTATTATGGACTATGCCCGATTTAATTATGTGGCTCAACCAGAAGATAAGGGCGCGGGGCTGTTTGCAAAAGTTGGCCCTTATGACAAATGGTCTATTCAGTTTGGATATACCTATTTTCCAGAAACTAAAACTGTGGAAGAAGACAAAGCCATTCTTCATGATATGATTGTAGAGCGGGCAGACAATCCTTATTATCGTTTTGGCCAGCAGCAGGGTAGGGTACTCGACCCGAGTGCCCAGACTGAAGATATTGGTGATGATCCTGTGGAGGCGAGTACTTTGGGTATAGCCAACCTTAAGAGGATTATGACCAATTTAATCGAATGGTCTTTTGAAGATGGAGAGGACTATTCTGAATTGAGTGAATTATATAACAATGTAGTTGGTCAACTGCGACGATATACGGGCCATGTCGCCAATAATGTGGGAGGTGTTTATGAATATGATAAAACAGCAGATGAAGAAGGTGTGATTTATACGCACGTACCCAAAAGTCGCCAGGCCGCTGCAGTCCGTTTTGTTAATGAACAGATTTTCAGGACACCAATGTGGCTTATTGATAAAGAAATTCAAGCAAGGATCGGTAGCACAGGAGCATTGTCCAAGGTACTTGGGTTGCAGAATTATGCACTCAACCTGCTATTCAATGCAGACCGCTTAAATCGGATGATGGAAAATGAGACGCTGAATGGAAATGCTGCCTATTCAGCAGCAGCTTTATTTGATGACACCCGGCGCTCTGTTTTCAATGATGTTGTAAAAACAAGCCCAATTGATCCCTATCAAAGAAACCTTCAACGTGCCTATATTGATAAAATGGCTGACCTGATTGCGCTGTCTGGCGATCAATATAATCAATCAGATATCAAGGCATTGGCAATGGGTACGCTTGAGGAATTGGAGTCACAACTGACAAAGAGCAAGCGCAAGCATTCTGATAAGATGTCAAAATATCACTTAGAAGAATTGTTGGAACGAATCGAAGCGATTGAGGAAGGGAAAGTAAATGGGACTATCGGTTCATCGGCCAGAGCGATTTCCGAAGAAACGGAAGCAATGAAAGGGTGTTTTGAGGAGTGATCTTTTTGGCTGGGAGGTTTAGGTTTTAACCTCCCAGCCAAAAATCCAACCATCTGCTTATTTTTCAGGATACCAATCCCTTATTCGGACTTCAATGGCAGCATCTTCAGCATTGATTATTCTTTTGAATGCTTGAACA
Organism: uncultured Saprospiraceae bacterium; assembly: GCA_942490835.1. Classification (GTDB taxonomy): domain Bacteria; phylum Bacteroidota; class Bacteroidia; order Chitinophagales; family Saprospiraceae; genus UBA6168. The sequence goes on from CALNYY010000076.1 coordinate 10,418, forward strand.
TCGCTAAATACGCCTCCTTTGCCCCTGAAATGAAATGGGTAAACAACTTTAGGTTTAAACGCTAAAACAGCTGAAGCCGCTTGTTCCACTTCCATGGTGTAAGGTTGATTCATGCAAATGAAAGCGTAATCAATATTTTTCAGCTCCCTCATTTCTTTGATGTCTTCAGTATCGCCGGAGATGTAAATGCGCTTTCCACCAAGCGTGATGACATAGCCATTTCCCCAACCTTTTGGATGCCGTGACTCATCCGTTTCGGGAAGATTGTACATAGGAATCGCAGTGATCGATACTCCGTTTACAGATTTATCTTCTCCATTTCTCAATGCCGTCACTCTACCAAAACGAAGATTTCCAATTTCATCCACTACTGATTGAGGAGCAATGAGTTCAGCATTTGCCAAATCCAGTTTTTCCAATGTTTCCTTATTAAAATGATCGCCATGTTTGTGAGTGATAACTACTATGTCCGGCGATGTGAAATCTGCAAATCGTTCGGCTCCGCCATATGGATCGATATAGAGAGTCTGATCATTCCATTCCAAAACCATGGTTGCATGGAGGATTGGCGTGAGGATAATTTCGCCGTGATCAGCCGGCAGCCTTTCTCGCTGGGCAAATAGGCAAAAAGTAAGTAGCAGTAGAAAAGTAGTTGTTGCTGATTTCATGATATCTTTAAATTTTTAGCTTGCCAGCGTGTATATAATAAATGACACAATTTTTTTCTCATAATCATTACATTGAATGGTTTCCAAGGGGTTTATTGGAATTCATTATTTAACCCCCGAAAATACATAACGCTCATTCAAGTCTCCTGACTTGAATAACTTATCTGCAACTCCTCTGGCATACAAACGCCAGAGGAGTTGCAGATATTAGGTTTCAGACTGGAGTCTGAAACCAGCGACGTTCAGACTGGAGTCCGAAACCAGCGACGTTCAGACTGGAGTCCGAAACCAGCGGTTTAATAATTTTGATACAATCAACCTGCTTACCAGACCGCTTTTTTCACACAACTATGAAATTTCCTATTTTGCACCAAAAATATCAAAACATGAATTTCAAAACCTACCTCTCACTCTGCTTATTCGTTTTTACAATATTCTCTTGTCAAAATCAAGAACCAAATAATACGACAAATGAAGAACCAGCTCCTGACTCGACAGTTGTTTCAACCTCGTCGATCGAAGGTACAGAAGGAGTTCGAATGATCCCAATCGAAACACCCGCTGGCAATTTTAATGTTTGGACCAAAAAAGTAGGCGACCACCCAACCGTTAAAGTGCTGTTGCTGCACGGAGGGCCTGCCATGACAACAGAATACATGGAATGCTTCGGTGACTATTTACCAAAAGAAGGGTACGAAATGTACTATTATCACCAATTGGGATCTTATCTCTCCGATCAGCCAGACAATGACGATCTGTGGACGATTGACCGTTTTGTGGAAGAAGTAGAACAAGTGCGGCAGGCGCTCGGCCTCAATAAAGACAATTGTTACCTCATTGGAAATTCATGGGGTGGCATGCTGGGCATGCAATATGCACTGAAATATCAGGATAACATCAAGGCTTTGGCAGTAAGCAATATGCAGGGCAGCTTTCCTGCTTATGCGGCCTACAACGCTAAACTCCGTAGCCAGATGCGGCCTTCCCTAATTGATAGTCTGAAATTTTATGAAGACAAAGAAGACTTTGCCAATCCAGATTACCTCAACCTTGTGGTCGAAGAATATTACCGTTCACACATTTGCCGAATGAACCCTTTTCCCGATGGCTTTCAGCGGTCAATGGAACATGTGAATGGCCATATCTATGAATTGATGCAAGGACCAAGCGAGTTTGTTCCGGGAGGTCGGCTTGCGAATTGGGACATTATGGATGAATTGAAAAATATTGAAATCCCTACTTTGATGATAGGAGCTGCATTCGACACCATGGATCCAAAAGCAATGGAGGAAATGGCTGGCTTGGTGCAGAATGGCCGATACCTGCATTGCCCAAATGGCTCACATCTCGCCATGTGGGATGATCAGGAGCATTTTTTCCCAGGGGTTTTGAAGTTTATAAAAGATGTGGATGAGGGGACGTATTTAAAGTAGCCTGAAGTTGTACTTCAGGTAAACATGACCGGAAGTGCAACTTCCGGTTACAAATCCTTTTTGGCCATGAAAAAATTATTGATCTTACTTTCTATTTTCTTTTTGCAAAACCAAACTTACGGGCAGGTGGAATTTGCGCCGGAGGGGGCGGAGTGGTGCTTTAAGACGGCGGGTGGATTCCTGCCTTATTATGGTAATATGCAATGTGCTGTTTCTTCCGATACCATTGTGCAAGGCAAGGATAGTAAAGTGATTGAATGTAGTACGGTTGGTTATCTGGATATGCCTTGCTGCGATACGACTTATTGGCAAGGACATTTCATAGTTCATCAGTCTGGGGATTCCATTTTCAATTATACAGATTTCAGTGGGTTCAAGTTTTTATTTAGAAATGATTTGACGCTTGGAGAGGTAACCGTGTTTCCAGAACTTTACAGCTACCCGCTAAAGGTAGAAGAAGTGGAAAGCGGGACAATAGGCAATGTAACGGTGAAAAACTTTAAACTTCACGATGAAGTCAATGATATATTCGCTTCCAACCTTTATGATCGAATTGGCCCGGACAAGGGATTTTTTGAGCATTGGGATGCGTCGTCGTGGGATGGTGGGAGCTTTTTCCTGAGATGGTATAAAGATTCAGACATTGATACTCTGTTTGTGGCGTCCGAACCTTGCGGTGTTTTTCCAGTAAGTACTTTTGAAAAAAGACCTATACCTATTTCGATTTCTCCAAATCCAGTTAATGACCTTCTGCAATTGAATCTTACATCATTTTCCACTTTGGGTAACAAGTTGAATATTTTTGATTTGCATGGACGAAAGCTGTTGCAAACAACACTAAAGAGTGAGGTAGCCCAGATTGATGTGAGCCAGATTGAGCCAGGAATGTATTTTGGTTTAATAAATGACAAAAATCAAAGCCTGTATTTTAAGTTTATCAAAAATTGACCTTGACAGTTTTCGAAATACCGAAATTTGTATAACCGACAAACCGACTATGAAAGTCAACGCAATACTCGAAACCTGCTTGTATGCCACCGACCTCAATGAAATAGAGACATTTTATAAAGAGGTCCTCGGTCTGGAAGCTTTTTCCAAACGGGAAGGGCGCAGCGTTTTTTTCCGTTGTGGTGAAGCTGTCCTTTTGTATTTCAATCCTCAAAGCACCAGCAAAATACCAGTGGAAGTAAATGGCCAGTCTATTCCACTTCACGGGGCAGAAGGGGAGGGTCACATCTGTTTTAAAATCAAGAAATCGGAAATACAAGAATGGCGGTCTTGGTTGTTGGAAAAAAATGTTCCTATAGAGTCGGAGGTTACCTGGGAAAGTGGCGATCAGTCCATCTATTTCCGTGACCCGGCAGGCAATTGTTTGGAAATGGCATCTCCAGGATTATGGGGGCTTCCGGAGAGATAAGCTGGATGTACTTTAAAGACAGCACGCCGTTTTTCATTTTTATTTTCATTTTTATTTTATCGGTTCTTTACCTTTGGAAATCATAACCAAACGAAACGTATGAAATTTTCACCCTTTACTTATTGGTTTACAATAATACTTTTCCTTTTTAGCTCTTGTGCCAACTATAAGCACAATGTCTCCAACGATGCTAAAGGCTGGGAACAAAACCTGCCTGACCCGTCCTTGAAACTTGAACATACCGTATATCTGGTTGGTGATGCGGGTAATGCTGATCTGGGGGAGACACCTCCAGTTTTAAAATATTTGAAAACCGTCCTATCCGAAGAATCGGAAAACAGTTCCATTATTTTTCTTGGCGACAATATTTATCCGGATGGCTTGCTTGATGATGATGACAAAGGCGGCAAACTTTCTGAGCACAGATTAAAGGTTCAGTTGGATGCCTTGGAAGATTTTGATGGGAGGCCCGTTTTCATTCCTGGCAACCATGATTGGGGTACAGGATTGAAGGGACTGAAACGTCAGCAGAAATATGTTGATAAATACATCAATAAACAAAAAGGCGTAGATGATAAGGACGACAAAGATTGGGAAGACTATTTCCTGCCTGAAAATGGATGCCCAGGACCAGAAGTGATCGAGATCAATAAAAAGTTGGTCATTATTGTAGTGGATTCTCAGTGGTGGCTGGAGGATTGGAGCAAGCAGCCAAAAATCAACGATGACTGCTTGGCCAAAAGCCGTGAGATGTTTGAGTATTTGTTCTTGAATGCAGTCAAAAAATACCGAAGCCGAAACATTGTAATTGCAACCCATCATCCACCATTTACCAATGGGCGACATGGTGGAGACTTTACACTTAAAGAGCATATTTTCCCGCTTACTCAATTGTCTGATAACCTGTATATCCCATTGCCAGGGATTGGGACTATAGCAGCTATCATACGCGGATCGGCAGGTACAAAACAGGATATGTCGCACCAGTTGAACAAAGACCTGATGTCAACTATGCTTACCAGTGCCAATACATTTGGTAGCTTCATTTTTGTCTCTGGGCATGAACACAATTTGCAATACCTGGAAAACAGCCAACAGAAATTTGTGGTAAGTGGTGCAGGTTCGAAAAGCGATGCCAGTAGGATAGGCAAAGGAGCAAAATTTGCCTTTGGTACAACAGGTTATTCGACATTGGACTTTTATGAAAATGGGGAAGCCTGGGTGCAATTCTGGCAACCCAATTCCGAAGGCACAGAGGCCAAAGTAATTTATCGGCAAAAAGTAAAAGACAAGCTGGATATCATAGAGGAAAACATCCCGACTTCTTTCCCAGAATATGAGAAAGGATTGGACAGTGTCGAAGTTCCTGTTGTAATAAATAATGTGCCTGAAGTCGGGGGGATGCACAAGGCATTTTTAGGCAACCATTATCGCGAAGTTTATTTAGAAAAATACAAATTCCCAGTGCTGGACCTGACCACATTCGATGGTGGTGTCGAACCTGTTAAGAGGGGAGGAGGCAGCCAGACTAATTCGCTGAGGCTCGAAAACCCCAAAACAGGAAAACAGTTTGCTATGCGCGACATGACTAAAGATGCTTCGCGTATTTTGCCCTACCCATTGAATCGGATGACGGCGGCAGTATTTATTTTGGAGGACAATTTCCTTTCAACCCATCCATTTACAGCGACCGCCGTGCCAATGTTGGCGGACGCAATGAATATTTACCATACCAATCCTAATTTTTACTACGTGCCTAAGCAGCCTGCTCTTGGTGTCAATAATGATATTTTTGGTGGCGGAGTTTATTTGGTAGAAGAACGGCCGGCCGGCGACTATAGCGATGCAGAAGTATTTGGAGGTTCAGAAAACATAATCAGCACGTTTGATGTAGCCGAAAAGATCACCAAAAACAATGACCACAAGATTGACCAGCCTTGGGCCTTGCGTAGCAGACTTCTTGATATCATGTTGGGTGATTTTGATCGCCATGATGATCAATGGCGCTGGGCTACTTTTAAAGAAGGTGATAAAAAAATCTATCGCCCTATTCCACGTGACAGAGACCAACCTTTTGGAAAATATGACGGCCTTTTGATCAGATTGGCTAATATGGTTGATCCTTTTGCAAGGCAGCTACGGGTGTATGGGCCCGAGATAAAAAACATCAAGCATTTAACTTGGAGCTCCCTGTCATTCGACAATTCATTTATTAATGAGCTAGAATGGGAAGATTGGGAAAAGGAAGTGAAATTCATTCAGGAAAACCTGACTGATGAAATAATTGATGAGGCTTTTGAAGTTTGGCCGGAAAAAGTAAAAGAGTTGACCGCTGATCATATCAAAATGTCTATGAAGCAGCGACGCAATGACTTGATGAAGCATGCACGGGATTTTTACGAAGTCCTGTCAAAAGAGGTAGATGTTTATGGGACGGATGAAAATGAATTATTTGAAGTAGAACGCCTTGACAATGAACGTACCCGTGTCTCTGTTTGGGAAATATCTGAGAAAAAAGGAAAGAAAAAGGAAAAAGTGTACGAGCGGGTATTTGAGCGATCCGTCACTAAAGAAGTTCATCTTTTTGGAATAGGAGACGAAGACCAGTTTAAAATATCGGGCGATGTTAACAAGGGCATCAAAATCCGTTGTATTGGCGGTTTGGGCAATGATGAATTTACAGATGCATCAAATGCAGGTGCGGGTAAAAAAGCTTTCTTCTATGATGACCTTCGTAAAAATGACCTTACGCTCGGAAAAGATGCAAAAGACAAAAGGACAAAATTGCGGGAGTACAATTTATATGATCGGCGTTCCAGTGATCACGACTACGATTTCTTCATTCCTTTGCCTATAATTGGCTCCAACCCCGATGATGGGTTCTTATTAGGTTTTGGCGGAGTACTCACCACGTATAAATTCCGAAAGATTCCGTATTCAACACTTCATACTTTTTATTCGAGTTATGCTTTTGAAACGAATGGATTCAACCTTGAATACACTGGAGATTTTTTAGAGGTTTTCGGCAAATGGGATTTTTACCTGGAAGCTATCATTCATACTCCTTCCTATGCCTTCAATTATTTCGGCAATGGAAATGATACACCCAAATTAGTTGATGGAATAGATTATTATCGAACCCGACAAAGCAAAACTTATTTAGCGCCAGCATTCAAAAAGCGGATTGGCGGAGATGCTGGATTTTTCCGGATAGGGCCTGTATTTGACTTGACCGATATCGAAGAAACAGCTGGGCGTTTTGTGACGGATGTGGACAATGGAGGTTTCCCGACTGGTAGCGATATTTTTGAAAGGAAATATTATGGTGGATTGGAAATAGGATTTGAATATTCAAGCCTTGACAATATTTTCAATCCTAAAAGGGGAATTGAGTTTATAAGTAACATCAACTGGTTGACGAACCTCCGTGATCAGCCGGGAGAATTTCGATCTTTCAATGCAGCACTTTCTATATTTCGCCCGATTAATCCAAAAGAGACCATCATTTTTGCTACCAGAGTGGGATTTGGAACGAACCTCGGCAATGAATACGAATTTTTTCAGCAGCAACGAATCGGGGGCGGCCGACCTTCCAACTTGAGAGGCTATCGCTCTGATCGGTTTTTTGGAAAAACAGCTTTTTGGCAAAATTTTGATTTACGTGCAAAATTGTTCAGCAGCTACAATCGAACCTTGCCTTTTACCTTGGGCCTTTTTACTGGATTTGATTATGGCAAAGTTTGGCTAGAAGATGTGAATTCTGATACTTGGCATTATAGCTATGGCGGCGGGATTTACATTGCCCCGGTTGACTTGCTCACCATGTCGTTTGGCCTATACCAGCCGAAGGAAGATGGTGAAGATGCCCCAAGATTTACATTTAAAATGGGGATGGGATTTTAGTATAGAAATTGTTTTGTTCGCTTTCCAAATAGCGTGGAGTTGAATCACCATGTTATTTGGAAAGCGTTTTTGGTAAAATAGAACAGCATGACCAAACCGACCAACTGCAAACAAGTATTTTGGACTATTTGCTTTCTCTGGGCAATGAACCCCGTTTTCTCACAATCAAACCTTGCCCACCAAGTCTTCCTCTTTGGCAATTTTGCAGATATTGAAAATAAAGCGGCTTTCACCTCTGAACTGGGTAAAGTTTTGGATGATGTAAGTGGCCCTTTTACATTGGTACTCAATGGCGATCTTGTGAAATCGAAGATTGGCGATGATGACCACGAGGCCACAGTTGACCCTATATTGCGAGTAGTCGATTTGGTAGAGAATTACCCGAATGGAAACCTTCTAGTAGTTCCGGGTGATCGCGATTGGAACAGTAGTAAAAGAGGAGGCGAGAAAAGCCTTAGACATTTGGAGGAGCATATAAAAGATTACATCAAAGACAAAGACTATGATCGGTCGCACTGGGCAGTAAAAGATGGTTGTCCCGGCCCTAAAGTTTATGAATTGGGGGAAAGCCTAGTCATTATAGCGCTCAACACCCAGTGGTGGAATCATCCGTATGATAAGCCCAGACCGACCGATGCTATTTGCGACGGCTTATCAGAAGAGAATCTAAAAGAAGAATTAGAGGATGCAGTTGAAGAGTATCAGGATAGAAATGTTCTATTTGTTGGGCATCATCCTTTCCATTCAGTAGGCAATTATGGTGGACAGTTTTCATTCGGTGACCACTTTACTCCTTTACCAATAGTCGGTCTGTTCAAAACATCTTTCCATGCTAATGCCGGCAATCAATATGATATTGTAAATGAAAGGCTGCACCCGCTGGTCAGTACCATGAAAAATCTTTTTTATTTCCATGAAAACCTGATCTATGCCTCGGCGCATGAGCATAACCAACAGATTTTGGAAGGAAGTGACAATTATATTATCAATAGTGGAGCACCTGTAAAATCTAAATATGCTGGTAAAGACAAGAATACTGTTTATAGCGAAAAAGCAGCTGGGATATTCAAGTTAGACTATTTTTCTGATGGAAAGGTGAATGCTGTTTTTTTAGAAAACTTAAATGGGACTTTTCAACAAAAAAACAGCCATACATTGTTCTATAGTTCGTGTACCGATGAACCCATCGTCGGCGATGTTATCCTCAATACTGCTTATGCGCCCTGTAAGTCAGGAGCACGTGCTTTAAGCCAGATGCAATTTAAGTACAAGGTAAATGCAACCATTCCCGCAGGGGAAGGATACGACGCAAATGCCTGGAAGCAATTTTGGTTTGGCAAACATTACCGTTCTTCATGGTCGAAGCCAGTATCTGTTCCCTACCTTGATTTGGATGAGCAACATGGAGGCCTGGATATTTACAAAAAGGGTGGCGGGAGACAAACGACCTCTTTAAAGTTCCGTTCGGGCAATGGTTCGGTCTACACTTTCCGTTCTGTGGATAAGGATCCGACCAAGGCACTCAATTACATTTTGAAGAATACCATTGCTGCTCCAGTAGTGCAGGATTTTACCTCAACGCAGCATCCTTATGGTGCCTTAGTGATTGCTCCTTTACTTAACAATTTGAATATACTCCACGCAACGCCAACACTTTACCGTTTGCCTGATGATGCTAAACTAGGCCCTTTCCGGAAGAAATACGGCAATTTGTTTGGCATGCTAGAAGAAAACCCAGGCAATAAAAACAATGAGGGAGAGCACTTTGCAAATGCGGATAATATTGAAAAAAGTGTAGAGATGTTTCAGCGATTTTATAAAGACCAAAAAACCCATATAGCGTTGGACGAGTTTGTGCGGGCAAGGCTATTTGATATTTGGGTAGGTGACTGGAGCAAACACGAGGACAATTGGAAATGGGCAGTTTTTAAAACTGATAAAGGAAAATTATACCGACCAATCCCCCGTGACAGGGATCATGTTTTTTCACGACAGGATGGGCTCATTAATTGGTTAGCTGATCGCAGGTTCGGCATGCAAAATCTCGAAGATTTTGGTTACGATTTCAAGGATATTCGTTCGCTCACCTACCAGGCTCGCAATATGGATCGCTTCCTGATGCAGGAAGCAACTCGAGACTTGTTTTTGGAGCAGGCAAAATATATTCAGGAAAATATTTCAGAGGACGATATTGCGGAAGCAATAAAAAAAATGCCACCTGAAGTCGTCGCACTTTCAGGAGATGAGATTGCGACGAAATTGAAAAACCGAATCGGGCAACTCGATGAAGCTGCGGCAACGTATTATACTTTATTAAATAGGGAAGTCGATGTAACCGGATCAAAAGATGAGGAATATTTTGAAATAAATTATCAACAGGACGGCTCTTTGAGGATTCAGATGTTCGACGTATCAAAAGACCAAAAAGGAGATGAGCTGCTGTACGACCGCACTTTCTTCCCAAGTGAAACCAAAGATGTTCGTGTATGGGGATTGGGTGATGATGATATTTTCCATGTTACCAGCAATGGGAATAATAAAGAAATAAAGGTTCGTGTATTTGGCGGACCCGGTGATGATGTTTTCGAAAATGAGGCTACAGTGAAAACATTGTTTTATGATAAAGGCCTTGGGTCTCAGTTTAATACTGGCAATCATGCAAAGGTCGTGAAACATTGGAACAAGGAATTGTATGAATACGACCGCCAGCGGTTCAACTATGATTATTTTTTGCCACTTTTCTCTCTTGGTTATTCAGGTTATACTGGATTTAGGGCAGGATTGAGCGGAAGTTGGACTCACCGGAATTTCACAAAAGACGAATTCCATAGCAAGCATAAAGTGAATGTGGGGTACACAAGCAGAGGCAACTTATCGGCAGGGTACAGTGGCCGTTTTCACCAAGCAATTCGGAAATGGGATTTTCTCATCGATGGCTATGTCGCACAACCACAATTGCAAAATCGCTTTTATGGCGTAGGTAACAACACCGTAAATATGGACGATGAACTTGGCACTGATTTTTACGAAACAGCAGTTCACACGCAGCACTTCTCCATTGGCCTTGTTCGGGATTTTTGGCAGAGTAGTTCTTTAGAAATAAAAGCAGGATTAGAAAAAAACGATTCAAGGCGCATTGCTAATACCTTCTTGGACAACATTGCTGATCAGCTGTACGGCGCCAACCAAGAGCTGAGTACGATTCCTTTCAGCTTCCAATTCGACCTGGACTTTAGAGACGAAAAAGGTTTGCCCTATCATGGTGCCAGATTCTTACTTACATATGAAGGCAATTCTGTGATGACGGATGTTCCACAAGATAATTTTTTTGGAGTGGCAAAAGTTGATATAGAATATTTCATGTCCACTAAACAAAAGCATCCAGTTACCTTGGGATTTAGGGTAGGCGGTGGCCAAAGCCACGGAGATACGCCGTGGTACAAGCTTCCCAGTATAGGTGCTAACAATGGCCTGCGGGGTTTCGTCGAAAACCGTTTTACAGGTACTTCCACGGCGCATTTTAACACAGAGCTACGGTATCAGATCGTTGAAACGCCAACAGCGGTCGTTCCCGTGAAAGTTGGCTTGAAAGCTTTTTACGATTATGGCCGAGTATTTTCTGATATAGAAAATGAAAGCAACGATTGGTACAGTGCATATGGTTTTGGGTTCTATGTAGTGCCATTCACCGAATCTTTGACCATATCTTTGTCCTTTGGTTTTTCTGATGAAGAGTCGGTGTACCCAATGTTTAGCTTGGGGACACCATTGAGATGATAAATTTTACTTACTTCAATTCGACAAATTAGATGAAATTTAAGCTTTTATTGATCCTGATTTTTACCACTGAGGCAATTTTTGCGCAGCTTAAACCTGATTTCCTACCGGAAGATATAGGTACACCTGGAGGGCAAATTGTTCGGTGTTTTTGCAAACCAGGGGTTCGAAATAAATCCCGCTCAAAAGGTTTGGAAATAGCTTATACAACTCGTGGAAAAGGCACTTTTGGAGATGAAGAGAATAATATTTCCAGACCTTATACCGATTTCAGCAATTGGTCAAAATTCGAAGTTGACCTAAAAGGGCCCGTGCTCAACAAAGAAAAATTCAAATTCTTGCTGGGGTATAAGTACACTGGAGAAAATTTTAATATGAGCAGAATCGGAGCCGACTTTCCCGAATCTTTCCAACGGCTCAATGATGTGACTTTGAAAACCAGCAACATTAGTGCAATTGTTACTAAACCGCTGAACGAAAAAAACTACCTCGCTTTCCGGTTTCGGTATTCTGCCAATGGAGATTATGATGGTATATTAAGCTTCGATAAAAGATATGCTATTTACAAAGCGATGGGTATTTTTGGGATCAAGATTGATGAGGATTTCGAGTGGGGAATTGGCATCAATTATTCTAAAAGTTTCCGAAGGGCGAACTACTTGCCGTTTGTAGTTTTCAATCGTACATTTTATAATGGATGGGGCATTGAAGCTGCGTTTCCAGGTTATGTTTTTGGAAGATACAATCTTAGCCCAAGAACTATTTTCCTTCTTGGGACAGAATATACCAGCGATAGCTACAGGATAGAAGTTCCACTTGACGATGACACTTCGCTTGATTATGCGCTCAATCATTCGGAAGTTCTATTTTTATTGAGATGGGAACAGCAGATTGTTCCATGGATTTGGACCAATGTCAGGGCTGGTTTTCAAATGAATTTCAGTACAGACTTTGAGACAAAAGCCAATGAGACGACAACATTTTTGGTAGATCCATCCAACTCACCATTCCTAGAAATAGGTATTTTTATTTCGCCTCCAGATGGGGCATTCAAATGATAAATAAATTAACATGATCGCTACCGAAGTAAGCTCTGATGTCCATAAAATCCAAAAGGTTTTTCAAACACAGAAAAAGCACCAGTATCAAGTTGCGAATACAAATGCTAAGCAACGAATTCAGAAACTAAAGCGCTTTAGGGACACCTTGCTGAAGTACAAGCCAGAAATTCGTAAAGCACTTTGGGATGATTTCCATAAACCGGTAGCCGAAGTTGATCTAACTGAAATTTATACTGTAACTGGTGAAATAAGGCATACAATTCGTCATCTCCGCAAATGGATGTCGCCCCAAAAAGTGGGCACGCCGTTGTCGCTGTTTGGATCAACTTCTTGGATTCACTATGAGCCAAAAGGTGTTTGTTTGATTATCGCTCCGTGGAATTACCCTATTAATTTGACCTTCTCGCCGCTGGTTTCGGCTATTGCGGCAGGCAATACTGTTATATTAAAACCTTCAGAGCATACGCCACATGCCTCGGCCATCATGCGTAAAATAGTGGAAGAGTCTTTTGACGAAAATGAAGTCGCCTATTTTGAGGGTGGAGTAGAGACAGCAACGGAACTATTGGCACTTCCTTTCAATCACGTTTTTTTTACAGGAGCACCCTCTATCGGGAAAATTGTGATGGCTGCTGCTGCTAAACACCTCACATCTGTTACGCTTGAACTGGGTGGAAAATCACCCACCATTATTGACGAAACGGCAGATGTTGCAAAAGCTGTTTCTTGGATTACTTTTGGTAAATTTTCTAATAATGGCCAGATATGTATTGCTCCTGATCATGTATTTGTACATGAGCAAGTAAAAGAAAAATTCCTGACTGAATTGGGTAAGAAATTGAATAAATTCTACGGTGATGATGTTTCAAAATCACCAGATTATACTCGCATCGTTAATCGTCATCATTTCAATAGATTGAAATCTTACCTTGACAATTCAGTTGCCGATGGAGCGAAGGTTGTGATCGGAGGGAAAAGCATAGAAGAAGAAAATTTTATTGAACCCACTGTTGTCGTTGATCCTCCATTGGATTGTGATTTAATGGAAAATGAAATCTTTGGACCGATACTTCCCGTCATGAGTTTTTCCAACTTATCGGATGTTGTTGGACAAATCAATGAAGGCGAAAAACCATTGGCTTTATACATTTATAGTAAAAGTAGCAAGAACACATCCTTTGTATTAAAAAACACACGTGCAGGGGGCACTTGTATCAATAATAATGCTGTGCACTATTTTAATAATAATCTTCCATTTGGTGGATCTAATAATAGCGGGATAGGAAAGAGCAGAGGTTGGTTTGGATTCGATGCATTTTCAAATGCAAGAGGGGTTTATCGACAGGATTTACCGAGTGTTTTGGAAAAGCTCGTACCACCTTATAGCAACTTTGCACAAAAAATTATTGATATGACTATTAAGTGGCTCTGACACTTTGGTTTATCAAGTTGTAATCAGAAAGATTTACCCGCTTTGTAAGTTTTCGGTATTTGAAAGTGTGTCCCGGCCAAATGGTTGTGTTTTTCCCAGATGGCGTTTGATACCAGCTTTTGCAACCAGTGGCCCAAACCATACTTGAAAGCTCCTGCTGAATCAATTTGTTATAATCGTCTTGCACCTCTTTTTTTACATCCAAATAAGCATGATTATTTTCCATCAATATCTTGATGTAGTCTTCAATGTAATTTGCTTGGGATTCCATCATATGGATAATTGAATTGTGGCCTAATCCAGTATTTGGCCCAGCCATGAATAGTAAGCCTGGAAAGCCAGAAACCGTTATGCCCAAGTAGGCTTCAGGGCCAGTACTTTTCCATTCTTCCATTAATTTTCTTTTAGATATTCCAATAATATTAAAATTCCGATTAGAGTATTCAGCAGCATCAAATCCGGTAGCGTAAACAATGCAGTCTACATCAAATTGCTGGCCTGATTTAGTTTTGATTCCATCCTCATTTAATTCTTGGATTTCTGCAGTTATCAGCTCAACGTTTTTTCTTTCCAAACTAGGGTAGTAGCTGTTAGATGGTAATACGCGCTTGCACCCAATCTGATAATCAGGTGTCACTTTAGCTCTGAGGCTTGGATCTGAAATAGAGTTTTTAATGTGCCGTATAGCAATGCCGGCAGCGGTTTTTGAAATAAATTTATTTCCGAATAACCCAATCCCTCTTAATTCCATAAACCAATAAATCAGCTCCCTCCAAAGCCACAACACACCAGGAATATATCTAAATATCCTTTTCATTAGGATGGGAATTTCTCCATCCGATTTTGGCAAAATCCAAGGTGGGGTTCTCTGAAAAACAATTAGCTTCTTGGTCTTTTTGGCCAATTCTGGAACCAATTGAATGGCACTTGCCCCTGTCCCAACAACAGCTACTCTTTTCCCATTGAAATCATATGCTTTATCCCATTCTGATGAATGAAAAGATACTCCGTTAAAGATTTCCCTCTTATAAAAAATTGGAAATTTAGGAACATTGAGTGGGCCGATGGCAGCCACAACTGTTTTCGCATAGATAGAATGCCCAGAAGAATCCGTTACTTGCCAACAGCCATTTTCATTGTCAAATTCAATTTGGGTTACCTCCTTTTCAAAAAGTATTTGCCGCATCACATCATGCTTTTCAGCACAGGATTTTATGTAGGAAAGAATTTCTTGCTGTCTCGAAAAATTTCTTGACCAATCAGGATTGAGTTCAAAAGAATAAGAATATAGATGGGACGGCACATCACAGCTACAGCCTGGATAAATATTGTCACGCCAAGTACCACCAATATCATTTGCTCTTTCCAATATGACAAAGTCATTGATACCAGCTTTCTTTAGCCGAATTGCTGCACCAAGCCCTGCGAAGCCTGCTCCAATTATTGCCGATGAATAAATCTTTGATTCTAATTTTCCCATGGCGTTAAGCTAAGAGGATGTTTTAAAACCTCAAACACGTCTCCGAGAAAATATTTTGATGCAATTAACCTTAATAAAGATAAATTCTATTGGATAGTATGGCTAAGAATCCTACACTATTTTTCTGATAGCAAGTGATGCATTTGACCTTTAAAGTTATTCTGCCTCAAACTTATACCCAAATCCTGTTGAGATCTTTAAATAATCTTCACCAATTTTTTCTCTAAGCCGGAGGATGTATTTTTTTATGGGCGAAGGGTCGTGCGGCTCATTTAAGTTTAATGCTTTTCTAATATCAGAAAGTGAAAGCACTTTTCCAGGGTAGGATGCCAGTAACCAAATAATTTCAAATTCGCTTTCCATTAATTTTAGGTGACGCTGTGGAGTTGTGATTTCTTTGGTAATTCTGTTTAATACTACTCCGCCTACCTGAATGACCATCCTTAGGTCGCTTCTGATTTTGCCATATTGATGCAAAAGACCTCTGATATGAGTAGTAAATACGTTCGGGCGGACGGGTTTCAATACAAAGTCGTCAGCGTGGGCTATTTCCTGGGCATGCTTTGCAAATTGCCGACTACCTGCAGTGAGGAAAATAATAACGGAATTTTGAGTTCTGCGGCACTTTTTAATTCTATCGCACACTCTAATTCCATCGCATTCAGGCATCAGGATATCCAATACAATAAGATCTGGCCTTTCTTTGATAGCTTTTCTAATGGCATCACGACCATCGTTGGCAGTAATAATATTATAACCTTCCTTGGCTAAGCTGTAGCCTAAAAAATCAAGTATGTCAATCTCATCATCAACCAGCAATATTTTGATGGGTTTTTGAAATTGTAAATAATTATCCGTCAGAATTTGGGTAGGGACCATGATTGTGAAATCGGCATTTTTCCTCAATGACAATAGATGTTTTCATTTAGTTTGTAGAGTCAGCGGCAATAGTCCCGATATTAAATTAATGGAAGATAAACTCAGCATTAAGTTATTTGAAATTTTATAATAGATAATGTAAAATGCCCTGTATTGCCTTGTTCTATTGTGCTCTTATTACTTTGATTTAATCTTACAGTAGTTCTATTTACCCACAGCATTTCAATGTTGCCATTTATGAAGTAATTGGAAGGATAGTTTACCAGAAGTCTTTAGGCATGTCAGTCAAAAACAACTTCTTAAACCCTTCCGTAAGCTATTACATTTAAGAGTACACTGCATATCTATACCGATTCCGAAATGATTTGGGGAAAATGAACCATTTCTACATCGGCATATCCTCAAAACCCGCGGTTTATGGAAAACCAAATTCCCAAACCACTTCGTTTTGAGTATACATTAATGGATTGCAAATAATTTTAGATGAAAAGGATAAATTTGGGCCTTGTGATATGGTGATGCTACTAGAACGAAGTAGAGGAGCAGTACAAATAACTTCAATAAATAGTAAAAATGATTTTAGAACTTGCAATCTTGACCATAAAACCTGATTCGAACGCAGCGTTTGAAGAAAAATTAGACCAGGCACAATCCATTATCAGCAAAGCTGAAGGGTATTTAGGTCATCAATTCCAAAAATGTCTTGAGCGGGAAAATCGCTACATTTTACTGATTCGATGGGCCACTTTGGAAGCGCATACTGAGGGCTTCAGAAATTCAGAACTGTTTGCTGAATGGAGAGGGCTGATCGGGCCGCATTTTGAGAAGCCACCAGAAGTTGAGCATTATGAAATGAAATTCGAAAATGCGTGATAAATATTTTTAATTTGAAAGATAATAAAAAATAATCCCAAATTAATTTCTCAGAGATTGAATTAGCTGATTATGAATTCTATTGCTGCTCATTTAGCAATTGTGATTATTCAGGGGTAGAATTGTCAAAAATTATTTGAAGAATAAAAATCAATTACCCTGTTTAACATAATTCGAATTATTCGTTTTAAATGTGGATATTTTGAACCAAGATATTAGAGCCGAAAAAAATCTAAAAAATATTTAATTCACTTCATTATTTATTTTTCTGAATTAAAATATTTTCGATTTCTTTTAATTCAGAATCACTAAATTCTATATTGTCAAGAGCTCCGATATTGTCGAGCAATTGCTTCGAACGACTCACACCCACTAATACAGTAGTTATACGTTCATCTTTTAATAACCAAGCAACAGCCATTTGGGCAAGCGTTTGTCCGCGCTTTTCTGCCAGCGTGTTAAGTCGCCTTACAATATCCAATTTATCTGAAGTAATTTGATCCGCATTTAAATACCTGCCATCTTTAACTGCCCGGCTATCTTCAGGAAATCCATCCAGATATTTATTTGTCAAAAGCCCTTGCTCCAGCGGTGAAAAAGCAATGGCGCCGGTGCCCTGTCTTCCCAATTGGTCGAGCAACCTGTTTTCTACCCACCTATCAAACATGCTGTAGCGTGGCTGATGAATAAACAAGTGACTGCCCATTTCCTTCAAAATGGAGTACGCCTTTTCCGTACGATCAGCATCGTACTGAGAAATGCCCACATAAAGCGCCTTGCCCTGCTTCACAATATCGTGCAATGCGCCCATTGTCTCCTCCAATGGCGTATAAGGATCAGGGCGGTGGTGGTAAAAAATATCCACATATTCCAAACCCATCCTTTTCAGGCTTTGGTCGAGCGATGCAATCAAATATTTGCGTGAACCAAAATTGCCATAAGGCCCTGGCCACATATCCCATCCAGCCTTGCTTGAAATGATAAGTTCATCGCGGTACGGTCTGAAATCCCGCTGGAAAATTCGGCCAAAGTTTTCTTCTGCGGCGCCGAATGGAGGCCCATAATTATTGGCCAAATCAAAATGGGTGATTCCGTGGTCAAATGCAGTTCGCAGGATACCCCTACCCTTTTCAAGATCGTCGGTGTGTCCGAAATTGTGCCATAGACCAAGAGAGATCATAGGTAATAAAATCCCGCTTCGTCCGCAACGGCGATATTTCATTGAGTCGTATCTTGAAGATTTGGCCTGGTATAGCCCTGGATCGTAAGCGTCGTGAATCTGCATTTTCAATTGAAATTATTTACCGTAAACATAAGGAAAAGGGAAAGATATGGAAGGGCATCCTATTTCAAATACTCCTTCCAGTAAATGTTGTATGTTCCCACAATCTGGCAGGAAAGTGTAAATGGTCAGGACGCCAAAAGCATGGAATACTGTAAGTTTAATATGCAGCTTGGCTTAAAATGCTTGATCGTTTTGCTATTTTGCACCAGAAAAAAAAGAAGGGATTATTTTTCTATTCTCTTGAACTCCACTTGCGCTCAATGCAACACCTGAACAAGGTAAATTCGTGGGTAACGAAATAACGTTTTCTTTAATAGGTTCACTTAATCAAAACATTGAAACAAAATGAAATTCAACTTTGCTATTTTCCTTTTTTGCCTTCTCTTTATAAGCTGTCAAGATGCTAAGCCTCCACAAAATGAGGTAGTGGAAGAAAACGTTGATCCCGCACCAAATACGCTCACTGAAGAAGAGATTGCAGCTGGCTGGTTACTTCTTTTTGATGGTAAAACCACAGATATGTGGAGGGGCTACCAAAATGAAACTTTCCCAAATCTCGGTTGGCGGGTAGAAGACGGAACAATTACCGTTGAAAAATCAGGTACAGAAGAAGAAGGGTTTGGCGGAGACATTATAACTAAAGAAACTTTCGAAAACTTTGAACTTACGCTGGATTTCGTTTGCTCGGATACTGCTAACAGTGGCATTTTTTACCGCGTTTTGGAAATGGAAGGAGCAGCTATCTGGCACAACGCACCTGAATACCAGATACTGGACAATGCAACCTATGCCACGATGGGCATCACCAATAAGCATTTTTGTGCAGCCAATTACGACCTCCACCCTGCTGAGGTAGATCATACCAAACCAATCGGTGAATGGAATACTGCCAGCATCAGCGTAAATGATAACCATGTTGAACACTGGTTAAATGGCAAACTGGTTGCTGCTTATGACCTGGAAACTCCGGAATGGGAAGAAATGGTCGCCCAAAGCAAATTTGCGGGGTATCCCAACTATGGTCGCAACCGCAACGGAGCTATTGGGCTTCAGGACCATGGACATAAGGTGCAATTCCGTAATATTAAAATACGCAGGCTGTAATTTATGGGTTTTCTAATCCGGCACAAGCTATTTGATAATGAATAAGTTACGCCCATTACATGTATTCTTTTTTTCTTTAATTCAAATTAAATTTTTCTTAGGAAGAAATCTTTAAATGAGTAGTATTTTTGCCATATCATTTCGCTTTTTACCCGCTTTTGCTATCTTGTTAGGACTTTCTTGCAGCAATCCTGAAAGTACAGTTGCACCTCCCAATATTGTCCTGTTTTTTTGCGACGACCTTGGGTATGGCGACTTGGGAGCTTACGGCCACCCATCCATACGCACACCCAATCTTGACCAGCTCGCAGTCAAAGGAGTAAAATTTACCAATTTTTACAGCGGTAGCCCTGCTTGTACTGCCAGCCGGTATGCACTGCTCACAGGCCGGTATCCAGTACATTCTGGTTTTTCGTGGGTACTCTACCCCAAATCGGAGAGGGGAATACACCCTAATGAAATTACCTTGGCAGAAGGCCTCAAAGAGAGGGGCTATGCAACTGGCGGATTTGGGAAATGGCACTTGGGCACAACCAAACAAGCATATCTTCCGCTCCAAAACGGATTCGACGAATACCTCGGCCTACCCTATTCCAATGACATGTTGCCTCCTAACCATCCTGACATCGCTCTATTAAATGGTAACGACACGCTTGAAATGAACCCTGATCAGGCTACACTAACCAAGCGGTATACCGAACGTGCAATCACCTTTATTGAAGCCAACAAAGAGCAACCATTTTTCTGCTACATGCCCTATGCCATGCCTCATGTACCGCTGCACCCCGGGATTGCGTTTCAGGGCAAATCGGCAAGAGGGATCTATGGAGATGTGGTAGAAGAAATAGATTGGAGTGTAGGGGCAGTATTGAAAGCGCTCGAAAACTATGGGCTTGCAGAAAATACTTTAGTGGTGTTCACCAGCGACAATGGCCCATGGATCATAAAAAATGAACTCGGCGGTTCGTCAGGCCTACTTAGGGATGGAAAGGGCAGCACATGGGAAGGAGGAATGCGGGTGCCAGCAATTGCTTATTTTCAAGGAAGAACAATACCAGGTAAAACGGTCCAGTCACCAGCGAGCACACTTGATCTATATACCAGTTTTTTGAAAATGTCTGGGTACGAATTTCCCGAAGGGCATCATAAAAATGGGCGGGATATAAGCACACTTCTTTTTAGTGAACAGGACGAATTAAAGGATCAGCCCTATTTTTTCTATGGTCCAAATGACCTGCACGCAGTAAGACTTGGCAATTGGAAATTGCATGTCAAGACCAGCAGCCAGACGGGCAATGATTACTTTAATGGTAAGATTCCACTTCTATTTGATCTGGAAACAGACCCCTCAGAGCAATATGAGATGTCAGAAAAACATCCAGAAATTGTTGCTGAGTTATTGAAACTAATCGAAGACCAAAACGAATATGTGGCAAATCATCCTGATTTCTTCCAACAATAGTTTTTGGAAAAGAATAGAGACTGGATTGAATTGAATTAGTAATGCGAATTAGGGCTTAGCGGCGCATGGCGACGCCCCTATTGGTAGAAAGAATAACAAACAGTAAGCGGCGCATAGCGACGCCACTCTTGTTTCTTTTCCCTTAATGGCTAAGGGGAGCGTCGCTATGCGCCGCGTTACGTTTCGTTTTCTGGAGCTACCAAGGGCAAAAGTCGCTACGCGCCTTGAACACCTGATTAGCTGTAATATATATATTCAAATAAAATGAGCCAACGAATACGGATTAAAGACATCGCACTGAAGGCTGGTGTATCGAAGGGTACAGTCGATCGGGTGCTACACAAACGTGGCAAAGTTTCAGCGGAAGCTCTGAAGAAAGTAGAGGCTGCTATGAAGGATTTGGACTACCAGCCAAACGTAATTGCGAGTGCCTTGTCCTATAATCGTGAGTGGCAGATAGCGGCTTTTGTACCAAAGCATGAGTACGACCAATATTGGCTAAAACCAAAATTAGGTATTGAACGGGCAATGAAGTCGCTGCGAGACTATGGCGTAAGCATCCAGTTTTTTGAATTCAATGATGATGATGAAAAACAATTCAACCAACTCTCCAACGAAATCATCGATGAAGGATTCGACGCCGTTCTGATAACACCCATTTTTGCAGAAGAAAGCCATCGATTTCTCGATCTGTGTGTAGAAGCAGGTATTCCATATTTACAAATTAATACCTATCTGAAAAGGGCAGATGCTTGCTTCCTGAGTTATATTGGTCAGGACTCCTATCAAAGCGGCGTGCTGGCTGCAAAATTGCTCAACTTCGGAGTACCGGCAAACGAATCAGTTTTAATGCTGCACCTCGAAAAGGATGTATTAAATTCTATGCATCTCGTTGAAAAAGAGAAAGGTTTCAGGGACTTTTTCGCAGCGAATAAAGATAGGAACATCAAAGTCCTCAAACATACTTTTGAAGAATTTTCGAATGAGCAAATGCTAACTTCGTTTTTAGAAAATACTTTCAAAACTAACCCCGGAATAAAAGGCATCTTTGTAACCACATCGAAGCTTTACCTCATTGCAAATAAGCTTTTTGATATGGGACTCAGCGAAGTGAAATTGGTTGGATTTGATTTGGTAGATAAAAATTTAGCACTTTTGAAACAGGACAAAATTGACTTTCTTATCAACCAAAACCCTATTAAACAGGGCTTTCTGGGCATCATGAGTATTTTTAACCATCTCGTCTTGAAAAAAGACTTACCCATTACCCAACATCTTCCTTTAGATGTTGTGATGCGGGAAAACATGGAATATTACCTGAACCAAGAAGAGGAGCAATTGCATCTGGTGATTTGAAATAATTTCTTGCTACTCACTTGAAACTGCTACTTGGTTAAATAGAAATCAAGAAAATGATGATTTTGAATTTTGGTGCTTGCCGCTCTTTTCGGGGTTTACACATTTAACAGGATACTGTCGCTATCCATCCATTTTTTCTTTTTAACTGATAACTATACCTACCTTGAGGCATTAATAGTAAATGCCTTCACAAATGAAAACATTGACCACCTGTTTTTACTTCCTTTTCAGCTTCTCCCTCTTTGCCCAGGAAAAAGGCGTTTCGCCGATCTCCACTGCCGGCTCAGACGGCTCAGGCACCACCTACGCCGTCGTCGTCGGCATCTCCGACTACCAAGACGAGGGCATACCTGACCTCCGCTTTGCAGATAAAGATGCGGAAGCATTTGCCAACTTTTTGCGCTCGCCAGCGGGTGGTGCACTGGATGAGAATCACCTCAAACTATTAACCAATGAACAAGTAACCCTTGGGAAATTTGATGCCGCACTTTGGTGGCTGGTGGACGAGTGCAAGGAAGGAGATCAAGTGATCATCTATTTCTCCGGACACGGAGATGTCGAACGGCGATCAATGAGTCAGCCGGGTTTCCTGCTCTGCTGGGATGCTCCGCCCCTTGCTTACACCGGCGGCGGCACTTATTCTTTGTTTTTTCTCAAAGATATTATCAGCACACTTTCGATCCAAAACAAAGTAAAGGTCACCTTGATCACGGATGCTTGTCGAAGCGGAAAATTGGCGGGCAGCTCTATCGGTGGTGCTCAAGCTACGGCCGCCAACCTCGCTGGCCAATTCGCCAACGAAATCAAAATCCTTTCCTGCCAACCCGACGAATACAGCATCGAAGGCGAGCAGTGGGGAGGTGGTCGCGGGGCATTCAGCTACCACTTACTCGACGGACTTTCTGGCATGGCAGACGGCAATGCCGACAATGCTGTCAATCTTAAGGAAATCGGTCGCTACCTGGAGGATCATGTAACCGATGAAGTTGCTCCGCAAAACCAAAATCCAATGGTGGTCGGAAACAAAACAGAGAAATTAACCGACGTCTTTCCTGAACTTTTAGCACAAATCAAAGAAGGGAAAAAAGGGCAGATGCAATTGTTCACCGCAACGGATTCCAGAGGAATTGAGGACGACGTCTTTGCGGCAGTAGATTCTACTGTTCGAGAACAGTATGAGGCGTTCCAACAGGCATTGGAAAATAAGACATTCTTGTCACCCGCCAATGCTTGCGCTGATTTCTATTACAATCAATTAAGCAAGGAACCCGGACTGGAAAAACTGCACAACAGTATGCGGAGAAACTACGCAGCTGCCTTACAGGATGACGCACAGCAGGTACTTAAAAAAATGATGGAAAATGATCCCGAGGAATCAAGCCACTCCAAAGCGACTTTGGAAGCTAAATATAAATTTTATCCTGCTTATCTTGAACGAGCTGCCGAGTTGCTGGGCCCCGAACATTATATCTATCCTTTTCTTCAAGCTCGAAAATACTATTTTGAAGGATTCCTGATGCATATCGATCTTCATAATGCTGACCCGGAGCTTGGAAAAAAAATATTGGCAAAATATCGGGAAGCCTTGGTCTGGCAACCCAACTTTCCTCAAGCATACTATTCCATGGAGGCTGTTCATTTTTATCAAATGGTGGAACAGGATTCAGCAGCTTTTTATGCCGAACAGGCGGTGAAGTTAGCTCCGACGTGGGTGCGACCATACTCAAATTTGGCTTTCTTTCACGTTAACACCTATATAGGAAGGGGGGATGGCTTAGAAAAAGCAAAGTATTTCCTGGAATTAGCCGATAAAGTAGACTCCACTGCTTCTCAATCAAACTACCAGCATATTAATAACCGGGGCAACTATTATCTTAGATCCGAACAATTGAATAAAGCAATTTTGACCTTTAAAAAAGCCATCGAACTGGACTCTTCAAAATCTGCGGCTCAAAATAATTTGGGAAATATTTATTTGAGGCAAGGTAACTTTTCCGACGCAGAAGCACAATTCAAAAAAGCCATCGAAAACGATTCAACAAACCGCATTGTGCCGTCTAATTTGGCGAATTTGTATATTAGGTCCGATCGACTGGAAGAAGCTGAAGAACAACTAGAAAATTCCTATAAACTCGATTCGACTTATATACCGACATTGAGATGGTTGGGAACTCTATACAGTATTACTAACCGCATCGAGGAAGGAGAGAAATATTTCCTAAAGATCATTGAATTGGATACAATTTCAATAATGAATATTATGACTATAGCCTCATACTATTCAAAAATAAAACAATATGAAAAATCTGAAAAATACTTTAAAAAAGTTCTCCGAATAGATTCAACTTTATGGGCCGCATATTCTAATTTAGGGGGTCTCTACCAAAGCATGAATGAAGTGGATAAAGCAGTAGATATGGCAAAAAAAGCCATCGCATTCGGTCCGCCGATTCCCCAGCTTCATGGTCTACTCGGGGAGGCTCTTATGCAAAATCCGGAACTCTTCAAAGAGGCCGAAGCCGCATTTAACGAATCGCTTGAAATGAATCCAAATTCCCCTATGATTTATTTTTCGTTAAGTCAATTTGCATTGAAAAAAAAGCAACCGGAGGCTGCTTGGGAATACTTAGTTCAAGCACTTGAAAAAGATATCGGAATAAGAAAGATGTTATCAATTAATTCTTTTGACTCCATTCCTGATTTTGACGAAATGAAGAAGGCCCCGAGGTGGAATGAACTCATGAAAAAACACTTCCCACCTGCCCCTGTGGGGGACCAAGACAAAAAATAAAACCTGATGAAATACCGCTTTATTATAACAATCCTATTTTTCTCTTGTACCCTTCTCGCTCAGGAAAAAGGCGTAAGCCCAATAACTAATACCCATCCCGATGTGAATTCGGGACAAACCTACGCCGTCGTAGTCGGCATCTCCGATTATCAAGACGAAGGCATCCCAGATCTCCGCTTTGCGGATAAAGATGCACTGGCGTTTGCCGGTTTTTTACAATCACCAGCTGGGGGTAGCCTCGATAAAGATCATCTCAAAGTCATGATTAACGAACAAGCAACGGGTGCACAGTTTGCCAACGCCCTTGATTGGCTTTGGGAAGTTGCTGGTGAAAACGACCGGGTCATCATCTATTTTTCGGGCCACGGTGATGTAGAAAAGAAAAGTATTACTCAACCTGGTTATCTATTGGGATGGGATGCCCCTTCCAGAGTATACATGGCAGGTGGTGCAATGAACGTTCGGGATTTGAACGATGTCGTTTCGACGCTTTCTGTGCAGAACAAAGCAAAGGTTATCTTGATCACAGATGCCTGCCGGGCCGGAAAACTTTCCGGCAGCGGTATTGGCGGCTCGCAAGCGACAGCCGCTAACCTTTCCAAACAATACACCAATGAAATCAAGATCCTCTCTTGCCAACCTGATGAGTACAGCATCGAGGGCGAGCAGTGGGGCGGCGGACGAGGGGCGTTCAGCTACCACTTGCTCGATGGGCTGTACGGCATGGCTGATGGCAACCAAGACCAATCGGTCAACTTGCTCGAAATAGGCCGCTACCTCGAAGACAATGTGACTTCGGAAGTTGCCCCGCAAAGCCAGATACCCATGACCATTGGCGGTCGTGGTGAAAAACTGACCGAAGTCTTCCCCGAGATTTTAGCACAGCTCAAAGAAGGTAAAAAAGGACAGATGCAAATGTTCACTGCTACTGAATCAAAAGGAATTGAAGACGATGTATTGGCAGCAGTTGATTCCAACATTGTGGAAATATATTTTGCTTTTAAAGAAAGCCTTTCCAATAAAAACTTCCTCGAACCAGCGGATGCATGTACAGGTTTTTATTATGCAGTATTAAGTAAAGAGTCAGCTTTGGAGCGATTACATTCTTCCATGCGACGGAATTATGCAGCAGCCCTGCAGGACGATGCACAACAAGTGATGAATAAATGGCTACAAGATGATGCGAATGAAATAGCTTTATCAAAGGTAAATCAAGCCTTAAAATATAAGCGGTATCCCCGTTATCTGCAAAAGGCAATAGAATTGTTGGGATCTGCACACTATATGTACCCCATATTAAAAGCTCGCATGCTTTATTTTGAAGGATACCTAATGCATATCGATGACAGTCGGGCCAACAAAGTTTTGGGAGAGCAGATCTTATCAAAATACAAGGAGGCGCTTCAATGGCAGCCTGCATTGCCACACATATATAAATCGATGGGAGAGGTGCACTTCCATCAACTGTTGCAACCCGATTCTGCGGAGCACTACGCCCAAAAGGCAACTGAATGGGCCCCTTCCTGGACGTCTCCCTACTCAGATTTAGCAACTATGTATAGTGATTTATCCATTTTATCTAATCTGAAAAGGGCCAGGTACTTTTTAGAACAGGTGGACCAAATCGATTCAACCGCTTTACAATCCAACTATTGGCATATCAATAACTGGGGAAGATATTTTTTGAAATCCAAACAATTTAAACAAGCGGAAGAAGAATTCAAAAAGATGATCCAACTGGATTCAACACTTATTGCAGGTTATCACAACCTTGGGAACGTATATTTTAGAACAAAGCGATTCCCACAAGCAGAAGAATTTTACAAAAAAACGATCCAACTGGATTCAACGATCCATGCCCCTTACTCGAACCTGGGAAATATTTGTCTCTATACCGGGAAATTTGCCGATGGGGAGAGCTATTTCAAAAAATCCATTGAATTGGATTCAACAGATATAAAACCCCTGTCGGGGTTGGCCAGAATTTATATCCTTACTGATCGCATC
This sequence comes from uncultured Saprospiraceae bacterium, assembly GCA_942490835.1. GTDB lineage: Bacteria > Bacteroidota > Bacteroidia > Chitinophagales > Saprospiraceae > UBA6168. Next base: position 37,349 of record CALNYY010000076.1, read on the forward strand.
GAAAAAGGAGAAGATCTATTTCATAAAATCATTGAAATGGACTCCACTAGTATCACTGTTTACATGACGGCAGCAAGTGCTTATATGATGACCAATAAACCTGACGAAGCAATGCAAAAAATTCAACAATTGCTACGCATCGACTCCCTCAGCATTGACGGCATCACCTTCCTCGCTATGATCTATGCTTCCAATGAAGAAAAGGAAAAAGCAGAACATCTTTTTCAAAAGGCTTTGAATATAGGGCTTGATTTTGCCAGGTCGGGTGATTACGATAAAGCGGATGGAATCTTCCAACATAACCTGTTAAAATTCTATTACGCTAAAAAGCAAAACGTTCAACTCAGCTATGCCATCCTCTATAGTTTGCAAAACCAATTGGACAAAGCCTTTACCTCCCTGGACGAAGCTTTTGAAAATGGATACCAACTTGAGGATACCTTTGTAGATATAAAAAAAGAACCTGGCCTCGCCCCGCTGCGGAAGAAAACAGAACAGTGGAATGCCCTGATGAACAAATACTTCCCAGACCAAGTCAAAGACTAAAGCCTAAAACAAATGAAATACCACCTTATCATAACAATCCTATTTTTCTCCTATTCCCTTTTCGCCCAGGAGGCCTCCCCCCAACCCCCTCCCTCCAAAGGAGTCCCTGTGGGAAAAGAGGGGGAGAAAGGCGTGAGTCCCATCTCCTCCCCTTCTGGGGGAGGTCGGGAGGGGGCTACCTACGCCGTCGTCGTCGGTATCTCCGACTACCAGGACGAAGGCATCCCCGACCTGCGCTTTGCCGATAAAGACGCTGAGGCTTTTGCTGCCTTTTTGCGTTCACCCGCAGGTGGAAGTCTTGATGAGGAACACCTTAAGTTAATGACCAATGAAGAGGTCACACTCGGGAAATTTGATGCCGCACTTTGGTGGCTGGTAGATGAGTGTAAGGAAGGAGATAAAGTGATTATTTATTTCTCCGGACACGGTGATGTAGAACGGCGGTTCATGAGTCAGCCGGGTTTCTTGCTTTGCTGGGATGCTCCAGCCCTTGCCTACACTGGTGGTGGCACCTATTCTATAGGTTTTCTGAAAGATATTATCAGTACCCTTTCTGTCCAAAACAAAGTAAAGGTCACGCTGATCACAGATGCCTGTCGAAGCGGGAAACTGGCAGGCAGCTCCATCGGAGGCACTCAGGCTACGGCTGCCAACCTCGCCCGCCAATTCGCCAACGAGATCAAAATCCTTTCCTGTCAACCCGACGAGTACAGTATTGAAGGGGAACAATGGGGCGGAGGCCGGGGTGCTTTCAGTTACCACCTGATTGACGGATTGTACGGAATGGCAGATGGGAATGATGATCTCTCCGTCAGTCTGATGGAAATCGGTCGCTATCTCCAGGATAAGGTAACTATGGAAGTAGAACCCCAATCTCAGGTGCCGATGACCGTTGGTAATTTTAAAGAAAAATTGGCTGCTGTGTCTCCTGAAACATTAGAGAAACTTAAGCAAAGCAAACAAGGACTTGCTGCAGAATTCAATACCATCAGCACAAGAGGCATCGAGGAGGAAATATTAGCGTCGGTGGATTCTACTGTTCAAGAACAGTTTTATGCATTCCAACAAGCACTGGAAAATAAGGTATTCTTGTCACCCACCGATGCTTGCGCTGATTCCTATTACAAGCAATTGATCAAGGAACCCAAGCTCGAAAAGCTGCATAACAGCATGCGTAGAAACTATGCAGCTGCCCTACAGGATGACGCACAGCAGGTACTCAAAAAATGGCTGAATCAAGACATCGAAGAAACGACCCTTTCAAAAGCTAAGCAAACTGTAAAATACAGTTCCTATCCCGCTTATCTTGAACGAGCGGCTGAATTATTGGGCCCAGAACATTATATATATCCTTTCCTTCAAGCCAGAAAACGCTATTTTGAAGGATACCTGATGCATATAGACCTTCGGAATGCAGACCTGGAATTGGGAAGAAAAATACTGACAAAATATCGGGAAGCATTGACTTGGCAACCTGAATTCCCTCAGGTGTACGCTAATATGTCGATGGTTCATTTTTACCAAATGGAGCAGGGAGATTCGGCTGCTTATTATGCAGACCGTGCTGTAGCACAAGCGCCGTCCTGGATAGCGCCTTATTCCAATTTAGCATTTTATCATTGTATGGTTTATCAAGGTACAGTTGCGAAAAACAACTTAGAAAAAGCCGAATATTTCCTGGAACTCGCCGACCAGGCAGATTCAACTGCGGCCCAATCAAACTACTGGCATCTCACCAATTGGGGAACCTATTACGCCCTGTCCGGGCAATTGGACAAAGCAGCATTGGCATTAAAAAAAGCGATCAAAGTGGATTCCTCTAAAGCTGACGCTCAGAATAATTTGGGAAATGTTTATAAGAACCAAGGTAACCTTGCAGGAGCGGAGGCACAATACAAAAAAGCCATCGAACTGGATTCTACAAATCATAATGCGCTGAGTAATTTAGCGAGTGTATATGTCGCCCGCAATCGATTTGCAGAAGCAGAAGTACTGTACAAAAAAGCGCTGAAACTGGACTCAACTTATTTAAGGACCTTACAAGGTCTGGGACAACTGTACATGCGGACTAACCGCTTCGAGGAAGGAGAAAAAATATTATTAAAGATTCTTCAAGCGGATTCCGTCTCAACCAAGAGCCTAATTGCTATGGGCTCCGCTTACATTCAAATGAGACGATATTCGGAAGCAGAAAAATATTTAAAAAAAGCTATCCAAACGGATTCAACTTCATGGTATGTCTATGCTAATTTGGGGCAAACCTACGCGATGCTCAAGCAATGGGATAAAGCTTTTGAAGCTACAAATAAAGCCATCGAAATCAGTCCGCCAAACCCCATTCTTTACGCGCTGCTTGGGGGTGTTTATATGTTAAACAACCAATTAAAAAAAGCGGAGCAAAGTATTCAGCAAGGGCTGAAATTGGATTCACTTAATACATATCTCAAGTCAAGTTTAGGATGGATTTACCTTAAGAACAATCAATTAAAAGAGGCAGAGGAAGAATTATTGGAAACCCTTGCTATTGATTCATTGCATTCCAATGGATTGACAAATCTGGCGATTTTATACGGATTAACGGGTCAATATGGACAGGGAGAGGATCTGGCTTTGAAAGCGATACAGGTAAATCCGGTGGATCCACGTAGTTCAAATGCATTGGGTCTTATTTATGCCAAAAACGGGCGTTTCGAAGAAGCGGATCAACAACTGAAAAAGACCTTGGAAATATGGCCTGATGACAATCAGAATGCACCTAATGCACTACTGAATTACGCAGTGCTCCACAGCATGCAAAATAATATAGACAAGGCATTTAACTACCTCGAAAAGGCAGGTCAATTGGAGCATTTTCCAGCTCTTTTTTACATCGACATGAATACAGAGCCCTCCCTGGCTCCTTTGAGAGCACAGACTGAACGGTGGGACTTGCTGATGAAAAAATACTTCCCCGACAAAGACTAAATGAGAAAAGTGTTTAACAATAGCCGGGGGTTAAAATTTACAGCCTCAAAATCGCAAATATCCAGACTGTTTACTCTTCAGGGAGTAAAATAAACTGGTTGATAAAATCAAAGTTAAAAGAACTCAAAAGTCAATGAGTGTTCTTGACTATTTTGAGCCAGCTGATTATTCTATACCGATTCCGAAATGGTTTGGGAAAAATTAAACCATTTCTCCATCGGCATATCCTCAAAACCATTGGTTTGTAGAAAATCAAATTCCCAAACCACTTCGTTTTGTGTATATTTTCTCCATCATAAATAAGTTTCTAAATTTGGCGAATCTAACTTCATCGCCCTTGCAAATAAAAAAGAACACCTGGATCATCTTTCTAAGCTGCTTGTCTGCCTGGACAATCGCTATGAGCTGCCAATCACCAGAAAGTAAGCGAATTGAAACCGCTCAAAGTCAACTCCCTGAAGTCATTGATTTCAATTTCCATGTAAAACCCATTCTTTCTGATCGATGCTTTAAATGCCATGGCCCAGATGAAGCTGTCCGGGAGGCTGGCCTTCGTTTCGATACCAAAGAAGGTGCTTTTGCAGCATTGGGAGATAAGAAAGATCATTTTGCAATTGTGGCCGGGGATATTGAAAATAGCAGGCTAATCGACCGTATATACACGAGTGACTCGGACGATGTAATGCCTCCTCCTGAATCCAATCTGACATTAAACGAATATGAAAAAAATATCCTCAAAAAATGGATTGAACAGGGGGCAGAGTGGAAGGCACAGTGGTCTTATTTACCATTAAAAAAATCAGATGTACCACAGGTTAATCAAACGGATTGGGTAAAAAACGGAATAGACCATTTCATACTCGCCCGATTGGAGCAAGAAAACCTCTCTCCCTCAGCAGAAGCGTCAAAAGAGCAATTGCTGCGCCGCCTTAGTTTTGACCTGACTGGCCTCCCCCTACCCTTTCGGAGTTGGATGATTTCATAAATGACTCCAATTCAGATGCCTATGAAAAGGCTGTAGACCGATTGCTTGCTTCTGATCCTTATGCCGAACACATGACTGCCAAATGGCTTGACATAGCCAGATATGCTGACACGCACGGCTATCAAGATGATTTGGAAAGGGTGATGTGGCCCTGGCGGGATTGGGTGATCCATGCTTTTAAAAAAAACATGCCTTACGATGAGTTTGTCACTTGGCAATTGGCCGGGGACTTGCTACCAAACCCAACTAAAGAGCAGCTCATTGCAACAGCATTTAACCGCAACCATAAAATCACACAAGAGGGCGGCGTAATAGATGAAGAGTACAGGGTAGAATATGTCTCGGACAGAACGCAGACATTTGGGACTGCCTTCTTAGGGACTTCATTTGAATGCGCCAAATGCCACGACCATAAGTATGATCCTATTTCCCAAAAAGACTATTACAGTTTGTTTTCATTTTTCAATAATGTGCCGGAGAAAGGCCTGATCCCCAAATATGGTGACATTCCTAAACCTTACATTATCCTATCCGATGAGGAGGTAGCCAAGACATTAACTTTTATAAATAATGTAGATACAGTAGAAGAAATTAAATTAATGGTGATGGAAGAAATGGATGCTCCTCGCCAGGCTCATATTCTGAAAAGAGGGGCTTATGATCAACCCACTCATCCCGTTGAGCCCGCTACGCCTGCTTCCATTTTGCCATTTTCGGAAGACCTTCCAAAAAATCGACTGGGGCTGGCTCAATGGCTGTTTTTAGAAGAAAATGCTGTGCCTGCCCGAGTAGCTGCCAATAGGTTGTGGCAGCAGTGTTTTGGGAAAGGTATTGTTGGTACATCCTATGACTTTGGCAATCAAGGATCACTCCCCACTCATCCTGAATTATTGGACCATCTTGCGATAAAACTGAAAGAAAGCGGTTGGGACATAAAAGCTACATTGAAATACATTGTCATGTCCGCCACCTACAGACAATCGGCCAAAGTCACAAAAGAGCTGGATGAACGAGATCCTGAAAATCTTCTTTTGGCACGTGCTCCGCGGTTGCGTTTGACTGCTGAACAAATCAGGGATCATGCATTAACCATTAGTGGACTGCTGGTAAAAGAGATTGGAGGGCCAAGTGTAAAACCCTATCAGCCAGAGGGGTTGTGGGCGGAAAAGGTTGGCGGTGGTGGTGGCAGCACCTCCAAATATGTGCCTGATACAGGTGAAAAACGATACCGTCGCAGTTTGTATACTTTTTGGAAAAGAACGGTCCCCCCTCCGAATATGATGACCTTTGACGCAGTATCCCGGGACTTCTGCATGGTGAAAAGAGAAACAACCAGCACACCACTGCAGGCGCTGGTTATGTTAAATGATCCACAAATTGTTGAAGCAGCAAGTATGCTTGCAATGAAATCCATTGAGTCAAATTCAGAGGTGGATCTACGAATTGCATTTATGTTCCAGTTGGCCACTTCCAGGCAACCCGACGCAGTGGAATTGGCCAGCCTTGTAGAATATTTTGAGGAAGAACTTACCCGTTTTCAGAAGGATAATGCAGCCGCAGAAGCATTCTTACAAAATACAGTTAAAGAGGAAACCATAAAAACCGATACTGCTACTTTAGCGGCCTATACATTAATCGCCAATACGATTATGAATATTGATGAAACAATAACCAGAGGGTAAACTTATCGTCATGGAAAAACCTATTTCAGAGCACCAATACAATTTGAATCGCAGAAATTTTCTGTCCAAATCCAGTATTGGAATTGGGACAGCTGCACTTGCTTCCTTGTTTGGTTATAGTTTTTTTTCAAAAACAAAAAATGGAATCATTGCCCCCTCCAATGGTGGCGTTAAAGGGATTCTCGATGCGCCTCACTTCGCTCCTAAAGCAAAGCGTGTTATTTATTTATTTCAAAGCGGCGGCCCCTCTCAACTTGATCTATTTGACTATAAACCTACTTTAATTAAGAGACGTGGAGAAGACTTACCTGAATCCATTCGCAATGGTCAGCGGCTTACAGGCATGACATCGGGACAGGAATCCTTTCCGCTGGCAGGTTCCATATTTGATTTTAACCGTCACGGGAAGAGCGGAGCTTGGGTTAGTGAAATTTTACCATACACCTCCAAAATAGTGGATGAACTATGTATTGTAAAATCCATGTACACGGAGGCCATCAATCATGACCCGGCGATTACTTTTTTCCAAACCGGTTCTCAGCAGCCGGGTAGGCCAAGTTTTGGTGCATGGATGAGTTATGGGCTGGGCAGTATGAATGAAAATTTGCCCACTTTTAGTGTGCTTCTTTCCAGAGGAACTGGAAGGAAATTTGGCCAACCTCTTTATTCAAGATTGTGGGGAAATGGTTTCCTGCATTCTTTGCACCAAGGGGTGCAATTCCGTTCTGGCAAAGACCCAGTCCTTTACCTAAAAGACCCAGATGGGATCGACCGAACCAGCAGACGGAAGATGCTGGACAAAATAGCTGAACTCAACCAAAAGCAATACGAAGAATTTGGGGATGAAGAAATCCAAAGCCGCATCGCACAATACGAAATGGCCTACCGCATGCAAACGTCGGTGCCTGAGGCAATGGATATATCTGGCGAACCAGATTACATTTATCAAATGTATGGCCCAGAATCTACCACTCCCGGCACCTATGCCGCCAATTGCTTATTGGCTCGGCGATTGGCAGAACGAGATGTTAGGTTCATTCAATTGTATCACATGGGCTGGGATCAGCACGAGAACCTACCAACACAGATACGCGGACAGGCCAAAGATGTCGATCAAGCTTCAGCGGCTCTTATAATGGACTTAAAACAGCGCGGCATGCTGGACGATACGCTTGTCTTTTGGGGAGGGGAATTTGGCCGAACCAACTATTCTCAAGGCATGCTCACAGATACCAATTATGGCCGCGACCACCATCCTCGTTGCTTTACGATCTGGATGGCAGGCGGAGGAGTGAAGCCCGGAATTGTTTATGGAGAAACGGATGAGTTTGGTTACAACATTACTGAGAATCCAGTCCATGTCCATGACTTTCAAGCCACAATGCTGTATTTGCTCGGCATTGACCACGAACGATTCACCCATAAACACCAGGGGCGTCGGTTCAGGCTGACTGACGTGAACGGCAAGGTAATTCCTGAATTATTAGTTTGAATTAGCATGAACCGAAGAACTTTCACAAAATATTCATTTTCTTGTTTAGCTGGATCTGCTATTTTTCCAAGCTTTCATTTTCCTAATTATAAGGAGCAAAAATATCAGGACTTAATTATTGGCCACAATGACTTTAAATATAAAATCAATTTAAATTGGGGTGCATTAAATGCATCCTATTATCCTGTCAACGACTGTCATGAAATGGTTCAGGATGCTAAAGGCCGAATTATTTTGTTGACCAATCACACTAAAAACAATGTGATTGTTTATGATAAATCAGGAAAACTAATAGAGGTATGGGGAACAGAATATCCTGGCGCACATGGCCTTACTTTAAATAATGAAAATGGGGAAGACTTCTTATATATATCCGATAATTCGAGGCATGAGGTCATAAAAACAACATTAGACGGCAAAGTAGTACTGACACTCCCCTATCCTGCTGACTCAGGAAAATATAAAAATGCTGACCAATATATTCCAACCGAAACGGCCATTGCTCCAAATGGAGATATTTATATATCGGACGGGTATGGCCTTCAATATATTTTACATTATAATTCAAAAGGAGAATTGCTGAATGTGTTTGGGGGAAAAGGGTCGGAAGAAAAACATTTTGACAATGCTCATGGCATTTGTATAGATAAGAGAAGCGGAAATCCAACCCTGCTTATTACTGCACGCCAGCAAAATAAATTTAAAAGATTTAGTCTAAATGGAGAATTATTGGATGTAATTCATTTGCCGGGAGCTTATATATGCAGGCCTGTAATACATGGAGAAAATATTTACACAGCAACGATTTGGTCCGGAAAAGATAAATTACCTAATACCGGTTTTATTTCCATTTTAAATAAAGATGATAAATTAATTTCCGCCCCGGGAGGAAGTACACCTGAATATGAAGATGGAAAATTATCACCCATGTATCAGGCCATTAAAATATTTAATCACCCACATGATGTTTGCGTTGATAAAGATGAAAATCTATATGTGGCGCAATGGAATTCTGGAAAAACTTATCCAATTAAATTAATCAGGGTATGAAGTTTTTCAATCAAATTAAGTTGGTTTTATGCTTATTGCTTTTTTCGAGTGTCATCACTGCACAAAAGCAAACTTTTTCGGAATTACCAATTTTTGAAAATAAAAAAGATGGCTATGAATGTTACCGAATTCCAGCCATAATAAAAGCACCAAATGGCCACCTGCTTGCCTTTGCAGAAGGACGTAAACGTAGTTGCCATGATTTTGGTGACGTTGATATTGTTCTTCGTATCAGCAATGACAATGGGCAAACTTGGAACAAACAAGTGGTAGTAGCAGATAATAAACATTTACAGGCTGGCAACCCTGCCCCTGTCGTTGATTTACTCGACCCTAAGTATCCGCGTGGCCGCATTTTTTTATTTTATAATACTGGAATCGCCAGCGAATCAAACACCAGAAAAGGGAATGGTTTAAGGGAAGCTTTCTTTATAACCAGTACCGACAATGGGAAAACATGGTCAACGCCCAAGAACATAACTGCATCGGTCCACCGTCCAAAGCGACCAGATTTAAATCCGGAATATAATTTCAAAGAAGATTGGCGCAGCTATGCAAATACTCCCGGACATGCCCTGCAACTAAATCATGGCAAATACAAAGGCCGCTTATTTATTCCGGCGAATCATTCCGAGGGTGAACCTCAACCTGAATTTAACGACTACAGGGCACATGCATTTTACAGTGACGACCATGGCGAAACGTGGCAATTATCCAAATCAATAGAAGTAGAAAGTTCCAATGAATCTACCGCTGTGCAGTTGAGGGATGGCAGAGTCATGCAAAATATCCGCCAGCAAAATGGACAAAAAAAAATGCGCTTGGTAGCGATCAGTGATAATGGAGGTTCCGATTGGAATCAGGTTTTTTTCGATAATGAATTAATTTCTCCAGTTTGCCAGGCAAGTATACTTTCAGCAACCACGCTTGACGGAAACGAAGTCTTGCTTTTTTCCAATCCAGCAAGTACTGAAAAGAGGGAAAATATGACCGTTCGGATGAGTTATAACAATGGAACATCTTGGGATATCAGCAGGGCAATCAGGACTGGCGAGGCTGCTTATTCTGATTTGGTTCAACAAGCCGATGGCATGATAGGATTACTTTATGAGCACGGAAATCAAGGAGGAATTCATTATGCCCATTTTAATTTTGACTGGTTAAAAGGCGATAATAACAAAAATCCCTCAATAGAAAAGCGTTCTGAAAATTGGAATTTTGCCAGTAGTTCTAATTTTCAATTGGCAGACCCGATCATTTCTGCAACTCCTATTTTTTTTGAAAAAACCAACGAAATAAAACTATCCCTTGCGTATGATAAAGCCATTCTGCACTACACATTGGATGGAAGTGAGCCCACAAAAAAATCGCCTATTTATAATCGTCCAATTTTTGTAGAAAAAACCGGCATACTAAAAGCCAAGGCTTTTCATTCCACCATACAGCCAAGCAATACAGTTAGTGTACAGTATTTTAAAATTAACCAAAAACCACCAATAAAAAATATTTCCTTAGCTACTAAGCCGAGCGATAAATATCCAGGAACGGGTGTCTCTGGATTGGTTGATTTAGAAAAAGGCGGTAATAATTTTCACGAAAATAAATGGATGGGGTTTAGTGGCGACCATCTGGAAACTATTATTGAGTTTTCAAAAGAAACAATCGTACGACGAATTACTGCCAGCACTTTTGTTGACCCTAACGCCTGGATTTTTTCTCCATCAGGCATTGATATTTACAGTTCTTCGGATGGTATAGAATTTAATGAGATTGCAAAAAAAGAATTCCCTTTGTCTGCTCCCGACATGGTAACTGGTCAATTATTTTATAGTGTCGATTGTGGAAATGAAAAAAGCAGGTTTTTAAAAATAGTGGTCAAAAATATTCCTGAAATTCCAGAATGGCATCCGGGCAGTGGAACCCCCGCTTGGTTATTTATTGATGAAATTTTAATTGAATAATAAATGCTTGATTTTTTTGCTCGATTACATATTTTACTATTGCACCTACCAATCGGCTTTTTATTAATTGCCTTTTTGATGCACTTGGTAAAAAAAGAAGAATTTAAATCCAGCATTGGATTTATTCTGAAATGGGGTTTCATCGCTGCGCTGTCCACCGCTGCATCTGGTTATTTTTTATCAAAAGAAGGAGGGTATAACGAAAGCCTATTATTCTGGCACAAATGGCTGGGATTGGGAACCGCCCTGTCGTCCGGATTATTATTTTATTTATTTAAAGTTGGGTCAAAATCGTTTTCATACGTTTTTATTTTCTCAATTTTATTACTTCTGACAACCGGGCATTTAGGGGGATCGCTGACGCATGGAGAAGGGTTTTTATTCGAGCCATTTCAAAAAAAAGAATCGCTTCCCGTTATCGTAAATATTGACAGCGCCATCGTTTTTCAAGATATTATCCAACCCATTCTAAATGAGAAATGCACTGGCTGTCACAATGAATCCAAACTCAAAGGTGAATTATTGCTGACTACTGAAGAAGGAATTTTGCAAGGCGGAAAATCTGGGGCATTGTTTAGCTCTGGAAATACTGATAATAGCTTAATTTTCAAACGGATACATCTGCCCATTGAAGAAAAGAAGCACATGCCACCTAAAGGCAAAAAACAACTCACAACTGAAGAGATTGTGCTTCTAAAATGGTGGATTTCAAATGGCGCAGACTTTAAAAGTGAAGTCGCACAAATAAACACTCCGGATTCGATTAGGGCTATTTTGGACAAATTTGCAACTCCAGTCCGAGATGAAGGCGTTTTTGCTGTAGAAGTTGATTTTGCTTCTGAGCGGAAAATAGAAGAATTGAGGAATGCGGGTTTTAGGATAGCTCCAATTGCAGAGGCATCACCATTTTTGGAAGCGGTTTTCCCTAAGCATTTAGATGCAGAAAAATCAACCCTTAAAAAACTGAAATCTATTTCAGATCAATTGGTCTACTTAAATTTGAGTGGTTCAAATGTTGATGATGAGATGCTTTCTATTTTACCGCAACTGACCCATTTGAATAAGCTTCATTTACAACAAACCAATATCACAGATAAAGGCCTCCGGCATTTGAAAGGAATGGATTTCCTCGAATATTTGAATTTATATGATACAGAAATAAGCGATGAAGGGCTTCAACTCCTTGCCAACTTGCCTCGACTGAGACAGCTTTTTATTTGGCGAACAAAAACGACTGAAGAGGGCATTGCTGAATTGCAAAACAAACAGGCACACCTCATTATTGATGTCGGAGTTAACAAGGATGTTTTTGGCGATGCCAAGCTTGTTCCCCCACTAATTGTAGCTGAAAAGGACATTTTTCAAGATTCGCTTTCGGTTGAATTACAATTGAATTTTAAGGCAGCAAACATCTATTATACGCTTGATGGAAGCATTCCAGATTCTACCTCAGAGAAATATGAAAACCCAATTTTACTCCATGCTTCAGCCGAGCTAAAAGCTTTTGCCCAAAAATCAGGATGGATCAGCAGCGACATTGTCTCAAAAGTATTTCCAAAAGCTAAATATAAAGCAAGTAAAATTTCAATCAACCCGCAGCCCAATAAAGATTACAGAGCCAGTGGTGCAGCTTCACTTATAGATTTTGAGAGAGGTTCTTTAGATTTCAAAGATGGTAAATGGCTGGGATTCCAGAAAAATCATGCGAACATTTTGGTTGATTTGGGAAATATTGAATCGCTTTCCAGGATTACAGTAGGAATATTGCAGGCCACTTCATCTTGGATATTTTATCCAAAAGGATTGCAGGTTGCTGTCTCAGAAAACGGGATTCAATATAAAGAAGTCGTTAACGTTTCTTACCCAACTGCCACTACCCTACTGGAGCCAGAAATCTCTACTATATCAGAAATTTTTTCACCCACAACAGGAAGGTTTTTAAAAATAAAAGTGCAAAGCAATGTGTTCAATCCTGAATGGCATCCAGCAGCTGGAGAACCTTGTTGGATATTTATTGACGAGGTAGTTATAGAATGAACTTTGGGTTTTTAGTTTTGCAAAAACTCTATTGTTATCCGCCTGTTTGGTTTTAAAACAATATTGACTTAATGAAATTCACACCCTTTTTTCTATTTGCGATACTTACTTTTTTTTCATGCAATTCTACTCCAGAACCGACTCATAAGGTACCAGTAGAAGAACCAGAAGTCATAGCAGATACTATTTCAAAAACAGTCAATCCAATACCTAAAGCAAAGCGCCCTTCCTATTTGCTTTCAAAACCTGACAACTCTTCCCGATTGTCAAGCAAGCTAACCGAAATATCTGGACTGAGCCTTTCTCCTGATGGGAAATCACTTCTTGCTGTTAATGACGAGCAGGGCAAACTATTTTATTTGGATAAAAAAGATGGTGAAATTATAAGAACCGTAAAATTTGGAAAAGGCGCTGATTATGAAGGAGTAGAAACTGTTGGAGAGCAAGTGTACGTGGTGGAAAGCAATGGCACTCTCCATAAAATTAAAGACCTCCAAAAGGACGACCCGGATACTAAGAAGTATGACACGCCCTTGAATTCAAAATACGATGTAGAAGGACTCGCATATGATCCCAATAAAAACTGGCTTCTGCTCGCATGCAAGGGCAAGGCTGGCAACGGACCTGAATACAAAGGAAGTAGGGCAATTTATGCATTTGACATTGAGTCAAAAGAACTCATAGAAAAACCAGTCTTTTTGGTAAATCGAGATGCCATTGGCGATTACTTTGCAACGGATGATATTTCAGAGAAATTAGTCAACTTACTTGGCCCGGAATATGCCACAAATGCATTTGCTCCGTCAGGCATTGCAATTCACCCCAAAACTTCCGACATTTGCATCGTCTCTTCCGTAGGAAAACTCTTTATAATCCTCAGTCCTACTGGCAAAATCCTACACATGGAGAAATTAGAATCCTCCATTTTTAAACAGCCAGAAGGTATATGCTTCGATAAAAACGGTACACTTTACATTAGTACAGAAGGGAAGGGAGGCAAAGCAAAACTTTACCAATTTCTGCAAAACTGATCTAAAAGCAAGGCTAGAATTCCACCTTACAATTCATCAACAACACTAACTAGCACTTCTGTTGTGGTTCTTCCCCCATGAACAACCCTTCAGCAAGATCAGCCGATTTACATTATGACAAACCTCGTGAACATTACACTCATCTTTACGCATTTACTATGCGTTCCATTCACCATTTTTTCCCAAAATCTGACCAAGGAAATAGATGGCCATTACTGCAACCAGAAATATAATTTCTGCATCGAATACCCCACAGAAACATTTCCTTTCGAAGCAGTCTTCAACCAAAGCAATGGGCTTGTATTAAGATCGGAAGATGGCACATCTGAGGTGATAATTGCTGGGTATAAGCAAGACGCTCCAATTAATTCAGAGAGCGCCTTTCTTGCTTCCATCGAACAAATAAATGCAGCCCATGAAAAGCCCAAAATCATGTCTTCCCTCTTTGGTGAAGATTTTTATGAATGCTTTTTCATTCTTGGCCACAATTTCAGCTATCATAAAAGCTTTTCATTTGAAGGCCATGTGGTTCGACTTGAAATCAGGGTGCCAATCAGTAATCCCGTATTACTTAAAACGCTAAGAGATAGTATCAGTCTTGACGTTAAAGTGGGAGGAGAAAGAGTTGGATACCGATCAGAGTTTTAGGTAAGATTAAAATGAAGGTTCTTGGACAAATCCTGTGGAGGTATTACTGGGTCGCTTCAAGTGCCTCAGTAATTTCGTCAAATTAGCGGGGCACTTGAAGTGACCCGCTAATCCCTAAGGCCAATTTCACAGGATTTGTCTAAGAACCATAATGAATAAAGTCCTGATGCCGATGGCATCAGGACTTTATTTGTCACAACAATTTTCGCTTGATGGCATTCACCACCAATTATTTCAATATTATTGATTCTATCCCTAATTCTTTTTGCTTCTCTTTTCACTCTTCTTTTCGCTCTCTTCATAATTCTTCTGCACACTACCAGAAACATACGCCCAGAAATCTACAAGAACTGGTTTAACAGAAACCACGCTTGCTTTAGCTTTTTCTGGAAAACCCCTGGTAAAGTCATAAGTAACCGAAGCCTGCTTCACCTCTGGCCCAATCGCTTCTGCTTTTTCAAAAAAGATTAAACCTGAACCATAAATAACCAAAAGGATACTTCCCATAATGAGCCCACTACTTAGATGAGTGGCTAAGCTGACATTTTCTTTCTTGAAAACACCTTCAAGCCAAGTCATTATTAGACGGATAAGGAATATTGCTACAATAAAACTTGTGAGCAAGCCAATAAAGAACAGGATCCCACTGTCAGTTTTAATAACACTCCCGAGCAATTCTGTAGTGAATGGAACCAAGTTTAAGGAAAGTAACAGTGCAAAAACTAAAAGAAGAGATAGTGTAATTGTACGGATAATCTTTTGAGAAAAGCCTAAGTAGAACCCGTAAATTATAATCAAGACGAAAATAATATCTACTACCATGAGATTGGGTGTTTTAGTGTATAAATTAATAATCGACCCTGATTATATATCCCAGAATTATTGATCGGAGTAGTTTAATCCGGGTCTTTTGACAATTGTACAAGCCACTTTTCGTGGCCTCCTACCTTCTTTTTGCAATATTCTTGCCAATGCCTTACTTTTCAGAATGATAAATATTAATTTTATTATTCAAGTCTAACTTTTTGATTACTCGCAGTATTAGCGACATAACGGCTCAAATTGATGTGCAATTATCCCCCATTGAAACAAGTAATCAATGATGCTCGTATGTTTTGCAGACTGCAAAATTATCCTTTAAAGCACCCGTTTCATCATGAACAGATTCTCAAAAGAAGCCATTATATATACTTTAGCCTGCCTGTTTATTTTCCATTCTTGCGTATCACCTTCTTCTGAAGACCAGCAGATTCCCGATGAAGATGCTGTGCCCGCAAGCTATGTTGGCCAGGATCTCTCCCAGAGGCCACAGGAAAGAAAAAGAAAGAAAAAATTAGTAGCTGCTGACTTTCACAGTAGTAAGCTTCAACCAGAATCGAAAGCGAATCAAAAATCTTATGAAGGCAATCCTTATCAACATTTCCCATATAATTTGATGCGTGAAGATGAAGTCTTATTTATGCCCAAAGAGCTGAAAACAATTGGTGGGTTGAGCATGAGTCCAGATAAACAAAAGTTGATTGCAATCAATGGACAGGGCGGAATTATATATTATTTGGATAAGCAAACCGGCTTTATTGATGGAACAGTAGACCTGAAAAAAAGGGGTGATTTTGAATCCATAGAATCAGTTGGTGAAGGCATTTTTCTATCGAAGAAAAATGGAACCTTGGTTTATGTTTCCGATTTTGATAATGAAAAACCTCCTACGCATAACTTCAATACGAAGCTTTCAATGCGAAACGAAGTCGAAGGATTAACCTATGATCCATTAAATAATGAACTATTGTTAGCGTGTAAAGGCAAAGCTGGAGATGGAGGTATTTTGGAAGATGGAAAAGCAATTTATGTTTTCCAGTTCGATCATATGGAGCTTTTAGGTCAGCCTATGTACATGGTTACCAGCGAAACCATTGCTACTTATTTTGAAGAACAAGATATGGAAGAACGGCTAGTGGATATAGTGGCAGAAAACTATCCTCCAGAGGCTTATTCACCAACTTCTATTGCTATTCACCCACATTCAGGCGAGATTTATTGGCTGGCGGGAGAAGGTAAGCTGATGATCGTAATCGATAAAGACAGCAAGATCCAATATATGGAGACCCTTGATCCTTATCTTTTCTCAAATCCCAATGGTATGTGCTTCGACGAAGATGCTGTGTTGTATATCAGCAATCACGGAAAGGGCGAAGACGGCAAGATTTACCGTTTTTTTAAAAAGGAATTCCAATAGCCCCCTAACCACTTACTATTTCTTCTTTTCCTTCTGGCATATGAAAAACCAACTCCAGGTCTTTTTTCATAACTACTTCTTTTTCCAAAAGTAGTTCAGCCAACTTCGTCAATTCTTCTTTATGTTCGGTTAGTAGTTTTTTGGTTTTTTTATACAAGCGTTCCACCATTTTGCTTACTTCCTGGTCTATTCTTTGAGCTGTTTCTTCACTATATGGTTTTGTAAATGAAGATTCATTTCGACCTGTACTATCATAAAAACTGATATTACCGATTTCTTTATTGAGGCCATAATAAGCGACCATTGTATAGGCTTGCTTCGTTACTTTTTCCAGGTCGTCAAGAGCCCCAGATGTAACTTCGCCAAAAACTACTTCCTCTGCTGCACGCCCACCTAAAGCTGCACAAATTCTATCTTCAAACTGCTTTTGAGAATAGAGTGACTTTTCCTGGGGAAGATACCACGCCGCCCCCAGCGATTTACCTCTAGGAACGATCGATACTTTCATCAGTTTATTGGCATCTGGTAAATACCAGCTTGCAGTTGCATGTCCGGCCTCGTGAAAAGCAACAATATTCTTTTCTTCGTCAGAAATGATTTTGGTCTTATTTTCTAGCCCTCCAACTATCCTATCAATGGCATCATAAAAATCCTGCATGCCTACAGACTTCTTGCCTTTTCGTGCAGCAATCAAGGCAGATTCATTACAAACGTTTGCAATGTCTGCACCTGAGAATCCAGGTGTTTGTTGCGCCATTGTTTCCAATTCGAAATCCTTAGCCAGTTTTAGAGGTTTGGTATGCACTCTGAAAATGGCTTTCCGTTCTTGCAAAGTTGGTAGATCAAGAAATATCTGTCTATCAAATCGGCCTGGCCTCAACAATGCCCGATCAAGTATCTCACTTCGGTTGGTGGCAGCTAAAACGATCACACCTGTGTTCGCTCCGAATCCATCCATTTCCGTTAGCAACTGATTAAGCGTATTTTCTTTTTCATCATTTGATTGAAAAGAAGCAGCACGGCCACGGCTTCGGCCAATAGCATCAATTTCATCGATGAAAATAATACTTGGAGCACTTTGCTTAGCTTTCTTGAAAAGGTCGCGCACACGCGAAGCCCCTACCCCAACGAACATTTCCACAAATTCGGAACCTGACATAGAGAAAAATGGAACGCCGGCCTCGCCTGCGACTGCTTTTGCAAGCAATGTTTTTCCTGTGCCCGGAGGGCCAACCAACAAAACTCCTTTTGGGATTTTAGCACCTAACTTTGTGTACCGTTCAGGGCTTTTCAGAAAATCTACAACCTCTCGTACTTCAACCTTTACCTCCTCCAAACCTGCCACATCACTAAAGCTGACGCTACCTGTCTCTTTTTTATAAGCAGTGGCTGAAGATTTCCCAAAGTCAAACGGATTCATTCCGCCTGCTCCGCCAGGGCGCATACGATTGAGGAAAAATATCCAAATCCCTATGATGAGTAAAAATGGGAGTACCCACGACATGATATCGCTCATCCAGTCTTTCCGTTCTTGATATTCCAAGTCGAAATGCTGATTCTCATTGTCTTTTTGATATGCTTCAATGAGTTTTTCAAAATTTTCCAGCGATCCTATGTTCACTACAATGTGTGGTCCCGTAGTTCCTGGTTTGATTTCGGCATACATTCCCTGGCCAAGCCTATCGCCTTTTATGAAGACCTCCGCAATTTCCTTATTGATGATCTTCATTTTGTCAACATCCCCATTTATAAGGGTTTCACGCTGAAATCTTGAAAGGGAAACTTCCTCTGGTTTTGGCTGCATGATGCTGTAAAACACCTGCATCAGCAATAGGCCAATTATTAGAAAATATATCCATGAAAAGCCTTTTCCTCCAAATAGGTTTTTTCCTTCAGGCTTATCTGACTGCTCTTGTTGAGGCATTTGTTTTTTTGCCATCTATTGTAACTGGTTTTGAATTATTGGTGTCAGTTATTTTCTGATATAAAAATAACAAGAACACCAAAGTACCATTTTGAATCTGTGAAGTTCGGAAATAACAAACTGGTTTCCCAAATGTTGGTTAGCGAAACTGCCATTTCATCCTTGTTCAGGTCTTTTATGTCGAAAAACAGCCCATTTCCAGGCGGAATAGCTCGAATCACTTAATAAAATGATAAGCTATGAACTAAGAATCAAATAGTAACGATGAGTTAGTTTTTCATAAAAATAGCCAGGTTTTTCATGGCCATTTGCCGCACCTTATTTTTCATAAAAGGTGTCCAGCCAAGAAGCCAGCCCGTTATACCAAGTGCTTGGCCAGCCCATTTATAAAATGAAAAATGGTCATTATGCCGGACTATTTTCCCGTCCTCAATGTCAAACTTGGCAGAAATGTGGTTGACCACTTTATTCCGGGTAGCTGAAAAAGTATAGGAAGCTGTCCAGGAAGCACTTCCCTTATTCCCCTCAGCTGCAACATCTTCGAAAACAAGCTCTAAGTCCTTGCCATTTTTACAGAGCATCTCCCACATGGCTTTAACTTCTTGCGAGTTTAGATTTTGGAAAACCGGATCACTAAAGGTGGCGTGATCAGCATAACAAGATTGCATGGTTGCATAATCTCGTTTCTGAAAAGCTGTATAAAAGTTAGTTATGAGTTGTTTGTTCGTTGTCATATTATTTCATTGAAACGCAAATCCCTTAAAGACTCGACCAAAAATAGTGGAAATGTTCTCGGATCATGCAAAACAACTATATCAAAATAAGAAACTATTAAAAGAATTTGAGTTGCTGAACATCGATAGCATGATTTTTGTTAAAGTTGAAAGTGGTCAAATTACATTGCGTTTTCTCCCGGCCATTAATCCCTACTCATCCTAATTCTTCCTTTCTCATCTTCACCTATTCCCTCTTAAGATTATCCATAAACGAGCATTTCTTGCTGTAGCTGTGCTATTGCTTTAGTAAAATTCAGTGCCTTCCAATTATACGGAAAGGCATATCAATAATGGCTATTTCCTTAATTTTTTAAATAAATAAATTAGAACATGAATCGAAATCAACGAATCTCACTCATTGGCTTTTTATTATTTTGCCTAGCCAACTTCCAAACCTACGCACAACAAGACCACCACCCTATCGCTTCAAAGATTCAGCAATTATCAGCTGAATTCAAGAATCTGAAAAGTCCTGTCTTGCTTGAACTTGCTTCTAATCAAGCGTCAAAAAAAGCAGATTTATCTGAAGAGGTTAACGAAGCCACTTTTCTATCATTTCAACAAAATTCAGTAAATGAACTACTGAAAAATCCAACTGAACTGCTTGAGATGAGCCTCCCCGTGAATAAGGAAAATCCACTCCACCTCACACTTTATCGGGCACAAGTTTTCGCACCTGGGTTCCAAGTATATGTGGCATCCAACCCTGATGAGCCGTTTAATTATACGCCCGGTAGTTACTATTGGGGAATCGTAAATGGTGATGAACACTCTCTCGCTGCAATAGCCATTGCGCAGGATGAAGTAATGGGTTTTGTGTATGTAAACGGCGAAACATATACCTTAGGGAAGCTCAACCAAAGCCTTGACGACACACATATTCTTTACAAAGAGCATGATTTAAAAATCACTCCCACCCATTCTTGTGGGACTGTAGGTAAAGAATATTATATAGGTAATGAAACTGATGGCCTAACCGCCAATGCTGAAAAGTCTTCTAATAATTGTGTCAACATGTACGTCGAAGTAGACTACGATATTTACGTAGGAAAAGGAGGCGTTACCCAAGCAGCTGATTATGTGAGCGGGGTTTTCAGTCAAGTTGCAATACTTTATGCTAATGAAGCTATCAATTTCACTGTAAGCGAAATAGTGGTATGGGACGTTGTCGATCCATATACTGGCTCCTCTACAAGTGATTATCTCAATCAATTCAGGACCAGCCTAAATGGCAATTACAATGGCGATCTGGCCCATTTAGTTGGGTACAATGGAGGTGGTGGCATCGCTTATGTTGATGTATTGTGTAATAGTACCTATGGTATAGGGTATAGTGATATAAACTCCACTTATGCAAATGTTCCTACCTATAGCTGGACAATCGAAGTAGTAACACATGAGATTGGACACAACTTAGGATCAAGACATACGCATGATTGCGTTTGGAATGGGGATAACACAGCCATCGACGGCTGTGGGCCAGCTGCAGGTTATGGAAACAACTGTGGGGGTGGGCCAATCCCCAATAAAGGTACGATTATGAGTTATTGCCATTTGGTGGGAGGAGTTGGAATTGATTTTAATCTCGGCTTTGGTACACAACCAGGTGATTTAATCAGAAATGAGGTTTACAACGCTCCTTGTCTAAGTGCCTGTGCTACCCAGACTACTGACGATGCCGGGATTTCAAATATCATCGCACCAGTTGGCCCGGTTTGCTCGAATACTACTAGCCCGCAAGTTGAGTTATTAAACTATGGGACAAATAGCCTGACTTCTGTGACCATTGAATATGAACTGGATGGAAATCCTACTGGGTCGGTTAGCTGGACAGGCAACCTAAGCTCAAATTCAGCAATTACGGTTACTTTGCCATCCATTACATTTGGCAATGGTAGTCATACATTTTCTGCAACTACATCTAATCCAAATGGGAGTAGTGATGGCAACACAGCCAACGATTCTAGCAATTCCAACTTTAACAGACCTGCCGATCAAACTTATTATGCTGATAATGATGGAGATGGATTTGGTGATCCTACCAAAACTATTGTCGATTGTACGCAACCACCAGGTTATGTTCTAAATAATACGGATTGCGATGATACCGATGCAAATGCTTACCCTGGAGCAAGCTGTAGTGACGGTAATGTGTGTACCGTGAATGACGTTCTGGACAGCAATTGCAACTGTTCCGGCACTTATAGTGATAGTGACGGCGATGGGGTTTGTGATGGACTCGATATTTGCCCAGGTGGCGATGACAATGTAGATACTGACAATGATGGGATTCCTGATTACTGTGATTGTAATCCAGCGACAACAAGCTTTACTATCAATCCACTCACTCACAGTGGATCCGGATCAAGTTCATCATCAACTAGTTTTGCAACGGATAGCAAAGATCCTTCATTTGTCATCTCCAACCTTAACGCCAAAACTAATGGGAATCCAAACGGTCGATACATAGATAAAGTAACGGTTACTTATATAGATGGAAATGGAAACAACCAGACTTACGGAACCTTTAATGGCAATCTAGTGAGCAGTGCAAATGTGGGAATTGTTGGAGAGGTTTTGTCAGTTACCGTCTCTTTGGAAGATGGCTATGATGGCAACTATAATGGTACCTTATCGGTAAATCTCAGCGACATAGATTATTGCAATGGATGCTCAGATAGTGATGGTGATGGGGTTTGTGATGCCGATGATGTTTGTCCAAATTTTGATGACAATCT
This sequence comes from uncultured Saprospiraceae bacterium, assembly GCA_942490835.1. GTDB lineage: Bacteria > Bacteroidota > Bacteroidia > Chitinophagales > Saprospiraceae > UBA6168. The sequence continues at coordinate 59,419 of CALNYY010000076.1, forward strand.
TATCGGAACGTCCTGCAATGATGGAGATGACTGTACAACTGGTGATGTTTACAATAATACCTGCTCCTGCGTCGGCACACCAACTGGCGATAGTGATGGTGATGGAGTATGTGATGCATTAGATGTTTGTCCTGGCGGTGATGACAACATTGATACAGATGGCGATGGCATCCCTGATGATTGTGACAATTCAAATTGCACAAATGAAATTACAAGTTCATTCAATCCCGATCCGCTAACTCATCAAGGTACTGGCTCTTCTATCTCAAATGTTTCTTTCCCTTCGGGAAATGAAGATGTCTATTTTACCATCGATGATCTTGGGGCGAAGCAAAATGGAAATCCAAACAAACGCTATATTGATGAGGTGACCATTTCTTATGTCGATGGCAATAATAATACTGTCATTTATGGTACTTTCTCTGGTGACAACCAAAACTCTGTTTCTGTTTCAATTAGCGGAGCAGTTCAATCTGTCGAAGTATCTTTGACAGACGGTTATGATGGGGACACTGGAAATGAACAAATTAGTGTGGATTTGAGTGACGTCATTTCTTGTCTTCAGACAGGTGCAATTGTGATAGGAGGGCCGCAAGATATTGACAATACCAATTCAGTAAATGTTTATCCAAATCCGGCTAAACAAGAACTGTATTTAAGGTTTGGCCATGCACCCGAATTTGCTGAAATAGAATTGATGAATGTTTTTGGACAGCAGATCAGTAGTTATGAAGTTCAGGGTCAATCTATTTTCAGGATGGATCTAAATAAACTACAATTAGAAAGCCAGACTATTTTGGTAAGTATCAGAATAAAAGGACAGCAACCTATTACTGAACGCGTATTGTTTATAAAATGATCTTATTTATTAATAAGGACGGGGCTGTACGGGAATTTCCGTACAGCCCTTTTATGTTATATTAATCGTAAAATTACGCTGAATGTTTTGACATTCCGTTAAGAACACCCGACCTTGCACCTTCATGCGATTTTTCTTCTTCATACTATCTTTAACGACCGTGCTGTCATCCACCCAGCCTATTTGGGATTTGGCGTGCAAATCTTTGGTCAGCGAATGCAGCATCAGTCAATGCGAAGCAACGGCATGCACACCTATTGAGGAAGAAGAAACGACCGAAAATCCTAACCGCCAGTGCTGCCCATCGTTCCAATGTTGCTTTGTTGCCTTTGGGGCGTTTTCGACCCCGTATTCACTCTACTTCGATGATATTTTTCTTGGAAAAACATTCCCTGCCGAGAATGTTAAGACGCTCTCTTCGACTTTCATTCAAGAATATTTCGACCCACCGGATTTTGCTTTTTTCAGCTAACTATACCGATTCCGAAATGGTTTGGAAAAAATAAGCCATTCCGTCATCGGCATACCCTCAAAACGAATGGGTCAGGAAAAATAAAATTCTCAAACCACCTCGTTTTGAGCATATTTTACAAATCATTTTTCTTAACGCTCTTTTTGTAAGCCCGCATTGGGTACACTACAAATGTATCGGTCAATGCTGTTTTACAAAAAGAGACAACCTTTATTTATCATGAAAAAAGCAATTTTTATAGGCCTCGGTATTACAGCAATTTTAGGACTCGCATACGCAGCTATCACTGGATGCTGCGGTGATGTTTGCACACCAGGCTGTTGTCCATTTTGCTAAAACGTTTGGCCTATTGGCCAATTAGCTAATAAACCAAGGAGCCTCCTGCTACAGCAGGGGGCTTCATTTTTCCCATCATCAAAACTGATTCAGTTGATCTCCTACCCTACTTCTAAAATCTTTATACCTTCACCGCTTCACTTCACAAGTAGTTTATGATATAAAACCGTTAAAACGGTTGTATAAACTACATACTTTTCAACCAGCGAATTAATTCGTGGGTTAATAAATGCATTATTTTCCAGTCGTTTTAACGACTTCTCAAAAGGGTTTGTCTCTGCATCAAAATTATTTGCCAGAATGGCCAAAAAGAAGATCAACGTTCAAGGACTCGAGATTGTCATCATACAGGAAGACAATGAAGATTTCATATCACTCACCGATATTGCCAAACAGTCGAGCGACGAGCCAAGGTTTGTTATCAGAAACTGGATGAGTACCCAAAATACGATCAGTTACCTTGGTGAATGGGAAAGCATTCATAATGATAATTTTAACCGTGCGGGATTCCGCACGTTTAGAGAAGAGTTCTTCGAAAAGCCCTTTTCCCTGACTCCCCAGCGCTGGGTTGAACTGACCGGAGCAACGGGCATTCATTCAAAAGCTGGCCGATATGGCGGCACGTATGCACACCGAGATATCGCTGTCAATTTTTGCTATTGGATCAATCCAGTCTTTCAGATTTATTTGATCAAAGAATTCCAACGACTCAAGGAAGAAGAAGCTGCTCGATTGGGCGAATCTTGGAGCATACAACGTACTATTACGAAGGCCAATCATTACCTTCAAACCAATTCTGTCAGGGAAAATTTGGTGCCGATGATGGACTGGAACACCAAACGGGAAGCTCTTTACCAGGCAAGCGAAGCCGACCTTTTGAATATGATCATCTTCGGTATGAGCGCCAAAGAATGGCGGGCTGCCAACCCCGATAAAAAAGGGAACATCCGTGACCACGCCAATAAACTTGAATTAGTAGTGATGAGCAATCTACAGGCCATCAACGCCATGCTGATCGAGGATAAAATGGATAAAAAATCAAGAGCCAACAAACTGCTGAAGGTAGCTACATCAGAAATGCAGACGCTCATGGAAACAAGACCAATTGATGAACTAAAAAAACTGAAATGACCACACGCAGAAACTTTCTTCAACTATCTGCAATGACAGCTCTCAGCACTTCCGTAATTCACAACTTAGTCGAGGCTGCAAATAAGCATCTATCAACTAATACGCTTGATTTTTCAGCAAAAGGGCAAATCATTCTTTTCCAAGGAGACAGTATTACTGATGCTGGCCGCAATAGAGGAGATTATTATGCTAACTCGGGCTCAGGCATGGGAGGCGGTTATGTCCATCACACTGTAACACATCTTTTGGGGAAATATCCTGAAAAAGATTACCGCTTTTATAATAGAGGGATCAGCGGACATAAAGTCTTTCAGTTGGCCAATCGCTGGGATGACGACTGCCTAAACCTCAAACCCGATGTCTTGAGCATCCTGATTGGAGTGAATGACTTTTGGCATTCATTATCGAATAGGTACAACGGAACAGTCGAAGTTTATGATTCTGATTTCAGAAAGTTACTGGATAGGACAATGAAAGAACTCCCGAACGTAAAGCTTATCCTCTGCGAACCATTCGCAGTAGCCGGAGGAAGTGCCATTAATGCTGATTGGGAAGCGTTTCATGCATATCGCCGTTCGGCAAAAAAGATCGCTGAAGATTACAACGCTGTTTTCGTTCCCTTCCACAGCATTTTCGATGAAGCATTAAAGCTCGCCCCTTCATCCTATTGGTGCCCTGATGGAGTACACCCATCATTGGCCGGGGCATACCTGATGAAAGAAGCATGGGTGGCTGCATTTAATCGTTGATTGGAAATGAACAATGAAGTAACTCAAGACAGGAGTGCCTAATTCTTTATGTGAATAGAGCTTATTTTTTCCAACTTTTAAAATGCGGAGCAAAATTGACTTTCTTTTTGGCAACTTCATAAAGTGCTCCTCCAGGTTTTTTAAAGGGGCGCCAAGGTGCAATCGCACCTTGGCGCCCCTTTAAAAAACCTTTGGGCCGATCAGAGTCATGGAAAATGATCGGGAGATGATCCGGCCCATATACTCAAGAGCTGATCTACGCATAATTATCTTTGTTCGCTATACCCTACTCATTTCCCATTTGATAAACCATTCGTTTGTGGTCAGACCCATATGGCGTGATAAGATGATAAAAATAGATGCCGCTGCCACCGAAATATTCATTCTGAAGGGTTACTTCCTGCCAACCGGCATCTATTACTTTATTAAACACAATTATCTCTCTACCTGAAATATCCACTATCTTCAATTGAACGGGCATATTTTCTTTCACATAAAACAACACCTTCGTTTCATCGCTGAAAGGGTTTGGCCTGTTTTGAGTGAGCTTGAAAAAACTGGCAGCATCCACAGGCGTGTGTGAATCCTTATGGATGCGCCAAAAAACGTTCAAGGGATTACCGCTATTGGCGTATGCAATAGCCGGTGTCAAAGTGGAATTAATCGCAATCGCTTCCTCTATTGAGGTGTTTTCTAAAATCTGGAATTGCAGTGTGAAAACAGTTTCGTTTTGTCTGATAAAAAGCCCTCCATCCGGTGTGTCCCAACTTAGGGTCACTGAACCGGATATTGGTAGGGCGTAGTTCTTTTCTGAAATATCAAGGGCAGAAGGAGCAATACCTTTGAAAGCCATTTTTCTTTCGTCAAATTGGATAGTAGCCTGCAGTGCTTCCAACTCAATTTCATTTTCTATAAAAACAGGAATTTCTACTATCTGACCTTTTTCAAGTGTTTTGTTATAAGCGGTTAGAATTAGATCCTCCCCTCCCCTATCTTCGATGCCGTTACCATCAATATTTAGACTGGCAGAATTATTTACATCTCCTACCTTGATGCCAATGAAATGGTGACCATATACATCCTTGTTGATATTGTTTAGCCAGACTTGCTCAGGAAAATTTTCCAAAAATGGATTTTTGGGATCAGGGAAATTGTACCCTGCAGGCACAAACCTCCAGGAGTTGTTGTTCGGAAATTCATCCGTTACATAAAGTATGGCTTTCCGAATGAGCACCACATCGTATGTTGTAACCGAACCTGAACGATTGGCATCCGCAGCGATAATCTTATAGGGTGAATCGAGTAGTTCCTGCGCCAGTATGTGTTTCGAAATTTTTATGAGATCATAAGTTGTCACCCCGTTTAGTAGTCCGTCATTTTTATAAGGATTCAATTGGCAGCTCGCACCCGCCGGAACATCTGGGAAATAGTACCAGCCATTTTGCGAAGTCATAACATAATCCATCCCGTTGGCATCCATCATCTGCGTCTGGATTTCGGGCATCGGGTTTAGATATTCGTCAAATACTAATCCTGCTACCACCAAACCATCATCATCACAAATGTCGAGTGGGTCGCTGAGGAAGATGGTATTGTTACACGTAGATTGATTGTTAAATGTATCGGTTACCGTCAGTGTGTAAGGCACTAATGCAATGCCGAGTGAGTCTACAAAAAAGGCATCATAATCATCACAATCCAATGTATCGATACTCAATGAGAAAGTTACATCCGTGCAAAAGTCCTCTCCACCAATAATATTCATTGCAAGTAGGGAATCAACGTTAGGAACTGCAATTCCGTCTGCATTAATTTCCATGTCAAAAAACTCGCAATTATTCGAAGGTGGCACCAATTCAATTACTTCCACATCCACTATGCACGAATCCACATTATTACAGTTGTCCCTTGCATAAAAGGTCACTTGCGTCATACCTAATCCGAATACGCCACCTGCAGTTGAGCCTCCATTGCTGAAGTCATTGGTTATGATCACAGAATTATTCGCACAATTATCAAATGCGCTTACTGATATTTCTACAGATACCATACAAGTTTCTGTGATGAGTGGGACAAATACATTGTCGGGGCAGTTCAGCGTCGGTGGAATATCATCCATCACTGTGATTATCTGGGTCACCAAAGTATCATTTCCGCATTCGTCAGTCAAACGGTAAACATGCCACACCAGGCCATTGCAACCCACCACATTGGTGCTATCAATTACAAATTCGACCAATACGTCTCCATTACAATTGTCTGTTGCGACTATACTCGTTGGGTCTGGAGCTGGTACAAATTCCAGGCAAGGAAAAGGCCCTAATGTTGGTAAATCAGCAGTTGGCGGAACAGTGTCGTGCAATAAAAACCGCTGTGTCATCACTGTATCCAATCCACATATATCGGTGATTCGATAAGTGCGGGTCAATGTATCCCAACACATATCATCAATCATCGTTTCGGAAAGTAGCTCAATTACTACATCCGCTGGACAGTTGTCAAATGCATCTATTGAATCAGGGTCGAAAGTAGGTATATCGTCGATGCACCCATAGGGACCCATATCGGGCAGATTGGCACTCGGGGGTACTGTGTCATTCACAGTTAATACTATTACAAATGGCTCAGCTACATTGCCACAGGTGTCGACTGCACTGTAAGTGAAAGTCCTCACAAAACGATTAGGACAATCACCCAATTCTATGGTATCCATTTCCAAGGTAACAAGTGTAGGCGAACAAAAATCGGTAGCTGTTGGCGGTGGTGGTTTTACCAAATCACCCGGACAGACATAAAAGGTGTCCCTCGATCCTAACGGCTCATCCCATATCGGCGGATTGGTATCCTGTACCATAATAAATTGGGTATAAGACGTATCTTCCAAAGAGCACCAATCTAAAAATGTATAGGTGCGGTAAATTTTCAAACCACAATTGATAGGGAAAATTTCATCTGAAATATTCAAAGCCCATGCTTCGCAATCCGCAATGGCTATCGCTTGCCCTGCGGAAATACTGTCCAATGGCACACTGCAATCCACAACAGTATCAGCTGGGAAAAAGAACTGAGATCCTGTATTATCAACCAATGTAATCGTATGCGAACAGGAGGCTGAATATCCGCTCCCGTCTATTACTGTAAATGTTCTAAAGACATTTCCATTTTGACAAATATTCAGGTTTTCTACATCGGTATAAAATAGCGTATCGATTTCGCAATTTTCCTGCACATAAGGTTCTCCTGTTAAAGAAGTTGGTGCTGGCAACCACTGCGTGCATGGCAAGGTGATATTAGCAGGACAAGTAATTTCTGGCGGCAACTTATCGTCAACCAGCACATTGACCATACAAGTATTTGCATTTCCACGGCAATCAGAAACTTGTACAACTACCATTGTGGTGTCTCCAATATCGTCACAGTTTAGCACCACATCCGGCAGAAAAATGGCAGCTGAATCGTCCATTCTTTTCACCAAAAAAGAAACCCCGCAACAAGCATCATAGCTTCCATCATCAAAAGTGATAGCGTCAACTGTTGCAGTTCCATCTGTTCCAACCGACACCTGTGTTATTTCGTCACAGACCGCTATCGGAACCACATCGTCCACGACCAAGAGCACCGGATCGCAATAACCAATATTGCCGCACTCATCCTCTCCTTCATAAGATGCTGTGTACATTCCCATAGGCAGATCAAAGACCAATCCGCCATTGCCTTCGATCGTGCCATTGGGAGTACTAGTGCGAACTAATATATCGCCAGAGCAATCATCGCTCACGGGCAGTGCTGGCAACAAAAATATGCCGCCACAGTCCGGACCATTTGCGCTGAATATCAGAGTGTCTGGACATTCAAAAACGGGTGGTTGAATATCCTCGATTTTTATCAATTGGGTATGTGTCGCTATTTCACCGGAACAACAATCCAGAACCCACCACTCGCGCAACACGGAAAATGAATTACCACAGTTCTGCACTACAAAATCTTGGTAGTCCACATTTATTTTGCAAAGTGAACCTACTGGTAGGCTATCCACCATTGGAACACCCGTCACAGTGATAGAGGTATCGGGGTCGGAGCAAGAAAGAGCTGGTTGCTGTTGGTTGTCAAAATTGAGAGGGAAAACAACATCAGACAAGCTTGGCCTTTCTATGAAAATATTTTGCACACAGGGAATTGCATGGTTTCCGCTTGCATCATGAACATGCCATGTCCGGGTAACAATAGCAGAATAAGGAGTAGTGCAAAGCTGGAAATTCAGTTCGTCAAAATAATTAGTATCGGGGTGTGTATCGCAATTGTCAGTTATTATGGGAAATCCCAATGAATCTGGTGATAAGTCTGCAGTACAATAGACCGTCGTATCCTGGCAATATATTATGGGCGGGAGTTTGTCTTCGATTAAAATAGTGCCCCAGCAGAAGTTGCCCGTAGCATCATCAATAACACGGACATCCAAAATATCATTGACATAAAAACAGGTTGCTGTGTCACCAATGTTCTCGCCAATGTTCGTTGTGATTTCAACTGTTTTTGGTCCCAGGCAAGTTGATTCCTCACCTTCCAGAATCATCTCTGGCGTTACGACGGCAATACCATTTTGGTCGAGAGAAACTTGCACAAGGTCATTACATGCAAGCGTACACTGGGAGTATCCTCTTAGGGTGACTGTCAGGCACAACATGGCCATGCAGAACACCCTCAGGTTAACCTGGTGTTTCATAGGAGGCGGATTTAAATTCGTTAATAGAGGGCCGTAAATGGGAATAGGAATCCTGGCGAGAAACTACTACAACGTTTTACCTTAAGCCTGATTCTTATTTGTAATAAAAATTAAAATGATAATTAAAATTAAAACATTGATTTATAACTACCTGTAAACCAATTGCTCAAAGTCAATAGAGCAGTTTTAATTTTTATTTTTATTTACATTTTAATTGAATTAATTACCTCGATACGGCGATATCAATTCGCAATGTTTTTTCTAAAAATGGTTCTAACAATGAAATGGAACCGACCCTGAATTGGGTTTGCCTTTTTTCTGACTGACAGGCGTTTTTTAAATCGGTCGGTGTATGGGAAGGAAAACAGTTTTTGCCTGTCGTAAAGCGTTTGGCCTTTTGGATTAAAATTAATTTATATATGTAAATAACGGCAACATCTCGTTGCGGTTACAGTTCAGCTTACTTTTTTTTAGAAAAAATTTTAATGTGTAAATGAAGTGGTAGGGACTTTCAAGTCCCTAGAGGAAAGGCAAACGTGCGTGATACGGACATAGGGAACAGTCCTACAATAGAGAGTACTAACACGTCTTAAAAAATGAAAATTAGTTTTTACCTTGTTTGTGGAATAATTTCTTTGAATTCATAAGGTATGTTGCACCTACACTCCAACTACTATTTTTAAAGGCTAGTATAAAATCCTCTGCTTCTCCCTCTGCCAAATAAAAAATGGAGCGCCTGGTTCTGAAATCGATTGCAAAGACTCCCACTTTAGTTTTCATTCCAACACCGATCCCAAATGAATAACCCAAATCAAGTCGCTTCGCAGAATTCTCACCGTCTGAATTGAGCCGAAAGGTAATCTTTTCCCTTGTACCATTAGAGATGGTATTCCCAAATATATTGTACCCAAAAAATAGCCCCGTTATCCCGTAAATAGAATATTTGCCGAAACCTGCTCGCCCACCTACCAATGGAGTAATCTCCAACTGGGTCACCCTCGTCTTATGGTCTTTGTTATGTGAAGATAAGGCCCCGCCTTTTTGAATTAGGTTCAGTTCATGCCTGAAAATAAAATGCTTTTTTTCAACACTGCCTACCAATCCAATTTCCAGACCTGCAATCTGCTTCATGGAATTAAAGTAAGAATCATCAATAAAATTCCTGAATTTAGATGATGAGATGCCAGCCTTTACCCCAACCAGATATTGACCATTCACTTTTAAGCTCACTGAAAGGAAAAGAAAAATGATTGCGACCTTAAACATTGTAAGTTGGTTAGATTAAGTGGTTAAACCGAATAATCTGATAGTATCACCGCTGCGAATTCAACCACTGCTCACAATACGCCTGCACACTATTATCTAATAACTGCGTGTAATTGGAGGCAGATTTCAGCGGTTCAAACGCCTCTTTTCTTTCCCGGTGAATTCTTTTATAAACGGAGGAATGTTGCTTTTTGAATGCAGCAAAATCAAAAGGAGGGATCGGAATTTTTTCATCTTTCTCTTTTTCTTTTTCTTTTTCTTTTTGGCTGAATAGGTCTGCCACCTCCCCTACCCTATTCATCCGGGTGGCGTGGGCGGTTTTGCTTTGCACGGTAAATGCAGGCTCTGGCGATTGGCCAATGGCACGTTCCTCTTCCAGTAATTTCCTGAATTCGGTGGCTGTAATGTTTTTAGCGCGTTCCCGGTTGATGCGCTCCATGTCTTTTAGCCGCTTCTTTCTGGCCACGACCTGCTCCAAAAGTTGAGCATAAAGATTGGGTTCTTCAAAGCGCTTATTTCTAACCCACCCCGCAAATGCTTTTACCTTTTCTTTATCTGTTTTCACATTGGTTTTCTTTTCAAAAAATGCCAACATAAAAAGCACGAAAAAATCCTCATAACCGAGCAGTTCACTGCCTTTTATGATCGGCAGCACATCATCTATCACAAATGACATACTGACGCCATATTCTGTCAAAGTGTTGAAAGCACGCCGCTGCGCTTCAGTGAGTTTTTCAATCCGCTTCTCCATTTTTACAGAAGTGGATGATTTTGGTTTGGTCGTTTCTTTCTTGACCGATTTCAAGTATTTCAATCCATCCTCTTCTGCCAGATCATCTTTCTCATTGATCACTATTCGCAGGTCGGTTATGTTCCTTCCTTTTTTGATGAAATCGTAATCAATACTCAATCGTGTGTTCTCATTGATTTCGTCTTTAGCTACATTCAGCACCTTCCGCCTGAAATTCCTGAAATCTGGATATTTATCAGAAATTCCCAAACGGTGTTTGAGCTCCCTGATACTTACAGCCATCACATTGCGGCCATGCCGGATGTGTTCATAATAATAGGACTTACACATCTGGTATATACGTATCGAAAAACCACTCTTCATTTTGGCTACTTCCAAAAATTCAAACTGCGTGAATTTTTCTTTTAAGCCCAAAAGGAAAGGCTTCATCTGAGGTGAAAAACCAAACTCGACACAGAGCATTCCATCCTCATTGTATTTGGGTACAGCACCCGCTACCCAATTGATATGGCCTCGTAGCCTTACACCATCAATAGTAAAATCAGTAGGAAAAGAAATTTTCTTGTCGGTTATCCTATCCAGCAACATATCCAAGCGCTCGTAAAAAGACCCATGCTTTTTGGTCTCATCCGTTTTCAGGATGTGTTCTATTTCTGAGACTGGAACCAGATAGGTATCAAAGTCACTATTCTCAGGTCTTAGCAAAGTGGCCATGTACAAGATTAACTTTTGTTCCCTTGGGGTCAATTTGTACCTGGCGTGCTGGATAAATTGGTTGGCAATCGCCGCTACATGTTTGGTCTTCTCGACTTGCATCAGAATAATTTTGCGGCAAAATAAATGCATATGTGTACTTATGAAACAAGCGAGGTACACTTTTTATCAACATTTCCCACATGAGGGACACACCAATTAAAAAAAGTTGAATCTTTACCCGCTTTTAACCCCACAACAGGTACACTTCCTCTCAATTTTTAAATTATCCTATGCATATATAGTAGTATACTCCGCTAAAAAAGAGGCGAAAATTCTATGCCCACAGCAGGAACACCTCAAAAGCACTGTGTTTATTGGCTCTATCAAGGCGGGTACACATATCCAGCCTATTTGGCAGAATTATAACACACCGTGGACACATATAGTACACATATAATAATTTATATAACCTTTAAGTCCTTGTAAAACTGCAATTTAAGAGGTCGTTTTTCTTAAAAATCAGCCCCACATCATGGACACCTTTGGGACCTTGATGACCTGTCCTTCAATCATTTAGTCAACATTTCTGCTCAAATTTCTGCTCAGGCTGATTTTTAATTGCATTTTCGCCCATAATTGATGACAAAAGCCAAAAATCTCCCACATCATGGACACATCCCACAGGTAGTACACATATACCCCACGGTAGGTAATCAAGGCACACACATCAGGAAATCAGGTTTCCCACAGAAAGTACACGGACTTCCCACTCTTTGTATCAGCATTGCCCACAGCATGGACACATATTGCCCACAATCATAACACGGATTACCCTATATAGGGACACAGTTGACGTCACAAAACATTGATTATCTGATAGATATGGCAGTATTAATTACTAAATAATAAAATAAAAAAGCTAAAAAATATTAAATTGAAATTGATCAAAGGTGATTTTTTTCTTTTTTATTTTAGCCATTTAATGATAGGATGAAAGTAAGTTGATTAATTGTGTCCATGATGTGGGAATAACTTTAAAAGGCTAAGCGTGTCCATAGTGTGGGTTTTTAATGTCCTCGTTATTATGTCCCGATTTTTTTCTATCAACTTTAGGAGAGTGACGTGTGGATAACAAATTGCACAATCAAACTATTCATTAGGAATTATTTCATTCTGCCTCCGGCGGAATCTGCAATATAGGGAAAGCACGTTAGGATAGCAGATCAGGAGATTGTAGATCCCAACTGCGGCGGGATGACGAAGAATTTGCGAATTTGTGCGATTTGTTATGCACACAAGAGTTCCTTTCGTTTCAAAGCAATTCGGCCATAATGACGAATTAACGAAATCGTTAAATACTTTTTTCTTTATTTCTTCAGAAATTTTGAAATTCTTCATTGATCCTTTTTTAATATTGCGGCGAAAACAAAAGTATTTTCGTTAAAACGTTATTTCGTTAATTCATTAAATCTTTATTTATGGCGTTAATTATTGGAATCGTTTCGCAGAAAGGAGGGGTTGGAAAATCAACTATAAGTCGATTGGTTGCTTGCAATTTTGCCGCAAGTGAGTGGATGGTCAAAATAGCAGACATGGATTTGGCGCAGGGAACGTGTACCAGTTGGAATCGGCGTAGGTTGCAAAACGGGACGACCCCAAAAGTTGCTGTAGAGCAGTTTGTGAGTGTACCCGATGCGCTGAAGATGGCTAATCAGTACGATCTTATAGTATTTGATGGAGCCCCCCACTCTACCCGAATGACGCTTGATATTGCTCAAGCTTCGGATTTGGTGATACTCCCAACGGGTGTTTCTGTTGATGATTTGGAGCCTACAATCAAATTGGCCCACGAATTAAAAAAGAATAAAGTTGCTTTAAGCAAAATTGCAGTAGCATTTACAAGGGTTGGCAATAGTGACTTGGAAGTAAGCGAAGCCACCGAATATGTCAGAGCCAGCGGATATTACTTACTGGATGGCGTGATTCATGAAAAGACTGCAATTAGGCGAGCCAGCGATGAAGGCAAATGTGCCACCGAAACTCCATTTAAAACAATTACTGAAAGAGTAGATGTACTTGTCCAGTCAATCGTAAACCTGGCAACCAATTTAAAGAAATAAAGATTTCGTTATTTCTTTAATTCTTCTTTTCTTTGTGATCTCATTCAAAGAATTTTTATAACCAAGAGCCTCAATAATTGCTCATTAAAAAAAAGTACTCATGGCAAAAATCGGCAAACCATCAGCCAATCGCAAAGGAGCACCGCCACCAGAGTTTGAAGCAAGTGTAAACCTCAACCGCGCTCCAGACGATGATTTGAAACCTCTCAATTTCAAAGTAAAAGCAGAATTCAAGCGGGAATTCAAATCCTATGCTACCTCCCTGGATATGACAATGGTGCAGCTTTTACAGGATTGCTTTGCTCATTATAAAAACAGTAGGTAAAGAAATAACGAATTAACGATTTATAGAATTCGCCAAAGTCCTGATCTAATATAGAAGCACCAGCTTCTGATTTCATCTAATCCAATTGCAGATTTACGCTGCTTTTACTGTGTGTTTCTCCTCAATTGTATTCAGCCAACCACTACATAGGTCTTTATCATTATACGGTTGAACTTGACCCATCATAAAATACCTCTTCTTGGAATTTTGAGGAAATTGTTCTGCTTGAAGCAGCGCACAGGGATTGACCCTATAACAGTTCTTTAAAACTTAGCTGTATGAATATTTAACGAAATAACGAAATAACGAAAGAGTTTTTGCCAGAATTCATAGCCAAATAGCTGAAGCCTAAAGAATCACAAGTTATAATCAAGCTTATTAATTTAAGAATCCGATTTGAGCGAGTTTTTCAAATTCTACTTATTGCAACTAATAAAGGTTTCTGAATGAGCAAATTATTACATGAATGTAAGTTGCGCTGAGAAAACATTTGGCTACTTGGTGTTCAGCCAATCCCCAGATTCGCAATAAACATCAAGTAGTCAGCCAATCTGGGGATTCGCTTTACATTAAAATCGCAAAAGGGGAAATTTAGAAGCACTAATTGTATAATTCGTTAATACGTTAAATAAAGATTTCGTTAATTCTTTTTCAAACGTATCTCAATAATCAATGGAATGGCGGAGAAACATTTTTAAAATGGAGTGTCCAAACCTCATTTGAAGGGGTTTTAAAGCGATTTGAGCAGTTTTATTCGCAATATAGCGGAGAAGGCGGGCAAAGGGGAGGGGAGCGGCTTATATCGAATTAAAATTATTTGACATATAATCTTCAAATAATCGTTAATTCGTTATTTAAAGAAATAACGAAATGTAGAAAATGTAATAGTTACCATTCATATTGCAAAAAGAAATTAGGAGCAACACCTGCCGCATACCGATTCAATTCTTGAAATGAGAAGTCCGTTTGTGGCTCATTAGGTGGCGGGGTTTCCAGGATGAAGTCTTTATCAATGATATTTTTCCGGTTCAGCAGATTATAAACCGACAAGCCAATTTTCCAATGCCTGTTGGCTTTTCCAAATTGGTAGGTGGCACTGGCATCAAGTCTAATGACATTTGGCAACCGCTCTGCATTTAGTTTGTCAAAGTGTAAAACATAGGTAGAATCTGAAACAGTACAAGTTTCGCAGACTGCCTGATCTACGGAAGGTTGCGAAAATGGACTGCCAGTTCGAAAGTGTAAATTGGCCGAGATATCCCATTTCCCTAATGTCAGCATATTCACCCAATTGACTTGATGGCGAATGTCGTGACGGGCAGGGTAGGGGAGACCATTGTTGAATTCAGAGAATATCAAATCAACTTTACCCCAAGAGTAAGCCAGCCAAATGCTATAGGGCGGTAGCCGCTTCCTGAATAAGAAATCAATCCCTGATGCTTTGGAAGAGCCGTCAAATGACCACGGGCGTTCAAATCCACGATCGACCCTTAGGTTTAGTGAAGTAAGGTTACTTCCTCTTTTGTGGTAGGCTTCAACATCCAGCAACATGGACTTTTGTTCATACTGCATGCCAACTGTCCATTGCCAAAGTTCCTGAGCAGGGATTTCCTCCTTTGCCAAAGCCCATAGTGGTTCACCAACACCCAGATCTCCAAAGTCAAGTATTTGAAAAGCAAACTGCCAATTTCGGCCCATGCTAGCTTTAACTGAAAGGCCTTCTATATTGGATTGCCAAGTTGCATTTATTCTTGGTTCAGAATAGTAAATTCCACGAAGTGGGAAAAGATTAACACGAAGACCAAGTGAATAGCTAAACCGATCGCCAAGCATGCTATTATAAGAGCCATAAAATGTGTGAAGACCAATAGTAGAAGTATCCTGACTCAGCACATTGGCTTCCATTTTTACCGTGTTTGTATCACTAAACAGAAGATAGGATTGTTGGCCAGAAAAATGATATCCGAACGTAAAGTGCTTGTTTTCAGTGACTTGGAAGCGATGATGTAATTTGACAGAAAAGTCTCCTAAAACATTGTCGGTTGTATATCGATATAAATAGGGTTGATCCCTTGCTCCCTCATTCCATGTAAACGTATAGTCATTATTATAGGCACTAAGTGCTACTTTATAATCAGCTGAAAGACGATCCGACCATTTAGCTTTGTGTTGCCAACTCAGCCCAAAATTGGAAGCTGTGATATTATCAAATGTGCGGAAGTAGGAAATGGAATCATCATAAGAAAAAATATAATCTAGTCGGTCAGAATTGTTATATAGGCTGATTGAATTCTCATTTTGTCTCCTGTTCTGCCACCTGAATTTTACATTGAAGTCGCTATAATCAATGGACGGATTCCAGAATGCATGTTTATCTTCTAAACCTGCCTGTTCTTGAATAGCCACTCTTCCATTTTGGAAAACCTGGTTGAATAGCTTTTCGTAAGTTGAGCTGTTAATTGCGTCTACCCAAGATTGCCGAAAAGCCACAAGTACAGCTCCTTTTTTGTGTTTATGCTTGCTTTTCCGAAACATGGGTTTCTCCATAAATCCATTGATGTGCAATAAGTTAAACCCAAATCCCCACGTGGATTCATCCACAAAATTTGGTCGACCGGTTATATCAATAACACTTGAATTTCGGCCACCATACTCCGTTTCGAAGTTACCTCGCCATACGTCCACCTCTGATACAACATACGGATTAAAGGCATCATAAAGTCCAAAGAAATGTCCGGTGTGATATATGGGAATGCCCTCCCAGAGTACTAAATTTTGATCTGGAGAGCCGCCTCTTACATTCAGCCTGGCTGCGCTTTCTTCTGCACTTCCAATACCAGGCAGCAATTGAAGCATACGCATTACATCTGGTTCTCCCCAGCCTGGCAGAGTTGGGATTTTTTCCTTTTTGAAATGAAAGTTTCCTTTTTCTCCCAGTCCGATCATGTCAATGGAGAAATCTTTTACTAAAACATCGGACATCCAATTTAAGGATGGAGCCAACTCGATGCTTTTGCAAGGCTTTTTCAGTAACTGAGAAACGGGCTTCAGAATAGCTCCATAGCCCATATAACTGAGTACAACAGTATCACTTTCTGAAAAAGAGCCAATTAAATAAAATACGCCTGAAGTGTCAGAGTAAGCACCAAAAGAGGAATTCTTAATATAAACTGTTGCACTTATTAGCGGGTCTCCGGTTTCTTTATCCAGCAGTTGTCCGCAAATTGTGAGCTGGGGTAGGGGAGAGGGTTCAGGGTTTTCTTCAATCTTGCCATTTTTGATAAGGATATAAATTCCATCAACTATTTCAAAGTCCAACCCAGTGTTTTTGAAAAGCTGTGACATAGCCCTTTCCAAGGTTTGGTTTTTGAACCGAGTACTTACCAATATATCTTCTAATAGTTGATCATCGAAAGAAAAGGAGATGGGATAATTTGCTTCCAATTCCTGTAAGGCAGCAGTAATTGGAAGGTTTTTAAAATTGGCGGAATACTTAAGGTTCGTCTGGGCAAAAAGAAATGCGGGTAGAATTAAGAAGTATAGGAGTAGTAGTTTTCGAAAGCTTAAGATCATTGGGAAGAATTAGAAAGAAGTAAAAGACGAAATCGTTAAATCGTTATTTAAAGAAATAACGAAATGTAACTTTTTTTTGATCAGGGATATTACCCAAAGTTAATCCACTTTATAAAACCTTACCGTATCACCACTGATCTGATATTCCAATTGCATCGGAACTGCGACCATTTTCAAAGCTTTTTCAAGATCATCATGCACGAACTTGCCAGTGTGGGTATTGGTCACTTGGGCATCGTCAATAACTGTAATTCCATATTGATGTTCCAATTCATGAAAAACTTTGCTTCTCGGAGCATTCCTGAATATACTATCTCCTTTATACCACTTAGGGGTAAAATCGAGCCCATGACGTTTTTGCATCCGGCCATTTAAAACAGTCACTTGCTCTCCATTCTTTATCAATACCTTTTCAGTTGATTCAGGATTTAGCACTTGTACTTGGCCTTCAGTACACTTTACTTCCAGTTCATTGTTTCGAGCATACACGTTGAATTTAGTACCGATTACTTTTACAGACCCTTGATCTGTGATGACTGTAAAGGTTTTCCCTTTTTTTGCTCGGAAAAAAGCTTCCCCAGCCAGATATACTTCCCGTTCATCGGGCCAGGTTTCTTTACTAAATCCAATCGTCGTGGCTGCATTTAGCTCTACTTCTGAATTATCGGGCAGCGACAATTCTCTTTGTACACCTGCCTCAGTAGAAATCATGGTTGAGTAATTGGGACTATCATCCTGCAACCAAAAAATTGCGGCAAGCGCTAAAGCGAAAACAGCTGCCGTCGCATATATCCAATTTCTTCTTGAGATAGTCTTAATAGGAGTTTCGATATGGGCATTCTCATGGGGTAGGGGAGGGGCGGACTCAGATTCAACAATTGTTTTGGATAAATCAGGTTCAGAGGGCGTGTCCTCATTTTGAGATACTGACTGGCGCTTGCCTTCGAGCTTATTCCAAGATTCTTGTTCAATGAATACAGGAGGTTCCAAATTATTCACACCATTGACGATTGCCTCCAATTCGGCATAATCCTCCCGCTGCTTGAGCTCAGAGAGCTCCTCTTCAGATAGCTCATTTGCTAGCCATCGGGATAATATTTCGTCGTAGTTTGAATTTTCCATTATAAAGTAAAAAGCAAAGGGAGAATGTCACCCACTTTTATTATTTCTGTTTTTCAAACGATCAATTGCTTTGAGACCCTACTAAACACACCATACAACTAATAAATCAAGGATCAATTGTTAAATACCTTTAAGCACTTTCCTCATTTCGACCAAAGCCAAAGACATGCGTTTTTCGATTGCCTTTACGCTCAAATCAAGTCTATCTGCTATTTCTGCATATGTCATCTTGTCCATCCTGTTCATCAGGAAAACTGTTCGTTGTTTTTCTGGCAACTGTGCAATCGCGTTTTCAAGTTTTTCCTGCAATTCAGATGCTTCCAAATGAAACTGGGGATCCTCATTTTCCAATCGCTCAACCTGTCTTGTCTGAAATTTGAGCACTACCTTTTCATGTTTTTTTGCATCCAAAAAAAGGTTATTGGAAACCCGAAATAAAAATGCTTTCGCTTTTTCGGGGGGCACTTTTTCACATTCTCGCCACAAACGCAAAAAAGCTTCCTGCATATAATCTTCCGCTTCTTCACTTCCAGCACCTTTATAAAAGAGGAAGTTGCGCACATGACGGGCATGGGCGAAAAAAAGCTCCTTATATACGGTATCCTCGCAGACACCATGCTGGGTTTGTGACTCCATTTATTTTATGAATATGCGGGCAAATGTAATTACTCGTGTTGATATGTGAACTTTGGAGTTGTGTTCCACCTATTAATTTTGATAAGAAATTGACCTTAGACTAAAAAATGCGGTAGGGTTTTTTCTCCTATTTTCGTTTTAAGTCCAAAATCCATGATATTTGGATATATTCAATTTGATTCTGGCCAGCTTATTTCCAAGAGATCATAACCCCTAAGGTTGAACAAACCATGAGATGCTTTAAAGAGCATTCTTTTGAAACTACAATCCTCAAAACATCGAATTCTTAAATTATTAATTCAAACCAGATAGTTTATGACAGTCTCGACCATTGACAGAAGGTCATTTTTGAAAAAACTCCGGAAGCCCAGCCCCGTGGGCGTAAAGAAAGGTTTCTTCAAAAATGCAAAGACACTCATGCCTAATGTGGCAAAAGAGCTGCCTCCCGTACCGCCTCCAACCACTAGTATGACCCTCAACGGAGGGCTTGACCCATATACTGGACCTTGGGACTATGAACAAGCTGCTCACCTAATCCGCCGAACCATGTTTGGTTTGAAAAAATCAGATGTGGACCAATTGCTCACCATGTCTATGGAGCAAGCTGTTGATTTTATCCTTAACGTCGATCCAACTCCTCCCGCACCCCCTATCAACAATTACTATTTTAATGATGGTGGCGACGAAGAAGGCTACCAAGATCCTAATGTGCCTTTTGGAGATACATGGGTGAATGCTGCTTATGATGAAGAAGCGGAAGGCCTGCGCATTGAAAGTTTCAGAGGTTGGTGGATCAACCAAATGATCAACCAAGACCTGAATATCCGAGAAAAAATGACCTTGTTCTGGCACAACCATTTTGCTACACAAGCGAGTGAAGTATTTTTCGGAAAATTCAATTACGATCACAATTCGAAACTCCGTTCTTACTCACTGGGAAATTTCAAAGAGCTGACCAAAGAGATCACCAAAGACGGAATGATGCTCATTTTCCTGAACGGATTTTTGAATGGAAAAGATGCACCTGATGAAAATTATGCTCGTGAGTTGCAAGAACTATTCACCGTCGGTAAGGACGAACCAAATACTTATTCGGAAGATGATGTGTATCAGGCCGCTCGGGTTCTGACAGGTTGGACCATCAATTTTAATGGTGACTGGGAAACGGTTTTCAACTTGTTCAATCACGATCAAGGAGATAAGCAGTTTTCCTCATTTTATAATAATACAACCATAGAAGGTAGTGCGGATGGGGATACAGAACTGGATGCTTTATTGGATATGATTTTCAATAAAGAGCAAGTATCGAAGTACTTGGTTCGAAAAATCTACCGTTGGTTTGTCTATTATAATATTGATGCAACTGTTGAGCAAGATGTAATCGAACCTTTGGCAGAAATTTTCCGAAACAGCAATTACGAAATAATGCCAGTGATGGAGACGCTATTGAAGAGCGAACATTTTTTCGATGCTGTAAATAAGGGCTGTTTCATCAAAACACCAATTGATGTTGCCATAGGAACACTCCGCAGCTTCAATCTTTCCATCCCAGCCAGTACACCTTGGGATGAGTTTGTAATGGAATATGTGTTGAACGTGATGATGTCGAACATGCAGATGATACCAGGCGACCCACCCAATGTGGCAGGCTGGCAGGCCTTTCGCCAATTCCCGCAGTATTACCGGATATGGATAAATGGGGATACTGCCCGTAACCGCAATTTTTACACAGATATATTGACAGTAGCATCCTTTGATTCAAATCAGGATGAGTTGAAAATTGACCACATCGCATTCGCAAGCCAGTTTGACGAACCTAGCAATCCAGTCAAATTGATCGACGATTATGTTCGATTACTATTGCCACAACCAATTTCGGATACAAAAATATTATTGTTGAAAAACATCCTCTTGTCCGGTCTGCCGAATGATAGCTATTGGACAACTGCATGGTTCGATTACATCAACGACCCAAATGATCCAATGTCGTTTGAAGTCGTCAATGTGAGGCTTACAATCCTGCACAATTATATCTTGAAATTGCCGGAATATCAACTGGCGTAACATCCAATGAGTGAATTAGTGAATGAATGAATTTTGAATGGATTCACTCATTTACTCATCCACTTATTCAATCATTGAGTAATGAAAAGAAGAAAATTTCTCAGAGCGGCAGGCACAACAGCAGCATTGACACCGTTCGTATATAAAGGTTATCCTATCAGCCCACTGGCACAAAATTCTGTGTTTTCACAAATAGCAGCAGCAGCTACCATCAACGATCGGGTGATGGTATTTATAGAGCTCAATGGCGGAAACGATGGACTCAACACCCTCATCCCGCTTGACCAGTACGGCACACTTTCAAACCACAGGAATAACCTGCTCATACCTGAGAACAAAGTGCTAAATTTAAATGGCACGTTTGCAACAGGCTTGCATCCATCCATGACCGAAATGCAGCAGATGTACAATGATGGCCTAGTTTCAATTGTCCAAAATGCGGGTTATCCAGAACAGGATTATTCTCATTTCCGCTCGATGGATATCTGGATGACGGGTTCTGATAGTGATGAGTATTTAGGTACTGGTTGGCTGGGTCGTACTTTGGAGGGTGAATATCCAGGCTATCCTGACGGGTTCCCTAACCAAGATACGCCAGATCCATTGGCCATTCAAGTTGGTTCGATTACACCCATTGCATTTATGGGCACATCATTTCCAATGGGGATGTCAATTGCCAGTGCAGATGAATTTTATGAATTTGTAAATGACATCGTAGAGCCTGCTCCCGCTTCTCCCTATGGTGATGAGTTGGAATACATCCGGCTGATCATGCAACAATCGCAACAATATTATGAGGTGATCAAAGAAGCTGCTGAAAACAGTCAAAACCTTTCTAGTAAATATCCTGCTCAATACACCAACAGCCTGGCCGATCAACTCCGAATAGTAGCAAGGCTAATTGGCGGCGGAATGCAGACACCTGTATATATGGTGTCCATCGGAGGTTTCGATACACATAGTGAGCAAATTGGTGGTGACTTGAATCCTGAAGGTGGATTTCATGCTGAGTTATTACGCCGAATATCCGAGGCGGTCTGTGCTTTTCAGGATGACCTTGAACTGATGGGTGTTGCCGATAAAGTATGTGGAATGACCTTCTCAGAATTTGGTCGAACTATAGGCGAAAATGGTAGCCTTGGAACAGATCACGGAGCTGCTGCGCCTATGTTTGTTTTTGGAAAAGGCGTTAATCCGGGTATCATCGGCGACAATGCAAATATTCCTGCTTTTATCCAGGATTCTGCTGATGTGCCTATGCAAAACGATTTTCGTTCCGTTTATGCAAGTGTTTTGCAGGATTGGTTTGGTATTGTAAATTGGCAGGAAATCCTGAATGAAGATTATGAGATATTGCCTATTTTCAAAGGAACAACGCCAACGGAAGAGGTGGCAGGAAGGGGAGACGCTTTCGAAGTGTCCAACTATCCGAACCCAGTTATGTCACGAACAACCATCACGTTCACTTCTCCAGGTGCAGAGGTGGCCATTAACCTGATGGATGCTTCTGGCAGGTTTATGATGCAAATAGCCGAGGGGTATTATCCATCTGGCTTCCATAAAGTTACCTTTGACCGAAACAACCTGAACAGCGGCACCTATTTTTACCAAGTGAAAATGAATGGAGTAGGGGTGACGAAGAGGATGTTAGTTTTGTAAACTCCTACATATTGAAAATGCACTTGAATTTTTTTTGATTATAAAACTTAAATAAACTCTAAGCCGCTTGCCTTCATAATGTAATGCAAGCGGCTTTTCTTTTTCGGGTCATTCTTTCTTTGAACCAAACTTTTGATTACCTTTGCATCACGTTAACATAACGTCTCATCCCCTCCTTCTCACAAAAAATAAGTCTGGATCACACTCACACCAACTGAATATAATCACAGCAGCTGATTTGCTGCTGGACAGCACTATTTATCCAAAACACTAACAATGAAAAACACTACCACCAATAAAATCACACTGCCTTTGTCATTGATCGTCATCGGTTTTTTGATGTACTGCATCAAGGCAATGTGGCTTGGTTAACTTAGATTATTCTTCCAGTTTTTATTTAAAAATTCCATACCTTCACTTAACCTTTCCAGTGAAGAATTTCTCAAAGAGTCTCA
The DNA here is from genome assembly GCA_942490835.1 of uncultured Saprospiraceae bacterium. GTDB lineage: Bacteria > Bacteroidota > Bacteroidia > Chitinophagales > Saprospiraceae > UBA6168. The sequence continues at coordinate 82,356 of CALNYY010000076.1, forward strand.
CCACACAAGAACTATACATTTATTTAACTTGGACCAAGAAGTCTGACAAGAAAATGGCGATGAACTATATAATAGCTGAACATCAGTTGTAAATTCGCTCAATCAGCCATTGCACTAAAACAAACATCATGAACCTAAACCCAATGTCTGGCAACTTTTTGCCTAAATCTTTATTCGCCTTTGCCCTCCTGTTTTATTTCTTCCAAAATGACGTAGTTGCTCAGCCAGCAGGATTCACAGATCAGCTTTACATGAGTGGCTGGGATGAATTGGCAGGTTTCACCTGGGATGCTGCTGGCAAAATGTACGTCTGGGAAAGAGATGGCCGCGTTTGGATTGTAGAAAATGGGGTTAAATCTTCAGCTCCTTTAATTGATATCAGCGATGAAGTTGGCGGCTGGCGGGACTTTGGATTGCTGGGATTTACACTTGATCCAAACTTCATTTCAAATGGATACTTCTATATGCTATATGTTGTGGATCGGCATCATCTAATGCATGCTG
>CALNYY010000077.1:0-2783 GCA_942490835.1 uncultured Saprospiraceae bacterium
GAAATAGTAAATGATGCGGGCGTCACTAATTCTGCAGTTTGGGGAGACTATGACAATGATGGAAACCTTGATTTGTTCGTCAGCAATAACCCTCAAAATACTTCTCCTCCTGAATTAAATTTTCTTTACAAAAATAATGGTACGCCAGATTATGATTTTTCGAGTATAGAAATACCCGCCACTCAAGCCGATGCCAATTATACTTGGAGCAGCAGTTGGGTGGATTATGACAATGATGGTGACATTGATTTACACATGCCAGACAACAAACATTTGCGTACAGATTTTTTTTATGAAAATAATGGCAATGGAACATTTACGTCTGTTCTGCCCTCTTTTCTGACGCCAGATGTAGAAAGTACAGGTGTGGCTTCGTGGATGGATTATGACCACGATGGCGACCAAGATTTGTTTATGATAAAAAGTGGCCGCACCCATCCAGACAACGGAGAAGACAATCGGATGTATCATAATCTATTAATGGAAACGGGCAACCTTGAATTTGAAAGGGTTTATACTGCGGACATGGTCACACATTTTGATTTGGATTTTCAGGCGAGCTGGGGCGATTATGATAACGACGGAGATATGGATGTTTACCTCGGAAATTTTGATAATTCAAATTATTTATATCGCAACGAAGGGGACAGCTTATTTACCAAAATAACATCGGGGCCCGCTGTTACCAATAATACCAGAACATTGGGTTCCACTTGGGGGGATTTCGACAATGATGGCGACCTTGATTTATATGTGGCAAATACATCTGGGCAAACATGCAGGTATTATCAAAATGATGGCTTAGGTAATTTCACAGTTTTAAATGCTTCCCAAATAGGAACAGCTGTCACCAATATTTCAAATGCGCAAGCTTGTGCCAATGCGGATTATAACAACGACGGGTATCTCGACTTATTTGTGGCGAATAATTTTTCGAGCGGTGGCGGCGGCGCCCAGAATTTCATGTATTTAAACAATGGCGGTTCCAATAATTTTTTGGAGTTGACTCTAAAAGGGACAAACTCTAATGCGGCTGCCTTTGGAGCAAAGGTTTGGATTAAAGCGACTATAAACGGCAATTCTTTTTGGCAGTTGAGACACATTACCGGAAACCCCACAGGCAACCATGCACAAGATGATTTAAGGGTACATTTTGGATTGGGAGATGCAGAAGCGGTTGACTCCCTCATCATCGAATGGCCTTTGGGTTTAAAAGAAGCTTTTACGGATATATCCGCCAATCAATTCTTGGAATACATCGAAAGTCAATCAACCAATATTTCAGAAATTGAGGAAGAAAAAATTACATTGAACGTTTTCCCCAATCCTTTGAGTTCCGAGACAAATATCTCATATCAAATCAATGATTCTCATCAAACAATTCAATTAAAAATTATGGACGCCTCGCAAAGGGTCGTCGCTTTATTAGAAGAGGGAAGAAAATTTTCGGGAACTTATACAACGAGAATTAATACCTCGGATTGGGTTGCTGGTATCTATTCTGTTATATTGGAAAGTGAGGGATTTGTGCTGGTTCAAAAAATAGTGGTGGTGAAATAATTCTCAAATTCCTAAACAGGAAAATAATTTTTTAATGTCTGAATTTAACATTGACTATTAGCTTTTGTTAAAATTTTAAGCTCTATTAATTAAATCATGAAAAAAATATTGATTCCTTTTTTCCTTTTTAGTTTTCTGACAACTTTGGCCGCTCAACCTGAAATAAACTGCGATACGGTTTATTCCGACCCTGCCCTATCTGAGTATATTTTACCCTACCCTACTGGAAAAACTTACCCCATTACTCAATCTAATTGCAGTGCAATCGGAGGGCATAATTTGACCTTTGCCTATGACTTTGACATGGCTTTGGGAGACACTATCATCGCCAGCCGTGCGGGAGTGGTAACTTTTGTAAATGATCAATATGCAGATACGGATTGGACAAGTGGCCATGAGAATAATGTCTTCATTAGGCACTCGGATGGCACTCGAATTCGCTATACCCATCTCATGCAGCATGGAGCTTTTGTTAACCCTAACGATCAAATTGTACAAGGGCAAGTTCTTGGTGTTGCAGGAAGTAGTGGCAATACAGGAGGAGATGAGCATTTGCATTTAGCTGCTTTTAAAGATGGAACAAGTTTTAATCGGCAGAATACTATTCCCTTAAATTTTTGCAATACGAATGACCCTGTTAATAGTCAAAACCTCTTAATAGAAGGTCAAAGCTATACCGCCTTTGATAAAAGCGCTACGACTATTTACGAACCCCAACTAAATGAAGCCATTTCAATTCATCCCAATCCTGTGAGTACGGTATTAAATATTGATTTAAACACTACTAATTTAATTTTAAAACAAATTCAAATATTTAATCTTAACGGGGAATTAATTTATTCCGTAATTGTTGAAAAAAATATTTATCATATTAAAATACCCATAAATGAATTTCCAAAAGGTATGTATTTTTTGGTTGTAAAAAGCAATTTTGAACAGGTAGCCAAAAAGATTTTGATTTTGAATTAATCTTGATTACTAAACCAAAGTTCTATATGAAGTCCCAAATTTTCGTATGGCAACTTGTAAGCGAACGGAGATCAAAAACAGTGGGAGCCAACCTCTAATTCTGGTGTCCGGTTAAATCATCCTATTCTAAAATAACTCGCCATGAAAAAAAAATTACTTCCTTTTATTATTCTTTTAATCGGTTTATTTTCTCCAATCGCACAAGGCCAGAACCAAGTGGGCGAATTTCAGGAAGAACATGATAGCATTCAAAT
>CALNYY010000078.1:0-86405 GCA_942490835.1 uncultured Saprospiraceae bacterium
AACCTTATAGTACAATAAAGCCCTGTGTGCCGCTATATCAACACACAGGGCTTATTATTTTCAATAAATGAGAGGATTAATAGTAATTTAACCTAAGGGTAAAATTTAGTTGAGGATCGAATTAGATTTTTGTGAACCCAAAAAACTACAGCCATAAAGAACAATGGAGGCAGGTTGGCTTACGAGAAAAAGGACACTTTCTTTGCTTGCCGTCACTGCCTCCAGTTTTTTACCGATCAAATGTATAGAATGATCGGGTTCTATGCCAATGTTTTAAAAACAAAATTTAATAATTAGTTAACATTGGACTAAACCTCGGTTAAAGTACCGAAGTGATTTTTGCTGCGTCCTTTTTCTTAATACGCAAGCAAATATTTTTATGACTATAGCAATACGTTTTTTGCTCATATCCTGCCTACTCTGCACAGGAATACTACTTTCTGCACAAGTTCAACAACCAAACGTTAATCTTAAATTTGGAAAGGGTTTACAAATCACCGCAGCTGATTCCTCTATGCATTTGAAAATGCAATTCAGGATGCAAAGCCTTTATACTTCAGATCGAGATTTGGAATCTGGTTCGGATTGGAATTCAAGTTATAAGATTCGAAGAGCCAGATTGAAATTTGATGGTTGGGCACTTTCTCCTAAACTTGGCTATAAAGTCGAAATGGCTCTCTCAAATGATGATCTAAAATCCAAGGATGATTGGGATCAATCAAGCAAAGCTCCAAAAATTATGTTGGATGCTGTTGTAAAATGGAAAGTGCATAAGTATTTGGAAATTTGGGCAGGCCAGACAAAACTTCCGGGTAACCGTGAACGGGTTGTTTCTTCTCAAAAACTTCAATTTGTTGACCGAAGTCTTGTAAATGGTATTTTCAACATTGACCGCGATATGGGCGTGCAGTTTCGCAGCAACCTCAAATATGGTCAAATCGTTGTAAAACCTATGTTTGCCCTGGCTATGGGTGAAGGACGAAACATAACAACAGGAAATATAGGAGGCCATAGCTATACAGGAAGAATTGAACTATTACCATTTGGAGAGTTTACAAGTAAGGGGGACTATTTTGGGTCAGACCTAAAAAGGGAGGCAACTCCAAAATTAGCGCTTGGGGCTACCATCAATTTAAACCAGGGTGCTTCCAGGCAAAAACAATCTGGTCGATTCTTGATGGATGAAAGTGGTAATTATTTAACCAATGACTTGGAAACTATATTCATTGATGGAATATTCAAATACCAAGGCTTTTCTTTTGCTGGCGAATACGCACGTAAATCTTATGTAAATGTCGATGTAGGTGATGATGGCTTTCCGCCAACAACTGCCATTGATGCTGATGGAAAAAGCTATTATACTGGCAGTGGTATCACTTTCCAAGCTGGTTATTTAACCAAGAAGAATTGGGAACTTTCGACAAGGTATACTTCAGTATCTCCTGACAATGAAAAAAGTTTTACAGGACTTAATGAATATACCCTTGGCCTTTCAAAGTATATTGTAGGCCATAGTTTGAAAGTTCAGGGAGATATTAGTTTGACTGATAAGGAGGGAACTGACACAAATAATTTAAGATATCGCCTTCAATTCGAGTTTGGGTTCTAAGTCCTGATGAACAATTGATAAAAAATTATAAATTTGACGGTAGAGCGGCTCTTCAGTAATTAAAAAAGAAGTGCCGCTTTATTTATTCTAAACAAACACTAAACGAAAAATGGACTTTACAATGATAGTTATGTGGCTCGGTTTCATATTGGCCTCTTACTCCGTAGTTGGCAATGATGTAATTCAGACTCTTGGCACTTTCCTTACTTCCAATGAAAAAAAGATGAAGTGGTGGGTGCTTTGGATTTTTGCTGCTACCATCCTAACCGCAGCACTGATAAATGGTTATGTTGCTGAGGATATTTCTTATGGTAGGCTCGATAAGTTTCGAGAAGGGTTGACAACCCTGGATTATAGCTGGTATTATTTACTCCCTCCTATTGTACTGTTGGTAATTACTAGATGGGGTATCCCAGTCAGTACAACTTTCATGATACTGACATTATTTTCTCTCAGTTCTATTCCTAATGATTTCGGTACTATGCTTTCAAGTGTGGTAGACACTGACACCAAACTTGGAGGAATGATTTACAAATCCATCCTTGGATATGTTGTCGCCTTTGCGAGTGGAGGTATCTTCTATGTGGCTATCACAAGAATGACCGAGAAAAAATTTATTGATAATCCGGTTAGTGAAAAAGCTCTTCCATATTGGACCATCGCACAGTGGCTTACAACTGGTTTTCTTTGGTACCAATGGCTTACCCAAGATTTGGCCAACATTTATGTTTATTTAAGAGGTGGCTATTCCCTTTCAGTCTTTGAGTTTGTTATGACGCTTGTAATATTGGTTGGTTTACTTGGATACATTTTCTATGTACGAGGAGGAGCAGTCCAAGAAGTAGTTAGGAAAAAAACAAATACTACTGACATTAGATCAGCTACATTTATAGATTTCATTTATGCTTTAGTTCTTATGGTTTTCAAAGGATCAACATTCTTTGGATTTGGTTTCACATTACCATGGACCGGGAATTTACCAATGAGCACAACTTGGGTATTTATCGGTTTATTGGCTGGACGTGAAATTGGAATGCGATACAACCTTGAAAAGAAGATTTCCAAGAAAATATCCAAGATGGTTTTTGCGGACTTGGGTAAAGTTTTCTTCGGACTTCTTGTCAGCGTTATATTAGTATTTATCATAAAACTTTTAACTGAATAATTGATATTCTATATCAAGTAAAAAACGGTTGATCTGACTTAATTAGATCAACCGTTTTTTATTTAAACAATTTGAGGTTAATTCAGAATTAACATTAACTACTACTTCAATCAATTGATATTCAACATCATGTGCAACTAAATCAAAAATGAATAAAATCAATTTAACTTCAAATTGAAGTTAAAGGTTATGAATTTAAACTAAAGTTAAGATAAGCATCACTAAGGGTTAAACTGGTATTTCTTGCTTTGCGGTGAATTAATAAATGAAGAAAATCTAATTTTTCAAGATCAAAATTTTAATAAACCAAAAAGTAAAATCAATGAAATTTTTCAAGCAAACTATTTTATTCACCCTAATGGCTTTTGCCGCAATACTAACCTCATGTGGTGACGACGATTCAAGTGGACCTATCAATGAGACAGTTGACGTCAGCGGGTTAGTAACCGACGGCAATGGCAATCCTGTAGAGGCAGTTGCTGTTGCATCTGTAAATGACCCAACTAACACAACTTCAACTGGATCAGACGGACGGTATTCAATTACAGTAAGCGTTGGAGATAAGTTGACTTTCACAAAAGCAGGGTATGTAACACAGGAAGTTGCCGCTGGTACAACTGTAAATGTCTCTTTGAATGAAGTCGTAAATTCTACGCCATTAGAAGATTATTTTACATCTGCTGGAAATACCGTTGCTGACCCATCTTTTGCCACAGGAACAATTAAGCCTACTGGAAATCTTGGAGCTGCTGGCACGTCTCCCGCTGGTTGCGATAACACAAATTTCAAAGGTGCAATTGATCCTAATGGATCAGCTTGGTATGAAGGATGGTCCTTTTATAGCAGATTGGTAGCTGGCCAAACTAATTCAGCTGCAATCACAATGGGAGGAACAGTCATAACAATTACAGATAGTGACATGCAATCCGCCGGCACTGAAGTGAATTGGACAAAAGACAATGTGTATGTTTTGGATGGTTTCGTATTTGTCAATGTAGGACAAACTTTAAATATTGAAGCTGGAACTGTAATTCAAGGAAAGCCTGGTGAAGATGTAGATGCTTCTGCCTTGATAATTGCAAGAGGAGCAAAAATCAATGCTATAGGTACAGCTAACGAACCGATTATTTTCACTTTTGAAGGTGACCAAGGCGGCACACCTGCTTCTTTGCGTGGACAGTGGGGCGGTCTGATTGTATTAGGTAATGCAAGTCTTAACTCCACTCCTGGTGAATCTGCAATTGAAGGTATCCCAACAAACGAAGTAAGAGGTCTCTATGGTGGTTCAGATGATGCTGATAACTCAGGTGTATTAAAGTATGTTTCCATCCGTCATGGAGGAACAAATATTGGTGCAGATAACGAAATCAACGGATTGACATTAGGTGGAGTTGGCTCCGGAACGACTATCGAATATGTTGAGATAATAGCCAACAAGGACGATGGGATCGAATGGTTTGGCGGTACTGCAAATGGCAAATATCTGATCTCTGCATTTTGCGCTGATGATGGTCTTGACTATGATGAAGGATACAGGGGTAAAAATCAATATGTGATTGTTCACCAAGACAGTGCTGCTGATGCTGCTGATAGAGGAGGTGAACATGATGGGGGTACTGACCCTGAAACTGGAACTCCTTATGCTACTCCAGTATTTTGCAACGTGACTTCCATTGGAAATGCAGGAAGTCGTGCATTGACTTTCCGTGACAATGCAGGTGGAGAATATCACAAAAGCATATTTGTAAACTACAGTAAAGGTATTGATATTGAGGACCTTACAGCTCAAGATCAAGATTCATACAAGCAATGGGAAAATGGTCTTCTCAAAATAGAAAACAACGTTTTCTTTAACCTTGGAGTTGGAACAGCTCCAAGAGATATACTTTTAGTTACTTCTAACTAAAGCCGATTTATTGGCAAAATGTGGTATTGAACAGGACGAAGCCCATCAAGAATTATAATGATGGGCTTCGTCATTTAATTAACCTCTGGTTAAGCTATAACGGTCAAATTTAAACTTCCCTTTACAAATGCTTTAATCCTCATTAAAGCTGCTTTCCAACCTTTGCACCTGATTTTAACAAGCAAAAATTTAATTTAAATGAGAAAGATAATATTGATATTGAGCTGCTTCTTTGCAGTATCAGCTCTACTTAGTGCCCAAACTGGAACCATTTCAGGTAAGGTTTTGGAAGCTGAATCTGGATTTGAGGTGATTGGTGGGACTGTACTGATTACAGGTACTGCTACTGGAACCGCTACTGATTTGGATGGAACCTACCAACTTAAAGTTGCTCCAGGTACTTACTCCATAGAATTTGCCTATGTTGGCTTCGCTACTCAAACTATTTCTGGAGTAACTGTTGTCCAAAATAAAGTTACAAACATAGATGTGCTGCTCTCAGAGGAATCCCTTGAAATAGACTTAGGAGTTACCGTAACAGCAAAAGCGAGTAGAAACAACACCGTGGCATTACTTGCTATCCAGAAAAAATCTCCAGTTGTATTGGATGGTATTTCAGCCGCTCAAATCACCCAAAGTGGAGACAATGATGTTGCTTCGGCGGTTCGTAGGGTAACAGGAGTTACTGTTGAAGGAGGTAAATATGTTTACGTACGTGGACTTGGAGACAGATACAGTAAAACAACTTTGAACGGCGCGGAAATTCCAGGTCTTGATCCAAACAGAAATACTGTTCAGATGGATCTTTTTCCAACCAACCTGATAGACAATATCCTTGTTTATAAATCCTTTTCTCCCAATTTACCAGGTGATTTTGCAGGAGGATATGTTGACATTGCCACAAAAGATTTCCCTGAAGAAGGAACTTTAAATATTTCTGCGACTGCAGGATATAATACTCAGGCAACTTTCAACGATAAGTTCATAAGCTATCCCGGCAGTAAAAATGATTGGCTGGGATTTGATGACGGCACTCGAGCAATTCCTGAATTAGCTGCAAATACTGCTGAATTTCCCAATTTCTCACAAGGTCTAAACAATGGGCAAAATGCTCAGCAATTGGCTGATCTAACCAATTCATTTGATAACAATTGGCAGCTCTCTTATTTCCGACCAACTGTAAACTCTAATTTTTCCCTCTCATTTGGCAATCAAAAAACTTTATTCGGAAAACCGCTTGGATTTATTGCAGCACTTACCCACCAGCGCAACTACAATTCTTACGATACGGGCGCTTATGGCATCTATGAATTGACAGGTACCGTAAACCAGACCAACAGGCTCACCCCACAGCTGGAATTGAGAGATAGCAAAAGTGAAGAAGAAGTACTCTGGGGAGCTATGCTGAGCAGTACTTTGAAAATAGCGCCCACACACAAGATCGGGGTGATGGCCATGCACAATCAAAGTAGTCTTCAAACTGCCCGCTATTTGGTTGGTACAAAATTCAGGGATGATCCTGCCGATATATTCCAAACACGTACTTGGGATTATCTTGAAAGAGGCCTTTCTACCTTTCAACTAAACGGAAAACACGTTCTCTCAAACGCAAACAACCTGGAAATTGAATGGAATTCATCCTATTCTATTTCGACACAGGACAATCCTGATTTACGCTATTTTACAAATCGTTATACACCTTCAACAGAGCGATTTCGCTTAAAGCCTTCAAGTGATAATGTACCAACCCGTTTTTACCGGAATATGGAACAATTCAATTTTGACAATAAATTGGATATAACGATTCCTTTCTCGCAATGGCAGGGGCTGAGTTCTAAATTCAAAGCTGGAGCCTCTTATGTATACAGGGATCGTATATTTAGAGAAAACAGGTATAGTTTCAATAATCAATCTTTGACATTTGATGGCAGCACGTTTGATTATTTTGCAGAAGAAAATTTAATTCAAGCTGATGCTGAGGGCTTTATTGGTATCAACGGAGTTTATGTTGCTGATAATTATGACCCTAAAAATAACTATGACGCTGATCAAACAGTCATGGCTGCTTACGCAATGGTAGAATTGCCTTTGACTTCAAAACTCAGAGCAATTACTGGAGTGAGGGTTGAAAAAACAGCAATCCAATTATTGACGTTTGATACCGACATCAGTTTACAACGTTTTCCATTTCTCGATGGAAAAACTAACCTATTAGATAACACAGATTTCCTGCCTTCTATCAATTTGAATTACGAAATAAACGATGCTATGAAATTGCGCTTTGCATACAGTCGAACATTGGCTCGTCCTTCCTTCAGGGAATTGGCACCTTTTGCATCGTTTGCAGTTGATGGAGGATTTGTCTTTGTTGGTAATCCTGAATTGAAACGTACACTTATTGACAACCTGGATTTACGTTGGGAAATATTCCCAGAGACAAAAGGAGACATGCTTTCAGTAAGTGCATTTATAAAAGACTTTTCTAATCCAATTGAAAGAACTTTTAACCCTGAAGCACAAAATACGGAATTGACATTCCGGAATGTCGACAATGCCATTTTATATGGTACAGAAGTAGAAGTTAAGAAGGGCCTTGGTTCAATTGCAGAAGTACTGAATCCGATTAGTATCGGTGCGAATTTCTCCTATATTATTTCAGAAACGGATATTGATGAAGAAGAATTGGAATTGATGAAGGCACTTGATCCAGAAGCAAAAGGCACACGTGAAATGTTTGGCCAAGCTCCATACACTGCTAATTTTTTGATTTCTTTCAAAAACCAAAAGGGAACGCAGGCAAACATTTCTTTCAATGTGGTTGGGGAGAGGATTAATGTTGTAACTCGTGGAGCTACACCAAACTATTTTGAACAACCAGCTCCGAATCTCAACTTCAACATTTCGCAAGAATTGGTGACAGGGCTAAGAGTAAAACTATCGGCGGGTAATCTTTTAGATGCTGCCCGGGAAGTTACTGCTACCTATAAAGGCACCGATTATAAAATTTCAAGTTTTAAGACAGGAAGAACTTTCTCTTTTGGTTTGAGTTATAATCTCTCAAATTGACAGAAAGTTTTTGCTGTTAAAATCAAAAAGGGTTGCCGATTATTTCGGTAACCCTTTTGCTTTTCGATATAAATTCAAACTTTCCGACTTTTACACCCTTGAACAAAAATGCAAATAATGAAAGATCTTTCCAGACGCTCCTTTTTAGAATTTTTAGGCATTACAACAGCCTCACTTTTAACAGGTACCAATAGCATTGACATGTTTCTGCCTTCAGCTGTTTTAGGAAAACTTAAAGCGATCCCCCCGTCAGAAAAAGATGAACTGGCACTTACAGAGGGACTTTCATATGAAGTGCTGGTAAAATGGGGAGATACCATTGCCAAAAAAATGAAGTTTGGGTTCAACAATGATTATACTGCATTTATACCATTGGATAAAGACAATCTCAATGATGGCCTCCTTTGGGTCAACCATGAATACATTGATCCACGTTTTGTTTCCGGTTATTTAGAAGAAGACCCGTCGAACAAATCTAAAAAGCAAGTAAATCGGGAAATGTACAATGTAGGTGGTAGCATCATTAGGATTAAGCAAGTAGACGGAAAATGGCAACTCGTTAAGAAAGATCCATTAAATCGACGCATCACCGGGAAGACTGATTTACCATTCAACTGGCCAGAACCAATTGCAGGAAAAACTTCTGCGATGGGTACTTTAGCGAATTGTTCAGGCGGAGTAACACCTTGGGGAACGATATTGACCTGTGAGGAAAATTATGACCAGTTTTATGGAGAGCGAAATTTTGAAACTGGTGAGCGAATTCCAGGAGAATATGATATGGGTTGGTATCGCCATTATGACAATCCACCTGAGCATTATGGTTGGGTGGTTGAAATTGACCTTAAAACTGGCAAAGGACAAAAACACATCGCTCTTGGGCGCTGTGCCCATGAGTGTGCAACAGTAAAAGAATTGGAAGATGGAAGGTTGGTTGTTTACTCTGGAGATGATGCCGTCAATCAATTTATTTACAAATTCATTTCATCCAAACCAGGCTCACTTTCAGAAGGAACGCTTTATGTAGCAAACACCAGTATTGGTAAGTGGGTTTCTCTTGATTACAATGAGCAGCCAGTTTTGCAGAAACTTTTTAAAAACCAAACGGAAGTACTCATTCGATTACGTGAAGCCGCTAAATACCTTGGAGCTACACCACAAGATCGTCCGGAAGATATTGAAATTTCCCCACATAACGGAGATGTTCTCGTTGCATTGACCAACAACTCGACTGTTGGAAATTATTTAGGATCCATCCTGAAAATTGCAGAAAAAGATGGCAAACATGACGCTTTAGAATTCAAGGCAGAAACATTTCTAATGGGTGGAGAAGAAAACAATTTTGCATGTCCTGATAATCTTGCTTTTGATCCAAAGGGAAATTTATGGTTCACCTCTGATATCTCAGGCAGTTCTATGAACCGGGAAGACAAACCAATGTACTTACCGTTCAAGAACAATAGTTTATTTGTTGTGCCTAATGAAGGAGAGCATGCTGGAAAGCCAGTCAGAGTTGCAAATGCACCTACTCATGCAGAATTTACGGGGCCATATTTCTCGCCTGATGGAAAAACACTTTTTTTGAGCGTGCAACATCCAGGTGAATATTCAACTGATATGAATAACTTAGCCAGCCACTGGCCTGGAGGAGGCTTTTCCACTCCCAAACCATCAGTTGTCGCAATTTATGGAGTTGACGAGATAGTTTAATTGGAACCAACTTTTGCTGCCTTTTTCATGACAAATAGCATTTCCCTCGCTATCTGCTGGCATCGTTCCTCATATGCCTTTTCCTCATTTGATGTCCCATCAAAAGCTTTAGGATCATCATATTGAATGAAAAAACGAGCATCAGCTCCCAAAACGACTGGACACTTTTCTTCGGCATCAGAGCATACAAGAATAGCTGCAAAAGAGTTGTCTGGATTATTAGGATGATCAAATTTTTTGGAGAACAGAATTTCCTCATCAATGCCTTCTCCTAAGCTGAAATGAAAAATTGGGTTAGAATCTTTGGAGGTTTTCTTTATTTCAAATCCAGCATTTTCCATGGCTTTCACAGCACTTTTATAAAATGCAGTTCCTTCAGTACCTCCTGAAAATGTACTGATCAATGGAAGTTCGACATATTCAGCGGCTGCTTTTAACCAAAGTTGCCCCATTTGGCTTCTGCGAGAATTATGTGTACAGATTACTGTCAGGTAAACGGGTTTGTTTTCTTGAACTTTATTAGAGATATATTCACTCAATTCCAACAAAACCGATTTCCGCTCAATTGGTATCTGATCGAATTCTGTTTCTCGATTGGTTAAGTATTCAATTATCGCTTTGTGAAGCCCCATACTTGCTTTTTTTTATTTTTTATACCAATTTTCAACAACAACCTCCACCTGGTTCACAGGTGTTTGCCATTGCTAAAGGTTTAAATTCGACCTTGCTTTCTTCCGCAGGCATGCAGCAAGCTGAAGCTTCTTGCAACTCATAATGCGGATCGTTGAACTCGGCATCTTCATGGAAATAGTATATTTCCCATTGTACACCATCTGGATCATCTACCCAAAATTTATCCTGGATTGCATAACAGCAGGCTGTACCTATTTCAACTTTTGAAACGAGATTCATTTTTTGCGCAATCTCGAGGCGGCTCTCCATTTCTTCTTTTGTTTCCACTTGAATACCCAAGTGTCCAAAATTTGATTGCACCCTTTCTGGATTTTCAATAAAAGAAATGATCAGCGACGGTTTATTGAGTATATATTTAGCATACTTGTGTTTTATTTTATCAGCAGGTTTGCCAAAAAATGAATCGTAAAACGCAATCGTTTTTGAAATTTCAGTCACATAAAGCGACACGTGCATGCGAGGAAATTGATTATTTGTCATTGAAAAGAGTTATTGATTATCATTTAATCGCAATATTACGATAAATAGGTGTTAAGGGCAAATTTTATTAGTCTCAATTTGTACCGAAATGAAAAGCGGCCAATCATTCATTCTATGATTGGCCGCTTTATTTTAGCAAAAATATTTTCATACGAAATCAGAGTCGTTATAATTTTTCCTCAATTCCTTTAATTCCATTTCTTCTTTTTCATTCAATTCTTGCGATTTCCCATCTTCCAGTCGAGCAGGAGAATTTTCCTTCATTTTTCGAAGTTCTAAATCAATCTCCCGCTTTTCCCATTCTCTGTCTAACATGCCAAATCCAGGAATCCCAAATACATCTACATAATGGAATAACAAACCAATCCCCCACCCCATCATTGGAAAATAAAACCAAAGTTCGGTTGGAGATGTCAGCAGGTTCAAAAATATTAGAAAAACATTTACAGAAACGTAGCTAACCAAGTGATGGTAGAATTCTTTTTTCTTTTTAACCCTTTTTTTGGCTGCTTGAACTTCGTCTTTTGAATACATGGATGAAAATAAATCTTAAGTTAAATAAGTGACTAATCTTCCTACCAAAAAAGCTGCACCTTAAAAGTAGACCCTCTAAATTAGGAATTCATACAAAAATACTAAATGGTATAGACTATACTTTTTCATATTTGCGCTTTAAAATCAAATAGACTAAAAAATATGTCAGATATCAACTTGCCCGGAGACACTACACTACCCTCTTCTGATTCAGAGATAGGAAACTTGATCTCAAAATATGACCACAAGACTAATTATTCAGTAGAGGATTTTTTCAAACTTCCAGAGAAGTCTCGTTACTCCCTTTCCCCAGATGGAGCCTATTTTTCATACTTGGGGCCACATGAACGGCGTCTAAATTTATTCGTTCAGAAAGTAACAGAAGATTATTCCGTAAGAGTTACATCAGTCACTGACCGCGATATCGCATGGTATTTTTGGAAAGATAATAGGTTGGTATTTGCCAAAGATGATGGCGGAGACGAAAACTTTCATCTCTATTCGATAAAATCCGATGGCTCTGATTTAAAAGAATTAACTCCCTTCAAAGGAGTTAGGATGAATTTGATTGATGATCTTGAACATATTGAAAATGAGATCATTATTTCAATGAATAAAAACATCCCGGAGTTATTTGACCCCTATCGTCTAAACATTGTAACTGGGGAGCTTGAACAACTTGCTGAAAATACGAATCCATTGGAACCGCTTGATGGTTGGATGACGGATCACGATGGAAAACTTCGAATTGCTACTAAAATAGTTGGCGGAACAAATACGGTTTTATTGTACAGAAAGTCAGAGAGTGATCCCTTTTCAGAAGTTCTTACCACAGACTTTAGAGAAAGTGTTTCGCCTATCTTTTTTGATTTTTCTAATCCAAATATTGTATATGCAACTTCCAATTTGGGAAGAGATAAACAAGAAATCGTTCGGCTGAATCTTGAAACTGGAAAAGAAGAAGGTCAGTCAATTTTTGCCCATGCAGATGTTGATGTCTCATCTATCGGGTATTCACGTAAACGCAAAACTCCAACCGTAATATCCTACGTAACAGATAAACGGCATTTGCATTTTCTGGATAATGAAGTAGAAGAAAGATATAAGTACTTGGAAAGTCAATTGCCAGGATATGAGGTGGTCATTACTGCCTCCAATAAAGAAGAAACCAAATTCATGGTTCGAACTTATTCTGATCGTTCTTTAGGTGCCTATTTTTTTTATGATAACAATACGAACGAACTAAAGAAAATAGCAGATGTAAGCCCTTGGATTGATGAAACAGAAATGTCTGCTATGAAGCCCGTGTCCTATCTATCTCGTGATGGTTTGACGATCCATGGCTATTTGACATTGCCACACGGGCAAGAACATAAAAACTTATCTGTTATTGTAAATCCGCATGGAGGGCCTTGGGTAAGAGATCACTGGGGCTTTAATCCTGAAGTTCAATTGTTGGCAAATGCAGGCTATGCAATTTTACAAATGAATTATAGAGGCAGCACAGGATACGGGCGTAAATTTTGGGAATGTAGCTTTAAACAATGGGGAAAAACCATGCAGGATGATATAACAGATGGCGTTCAATGGCTCATCAAAGAAGGAATTGCGAACCCCAATAAAGTAGCTATTTATGGTGGCAGCTATGGCGGCTATGCAACTTTAGCTGGCGTAACATTTACTCCTGAGCTGTACGCTTGTGCCATTGACTATGTTGGTGTTTCCAATCTATTCACTTTTATGAATACCATTCCTCCATACTGGAAACCCTATTTGGATATGATGTACGAAATGGTGGGCAATCCCGAGAAGGACAAGGAACAAATGGAATCAGCCTCTCCTGTTTTCCATATTGATAAAATAAAAGCACCTCTTTTTGTAATACAAGGTGCAAATGATCCGAGAGTAAATATTGACGAAAGCGATCAAATTGTAAAAGCATTACGAGGGCGAGGTATTGAAGTCTTGTATATGGTGAAATACAATGAAGGTCATGGTTTTCATAATGAAGAAAACCGATTTGAAGTGTATAAAGCTATGCTTGGGTTTTTAGGAAAATACCTTTAGCAATTGCTGCCCAAAAGAAGATTCAGTGCTTAACTTCCCGTAATTCATCTATTTAAAAAGCACTGATTCTTCTTATGGCATAAATTTTTCTTCTTCGAGAACAAATTAGAGGTTGCCAACTTCTTCCCCTGTCATGGTAACATACTTCATTAAGTAAAAAGTACTTCCCTCCCACTGGTTATCCCCTCGTCACTATTGAACAAAAACTATGAACACTTTTCTCTTTTCAAAAAAGAGGCAGTGGCTACTTGTTGCCTGCTTTTCTTTCATTTTTGCTAATACGGCCTTTTCTTTTCCACGTTATAATATTACGGATTTTGAACCTACTAAATCACATTTTGACTTAGTGAATGGGATGATTTTGGTAGAGACTTATTTTGAAGGTACGATAGCCTATTTCATTTTGGATACTGGCTCACCAGTGGTCATCTTAAATCAACAAACTGAAAACATCCAAAATTACCAAGCTCTTTCATTTCAGGGAAATATTGCAGGCGAATGGATAAAAATATCAGAAATTTCTTTGGCTGGCGTAAGGAAGTTCAACCTGAATGCAATGAGTATGGACTTAAGTCACTTGGAGGGTATTGCTGAAAGGCCAATTCAAGGAATAATTGGACACAATTTCTTTGAAGAATATAATCTTATTTTGGATTTAGAAGAAAAATATGTCAGCGTTGTTCCGCACAAATTTTTTAAAGCCCCTGAAGACTGGAAACTGGTTGTAGAAATGCCATTTATACTTGAAGGGCACCTACCTGTAATCAAAGCCAAACTTGGAAAATCAGAAGTGCGTTTAGGATTGGATACTGGTTCAGGAAAGAATATTATAGACTTGAAAATTACAGATGAATTGAACCAGGAAAGCCTAAGTTATACTGAAAATATTAATGTAACTGGCTTAAGCCAACTTCCGGAATCAATGGGATCTGTAAAAATTCCGATTACCAAAATCGGTGGTGACAATTATGAACAAATGAGTTATTTGATATGTGATCTAGCTTCCTTTGGAAAAATAAAGGAACGTAATGTCGATGGATTGCTTGGAATTCCATTTTTCAAATATGGAAAGTTCACCATTAATTACAAATCCAAAAGAATCCAAATTTGGCAGTAAATTCCACTTGGGAATACCAAATCACAACCATCTCCAATTTTTCGGTTTAAGGAGGGCTCAACTATTCATCCTCCTCTTCTTCATCGTCTGTAGTATCATTGTCGACAATGATTTTTTCACCATCCTTTAATTTCCTAGCGATAGCAGCGTAAGGACCAATAACAACTTCATCTCCTTCTGAAATGCCCCCAGACAAAATTTCAATAAAATTGTCATCCTGAACGCCCGTTTTAACCTCTATCAATTTAACGGTACTCCCATCTTCATTGGTCATGAAAACAATTTCGACCAATTCATCGTCATCATAATCTTGATTCACTTTTACAGCCTTCCCCTCTTTCTTCTTATCCTTATTTTTCTCTTTTTCTATATCTTTTCTTTCACGTGTATTCACTGACTGGATTGGTACACTTACTACATTCTCAACGGTTTTGGTATAAATAGAAACAGAAGCTGACATTCCGGGACGAAATGGATAAGGTTTTCCAGGCTTAATCAAATCTTGGTAGGAGCTTGGATCGATATCAATAGTCACTACAAAATTCGTCACTTGGTCACTCGTTAGTATTACAGATCCTGCTGCTCCGCTCATTACATTATTAGCAGTATGGGCAATTTCATTGACTCGACCTTTAAATTTTCGGTCGAGATATGCATCAATTTCAATGTCTACTTCTTGATTAAGATTAATTCTTGGAAGGTCATTTTCAGTAACTTCGACCTGAACTTCCATTTCTCTAAGATCTGCGATCCTCAATATTTCAGTCCCCGCCATCATGGAAGTACCAACTACTCGTTCTCCTTTTTCAACATTCAATTTTGAAACGATTCCATCCATCGTTGCATAGATGGTTGTCCTTTTTAAACTAGTTGAAATTTCCTTTAATGAAGCTTCAGCACTTTTTATTTGAAATTCGGCTCCTTTTGCGCTTTCCTGAGCTGAGCGGATATTTGCTTCGGCTGCTCTAAGATTTGCTTCCAGCGATCTTAAATTCGAAAAGGAAGACTCAAAATCTTGTTCTGAAATTACACCTTCTTTGAACAGTTTACTGTTTCTCTTATGGATATCCTGAGCATTCGTTAGCTGTGCATCGATTTGTTCCTTTTGAGCTTTAAATGTCTCCACTTGCGCCAATGAATTAGCTAAACCAGCTTTAGCACCATTTACACCTGCGGCTGCTCTTTCCACCTGAGAATCATATGCTTCGGGATCAACCCTTGCAAGTACTTGACCTGCTACCACACTATCCCCTTCATTTACATATAAATCGACAATTTCACCTGAAACATCAGAACTGATTTTCACTTCAGTTTTTGGAAAAACCTTTCCTGAAGCTTCAACCGTTTCTTTTATAGTTCTAAGTTCAGCATTTTCAGTTTGCACTTTCTCGCCTATTTCCCGATTTTGGCCTTTATAAATTGCCCCTGCAACAAGAATTACAAGTAATCCTGCTAGTACATAAATCAGTGTATTATTTTTCTTATTTGCCATTTTGGATAAAAGTTGAAATAAACAATTTTTAAATTCTGCTAAAAAAACTGTCGACTCTTAATTTGAAGTTTGTCAATCGATATTCAATTCTTTTCCCAAATAAAAATCGATGATCTTCATCCGAAAAATGTAATCGTATTTTGAGACAGTAGCATCAATTTCCGCTATGTCTAAATTATTCCTAGCTGTTGTAAATTGGAAGGTATTAATCGCCCCTAATTCATACTGTTTTTGTGCATTTTGAAAAGCAGCATTTGCAGCTTCAACGGTCCTATTAGCAGCATCATATGATTTTTTTGCAGCTTTTGCACTGGCGATTGCGTTTTGAACATCAACCTTTAATTGCTGTTTGGTTAAGTCAGATTGCAATTTGGCATTCAAGATTCCGACTTTCGCTCGTTCAACATTGATTTGGTTCCGTCCATTATTGTAGATTGGAACGTTTAAACTCAACCCTAATGACTGACCAAAATTCTGATCCAACTGGTCAAAAAATGGATTATCTGCAAATACAGGATTGTCCACCTCAAATTCAAATGTCAATGGGTCTGGCTCTCCTGGCAAATAAACATTTTGAGAGACTCTACCCGTCTCAACAGCTGTTACAATTTTAGAAGCACTAGACCACCTTGTATCCAATCCACCAAAAATTGAAAGAGTAGGCAACAAAGCACCTCTGGCGATATCGACTCCCAACTCTGCACTCTTTAGGCTCATTTCATCTCTCAATATCTGTGGCATACCTGTGGCAGCATTAGAATAAACATCACGAAAATTATATGTATCAGGGTTCATGTCGCTTAAACCAACATCAGGTGTTTCAATCTTTATTTCAGTGTTTGGATCCAACTGCATAAACTCTTTCAGATTCAAATAATTGAGATCTATCAAATTTTGAGACTGAATGATTGTTTGATCATCTCGAGCAATTTGGGCCAACAATTCCAACCTGTCATTTTCAGGCAAAGTACCTGCTTGAATCAATTTGTCTGTTTGATCCAATTGCTGCTCTGAAAGATATTTCCTCTTATTAGCATTAGCCAATTGTTCTTCAGCCATTAAGATTTGCAAATAAGCATTGGCTATATTCAAGGCGGTGTTATTGAAGGAAAACGCTGCATCAGCCTGAGCGGACTTCATGTCGTATTCACTTTGTCGGATTGAATTGTTGATTTGGCCTCCAGTGAAAATGGGCATACTCGCATCAACTCTATAGTTGTTGAAGCTGATTCTTTGATTATTGAAGGAGTTGGTTGTAGGATCAATGGTACGTCCAAACTGATACCCACCAGATGCTCCACCAGTAATATTTGGCAACCTGTTTAACTTGTTTTGTTTGAGCGTGAGCGCGGTAAGTTCCATATTATTTTGCGCCTGCTTCAGGCTCAAGTTATTTTCTTTTGAGTATTCGATACATTTTCGCAAAGACCAAGTTTCCTGAGAAAATAAAAGAGAAAAGCAAAAAAACTGAATCAAAAGTGTCAATGCTACAGCTGAGAAATTCTTTGTAATTCGAAGCTTCATAAGTCGGAGAATTTTTAAATGTGAAACAATATTAGATCAGCCCAAACACCTTGGGTGAAATAATTCTATTAATACCTATTTCTTTCGGATAAAAGCTCGGAAGGAGAAGGAGTGGATTCTATTTCGGCCAGAATTTAAGCATTCTGGGTCTTTTTAGAAGGCTGTCAATTTGATTATTGGTTCTTCATCCATTCAATAATTTCTGTGTCTTTTTTTGATGCAATGTTTGCAGGAATATCGATGGAACGAGTAGCTTTCATATCTATTCCAATTGGACGGGATTCGTCATTTCCCAGTAACTCTTTAAAGATTATGAACTGATTGTTCCTGAAACTTGGGTTGATATTTATTTGCACTTCCAATGGTTCATCAAACATTGGGGTAATACTAAAATCACCATTGTTCAAATCAAATTTAGGTTGAATAGCCTGATACATTTTTTGGTTATTCCCTGATTTCAAAAAGAAAAGGCTATTGTATTCAGCCCCTTTTTGTATTTCATATTCAGCTGTTGGTAAAATGGCCTTTGCAGAAAGAGGAGCTGATAAATCAAAGACAAACGCTCCCATGTCAGTTGCATATCCCAACAAATAATTTTCCCATATCTCCAATCTTTGAATAAGCCCAGATTGGGCATCTTCGGCATATCTTTCATTCAGGTATTCAGGTTTCAATGGCTCTGACAATTGTTTTGATTGTAAATCAAGGATATAAATTTTATCAAAGCCTCTTATCGCTACTATTTTACTGATATTATTGTAAGTGATATCCGAAAGGTGATAGGCAAAGTCATCACTTCTATTAACTGGCAATACTTTCCTAAAAACTTGTTTACAAGAATTGCCATCAATAATTTCCAGAATACGATGGCTTTCTCCCAATTCTTCGTCAAATGTCTCTTCGTTTGCAGACAGAACAACAATAACATTTTCCGTCTTAGCCCAAAATTCATTGCCTGGCAAAATCTTTCCTTCTATTGTACAATCAGGTTTTTCCACAGGAAAATCTAACGAATCACTATTGTCTACAACGGTTGTATCAACTGGATTTGGCACATCTGTGTCGTTACCAGGGTTAGATGATCCTCCATCTTCACAAGATGTAAAGCCAAACAAGAATAGGAATGCAAGAAGATTTATACCAGTTTTCATTGAACGTAAATTATAGTATTGTGCACAGATCGTTAAAGAGTGAAATGCTCTATTTTTTTCTTTTACGAGCTCTTGGTTGATTCCATTCTTCTCTTTGAGCAAATTCTACTATACTTCGCATGGCTCGAATAAGTGACAGGAAAAGAAGGTATCCAAATGTAAGTACAATATATATCCATTTATATGAACCCGCTTCATTTATGGTGAGAGATGAAAATCCCCAAGCGAATAAAGCTCCTAAACCAGCTAAAGCGATAAAACTCATAATGCTTCTTGTCCAATACCTATCCACATCTTTTTCCAACAGGCTTATTAATGAGTTGAATATTGCAAAAAACAGCAAAAAGGTTGCGCTTAAAGTCCACGGTAACCTTTGTTCAAAATCAACTCCGGCTTCTACTAAAAAGAAAACAAGGATATTGAAAACAAGGACAGTCGCCAGAATTAGGCCTGCTTGAATAAAAGGACTTTTAAGCTTTTGGACGATGGAGGTATTTACTATCATAAAATTTAAATGACCAGAACAAAGATAGCAAATAGAAGTTTTGAAATGGCGGAATGGAGAAATGATTAACCACAATCAGTTTTCGTTGTTTGACTTGGTTACTACTTCACCGATTAGGTCGTAGTCAGATGCATCTGTAATTTTAACATCAGCAAAATCGCCTAACTTAACAAATTGGCTTTCAGCGTTTACCAGTACTTCATTATCCACCTCTGGTGAATCGAATTCAGTGCGACCAATAAAATACCCTCCTTCTTTTCTATCAAATAAGACGCGCATTGTTTTGCCAATATTCGCTTGGTTTTTCTCTAAAGAAATTTCTTGTTGAACTTCCATCAATCGGTTTGCTCGTTCTGCTTTCACTTCAGGAGAGACATCGTCTGGAAAGTCATGTGCGGATGTGTTTTCCTCATGAGAATATTGAAAAACTCCAAGTCGATCAAACCTCATTTCTCTTACAAAGTCACATAATTCTTGGAATTCCTGCTCGGTTTCACCAGGAAATCCAACTAGCATTGTAGTTCGAATGGCTATACCTGGAACTTGTTCTTTGGCCAATCGCACCAATTCTTCCGTCTCCTTTCGAGTGATCTGACGCTTCATTCGTTTTAAGACTCCATCTGCAGCATGTTGCAAAGGCATATCCAAATAATTACAAACCTTTTCTTGCCTAGCTATAACATCAAATATCTCAACCGGAAATTTGCTGGGATAAGCATAGTGAAGCCGAATCCACTCAATTCCTTCAACTTCACATAGTGCATCCAGCAATTCAGGAAGTGCTCTTTTTTTATAAATATCCAATCCATAATAAGTGAGTTCTTGAGCAATTAGCATAAGCTCTTTAACTCCTCGCCTAGCCAAACTTTTAGCCTCTACTACCAATGACTCTATAGTTCGAGAAACATGCTTGCCCCGCATTAGTGGAATTGCACAAAATGAGCAGGTTCTGTTGCAACCTTCAGAAATTTTTAAATAGGCATAATGAGGTGGCGTTGTTATCATTCGCTCCCCTATTAAATCGTGCTGATAGTCCGCATTGAGACGGGAAAGAAGGCCCGGGAGTTCTAAGGTACCAAACCAAGCATCTACCTCTGGAATTTCCAAGGAAAGGTCATCTTGATATCTTTGGGAAAGGCAACCAGTAACATATAGTTTATCAATTCCTCCTTCAGATTTGACATCTGCATATTGTAAAATGGTGTCAATACTTTCCTGTTTGGCCAAGTCAATAAAACCACAAGTATTTACGATTATGACATTTGCATCGGGCTCATTGCTGTCATGCTCCACTTCATAATCATTCGCTCTTAATTGAGTAATGATGTTTTCACTATCCACCAAATTCTTGGAACATCCAAGAGTAACCACATTTATTTTATCCTTCCTTAGTGTCTTCGTTTTCATAAATTATTTACTTAGCCTCTTCGCTATTTACTTCTTTTATAGACGCTTCCAATTCGCGCACCACCTCCAATCCAAGTTCATTCCCTTTATTGAGCATGAACTGGTAAGCAGGTTCAAATTTATTAGCTACATCTCCATCTAAAATCGCTTCCCTTATTGCGTTTTTTATTATCCCAACTTCTCTGGATGGTGCAATGCCAAATGTTTCCATTATATCAAGCCCTGTCACTGGAGGTTGCCAATTTCGCAATCGATCGGATTCTTCCACTTCTTGCAATCTGATCTTTAATTCCTCATAATTTCTAAGGTACCTTTTGACCTTTCTTTCATTTTTGGAAGTAATATCAGCTTGAGCGAGCATCATCAGCGAATCAATATCATCCCCAGCTTCAAACAATAATCTTCTAACCGCACTATCCGTAATTTCTTCTTTTGTTAAACTGATTGGCCTGAGATGGAGCTGCACCATTTTTTGAACAAACTTCATTTTATGGTCTAAAGGTAAACGCATGCGCTTAAAAATTCGGGGCACCATGGCTGCACCTAAAGTCTCATGTCCATGAAATGTCCAACCATCTTTATGATGAAATCTTTTAGTTGGAGGTTTTGCAATATCATGCATGATTGCCGCCCAACGCAACCACAGATTTTTAGTGTTTCTGCTCAAAGAATCGAGCACTTGAAGGGTATGGTAAAAGTTGTCTTTGTGGCCAATTCCGTTTCTTACTTCCACTCCAAACAATGCTTTCATTTCAGGGAAAATAATTTCTAAAAGACCCGTGTTAAAAAGCAATTTGAATCCAATGGATGGTTTCTCTGCTAAAATAATTTTATTCAATTCGGCAGAAATACGTTCTCTCGAAACAATATGGATTCTGTTACGGTATTTAGCTATGCCATTAAGAGTTTCTTTTTCAATTTCAAATCCCAATTGGGTTGAAAAACGGATTGCACGCATCATACGGAGCGGATCATCGGAGAATGTCCTGCCTGGATCGGTAGGTGTTTTTATTACTTTATGCTCTAAATGAACTAAGCCACCAAACGGATCAACAATACTTCCAAAATCATGGTCATTCAAACTTACTGCTAATGCATTTATGGTAAAATCCCTCCTCAATTGGTCATCTTCCAATGTACCAATTTCAACATCAGGCTTTCTGCTATCTGCTCTATAACTTTCCTTTCTGGCTCCAACAAATTCCAATTCCAAACCATCATGCTTGAGCATAGCTGTACCAAATCTGCTGTATACAGTGACACGTGGTCTTGGAGCTAACATAGAGGCCACAGCATGTGCCAATTTGATTCCATCTCCAACGCAAACAAAATCAATGTCTTTGGTCGCTCTTGCTAATAGCCTGTCCCGAACATACCCACCAACCACATAGGCTGGCACATTAATCTTATTAGCCGCATTTGCAACTACTTTGAACAACTCCTTTTCGTGTGGCTGAATATTGAAAACCAAATTCTCTTATTGTTGAATTTAAATTGAATTGGACGCAATAGTTTTTAAACCATTTCCAATTCACCATATGCTTCTTCAATTTGATCTAAAACTTGAAAAAGCACGTTTGGATCATCATTTGAAACCAACTCGGTCCTATATTTTTTAATGTGGGGAAAGCCTCGAAAATAATTTGTGTAATGACGCCTCATTTCCAAAATGCCTAATACTTGCCCCTTCCACTCAATCGAATGTTTTAAATGCTGGCGAGCTGCTGCAACCCGCTCCTGAGTAGTCGGAGGAGGCAATTCATTACCTGTTTCGAAATAATGCTTGATTTCTCTAAAAATCCACGGGTATCCGATGCTCGCCCTTCCTATCATGATACCATCTACTCCATATTTATTTCGGTATTCCTCTGCTTTTTGAGGGCTGTCAATATCTCCATTTCCAAAAATTGGAATTGTGACCCTTGGGTTCTCTTTCACTTCTCGGATGAGTGTCCAATCCGCTTCGCCTTTATACATTTGTTTGCGAGTTCTGCCATGAATGCTCAATGCTTTAATCCCAACATCTTGCAATCGTTCCGCCACATCGACGATATACTTTGTATTGTCATCCCAGCCAAGTCTTGTTTTTACCGTAACAGGCAAATTTGTTGAATCAACAACTGCTTTTGTCAATTCTACCATCTTTGGGATGTCTTGTAAAATGCCAGCACCACATAGTTTGTTAACCACTTTTTTGACTGGGCATCCGTAGTTTATATCCAGCACTTCGGGTTTTGCCTCTTCAACAATCTCTGCAGCCTTCATCATGGAATCGAGTTCTGCGCCAAAAATCTGAATGCCTATGGGACGCTCCTCGTCGTATATATCTAATTTTTGGACACTCTTCTTTGCATCTCTGATCAATCCCTCAACACTAATGAACTCAGTGTACATCATGTCACACCCTTGCTCTTTGCACAGGGCCCGGAATGGTGGGTCGCTGACATCCTCCATAGGTGCCAGCAACAGTGGGAATTCTCCCAATTCAATGTTGCCTATTTTAACCATAACAATCCTTTCAATTCTTTTTTTTGAAAAGAGTTTGCAAAGTTAATAAATATGCCAGCCTTATTTTTGGAAAGGTATTCAGGAAAATTTGCGCACGACAGGCCTGGTTTTTAGCTTTTGCTGATATATCACCAATTCCGCTATTAGAATGTTTCCGATCCAACTTATCCACGCAAGCATAACATATGCATCAACTGGATTCATCAAATTGAAATATCCGATTATCATCTGATACATCCTCAAGCTAACCGCAGAAAGTGTAAGCGCATAACTACGAATCATAAACGCTTTATGTGATTGAACATCCCCCTGTCTAATTTTATTGAATGCAACAAATGTAGTCCACCACCAAAGGCAACTTAAAAGAATAAAACTAATTCGAGAAGGCCATCCTCCATTGCCATAAAAAGACATGTACAAAGCACTCGGAGCAGAAATAAAAAGAATAAGAAAAACATACCCTTTCCCAATGACCCTGTGCAAGTTCTTCTGCTTTAATAATATAGTTTTGGAAAATTGAGAAAGGCCGGCCATTAAAATGAATAAGCTTGAAAAAATATGAAAATAGAATGACCACCTGTAATACGACAAATGAATTATATGCTGCTTGGTTAATAAAAAATCAATATCCAATTTGCCACTTGAATAAGGAAAAATAATTGCAGTCATTAAATAACAAGAAAACATTAATCCCAAAGTCAGGAATAATTTTATTACTGCATCAATTGAATTTCTGATTTTTAGTGGCACTATTATAGAATTCTTATTCAAAAGTTGTTCAAAAAAAATAGATGAGCGAAAAATATTCTTGCTCATCTATTTTACAAGTACTGAAAACAAATTTAATATAGAGATGCCTTGGCAGTAGTTGGGTACTCTTTTAGTGGCACGAGTTTTCCACCATTTTTTATCTGAAAATATTTTGTGTCAATGTTCTCAAAACGCTCGACTTCACTAGCAGTGTAACCATTAACATGAACATCCTCAGACCAAATGGAATTAAAGACATTTTGAGTAACAATTAATTCATCATTTATTTCGCATGTTATCATTTCATTTAAGTTCGCATGCGCCAACAAATAATTGTTTTCAAATTTACCTTTTTTGTCAAACAGTGCCATCTTATAGGATTTGTCAAAACCAAATGGTCTTTTCGATGAATAAACTACACCGATCATGTCATCAACTGTACTGAATGCAACCATTGGTTCAATTTCATTTGGCCCCATCCTGCTAAACATTGCATGTCTTAAATCAGGTAGAATATCTCTATATTTTCTTGAAAAAACAAAACCACCATTTGGTTTTTCATCATTAGTTAAAATCATAGAATTATTTGCATTCAATTCGGTTTTCAAATCTTCTAAAGTTATTTTATAGGGCAATTTAATATGTTGGAATTCATTTACAAATTCTTCAAACAATACATTTTCAGTGCCGTGAAAAAGTTTCGTTTCTTCGCCTGAATAACGGGAAGCACCTAAAATTGAAAAAAGGAATGCAGTCGCAAGGAAAAGCTTTAGAGTTTTCATTTTGATAATATTTTAAAGTGATTAAATAATAGAAAAAACACAGCTGAAAATTAATCGAGAGGAGAAGTAAAATTTTGAACTGCTTTGAATTGGATGCAATCACGGTGAGGAATACACACTAATAAACCTGTGGGGTTGAAAAATTATTGTATTTCTTACTTAATAAACAAAAAATGGCCGCTCCATGCAGAAGCGGCCAATCGTATTATCTCTTACATTAATTAATCTCCAAACTACGATTTCACAGTTTTGATAATAACTGCAGCAACCTTATAAGGATCTGCTGCAGAGTTTGGACGGCGATCTTCCAAATAGCCATACCATCCATTATCAACTACTCCAATCGGAATTCTGATGCTTGCACCACGGTCAGAAATTCCATATGAGAATTTATCAATTGCCTGTGTCTCGTGTTTTCCAGTAAGGCGCATCTCGTTGTCAGCACCATACACTTCAATACATTCTTTAATCGCCTTTTCGGTACTAAATTTATTACAGATTTCGTCAAAGATTTCTTTCTTACCTGCATCTCTGAGGATCGAATTGGAAAAATTGGCATGCATGCCGGATCCATTCCAGTCTGTGTCTCCTAATGGCTTACAGTGCCAATTTACAGTTATGCCATAAGATTCAGCAACGCGTTCCAATAAAAATCTTGCCACCCAAATCTGATCGCCAGCCGATTGTGCTCCTTTTGCAAAAATCTGGAATTCCCACTGTCCAGCCGCAACTTCAGCGTTGACACCTTCGACATTAAGGCCTGCTTCCAGGCAATAATCCAAATGCTCTTCAACTATTTCCCTTCCAAATGCTCTGTCACCGCCAACTCCACAATAATAAGGACCTTGTGGTTTTGGATAGCCATTTTCAGGGAAACCCAATGGCATGTTGGTAGCTGGGTCGTAAAGGAAATACTCTTGCTCAAAACCGAACCAGAAATCATCATCTGGGTCATCAATTGCAGCACGACCGTTGGTTGAGTGTGGAGTACCGTTTGCTGATAATACCTCGCACATTACCAAATACCCATTTACTCTTGCTGGATCAATACAAATAAAAACAGGCTTCAACAAGCAGTCAGAAGCTCCACCAGTAGCCTGCTCCGTTGATGAGCCATCGAACGACCACATTGGACACTCTTCCAATTTGCCAGTGAATTTTTCACCATCAACAATCTTAGTTTTACTTCTTAAGGATTGGGTCGGTTTGTATCCATCCAACCAGATGTACTCAAGCTTAAACTTGTTAGTCATAATTGATTATAAAAATTAATTTTCCCTTAAATCAGAAGCGGTCAGGCTGCCCAAGCTGCCTGACCGCATCAGTTATAAAAGAATGTATTTGAATTTTGATTTAGTTGACATTGGAGGTTTTTATCTAAATGTCGAGACAAAGTTAGCATTATTACATACCCATTTTCCACAATAACTGGATTCTCTTTAACGCTTTTTCACATCAAGAATCTGATCAGAATTTTGTTTTTTATACCCTGCCATTTTTAATGATAATTTTCTAAAACACCATGCAACCAAATTTTCTTTGTCATCTTGAACATGAATTTTAATGCTCTCAAAGAATCGATTCTATTGGAATCTGCTATAAATGACTTTTAGTCCTAACAATTCGGGCATATCCCGATTTCAAATTGGTACATTTGACGGCAATAGCAATTCAATGAAGCAAGTATTTTTACTACTAATCCTTAATCTACCCCTGATTGGCATATGCCAATCAGACTCATTATTGCAAATTCAACAGCAAGATGATCTCATCGAATCATTTTTCCAGGAACAAGAAACAGATGGCGACTTTGATTACAATGATGTGTTTGAAGAGTTGGAAAGGTTTCATGCTAAGCCAATAAGCGTTAATGACATTTCAGTTGAAACTTTAAACCTTTTTCCATTTTTAACACCCATTCAGATAAACGCATTTATTGATTACCTGCAAATGTTTGGCCCATTAATATCTATATATGAACTACAAGCAATCCCTCATTTTGACCTTCTAACTATTGAAAATTTACTTCCTTATGTTCAGCATGAAATGAACAGCTCGACCTCTTTTTCAAGTCTAATTGAAGGGGATTTAAAAAATCAGCTGATAATTAGAGCTTCACGGACACTTCAGGAAAAAAGAGGCTTTTCAAATTTCAACTCTGAAGAGCCAAATTATGAGGGCAATCAAAATAGCCTATATGTAAGGTATAGAGGCACCGTCTCAAATAAGATCTCATTTGGTTTCACAGCAGAAAAAGATGAGGGAGAGTCTTTTTTTTCCAAAAGTAACAAGCAAGGGTTTGACTTCTATTCAGTTCACTTATTTTACAATAATCCAACTAAGAAATTAAAAACAGTTGCGCTTGGTGATTACTCTGTGTCAATGGGACAAGGCCTAATCCAATTTAATGGATTTGCTACTAGAAAGGGCCCTACGACCTTGGGAATCAAGCGTACCACCAAAGCGCTAAGACGATATGGCTCTGTGAATGAATCAGATTATTTTAGAGGTGGTGCTATTTCGTACGCACCTTTAAAAAATTTTGAAGTAACAGCATTCTATTCCAATAAAAGGCGTGATGCCAATTTAGGGGAAGATATTATAGACGAAACTGATCCTGAATTTGCATTTGTGACATCCTTGCAAACAAGTGGCAAACACAGAACCCAGGCCGAAATAAATGATGAAAACTCTATTAGGCAAACTACAATTGGGGGGATCATAAAATGGAAAAATCGCAAATCACATTTGGCTTTAAATGGACTCTTCAATAGCTTAGACAAACCTTTGTCGAGAAACTCAGCATTGTACAATCAATTTTATTTTAATGGAGATAAGCTGGCAAATGCAAGCATTGACTACAGCCATTCCTGGCGAAATCTCCATGCCTTTGGAGAAACTGCATTCGATGATGTCGGTAGATTTGCAACTACAAATGGACTTATTGCCAGCTTGGATCCTAAAATGGATGTTGCTTTACTTCACAGGAATTTTCAAAAAGACTATGTTGCTTTAAATGCAAAACCATTTTCAGAAACGTCGGGTGGAAGGAATGAAAAAGGCACCTACCTGGGAGTGGAACTTAGGCCACATTTTCGCTGGATTCTAAATGCTTACTTTGATTTCTGGAAACATGACTGGTTAAGATTCAGGACAGACTCACCAAGTGATGGTCAAGAATGGTTGGTTCGACTAACTTATAGGGAACGGAAAAAAATGGAGATTCATGTCCAGCTAAAAAATGAGGCAAAATATGAAAATGAAGATTCTCCAGATGGCAGGTTTGATCAAATTCTCGAACGGCGGAATGTTCAGGGGCGAGTGCATCTTTCTTATAAACTAAATAAAAATTTAGAGTGGCGGACAAGGTTTTATGCTGGATTTACTGAAAAAGGGATAGAAAAACTGGAAGGTGTAGCAATTTTTCAAGACCTGAAATATAGGTCACTTGGCGTTCCAATTACTTTTAGTGCCAGGTATGCCATATTTAATACAGACGATTATGCTATCCGTTTTTATGCCTATGAAAATGATGTGCTTAATTCCTTCACGGTTCCAGCATATTATGGAAGAGGCAGCCGATTTTATATTTTAACTTCCTATAAAATAAGGCGTGGGTTGACTTTTGAAGGTAGGGTCGCCAGATCCTATTTTTCAGACCGAGACACAATAGGCAGTAGCAATGAAGAAATAAACGGATCTATAAAAACAGATATAAAAATGCAGTTGAGATGGAATTTTTGAATACAATTATTCAAAATCGGGATACAGCAAGTACTTCTTTCTAATTGCTCTGAACTGATCAAGTTTTTCTTTCCAGCTGTCTCTAATTTCATTTTCAGTTTTACCCGAAATGATTTGATTCCGCAATTGATCATTGCCTGCCAGTTTATCAAAGAATAAATTTTTCAAGAAGAACTTCTCTTTGTTTGGAAAATCTCGGTAGAATGACAAGATTGGTTCTAAATCTATTTGTTTTCGTTGCTGCAATTCTTCTATCGGTACGCTTGAATAATCAAAGCCGAAGCACAGTTTATTTTCATGTTTTGGGTGCTTTGCCCCGGGCATAGAAACCGGTGTAAATTGAAATTCAGTTTCTATAAAACTTGGAGAACCAACCACCTGAAACTGTCGATTTGTCCCTCTACCTTCGCTGGCCTCTGTACCTTCAAACAAACAAATGGAGGGGTAAAAATAAATCGAACGCATGTTCGGGAGGTTTGGTGAAGGCTTAATGGGCAATTCATAAAAAGTGCCATGATCATAATTTTCGCAAGCAACTACTTTTAGACTACATGGAATTCTACCTTGAAGCCAGCCCTCTGAGTTGACCATAGTTGCATATTCACCTATGGTCATTCCATGAACTATTGGCACCCTATGCATGCCAACAAAAGACTGAAAGGCTTCATCCAATACGGGGCCATCCACATAAAACCCAAGTGGATTTGGTCGATCGAGGATAATAAAGCCTATACTGTTTTCAGCACATGATTCCATTATGTAGGACATAGTCGAAATGTATGTGTAAAACCTTGCACCTACATCTTGAATATCAAAAACTATAACCTCTATTCCTGCTAAATCCTCTTTTGAGGGTTTTCGACTTTTACCATAAAGCGAATGAATTGAAATACCTGTCTTAAGGTCAACTCCATTTACTACTTTTTCACCAGCATCGGCATCCCCTCTGAATCCATGCTCAGGAGCAAATATTTTCGCAATAGAGATTCCTAAACTAAGCAGAGAATCTGCAAGATGTGTATTACCAATAGTTGAAGTTTGGTTGACAACAAGGGCAATATTTTTGTCTTTTAAAAATGGTAAGTACTCCCCTGTTCTCTCAGCACCAACTATAACTTTTTCGGGAATTGAATCTAAACCTCCTTGTTCAGCAGCTGATGTTTCGGGAGTAGGTTCACCAATGCTTGAACATGCAATAATTCCAATTAAGGCTAATAAAATGAGCAATCTGTTCATCTATATTGATTTGACACTTGATAATTACGGCATAAAATACAAGCCAGCACCCAACCATTGAATTTTGGTAAATTCAAATGGCCCGTAGGGCATATTCCCTCTATAAAATTCTGCAATCAATCTAAGTGGTTTTTTTACGCGACCAAACTTTAGTCCCAAACCTGCTTTTATTCCTGGATTATAATTATTCTCAGCCAGGGACTTCAAGTTGAACCCACCAATAAAAGCGAGCAACTTACCTTCTTTAACTTCTGGATCCAATTCCATACCTGCTTGAAAACTAAGCCTAGCTCTAATTGTTTTTGGTCTAACAACGGATCCTATCCCTCCATAATATCTGATGTCATTTGATTGGATAGCCCAATGGAAATCAAGCTGTTCATAATTGTTGGGGTTAGGAAAATAACTGGTTACCCCATTTCTTAATATAAAGTCATCCCCTAGGTGGCTGGACACATGAAAGAATCTTAAGCGGAAGGAGTTTTTTTCATTTAGCTGCTTTTGCAGCATCACACTGACTTTGAAATCAACATTGTGAAAATTTCGCTCTGATTTTCCATCGTCAAAAGTCCATAGAAACTGAGAATTGGCAGCAAAATCAAAACTTATTTCCCAAGGATTAGAAGTGTTTTTCCTGAGAAATCCTTTATAAAATCCTAAGCCAAATGGTAAAAAGACCTGATCTGTATATGCTTCGTTTTCCCAGTATCCTACGATAGAGCCAAATGCCTGTGCTTCGTTTGGATCAAAAATCAATTGCTTAAAAAGTCGACCTTGGGGAAGGATGCTTACTTTTGGCAGCTCTTGCTGGGCATATAAATTGAAACCAAATAAAACGAGCGTTATTGCTGCTAACGGAACACGCTTAATGATGATAGGTATTTTCAAAATGAATCTTTTGGTGTCAGCAAACATAAAAGAATCTAACTATAAAATCTAATACCATTCCATGGGAAAAAAATTTGCCATAATTGATATTGAAACTACCGGAGGTAGAGCAGCCAAAAATAAAATCACTGAAATAGCCATAGTACTGCATGATGGTGTCAGCATTCTTGATCAGTATGAAACCCTTATCAATCCCGAATGTCATATCCCATATGGTATAACCGAACTTACAGGCATCAATGATGCGATGGTCGCTGATGCACCAAAATTTTATGAAGTAGCCAAAAAGATAGTTGAAATGACAGAAGGGGCTGTTTTTGTAGCTCACAATGTCCGTTTTGATTATAGCTTTATTCAAGAAGAATTCCGGCGGCTTGGCTTTACATATACCCGTAAGAAACTCTGCACTGTTAGAATGTCTCGAAAAGCATTTCCTGGATTGAGGTCATATAGTCTCAGCAATCTCATTCGCCATTTTGGATTAAATGTCGGCGCCAGGCACCGAGCAATGGGTGACACTATGGCGACGGTCGATTTGTTTGAAAGAATCATGAATCAAGGCCACTCTGAAGTAGAGATGAAAGAAATGATCAATTTAGGGTTGAAGGAATCGTTTTTACCGGCTAATTTCTCCATGGAGAAGATACATGCTTTACCCGAATCATGCGGAGTGTACTATTTCCATGATGAAAATGGGAATGTGGTATATGTTGGTAAAAGCCTCAATATCCAAAAAAGAGTGGCAGAGCATTTTTCAGTAAAAACAGAAAAAGCCAGAAAGCTACAGCAGGCTGCCTTCGATGTAACTTTTGAAATAACTGGCAGCGAGTTGGTCGCCCTTTTGTTGGAATCGCATGAAATAAAAAAAATGAGGCCTGAAATTAACCGAGCACAAAAAATCAGACAATATCCTTATGTTATCCATTCCTTTTTCAATACTGATGATTACTTGTGTCTGGAAGTAAAAAAGACCAATAAAAAGGAACGTGAAAAATTGAATGTCATTGCTTCCTATCCAAAACAAGCAAATGCAAAGAGTTGGCTTAGAGGTGTTCAAAAGCAACATCAACTCTGCTTGAAACATTGCCATCTGGAAGTACGTGGCGGTGCTTGTTTTGATTTTCATTTATCTCATTGCAAAGGTGCTTGTATTGGACAGGAATCGCCAGAAGATTATAATTTAAGGGCGCAAGAGGCTGTGGGCTTATTGGATACAAATTTCCTTCAACCAAACTTTGTGCTTTTGGATAAAGGGAGAAGTCCAGAGGAGCAATCTGTAATATTGGTAGAAGATGGCGAATACAGGGGATTTGGTTTTATAGATGCTGAAAACCTAAATGGCTCTTTGGATGAGTTGAAAAATGCCGTAAAATTCTATGAGCACAACCCCGAAGTCCATAGAATTTTGCAAGGTTACCTTGCTAAGGCAAATGGCTATAAAATGATACCGTTTTAAACTAAATGCAATTCTTGACAGAATGAAATTTACTACTTGTCACCTTTCTTTAATAATTGTTCGATTTTTCTGGCCAGCACCTCCCCATGTTTCCTTTTGCTTTCAAATGACCATCCAGCAATATGAGGCGATAAGACGACATGCTCGGCTTGCTGTAGGTATTTAAAATCTGGTGGGAGTTCGTGAAGATTGAATTTGTCAAAGGATTGGTCTTCATATTCCAATACATCAAGTGCCGCTCCTTTTACTTTTCCATTTCTCAGGTTTTTGACGAGGTCAGCTGTATTCAAAACCAATCCCCTCGCAGTATTAATCAAGTAAATTTCTTTTCTGAACTGTTTGAGAAAAACATCATTTACAAAATGGTGATTTTCTGGCATAAATGGAATGTGCAAACTAACAATATCAGCTTCTTCAAAAATAGTCTCGAGCTTCGCCTCTATTGCATAATCATCTCCAAAATTCGTTTTAAATTTATCATAAGCAAGTGTTTTCACTTCAAAGCCAGACAGCCTCTTTGCAAATGAACTTCCCATATTGCCATAACCAATAATACCTATAGTTTTACCCATCAATTCTATACCTCGATTGGCCTCTCTAATCCAATTTCCAGACATTACTTGTTGGTTTGCTAAATGCAATTTGTTCATTAACATCAGCAACATTCCCAAGGCGTGTTCAGCAACAGTATCCTTACTTCCTTCTGGTGAAGTCAATATTCGAATACCTTTGGATTCCGCATATGCAACAGGAATGTGTTCAACTCCGACTCCTTCACGTGCAATAAATTTAAGACTCCGCCCAAAGTCAATGAATTCTTTATCCAGTGTGAGTCTGCTTCTCATTACAAGACCTGTATAACTATTCAGCTTTATCTTAACATCGTCTAAATCACTTTCACAGTCGATCTCAAAATCTAATCCAAGTTGTTTCAATTTTTCTTCTAGTACAGGATGTGCTTTATCAAGGAATAATATTTTACTCATTTCAATTCTTCTTAATTGTGTTCAGATTTTTAATCAAAGTCTCTTTACAAATAGTTTGTACTTTTGCTGCGCCTA
Source organism: uncultured Saprospiraceae bacterium (assembly GCA_942490835.1). Lineage (GTDB taxonomy): Bacteria > Bacteroidota > Bacteroidia > Chitinophagales > Saprospiraceae > UBA6168. The sequence goes on from CALNYY010000078.1 coordinate 32,852, forward strand.
AAATCAATTGGATTCACAGGCAAAACAAGGAATAATTTTAGCAATGAATAATTAATTCGCTCATCTTCCCGTTCAGTTTTGCCAATTACCAAACAAATATCTACTTGCCTCAAAGCCTCTAATGCTCAACATGACACCATTAATTAAAGCTACTTTCTTGATTCTTTTTTTTCCTATCGTTTGTTTTTCTCAGGAGAAAGATAAGTATGACAAAAAGTATGATTGGCGCATACGACAAGAAGTATTGTATGGTGTTTACATACCTAAAGATGTCAACGAAGCACTCATCCAACTAAGTCGGTTAACAGACGCTGAATCTAAAGCAAAATTCAAGGCCATGTCTGAGAATGAAGCTGTTCACAAATTATTTTTCAGCCTAGGCAGGTGGATGAGTTACAACTGGAGTTTTCATGATGGATCAAGATTATCGGTACATCTAGGTGATATGGGTATTCATACGCCAGATGATAAATCCAGGTTTCTTATTATTCTTTTCCATAGAAGTCTAAATAAGAAACCTTTGGAAATCAAGGAACTATTGAAACAATTCCATGAAAATGCGGAGAAGCGTAAACAAGAAAAACTAAAAAGCGGGACGATACTTTTTGAAGAAACCCGCAAGGTTGAAAAACCAGATGATCATAAAAAAGGTGACCAATAGTGATCCTTCAAAACAATTCTCACCTGTATATTTTCATTTCGATTTTTTATTTTACTACCAACAAATCCCAAAATTTATACTTTTGCAGCCTGAAAATCAGACCTCAATCTCCTATGAGCCTGATTTACAAGCACTAATCACCAGCAGGTGAATAAGGTGAAACGAAACACACGATTTCCATTTCCAGCAAAAAATTGGTTTTCAAGAGTTTTTTATAATTTTTTTTTTAAAGTTTCTCCAACCCCACCTGCTAAACCATATCCAACTCGAATTATGTCAAGGAATCTCCTGATAGTTGAGTCACCGGCCAAGGCCAAAACAATCGAAAAAATTTTAGGAAGCGATTTCACAGTAAAATCCAGTTATGGGCACGTCAGAGATTTGCCTAAAGGAGAAACGGCTGTGGATATAGAAAATAATTTTGAGCCCAAGTACGAAGTAACACCAGATAAAAAGAAAGTAGTCAAAGAGTTGAAAGACCTCGTCAAAAAAGTAGATGAAGTATGGTTGGCTACGGATGAGGATCGAGAAGGAGAGGCTATTTCATGGCATTTATGCAAGGTTCTTGGGCTGGATGACAGAAAAACTAAACGGATCGTTTTTCATGAAATTACCAAACCTGCTATCCAAAATGCAATTACAAAACCCCGTCTGCTCGATTTGAGTTTGGTGGATGCACAACAAGCTCGTAGAATTTTGGATAGACTTGTCGGCTATAAGCTTTCGGGTCTGCTTTGGAAAAAAGTAAAAGGAAAACTTTCAGCTGGTAGGGTTCAATCTGTTGCTGTACAATTAGTGGTTGACCGAGAAAGGGAAATCCAAAAATTTGACATTACCCCGTTCTTTAAAATAACAGCTGACTTTAATGTTGCTGGACATGATGGGAAAAATGTGACGCTTAGCGCAGAAGCACCTAAAAGATTTGAAGATCAAGGTGGTGCCAATTCTTTTTTAGAAAAGTGCCTTCCAGCAAATTATAGTATTCGAAACATTCAGGTAAAACCTGCGAAAAGAAGGCCTTCTGCTCCATTTACAACATCTACTTTGCAACAAGAGGCCAGCAGGAAACTAGGATTTTCCGTTAGCCGAACGATGGTGGTTGCGCAGAGACTTTATGAGGCTGGACACATTACTTATATGCGTACAGATTCGACCAACTTAAGTGAAACGGCGCTTTCTGCTATTGCAACTGAGATTGACAAACAATATGGTTCGAAATATGTCCATACAAGGAGATATAAAACAAAAAAAGAGTCTGCTCAAGAAGCACACGAAGCCATCAGGCCAACATACATCGATCGTCATCAAGTAACATCAGAGCGAGATCAACAACGATTGTATGAGTTGATTTGGAAGAGGACAATAGCCTGCCAAATGGCTGATGCTGAACTCGAAAGAACCATTGTAGATATTGCTATCTCAACGCAGCCAGATGCTGAATTGAAAGCAGAAGGTGAAGTTTTAAAATTCGATGGTTTTCTAAAAGTTTATTTGGAATCGAAAGATGAAGACGACGAAGAGTCAACCAAAGGAATATTGCCTCCATTGAAAATTGGTCAGGTCCTGTCTTTGGATAACTTAACAGCTACCGAACGTTTCACACGACCACCTGCCCGCTATACAGAAGCGAGCTTGGTGAGTAAATTAGAAGAATTGGGAATTGGCCGTCCTTCCACCTATGCTCCTACCGTCACAAAGATTATGGAAGAAAATCGAGGCTATGTCCTAAAGCAAAGTCTTGATGGCGATGAAAGAGTGTTTAAAGTGCTTTCTTTAAAGGATGGAAAAATTAGCAATGTCTCCAAATCAGAAATTACAGGAGCAGTGAAAAATCGGCTTTTCCCCACAGACATGGGCATAATAGTTACAGATTATCTGGCGACACATTTTAAAGAAATCATGGATTATGGTTTCACGGCGGGCATTGAAAAGAAGTTTGACGAAATCGCTGAAAATGGAACGAATTGGCAAGAAATGGTTAAAGAATTTTATCACCCATTTCATGACACCGTTACAAAAGCTTTAGAAAAAAGTGAACGTGCGACAGGAGAACGAATTCTTGGTAAAGACCCTGAAACAGGTCGTACATTATTGGTCAGAATGACCAGGTTTGGTAAACCTGCTGTTCAAATTGGTTCAAAAGATGAATTGGAGGAAGATGAAAAGCCAAAATTTGCCAACCTCAATCCTGGACAATCAATAGAAACTTTGACCTATGAAGATGCCCTTAAGCTATTTTCATTCCCCAAAACTTTGGGAGAGTTCCAAGATAAAGAAGTCACAATTGGGATCGGTCGTTTTGGACCATATGTAAAGCATAATGAAGTCTTTGTCTCTATTCCAAGAGGAGAAGACCCAAGTTCGGTCAACATGGACCGTGCAATTGAATTAATAAAGGAGAAGCAAAAAGCCGATGCACCAATCGGCACGTACAAGGGGATAGACATTACTAAAGGGAAAGGGAGGTTCGGTCCTTTTTTAAAATGGGATAAACTATATGTCAACGTCCCTAAGAAATATGATTTTGATACTATTACGATTGATCAGGCCCATGAATTAATAGCTGCAAAAATTGAAAAGGAAGCGAATCGATATATCCACCAATGGGAAGACCTCGATTTAGCGATCGAGAATGGTAGATGGGGGCCATTTGTCCGTTTTAAAAAGAAAAGTATTTCAATCCCAAAAATAGATGGGAAAAGGATTACCCAAGAACAAGCGAAAGAAATGACTTTGGAGGAAGTTAAGAAACTTGTTAATGAAGCATTGCCTGGGACTTTTAAGTAAGTCCCAAGCAATGTGGATGGGTTCACGGTTATTTTTTCATTTTAATAGATAGGATCATTGGAACCCTCACGCCGAATTTATCCTCGCCCCAAACATATCTTCCTGGTTCTCGTTCAATCATGTTTGGGAAACATTTATAAGGAGAAAAATCGTATTCATTCAATTCCATCAAAGTAAGTCCTTGACTGAGCAATGCATTTACTTTCTCGGAAATAGAATGATTCCAAAAATACTCTGTACCTTTTGTTGTACCCTCCTCATCAGCATATGAACCAATTATTTCTTCTGCATAAGGTTTATGCTCATTGAAATAACTGTATTCCACTTTGTAATCATCGAAATTGAACATGAACAAGGTTGGATGGAATTCAGCCAAATAGAATACCCCTCCTTTCTTTAGGTATTTATTGACAATTTCTGCCCATTTATTTAAGTCAGGTAGCCAAGGAGTCGCACCGTATGTTGTAAATACGAAATCAAACTCTTCATCTAATACATCAGGAAGATCATAAACATTGGATTGAATGAAAGTGGTGTTTAGGTCTAATTTTTTATTCAACTCTTTGGCTTTTTCAATCGCTTTTCCAGAAAGGTCAATTCCTGTAGCTATCGCTCCATTCCGGGCCCAACTGAGCGTGTCTTGCCCAAAATGACATTGAAGGTGTAACAAAGTTTTTCCTTTCACATCACCTAATTGGTCTTTTTCGATTTCTGTCAAAGAACTTTTTCCTGCCAAAAAAGCCTCCATGTCATACAATTCAGATTTTACATGGGGCTCGACTCTATTATCCCACAGTTCCTGATTTGCTTTAAAATAACTCTCGTTTTCCATACAGATATTTATTTTGATTATAAAATTGAAATGACTTAGCCTGAACTTCTTCTGAAATAAAACAATTCCAATTCAAAACCTATTTTTGCCAACTACCGTAAACTATCATTTATACACACTAAAATTCAAATACAATATCATGGCAGACAAAAAAGTCACTCAAAACCAGTTGAATATCGAACTCCCTGAAGATGTGGCAGAGGGACAATACTCAAATCTGGCAATAATAGCACATAATCAGTCAGAATTTATAGTTGATTTTGTGATGATGGTGCCAAACGTACCTAAAGCCAAAGTCAAATCAAGGATCATTCTTACTCCTCAACATGCTAAGCGGCTAATGAAAGCTCTTGCAGATAATGTCAATAGGTATGAAAAACAATTTGGAGCAATAGCTGAGCCCGATACAGCTCCATTCCCTAACATGAATTTCAATACACCAACAGCTCAGGCATAATTCATCTAATAATAAGAAATTGGGATAGCTGATGTTGAACGATTATGATACGCAGCTCCAATTTCTTATTGTATTAGATTTCTAATCTGATACTTTTTTCCATATTAACGTTAAGATTTCGTGCTTAAAAACTTTCATGATAGACAATTCGTAATCAATGCAACCTGCCTTGAAAAATCCATGTCTTAATTTTAAGGCTATTTATTCAACTTTTTCCGTTGCCCTTCATTTCCTTAGTTAATTTAGACAGTACATTATCAAAACATCTTAGAAACTCCGACATATGAAATCTCTCTGCTTTACCCTACTTGCCATTTTGTCATTCCTGTTTTTCATCTCCTCTTGCAGTTCTACCGCCAACAAAAATAAAGATCAAGTCAACAACATTGCTGTCCCCGTAAAAAAAGGGGAATTCAAGATATATGTTGCCGCAACAGGCGAACTAAAAGCCAAAAATTCGGAAGAAATTAAAGGCCCTCCCGGAATGCGAGGTGCACAGATTTACAATGCCACCATTTCCGATTTAGTCCCAGAAGGATCCTTAGTCAATGAGGGAGACTATGTCGCAACATTGGATAGGACCGAACTTGAAACCAAACTTAAAGAGGCACAGGCGGAAATTGATAAGATCCAAACCCAACTTGATCAAGCTAAAATCGATACAGCTATTGAATTAAGAGGAATTAGGGATGATTTGGTCAACCTTGAATTTGCAATGGAAGAGAAAAAACTTCAGGTTGAACAGAGCCGTTATGAACCCCAAATGGTCATCCAACAAGCACAGATTGATTTGCAAAAAGCAAAAAGAGATTTGGGACAATTGGGTCAAAAATATGAGCTCACCAAAACTAAATCTATTGCCATAATCTCTGAAATTTTGGCATCTCTTCGGCAACAACAACTAAAAAGAGAACGATTAGATGATCTTAAAAATAACTTTACAATTATTGCCCCTAAAGATGGGATGGTCATATATGCCCGGAGTTGGAATGGAAAAATTGGACCTGGTTCACAGATTAGCACCTGGGATCCTGTGGTTGCTGAGTTGCCCGACCTTAGCATCATGCTTAGCAAAACCTATGTAAATGAAGTTGACATTAGTAAGGTGCAAAAAGGCCAAAATGTGAAGGTCAAAGTAGATGCATTCACAGACCGTGAATATGAAGGAACTGTTATTCAAGTTGCCAACGTGGGTGAGCAATTAAGAGGCTATGATTCTAAGGTGTTTGAAATTTCTGTGCAGATAAATGAAGTAGATTCTATCCTTAGGCCGGCCATGACTACCAGTAATGAAATTCTGACCTATACTTTTCAAGACGTTCTTTATTTTCCAATTGAAGCCTTGCAAAATGACTCCATTTCTTTTGTTTATAAAAAAGAAGGTGCAAAATATGTCAAACAAGAAGTACTCACAAGTGAGACAAATGACAATGAAGTCATTGTTGAACATGGCCTAAATGAAAAAGATGAAGTCTTACTATCGGTCCCTAATAATGCAGAAAAATTAGACCTTGTATTGCTCGATCCATCCATCAAAGAAGAAATCAAAAAGAAAATAAAGGCTGAAAAGAAAAAAAGAATGGATGAAGCTCTAGAAAAAATGAAAAGGGTAAAAGATGAATACCAACCCAAAGCAAGCGGTGGGAATAGTAATGTTATCATTTTTGGATAACACTTTTTGAACATTTATTCCGATGCCAACAATTTTTCATTTTTTCAATAGAAATTCATGAGCCGTATAATTTTCAATTTTCTACTTGCCATTGAGGGGGTCACTGCTAATACTTTAAGAGCGATTCTTACAGCTCTAGGTATTGTGTTTGGTGTGGCAGCTGTTATTGCCATGCTTGCTATTGGGAATGGTGCCAAGCAATCCATCCTTGAGCAAATGAAATTAATCGGTACAAATAATATTGTAATAAAGTCAATTGTATTCGAAGAAGGAGAAGAGGGCGAGGAAACAGCAAACACGGGCCAGCAAAACAATTCAAATGGCGACAATGGGAAAAGGCCTTGGTCTCCAGGTCTTACTTTGGAAGATGTTAAATCACTAGTAAAAGTCTTCCCAAATATTGATAAAATTAGCCCCGAAATTGTACTTCCTACCAATCTAATCCAATCCAGTAAAACTCGAAAAGCGAAAGTAGTCGGCATAACCAATGCTTTTTTCGAACTCAACAATCTTAAGCTATCGGAAGGTAATTTTTTCCATCATCTACACATGGATGGAGGTAAGCCTGTTTGTATCATTGGCCAAAATGTGAGAAAACGTTTTTTCCCTGAATCTGACCCTGTCGGACAATACATTAAATGTGGAACGGCCTGGATGAAAATCATTGGTGTTTTGGACCAGAGGAAGGCAAGTAAAGAGAGTTTGGAAAATTTGGGGATTCGTGATTATAACTCGGATGTTTATATACCTGTCAAAACAGCACTTTTAAGAATTAAGGATAGAGCGAGAGTTACTAAAAGCGATATACAACAAAATCAATGGGACGATGATGACCCAGAAGAAAATTATCACCAGTTGGATAAATTAGTGATACGGGTTAAAGATTCAGACCAATTGAAAATAACAGCTGAGGTTATTGCCAAGATATTGAAAAGAAGGCATCAAGGGCTTTTGGATTTTGAAGTAGAAGTGCCCGAACTCTTGCTTGAACAGCAACAAAAAACACAAGACATGTTCAATTTTGTACTCGCTGTGATTGCTGGAATATCCTTATTAGTAGGTGGCATTGGGATTATGAATATCATGCTCGCTTCAGTACTTGAAAGAATAAAAGAAATTGGTATTCGTAGATCTCTTGGTGCCACCGTAATTGATATTCAACTCCAGTTTTTATTCGAAGCAGTATTTATCAGTTTGCTTGGAGGGATTCTGGGGATTTTTATAGGTGTACTTTCAGCTAAATTAATTGCCCAATCCGCTGATATTCCAACCGTTGTTTCTGGTGCATCTATTATCCTTTCATTTGGAGTTGCTGCAATTGTAGGACTTGTATTTGGGTTTTTCCCTGCGAGAAAAGCAGCACGACAAGATCCAATTAAGGCATTGAGAAGTGATTAATCCTAAAAAAATATATCTGAGGCATGAAAAAAATCTTCCTCCAATTATTAATATTCTTATTCCTTCAATTTCAAATTTTTGCTCAGACTGATACTATTCAGTTGAGCCTCAATGAAATTGTTGCATTAGCTCAAAGCGATGCTCCTGATGCTCTTTTAGCATCTACTAGAATGAGCAACCGGTATTGGTTTTATCAATCTGCAATGGCTGATTTTAAGCCAGGCATTAATTTGATTGGTGAATTGCCAGACCTCAATCGATCTATTCGCCCGATTACGCAACCAGATGGATCAACCGTTTTTCTTCAACAATCGCAAATGCAAAACAGTCTAAGTCTCAGGCTGCAACAGCAGGTTGGATGGACTGGAGGGACAGTATTTGCTTCAACAGGGCTTCAAAGACTTGATCTATTCCAAGCATCTGGCCCTGACGTAACGTCCTATTATTCAACCCCAATTTCTTTTGGGTTCAACCAACCCATATTTGGATTCAACCAATTGAAATGGACTAAAAGAATCGAACCGCTTCGTTACCAGGAGGCAGAGCGGAGTTTTGCTGAAGAAATGGAAGATGTAGCTTTTGATGCTTCGCAATTGTTCTTTGAAGTGTTTATTGCCCAACTTAATCTGGACGCGGCTAAACGTGACAAGGCCAATGCAGATACTCTTTTTAATATTTCAAAAGGGAGATTTGAGGTAGGAAGAATAGCTGAGACAGAACTGCTACAAATTGAATTGAGTACCATGAATGCGAATGCCGCCGTTCAGATGGCTTTACTTGATTTGCAATCAGGGACAGAACGTTTGAGAAATTTTTTAGGCATCAAGCAAACCACTTTTTTCAAATTAGATGCTCCAGAAAATATTCCTGAGTTTGAAGTTCAACTCGATAGAGCACTACAATTTGCAAAAGAAAACAGAAGCGATATGATTGCTTTTCAACGCAGGATTGCAGAGGCTGATCAAAATGTTGCACTTGCTAAATCAAATAGTGGCTTTCAAATGGATTTAACTGGAATCATTAGCTTATCACAAACTGGAAGTAATGTAAATGATGCCTATAAAGACCCAATTGACAATGAAACACTAAGATTGGGAATTACAGTGCCCATTGCAGATTGGGGTAAAGCAAGGGCAAGGCTTGAAACTGCTTGTTCTAATAGGGAATTAGAAAGAATGAATGTAGATCAGGAAAAGGTCAATTTTGAACAAGAAATTATTTTGAAAGTAAAACAATTTGACCTTGTTCGAGATCAGGTTGCTCTTTCATTTAGAGCATATGAAGTTTCTCAGAAACGATTAGAAATGACCAGAAATCGGTATTTTATTGGCAAGATTGGGGTAACTGACCTTAATATTGCCATTACTGAAAAAGAATCAGCAAGGGTCAATTATATGAATGCATTGAGAGAGTTTTGGTTAGCTTATTATGATTTGAGGAGAATCACGCTATTTGATTTTGAAAGGGAAGTTTCACTGGTTCGACGTATGGAAAATTATGACAGGATTGATTGTAATTAGTAACCCAACAAAAAAGGCTGTGCAAAACACAGCCTTTTTTGTTGGGTTCAATTTGAATTAAAGACTACACCCACCAGTGAATCCAGTAGCATCAAAAGTAGTTTTGAAGTTTCCAAATTTGCCTCCGGCACCATTGTGGAATACTTCAATTATTAGCCCATTGCTTGTTCCACTTCTTTTTGGGCTACAATATTCAAATTGATAATAACTATTGGCCTCGGCACTCACCAAATTGGCGACACTTTCAAAAATATTCGCTAATTGGCCAACATCATCATCTGATACAAATCCATTCCGCCCTATCTGACTCAACACCTCATTGTCGGCCTCCACCCCTATTCCAATTGTAAAATAGGAAATCTCCTGAGGTAATGAATGAATCGCAGTAATCGCCTCACTTTTTAAATAACGAGCAGCTTTGTCAGTTCCATCCGTGAATATCACAACTGAAACTGCTCCAATCACTGAGTCCGAGACCATATTTAACAAATTAGTTGCTATATCTGCAGATTTTAAAATGGCGCCATAAAGATCAGTGGAATTGTCATTGCTGATCGATTGGTCAATAGCCAATAACCCAAGCTTCAATGTGTTTTTATTCCCAGTTGGCGGCACTAAAGAATGGAGAATATCTTCTCCATCAAACCACCAAATCCCCATAGACTTACTAGCACTTACAGTATCTGGCATTATTGCATCAATAAATTCAATACCAGCATTCAATAAAGGGTCAAGATGATTTTCCAGCACACTTCCGCTGAGGTCAAGGACCAGCATTGTGGTATGGTTAAATATCTGAGGGTCTGTTTTTATTTTCCGATCAGACTCCAAGCCTATTTCCCTGTGACAGTCATCGTTTATTCCCTTTTCATAAATGATAAAATTGTCTTCATTCAAATAACCTACAGGGTCTCCATCTTCATCAGTAACTTTGAAAAACATAGAAACTTTAGAAGGGAGGGAAGTTGTAGGCCCATCCAGGGGAGTAATAGTGAATTGTGCCTTACCGTTGGCTTCTTGAAAACAATCACTAAACGGTAAATCATCATCATTGCAACCAAATGCAAGCATTAAAACAGAGAGTAAACTAAATAAAAAGATTTTGTGCTTCATGGCAATTATTTTAAAAAGGAATTTGAAATGGTTATTACGTAGATGTGATTGAATTGGTTTAAGTTTAAATGTTATTCGTTTTCAATAACGGTTATCTCTTCAATTTGTGGCCTTTCTATTTCACTAAAAAATTTGGTCCAGTCTGTCCATTTATATTTTTTTGATACAATCAATAAATAAATAAGAGCAGCAAAAAGGAATCCAATCAACATCCAACCCATATTCACCTCTGAAGTGTGAAACAATGCTGCCGTCTGAATAGCCGAGTCGTCGAAAGTAACGAATAAAGCTCCATAAATATTGGTTGCAGCATGAATACCTAAGGCAAGTTCCAAACTGTCATCTAGCAGAGTAATGATGCCTAAAAACAATCCTACCCCAATGTAATAAGTCATACTCAGGCCAAGGCCAAAAGCCTGAACTTCTGGGTTTGCAAAATGCATTCCTCCAAAAGCTACGGAAGTTATTACCAATGGAATCCATCTATATTTTGACAGCAAACTAATGCCTTGTAATAAATATCCTCGAAAAAGTAATTCTTCAAAAGATGTTTGAAACGGAAAAACAAAAAGTGCTATCAATAGCAAAACAAAAAACTTGGATGGCTCAAATTGAAAAGTATAGATGTCGGGTTGCAATATAAAGAATACACCCTCCAGAAGAATTGTGAGCAACATCCAGAGACCAAAACTGAAAAATATTTTATTCCAATTAATTGATCGTTTAGGAGTAATAATGGAGGTAAATGGTTTTTTATGGATATGTTTTAACCCAATCCCAAGGAAAACCAATCCTATTACGAAAGCCAGTAACATCAGGAATATAAATAAATTGTTATCCAAATTTATGTCACTGAAATCCATGGAGTTAAGCATCTCTGCAATATCTCCTTGGCTTTTGCCTTCTGCAGCTGCTTTCATAGAAACGATCCCCAATAAAGGGAGCTGGCCAACTATTGTCCCAAAAACAACCAATATTAAAGTTGCTAAATATAAGTACCAGTGATTATTTCCGAGATATGCATTTTTTAGAAACATATAGAATTAATTCAATTCATCGAAGTCGCACAAAAGTAAGGCAATTGCTTCCCAAAACTGGATTGGCATAAACAAAGAAAAAGCCCTGGGAAAGAATCTTTCTCAGGGCTTCATTCATTTATCTCATGAATTTTTAGTTGTTGCCAAATCCTCCTTGGCTTGCAGGTACACTATCTTCCGCTGGTTTTGGCTCTACTTTACCCTTAATTTTTAGGGTATGTGTTGGAGAACCTTCATTAGTTGTAAGGGTAACTGTTTTCTGGAAAGGCCCGATACGATTTGTATCATAACGAACTTCAATTTCAGCTGCTTCACCTGGCAGAATTGCTTCTTGAGGATACTTTGGAACTGTACATCCACAGCTACCTTTTGCTTTGCTGATAATTAAAGGCTCATCACCCGTGTTAGAGAATTTGAAAACACGCAATGGATCAGATCCTTGCTTAATAGTGCCGTAGTCAACCTCTGTCACATCAAAAGTCATTACAGGGCCTCCTTCTGCTGGTGCCGCTGAATCAGCTGGTACTTTTGTCTCCGTTGGGGTATCTTGAGCAAAAGTTGAAGTTGCAAATAGGGCAAAAACAGCAAGGATAGAAATTAAATTTTTCATTAGGATAATTTTTGATTTGATTTCAAAATTAATACTGTGCAAATGTATGGTCATTTTTGATTGGATAAAAGATACAGTCATAACATTGCCAGTTAACGACATGTTAACCGTGATTATATTGTTATGTTAGCATCAGTGCAAAAAATCTGACCTTACAGGTTTAAAGTTTCCAAAACTTTTATATATTTTCGCACTTCTAAAATCAGTTTTTTGAAATTTTGTTTTGTAAATGATGATTTTTTTTCATCCATATTTTACAATCTACATTTTCTTGCCTAACCAAATTTTATTTCGTAAAAATGCATATGATTGAAACACCTATTGCAGATTTCCTTGATTTCCAAGCCACTAATTTGGACGATTCATATATGAATGACGTGCTGAAAGACTTTTGGATTTGTTGTGTCAGTCGTGAGGCAAGTCTCCTTGGAAGAAAAGAAGTGCTCACTGGAAAAGCTAAATTTGGTATTTTCGGTGATGGGAAAGAGGTTCCACAGGTTGCAATGGCACGTGCTTTTAAAAAAGGAGATTGGAGGTCAGGTTACTATCGAGACCAAACCTTTATAATGGCTCTTGGGCTGTTAAGTGTTGAAGATTACTTTGCACAATTATACGCCGACGCTGAAAACGACCCAATGAATGGTGGTCGTCAAATGAATGGCCATTATGGCACTCCTACCATAGATGAAAACGGTGAATGGCTTCATCATAAAAACTCCTACAATAGTTCTATTGGCATTTCTTCTACTGCCGGTCAAATGGCCAGAGCGGTTGGGTTGGCCCTTGCTTCAAAAAAATATAGAGAAAATCCAGCATTAACTAAAAGCACATCTTTCAGTAATAATGGGGACGAAGTTTGCTTTTGTACAATTGGAGACGCCAGTACATCCGAGGGTGTTTTCTGGGAAGCATTAAATGCTGCTGGTGTTCAACAAATTCCACTGCTAATTTCGGTATGGGATGACGGCTATGGAATTTCGGTTCCAACAAAATACCAAACTACAAAAGGAAGTATTTCCGAACTAATTGAAGGTTTTAGGTTAAATGAAAAAAATGAAGGATTTGACATTTATACAGAGTATGCTTGGGATTATCCTGCCTTATGTAAAGTCTTCAAAAATGCTGCTGATAAATCTCGGGAGACACATATTCCTTCGCTATTACATATAAAAGAATGCACTCAAATTCAGGGTCACTCAACATCAGGCTCTCATGAACGATACAAGTCGAAAGAAAGGCTGGATTGGGAAAAAGAAAGAGACTGCATTGTTAAAATGGGAGATTGGATGGTTGAGGTCGGAATTGCAACTCCTGAAGGGATAAAGGCTATACGCCTAAAAGCAGCTAAATATGTGAAAGAATGTAAAAATAGAGCTTGGGCTGCATACATCAATCCGGTAAATGACCAAAAGCAAATTCTTCTTGGAATCTACCAATCAATCTTATCAAGTACCAAAAACAAAGGAAAGGTTGAGCAATTATTATCAGAATTAAACGGACATTATTCCCCACTGTATTCTGATCTTATAAAAAATGCTCGTCAATTATATTTCGCAATATCTTCCGAAAATCTTGCTGCAACAAAAGACTTAAAGGCATTTCTTGAACTGGGTAGAAACCTTGCCCATAAAAGATATGAGACAAATCTTTATAGTTCTTCTAAGTATTCTGCACTCAACGTTCCTGTTATCCACAAAGTTTTTAGCGAAAATTCAGTTTATAAAAACGGATATGAAGTCATAAATACATTCTTTGATAAAGCGTTTGAGAAACATGCAAACCTTTTCGCTTATGGTGAAGATGCTGGTAAAATAGGTGGTGTTAATCAAGGAATGATGGGTATGCAAGAAAAATACGGCGAGAGCCGGGTTTTTGATACAGGGATCAGAGAATGGACAATTATGGGCCAGGCAATTGGAATGGCTATGAGAGGTATGCGACCGATAGCTGAAATCCAGTATCTCGATTATCTTGTTTATGGTTTATCCCCACTTACAGATGATCTATCAACTCTAAGGTATCGATCAAACGGCATTCAACAAGCGCCCGCTATCATTCGAACAAGAGGACACCGGCTTGAAGGTATTTGGCATTCAGGGTCTCCCATTGGCATGTTGCTTGGATCACTTCGTGGAATGTACCTATTAGTCCCAAGAAATTTTGTTCAAGCCGCCGGGCTTTATAATACCATGCTACTTTCCGATGATCCAGCTCTTATAATTGAATGCTTAAATGGATACCGATTAAAAGAAAAAATGCCCGACAATATTGGTGAATACACTGTACCTCTGGGCGTCCCGGACGTATTAAGAGAAGGAACAGATGTCACCCTTGTCACCTATGGTTCGTGTGTAAGAATTGCTGAACAGGGAATCGAGATGCTTTCAGAACATGGAATTTCTGTAGAACTTATTGATGTTCAAACATTGCTTCCTTTCGACTTAGAGCATAGAATTGTAGAATCACTTAAGAAAACCAATCGGATAGTGTTCATGGATGAAGATGTACCTGGAGGAGGTACAGCCTATATGATGCAGGAAGTTCTTGAACGACAAAATGGTTATCAATATCTTGATTCAAAACCCATTACTCTAACTGCTAAAGAACACAGGCCGCCCTATGGCTCTGATGGTGATTATTTTTCAAAACCTCACCCTGAAGATGTTTTTGAAAAAATTTATGAACTAATGAATGAGGTAGATCCGATCAAATTCCCTTGATTTAGATAATTACAATTGCTGCCTCAACCTCATACGTTGTTCGAATAGAATTACCATCAGGCTTCGATTTTCTATTATGGTAATGAAGGAATTGCGGCACATCCCTTCTCGTATATTTATTTGAAAATATCAAACACAACTATTTCCGAGTCTGTCCGTACATCATCAAGGCAATTAATTTTAAGTTAAACAGAACACCACAAAACTATCCAATAACTCAACCTGTTATCTTCGGGCATTAAAATTTTCGCACTTTCGTGACTGACAAATCACCAGTATTGGCCATATCACAAACCACAGATGATTCAAAAGAGTACGCTCTACCAGATTCGGATTATTCTTGTCGAATATTCACTTCTGTAGCAGATTTATCATCAGATTGGGAAACTGCCCAACCGCCGCTAAATAAGTATTTACATCGCCCCTTACTTACCGCAATCGAAGAAGCTCCACCTATTGGAATTAAGCCTTGCTATATCATTTTTCACAAAAACCAGCTCCCTATTGGAGTTGCATATTGTCAAATTACCAATTTTAAGACAGATCAAACCGTACAAGACAAAGAAGGTGATACAAATAAGCCAGCCTTCTTAAAATCAATGACTAGTTCAGTAAAAGGTTATTTGGCCAAAAAATTTGAATTCAATTTGCTTGTTTGTGGAAATCTGTTATTTACTGGAGAGCATGGATTTTATTTTAATCCTTCTGTAGTCTCACGTAAAAAATCAATAGAATTAATTGAAGAGGCTTTGATTAAGGCACAACAATTCTGGAAAGAAAAGAAAGTAAAAACAGATGGTATATTTATAAAAGACCTTGAAGAGAAACCATCCAATAATGGTCCTTATGACTTTAAAAAAGATTTATCAGACCTAAAATATAAAGAGTTTGTTTTCCACCCAAACATGGTGCTGCCAATGCGAGAAACTTGGATGTCATTTGATGATTACATGAATGATATTAGCTCAAAATACCGCGTAAGGGCAAGAAAAGCATTCAAATGTGGTGACTCACTACAAAGAGTAGAACTTTCGCTGGACGACCTTTACAAAAATGTAGATCGATTGTACCAACTTTATAAAGGTGTAATGCTGACCGCTGGTTTTAATATGGTTGTTTTACACGAGAATTATATAGTCAAACTCAAGGAACACCTTGGCGATGACTTTCAAGTTACTGGGTATTATTTGGATGGAGAACTCATTGGATATAGAACCAATATTAAGAATTATGACGAGCTGGAAGCCCATTTTCTTGGCTATGATCAATCGTACAATAAAGAACATCAGCTTTACATGAACATGCTTTTGGACTGTTTAAAACAAGGCATTGACCAACAAACAGGCAGAATTGTATTTGCAAGAACAGCAATGGAAATCAAAAGCACAATTGGTGCTGAACCTGAAGACCTTTTTTGTTATATTCGGGCTAATAACAAATTGATGAATAATATAATGAGCCCCATTCTTGAATATTTCCGGCCTGATGACACCTGGGTTCAAAGACACCCCTTCAAAGACAACTAATATCTTATCTGAGGCTACTTTTCTTCTTTCTCCTGCAACATTTCTTTTCTGAATTTTACCTTTACCCTTCATTTAATATAAAATAGATTTCCAAAGAACTTTATGAAATCGATTGTCTCCGACTTTATTATTTTCTTAAAAGACCGATTCAACTTACAGCAGAATCAGGAACGAGAAGATAAAATAATTGAAGAAATCCGAAAGGGAGTTGAATTCAGTGGCATAAATGTATGGGTGCTGGTATTTGCCATTATGATTGCCTCAATTGGGCTAAACTTTAATTCTGCCGCTGTAATAATAGGTGCGATGCTAATCTCACCATTAATGGGGCCTATCATGGGAATAGGTTTAGGTGCAGGAATTAGTGATCTCAAGCTAATAAATAAAGCTGCTACGAACCTTGCAGTCATGGTGTTTATCAGTGTTTTTACTTCTTGGCTGTATTTTTTTATAAGTCCTTTAAACTCTGCTCAATCCGAACTACTGGCTCGAACTACTCCAACGATTTGGGATGTTTTTATTGGTCTATTCGGTGGATTGGCAGGAATTATTGCAACCGCTTCAAGAGAAAAAGGAAATGTCATTCCAGGAGTAGCAATTGCAACTGCCCTTATGCCACCACTATGCACAGCTGGTTATGGTTTGGCTATCGGAAATATGTCCTATTTTTTTGGAGCATTTTACTTATTTTCAATTAACGCAGTTTTCATTTGTTTTTCAACACTTCTAATTGTCCGGTTTTTAAGATTTAGGGAAGTGACTTTTCTTAGTCCCGAAACAAAGAGCAAAGCCAAAACGGCTGTCGTAGTGTTTGTATTAGCGATGATAATTCCGAGCATTTTCATTGCTAATAAATTGGTTCGAAAAAGTATTTACCTCAATAAGGTTGAAAGATTCATCACACAAGAAATCTCATTCCCGAAATCAGAGGTATTGAGATATGTTTGCGAAATCGAAACAGATAACAAACAAATAATAGTTAGCCTTATTGGAGACCCTATTGATGAATCCATGATAACTTATCTAGAAGGCCAAATGGAAAATTATGGGCTTGAAAATGTAGCATTAGTAATCAAGCAGGGCTCAAAATCACTTACTCCTGACGAACTAAAGTCGCAGGTGCTTGAAGAGTATTTGAACAGAAGTTTGGATAGCTTGCAGAGCAAAGAAGATCAAATCAATTTTCTCAAAAAACAGCTTGTTTCTTACCAGCAATTTGAACTGCCAATGGAACGAATCTCCAAAGAAGCGGTCCATTTTGATGAAACTATTCAAGAACTGAGCATTCAAAAAGCTATCTATTTTAGTTCAAAAGGGCAGCCAGTTGATACGGTTCATCTTGCTCTAACAAAATTCTCTCAAGTTCCAAAACAAGAGAAAATTAACCAATTGCAAGGTTGGCTAAAAACTCGAATTGAATCTGATAGTGTGCGAGTCATTGTAGATCAATAAGGTCATTATAGTGAATCCAACGACCTATCTCTTGTTATCGGTTAGATGGCTTTATTCCACTCCATACATTTGCATGAATGAATAGTTCGGTGAATTACATATTATCTTTTCTTTTATTCGGAATACTAATTCCATTAACGGTGTTTGCCCATGAACTGCCATCAGGCTTTGCTGCCATTCAAATTGCTGGTGGGTTAGACCCAGTGGCCATTGCCTTATCTCCAGATGGCAGAATTTTTTTTACAGAAAAGAACGGTCGTGTGAGAATTGTAGAAAATGGGCAAGTATTACTTGATCCCTTTCTTGAGATTGAAGTAGATAATTTTAATGAGAGAGGTCTGAGTGGAATTGCAATCGATCCAGAATTTGACTCCAACCATTTCATTTACATTTATTATACTGTTCCAAATGCCAATCATAACAGATTAAGCCGCTTTACAGCAAATGGAAATTTTGCAGAGCCTGGAAGCGAGGTTGTTTTACTTGATATTGACACCCTTGCCGGAAACAACCACAATGCTGGCGCTATGCGATTCGGAATGGATGACAAGTTGTATGTCGCTACTGGTGATGGAACAATCATCGATGCTGCGCAAGATTTCAACTCTCTTTTAGGGAAAATTTTAAGAATCAATAAAGATGGATCTATCCCCAGCGATAATCCATTTTATAACCAAACTACAGGTAAGTACAGATCGATCTGGTCACTGGGCCATCGCAACCCATTTGCCATGACAATCGATCAGATTTCAGGAAATATTTTCACAACCGATGTAGGTAGTCACCGATTTGAAGAAGTGAATCAAATTATTGCTGGCAAAAATTACGGCTGGCCAGCGCTAGAAGGCGACTATCAAGACCAAACCCCTCCAGCAAATTATCAACCGCCCCTTCACTCTTATAATCATGACAATGGTTGTGCAGCAGTAGGGATCACGACTTATTCACCTGACAATTTTAGTTTCCCTTCTGAATATTGGGACAAAGTTTTCTTTTCTGATTATTGCTCAGGTGAAATAAGGACATTGAACCCCAACACGGGAGAGGTTGATGTATTTGCATCTAGCATCAACAGGCCGCTGCAACTTCTCACACATCCAGATGGCACAATGTATTTCTTAGCAAGAGCCGGAATTGGAGATGGCTCTGAGGAGGACAATACTGCCTCAAACAATGGAACATTATGGCGGATTTTTTATACAGGTAGTGATGCTCCTTTCATCGCTGTTCAGCCCAAATCTACATTGGTATCAGTCGGTGAAAACGCTATATTTTCCATTGCAGCTTCAGGTGCTCCACCGCTTCAATACCAATGGCAAATTGGAACTACCAATATACCAGCAGCAACAAATCCAACGCTTGAACTCGAAGATTTAGTTTTAAATGACAGCGGTCAAATATTTAGGTGTATTGTAATTAATGGCTCTGGAGCGGATACATCCACTTATGCAACATTGCAGGTTACCAGCAACAAACGGCCAGCAGCAAATATCACTGAACCTGCAATTGGTACTACCTATCGAGCAGGTGACCTATTTCTGTTTTCAGGAGAAGCCAATGATCCCGAAGATGGAATTCTACCACCAAGCCAGCTAAAATGGAAGGTTGATTTCCACCACGATCAGCATACACACCCAGCATATGGGCCAGTGTCTGGCGTTTTGGGAGAAAGCTTCATCGTTCCTCAAATTGGCGAAACTTCAGACAATGTTTGGTTTCGAATCACCTTAACCGCCACTGATAACGATGGCCTCTCGTCAACTATTCAACGAACTGTTCTTCCAGAGAAATCGAATATAATCCTGGGCACTCAGCCTACAGGCTTTGCAGTTGATGCAAATGGCACCTTGTCAAATACACCATTTATTGTCCCTAGTGTCGTTGGTGTTTTCCATGATTTCAACGCACCAACTTCTCTGGTCACATCTGATTCTCTTTACACTTTTCAAGAATGGAGCAATGGAGAAAATGCTCCTCGCATAACATTTGAAGCACCCGCAAATGATGTTGAACTAACGGCAATTTATAAATCAGTCCAGCCACTTTCAGCTGGTCAGGGATTGAAAGGCACCTATTATAACGATGCACTCAAGGATTTTACATTTCAAGAGCCGGCTGCATTTTCAATGGTTGATTCTCAAGTGAATTTTGAATGGGGCTTGGGCACTCCTGATGAAAACTATTTGGGAGAAGATTATTTCCTTGTCCGTTGGGAAGGCTATGTTCAGCCATTGTTTACAGACACGATAAATTTCCATCTGATTACAAATGACGGTAGCCGCCTTTGGGTTGATAACCAATTACTTATTGATGCTTGGTTTGGACAAGGAGAGAATGAATATTCCAATTCTATTTTTCTTGAAAAAGAAAAGTATTATCCTATCAAACTGGAATATTTTGAAGGCATTGGTGATGCAACAGTGAAGTTATTATGGAGCAGTAATCAAATCGAAAGAAATGCAGTGCCACCATCACAACTATTCCCTGCTCTTCCCGTCCCAATATTTGAAGGAGATATTATAGCGCTTGAATTCTACCCTAATCCAGTTGCTGACGAGTTGACTTTGCATACCGCCAGTCCTGAGAATTCTATTATAAACATTAACACATATAATGCTACTGGATCACTTTTAAAAACCGAAAAAAAGGAAATTCCTGAAGGCTATTCTAAATCAACCATTTCATTTAGTGGCTTGCCAAATGGAGTATATTTTGTAAAATTGAGCGGACAATTTATTTCGAAAACTATCGAAGTCATTCATCAAAAATAAAACAGAAACTACATCATGAGTAACAACTTCAAACGACGCCATTTCCTTAAAAACGCTGCAGCATTAGCAGCACTTGTAGGTTTACCCGGCAAGCAATCATTTGCTAAAGCAGAAATAAATGACTTATTAGATGCAGCCTGTGAAACAACACCCTCGAAAGGCAAATCCGTAATGGGGCTGAAAGTTGACCCAATCAAACAAGTAAGAGTCGGAATTATTGGTTTAGGCAATAGAGGGGCTAGTCATGCTCGCCTTATAAATGGTGTGGGATTAGACAAATGCAAACTCGTCGCTATTTGTGATATCCGCCAAGAAATGGCGGACAGATGTGCTAAACAATTGAAAGAAAATGGCGGCCAAGAACCAATCATATATGCCGGAACAGCGGAATCATGGAAAGACCTATGCAACAGAGATGATATTGATCTTGTAATCGTTGCAACCCATTGGGATGAGCATGTGCCGATGGCGGTTTATGCCATGCAAAAAGGCAAACACGTAGCGCTTGAAGTGCCCGCAGCACTCACCATTGAAGGTCATTGGAAATTGGTGAATACCGCAGAAGAGATGCAGCTCAACTGCATTATGCTGGAAAATGTGTGTTATGGCAGTGAAGAACTATGGGTTTTGAACATGGTTGAAAAAGGAATTTTTGGTACCTTAACCTATGCTGAATGCGCCTATATCCATGACCTTCGAGAATTGTTGTTCAGCAAAACCTACTATTATAAACAATGGCGCACCCATCACATCATGGAGCGGGATGGCAACCTCTACCCTACTCATGGACTCGGCCCGGTAGCTCAGTATATGGGAATTGATCGAGGTGATCGTTTTGAATATTTAGTCTCTATGAGTTCCTTACAGGCTGGCATGGACGAACATTCTGATTCCGTTGAAGCAGATAATGATTTCCACCGAAAGAAAGGGTTCAAGCATGGTGATATCAATAATACTATTATCAAAACGCATAAAGGCCGTTCTATCCTTGTGCAGCATGATGTAGTTACTGGTCGACCCTATGACCGAATAGATATGCTGGCTGGCACAAAAGCATTTCACAAAGGTTACCCCAGCAAATTGTCGATTAACGGCCAGGGACATGGCTTTCTCTCTGATGAAGATTATAAAACGTACAGAGATATGCATGCCCACCCGCTTTGGACCAAATTGCAGAAACTCGCCGAGAAAAACGGTGGCCACGGCGGAATGGATTTCATTATGAATTGGCGAATGATTGATTGCTTCAACAGGGGTGCTGCTCTGGACATGGACGTTTATGATGCTGCCTCTTGGTCGGTTGTTACACCACTCTCAGAGCTTTCAGTTCAGTTGGGTTCTGTTCCAGTTAAGTTTCCAGATTTCACGAGAGGGTCTTGGAAGGTAGAAAGGAAGTTGGGCGTAATGGAAGGTTAAGGAATTGGGAAATTGAAAATTTCCCAATTCCTTAATTTCTTTAATTCAACAACTCATAAATTCCTGCAATACCCTGACCGCCACCAACACATGCGGTCACCATGCCATATTTTTGGTTTCGACGGCGCATTTCGTTGAAAAGCTGAGTAGAGAGTTTTGCACCTGTGCAGCCAAGTGGGTGACCGAGAGCGATTGCTCCACCGTTTACATTAACTAAGTCAGGATTCAATCCTGCTTCTTGAATTACCGCCAATGCTTGCACCGCAAATGCCTCATTCAAT
This sequence comes from uncultured Saprospiraceae bacterium, assembly GCA_942490835.1. Taxonomy (GTDB): domain Bacteria; phylum Bacteroidota; class Bacteroidia; order Chitinophagales; family Saprospiraceae; genus UBA6168. The sequence continues at coordinate 55,105 of CALNYY010000078.1, forward strand.
TCAATTTGCTCAATGTCATTCAATTTGAGACCACCTTGCTTTAAGGCTTTTGGAATGGCAGCACATGGACCGATTCCCATATAAAGCGGCTCAACTCCAGCAACAGAGCAAGAAACCAATCGGGCGATCGGCTCAAGGTTCAACTGCTTGACCATCTCCTCGCTCATTACCAAAACAAATGCTGCTCCATCAGATGTCTGAGATGCATTTCCAGCCGTCACAACTCCCTTGTTTTTAAATACAGGTCTCAGTTTTGACAAGCCTTCAACAGTTGTATCGCGACGTACTCCTTCGTCCATAGCAACAGTATGCTCCATTTCCTGGCGCTTATTGTCTTTTACAAAAACCTCCTTCACGGTCACTGGCACAATTTCATCATTGAAAAAGCCATTATCAATCGCATTGGCAGCTTTCACATGAGAGTTGTATGAAAACACATCAGCCACTTCTCTGCTGATCCCATATTTTTCGGACACTGCCTCTGCTGTATTTCCCATACCAGTAACATATTCTGGTGTCGAACTGGCCACTTTATAACTTGGGGACATTTTATACCCAGTCATAGGAATCATGCTCATACTTTCAGTGCCGCCAGCAATGTAACATTGCCCCATTCCTGCTCTAATTTTTGCTACTGCAATTGAGATAGTTTCGAGGCCGGAAGCGCAATATCGGTTGACAGTCATTCCTGGGACTGGCTTACCGAGTGCCCGAACAGAGATCATCCTGCCAATTTGAAGTCCTTGCTCACCTTCTGGGTTTGCACAACCAACAATCAAATCATCAACCTGATGAGGATCCAATTCCGGTGTGTTTTTCAACAAGTGCTCAATAACATCGACTGCCAAGTCATCAGATCGATAGTTTCGGAATCCCCCTTTTTTTGCTTTGCCGACTGCACTTCTGTATGCTTTTACAATATATGCTTCTTGCATTTTTTAAAGAATTTAGAATTTAGACTTTAGACATTTAGACTTGAGTGATTTGACTATTCAAGTGAATTTCTAAAGCTTAAAATCATTTTTTGAAATTCTGCTATTTCTTTAAGAATTAAATCTACTTCTCCAATTGGAAGATAATTTAACTCTTTTGTTAATATAATTTGAGTTTCCAATTCACATGAAGATGCATGAGAAAAATCTAGAAAATGTTGCAATTGTGAGTTAGTACCTCTACCACAGCCTTCAGCAATATTGGAAGGCATTGAAACAGCGGACTTCCTAATTTGCAAAGTCAATCCAAACAATTCAGATTTAGGCAATTTTTCAGTTACTACGTAAACTTTCTTTACCAGCGACATGGATCTTTGCCAAATTTTCAGCTCTCTGAAATTATGTATGGTACGTTTGGTCATATTTCGAGGTTTTACTTTCAAGAATATCCTAAAAAATTCTAATGTCTCATGTCTATATTCTTTAAGGTCTTAAAAATCAATTCCTCAACGGCTTATTAGTCGTCAGCATATGCTGAATCCTTTCGAGTGTTTTTTGTTCGCCGCAAAGACTTAGGAATGCTTCTCTTTCCAAGTCCACCAAATACCTTTCAGAAACCATCTGCTGGCCTGTCAAATCTCCACCGCAAAGCACCCAAGCTACTTTTTTTGCTATTTTAATATCATGTTCGCTGGCATACTTACCCAGTTTCAATTCATTGGCGGCAACATACAGTGTAGCTAATCCGCTTTGACCCATCACTTGAATGTTATCACGCATAATTGGCTGGACGTATCCATCTGCCAACTCTAACACTTTTGATTTTGCTTCAGCTATATTACGATGCGTGTTCATTATAACATGGTCTTTTTCATGCTGTAGATAACCTAAGTTATATCCTTCGTATGCAGAAGTAGCGACCGAAGCCAATGCAATTGTTTTGAATTTTTCTATTAAAGTTGGGACCTGCACGTCACCCGCAAAGAATGAGTCGGATAAGCGTACCGCAAACTCTTTAGTGCCAGCACCACCTGGAATTAATCCAACTCCAACTTCAACCAAACCAATGTAACTCTCTGCTGCACAATAGGCTGCATCACAATGCATTAAAGTCTCACATGCCCCACCAAAAACATATCCTTGTGTAGCGATTACTACTGGAATGCTGGAAAACCGACAGCGCATCACAGTGTCTTGAAACATTTTTACGGCCATGTTCAATTGATCGAAATCCTGCTCATAGGCCATCATTCCGATCATCATCAAGTTGGCGCCTACAGAGAAATTTTTAGCGTTGTTTCCTATAACCAATCCTTTCCAGTCACCCTCTTCCGCAATTTGAATGGCTTCATTCATCCCTCTCAAAACACCTTCTCCTATTGAATTTGCTTTGCTGACAAACTCCAAACAAAGCACGCCATCACCAATATCATGGAGTACGACTTCTGAATTTTTATAAACAGGAGCTTTTTCTCTTAATGTATCCAATACAATGAAATCCTCTGTTCCGGGAACCGTTTTATACGTCTTGGTAGCTACATCATAAAATTTACGGCTGCCATTCTCTGTTTTATAAAATGCCTCTACACCATCAGCGACCATATCCTTTACCCATTGAGCAACGGACTCTCCTAATGACTCAGCGGCTTCAATTCCATTTTTAATTCCAATTATATCCCAATATTCGAATGGGCCATAATCCCATGCAAATCCTGCACGGAGTGCATCATCGATGCTGTAAAATTTGTCAGCTATTTCAGGCACACGATTGGAGACATAAGCAAAAAGGCCAGAAAGGGATTTTTTAATCAACTCACCACCTTTATCTTCTGCGTTGAAAATCGCACGAATTCTCTTTTCTACATTTTCAGTTTGCTTCGCAATACCCAAACTTGGAAGACTGGATTTCGGTGGCAATTCGTATTCAAGGGTTTCGAGATTAAGTGCAAGGATCACAGGGCGACCTTTTTCATCCCGCTCACCAGTCTTTTTATAAAAACCCTGTCCAGTTTTATTTCCTAAATAGTTGTTGTCGAGAAGAAACTGATAATATTTAGGAATGCCCAGGGCACTTGCTTGTTCGTCATTTGGACAATTGTCTTTTATGCCTTGAATGACTTTTGCGGAGGTATCATGTCCCACTAAATCACCTAAACGGAAAGTGCCAGTTTTAGGTCGGCCAATTGCCGGCCCCGTCAGCTTGTCAACTTCGCTGATATTCAAACCTATTTCGGTTGTTAACTGGTAAATCTTCGACATCGCGTAGACCCCCACCCTATTTGCAATAAAAGCAGGTGTATCCTTGGCAAGCACTGTTTGTTTACCCAAATACCGATCGCCATAATTCATAAAGAAAGAAATCACTTCCGGATCAGTTTCAGGAGAAGGGATGATCTCCAGTAATCTCATGTACCGAGGTGGGTTGAAAAAGTGCGTGCCGCAAAAATGCTTTTTGAAATCCGCTGATCGGCCTTCAAGCATTAAGTGAATTGGTATGCCCGAAGTATTTGAAGTGACCAATGAACCTTGTCTGCGATATTTGTCAACACTATCAAAAATGAGGTTTTTGATATCGAGTCTTTCTACAACAACTTCTACGATCCAATCAAAATCTTTTATTTTTTCAAAATCATCTTCAAAATTCCCAACTGTAATTCTTGATACAAATGTTTTGTCATAGAGCGGAGCTGGCTTAGATTTAACAGCTGCATTCAATGCATTTTGAGCCATGCTGTTTCGCAACCTCTTATCGCTTTTTTTATCTTCAGGCAAGTCTTTTGGAACAATATCCAGTAACAAAACTTCAAGTCCGATATTTGCAAAATGACAAGCAATACCTGAGCCCATCACCCCAGAACCGAGTACTGCAACTTTTCTAATTCTTCTCATATTATTTGATAAAAGTTTGTAGAACAATAAGCCAAACAAAAACCCATATAAGAATTAATAGTTTAGGCGATTCTTTTCGAAAGGAAATTTTAGCGAATTTTCGCTAACTGTGCAAAAGTAATAATCCTCACCATAATAAAAAACGGATAAAATTTCATTTGGTTATTGATCGCTGAACAAATTCTAATCATATTCGTAAACCAGAAAATACATGGTGGTCACAAAAGGCAATTCAGAAAATTTATCAACATTGACTTTAATATTCACTACGTAAACAACTGGTTTTTAATAAAAAACAATAACTTTCCCGCCGATTTTACACTTAATCAAATTACTGCAACGTTTTAACGCAGCGCTGACCCGGAAGTAAGTTCCGGTCTGGGATAAAAACTCAGAAAGCATACGAGAAAAAAACTGACTTTATGTTTCACAATTTTTTATTTCTTCAAGCAACCGACTTAGAACAAACAACTGAATCGATTTCTGTACTCGATTTAATGTTCTCAGGTGGAACCATTGGTGTAATCATCGTAATGGTTGAATTGATATTATCAGTTATCGCTCTTTATATTTTTATTGAGAGGTATTTAACAATAAAGAGATCTGGACAGGTTGATCAGAATTTCATGAATAATATCAGAGCAAACGTTAGCTCAGGCAACATTCAGGCAGCGAGAGGCTTATGCCAAAATACGGACACACCTGTAGCTAGGATGGTTGAAAAAGGATTGGCAAGAATTGGAAAGCCACTTAGAGATATAGACGCTGCAATTGAAAATGTTGGAAACCTTGAAGTATTCAAGCTTGAAAAAAATCTATCGACACTCGCCAGTATTGCTGGTGCAGCACCAATGATCGGATTTTTAGGGACCGTGACAGGTATGATCTTGGCCTTTTTCAATATGGCACAAGAGCAAAATGTATCACCGCAATCTCTGGCTGATGGGATCTATCAAGCATTGATAACAACAGCTTTAGGTCTCGTAGTTGGGATTTTTGCCTTCATAACTTATAACCTTCTGGTTTCAAAAGTTGAAAAGGTAGTATACCAAATGGAACGTTATACTACAGAATTCATGGATCTATTGCAAGAACCAACTGCATAATATATAAGGTTTTAGTTTCTTGAATTCTCAAAACTCAAAACTCAAAACTCAAAACTCTTCTAAGTGGGTCTAAAAAGAAGAAATAAAACCAGTCCGGAATTTAGCATGGCATCTCTAACGGATGTGATCTTCCTGCTATTGATTTTCTTTGTATTGACTTCAAAACTGGTAAAAATATCTCCATTTGAATTGCCGGAATCAGATTCTAAAACTGTGGCCCCAGTGACAGTGATAGTTGAAATAGGAGAAGATGGGCTTTACAAACTGAACGGTGAAACAAAATCAATCAGGAGTCTTGAGTCAGCTTTGCGTGGAGAAAAAAGAGCATTAGGAGATCCAAGTGATTTTACGATTACAATAGCAGCCTACAAAGAGATACCCTACGAAAAGATCGTTGATGTTATTCAATTAGCAGGCAAAATGCGAGTACGAGCAATTCTGGCAACTCAACCAATTCAAGAAGGATAAAATCAAATAAATTTTCCATTCATAAGTTATGGGATTAAAAAAAAGAAATAAAGTCAATGCGGAATTCAGTATGGCATCCTTAACGGACATGATATTCCTTTTGCTCATTTTCTTTGTATTGAATTCAAGTGTCGTAGCTCCGAGCTCTTTAAACCTAAAACTACCAGGAACAACCCGATCCTCTATCCAGACTGACTCCAAAACCTCGGATGTCAAAGTAAATAGAATTGGACGATTCTATTTGGATGGAAAAAGAATTACTCCTTTTGATCTTGAAACACGGTTAGCCGAAAAAGCAAGAGCAAGTTCCAAACAATTAGACATTACTATTTCTCCAGAAGAAAACACGCCAATAAAGCATGTCGCTTTCATTATGAATATTGCAATGAAATATGAAATCAATGCAATATTGGCTGCGGAAGAATAATTGGTCATTTGTGTAATTGTTATCCCCAATCGCATCCTCCAACTGTTAAATAAATTTCAAAGTAGTCGACAATCACAGGATTCTTTACGGATGTTACCTCTTGTTAACTAAATATAATTTCGGAAAATAAAACTTGAACCCCCACTTTCATTTTCCGAAATACAAATGAATCGAAATCATGGCAAATCACGGAACTGAAGAAAAAAACAGACGCAAAGGCCTTATTTTCAGTGTGGTATTCCATACGCTGCTCGTTTTATTACTGGCAATTTTTGGTCTGTCATGGCAATCTCCGCCTCCAGAGCCGGGCGGAATTCTTGTAAATTTGGGCATCCCAGATGTTGGTCAGGGAGATGAAAATGCTCCACAAGGAGATCCGGCGCCACCAGTTGAAGAACCTGTAGTAGAACCAGAAAAAGAAGAGGCGCCTGCCCCACCGGAGGACACAAAGCCATCTCCCCCAAAAGAAGAGTCTAAACCTACTCCAAATAAGGAAGTCAAGAAAACAGAAGACCCGGAAGCAATTGCCTTAAAAAAGAAACAAGAGGAAGCTCGTAAAAAGAAAGAAGCTGAGGCAAAAGCAAAAGCAGAAGCAGAGCGTAAACGTAAAGAAACTGAAGCCAAAAAGGCTGCTGAAGAAGCAGCAAAAAAAGCTGAAGAGGATCGTAAGCGAAAAGAATTGGAGGCTCTTGTTTCTGGTGGATTGGGTGGCGGGAAAGGTGATGGAAAAGGAAATACTGGAAAGCCTGGTAACCAAGGCGACCCAGGTGGAGATCCAAATGCTGGAGCACTTTCGGGAATAAGTACAGGAGCAGGAACTGTAGGTGGTGGTTTGAGTGGCAGAGGATATCAGCGACCTTCGCCTCCGAAAGATAATTCTCAAGCCACTGGAGTTGTAGTTGTATATGTGTGTGTAGATAAAAGAGGAAATGTGATAAGTGCAGAATACACTCAGTCAGGATCAACTACTGCTGACTCTAATCTAAAAAGAATCGCTATTGCGAATGCAAAAAAATATAAGTTTGATGGTGGTTCAGTTGATAAACAATGTGGAACTATCCGTTATGACTTTAAACTGAAATAATCGCAATCCAATACCTTTTTGAAAGGGCGGTCTGCTTAACGGCAGCCGCCCTTTTATTTTTTTGCTATAATCCACTTAAAAGTGGTCTCGCTCACCTTATCTTTGCCGCCGCTCAAACCAACCATTATACAACTAAAGAGCAAAAGTGGATTTTCAAGATTTACAACTAAATTTTTCTCCAGAAATAATTAAGAGAGGACTCACAATCCCACTAATCCAATATCTCCATTTGTTAAGTTTGAATTGTAATTTGGAAAGCTTGCATCATCTGCAAGTTTCATTTTCAATGTCCAGTTCCAAAAATATAAAGAGTAAAAAATGCAGCAGGTTCCAGCAGTTATACTTTTAGAAGACGGTACTGTTTTTCACGGTAAATCAGCCGGAAAAATAGGTACAACAACAGGTGAAGTTTGTTTTAATACTGGAATGACAGGTTATCAAGAGGTATTTACTGATCCTTCATATTTCGGTCAAATTCTCGTTACGACCAATGCCCATATCGGCAACTATGGAACAAGAGTAACAGAAGCAGAGTCTTCAGATATTAAAATAGCAGGACTCGTCTGCAAGAATTTCACTTGGCAGTATAGTCGCCAAATGGCCACTGAATCGATTCAAGACTATTTTGAGGAGGAAAATCTTGTGGGCATTTCTGATGTCGATACAAGGGCTATTGTTAGGCATATTCGAAGTAAAGGTGCAATGAATGCTATTATCTCTTCTGAAACACTTGACCTTGAAGAACTTAAGAAGCAGTTGGACAATGTGCCTAGCATGGCTGGCTTGGAACTGGCAAGTAAGGTAACTACTAAAGAGCCTTATTTGATGGGAAATTCCGATGCAAAATATAAAGTTGCAGTATTGGACTTAGGCGTTAAAAGAAATATTTTGAACTGTATGGTGGAGCGTGGCTGCTATCTTCAAGTTTTCCCTGCAACTACTCCATATTCAGAAATGAAAAAATGGAATCCAGATGGTTATTTTGTTTCTAATGGACCAGGCGATCCTGCTCCAATGGGCTATGCCACAAAAACAGCAAAGGAAATTTTGGATGAGGACAAGCCTTTATTTGGGATCTGTTTAGGTCATCAAATATTGGCCCAAGCAGTTGGCGTGACTACTTATAAAATGCACCATGGACACAGAGGTATCAACCACCCTGTTCAAAATTTGGAAACTGGGAAAAGTGAAATCACCAGTCAAAATCATGGATTTGGGGTAAGTCCAGAAGCTTTAGCGGAACATAAGGACAAGATTGATATAACGCATGTTAACCTTAATGACAATACAATTGAAGGTATAAAGATAAAAGGTAAAAAAGCTTTTTCAGTACAGTATCACCCAGAAGCATCACCCGGACCGCACGATGCCCGTTATTTATTTGATCGATTTATTATGCTAATGAATAATTAATACATTACGACTAGTAAACCAATAAATTTAGGGAATAGTACTGTTTGCAGATCACTATTCGCAAATACATAAAAACAAAATACAATGAGTGCAATAATTGATGTAATAGCAAGAGAAATCTTAGATTCAAGGGGTAATCCGACAGTAGAAGTTGAAGTATTGACCGAAGAAGGATTCGTTGGCAGAGCAGCTGTTCCCTCTGGCGCATCAACTGGTGCACATGAAGCTGTCGAACTCCGTGACGACGACAAAGGACGCTATATGGGTAAAGGCGTTTTGAATGCTTGTGCTAATGTTGAAGAAATCATTGCAGACCATTTAATAGGCGAAGATGTGACTGATCAAAGATATATTGACCAGCTTATGATTGACCTTGATGGCACACCGAATAAAAGCGGGATTGGAGCTAATGCCATTCTTGGCGTTTCGCTTGCTATAGCAAAAGCAGCTGCCGAAGAATCAGGGCTACCACTATTTCGATATGTAGGAGGAGCAAATGCTCACGTTTTGCCGGTCCCAATGATGAATATCCTCAATGGCGGTTCACATGCAGATAACAGCATCGACTTTCAAGAATTTATGATTATGCCAGTTGGTGCAGAGTCATTTTCACAAGGCTTAAGAATGGGAGTCGAGGTATTTCACAATCTAAAAGCTGTTCTGAAGAAGAAAGGCCATTCCACAAATGTTGGAGATGAAGGTGGATTTGCACCGAACCTAAAATCAAATGTAGAAGCAATTGAGACTGTAATACAAGCGATTGAAAAGGCCGGATTCAAACCTGGAGAGGATATGGTAATTGCAATGGATGCAGCGGCTTCAGAATTTTTTGTGAAAGAAGAAAACGTCTATCATTTCCATCAATCTACTGGTGACAAACTCACTCCTACAGAAATGGTAAGCTTTTGGAAAGAATGGTGTGACAAGTATCCGATTTTTTCCATAGAAGATGGAATGTATGAGGATGATTGGAAGGGATGGAAGGAATTGACAAAGGCCGTTGGCAAGAAAACGCAACTTGTTGGAGATGACCTTTTTGTCACAAATACTGTACGTTTGCAGCAAGGTATTGACAAAGGCATTGCCAACTCGATTTTGATAAAAGTAAACCAAATCGGTTCTCTTACAGAAACGATAAATGCTGTGAATATGGCTCATCGCAATTCATATACAAGTGTAATGAGTCACCGCTCGGGCGAAACGGAAGACACCACTATTGCAGACCTTTCGGTTGCTTTAAATACTGGACAGATTAAAACTGGGTCAGCTTCTCGTTCTGACCGTATCGCAAAATACAACCAACTTTTGCGTATCGAAGAAGAACTTGGAGATTCAGGACATTATCCTGGCAAAGCAATTTTGACGAAATAATTTTGTTCTTGGTTTTTTGTTCATTTTTTTCATGATAAACGATGAACCATGGACTTCGAACTACAAACCAATAAGTCATGGCTGGTCCTTCTCCAATGCAACAACTTCTGAAACAATTGCCAGCACCAATGCGCAATAAGTATATTCTCGTGTTAGTGGTTTTTGGCATTTTGATGGTTTTTTTTGACAAGCACGACTTATGGACACAGATAAAATTGAAAAATTCAGTTGACCGCTTGGAAGAAGATAAAACTTATTTTGAAGGAGAGATCGAAAAAGCCAAGCAAGACCGGTATGATATAGAAACTAACAAGGAGGAATTTGCACGTGAAAAATATCACATGCATAAATCCGATGAGGAAGTTTTCATAATAGAAAAAGAAAAGAGTAAAAATTAGAATATGGCGGATACTATTTGCCATTAAACATTCACCAACTACCATTAAATTTATGGCTGTTTTAGTTACGAAAAATTCAAATGTTATAGTCCAAGGGTTCACCGGAAAAGAAGGTACATTCCATGCTACCCAAATGATAGAATATGGCACCAATGTCGTTGGTGGCGTTACTCCTGGAAAAGGTGGCCAGACACACTTAGACCGACCAGTTTTTGATACGGTTGATCAGGCTGTTAAGCAAGCAAATGCTGATGTTTCTGTCATTTTTGTACCACCTCCATTTGCTGGAGATGCCATCATGGAAGCCGCAGAAGCAGGTATCAAGGTCATAATTTGTATCACTGAAGGTATTCCTGTACAGGATATGGTTAAGGTAAAGGCCTATTTGGAAGATAAAAAAGAATGCCGATTGGTTGGTCCAAACTGTCCGGGTGTTATGACCCCAGGTGAAGCCAAATGTGGTATCATGCCAGGGTTTATACACAATCCCGGACGTATTGGTATAGTTAGCCGCTCAGGTACTTTAACCTATGAAGCCGTTGATCAGGTAACCAAAGCCGGAATGGGGCAATCAACTTGTATTGGTATCGGGGGCGACCCAATAGTAGGTACGACTACAAAACAAGCAGTTGAACTGCTGATGAATGACCCGGAAACTGACGGAATCATTATGATCGGAGAGATTGGCGGCGGAATGGAGGCAGAAGCTGCTCATTATGTGAAAGAGCACGGAACAAAACCTGTTGTAGGTTTCATTGCCGGACAAACAGCGCCTGCTGGAAGGACAATGGGACATGCTGGTGCCATCATCGGTGGTGCAGACGATACGGCAGCTGCTAAAATGAAAATCATGGCGGAATGCGGGATTCATGTTGTTGATTCTCCTGCTAGTATTGGAGAGACGATGAGGCGTGTTTTGTCTAACTAAATTTATTTTCAAATAATGAAAAAAAGTGAGCAGCTAAGCTGCTCACTTTTTTTATTCCTTAATATAATAAGTATCTTTATCAGGCATCAATGCCCGCTTCATCCACAGTGGTCTCCTCAATCCATCGGGGCCAGGAGCAGGCTTCGCCATAGCCAGCCATTCCCGATAAATTTCCATGCTCTTGTTTGTATCAACAAACACATCTCCATACTCATCAGTCGGGTGGGCATTTTCAATTCGCACTTTCTGATGCCAGCAGTGCATCCCTGAAATTGGATCAGGATGAACCGGGAAAGTGATATTTTGATGCACTCCACCATCACTCCAAAATATACGTTTACTATCCTTGTCGCTTGAAGAAAATGGTTGAATTCCTCTGATCTGCTTCATTTTCCAGCCCCCATTTCCATCATTATCAATTGACACGGTTGCAGTTCCCCATCTATTGCCTTTAGGGTCTTGTGGCCTTCTCCAGCGTCCAAGGTGATGGGAACAAGCAATGATACCAGGCTTCATTCCTTCCGTCACCCAAACCTTATCTACAAAATAGCCTATGTCCGTATTGATACGGAGCAAGTCTCCCGTTTTTACATTGAAATTTTTTGCATCAGAAGTGTGCATCCAAATCGGATTGCGATTGGAGATTTCATAAAGCCATTTTGCGTTGGCGCTTCGGGAATGAATCAGCGTTGGCAGGCGGAAAGTTGGAACTAAAGGGTATTCTCCTTTTGACCGATCCATATTTTCTTCATGAATATGGCTTTTGATATAGGTTGGAATCGAATATTCAGGCCATTTCCAATCCACCATGGTCTGGCTGTAAAATTCATTTTTACCTGACTCTGTTGGAAATCCTTTCACCGCTTTTCCTCTATCCAAAACCCCAATCGTACTATCGTTTTTTGTAATTGTACCTGTTTTTTTGTCAATTACTGAGCCTTCCATTTCTTTATCAGAAAGCGGTTTTAGATTCTTGTTATATCCAGATCTTTCAACGTGGTAGGCACCATATTTTCGCATATAATCAAGTGGAGTAAGCCCTTCTTTAGCCGCTGCATCTGGTAGTCCTTCCGTTTTTTCGAAAATAAACTGATAATATTCATCAATATTAATTTTCTCACCCGGTCGATAAGGAGACTCAAAATGCTTTTTGATACCAAGGCTTCCATCAGGATCAATTCGCCAGGAAAGCTCAATCCAAAACTCATCTTCCTCCCAAACTTCTCCTGGATTTACATCATAGGTAAAGTTGAACGGCCGTCCATCACGTCGTGCTTTTTCTCTTAAAACAGGCTGACGAAAAGCAATCCAAGTTCCTGAATCTGTAGCATAACTATTGATGTCGTGACGTTCACTCGCCATACCCATCGGCAATACATAGTCTGCAAAAAAAGCAGACTCATTCCATGTGGGAGTCATAGCTGCATGTAAGCCAAAACATTTCTCATCTTTATAAGCCTCCATCCACATAAAGCCATCAGGGTAGGTCCAAACAGGATTGAAAACCCTTGAAAAGTATACGTCCATAAAGCCTCTGCCTTCCTTTAGAAAATGAGGGAGCAAAAAGGACATTTCAAAATAGGCAAGAGGATATTCTTTCGGAAAATGAAGTTCGTTCCAAAATTTCTGTGCTGGCGGTTTGTCAAAAAAGGTTGGTTTAAACTTATTCCATGAATTGGGAGAAGTACCTCCTTCTGCACCCACAGCTCCCATTATTACATTAATAAAATGCAATGCCCGAGCAACGCACCAACCCCCAAGGTTACCGGAGCCAGCACTTCGCCAATTATGGGAAGCCACTCTGGAGCCTGCATTTCCAATTATTTCTGCAACCCTGATTATTTGATCCGCTTTTACGCCTGTTTCAGATTCGGCATATTCAGGTGTAAATTCAGCATAAACATCAATCAATGTATCAATGAAGGCTTCAAAAGTCTGTGGTTTATCGGAATGCTCCTTTTCCATGTAAACGGCCCAATTAGTCCAGTTTTCCATGTACTCCCGATTGTATCGACCATTCATAAGAAGCAGACGTGCAATCGCCAATAACAATGAAGCTTCTGTGCCTGGATAAGTTGGCATCCACTCATCAGCCATACTGGCAGTATTCGAAAGTCGTGGGTCGAGCACAATCAACTTGGCACCTTTCATTTTTCCCTCCATGATTCGCTGTGCATGAGGATTGAAATAGTGTCCACTTTCTAAATGTGCTGAAACCAAAAGAATTGCCTTTGCATTGGCATGATCGGGCGAAGGTCGGTCGTATCCATACCAAATAGCGTAACCGAACCTTGCTCCCGACGAACAAATATTAGTATGTGAATTATGTCCATCAACACCCCAAGCCTGTAATACACGATCCATATATCCTTCATGGCCTGGTCGGCCAACATGGTATGCTACTTCATTGTGTCTGCCTTCTTGCAAGGCCTTTCTAATTCTACCTGCAATATCGTCCAGAACCTCATCCCAGGTTACCCTTTCCCAATCCCCCGCTCCACGCTCTCCTACCCTTTTCAGTGGATATAAAATTCGATCAGGATCAGTGATCTGATTAATCGTAGCTGGACCTTTGGCACAGTTACGGCCACGGCTGCCCGGATGCCAAGGGTTACCCTCAAATTTGCGGACTTCGTTCGTTTCTTTATCAACATAAGCCAACAAACCACAGGCACTTTCACAATTGAAGCAAGTGGTGGGGACAATGGAATAAGACTTCTTTTCTTTTTTAGGCCATGACTTAGCCTCATATTCCGTCCAATCATCCCATTGATCAGGGGGTGGGTAATCGGTTAGATCTCCAGGTTCGGTGAGACTGTTAATTTGTGGTTTATATTCTTCTTCTTTGTGAAGATTTGGAATCAGACCAATCCCTTCAGCTAATTTTTCAATTAAAGTTGGTTTGTGTTTATAACCCATATTATTTAAATCAAATATTTGTCATACGTTGAAAGCTACAGAACAGGAATTGCTGTATATTTTCAGTTGGTGTTAAATGCTCAATTTTTAAACATTTTAATTTCTTGAACCAATTTTTGAGGCAATCTGTCATGGCATTTTCAGAATATCTCTTCACCTTTAATCCACTGCATTTTTCAGGACCATTTTCTGAAAATGTCCCTAAAATCAAATAACCACTTTCTTTTATATAAGTCCTGACATTCTCTAAGTAGTTTTGGATTTCTGACTCTTCAGTCAAAAAATGAAAGGCAGCTCTGTCATGCCAGCAATCATACTTCTTTTTAGGTATAAATTCGGAAGCATCACTAACAACCCATCTTACTTTGTCAGCGTTTGCTCCCAATCTTTTCTTTGCATTTGCTATTGCAATTGCTGAAATATCGAGAACGGTAATGTCCTTAAAACCATGCTCAATCAAGAAATCTACAAAATAACTATCTCCACCTCCTATATCAATGATGCTTGCGCTTTTCGGCAAATTAAACTGCTCTATAAACCCAAGCGAAATGTCTGGTCTCGCTTGATACCAAGACATTTCGCTGAATTGTTTTGTGGTATAAACCTGATTCCAATGGGACTTTCTTTCAGTTTTATTCATTTTGCCTTCAGTGAAAAACTATGCTTTACCTTGTAAAATCTTATTCCAGTACAACCAGGGCAAAACGTGTTTTTTAAGCACCCACATAGACCATCTTTCCTTGCTTTGGTCGAATGGAAATGTTTCAGTTCTTTTATTATTATAATCAAACTCTGCCAATACAAGTTTACCATATCCTGTTACAAGAGGGCAAGAGCCATAGCCATCGTATATTTCGGTCAAGGTTCCACCATTCATGACGTGGAGTAAATTATCAACAAGCACCGGGGCTTGTTTTCTAACCGCTGCTCCAGTCTTTGCATTTGGCGTACTGCTCACATCCCCGCAACTAAAAATATTTTTATACTTATTATGCTGCAAGGTAAATTTATCTACATCCACCCAACCGAACTTATTGTTTGGTACTGCAAGTGGAGAATTTTTAATAAAGTCAGGCGCACTTTGAGGCGGAGTTACATGAATGAATTCATACGATTCTTTAATAATTTCTCCTTCCCCATTTTTGAAATATGCTATTTTATTAGGGCCATCAATTTCCACCAAATTAGTATGGTAGTGAGGTTGAATCCCGTATCTGTCAATCACTTTATTTAGCGTGTTTGCATATTCCTCAATTCCAAAAATCTTTGTTCCACCTGAATAAAAATGAATGTTAGATTTTTCTTTCAATCCATTTTTTAAAATATAATCACCAGCAAGATACATTATTTTTTGAGGTGCCCCACCACACTTAACTGGTGTGTTTGGAGCTGTAAAAATAGCAGTACCACCTTTGAAATTGCGAAGGCATTCCCAAGTATAAGGTGCATATTGAAATAGATAATTACTCGTGACTCCGTTTTTGCCAAGGGTTTCTTTTAACCCTTTTATTTTATCCCAATCCAATTGGATTCCAGGCACAACAATTAAATATTCATAACTATATTTTTTACCACTTGTACAGCTTACCGTATTGTCTTCTGGTGAAAATGAGGCGACAGCATCTTTGATCCAATGGGCATTCTTAGGAATAAAATCTTTTTCATTCCGCTCTGTTTTTTTTACATCGAATGTTCCTCCACCAACCAATGTCCAAGCAGGTTGATAATAATGCTTTTCTGATGGTTCAATGATTCCAATATCCAATTTGTTGTTCTTAATCAAAAGCTTAGAAGCAATGGATAAACCTGCATTTCCTCCGCCAACAATGATTATTTGATGATGTGACATAACTATAATTTTTAGGTGAAAAAACTTTGTATTATTATGACCTAAAATTAACCGGCCACCTTGCTCTCAAAGGTGACAAATGTCATAATACTAAGTGATAGTATCGGGAATCACAGTTTAATCAACCCAAATGTGCTTTTAGTCACACACCTCCTACCCCCTTGACTTTCAATGAACTTGTTTGGTTTGCCAATTAAGATAACTGGATTCGTTGGGGAGCTTCCACCCAAATTTTTTCAGTATAATATATTCCAATTAACACCAAAATGGCAACGATAGGTAATGCTTCCCATACCTGTAAAGTCATTAATAATAGTGGTACAATATTGCCCGCAAGAATGACCACAAACCAAAATAAATTGGCATATCGACCTTTTGTTATCATTCCTACCACAGCTTTCGAATCAGAAGTTGGATGCGGCGTTATAAGTTCGACAATGATGGTCACCAAATTGAAGGTTACACCATACATCATACAATTATTTAAAAATTCAGCTCCCAATTCTATATCATTTGTAAAGATGCCACCCAAAACCAAAATTGCGGCACCAGCTATAATACTGTGAACCAGCATGTGCATTGCCAAGGTGGGACTTTGCCAAAAATCTCTTCCTTTTGCTTGTGCAAATAAAAATGCTGTATATACTGCGGTTAGAACTGCCAATGCTGCTGACGCCCACAATAACGGAATGAGCAAGCCATTTAAATCAAAAATAAACGCTGTACCCAAAAGCGTTAAAAATCCACCAAAGAATGTCAGGGCATACCCTCCTCTTACCAGCCAGGATTTCCATTGAGGTCGCAACAAAACATATAAAAACCGTTTGGGCTGATCTAAGTCTTTTACCAAAAAGACAGTAGTGAGTAAAAGGAATAGAAGTGAAATACCGATAGCCAAAAACCAGGAACTCGTGTTGGCCAAAGAAAATCCATTTAATACAAAATTTAGGAACAAGACCAAAAAAGCTCCGGCAGATATGGCTTTAGTCCACACATAAGCTGATACTTCCCAACCCCACAATAAGCCTTTATCTGGAGAATCATAAACACGTCGATTTTTCCCCATCACCACATCGACCGATTTGAATCCGTTGTTTGTATTTTTCAGCTCTTTGATTGTAGCTGAATTGCCATTTGTATTCATCGTTGCAGCAATGATATCTTCACCGTCGAATGCTAATTTTTCCGTATTCTTTGCAAAATGCCCCACTCCTCTTGCTTGTGCGCCCCAAAGGGTTGCAGAGGGTTTTACAGTTGCTGTTGGATTCAAAGAAGCTTCATCTCCATTTATATAAAAAAGATTGGGATATGTGCCTTTGTCCGCTTTTCTTACAGTTACTTGTTCTCGGCCCAATAGCTGTGCAATTTCAGAATCAGGATTCTCCATATCACCTGAAATGATGGCATGCTCAGGGCAAACATTCACGCAAGCAGGCTCCAGGCCAACATCCACTCTATGGGCACAATAATTACACTTAGCTGCTGTCTGTGTCTCAGGATCAATATACAATGCATCGTATGGGCAGGCTTGCATGCAAGACTTACAACCAATGCACCTATCTTTATCAAAGTCTACAATCCCATCTGGCCTGAAATAAAGGGACTCTACAGGACAAATTTCGACACAGGGTGCATCTGTACAATGATTACATCTCATGACAGAAAATAAACGTCGAGTATGCGGGAAATCGCCTTTCTCTACTTGCTTTACCCAAGTTCTGAATACCCCAACCGGTACATCATGTTCAGATTTACATGCTGTTGTACATGCATGGCATCCAATGCATTTTCGGTTGTCTATTACAAAGCCATATTTCATTAAAGTAGTTTTACGAATGTGGTTAGAGAGTACATTTCTAATATTTAGATAGGCTTACCAGTCGTTGGACAAATAGCTGTGGTTGTTGGTATGCTGGAAGATTTTATATCATCAAATGATCCTTGCACATTAATCAATTTCTCAAAGCCCCTTGCTTTTAATATGGATGCAGCTACAGTTGAGCGGTATCCGCTTCTACAGTGCAAATAATACTCTAATGATTTATTTATTTCTGCCATATTTTTATTAATGAAATCAAGTGCGAAGTGCTGGGCGGAATTAATGTGCTCGGTTGTCCATTCCCCTGGCTTGCGCACATCCAGTATCTTTATTGTGCTATTATCTTCATAAGCATTGCTGAATGCATGTACGTCAATCGATTGTATAGTATCTTTTTCACGCCCATCCTTTTCCCATGCATCAAAACCACCTTTTAGGAACCCTATAGCATTGTCATAGCCAACCCGTGCTAATCTCATTACGGTTTCTTCTTCTCGACTCTTTGGAGCAACAATAAGAATCTCTTGCTTTAAGTCTGGAACCAGTGCCCCAACCCAGGGGGCAAAACTGTTATCCAAACCAATAAAAATAGAGTTAGGTATAAATCCTTTCACGAAGTCTTCTTTCCGCCGCACATCTAAAATCAAGGCATTTGTTTCATTTGCTACGGTCTCAAATTCTCTTGGGGTTAATGCGACAGCACCTCTTTTCATAACATCATCTATGCTATCATAGCCAGTTTTATTCAATTTCGCATTTTTGGAAAAATATTGAGGAGGTGGCATCAGCCCATCTGTCACTTCTTTAATAAACTCTTCTTTGGTCATGTCAGCTCTAAGTGCATAATTTGTTTGCTTCTGTACTTCCAGTGTACTCCAAGTTTCTTTGCTCATATTTTTGCCACAAGCAGAACCAGCACCGTGTGCAGGATAGACAATAACCTCATCAGGCAATGTCATTACTTTCTGCCTCAGGCTATCATATAAAAAGCCCGCTAACATTTCTTGTGTTAAATCTGCTCCTTTTTGAGCAAGGTCAGGTCTGCCAACATCACCAATAAACAAGGTGTCGCCCGAAAATACAGCGTGTTCCTTACCATTTTCATCAAATAATAAATAACAGGTGCTTTCCATCGTATGGCCAGGCGTATGCAACACCTTAATTAATAATTTGCCAAGTTTAAACATTTGGCCATCTATTGCTTCGATTTTTTCAAAATCGGTTTTGGCATTTGGACCAAACACTATTTGAGCCCCTGATTTATTTGCTAAGTCAATATGCCCAGAAACGAAATCTGCATGAAAGTGGGTCTCGAAAATATATTTGATAGAAGATCCATCCCTCTGGGCACGATCTAAATACGGTGAAGTTTCTCTCAAGGGGTCAATTATGGCAGCCTCACCTTCGCTTTCTATATAGTAGGCACCTTGTGCAAGACATCCTGTATAAATTTGCTCAATTATCATATAAAGTCAATTTTGTAGAGAATCAGCAGCAAGGTATAAATATGGTACTATAGCCTCTGTGTCAAATGTTACATTTTTTCAAAAATTTTTATTTCAAAGAAACAGTTCTCAAACTATTATGGATCAACCTCAACCTGTTAGTTTATAAAAGGTAATAAGTTTTATATTTTTGCGCGCTTTCGAAATAAGTGAAATCATTTCAAATCATAAATACCAGCAAGATCCATGAGGACAAAGCTATCGCAGTTTGATTATAAGTTTGACGAAAAACTCATTGCTAACTTCCCCAAACCCAATAGGCATGAATCCCGCCTGATGGTTGTTCATCGGGACTCCGGCAAAATCGAGCATAAAATCTTTAAAGATATGCTTGATTATTTTGATGAGGACGATGTACTCATTTTCAACAACACAAAGGTTTTTCCGGCGAGAATGTACGGTCGTAAAGAAAAGACTGGTGCTCAAATAGAAGTATTCTTGCTCAGGGAGCTTAATTCTGAGCAACGGTTGTGGGATGTACTTGTTGACCCTGCCCGGAAAATCAGGGTTGGCAATAAATTATACTTTTTGGATGATAACGAAGAGGAAGTGCTTGTCGCAGAAGTAGTTGACAATACAACTTCAAGGGGCAGAACTATTCGATTCTTATTTGATGGCACTGATGAAGAGTTTAAAGAAAATCTTCAAAAGTTAGGGAATACTCCTTTGCCAAAGTACATTGACAGAACTTCAGACGACTTTGACAGAAATCGCTATCAAACAGTTTATGCAAAGGAACTTGGTGCTGTAGCGGCACCAACGGCAGGACTGCATTTCAGTGAGGAATTGATGAAACGACTGGAAATCAAAGGAGTCAACTTTGCTGAGGTAACGCTTCATGTCGGATTGGGTACTTTCAGAACCATTGATGTCGAAGATTTGTCAAAGCATAAAATGGATGCTGAGTACTTTAGAATAGGTGATGACGCTGTGGAAAAAGTGAACAAAGGCATGAAAGAAGGTCGCAAAGTATGTAGCGTTGGCACAACTTCTATGAGAGCAGTAGAAACGGCGGTTTCAGCAGAAGGCTATTTAAAATCAGCAGAAGGATGGACCAATTTATTTGTGTTCCCTCCACATGAATTTTCAATTGCCAACTGCATGATTACGAATTTCCACCTTCCGAAATCAAGCTTGTTGATTATGGTATCTGCTTTTGCAGGTCAAGAATTATTAAAAGAAGCTTATCACCAAGCGATGAAAGAAAAATACAGATTCTTTAGCTATGGCGACGCCATGCTGATATTATAAATTCTACCTTTTAGGAGCAGGATTCCCCTGCTCCTATTCTTCTATCCTTAGCACCAATCCTTTTAAATAAGCCCCCTCCGGATGAAAAATATTGACCGGGTGGTCAGGAGACTGAGACAAATGGTGCATTACTTTCACTTTTCTTCCAACCTCAATCGCAGCAGCTACAATGGTGTCGTAGAATAATTGACGATCCACAACTTGAGAGCAAGAAAAAGTAAACAACACTCCCCCTGGAGCTATTTTTTTCATAGCAAGTGCATTCAATCTCTTATAGCCTTGCACTGCATTATGTCTTTTCCTTGGATTTTTTGCATAAGCCGGTGGGTCAACTACCATCACATCGTAAACCTCACTTGTTTTTAGATATTCTAAAACGTCTCCCGTAAACCCATCATGTTCTCCCGCTAAATTGTTGAGTTGGACATTTTTATTGGTCCATTCTATTGCTTTACTGGAAAGATCGACCGAGTGGACAACTTTTGCCCCGGCTTTAAGTGCGTACACAGAAAAACCGCCTGAATAACAGAATGTATTGAGCACTCTTTTACCTTTTACATAATTGGAAAGTAGATTCCGATTGTCCCTTTGATCCAAAAAGAACCCTGTTTTTTGTCCGGTTTCAAAATCAACAATAAACTTATTCCCATTTTCCATTACTTCTTGCTCGCCTGATTCTCCGACAAGAAATTCATCTGTAATGGAAGATGCATATCTAAAAGGAAGACTGGAATTCGATTTATCATATACGGCAGTTACCCCTTTGATACTTTCTGTCAAAACATTAGCAATAGTTTCTACTACTTTGTGCATTCCAATGGAATGGCATTGAACCACAGCCACATTTCCATAAATATCAATGATGAGGCCGGGCAAGGCATCTCCTGCTCCATGCACCAGTCTGTAACAATTGTTTTTCTTATCCGGAAGTCCAAGACATCTCCTGTATTCAATTGCTTTATCAATTGATTCTTTCCAAAATGCTTTGTCAATTGTAATATTTGAAAATGAAAGAATCCTGACTGCAATACTTCCTTCCTGATAATGTCCTAAAGCAACAAATTGGCCTTTTGAGTTTTGCACCTCTACTACTGCCCCTTCTTCAATATCAGTGTCTACTGTTTTTATTGCGCCTGAAAAAATCCATGGATGCATTCGTTTTACAAAATGCTCCTTTTTGGAATGAAGAATCAGCTTTTTCATAATCAAGGTGTCTAATTAAGCCGCAAATGTAGTAGTCCATAATTGAAAAAAATCATGATTGCTCATTTAAAACTTCTAACTAATAATTATCTATTCTCCTTTTAAATTAAATTTTTATTAGAGAGAAATCATTGGATGAGTATATCGACTTTATGGCTATACCAATCAAATAGAAGTCTACTTACCTCCCTTTTTTAAAAAATATTAAATTCCTAACATATTTCTATTACATTTGCGGCACACCACGTTTTTGGCACTAATGACATTTACTTTCCACTGTCAAAAATCCTTGAGAATTTTCCCATTATTATATCCGTATTAATTGTGTTGCATTAGTGCAACGAAGTATAAAATTAGCCATAGGCATATCTGATCGGTTGAAGGCTTTCGGTACAGTTATTGACTTATTAGGATAAATTTGAATAAGTCTCGCCCGTACCTTGGTTTTTTATCAACCCAGGAAATTTCAGTATTTCAACAAGAGAAATTACACAACTGGAGGCTTCATCTGTAGATGGTGGATCATGTTTTATATTGTAAATCAAAGCAATAAGTAAACGGCTTCACTGTCATACTCAAAGGAGATCAGAACCATTTATGTCCAAGAAATTCCCCCATTATAAACAACTGCAATCTAGAGACTGTGGGGCTGTTTGCCTTCGTATGGTTGCACAATTTTATGGGCGCTTCTTTACTACAGAACAACTCCGATCACTAGCCAATCAACAACGTGAAGGAGTAACACTTCTCGATATAAGTAATGCAGGAGAAGCAATTGGGATGCACACGGTAGGCGCCCAGTTGTCATACAGTAGGTTGGTAGATGATATACCCTTACCAGGAATTGCTCATTATAAGGGAAACCATTTTGTAGTAGTTTATGAAGCCACACAGAAGGGAGTTACAATCGCAGATCCAAATTTAGATAAGCTTTATACCATTCCTGTCAAAGAGTTTCTTAACAATTGGGTGGATGGCGAAAGCATTCAGGATGAAGGAGTCATCCTATTGATGGAACCTACCGCAGAATTTTTTTCAACTAAAATTGAGGAGAAAAAGGATCGAACACTTTCTGAAGTCTGGAGATCCATGCTTAACAATAAGAGATTGTTATGGTATTTAGCCATTAGCATATTGACCGGACTATTTCTTACAGCCACCATTCCTTTTTTACTTCAAATGGCAGTAGATGAAGGGATTGAGCACCAGAATCAAGATTTATTGAAGATGATCTTGGGCGTATGGCTGACTGTTTTTTTATGCAAAGTAGGAATGGACTTCGTCAAACGATTTACCCAATTCCATATTGGTGCACGGGCTCATATACAATTGGTTACTTCATTTATGATGAAAGTGCTGCAATTGCCAATTGGATTTTTTGAAGCCAAGATGACTGAGGACATCTTGCAAACTATGTATGACAACCAAAAAATATTAAGGTTCTTGACAAGAGAGTTAGTTGCTGTTCTGTTTGCAAGTTTTCTATTACTGGCTTTTTCCATTGTGCTTTTAGCATTCAATGTTGAAATCTTCTTTGTTTTTTTAATTGCATCTGCACTTCAAGCACTTGTCATTTGGCTTTATCTAAAAAAGCGATTTAGGCTAAATTACATTCGAAATGAATTCTCTTCCGGCTACTACTCCAATCTCTCCGACCTTGTCCGAGGTGTAAAAGATATTAAACTGAATAATGCAGAAAAATCAAGGCGTTGGATTTGGGAAGGATTCGAAGCTCATAGGCATAGGATAGAAAAGGATTATGCAAAGTCAAATGAATTGTACCTACAAGTTCCTTATTACATTGCTGAATTAAGGGACATTATCATTATTTATATGGCAGCAATGGCAGTCATAAACCTTGAGATGACTGCCGGGGTACTTATCGCTATTGTATTCATTCTCCTCCAATTAAATAATCCTTTAAAAATGATTATTGATTTTTGGTTAGGATTAAGCGAGACGAAAATGAGTTTTGAAAGGATGAACGAAGTATACAATCTCAGTGCCCAGCAAAGTGAATTAAGAATAAATGTGCTTCCAGATAATGCAGCAATATCAGGGGAAAATATTTCCTTTCGTTATGATGGAGGGCAATCACCTTGGGTGCTGCAAAATGTTGATTTTTCAATTCCTTTTGGCAAAACAACTGCTATACTTGGGCCCAGCGGCAGCGGCAAATCTACTTTTTTAAATCTCCTATTAGGAATATACAAACCGGATGAAGGTATACTTAGATTAGGTGATCTAAAATTGTCAGAAATTAATAATTCTGCTTGGTTAGCAAGCTGTGGAATAGTGCCTCAGGATGGGCATATTTTCACAGATTCCATAGGTAAGAATATTGCACTTGGAGAAGAAGTAATAGATCCTGAGAGACTTAAAGAAGCAGCCAGAATTGCAAATCTACTACCATTATTAGAACGACTTCCTGATGGATTCAATACAATAATTGGAGAAGGAGGAAAAGGACTTAGTAAAGGTCAGCAACAATGTGTTCTTATATCAAGGGCGGTTTATAAAAATCCCAATTACCTGATTCTTGATGAGGCCACAAATGACCTTGATTTAGAAACGGAGAAATTGATTTTGCTTAATATCTTATCTGCTTTCAAAGGTAAAACAATAGTTATAGCAGCAAGTAGAATGAGCCTGCCCCTGAATTTCGACAATTTGATTCCTTTAAATATTCCAAAGACAAGTGACGCTCCTGCTAATTTATTTAAAGATATAAAAGGGGGTAATGCAATGGATGAAGGAGTAGTTCAGACTGAACAATTTCCGGAAGATATACATACAAAAAAATAAAAATTTCCAAAGGCAACTTACGCTAAAGATGCAAAATCAAAACATAGATTATTTGAGTGGTGAAGTTCGGGAGATATTAAGTAAACCTCCAGCTTGGTCAACATCATGGGCTTTTGGAATTACTTTATCAGCGTTCATTCTGCTTTCGATGGCTGCCTTTACATTCAAATACCCTGAAGTCATAATTGGCGACTTAATACTTTCAACCGCAGAACCTCCTATCAATGTGGATGCACCCCGATCAGGTTTGATAGTAGATGTAAAAGTTAAGGAAGGTGAGCTAGTTTCTAAAAATCAATTATTGGCCATATTTGAAAATGATGCTGATGTGGACGATGTACTCGAACTTGAAAATGATCTGGATCAATTAAATACATTGGATGTTGATGCCATCCGTGCATTTACCCCAAATAGGTCCCTTGAACTTGATCAGCAGCTTGATGTACTTTATGAGGATTTTATCAGTTCTCTTCAGTTTGTTCCTTTGTTTGATGGTGTGCAGGTAGATCAAGCAGCTGACAATGCTATTATTTTGGAAAACAGGCAACTGGAACGTTCCAATTTAAACCTTCAAGATGCCATTGAATCTGCTAAGTTGGATATATTGTCAAAAGACAAACTGATGTCCAATATCCAAGAATTGTACATGGAAAGTCCGAGTGAGTCCAGCTATTCAACCCAATTATATGAGCTAGGGCAAGAGAAAAGTGAATTAGACACGGAAATAAAGCGGTTGCAAAATTCCATTCAAAAAAATCTTGAAACTATTCGAAATAATAACTCGCTAATCTGGCAAATGCGAGCCAACCAAAATTCCGGAACACAAGAACGGATATTTCAACTAAGACAAAGTATTTCTGCTTTAAGAAAAGCAATTGCAAATTGGAAAGAGGATAATTTAGTTTTTTCTCCCGCTGACGGTAAGGTTACCTTTTTTAACAATATGGAAATTAAAAACAGATATTCTAAAGATGAAGAACTCATTGCAATATTGCCAGCGACCGAAAACACAGAATATGTAGGCATTGCAACCATTCCTGTTCAAGGCAGTGGCAAAGTTAAAGAAGGGCAAGAAGTAAACTTGAAATTCCACCGCTACCCTTTTCTTGAATTTGGCCAACTGAAAGGAAAAGTTTCCAAAATATACCCACTTTCGAAAGGTGACGCCTATTCTGTTGAAGTTGAATTGCAAAATGGTCTAAAAACCTCAGCTGGTATTACTATAGAGTATTATCAACAAATGGAAGGTGAAGTCGAAATCATTACTGAAAAGCAACTCTTTATCCGTAGATTGTTCGATAAATTTTTTGCAGGTTGGAAATAAGTTTCCACCTTAAAATATGCTTGTTATAAATCTACATTTTTAAGCCTTCGAAAACCAATCCATCCAAACAAAAGAATGTATCCTGTAGCTAAAACAATGGCCAGTGAGGGATCTACAAACATCTTAAATCCAAGTTCATTCGTAAATCCATCTGTCATTTCAGCAAATGGAACTGGACATAAATCTTCGAAAATGTTGATTGGATAATAATTCATGCTTTCATGTTTGAAGACCCGCATATGTAACACCCACCTCAACACCGGTTCAAGAAAAAAGCAATATCCCAAGAAGGCAAACAAAGCTATTCCTGTCCTTTTAACTAATATCCCTATTAGCATTCCAAAACCCATATATCCAAGACACATTAAAAAGAAGCGGATTGAGATCCCTGAATTCATAAATACAGTAGATAAATAAATAGAATCTCCAATCCCATGAATAAGACCAATTGAAATAGAACATAAAGCATAATACAATGTAGCTCCGAATGAGATGGCGATAATGAAAAGTGCTTTACTCCAAAACCAACTACTGCGCTGCATCCCTGCAATTACATTTTGGCGCATAGTGCGATACGAATGCTCATTGGTGATTAACAATACGGCCATAAAACCAAAAATGAAGAACACTAGCCAATTCCCGATGTATGCCAACCATTCCCATACAGAAGGAAAATAATACAGTACTTTTTGAGGGTCAAAAGGCAATTCTCCTGCTGGTATCTGGATTTTTTTTCCAATCATCAAAATGGCTGGTAAGAATACGAAATAGGCAATGGTGAGTATTTTGAAAAGGATATATTCTTTTTGTTTTAACCATTCTAATTTGAGAAGATGTATCATAATGATGAATTGTAAATTGAAGGATTGAAGGATTGAAGGATGTAAAATTTTATCTTGAACCTGTTATTTCAAGAAATTCAGTCTCTAAACTTCTTGGCTTAACGACCAGGTGAGTCAACGTAACACCATTGCTGAAAGCGAGCTTATTGAGGTCGATAGCTGTTAGTTTTTCATCAACATATAGGGTCAACATGCCGTTGTTCTGTTCCAATTTATTGACAAGTGCATGGTTTGAAACTATATTGATGAGTCCTTCCATATTATCGGCTTTAATATCTACTTGGCGGTCATCATTAAGAATGGTCCCTACTCCACCAGTAGCCAATAGTTTTCCTTTTTTTATAATTGCCACATGGCTACAAACCTTTTCAACCTCATCCAGAATATGGCTGGCCATAATTATAGTTTTATTTTGGCTGGCTATAGATTGCACGATTCCTCTTACCTCTGCAATACCCTGAGGGTCAAGGCCGTTCGTTGGTTCATCAAAAATTAATACCTCTGGGTTTCCAACCATTGCCGCAGCGATTGCCAGGCGTTGTTTCATCCCGTAAGAGTAGGTTCGGAAATTAGAATTTCGCCTCTCATAAAGATTGACCAATTCCAGCCAACGATCAATTTCAGGATTGTCCACTTTTTTAATATGAGCGACAATTTTCAGATTGTCAACGGCATTCATGTATGGGTAAAAATTGGGAGTTTCCAATAATGCGCCAATGTGCATCCTTTCATGAATTCCATATTTCCCATCGAACCAGCTGTAAGTGCCAGCATTGGGTTTGATAATGCCGAGAATAATTCCTAATGTGGTAGTTTTGCCGCTTCCATTTGGGCCAAGAATTCCCAAAATTTGACCTTGATTCACGGTAAGATTTAGGTCGTTAACAGCATGAATAGCACCGTATTTTTTTGAAAGTTGGTTTATTTCCAGAACTGACATAAAAGAGAATGGTTTTTCTAAATTTTGAAGAGTATTCAATTAATTGACGGGCAAAGTGAATGCAAAAGTTACAAATTCAGATTTTATTCGATCAACCCATCTTTTTGCAGGCTAAAAGGGTGAATTCGATAGAATTATCTATTTTGCCCTAAAATCAAAATGCGATGATAGAGAAATTCAGACAATCGATCAATCAAGCTGGGGAAGTCATAAAAGAACAGGCCGCAGCATTAGGTGATGCAGCCAAGCAGAAGGGGTTTTCTATTATCAATGATTGGATTTCCATTCTTCCAAAAATGAAATCCTATGGACTTGAAGTTTCGTTCTTTTCATTGAGCGTTTCTATCAATCCTACATTGGAAGTAGAACTGATCGGAGATGCTGAAACATTTGACAAGGAGTACATTGAAAAACTGATTGAGGAGTCAAAAGGGAGCACTCCAATGAACCTTGTTTTTTCATCTATAAAAACGACACACCAACTCCATAATAAAGCTGAAATAGGGACGCTTAACCCATTATGCATCAGGGTAAGAGTTAGACTTTCGCCCGAAATTCGTGTTTCTTATGGTGAACCTATCTGTGAATAAAAAGTCCTCAATAAATCCACTGTATTGAATTTTGCACTTTATGAAAATATTTAAATTCATTTTATCGCTTCTCTTGACCCTTGGTTTAATATACTTTTTAAGTAATCCATTTGCTGTCGATAGCAAAACCACCCTTCCACCAATCGGCAGCTTTTTTAGCCCATTTACTGGTTTTTGGAAAAATGCAGAGTCGAAGCAATTGCCTCAATTTAGTAGCATTGAAATTCCAGGCATGAAAGGAAAGGTAACTATACATTTTGACCGCAGAATGGTGCCGCACATTTTTGCAGAAAATATAGAAGATGCCGTTTTTGCACAGGGCTATATTGAAGGGGGGTTACGCCTTTGGCAAATGGATTTATTGAGCAGGGTTGGAAGTGGCCGATTAGCAGAAGTATTAGGTGAAAATTTATTGGAAACAGATAAATTAAACCGGCGCCGGGGAATGCTTTATGGCGCTAAAAATACAGAAAAAGCTTGGCGTGAATCAGAACATGCTCCTGGCATTATGGGCGCTTATACAGCTGGGGTAAATGCATGGATTGATCAACTCCAACCAAAAGATTATCCAATCGAATTTAAGCTCCTTAATTATAAACCAGAGAAATGGAGTCTATTAAAAAGTGCTTTGGTAAGGCAGTATATGAACCTCACTTTAAATTTTAGAGAGGACGATGTAGAAGCCACCAATACGCTGCAGCTTTTAGGACAAGAAACCTTTGACAAGGTTTTTCCTGAAATCAATCCAAAACAAAAACCCATCATACCCGCAGGTACAATGTGGGATTTCGAACCAGTCAAAACCAATAATCCCAATCGTACAACGGAAGGAATAGGATATATCGAAAATCCAATAGTCAAAGGAAGTGATGAGCTTGTGGGCAGCAACAATTGGGCAGTCAATGGAAACAAGACGCTTTCAGGTAAACCAATTCTTTGCAACGACCCTCATCTTCAACTTTCGCTACCTTCTATTTGGTTTGAAGTGCAAATTCACACACCAGAAATGAACGCCTATGGGGTTTCCATTCCAGGAATTCCTGGAGTTATCATTGGTTTCAATGAGGATATTGCATGGGGTGCAACCAATGTAGGCCACGATGTGGCGGATTGGTATAAGATTGAATGGGCGGATGATTCAAAAAAGAAATACATATTAGATGGTCAAGCAAAGGAAACAGCAATTATAGTCGAACCATATAAAATAAAAGGTCAGGAAGCGTTGGTTTATGACACCGTTAAATGGACAGTTTGGGGTCCTGTCGTGTACGAATCGAGTGAAAGCAATTGGAAAGACCTTGCCTTACGTTGGATTTCCCATGATGTGCCCAGTCCTGACGATATCATGTCATTTTTAGGATTAAATAAAGGGACTGGATTCGACGATTATAAAACCGCACTAAGGCATCACAGTTTTCCCGCTCAAAATTTTATATACGCAGATAATTCCGGAAATATCGCAATTGCCGTAAATGGCTGGTTGCCCTTAAAATCCAAAGGACAAGGGCCATTCGTACAAGATGGAAGTAAATCTTCCAATCAGTGGCAAGGAATCATTCCAATGGAACACATTCCTATGGTCAAAAATCCACCACAGGATTTCGTTGCATCAGCGAATCAACGATCTACGGATTCTACTTATCCTTATTATTATAATTCTGCCGGATTTGATGACTACCGAGGGCGATTGCTTCATAACGCTCTAAGCCAAATGGATTCTATTGGAGCAGAGGAAATGATGGCGTTACAATTGTTCAATTATAGTATTCATGCAGCTGAAGGATTACCGATCTTAATCAATAATGTAAATGAGTCAATGCTTTCAGACAATCAGTTGTTTATTTTGTCCAAAATGAAAAAGTGGCAATATGCTTTTGATCCGGAAAAGATAGAACCGGCCATTTTCCAAACTTGGTGGAGTAAATTTTATACCGCTACATTTGATGAGGTATTAGTCTACAGGGATTCCTTTCCAGTATTAAGTCCAGAATTTTGGCGATTAATCGAACTAACAGAAACTGATCCAACTGACTCGCTATTTGACATAGTACAAACCCCTGAAAAAGAAGACGCCAAAGTAATAGCTACAACCTCATTTATTGAATCTTGTGAAGAGTTGGCTGATAAACTATTAGATCCATCTTTCAATTGGGCAACACACAAAGGAACATCTATTATGCACCTAACTAAAATACCCGCATTCTCTAAAATGAATTTAGATGTTGGAGGTTACAGGCAGGCCCTTAATGCCATTTCAGAGTTTCATGGGCCTTCTTGGCGAATGGTTGTTGAGCTGGGAGAAAATGTAAAAGGATGGGGTGTCTTCCCAGGCGGGCAATCAGGAAACCCTGGCAGTAAATACTATGACCTGGACGTTGAAAAATGGCGTACTGGCGATTATAATCAACTATATTTTATGAAAAATGAAGGGGACAACACCTATCCCGTTCTTTATACTATTAATATCAATTAACCAATGCTAAAAGGAATTCTACAAATAATATTGACAATAATTGCTGGGTATTTTGTGCAGTTGTTTCTTCCATTTTGGTCTATGGCTGTGGCAGCAGGAATTATTGCACTTTTCTTTATTTATAAAAATAGCCTATCCAGTTTTGCTGCAGGATTTTTAGCTGCTTTTCTATTATGGTGCGCCTATGCCGTTTTCCTTGATTCAGAAAACAGTGGCATATTATCTGGAAAATTAGGTGAGTTGTTTTCTGTAAGCAGGGATTATTTGCCATATGCTACAGGAATCATCGGTGGGTTGATAGGTGGATTTGGAGCGCTGACAGGCGCTCTTGCAAGGAAGTTATTTGCTTGACTTTTCGTTTACTTCCGATTCTTTATTGAATCCATAAGGACAATGCCGGCAGCCACTTTTGCAACAATATCCTCTTTTTCTGAGAAAGGTTTCTGTAAATACAATAAATCCGTTTTCGAAATAGAAGTCAGGTTGCATCTGGCTATTCTTATCCTTTTGAGTCTTCTTTTTACCAAACAATTTTTTCATATTATCTCCAATTAAAAAGCCTGCTTTTGATACTTAAAAGCAGGCTTTTTAATTCTTAGTAATTCCTATTATTAGGCGTTGCTTAGTATAGCTTTTGGATATCTATTCGCTGCCCATTCAAAAGCACCAAAGAATACCAAAGAATAAAATAAATCACTTGTGACGGTATTCCTGAAAAAAGGAATAGCTAGCGTAAAACATTCTACCAATCCAGCATAACTCAAT
>CALNYY010000079.1:0-575207 GCA_942490835.1 uncultured Saprospiraceae bacterium
GTAAACCATACCCGCCCGTTTGGCCGAAAATTCCAGGGCATCGGTATAACCGTTGGGCACCTCCGGGGTGGCATACCCTTTGATCACAACCAGGTAAGGCAAATCCTCGATCAATGGCAATATACTCGTTAAATACTGCTGGGCTTTCCCGGTTAAAAGGTGGTCTCCCGTCTCAAAGCCAACCACTTCCGGTAAGATCACCGAAATCCCTTTCTCACCGTCTCTGACTTCCAGGTCTTTGATCTGGTTTAGTGTCAAAAAATCGTCCATCAGTTTTTTGTTAATCCCTTCCGATTTCATCCGGTTCACCATCGCGCGGAGGGGATCCACCGGGGTTCCCATATCCACGAGAGCCTGGCTGCCTTTGCGTTCTTCAGTGGGAATCAGTAGGTTTTCGCGGAAATGCTTTTTGAAGGCCGCGATTTTCTCTTTATCTGTTTCCGCAAAGGTCGTTAAAAAGATAAAAAGGGTAAGTACCACAAGCATCAGGGAAATGAACAGGGTCATCCACGGGGGAGACTCAGTTGCCGTCTCTTCCTGTAAAATGAGCCTGTAGTCTTTCATTTTCGATTCTCTTCCGTGTATATTTTCCGGTATTCCGTGGGTAAAAAGGAGACCATTCGTTGTTCCACCAGTCCCGGAGTTTCGCCCGCCTGGATGGAGATGATCCCCGACAGGATCATCTCTTTTTTCAAAATTTCCGCCTGGGAGCGTTCATTCAGTTTCCCGGCAATGGGTAAAAAGAGGATATTGGCCAATATGGCGCCGTAAAAAGTCGTGACAAGGGCCAGGGCCATGGCGGATGCAATTTGAGCGGCATCGTCGAGGCCTTGAAGCATAAAAATTAAACCGATTAGCGTCCCGATCATACCGAAAGCCGGTGCATAGGTACCCATGGCTTTAAAAATCGAAATGCCCACCCGGTGTCGGGCGGCCATAAAGTCGATTTCATTTCGAAGCACCTGTTGAAGGACATCCGGTTTCGTACCGTCCACCACCATTCGCAATCCTTCGTAGTAGAATTGATCGTCGATTTCGTCAACCACTTTATCCAGCGCCAGGATCCCGTTTCGCCGGGACAGCTTCGAGTATCCGACCATATCGGGAATAATGTTTAAGTAATCGATCTCATGGTGAAAAAACGCATTCTTCACTACCCGCAAAACGCGGATAAGATCTTTCATTGGATAGTTGATCAAAACGGCGCCAAAGGTACCGCCCAATACGACCATCAAGGAACTGATATTAAAAAAGATAGCAAAATTCCCTCTCGACAAAATGGCTGCACCAACCAGACCGAAAGCGCTCAGTATTCCTAAAAAAGTGGCGATATCCACGTTAAACCTCCATCAAAACATACAGCATATTTTGTTCCAATGCCTTTTCCCCTTAACAGGCTTTTATTAACGGCCTTTTCCCCGAATTGCACCGCCCCTTTCGTCATTTATTTGACAGTGGAATCAAGCCGCTTTTTTTGGAATGGAAATCCTATTTTTCACATTGGAATAAAATCTATTGTTTCCCGGGAAATCTGAAATCAACGGGATAGACGGTCTTTATTTAGCAGTTATTTTTCACTCACAATAATCTTAAGTATTTCATCCAAGGTAATTTCCGTAGAAGGTATTGTTTGGCTTCCGCTACCAATATGTTTGTGGTGCGGGAAATTTTCCAGTTCAGGGTGATGCGCCGCATTATCAAATCTGAAAATCATTTTTTTCTCTTGATCTTGATAATGGTAGGAATAGGCGATTTTTTTAACTTTTGGAATCGTAACTAAGTACTCTTTAAAATGGAGTTCACTTCGATCAGCCAAAACAATTTCCCCTTTTAAATATAAAACAACATCTCCCCTATTATCAATCGTAAATGTTTCGGAAAGGACACCAGGAACGTTATCGATTGATTCCTTTAAATGGAAGATATAATCTGATATTACTGACATATTTCGATTGTGTCAACCATATTAAGTTTATCCTCAAGTTCCCTGGAAACTTTCAATTCCGCCCACCACTGAAATGTATCGCCACTTTCTTCTACTTTCCCTTCCTGAAAATCACGTAAAAACTCTACTGAAGATAAACAGTACTTAGCCTCAAAGTCTTTTATTATCCCATAAGTTCTTTCAAGGGCATATTCGATTTTTTTTCTTTCTTCCGAGATTCCATTTGTAACGATTTTTCTGAAAGCGTCAACATCCCCTAAGTCAGTTCTTAAATTAAGTTCCGGCATTTTTCAACCTCCATTTGTTCATTAGATGTAATCCCGTGTTACTCTCTACTAAGTAGTATATAATTGAATGAGCAATTTTTCAATCGTTCCCTTTAAAAAAAGAAATCTTCCCCAGGAAAACCGTGAAAGGCGTAATTACGTAAATACCTCCGAAATGTTACCGGATGGTCACCACGATTTTGTGTGTCTTAACCGGTTTCACATCCTTTTCCCAGGGGCGGCGGAAAACCAGGAAAATCTCTCCTTCTCCAACGGCAAGGGCCTTAAATTTTAAAATCTCCATTTGGGGAGCGCCCAAACGTTTTTGTCCCTGTTCCGTCTCTTCTTCAGTTCCTTCGAGTTCTTCATTTTCGTCATCTTCATCGACGACGCCCAGGAATTCCAGGTGGTTTTTATCCAGTGGTTTACCGGGTTCCCAACTGTAGCCGGTGGCAATATTGCCTTCGATTTTAATATAAAATTTCCGTTGTCCTTCAACCGTGATGGCGCTCTCCGTGCCGCCGGTGATTACAAAAACCTGTTCCCGTTGATGTTTTTCCATTCTCGCCTCTCCCGGCCCCGCCGCTTTCGCAACCAGGGCTCCTTCAAATAACAG
The DNA here is from genome assembly GCA_942490835.1 of uncultured Saprospiraceae bacterium. Taxonomy (GTDB): domain Bacteria; phylum Bacteroidota; class Bacteroidia; order Chitinophagales; family Saprospiraceae; genus UBA6168. Next base: position 2,828 of record CALNYY010000079.1, read on the forward strand.
CGTCACTGCCAACAAACCAAAACTCAAGCAAAATAAAATTTGTTTTTTCATTACTTCACCCCATCGTTTCATTCTTACCGTATTCTTACCCTTCTTCCACGAATGGCACATTTTAAATATATATCACATTTGGCTTAAGAATAAAAGCCTTTATCACGCTAAATTCAACGTCTATTTTGCCTCCGGGGGTCCTCCGGGGGCGCCTACGCGTGAGGGGGTAAAGCTCCCCCTGGCCCCCGATCCGCACGGCTTTGATTGCGTATCTACGTTTAGCAAGCCGCTCAAATAATATATTTACGAAATTCGTAAAATAATAATTTGAACAGTAAGCTATAACAAAAAAACACAGTCAAAGCCGTGCATATAGGGGGTCCAGGGGGCGCCGCCCCTTGGCGCCCCCCGCGTAGGGGCCCTCGGAGAGCCCCCGGAGGGCCGCCCGGTTTCAGAGTTATTTTTTCTTTCCGGGTATTCGTTTCAGGTAGATGAGTTCATCGCTGATAGTGTCCGGGAGATAGTCCGGACTGGTAACTAAATTGCGCAGCGACGGCCGGTAACCTTTTTTCCCTTTTTTCCAGGGGATGCGTTTCTCAATGGTGTAGAGGGTTTCGTAATGTTCGCTGTAATAATAGAGGGAACCGTCCTTCATTTGTATTTCCCAGGCGGGTAGATCAGTACTTCCGACATACGAAATATAAGCAACCCGTTCCATTTTTTTTATTTCTTTGTGGTTCATGGGGCGGTTCAGGGTTTGGAAAAGAATTTTGATGACATCATCTTGACTGATTAGTTTCTGGGCTTTCAACAGTTTTTTATGAGGACCTCCCGAGGGAGCTTTGGGATAATCTTTTGGCAGACAGGGAGCCAGTGTTGAAACAGTGCCGTCTGCACGCATTACAACACGCATGGCGACCTTTCCTTCCATGTCCATGAGGATAATCAACCAGGAATAGTCGTGAGCGATTCTCTCTATTCTGTTTTTTACCTTAACAATTTTCGCTATCTTATAGATTGGATTGGATTGGTAAAGCCCTTTAAAGATAATGTCCGGCGATGGAATGGAGTTGTCCAGGGAAACGTATTTGGTACCCAGGATGAATTCTTTCCAATAGAATTTTAGATTAGCGATGATTTCTTTTTTGTTTTTGGGATAGGGGTGAAGAGTATAGGAAATGCTGTTCATGTTGGTTAGTTCTTCCACTGATTTGGGTTTACAGCGTTCACCGCTGAAAATTGGGAGAATCAAGGTTAGGGACAATACAATAGATAAACTTACCGTCATTAATATATTCTTTTTCATCATATTTTGCTCCTAAATATCTTTTATAATGTTTTGGGATTGTAATTGAGAGGGCCGCCATAATAGATACCGCCAAGGCGAATAAAATCATTATGGCCATCAATACCCGTCTGTAAATAGAATCGTTGTGGGTGGCATGCGCGGCCTGGGCGAGTTGGAAAAACGAGTGGATAGCGGTGAAATGAAAGTCGCTTTCGCTATGTATCCGGTCAGTATGCAGCAGCTTATCAATATCTCAGACAACGACCTCATCATGCCGCCGAAGGTGACCTGGTTTGAGCCGAAGTTGCGGAGTGGACTATTCGTGCATAGTTTGGAAGATTAAACTTTCAGCAGCGTAGGAATTGAATCCAATCGCTGTACAAATTTTAAACAAAAAAGGTTGTTTTGGCCGAACCTGTTATCTTGTGGCCAGAACAACCTTTTTTTTATTGGAATAAATCAATAAAATTTATCGGGCGTAATCGACAATCCTTTTTTAGAAAAATTGTATTTTAACCTTCCGTTTGACAGAAAAATAGAAATATGGAAACATTAAAAATGCCCTTATCCAATGTTCAATTAGAATTGCTCAAGGCTTTTTCCCGCAATGTCTCTGATGAGGATGTATTGGAAATCAGACGACTGCTAACCCGCTACTTTGCTGAAAAAGCGACCCAGGAAGCCAACAGGGTATGGGATGAAAAAGGATGGACGGACGAAGACGCCGAGCGGATGTTGCATACACATATGCGGACACCTTATAACCAACCAAACCCTAAAACCAAAAATTGAAAATAGTCCTCGACACCAACGTTTTATTGGTCGCTATTTCTGACCGCTCCCCCGTGCATTGGATTTTCCAGCGTTTCATCAATGAAGAATTTACCCTTTGCGTGACCTCCGATATTTTGTTGGAATATGAAGAAATAATAACCCGGCACATGGGAGAAGGAATGGCAGATTTTGTTTTACAAACGATTGAAAATGCTGTCAATATTGAATGGGTCAATAAATACTACCACTGGAATTTAATCACGACCGATCCCGACGATAATAAATTTGTGGATTGCGCCTTTGCCTGCCAAGCAAAATTCATCGTGTCAGAAGACAAGCATTTTAACGTGTTGAAAAATATAGATTTTCCAAAAATAGAAGTGGTTACTGTGGAGCAGTTTAAAAAGGTTTTTGAAGAGTAATTTTTCTCCGCCTAAAAGGCGTATTCAATTCCCACGTGAACAGATAAGGTTGTTTTGGCCGAACCTATTATCTTGCGGCCAGAACAATCTTTTTTTTATGCATAAAAAGAATAACTGGTTTGAGATAGCGAGTTTGATCGCCGTACTGCTTGGAATTGTATTTGGGATTTTCCTGCCCGATTTTTCCGTTTACTTCAAATTTTTGGGAGACATATTTTTGACCCTGCTGAAGGTGCTCATCCTGCCCATTATATTAGTGTCCCTGTTTTTGGCTATCGCCAAATTGCCTTCTCTGGCGACACTGAAAAACCTTGGCACAAAGACTTTTCTCTATTATCTGTCCACTACTGCACTGGCCGTTATGACGGGCCTGATTATGGCCAATATTTTTATTTTCAAGGAAAATGTGGACGTCACCAATGCGGATACTGCCAATACCGATTTCAGTCTCATCCAAAAGATATTTCCCAGCAACATTTTTGCCTCGCTCGCCAATGGAGAAATCCTGCACATCGTTGTTTTTGCAATTATGCTGGGCATGGCCGTTGCAACAATGGCTGGTGAAAAGAAAGCGAAGTTGGTAGAATTGGCAGATACTATTTATGAAGCCATCATCATTTTGGTGGGGTGGATTTTGAAAATGGCACCGCTGGGCATATTCAGTTTGGTGTGGACGACTATCGCGGGTTTCAGCCAGGAGATGTTTTCCAGCTTGACATCCTTTTTCATTGCTGTGGCCATTGGGTTGTTCATTCATTCCTGTATTTCCTTGCCGCTTATTTTGAAATTTTTTGGAAAATACAATCCTTGGCAATTTTTCATGGAAGCTAAACAGGCATTAATAGTTGCATTTTCAACCGCATCGAGTTCCGCTACTTTGCCCGTTTCCACAAAAGTGCTGGAGGAGAATAGCGGTGTGAGCAAACAAGCCGCCAATTTTGTACTGCCGCTAGGGGCAACCTTGAACATGGATGGATCCGCACTTTATCAAGCTTTATTGGCGATGCTGTTCGTGACAATGGCAGGCATGCATATTTCATTCGATCAACAATTATTGATTTTTATTTTTGTAATCCTATCATCCTCGGGTACAGCAGGCATTCCCTCGGGCGGCATTATCATGATGACGATGGTCATCAATTTGCTCGGCCTCGACAATGGCGATTACTATCTCGGTCTCTATATTATGGTTGATCGTTTCTGGGATTATCCAACCACCATGATCAATGTTTGGGGCGATTTGATTGGCACGAAGACGATCGATTATCAGATCAGTAAAGCAAATTGAGATAAGCCTTTAGGTATCGGACACCTTGGAGGTGTCCGATACCTTTCCCAGCAAAAAATTAATTGAATCAATATGAAAAAAACAATCCTCCTTTCCGTCCTCTTCCTCTTTTTGTCCACCTCCATAATTGCCCAGAAAGAAAAAAAAGAAACCCCGAAACCAATTCCGAACGCACAAGTTTTTGAATCAAAACAAAACGTCACGATTGGTGGCCAGCGCATCGATCTGAATGCAAAAGCTGGTACAGTGATGCTGCGGGATGAGCAAAACGAACCCATTGCCCTGTTCGGTTTTACAAGCTATTTCAAGGCCGGTGCACCGAGCAGTCGTCCCATTGTTTTTGCATTCAATGGCGGCCCCGGCTCTTCTTCCTTTTGGTTGCACATGGGGGTGCTCGGCCCAAAACGGATCGTGGTGAAAGACCCGGAATTCACACCTGGCGCTCCTTATCAAGTTGTAAATAATGAGTACTCCCTGCTCGACGTGGCCGACTTGGTGATGATCGACCCCGTGGGTACGGGCCTGAGCGTGCCTGTTGGAGAGGCGAAGTTTGAAGAATTCTGGGGTGTGGATCAGGACATCCGCAGCATAGGGCTTTTCATCCGGCAGTTTTTGATCGATCATGGCCGCATGAACTCGCCCAAATACCTGCTCGGCGAGAGCTACGGTACTTTCCGCAATGCTGGCCTCATGGACCACCTGCAAAGCCGTGGTATTGCCATGAACGGCGTTATCATGGTGTCTGCCGTGTTCGACCTGCGTTCGCTATTGTTCCCGCCGAATGACGACCTGCCGTATCTCGTACATTTTCCTACCTATGCTGCCACCTCGTGGTATCATCAGAAAATAGAAAAATCGTCGATGGAGTTGGGGGCGTTTCTGGATGAAATCCGTTCATTTACCCAAAATGAATATGCTCCGGCCCTGTTCAAGGGCGACCAATTGTCTGGTAAAGAAAAAAACATCCTGGCCAACAAATTGAGCAGCTATACCGGCATCGATGCCGACTATTGGTTCCGGGCAGATTTAAGGGTGAAGAACGGCGAATACTTTCAGGAGGCGCTCCGCAAGGAAGGGCTGACAGTGGGCCGCCTGGATTCCCGTTTTACTGGTGTCAATCAGGATTTGCTCAGCCAATTTGCAGACTATGATCCGCAGAGTGCGGCCATTTCGCCAGCCTATATTACTGGTTTTTTGGATTATTTTTACAATGTTTTGGGGGTTGATAAAAACCTGACCTATACCACCACTGCGAGTCAGCGGGACAATTTCAAATGGGATTGGAAGCACCAAGGCAACCAATTTTGGAATGCCGATGCGGCTATCAATACAGGTATTGATATGGCAAGGGCAATGACCCGAAACCCTAATGTGAAAGTGCTTATCCTCAATGGCATTTTTGATATTGCCACCGTGTTTTACGGAGTGGAATACAGCATCAACCACCTTGGCCTGCCGCCTGATTTAAAAGAAAATATCATCATGGAATATTACGAGGCGGGTCACATGATGTACACACATCAACCGTCTATTGAGAAATTCCGGAAGGATGTGGTTGGGTTTATAAAGGATACTTCGGAATAGACTTGAAAACAACATTGCACTTTTATCAAGCTGACCTTGAAACTATACAAAAGTGGAATTTTATATTTTGCAATTAATGTGCTGCGAATCACAGGGTTTCGCTGGTTTCAGGCTCTAGCCTGAAATCCAATATCATAAACGCAGAGGCGTTCGTGATAAGTCGTTCAAGTCTGGAGACTTGAACGAGCGACGGCAGGGACTTAAACGAGCGGCGGCAGGTGTGCTGCGAATCACAGGGTTTCGCTGGTTTCAGGCTCTAGCCTGAAATCCAATATCATAAACGCCAGAGGCGTTCGTGATAAGTCGTTCAAGTCTGGAGACTTGAACGAGCAGGGACGACGGCAGGGAATTGAACGAGCGACGGCAGGGAATTGAACGAGCGACGGCAGGGAATTGAATGAGCGACGGCAAGTTAGAGCATAAATGAAGGGTAATGATCCGGCGCATTTTCTTTAGGGATGAACAACCAAATTCAACACTTTGCGTAACATGCGTTATTAATGTAAAAATAGCAGAACCACTTTGCAAATAATCCGTTTTACCAACAAACCAACAAACCGAAATAAACTAAAATCACATTGAAAAACTATTTACCAATTTTCCTAAAAGGTATGGCAATGGGCATTGCTGAAATTATTCCCGGTGTATCTGGTGGCACCATTGCATTTATTACTGGAATTTACGAGCGCTTTATCGGCGCTTTGCAATCCTTTGATCTTGCGCTATTAAAAACTTTAAAAACAGATGGAATAAAAGGCGCTTGGGAAAAAGTAGATGGCAATTTCTTGGCAGCTTTGGCCGGAGGAATGTTCGTCAGTATTTTATTATTTGTTAAAATAGTTACCCATTTAATTGAAACCCAGCCTGTATTATTATGGGCTTTTTTCTTTGGGTTAATTGCGGCGTCGGCTATTTATGTTGGAAAACAAATTGCCAATTGGGGAATAGTAAATATCATTGCTGTTTTGGTTGGTGCAATAGTCGCTTATTATATCACCATAGCGTCGCCAGCCAATGGCAACGATGCGCTTTGGTTTATTTTTATTAGCGGGATGATTGCTATTTGTGCGATGTTATTGCCGGGGCTTTCCGGTAGTTTTATTTTATTATTAATGGGGATGTACGGAATTGTTTTGACGGGCGTAAAAACACTTGATTTTTCTATTATCATTGTTTTCGCATTAGGCTGTATCACAGGCATTTTGTCTTTTTCCAAATTTTTAAATTGGGCATTCCACAGCCATAAATCTGTAACCCTTTCAGTATTGACTGGCTTTTTAATTGGTTCATTGAATAGGGTATGGCCCTGGCAGGAAGTATTGTCTCGGCGGGTAAATAGCAAAGGAGAAGAAGTGGTGGAATTTACCAAAAGTGTTTTGCCAAATAATTTTTCTGCATTAAATGCTGCGGATAATTTGCCCTATGGAAACGATCCCCAATTAATGCCCGTAATTGGTCTGATGGTAGTGGGTTTTGCTTTGGTTTTTATTTTGGAAAAAGTGAGTGCGAAAAAAGATTAATGGTGTTAATTTATTTTAACCGCTTTTGGACTACTCCGTTTTTTATCACCGTATTTATCTCCAATGTATGTCGAATCGCATCCAGCGGATTTTTGTCCAACAAAACCAAATCAGCCAATTTACCAGCTTCTATGGTCCCTGTTTCATCTAATAAATCCAGCATTTTAGCTGCATTGTGAGTGCCCATTTTAATTATGTCAATCGGTTTCATGCCGCCTATTTCCAAAAGCTGCATTTCCTCATGCAAACTGTGCCCGTGGAAATTAAAATCATTTCCAGCATCGGTACCCAAAACCATATTGACCCCATTTTTATTAAGTGTTTTAATATCGTCTACCTGTAGCCCCATAATGTTTTTTAGAGTAGGGTTTTCCAATCCATATTCTGTCTTGAAAAAATCAAGATAAGCTTCTGCCTTTTTTATCGCATTTGAGTCAGTGAATTCTCCAATTTTATTTGAATCATATATGTCTTTGATTTCTGTCTGTTCTACCCATTCTGGATGGAGGGGGTATAGGAAACTTTTGTCAATCATTAAGGTGGTGACCCACGACATATTTGACTGGTATATGGTCTGGATTAATTCTTTGTCATTTTCAAAATCCAAATCCACCCCTGTAAAATGCAGGAGGTTGTTAATCCCAGCTTTTACAGCCATTTCTACTTCTGCATTATCGCTTACATGGGCAAAAACTTTGAGGTTGTTTTTTTGAGCTTCTGTTGCTACTTTATTAATGAATGCTTGTGGCATTCTTGAGACTGGGGGTGGCATTGGCCCATCTTCAATGGTTAGTTTAATACCTTGAATCGGATATTGCGCCACCTCTTTTACCAGCGTTTCGATTTGCAAAGTGTCCTTGAGGTAAAACACCGTTTTCCCTTCCACCCAATTGCTCGAAGCATAAGTTCTTACAGGATGCCTGCCTTCCATGGTGAAATGCTGGGAGGTGTGGTAAACCCTTGGAGCAGGGATTGTATCAGTTTCTCCACTTGCCCTCATGTCTGCAAAGTATTCATTGGTGCAGGTACTACCGCCTGGAATAAATACTGATGTTACCCCAAAATGAATCAACCTTGGGAAATCATATTTATAATCGGAAGTATGTACGTGACAGTCAAATAAGCCCGGTATCAAAAATTTATTGCTTCCGTCAATTACATTATCAGTATTATTTATTTTTCCTGAGTCGATTTTTATGATTTTTCCTTCTTTGATATAAACGTTTTTATTTGGTTGGATTTCTAATCCAGTGCCATCAATTAAATTGACATTGGAGATAATTAAATCAAATTGATCGACCTGATTTGATTCACATGAAAGAATTCCGATAATTAAAATGAAAAAATATTTATACATGATTTGTTTTTTTACTAATGTGAAATGAATGAAAGCTTTAGCGTCACTCCTTAATCCGGTTATATTTTTTCAAAACCTTTTTTAACCGCTCATGGGGCATCCCATAAATCGTATTTCCATGAAGTCCCGTCATTGTTCTACCTGCTACCAATGAATTGATTATGGCTTCCTCTGTTGCCTGTATAGTTGCAGTATAAAGCGCTGCCGATTCATATTGATCAAGAAATTCTGCATTGATACGTTTATAAGGGGCATCATTTGACCACTCCGTTTTTATAGTGCTGAAAGCAATGGCAATATCTCCAGAATATGGGCTGGCGGTGCTACCCGTTCGGGCCAATCCAAAAGTTGCTCTTTTCGCCATGCCCTTTAGTGTTTGCGTAAAGACAGGGGCGTCTGTCGCCACTACTATGATGATGGAACCATCCCCTTCCTTTTTCTCATGAAACTCCGGTAAACTGTCGGTCAATTCCTTCCCGACTGGCGCTCCGGCAATTAGGAGGTCTTGCCTGTCCCCGTGATTGGTCTGTACTAAAACGCCAACGGTGTACCCACCTAACTCTTTTGGAAGCACCCTCGAAGCAGTGCCAATCCCTGCCTTATAATCATAGCAATACATCCCTGTGCCGCCACCAACATTGCCTTCCTCCACTTGGCCAGAAGATGCCTTGTCCAATGCCGCAAAAACATGCTCCTCCCGGAGTGGGAAAGATTTGAAATCACTCAATGTAGCATCCCAGGTATCGGCTACGACGGGCATGTAAATCGGATTGGACAAATTAGCGATTGACCATTTGATAACGGAAGTGTAAACGGTGCCATTACTCGCCGTCCCTGTCAACATAATCGGAGTACGCAAGTATCCAAACTCCTCTGCGAATATCGCCCCTGAAAGTTCCGCATCTCCATTGAATACGAAGGTGGCAGCGTCATAATCACGAAGCTCTTTGTTTGGGAGTATGGCCGTCACTCCGGTACGTACAGCCGTTGAGTCTTCGCCATAAATCAAAGTAGTGTGGCCTACCAAAACACCATCCACATCGGTAATAGCATTGTATTTTCCCGGTTGGCCTTCAAAAGGGATTTCGAGGTCCCTTGCCCTAGGTTGGTTTTGGCCAGATGTAAATAATACAGGAAATATTAAAATTAAAATTAGGATGACCTTCTGCACATTCATTTTTTTAATTATAAAATTAGCGCCGCTTGGCGTTTAGCCTTTATAGAAAGTGGTTAGTTACTTTTCTTGTTGCAATAAAAAACCAGGCCTTATCAATTCACCTATACAAGAAGTATCCAGTGTTGAAAGATTTCTATTTTCCAGAAACTCATAAACAAGTATGTCCCAGCAACTATAATCCGTCCAACCATGGCCTTGATTTGGAAATATTAAATGCATTGCATTCGGTAATTGATCTTTTACTTTTTCTGCCATTCTTGGGGGCGTTTGCGTGTCATCTTCTCCTGTAAGTAGTAATACTGGTGCATCGCCTTTAAGGGGCAATGATAGCCAGCTGGGGGTTGGGAAAATTGGCCACTCCTTACAGGCATTTACTTCCATTAAACCCATTTCCCCTTTTGTAAATATGTTCTCCAGCAATTCTTTATTTACGATATTATTATTAATGTCTTCTGGGCAAAATGTTGACATATAAACACCCATAATCCGATTAACTCTTCTCTGGTCTCCTTTTAATAATGGTATAAAATTCCCCTTAAATGCTTCGTCCACATAATGTGGAATTTTCTCCAATTTATTCCCTGATAAAAAAAGCTGGCCTATCAATCTTTGGAAAATTTTATCCGTTACTTTTATTTCCACAGAATCATTTTGGTCATTGGTGAGTTTTACGGAAATTGGTTCCGAACTTAATTTATCTCTTATTTGAAATAGTTGCGATTCAAAATTTGGAAAATTAGCAGCACAAATAGAATCCTGTTTGCATCGATAAATCAGTTTATTCAACTGTTTTTCAATCTCTACATCCAGAAATGTTGCATAACCAAATTCTGGCGAAACAGTACCTGTCAGAATTAGAGAACTCACATTCTCTGGATACCTCCTCATATATTCTAATCCTATCCTTGTGCCATAAGACATACCGTGAAAATCAATCTTTTTTATCCCAAGCCATGAACGGACATCTTCCAAATCTTCAACGGAAGTACCAGAATTATATAATGATAAATCAATGCTATTTCCTATTTCTTTCAGGCAATCTTTAATTTTTTCAAGTTCAAATAATTGAGAACTAAATTGCTGTTTTTCATATTCACTGCAACGAATTTCTGATGCACCAGTACCACGTTGATCAAGGATTAAAACATCGGCAAGATTTCTTAAAGTGTCACTATATCCACCTTTCTCATAATAAGGGATTAAATTTTCATTTGGAGAGGCAGGGCCACCATTATAGTCAATAAACAATCGTGATTCTGGGTTGCTATCATATCTCGGAAATAAATAAACATTTATTGGAATCTTTTTTCCTTTTTGAATCCTATCTTCGTAAACCATTAAAGTCCCACATAATATTTCTTCCTTAATCCCTTCCGCCTGGCATCTATTTAGCATCGGATATCTGCTCTCAGCATCAGCCATAAAATCTACCTTCTTTTCTTGGCAGCCAAAAAGAATAAAAATAAATAGTAGATTTTGGAAAGTATATTTCATGCGGTGAGTTGTGCAAATTGTAAATAATTACTCCACCCGTTTTTTCATTTCCAAAAACAAACCGTTGTAATAATCCTGTAACCCAACGAGTTTTCCGTTATCATCAAAATTGAAAACCATCCTGTCCATGGGGGCATTTTCGGGGGCGAAGGTGTGGTTGCCGAGATAATACAATTTCCCACCTTTTGTCGTGCGGTTTGGTCGATTTCGGTACAGGTTTTCATCATCAGGATACTTTAGAATAAGAAGACTTCTCTCAGCTACATACGCTTCGTGTATGTGGGTATATTCGCCTACATACATGCTGAGATTGCTGTCCTTCTGTTCCATGCTTTCCAGATTAGGTTTTTCCAGCCCCAACGCAGCCAGCGCCACATCGCCTTCGATCCAAAGTGCATCTATGGGCGCATCATCGGTATTGTTCAGTACAGCAACACACAGCCGATCGTCTGGAAAAAAGGCGAGGGTAGCCCAGAAGTTGCGGTGACCGCCCGTGTGCCCCCACACTCGGTGGCCCTCGAAGTCACCGGTTCGCATACCGAGACCGTAGCCGGTACGGTTGCCGTCAGGAAAAATAGCAGGCTTCCCTAGTTCATCCAATGATTGTTGGGAAATGATTTTGCCATCCGCCAGCCCGAACGGTACATGCGCCAAATCCAACACCGTCGCACTCAATCCACCGTCGCCTTTGAAATAATGAACCGAGTCCATGTCGCTTTTCTCGAAAGTCGAATCGGACAATTGGTAGTTTCGTGAAGTACCCTCTCCGAAGTTGCGGTTGAGATGTTTCAGCGAAGCCAGGCCCAATGGCTGTGCGATAGTTTGTTCAATAAAATCCTCGTACAACATCCCCGATGCCTGCTCAATGATATAGGCCATTAAAATGAACCCTGTATTGGAATAGGAAAAACTCGATCCTGGCTCAAAATTCAGTTCCTGCGTTTCCAAAAAATCGAGATAGGTCTGCCGGTTAGGCTGCACTTTTTCGTGGACAAATAAGCTATCTACATGCTCCGCATATTCCATTAGCCCAGAGGTATGCGACAGTAAGTGTCGTAAGGTAATTTTTCGGGCCTGTTCTGGACGTGGAAAATCGGGCATCACTTCCAGCAGGGTTTGATCGAGCGACAGCTTGCCCTGCTCCACCAATTTCATAGTCGCAGTGGCGGTATGCAACTTGGTGACCGAGGCCATCGCAAATTTGGTCTGTTCGGTGGCGGGTATCTTTTTTTCCAAATTGGCATAACCGAATGCTTTATTGTAAAGCGTGTCGCCGTCCTGCAGCACGGCGACGGCGAAGCCGACCAATTTGCCACGGTCATAATAGGCTTGAGCGATGGAGTCTATTTGGGAAATAATTTCATTCCGGCCGCTATCATTTTCCTTTTTTTCAACTGGATTATTATTGCAGGAAAAAAGAAAAAAGAAAAAAATAAATGTGGCAAAAAACAGCTTAACGATGGTTTTCATTTTTATTGATTTTAAAAAAAAATTAATTCACCCTCACCCCAAAATCATCCTCCCAAGTTTCTTCTTTCATGATAACTATACCTTCGTCCATAAAATGAATATTCAATGGATAGTTGGGTAAACAAAAAGTAGCATTGCCGATATGGATCAACGGATCTTCCCCATATTTATCTTTAATGAATAATTGGCCAGAATTAATTAAAAATTCGGCCTCGCCGTAATTAAATTGAAATTTGCCAACGTATTTTTTTAATGCTTCTTCGCTTATATCAATGGGCTTTGGATCATATTTAAATTCGGGATAAAAATGGCTGGCTATTAAATCTGCCAAGCCCCACGGTTCAGCTTCGTCGTATTTATTTTGTCCAAAATTAGAAAGGACAATAATGGAAATATTTTTAGAAGGAATTTTTAATATTTCAGGTCCAGTGATACCATTGTGATACTGGTATGAAATACCATTTCTTTCCGGTAGGTACCAGCCCAGTCCATATCGGAATTGACTGCCATTATTCAGTTTTACCTTTTCAAACATTTGGCCTTGTACTTCGGGAGTCAATAGGATATGATGATCCAGCGCCCTTTTCCATTTTATCATATCATCAATACAGGAAAAAATGCCCCAGCCCCCGGCCATCTCTTCAATGGATACTCGCCATATTTTCACCAGCTCTCCGTCTTTTATTGAATAGCCTTGCGCTTGGTCAGACACCACTTTTAATTGGTCTTCAAAATAGGTGTTTGTCATTTCCAGAGGATCGAAAATTCGCTCTTGAAAAAAGTGCTGATAATTTTTCCCTGTTATTTTTTCAATAATTAAATCTGCCAAAAAATAACCCGTGTTATGATACCTGAAACATTCGCCCAACTGGCAATAAACGGAATCCTCCAATGCTGATTCAAACATCATTTCTCTGGTGACAATCCTTGGCCAGTAATTTTTTCTGAGACTTTTATATTCATTTTCTTGTGGTGCCAGGCCAGCAGTGTGCGAGAGTAATTGACGCAAGGTGAGTTTTTTCCATTTATCCGGAATATCTATTAAATATTCTTTTATTGGAGCATCAAGATTTATAAGTCCATCCTGCACCAATAATAATATCCCCATCGCCACGAATTGTTTGGTGATCGATGCCAGTGCATATTTAGTTTCAATTTTTGCAGGTACATTGTGCTCAACTACCGCAAGCCCATAAGATTTTTTAATTAACAGACTATCTCCTTTTAATACAGCCAATGTCAAGCCTGGAATTTGTTTTTCTTGCATGGTGGCTGTGACCAAGGAGTCAATAGCTGTAGCAACATCATCATTTAAAAGGACTTCTTTGTTTTCCGATTTGCAATTGGAAAAAATAATCGACAGAAATGCAAATAATAAAAATATGGAGGTCAGGTTTTTCATTCTATACGAGTAAATTTTGGAGATCATATTTACCATCACTCTCCCAATACCACTATTTTAGTTTCTATAACCCCATTTCCGCAGCCTTGTTGTAAGCAATTTTTGCATTCACACTGTCACCCTTGGCCTCATAAGCCTCACCGAGGCTGTCCCAGCCATTGGCATAGTCGGGATACATTTCCATGTTTAGTTGCATGATGGCAATGGCGTCATCCACTCGGTCGATTTTAAGCAGGTCATAGCCAAGGCCATTTAGTTGGCCTTCATCAAAATTGTATGTGTCAGGCTGAACAGTTTTCAGGCTATGGTATTGCTCAATGGCAGCTTCCACGCCATGATCGAGCAAGGTGGGAAAAATCTCCTCCCTAATTTTTGGCAAAAGATTATGGGCCGCAGTTTTTTCCAAATCTGCCCGCAGCGACTCACCTTCCAGTGCCTGTCCCTTTACAACCACCCACGAAATGTCCCGAACATTGTTGATGTCCTCCAAGGGGTTGGCATTCAGCAGCACAATATTGGCCACTTTGTCTGCTCCCACTGTTCCATAATCATTTGACTTTTCCAAAAAAACGGCAGGGTTTAGGGTCGCCGTTTGCAAGGCTTCCAATGGTGTAAAACCAGCATCAACAAGGATTTCGAGCTCATCGTGTAGGCTAAATCCAGGAAAGCAAAAGGGATTTGGATAGTCTGTGCCGGCGAGGAATTTTACCCCGCCATCAAGCATGCGTTTCATCAAGGAGAGGCCTAATTGATAGTTTTCCTGCCAGGCTTTATATTCCCAGTCCTTCTTGCGGCTCATTCGGAAATCCTTTTTGGGTTCCCAGTCCCTAATGGCAAAGTCGGGCATATACTTTATCCGATCATCCGCCCGGAAAATAGAGTCATTGAAATGCGATAGCGCCCGGTTCACAGTATTGGTGGGGCACATCCACATGCTGCTGCCACTGAGCAGTGCTATCAATGAATCCACCCTGTTTTCATCGAAGGTCTCTACTTGAAAACGGAGCATTTTTGCCCAGATACCTGGTGGGGCAAACGCTGTGTCTTGCGTTTCATTTCGCATAGCTGCATGGTAGCGCTGCCGTTGGTTGGAGCAATAAGGGAGTATCCCGTCGAAATGCTCGGAGCTGTTGTGCCCAGCTGCTACGGCCTCTTCCAGAGGGACACCGTCAGGGATATGGCCATTAAAAGGGATACCTTGCTTATGGCACTCGTCAGCAATGGCCAAATAGGTTTCCCTGTCGAGGTAGGAATAGACCTTGATAAAATCAGCCCCCGCTTCTTTTTGCTGCCTGACAATCTCTCTGCCTTTTTCGGGTGTATCTGCCTCATCTGAACGTGGCCACATGGCTGGTTTGCCATCTACGATGGGACCGGCGGTGATGTATTCTGGGCCAGTGATTTTTCCGGCAGCTATTTGCTTGCGGATAAGTTTGACCTGCTCTGAGTTGCCGAACATTTCCCGCACCCCGGTCACTCCATTGGCGATCAGCAATGGAAAAAACTCCTCGTAAGCCCACCACGTATGAGTGTGCATATCCCAGAGGCCGGGGATGAGATATTGTCCTGATCCGTCAACTATCTTTTCAGCTTCATATTGATTGCTGGTTTTGTGAGGCTGGATGGCGGTGATTCTATCGGCATTGATGACAACATCCATTGAAGTAGATATTGCTCCATTTTCAACGTTGATGACGTTGGCGTTTTTGATGATGAGATCGCCTTTCAGCGGTTCCTGGCACCCTGATAGAAAAAAGGCATACACCAAAAGATAGGAGAGGAGACATGTCGCATTCTTCATAATTGATTAGGGAAATTGAGATAATTTAAGATCAAGTTATAATTGGTTGATAAGATGTTTATAAAAGGTTGATTAACAATCAATATCAATCATCATCAACCTTTTAAAACCTCTTATCAACTTTCACCCAACTTGCGTTGGATATAAAAAAGGAATTGGTTTTTTGAGGAAATTAGTTTTTCAGGGAGACTCCACCGTGCATTTGACAGAATTGCAAAGCAGAATATTGACAAACATATTAGAATTGTCACCATTGATAATGAAATCCTATTCAAATTATTAAGTAGATGTTTAATTCTGAAAACAAATATGGAAGGAGGAAAAGAGGTAAACAAATCCGTTTCGTGAGCGGTAGTATGGGTTTCGTGAGCGGTAAATGAATCACCCATCCGGTAGC
Source organism: uncultured Saprospiraceae bacterium (assembly GCA_942490835.1). Taxonomy (GTDB): domain Bacteria; phylum Bacteroidota; class Bacteroidia; order Chitinophagales; family Saprospiraceae; genus UBA6168. Next base: position 18,793 of record CALNYY010000079.1, read on the forward strand.
AGCACTTCCACCCTCGTACCCACTGCCTTGCCATTTTCATCCTCCAAATCTATCACCCGGATCATGTCCTCTTTAAGGAAATTACGGTGCAGCAGTTGCAGGCGGTCGTTGGTGAGCTTCATGCCTTTCGACTGGTGCTGGTGCTGGTTTTGCGATTGCAGCTCACGGGCTGCCCTACGGCCAATACCGTTGTCCTCAACAATGCATTTGAGATGTCCGTTTTCAGGGTAAATCTGCACCGACAATTTTCCTAATTCCTTTTTGTGCATCAGGCCGTGCCAGATAGCATTTTCCACGAATGGCTGGAGGATAAGGGGCGGGATGTTTACTTCTTCCAATTCAATATTGGCGTCAATCTGGATGGTGTATTCAAATTTGCCTTCAAATCGCATGGCCTCCAAATCTAGGTAAAGTTTCAGAGAGTCCAGTTCCTTATCGAGGGGGATAGTCAGGTTTTTCGAGTTGTCGAGGATTAGGCGAACCAGACGAGAAAATTTTGTGAGGTATTGTGAAGCTTCATGTGGCCTATTTTTCAGGATGTACCAATTGATAGAATTGAGTGAATTGAAAATAAAGTGCGGGTTCATTTGTGCCTGCAATGCCGTGAGTTTTGACTCAGCAATTTCTTTTTGAATGCTCAACAATTCCCGCTCCTGCTGAGCTTCTTGGAGTTTCCTTATTTGCCGCAGGCGCAGATATTTGTAAAAAACAAAACCCAGTCCGCTGAGCAAAATCAAGGCTGCCCACTTGAACCACCACGCCTTATAAATGGGAGGAAGCACTGTAATGGACAATCGTTTGGGCTGTACGCTTCTTTTACCGTATTCATTCACGCCACTGATTTCCAGGGTGTAGCTGTCCGGTTCGAGATTGTTGAAAGTCAGCCAACGCTGGTTCTTCAATGATTGCCATTCGTCGTTCAAACCTAATAACCGATAACTGAATGCCGTCCCAGTCCGTTTATTGAAATTTAAGGCATCGAAGCCTATGGTCAGTTCTTGTTCAGAGGGAAGGAGCGTCACTTTGGAAATATAATTAGCGGCCTGTTGGAAATTCTCTGTCCGATTACCAATATCTATGCTTGAAAGGTATGGTACAGGGGGCACGCTCCGTTCTTGCACTTCATCTGGATGAAAATATCTAATGCCTTTTTGGGTGCCTGTGACCAAGTGGCCGCTGGACATTCGGGCGAGCGGCCCTCTGAGGCCAACCCCAAATTCTGGGTAATGTTGAAACCGTTCATCTGCCGGATTAAATGAAAGCATGCCGCCATCCGTATGTATCCAAATGTGGCCTTTATCAGAAAAGCAAAAGTGGTAAATATCATTTCCGTTGGAAATAAGGTTGGTGGTAAAGTTTTCAAATATTGTAGGTTGTGAGTGATCAATATGGTAGAGGCCATGTCCGTATGTGCTTACCCAAATGCTGTTATCGCTGGCTAGTTCAATATGTGTGACTTCTACCCCCTGTATCAAAAAGCGCTGGCCATTGTGAAAGGAATTTTTTTCAAAATCGTACAAACAAAGGCCATGATTAGTGCCGATGAAAAGCCGTCCATCCCCAATTTCAAGGAGGTCATTTATTTCTAAACCCTCCAGAATTCCACCATGATTGATAGACCAGTCAGTAGGTTGGTTTTCCAAAACGGACAAACCGTATAACCCATTTTTCATCGTTCCAATCCATAAAGTGCCATTTTTATAAAATACAGATTTCACGACAAATGGATAATTGGTTGCTCCTTTCCAGGTGTCTATTCGTTCGATTTTTTTTGAATTAACATCCTGCTTTAATAATCCTTCTGAAGAAGCAATCCAAATATTTTTTTGTGCGTCGAAACAAAGGTCTTGCATGGTCGCATCCGATCCTTTATAGCCGTTCATAGAGTAGCGATAGGGCGTTGCCAAGTTGTCATCAAGATCATATTGTATCAGCCCTTCCCCATGTTTTGTGCCAACGAAAACTGCATTTTCACTGTGCAAAGGCAAAAGAGAAGCAGTCCAATTGTGCTGTTCTTTATTGGGAAAAGAAAGATACTGCCACCGCCATGCCGGCTCGGAAGCTTTGAATAGTTGATTGCTTGAGCCGAACCAAAGTGACTCGTGTTGGTCTTTTATGATAAAACGGAAACTACGGGTTCCTTCAAGATTGGGATGGCCGGTTGATTTATTGAATATGTGATTTTCCCCCGTAAAAACATTGTAGAAAAATAGTCCCTCTAATCGAGGCAAAATAAATATTTCTTGATCAGAAAAAAGGAGATAATTTGCAGACCCCCGCGCTTCGAGCGCACCATTATATTCCGATTGAGGTTGGTCGGTTATTGCCCATTGGTGGTCCCTTCTCAACCATTTTATCAAACCAAATCCATTGGTAGTCCAAACATCTCCTTTGGGATCGACAAAAACATTGACCGGCCTGGATTTGAAAACAGACTCGATGGCTTTTGGAAAGGCATGAAGGATAAATTTTTTATTTTTTTTATCAAATTCTAGAATGCCAAAAGGCGAACCTATCCAAAGCATATTTGGATTGGTCGGGTCATTCGAAATACTGCCCAAGAACGGCGAATAATTTCCAGGTAATAGGCTTGGTAATTCAGGATAAAACCTTTGCACCAATCCTGTGGCCGCATCTATGTGGTTCAGGCAATATAAGTTGCTGCCCACCCAAACAGACCCATCAGCATCCACTGCCATACCACCAATTTCATTGCCTCCAATGGTTTTTCCATCATCGGGGTCATGCCGCCATGAGGTAAACTTGCCCGTGCTATGATCCAATCGGCTAATGCCTCCACGGGTAGTACCGATCCAAAGATCGTTGAGGGTGCCCGACAGTACCATCTCTGGACGACTATAGGTTAACGATTTGGTATCGCCAGGCACGTGTGTGATTTTTTCAAAATCCCGACCATTGTATTTCCAAAGTGCTTGAAAACTACCAAACCAGATAAAACCCATCGAATCTTGAGCTGCGGATGTGAAACCTTCATTGGCCTCAGGCGGGTAAGGGATTTCTCTAAATGAAAGGTTTGGAGATTTTTGGGCAAAGATAGAGAGGGTGAGTATCAAAAAACTAAACAGTAAAATCAACTTGAGGGGCAATTCTATTACCCCTTTTGACAGGTTAACGCTTAATGTAAATCTGAATTTTTTTAAAAGGTTTTTCATAGGTGGGAAAGACTTTTAACAGGGTATTTTTTCCCATAAAAACTATTTTTATTTATTCCAATTCAATCGCTCTTTCACTTCTATTCTCCGGCGTCTAGATACTTCTACCACTGATCCATCTGTTATCGTCAAACCATTTTCCGAATATTTTGTGACAAAATGTGTATTCACCAAATGCGATTTGTGGCACCGGATGAAATGGGCATCGTCCAACAGTTCGATGAAATTACCAAGTGGCCGGGAGGCCACGATACGAGTTCCATCGGCCATAAAAAAATGAGTGTAATTCCCATCTGCCTCGCAGCGGATAATATTTGTTGGGTCGAGAAAATGGGTGCCTTCCGTTGTAGCGATGGTCAGGCGGTATTTTTTTGGATCAATTTGAGAGGCGTTGTAAAATAAATTCTCAAATGATTTTTGGTGGCGCTTATTTTCCAATAGCAACCTGTCTATAGCAGAGCGAAGTTCTTCCGCATCTACAGGTTTCAGCAAATAATCAAAAGCAGCATATCGGATAGCTTTAATGGCATATTGGTCATAGGCAGTTGTGAAGATTACTTGGAAGTTATAATGATCCAAGCTTTTCAGCCAAGTAAATCCGTCCTTGCCGGGCATTTTAATATCCAGGAAAACAAGGTCGGGTTGATAGCTTTTTAGCAGCGAGGATGCACTGTCAGCGCTTCCTGCCTGTTTGATGGTAGCAACTTCAGGCACATAAAAATCTAACTGTAGTTGAAGCACATCCCGAGCCTTTTCTTCATCGTCAACAATTAGGACTTTCATAAGTCAAGTAGGTTTCAAACAAAGATAACGCAGGAGTATTTTGAATTTGAAAATATTTGGAGACTATTTAGTAAGCGGTATTGAGTGATTCACAAACGGTCAATACCGCATTGATGTAAAAAGAGGGCAGTGCATCAAATGTAAGGCTGTCTTGAAAGGTATGCGTTCATGATCTCGAGTTAGATTATTTTCTCGCAGAAGCGCAAAGCTCACATAGATTATTTGTATTTCTCAGCATTCTCCGCGCATCTGCGAGAAATTAACCACGTCAATCTTTTATCATTCCTCTTCCTGACAAATATCATTTCCAAAAAACAGCAATGGTTGCAACTTCCCATTCATAAAAATAGCCAGCGTTATTGCTGGTCCAAAACCATAGTCATGAAATTACTGATCGTATACGGCACCACAGAGGGCCAAACCCGGAAAATTTGCCGATTTATCAAAGACGAAACTGAAAAATATGGCTGTCAGGTTGACTTGTTCAATGCCATCGACGAGCCCCTTTTTCCCACTGATTACGATAAGGTAATCATTGCAGGGTCCATCCATGTTGGAGGCTACCAAACTGCCGTAAAACATTATGTCAAAGAGCATCATCTTGAGCTAAGTAAGAAGCCATCTGCCTTCATTTCGGTAAGCTTGACAGCAGCTGGAGATGATGCTGAAAGCTGGAAAGAGCTCAACGAAATCACGCATAAGTTTTTGGAAGAAACCAACTGGAATCCTTCCGATATTGTCCATGCCGCAGGAGCACTCAAATACTCCAAATATGATTTCTTCAAAAAGATGATCATGCGGATGATCGCCAAACAACAGGGCGGCGGAACGGACACCTCCGAAGATTACGAATATACAGACTGGAAACGGCTAGCGTTATTTGCAAAGGATTTTTCAAAAGTAAAATTGGAAAGGGTAGGTGTTGGTTGATGGGATATTTTCGCTATTGGCAATCCTTCCTCATCGGGATATTTTTCTCAGAATCACTAAACTTACTTAACTTCTGTAAGTTCTTTATCTTTGTCAAAAAAAGAAGGACATTTTTCAATCATCCACATATCGTTCTTGGCTTGCAGGCTTATTAGCACTGCTGCTCCTGAATGCAGTAGTGATGAAGGAAGCACATCACCTGCTCGATCATCACCACGATGAGGTGCTACATTGCGAAAGCGATGAAGCGCACATCCATAGCGAGGAATATGCGCATGTTGATTGTCTGCTTTGTTTCTTCTACTTTGTTCCGGGAGAATTCAACGAAGTTGAGTTTAGCCTGCAACAACTCCCAATAACAGAAAGGCTCCATAGCTTTTCCTGCAAAAAAATCCTACAGCGCCAGTATTACTGGCACTATTTCCTTCGAGGCCCGCCCGACGTTGTCGCCTGAGAATAATCCAAAATTCATCCTTATTGGTTTGTCGATAACACTATTGTCAAACTAACCGACAACGATAACAATTATGCGAACAAAGATGACAATCATGTCATTTTGTGTCGCAGTGTTGGCTGTCATGCCCTTAAGCCTATATGGCCAGGTATGTGATGCCACACTGTGCGGTACTGTGCTTGATGCAGCATCCGGTCACCCAATACCTTTTGCCGAAGTCTTCATACAAGAGACTGGTGGGGGAGGGGTTGCCGATGTCGCTGGTCGGTTCCATATTCATGGTCTTTGCGAAGGCACATACACAGTGGATTGTCGCCATATTGGTTGCCAATCTATTTCCAAGGAGATTTTTATTTCGGGAAATGTAGAGGTTGACTTTGACCTGAGCCATGAAGCAACCCATCTGGACGAAATCGTGGTGCGTGAAAAAGCACTTCGCCCTATTTCTACCCAAACAGAACACAAGCTGGATGCGCAAGAACTGGCAGCAAAGCAGGGGCAGACACTGGCAGAGTTACTGAAAGACCTGCCGGGGGTCAATATCCTGAAAACTGGCAATACCATTTCGAAGCCTGTGGTGCAAGGGTTGCATTCCAATAGGGTGTTGATGCTCAATCATGGCGTCCGCCAAGAAGGGCAACAGTGGGGATTGGATCACGGCCCCGAAATTGACCCATATACTGCTGGGGAAATAAGTGTGGTTACCGGTGCCAATTCAGTGCGATATGGCGTTGACGCCGTTGGAGGGGTGATTCTTGTTGCTCCAAAGCCATTGCCCAAGCAACCGGGAATAAGCGGCGAATTAAATTTGGCCGGATTTTCAAATGGCCGCACAGGGGTGGTTTCTGGCTTTTTGGAGTCTCATAAAAAACTGGCCAATGGGACATCCCGATGGTTTAGCCGTGTACAAGGCACGTTAAAGCGAGGCGGCAACTACCGCACACCCGATTATTTTTTGGAAAATACAGGCGTAAAAGAGACGAATAGCTCCGCCACTTTTGGTTTTGACGCCGAAAGGTTCAATGGCGAAGTTTTTTACAGTTACTTTTTCACCGAGCTGGGAATCTTTGAAGGGGCACATATCGGTAACCTGACCGATTTACTGCAAGCCATAGACAGAGGACGCCCAACCGGTGATGGTAGTTTCAGTTATCAGCTTGGCAGGCCTGCCCAAAAAGTGGCCCACCATTTATTAAAAACCAAAGGCGAATGGAGGGCGAACAACATAGGAAACCTCTCCATGGTGTATGCTCGCCAGTTCAACCGGCGTCAGGAATTCGATGCACATAGCCCTGGCGGAAACCTGCCAGAAGGTCTGGTGGTGCCAAGTCTTGAGTTTGAAATTACCACACATACCATTGATCTCGTGTTGGAGCACCGGCCGATGTGGCGGCGTTTCACAGGGAGCTTTGGTGTCCAGTTGATGCAACAGGTAAACACCACAGACCGGGGTGGGCTTATCCCTGATTTTGATAGCCAGACGGCCGGGGTGTTCTGGATAGAAAGGTGGCGAAAATATCCTTTCCCTCTGGAGCTGGAAATCGGAGCCCGCTATGATGTCCGCCGCTTGTATGCTGAAAGGAGAGGGGCTGAAATTATAGATCAGGAACTCGATTTTGGCAATTTTTCAGGGACGGTAGGCAGCATTTATCGGTTTTCCGATTTTTTGAGGGCAAAGTTTCATTTTGGAACTGCCTGGCGCGCACCAACCGTGAACGAGCTTTATAGCGATGGCGTCCATCATGGTTCGGCCAGTTATGAGTTAGGGCGTAGCAACCTCCAATCAGAAAGGGCATTCTCTACCAATCTGTCAATAGAGATGTCGAAGCCTCAAAATGGAGATGGACAAAGCCTAAATGCAAGTCTTTCCTTTTACCGGAACAGTATCAAGGATTTTATTTACCTCGCTCCGCAGGAGCAGCCTGTATTGACTATCAGGGGCGCTTTTCCTGCCTTCCGTTATGAACAAACGGACGCTCGACTTTCGGGACTGGACTGGAACTTTGATTGGCAGTTTCACAGGTCATTCGGTTTGAGTTCGGGAATAAGCCTCTTGAGGGCCAAAGATGTTTCTGCTGATGAATGGCTGATATACATGCCCAGCGACCGGCTGCGGCATGGTATCCAATATACATGGATGAACAGGGAACCCGAACATAACCCTATAAAAGGGCTTAGTGAGGCGAACCTAAAATTCACAATGCAAAACGTATTCGAACAAAAGAGGGTGCCTAAAGGTGTCGATTATGCTGATCCGCCACCATCATATACCCTTTTCGACATTGAAGCTGGGCTTGAGATGGGCTGGCATGGCCAACCCTTATTCATGACGCTGGCTATCGAAAACATTTTTAACACCTCTTATCGGGACTATCTCAACCGCCTCCGCTATTATGCGGACGAGCAGGGCAGAAATGTTTCGGTAAGAATCAACCTAAAATTTTAACGATGAAAAATATCTTTCTTTTTGATTTCAAAATTATGGCTGTAATGGCGCTTTCTGTTTTTGCTTTTACCTCTTGCGACGACGATGAAGGCATGGGGCCGACTGAACAAGAACTTATAACTACCGTCAGACTCACATTTTCGAATGCAGGTGTTCCAGTTGTATTCAATGCCATAGATGCGGATGGCCCTGGAGGCAACCCAATCGTGATCGACGATATTAAGCTGGCAGAAAACACTACGTATTCACTAAAAGTCGAATTCTTTGATGAACAAGATCCTGCCAATGTAGAAGACATTACGGCTGAAGTCTTAGAAGAAGACCTGCATCACTTGGTCTGTTTTGAGGCGACAGGGATTCCCTCTCCTTCCGACCTGGATGTAGATTCGAATGGAGATGCCCTTGGACTCAATGCCACGTTCAGCACTTTGGGTGCAGCAAATGGTACATTAAAAGTGAGTCTAAAGCACGAACCAGAAAAGTCCGGAACGACTCCGTGTGCTACTGGGGAAACAGATGTAGAGGTTGCTTTTCCGGTAGTTATTGAGTGATAGTCGCCAATATTCACAGAGAAGTTGATATAAAAAAGGCAGTGTCCAATGTGTTGGGCACTGCCTTCTCTATTCAGCAATAATGCAATTATCCATTATGATTGCCACCACCATATAAGCAAAGTACAGTGATTGGCTGGGAAATTTCTTTGGTGTTGCCGAATGCGTCAGTTACTTTTAAAGTGACATCGTAATTGCCATGAATGGTGTACGAATGACTTGGATTGGCTTCGGTTGAAGTTTGGCCGTTGCCAAAGTCCCACTCATAAGAAACGGCATTGACAGAATTGTTGGTGATGATCAGAGTAGCTTTTTCATCCACAGTTCCATCATTGGTCTCAATAGAAAAGTCAGCGTTAAGGGTACGGACTTTTTCTACAAAAGCTTCTTTCGACGATTCGTCCAACTCTGTTCCATCAGGAATAATATTTTGTACATCCACGTTTGGCAATAATTCTTCACTTATATCATTCTTGACACAAGCAATGCTAATTGCTAAAAACGAAAGGACAAATAGAGGTATTAACTTTTTCATAAACATGATTTTTAAATGAAGGGATGAATTTAGGGATTTCATTTCAATTCTACCAATAAATATTCCTATTTGATTACAAATGCAGTTTTGCAGTAGCATTCTTTACGAAGAATTATTCTCCATACGACATTCAGTTTGGTGTCAAATAGTTTGATTATCAGAAGACGGAAAGAGTGTCGTAATGGATTATTGATGGATTTTGACGAATTGGTATTGGCCTGAGCAGCGTCTGGCAGACAACTTTGGCAACATGTGTTTATATTTGTTCACTACTATTTGCACCCAGTCTGTACCAATTCACCTTATTTACTCACCAACAAAACAAGATTATGAAAATTTTGAAAATCACATTAGGCATCATTGCCCTATTGGTCATTGGTTTTTTCCTCATGGGTGTATTCACACCTGAAGTCAATTACACAACGGAAGTGGAAGTGAACAAACCCGTCAAAGAAGCTTGGGGCGTTTTTATGGACGAGAGCAAAGCCGATCAATGGCTTGATGGGTATTTAGGGTCAGAGATGATCAGCGGTAATGCCAATGAAGTAGGAGCTGTAGCAAAAATCAGAATGGAGCACGAAGGCGAGGTCATGGAAATGAATGAAGAAATCACAGCTTTCAAAGAATTTGAACAACATGCTATGACATTCACCAACGAGGCCATGGTCAACCATGTAGATGTGCGTTTTGCAGCAAAAGGCGACAACACGACCACCATTACTACCGCTACTGAATTTATTGGACAAGGTGCGATCATGCGATCCATGTTTGCGCTGATGAAGGGAAGTTTCAAGCCTGTAAGTGAGGATATGAATGCGAAGCTGAAAAAGCTGATCGAAGAAAATACCACCGACTATTATCCGGAGCCTGTACTGGAAGCGGAGGCTATATCGGCGGAGGCAGCAGCAGAGGAAGCGGTGCAGTGATTGAAGATTAAGGGATTATGGATTAACGATTTTTGATTGAAAAATCTGATAAATCAAAAATCGTTAATCTTTTAATCGTTAATTAAAAAAAAACTGAATTATTTTCTCATTACCTTTTTCAAAGGATGTATTCACATCAAATATTCCATTAATACAATAACTTCGAATTACTAAAAATGGATTAAATTAGCCTGTATTCAAAACTTGCCGAATGTTTAAATCAATATTACTCTCTTGCTTTCTGGTACTTAATTTTTCTTTATTTGGGCAGACTAAAGGTGTGCAACCAACCTATTCTGAACAAAAAAGTATTGCTGGCATTACACGTGCTGTTGTAATTGGCATATCTGATTATAGAGAAGAGGGAATTCCGGATTTGAATTATGCCCATCGCGATGCAGAAGAATTTGTAAACTATTTAATGTCAGATGCAGGAGGAGCGCTAACAGATTACCAGATAGAATTGCTACTTAATGAAGAAGCGACATTTGGGAAAATTTATGAAGCAATAGAGTGGTTAATTGAAGTTAGTAAAGAAGGAGATAAGGCTGTAATATATTTTTCTGGCCATGGAGATACAGAAACTTTAACAAAAGATCAATCGGCTTTTCTATTGGCTCATGATGCGGCACCGAGATCCTATGTTTTAGGAGGCGCATTGCCCTTGGGATTCCTTAAATCCGTAATTGCGACCCTTTCGGATCGAAATGTAAAAATATTATTAGTTTCTGATGCCTGTAGATCAGGCAAGCTTGCTGGAGAGGGGTTTGATGGTAAGCATTTAACCTTATCAAGAATGAAAGAGAAGGTTGGAAATGAGGTCAATATACTTTCATGCCAAGAAAATGAATTTAGTCATGAGGGGGAACAATGGGGAGGTGGGCGAGGAGCATTCTCTTATCATTTAATAGAGGGATTATTGGGTTTGGCGGACAAGGACAATGACCAGGTGATTTCCCTATTAGAAATTGAAGATTATCTCCAAGATATTGTCCCAGAGGAAACTGATTATTCCCAAATACCAATTGCACTTGGCAACATGAAAAGTGTTGTGGGAAATGTTGATGAACCAATGTTGGCTCAGTTAAGAGAAAAGAAATCCCTTGAATTACCTACACTTAAAAGTATTGGGCGGAAAGGCGTTGTGGAAGATTTAATTGCAGATTCAGACACCTCTATTCAGAGGCTTTATAATCAGTTTGTTGCTGCTATTGAAAAAGGTAATTTAATGAACCCTGTTGGTAGTTCTGCAAATGATTATTTCAAAGCATTAATCACGATTGAAAGTATTAAACCTGTGCAAGGTTACCTCAAACGAAGTTTTGTGGCCTCTTTGATAGATGAATCGCAGAAATCACTCTCAGAGTGGATATTTAAACCTGAACGTGAAATGGTAACCTGGTTCTCTCCAACTCAAGTCAGAAATAAATATGGGAAATATCCCGGTTATTTGTACCGTGCAGCAGAACTGGTAGGAACAAACCATTATATGTATCCTCATTTTATGGCCAGAATGACACTTTTTGAAGGCGGCATTCAATACCTGCAAAAAATTTATTGGAAAGATCAGATTAGCGGTGAGTTGGCCCTTGAAAAATTTAGGGAGTCTTTAGAATGGCAACCTAATTCTGCTCATACTCACCTATGGATGGCGATGACCCACTTTTACAATATGCAGCAATCTGATTCCGCTTATATACATATCCGTAAGGCAATCGATATTTCTCCTGCATGGGGCTTGCTTCACCAATGGAATGCATATTTTCTAATAGAAGAGAAAAAATTCAATGAAGCCCAGGCTATTTTGGATGAAAGACACCATTCTGACTCAACCAATGCTTTTTATTGGGATACATGGGCTTACTGGTATTTTTGGCAAGGAAAATACAAAAAGACGATTGAGATTTATGAAAAGACACTTTTAATGGATTCGACCGCCGCTTTAATTAGAGGTAATAGAATTCTTGTTTATGGTTTTTTGGGCGAAAAAGAAAAAGCATTAGAAGTTTATAATGAAATTGTTAAAATCGATTCTTTAAGTGGATTTCCGCATTACTTTTTGGGCAATTTATTCTATTTGTCAGGCCAGTATGAAAAATCCATTGAGCCTTTTGAAAAAGCGCTCAAATATGACCCTTATATGATATGGGCTTACACACAACTTGGTGACGCTTATACTTACCTTGGACGATTTGAAGAATCAGAAAAGATTTTGATGGAGGGGTATAAGCTGGATTCCACATACATGCCGCTGGTTAATGCGGTAGGAGGGGTGTATTTGGGAAAGGGTGATACTAAGAATGCAGAAAAAATGTTCTTAAGAGCAATCGAATTAGATGATACAAATTGGATTCCTTATTTCAACCTTGTATTTATAAATATCGAACACGGAAAAACTGATGAAGCAATAGAATTTTTTGAGATAGCTTTAAGTAAGGGATTAAAAAATTATTACAACCAATATATTAAAAACAATAAAGATTTAGAGGCGATCCGGAATTTGGCAGAGTTTAAAATTTTGATGGATAAATACTTTCCAAATCGAGAGTAAAATCAACAAAAAAAGAGATTGCCAAATACAATCTCTTTTTTTTGTAAAATATTTAGGCAAATAAAACTATAAGCATTTTGCAATACTTGTGTCAATAGGAACATATGCTCCTTCTATAATATTACCTTCACCACAATCTTTGATAGTAATGTTTGGATTATTACCTGTCTTTATTATGTTGTTCCGTGCAGCGGTAGCATTAAAACCGAAAAAAGTTGAAACGCCCCCTAATCCTATGTCTGCTCCCATGTTCGGTCCATATGCATGTTCTAAACCATTCCCATAAAAATTATTGTTATCAATGGTGTTATTATTTGCACCATCAAATACTAAACATCCATACCATCTATTTGAGCCAAGTTCATTGCCTTCGATTGTCCATCCTTCTGCTTCAACCATTGACCACCGGAGATCACTTCTTGGCGTAAGTACTCCGCCTCCTTCACCACCATCAAATTGACTAGAATCAGGTACAGCACAAGGAATAACACCGACATAGTTAAAAAGAACAGTATTACCCCCATAGGTTCCATCAACATCACTAAGCCATGAGCCAAAGAAGCATTCAGAAAACGAATTTCCAATTATATTAGACCGCTCTCCATTTATTATTGTTAATCCGTGCCACACACCAATAGCCCCATTGTTATCTGAACACTGAATCGAATTATCTTCAATATTTACATCATTAGATGCTTCTATAAAAATACCTGCCTGATGCCCTGTAATTATACAGTTCTTGATAATTCCATTATTTGAATTTTCAATAAAAATTCCAACGCCACCGATTAATTCTTTAGGTTTTATTTCTATATTCTCTACACAAAAGTCATTATTGTCCAAAATAAAAATCGCTGGATCTGGAGGAGTAGGGTTAGCAAAATCATAAATCGGCTCAGTGTCTACTACCAAAATGGCACCGTCTTCACCACGTAACTTTACATTTTTTGAAAGTGTGATCATGCCATTTTCACAATGTATACCACTTTTCAAAACAATTACATCATTTTCAAAAGCATCTTCTATTGCCTGAGATACAGCACCTGTTTGGCCTGCTTCTATTAGTATTTCATTTAGTGTACCTGCATCGTCATCTTTGCAAGCAAAGAGGAAAACAATGAAAAGGATTGGAAGTAAAAGAGTAAGTTTTTTCATATTTAGAAGTTTAAGATTAAAAGATTGAAGTGAGTAGGCGAGTAAGGTTGATATGGATATAGGCAAAGAATCGAAACCAAATATAGTAAAAGGAATTTAAATTATGCAGGGTTTAAGCTCTAATTCTTGAAGTAACAACTATGATTTGACCTTACAAAAGGTTTAGGTTATGTGCTGATATTGATAAAGTAGATCGTCTTTTATTTGTTATGCTAAATCATAAAAGTCCGGAAAAGAGGAAATTTTAGGTGGTAAGTTAACAGGGCTTTGGATCGACCTGCTTGCCACCAAGTATTTATCATAATTCTACTTCTTTAGTTTATTCAATCATAAATTTTTCAGCATAAATTCTTTGTACATTTCTATTGGCATCATTCCAATTTCCATTCTTCTTTTATCTAAATTTTCTATATCCTCGGTTTCAGCCAATTCAACAGTCCTATTGAGCGGGTCAACTTTTGCGAATTGAGTCCCATAAAATTGTTTCTCTCCATTGTTCACTTTAATCCTGTCAAATAAATAAGCATAACTCTGCCCGTCCATGTCGCCATTTTTTACTGCGGCCTTTATATTCGTAAGTTGGTTTTTTTGCCATTCTTTATCTCCGTCTGCATGCTGTATCATTAAAAACACTCCTTGCATAGCGTCCTTGCCAACTAATTTTCTGGTTGGGAAACCATCGTTTTCGAATATTTCTTTTAACCTGTTTCTATTTCTTTCATCAATTCCAACCGCTCCGTTTTTAGTTATTTGTGCAGTATCAATATTGTATTTGGAAATAATATCCTCCATTCTATTTCCTCTTACTTCCTGATCGTCAACGTACATTTTGATTAATTCCATTTGCAGTTCTTCATTTTGCACTTTTTCCTCTGAAAATCCAGTACATGGGTCGATGTTTGACAAAAATTGCTTGGTACATATCTGCTGTAACATCTCTGCTTTTTGAGTATTTAGGATAGCAATTATTTCTTCATTTTTATTGAGTTTAGATTTTACCTCCAACCCAGTAATGAGGAATTTTCTGTCAATTTTATTAGTCATATTAATGAGAGAATCAAATTGTAAATTGGCTATCTCATATTGTTCATCCATAGAGTTGCCAATCATTCTCCAGCCGAGTTTCCAAACTTCAATATCAGAAACTTGAGAATTTACACTTGGCTTGCAAGACATTGCTATCCATAAGCTAAAAATTAGGAATGGTATTGTTTGTTTTTTATTCATTTTATTAAATTTCAGAGTACCGGGCAAAATTGATTTTCATTAATATGTTGTTGTTATACCGATTCCGAAATAGTACCGATGCAAGATCGGCATGTGGATTTGGGGAAAAATAAACCATTTCTTCATCGGCATATCCTCAAAACCAGTGATTTAGAGAAAATCAAATTCCCAAACCACATCGTTTTAAGTATAGAATCACTAACTCCGCCTTTTAAGGCGGAGAAAAAGCTAAAACATAAATGGGCTTTAGCCCCAGCTTGCCTGGATACTGGGGCTAAATGATTGTGTTTTCATACCACCGACTAAAGTCGGCGGTTAGTGAAATTCTTTTCAGGATAGAGACGAAGCTTTTTTTGTTTTCAAGTTTTGCCCTGTACTTAAATTACATTTTTAAGGAAACAAAGCCTGTCGTAATTTTTAAGCGGATTTTTTTACTTTTATACGAAATGTTCATTTATTATTTTTATCCAAAAAATTGGATTTGCCATAGAATTCTGTGACCAGCTTTTGTCGGACATGGCCATTATATGAAAAGTTCTATGCTGTTTTTATTTCAATTTCAAGATTTTCGTTTTGCCCGAATATTTGCCCATTTACCCAACATAACTCATATTCATTGACATTCCGATTTACTCTTTCAGTAATATTCTCAAGCGACAAATTCTTGGTTGAATAAAATTGGCTCGGTGAAATTTCTTCAGTTGAAAATAATTCTTCGCAATCTTCTTCATATGCAATTGTTCCCAAAATTGGATTCAAATTATTCTTTATGAAATTGAAAAAGTCTCTGAATTCTGGCTTATCAATATCTTTTAATCCTATTTGATTCCATTCTTCGGCATCGTATCGACTTCCATAAAACCAAAAATTGACTTTCAGTAATTCATCAGATAATTCTTGAATGAACAACCTTGATTTTCGATTACCCGAAATTTTGATCTGAGTATTTATATTGAGACTTCGATAAATTTTTCCATCTACTTTATCTCCATTGACATAAAGTTCAATCAATTCTTCCAATTCCTCTGATTGAAAAACAATTTTGAATCTTGAACTTTGATTAATTTTTGCCATAATCTCTTTGATGAGATTCTTTTTATCTTCTTGATTTTGTATCAAAAAACTTAACTCGTAATAAGGTCCTCCTTGTAACCAGTTCATTTTTTATTTTTTTTCTAATCACACATAATTTCGGTATATCAAGGATTTCGTTGATATACCGACGTTTAGGGGGCTGACCATTGTATGCTTTGTTATTAAGTACAGGGTTAATTTACTTTTTTCCTAATTCCAGTGCCATATCTATAAATGGCCCTATTGATTTACCTAAAATTGCCATTCCCGCATCAAAAACTCCTTCAAGTTTGTATCTTCCTTTTGCAGCTCCATTCAATGCATAATCAAACCCATTTATAGTTACAATACACCAATGTTGATCTCTACATTCAATCGTTATTTCCTCAGCATAGAAAGGCCAGTCTCCGTTAAACTCATTTTTTAAAACCCTTTTACTCGCAAATTTTTTGTTCGTCTTTCTCTCAAATTCGTCTAAAATATTTCTTTTGTGAGGGGTTTCTTTATTTGATGAGTACCTGGTTGTTGATTCTCTATAATTTTTATTTCCTAAATCTTCATCTTTTAAAATTATAAAGTCAAAAATAATGGGGGATAGTTGTTTGGCTTTTTCACCCAATCCACCCAATGTAAATTGTCTACAAATTGCCCTTGTAAATTTCTCTATGTGAATTATTATTACTCTCTTAACAGTTTCATAGATTTCTTCAGAGTATTCAATTTTACCTAATTTATCAGTAAGGTTGCAGTCTCTTAAGACTAATTCTATTTCGAATTGTTCCCATTCAGATTTTGCGTCTATACTTGGCTGAGTAGAGTTAGTGATAATGTCCAAATTATAATACCTTGCATATTTACCAAATTCCGATAGAATAAAAATTACCTTACTTAAATCTGAATGACTTTGCAGGTAATTTAGATCGCGTTCTAATGCTGGTCTATTTTCAGTAGAGTAAAAATTGTTTAATATGTGCTCTTTCAACTTAATCAAGTCATGTCCTAATTTTTTAATATACTTGAAATCAGGAAAATCTCCATTTTGTTCCAAATAGCCAAGACAAACATGGCATTTCATTAATCTTTCTAATCCGCTTGAAATCAGCTGAAATGGTAAATAGTAAAAATCATTTGCTCCACCCAAATTTTGATATTCACCAATTCCTAATTTTACTAATTTGAATGAGGTTTCTAATTCTTGAATAATTGCTAATTGCTTTTGTAGTTTATTATCCATGTCTATGATTGTCAGGGCTCACTTGATTAATTACAATAATTTATTTTTGGTTCTTTTCTTCCTTGTACCAAACTACGGTTTATCAACAAAACCATTAACATACCCGCAATGTGACGCACGCCTATTTACCCGATCAAATGTATAAAAATCAATTTGTTGCACGGCCTATTTGGCTAATAAATGATAAAAATTCATAGGTAACTATTCTCCCTGTTTGTTCTTCCTTTCCATCACATTTTTATACGCTTGCTTAAATGAATTTACAGAGCGAATGACATCCTCCTCCGTGGTCGCCCAGGAGCATACGCTTATCCTGATTATTCTCCTGTCTTCCCATGTGGAACCACCAACCCAGCATTCCCTGATTTCTTGAATTTCCTGGATGACCTGATCGGTGATGGGGTCCGTTTCGCATTGCACCATAACTTGATTAAAAACGACATCATTTAAAACAGTGAAGCCGTCAGCGGTTTTAAGCAAATCTGCAAATTGCAACGCTCTTTGGTGCAACCCAAAAACCATCTGGTCAATGCCTTCTCGGCCCAAATATCGCAAGGTAGCCCATAGCTCAATGATCCTTGCCCGACGTGACATTTCTGGTGTGAAATACATGCCGTCCCGCTCATCACCTTTGATTATATATCCACCAGTCATGTGCAGGGAGGAGACAAGAGCTTCTTTATCGCTGCATAGAATTATTCCAGAATCATAGGGCGTATTCAACGTTTTATGGGCATCGACTGCCCAAGAGTTGGCATATTCAAAACCTTTGGTCAGGTGCTTGAGCCGCCTGGTCGCACCTGCCCATAGCCCGAATGCGCCGTCAATATGAATCCACGCACCTTTTTCTTTTGCTTTTTTACAAATAGCGGCAAAATCATCAAAGGCGCCACTATTGACATTCCCTGCCTGCAAAATCAATATTGTTGTATCATCCAGTTCAGGAATTTCTTCCGCAATGATGCGACCTTGATCGTCAACTTCTACCCATTCAATATTTCCTTTCCCAAGTCCAACAAGCGAAATAACTTTTAATACAGAAGAGTGTGCATGCTTGCCAGTTACGATCCTAATTTTTGGCGCACCGAAAAGGCCTTGCTCGGAGATGTCCCAGCCTTGGTTCTTTAAAACCCGCCACCTTGCAGCGGCAATCCCACAAAAATTAGCCATGGAGGTGCCGCTGACAAATCCGGTAACGGTTTCTTTTGGAAATCCAAATAATTCAACCAACCACTTTTGGACGACGATTTCTAATTTTGAAGAAATGGGAGAAATGACTTGCAAACCTGCATTCTGGTCCCAAAAAATAGATAGGTTTTTGGCTGCTAATCCGGCGGGGACAACGCTTCCATTTACAAATCCAAAATATCGCCCACCAACTTGTGCAACTGTTGCCGGAGAACCATATTTATGTAAAAATTCCAACGTCTGATGTGCATCTCCTGACTGCTCTGGAAATTCCTCATTAAATACAGATAAATTTTCTAATGCTTCTTTTGTAGGATAAATATTTCTTTCTGAAGATTCCTTTAAATATTTTAATCCAAATGATTCTGCTTTTTGAAAAAGGCTTTCATCCTTTATTTCAGCAAACATTTTTTCTTGTATCGGGTTCTTTTTTTTCATTGGTCGTGACTTTTTGAGGTCTATATTATTTGCCTTTTATTGTTTATTAATGTTGCTTAAACCTTTGTGTCCCTTAGTGTCTTCTTTGTGTAACTCTGTGGAACAACCAAGCTATATCACAAAGCGACACAAAGTAGTCGCAAAGTTTCTCAAAGAATAAATATCTATTTTTTATCGCTCCATGTTACAGCCGACAGAAACCATTTATTTTTTATTTTAATAAACTGCATTAATTTTATTCCTTCTCCTTTAAATGGTACGCCGTTTAAATTACCTGACTTTTTGTAATGACAAGTACGTTGAGCGATGTTTCCATGTATTTCGGTTTTATGGGAAGTTTCTTGCTCTATGAAATTGATTAAAGTCCCATCGGTCAATATCTTTTCCCTGGGTTTAATGAATTCCTCTAAATCGTAAATTGCTGGTTCTCCTGTTGTGTTGTTTATTATTGTTCCATCGGGTAAAAAGAAATCTTTTAGTTTCCAAATATTGGGTGTTCTGTTGTTCGTATTTGTGAATAAATCGAAGAATTGATTTGTGATTTTGTTAATCTCTTGCTCGTCTTTTTTTGGATTTATTTTATTTTCGTTGTGAGTGATCATATTATTTTTTCATTATTTGAATATTTTTTGCCCAACCATTTCCTTTGATCGTGAGAAAATAAATCCCTTGAGTTAAAGAAGAAAGATTTATGTCTAAATCTCTAACGTATGGTTCTATTTTTTTCTGTATTAAAATTTGCCCCAATGGATTGTGCAATTCGAAATAAGATATTTCGGATGTTTTATCTGAAACGGAAATTGAAAGTTGATCATCTACGGGATTGGGAAAGGCAACAATTTCGATTAATGGAGTTTTGCTTCTATCCTCAATGGCAGACGATATGTCATTAGTGATAAAATTTCCAAATGCGCCAGGGTTTAATCCTACTGCTATTTGAGTTGAAACAGTATTTGTTGCTGCATCAATTACACTTACTGTATTATCATCATAATTGGCCACGTATACTAGAGCCCCATCGGGGCTGACAGAAATGCCATAGGGCGAATTTCCAACGGGAATTGTCGCAGATACAGTGTTAGTGGAGGTGTTTATTACACTTACGGTATTTTCATCAAGATTTGTAACATATAATTTGGATCCATCAGGATTTCCTGAAATACCATAGGGAGATTCCCCGACAGGGATTATTTCGGAAACGGAGTTAGTGGAAGTGTTTATAGCACTTACAGTATTGTCTCCAAGGTTCGCAACGTAAAGGAAAGTTCCATCAGGGTTAGTCGAAATACCTACTGGTGTATCACCGACTTGAATGATGTCAAAAAAGGTGTTAGTCGATGTGTTTATTACGCTGATATCATTACTAAACGTATTTACGACATACACTTTTGTTCCATCCGGACTTATTGATATTCCCCATGGGCTATCGCCTACTGGAATTGTCGCAGATACCGTGTTTGAAGACGTGTTGATTACGCTTATACTATTATCAATATAGTTGGTAACGTAAGCTGTCATTCCATCAGGGCTAACAACAATTCCTGTTGGATTGCCGCCTACCAAGATTGTGTCAGAAACTGTGTTTGTGACTGCATCAATTACGTTAACGGTATTATCGTCATTATTTGCCACATAAACTTTGGTTGCATCTTCGCTCACAGATACTCCCCAAGGATTTTCTCCAACTGGAATGGTAGCTATGACAGAATTTGACATAATATCAACAACTGAGACGGTATTGCTACTTCCATTCGTAATATATGCGGTTTGAGCATTGACATGCATGTATGAAAGGGCAAGGATCAGGAAAGGCCAAACTTGTATTTTTAGCTTCATTCTATCTATAATTTTATTTGTTCTTAAGTTCTGTCCACAATTATTAACTGATGGTGTGCAATTAGTTCTACATGATTAATCATCCACTGAAAATTGGCCTAATCACAACTCATACATTTAAGCTTGCCCTGCTCTGTTCAAAGATTTTTTAAGGGGCGGTAAGGTGCATCGCACTTTACCGCCCCTTAAAAAAAACTTGTTCTTAGGCAAATTCCGTGGAGACAATACAGGGTCACTTCAAGTGCCCTTGTAATTTTGTTCAAATTAGCGGGGCACTTGAAGTGACCCGCTAATAGATCAAATCCACGGAATGGGTCTAAAACCAGAAAACTCAAGGAGTACGCAATCGCATCGCCAAAAGTACAAATGTTGCAGCTCCGCACCTTTTACAAACCAATAAGCACTCCAGCGGCAATCAGCAGCTGTTCGGCTCCTCCTACCGTAAACTTAGCTTCGCCAAATCCGGTGATTTTATCCGAAAGGCCAAGCTGCCCACCAATGCCAAGGTTCAGTCCGGTATCGGTATCGGAAACGTCGCCACCGAAAAGTACGTCTTCAATTTTTACATGGAAAAATTGCAAACCTGCAAGGGCATAAACGATTGAATTGCCATTATCGACAAATATATAATTGGCATTAGTGTTGAATTCCCAGAAAGAAATAAAATCATTGTCTTCCAGATAGTAGGTGAAATCCGCTTGTCCACGCCAAGTCTCGTTGATGGAGTATACACCACGAGCTTGCAGGCCAATTTCCTCTACATCGAAACCGTAAACAATGCCGGGGCCGACACTGATTTGGGCTTGAGAAGCAGTTGCGATTAACAAAAGAATTAGGAAGGAAAAGTAACGCAGTTGTTTCATGTTCAAATTGATTTTTGGTCAAAAAAAAATTATTATCGCCCGAAAATTAATGAATGAAAACGAGAATTTTACCAACCATCCAAAATATCGCCCATATGGGTGACAAACATTGTCTGCGTTATTTATACTGATATTATAGAGGTTTTGTACAATTGGAAGAATAGCTATTAGCTGACGGTCATTGGCTTTCAGCAAACAGCTAATGGTCAATAGCATTTGCACAGAACCTCTATGATTTATAATAATAAACCTTAACACTAATATTGTAACCGATTTTTGGAACAGTCGTACTTAACCCGTCAAATTATAATTTAAGTGAAAATAGATTTATTCCCAATTACCCTCCAACTCAAGGAAACTTTTACAATTTCTCGTGATTCTTATTCTGAGCGAAGGGCTCTGATTGTTGAGCTATCGGCAATTGGAAAATCAGGCTATGGAGAAGCTTCTGAGCATAGCTATTATGGTGTTGAGCAACAGGAGATGATCCAGCATGCGACTTCAATCAAGTCTATCATTGAAGAATATGCTTTTGACAATCCTACCAATTTTTGGCGCTACATGAAGCCCCATTTAAGGGAAAATTCCTTCTTACAATGCGCCATTGACAATGCAGCCCACGATCTTTTCGGGAAAATATGCAACCAGCCAAGCCATAAACTTTGGGGATTGAATGCGGATCATTTGATCAAGACAAGCTATACCCTTGGCATTGCTCCTATTCCGAAAATGGTGGAAAAAATCAAGTCTACTCAATTTGATATTTATAAAATAAAACTGGGGACATCCGATGACATTGCCATCCTCACTGAATTGCGAAAGCATACCAATGCTGTTTTTCGCATTGATGCCAATTGCGCCTGGACAGCGGAGGAAACCATACGCTACTCCCATGCGATGAAGGAACTTGGGGTTGAGTTTATCGAGCAGCCACTAAATGCGGATGACTGGACTGGAATGGCAGAAGTTTTCCAACATTCCGCTTTGCCCGTCATTGCCGATGAAGCTTGTATAGATGAATCGTCGATAACCCAGTGTGTTGGACACTTTCATGGTGTCAATATTAAATTGATGAAATGCGGTGGAATCACCCCTGCACTCCGCATGATAGAACAGGCCAAAAACCTTGGACTTAAGGTGATGGTCGGTTGTATGGTGGAGAGTAGTATTGGCTGTTCGGCCATTGCTCAACTATTGCCGTTGCTGGACTATGTAGATATGGATGGCTCACTCTTATTGGCCGATGATCCAGCAAAAGGCGTAAAGGTATTGGAAGATGGAACAGTAGTACTGCCCGATGGCAATGGATTGGGTATCCAATTTCCTGTGTAGTTTCTCTTTTAAAAAGGATGTTACTTTGTGCTTGAATTTGATTCATAGGTTCTTGTAATTGCTGAATCTCATTTTCAACAAAACAGTCGCCCAATGCTCTACGAGCAAATAAAAAAGGTTATCAAATATCCAAAGCTCATGTTATGGGCATTCGTGGTGGAAGGGATCGAGACTAGCCGGATGATGTCCACTTTCCTCAAGGAGGGGCAGGGTATTCTGCTGACCAAAGATATTTCGGAGCGACCCTCGGAAGAGGAAATGGAAGCTGCTATAAAGCAGTTAAAGGACATTCCCAAAATGCTTCCGTTCTTTGTTTTTGTGATTGTTCCAATGCCAGGCGCCACCCAGGGGTATGTTTTGCTGGCAATTACTTTGGAGAAGTTTTTAGGTGAAAAATTCAGTCTTTTGCCAAAGCGACTCAAAAATGTTTTCCTCAAAATAAAAAAAGAACAAGAGGAAATTAAAGCAAAAAAGTTGGAAGAAAAGGATAATCCTGAATCAGAGGTTCAAGATTTGCAACCGTAGTAGGAAGCTTTTTAGATTGAAGGTGATAGCATAGTATCTGATACGCTGCCACTTTTTTTTAAAAGTGAAGTAATGAAATAAAGTGGCTGTGGTTTGATAGGTGTTTATTTATGCAACCCACTTCCTCCGAATCGATTTATTATAAACCACCCACTGCACTGCGCCTCTAGCAGCCATGAAAATCAACAATGAGAGCCAAAGCCCATTGTTTCCCCAGTCGAAAAAATGCAGCTGTGCATAATACACCGCTAAGTAAACAGCTAAAGCGAGTAGCATGGCGTTACGCATAGCAGTTGATGCAGTGAACCCAATATATATGCCATCCCAAATATAACTTGGTGTAGCAATCAAAGGAAAAAGCACCATCCAAATAAGCAGTCCTGAGGCTGTGGATATGATATTTTCCTGATCAGTGAATATGTGAAGCAAAGCGTCTCCGGCAGCCCAATAAAAAATCGCATAGAATGCGGCAAACCCCATTGCCCAGATAAAAGAAAGGCGAATGGCTTTTTTTAGATTTTGGGTGTCACGAGCACCAAGGTATTTCCCAATGAGACTTTCTGAAGCATAGGCAAACCCGTCGATGCCATAAGACATCCAATTGACGAACTGAAGCAATACGCTGTTTACTGCCAATACGAGGTCACCCTGCATCGCCGATTGGTTGTCGAAAAAGCCAAAGGCGAAGATGAGGCAGAATGTACGTATGAAAATGTCTCTGTTCAGGGCAAGAAACCTTTTGAGTCCGGCCCATTCAAAGATGATTTTTCGACTCAGCTGTTTCACCAAATCAAAATAGCGGTATCGAAATAGCGCAATTGCAAGCAGAACACCTGTGTATTGGGCGATGACCGTTCCCAGGGCAACACCATCGGCCTTCATGCCCATTTTATTCACAAAAAACAAATTGCAGATAATATTGACCACATTGATGACAATGGTAAGAATCAAAGGGTAAATGGCATTTTGCATCCCAAAAAACCACCCCATGAATGCATACAAGGCAAGCGTAGCAGGAGCTGCCCAGATGCGTGTAAAAAAGTATTCTTTAGCGATCCCTTCTACTTCTGCGCTTGCGTTCAGAATGCCGAAACTCATACCGGCCAAAGGAATTTGAAGCAGTAAAACCATCAGCGCACCTGCCAGTGCTGTCACCATGGCCCTGCCGAGGATATTGGCCATAGCGGACTTGTTTTGCTCACCCATTGCCTGGGCAGTGAGACCGGTTGTGCCCATTCGTAAAAAGCCAAAACTCCAATAAATGAAATTAAAAATGAGTGAACCTATAGCTACCGCTCCAATATATGCAGCCGATTCCTGTCGCCCCATTAGGGCCGTATCCACCGTGGAGAGCAACGGCACAGAAAGGTTGCTAAGGATATTGGGAATGGCGAGCCGTAGTATTTCTTTATTCAAATTGGTAGCAGTTTAGGTGGGCGAAGGTAAGCGCAGTTTTTGTGATTTTACAAAAGCAGGGTAGGGGAAGATTTGGAAAATGTACATCCTACTATTGAGTGTGATTTTAGGATTATTCGTACTCAAATTAGACTTATTCTAATTCTCTGGTTTGTCTTTGCTTTCAGCTATTTTTTTTATTTCTTTGGAAAATCGAATGCGAATAAAACAGCTTCTTAAAAATCATTAATTCAAAAAATCTTTTTTAAATGAAAAAAATCTATCTCCTCCTTGTCCTATTTACTTGCTCTTTTTATTCAGCTGACCTTTTTGCGGTTGCTTCAAGTTCATCTGAGAATGGCACTGATCCAACTGAAGTATTGGAAAAGGCCAAGAGCGATTGGAACAAAATGACCAAAAAGGAACAGCGCCTTAAAAAGAAAGAAATTAGAAAAGGCCTAAAGCAGGCAATCAAAGATCATCGCTCAGGTGCAGCTGATGAAGATACGTTGCTGCTTGTCATCATTACTATTTTGATTCCACCACTTGGAATGTACCTATATGAAGATGAAATCAATAATAGATTTTGGCTTTCATTGGTGCTGACAATTTTAGGTTATGTGCCAGGGCTAATCTATACATTGGTCGTTATTTTAGGTGAGAAATAAGGCCTTTTGGCTTTTACCATTATCCCTTATTTTGGGAAATATATTGATCGGGTCTGCTGCATGTGGCCCGATCAATTTTTATTTTCGAATTGTTGCCCAATTGCAAAATAGCGTGTAATTATAGGTGAAAACCCATTTCCAGCAACAAACATCCTCATGGAGCGTTTTTGGTTTAGTTTCAAAATGTTGATCTTAGCTTTAGGGAAATATAAACGCTGCAATTTCTTTTATTATGAAAACTATCCTTACCTATTCCTTCCTTTTTACGGTTTTGCTCAGTTCCTGCACCTATACCCAAAAGGTAAAGGATGGCAATTTTGCATTTGAACGAAAGCAATATGCAGTAGCCATCGACATGCTCCAAAAAGAATACAAAAAATCAAAGAGCAGGATAGAAAAAGGCAAAAAGGCATTTGTGCTGGCAGAAAGTTACCGCATGCTCAACAAGCCAGCTTCTGCAGCTGACTGGTACAAAAATGCTTACGATAACGGCTATGGCGTAGATGCTCTGCGGGAATATGCTTTTTGCCTGAAAGCGATGCAACAATATACCGAAGCCATGCAGGCATTCAAAGATCTCGGCATCGAAATCGGTAGCCCGTATGAGTATCGACGAGAAATAGCGGCCTGTAAAATTGCCCAAGGTTGGGCTAATGAAAAATCGAAAGCCTACAAGGTCGTGCCTGCTGACTTCAATAGCCGAGCAGCTGATTACTCTCCGACTATTTATAAAGACCGAACGCTGGTATTTAGCTCTGATAGAAGTGCTGCTTCCGGAGAGGAAATTTACAATTGGACTGGCGGCGACTTCTCCGATCTATTTGTCGCAGACATCCAAACCAATAGTGTTGAAGCTTTCGACAACCAAATCAATACGCCTTATAATGAAGGGACAGCGGTGTTTAATCGCGATTATTCAGAGATGTATTTTACTCGTTGTTTTGGCGATAAAAAAGAGGACAATCACTGCAAGTTGATGATGAGCATTCGCTCAGGTGAAAACTGGAACGTGCCAGCTGTTTTGGATTTTGTGCAGGAGGGTATTAATTATGGTCACCCAGCACTTTCAGCTGACGGCAACCAACTTTATTTTTCCTGCAATTCGGATGAAGGATGGGGCGGTTACGACATCTGGGTGAGCCAGCGTAGTCCAGAAGGGTGGGGCGAGCCGAAACTCTTGGGGCGCAGTATCAATACAATCGGAAACGAAAAATTTCCAGTATTCGATGGTGATACGCTCTATTTCTCTTCCGATTTCCATCCTGGAATGGGCGGATTGGATATTTTCAAAACCTGGCAAATGGGCAACGGGGCTTGGATACCTGTAAAAAACCTGAAAACGCCTATTAATTCAGGTTCGGATGATTTTGGATTGGTGGTGGATAACGGCGGGAAAAAAGAAGGAGAGATTTTGCAAATAGGCTATTTCGCTTCCAACCGTCCTGATGGTTCTGGCAACGATGATATTTATAGATATGAAAAAAGAGTGCCTCCGCCAGAGCCCGAAATCCCTGACCCACCAGTAGTTGAGTATAAGCTGATATTGGAAGGATATGTGGTAGAGAAAATTTTTGTTGATCCTGATAATCCAGATAGTAAAGTGCTTGGAAGACGCCCGCTTTCCGGTTCCAAGGTAAAAGTGAAATTTGGTGCTAAAAATTTAGAGTTCACAGTTGGCGATGATGGATTTTTTACTTTTGAAATGGATGAAAATACGGACTATAATTTTCTCGGTTCGAAAAATGGCTACCTCACTTCTGAGACAACATTTTCCACAAAAGGAATCGGGCAGGATCCCGAGAACCCAGTTCAGACTTTTGAGGTGGAATTGGAACTTGACCGAATTTTTGTAAACAAGGAAATCGTTCTCGAAGACATTTATTATGATTTTGATAAATGGGATATTCGAAACGATGCTATGCCAACCTTAAACAAACTCGCCAGAGATCTCGAACTCAACCCCACTATTCGCATCGAGCTTTCTTCTCATACTGACTGCCGCGGTAATGATCGTTACAATGAAGAACTCAGCCAAAAAAGAGCGCAGTCAGCCGTGGATTATTTAGCAACCAAGGGCATCCTGGTAGAACGACTGCAAGCCAAAGGTTTTGGTGAGTCCTTACCAAAAGCAGACTGCCTTTGCAGCCGTTGTTCGGAAGAAGAGCACCAGCAGAACAGACGAACAGCCTTTACCATTTTGGAAGGGGGAGGGTTGTAATAAGGATTGAAGGAATGAAGGTGTGGAGGTGTGGAGGAATGGATTGCTCAATTGTTTCACTGTTTCATGGCTTCATTGTTCAGTTATTGATTTTTGTGTGAAGCTGGCCATCAGTAAAAATAATGGAGTCTTGTTATTTGGACTGCAAATAAAAATTGCTTGAATAAACTGTATATCAGAGAAACAGTGAAATCATAATTTTTCCCTACCTTTAAGCGCATGATTTGGGGGCTTCCCCAGCTTTATTATTCAACATCAAAAAATCAACCAGATGCGCTTGCCAGCCCTTACCCTATTTTGCCTCTTGGCAATTATTTCCACCTTACAAGCTCAATTAGATCAATACCCGCCCATTGCATTAGGAAAAATTCCTGCCGAAGATTTGGCTATGACCGTTTATGACAGGGATACTTCTGCTGAAGCAGTTGTGCTATGTGATTTTGAAACAGTTGAAATCACCCTGAGCGTCGGCGATGTGCTGGTGAGAAAAATGCGGCACAAGCGCATCAAGATATTGAAAGAGTCTGGATTCAAATTTGGGGATGTAGAAGTGCCTTATTACAGTTATAAGAAAAGTGAAGAGTTCTTTTTTAACAAAGCCTATATTCATTTGCCAGATGGATCAATTGAAAAGTTGAATAAAAAAGCGGTTTTTGACGAAAAGGTCAACGATTATTGGTCTACTGCAAAGTTTACTTTCCCAAAAATGGAAGTTGGGTGCATCGTTGAATATGTCTATTACATCAATTCTGATAGGTTTTATGAGCCAGAAGATTGGTTTTTTCAAGGTGAAATTCCTGTACGGCACAGCGAAATTAGAGTAGCCTATCCTGGCATATTCGATTACCATTATTTATTTCAAGGCAATGAATCGATGAAGTTGGTTGAGTCCGTAGATGAGCTCAATGTTTTTGAAGGGAGCAATGGGAAATGTACCATTCGGCCAGGCAAGTTTATTTTTGAAAACGCACCAGCCATGAGGCCCGAAGGATATATTACCACAATGAATGATTATCGAGCGAGGGTAAGGTTTCAGTTGTCGTCAATCAAACGTTCTGATGGAAGCGTGAATAGGGTGACAGATTCTTGGACCAGCTTGACCAAAGAGTTGGAAGACTCAGAATATTTCGGACGCCATTACTTGAGAAAAGGATATTACAAAGAGATCACGGAACCATTGTCACAAGAATTAGCTGCTTTGCCGAATGAATACGAGAAGGCTGTTTTTGCATATAATTATGTTACTCAAAAAGTAAGCTGGAATGGACGTCATAGCATGTATGGTGGGGCAGAAAAGCTGGAAGATTTATTTGAAAAAGGATCTGGCAATAGCGCACAGATCAACCTAATGTTGCTGGTATTATTGCAAGAGGCTGGTATTTATGCTGGACCAGTGTTGACGAGCACCCGCTCTCATGGAAAAATGTTTGAAGACTATCCGATCCTGGATCAGTTTAACCACATGCTCATACTTGCATCCATAGACGGCAAATCATACTATCTGGATGCTACTGAACCCTTGCGCCCAATTGGCTTTCCCGATATTGAAGCACTCAATAGCAGGGGTTGGCACATCAAACGAGGTTGGATGAATATAAAAGAGCCGGGGAATAGTGTGGACGCATTTACAGCTGAGTATTCACTTTCTCAAGATGGTACACTGTCAGGTAGTTTATTAGGGGCATACAACGGCTATAATGCAGTCCCGGAGAGAAGGCATTATATTGAAAACCGGGAAGGTAAGCATTGGTCAGACCGTTTGTCTGAAAAGTTTACCGACGTGAAAATTGAATCTGTCAGTACAGGAAATCTGATGGAATTGGATCAAACCTTTAGCGATACTGTTCAATTCCAGATAGAACAAGCAGCTATGGTAGCAGGAGAGTTAATGTACTTTTCGCCTGTACTGTACACCAGTTTTACAGAAAGCCCATTTAAACAAAAAGAGCGGAATTATCCCGTTGATATTCCATATAGTATTCGGGAACAACATAATATAAAGGTTGCTTTGCCGGAAGGTTATGCGCTGGAAGAAGCACCAGAAAGTGTGCGGGTAGTCTTGCCAAGAAATGGGGGAGCGTTTTTATATGCTGTGGAAGAACAAGCGCCCGGCGAACTTACTGTCAATATTAACCTATCTATCAAGCAGTTGCATTTTATGCCTGAGGAGTATCCGGCAATCAAAGAGCTTTTTGACATTTTTGTAGAAAAATTGGGCGAACAGGTTGTGTTGAGAAAAAAAGAATAAGAGCCACTTTAAAAAACCTAAAGGAGCACGTAAAGGCGTTGCCAAAAACACACGCGTTATCGCTCTGCATATTGTCAGGTGAGAAAAGATTGGCAAGCATATTATGACAAGCCGATCCAACTGCGAAAAATCAGTTTATTATTCAACAAAAAAATTATTGCTTGCTATGTAAATGATTTGCCGTTATCGCTACCGCTGTTTGTGCTTTTGTGGTTAAATATTTTACATCTGAGAAGGTTGGCAAAACTTCCATTGGTGGGCAATTTTCGCTTCATTTCTGCTTTACAAAAAATTAATCCCTTCTTGACCTCATTTCTTGGTCAACCCGCCTTTTGTAATTACCTTCGCCTTGAAAATGAAAAACAACCGCAAATTATTTTGTGCTTTGTAAAATTGAATCCCGTTAACCGGAAAGAAGCTATAACAAAGATTTGCTATATGGAACAAGATCACTTTACCGCTTTCCTTCTTTCAGTACCCATTCTATATCCAATAACTTTTTTTGACCCTGTATCTCTCTAAACTGGCCAAAAGCTAGGGTGACGCATTTTTTTTAAACCACAAATATTCATTGCTGATAGCATTTCATGGCGCTGTAGCCATGTGTACTATATTGTATGATTCTTAACTTATTTTCTAATCTAAATACTCCACTGATGAAAAAAGTATTACTCAGTTTGGTTTTAGCAGTTATGAGCCTTGCAGTTTTCGCGCAGGGTGGAATTAAAGGCACGCTTACAGACGATGCCAACTTGCCGTTGATCGGTGCTACTGTTGTTGCAAAGGATGCATCCGGCGCAGTTTCAGGTACAGTTACTGACATTGACGGAACATTTATGCTCACCCTTAAAGATGGTAGTTACACAGTAGAAACTACTTATACAGGTTATGAGTCAATGAAAGAAAGTGTTACAGTTGCAGGTAGCACGGTTGACATGGGCTCTATGGTCATGTCGTTTTCTTCTGTCGGTCTTTCTCAGGTTAATGTGATCGCATCTTTGGCTATTGACAGGAGAACTCCTGTAGCCGTGACTACTTTGAAAGGAGACAAAATCGAAGCTTTGGTCGGTAACCAAGAATATGTAGAGGTGCTCCGTAGCACTCCTTCTGTTTATGTTACCAAATCAGGTGGTGGCTTTGGTGATTCCCGTATCAACGTGCGTGGATTTGACCAAAGAAACACAGCCGTTATGATCAACGGAATTCCTGTAAATGACATGGAAAACGGATGGGTTTTTTGGTCTAACTGGGCTGGTTTGTCTGACGTAACCAGTTCATTGCAGGTACAACGTGGTCTTGGTGCTGCTAAGACTGTAGTTCCTTCCGTAGGAGGTTCGATCAACATTGTTACTAACGCTGCCGATTTCAAAAAAGGTGGAAGCGCCAGTGTAAGCATCGGTAATGATGGTTTTCAGAAGTATGGCGTTATGCTGTCCAGTGGTTTGAGCGAAAAAGGATTCGCTGCAACCATGCAGCTGACACACACACGTGGTGACGGATATGTAGATGGTACTGCTTTTCAAGCGTACTCGTACTTCTTGTCTTTGTCACAAAACATCGGCGACAACCACACTATAGCATTAACGGCTGTCGGAGCTCCACAGTGGCATCATCAGCGTACATACAGTGTCAATTTTGACAATTTGACCCTGGATACTTATGTTGACGGAGATGGCGACATGACCAACACCAGCGATCGTGGCATCCGTTTCAATCCTAACTGGGGTATGCTGAATGGTGAAGAATTTTCTTGGAGAAGAAACTTCTATCACAAGCCAAAAGCATTCATCAATCACTACTGGACTATCAATGAAAAAACTGATCTGAAAACCTCAGCTTATGTTTCATTGGGTCGTGGTGGAGGAACAGGCCCACGTGGACGACTACGCACACCGGGAAGTGTATTTGATTCATTCGGTGGATTTGATTCTGGTGTCCATAATGCTGATGGGCAGGTGCGATTCGACGATATTGCGAAGTACAACAGAGGTGAGGCAGTTGATGGTTGGGGTGATGCCAAAGAACAGATCAATGGCCAATATTTAGTAGGTAACGGTGGACGTATCGAAGGTAGTAATGCTGGTAGTGGTTTTATCCGTCGTGCTTCTATGAACTCACACAACTGGTTTGGTGTGCTTTCAACGCTTACTACAAAACTCAGTGATGATTTGACCCTGATTGGAGGAATAGATGGCCGTTACTATAAAGGTATCCACTACCGTCGTTTGGAGAACTTGTTGGGTGCTGATGGCTATGTTGCTCAAAGCGATGATAATAATTCTTACAATCTTATAACAAAACCTTCAGAGGCAGATTTTGGCAACTTCAGTGATGACAGCTACAAGGATGGAAGCAATGTCTTGAATTACTATAATGACGGACTTGTATCATGGATGGGAGTATTTGCTCAATTGGAGTATAATAAAGACAACCTGTCGGCATTCTTGTCATTGTCTGGTTCCAACCAAGGGTTCAGGCGAGTTGACTATTTCAATTATGCTCCAGATGATACACCTTCTAATGATATCAATGATGATGGCGAATACAGAGAATCGGATTGGGAGAATTTCCTAGGCGGTACTGTAAAAGCTGGATTTAACTACAATATCAACGAGAACCACAATATCTTCGTTAACGCGGGTTATCTGTCACGTCAGCCAATTTTTGACAATGTGTTCATTAACTTCCAAAACACAGTCAACGAAGATGCCAAGAATCAAGACATCTATGCTATTGAATTGGGTTATGGTTTCAGAAACAAGAATTTCAAAGCAAATGTGAATTTGTACAATACCGTATGGGATAATCGCCAATTTAATGAATCATATGATGCATTTGATACTGATTCTATGCAAGTTGACATCCTCGCCAATTTCTCAGGTGTAAAAGAAAGGCACACAGGAGCAGAAATAGAGCTTAGCTGGCGTCCAATTAATAGCCTGACCATCAACGGTATGGCTTCTTTAGGAAACTGGGAGTACTCTGATAATTTTACTGGAAATGTTGCCAATCTTGATACTGATCAGCCTTTGCTTGACTATCCAGACAACACTATTGAAGTGTTTGCAGATGGTATTAAAGTGGGTGATGCTGCTCAAACTACTTTCTCTTTGAGCGCCAACTTCGAGCCTATTTATGGCATGAACATCTATGCAAGCTACTATTATGCTGATAATCTCTATGCTGAGTTCAACATTGGTGAAGAGCAATTCCTGAAGTCAGGTGGTGAAGTACTGCAATTGCCAAGTTACTCACTTGTTGATGCTGGTATTTCTTACCGTTTCGATTGGGATAAGATTGATGCTACTTTCCGTTTCAATGTTAACAACTTGCTTGATGAAATTTATGTAGCTGAATTGGACACTAATATCCTTGATGAAGACAGATTTCACGAAAACAAAGGCTTCTATGGCTTTGGCCGTACCTGGAATGCTGGTGTGAAAATCAAGTTCTAAGAATCTTGAAATAACAGTATTTATTACTGTTTGAAATATAAATGGCTGTTCCTGTTAACGGGAGCAGCCATTTTTTTTATCAAATATTTTACACTCTGTCACTCTTCCATTCTGTAAAAAGCATTTTACACCTTACCTTAGCACTCCTTAAAAGAGAATCTACTCCCCAAGACTTACTTTTCTTGAGCCTCCCTTGTTAGGTGAAACCCAATATTCTGTTTGCGTAAAAATCTGTTGGGACTAACTTTTTTATTAATCATCGAAGACTATGAACCCTTATTACTTTTTCAAAAAAGGATTGACATTCCTGTTTTTCACGCTTGCTTTTTTCTTCAGCCCTGGATTTCTTTCAGCATGTGATTCTTCCGGATTCATCATTGATGGCTATACCGATAATTTTGATGGGACTTTTACCGTAACTATGACTATTCTGGTGGCTGGTGATATCACCACCGACTGTGGTAGCACTTACGGTTTTTATTGGGACATTGATGTGCCCATCATTAGTGTGAGCCCACCAAGCCTAACCAGTAATAATGGCACAACCATCAATGCAGTTGTGTCTGGTTCCAATATTACATGGGGTGATCCCGTCCCTGGCGCAGGCACTCCTTTCGTAGATGCTACGGCTGGCACAAACACACCGGACGAATCCTTTCAAGTCACAATTGTACTTGATGGACAAGGAAGCGAATGGTCTGGTGGAGGCCAAGAAGCCAACACTTGCCCACAGGGTGGATGTGGTGCAATTACATCTAATTATGAAGGCGTCTTGCCCTGCTTTGACCCAACCATCACAGCGGTACCTGCAGAAATCACCATTTGCCCCGGCATACCTTCTATGATTTCTGTGATCCCTGATCATTTAACAGAAACAATCACGTGGCCTCATAGCGGCGAAACAGGTGAAAGTGTCATCGTCGCCCCAACCATGACCACTCAATATGAAGTAGTTGCTACAAATATTTGTGGGGAATTTACAACTACTGTACTTGTGAATGTTACACCCTATCCTACCATTATCGCTATTGAAGATGAGATTGAAGCATGTGAAGGGTTTCCAGTTATTTTAGAAGTTAACCCAGCCAATGAACTATTGGTAGAATGGGATCCTACAGGCGCAATTGGCAACTTTCTGGTGGATGTGCCGACTTCCTCTCCAACCGTCTATGTGGCGACAGCTTCCAACTTATGTGGGGAGGATAGTACAGAAATTTTGGTCACCCTAATGCCTGGCCCTTCCGTGGAAATATTGAACGGAGAAGAAGAACAGATATGTAAAGGGGATACCCTCACGCTCGAAGCTGAGGCCATGAATTATGATGTCATACAATGGACGCCGGGAGGTGGCGATGAACTGGAAATTGAAGTCAGCCCTGATACGACTACGTCTTATGTTGTTCAGGCGATCAGTGAATGTGGCCTTGTAGCTGATACAATACTGGTCGTAGTGAACGAATCGACGAAAGATACCTTGAACTTGGAAGCTTGTGAAGGCACTTCCGTTTTGTACAATAGCATACCGCTACTTGCAGGCTCAACGAGCACATTTACCTATACAAATTCGGTTGGCTGCGATTCTTTGGAAACCGTCATTGTAACAAAATTGCTACATTCCGAAACAGATTTGGAGTTTGGTACTTGTATGGGAGATAGCGTGCTGTATAATGGAGAACTGTTGCCTCCGGGCAGTATGACCGAATTCACTTTTATAGCAGCCAATGGCTGCGATTCTATAGTAACAGTTTCTGTAGTTCCTTTGCAGACTTATGCCACAGCTGAACAGCTGCAGGCATGTGTTGGCGATAGTGCTGCCTACAATGGAGAAATGCTGCCAGCTGGCAGTGTGAATTTTTTCAACTTTACCGCTACCAATGGTTGTGACTCAATGGTGACCGTCACCGTACAATCACTTCCCAACTTTGACCAGACCGTCAACCTTCAAACCTGCACTGGCACAACCATTCCATACAATGGCCAAAACCTGGCCCCAGGTAGCACGACTGTATTTGATTTCACCACAATAAACGGCTGTGATTCTGTGGTGACGGTGATTGTGGAAGAGCTTTCTGTATTTACAACAGATATAAACCTAGAGGCATGCACCGGCACCAATGCCACCTATAATGGCCAATCATTAGCACCAGGTACGGTCACTGCATTCAATTTTATCACGGCTAATGGCTGTGATTCAGTAGTTACCGTTACTGTAGATGAAGTTATTGCAATAGAAGAAGATGTAGCGCTGGTAGCTTGCTCTGGTTCTTCGGCAACTTACGAAGGGCAGCAACTATTGGCGGGTACTGTTACCGAATTTACCTATGTAACACCGCAAGGTTGCGACTCTATCGTGACCGTAACTGTGGATGAATTGGCAACTTATGCTACACCATTGACATTGGAGGCATGTACTGGTACGACTGTGATGTACAATGGCCAATCCTTATCACCTGGGACCACAACAGATATTACATTGATTGCCTTAAATGGCTGTGATTCCGTCGTTACAGTAGAGGTAGAAGAACTTTTCGATGTGACTGGCTCACTTATGCTACAAGCATGTGCAGGAGAAACAGTTGGGTATAATGGCCAGCAATTAGCAGCAGGTACATCAACTGATTTTACTTATATGTCGGCACAGGGCTGTGATTCTGTGCTCACAGTTACTGTAGAAGAATTGGAAGTTTATGCTTCTCCATTGGCATTGCAGGCATGCACTGGAAGTACGGTCGATTATAATGGTGTTCCGTTGCCGCCAGGTACAACTGTCGATTTCACTTTGGCTGCCCAAAATGGTTGTGATTCGGTAGTGACGATTACAGTAGCAGAAATTGAAACGATATACGAAGAACTCGAATACGAAACTTGTGCAGGCACATTCATCACTTATGATGGTCAGCAGTTGCCGCCAGGCACCACAACAGATTTTACTTTTCAATCGGTTCTTGGCTGTGATTCAATCGTTACAGTAACAGTTGATGAATCGGGAATTTTAACGGGAGCTGTCCAATTGGAAGCTTGTGCAGGGACGACTACCATGTACAATGGTCAGCCACTTGCCGCAGGCAGTGTGACTGATTTTTCTTTTCTGACGCCATTGGGCTGTGACTCTATCGTTACGGTGACAGTTGATGAATTGGAAAATTTTGCATCGCCACTTGCGCTATCAGCCTGTACAGGCACCACTGCAACTTATAATGGGCAGGCCTTGCAGCCGGGCAGTGTCACTGACTTTACACTAACTGCGGTTAATGGTTGTGATTCTGTTGTGACTGTTACGGTAGAAGAATTATTCGACGTGACTGGAAGCCTGCAATTAGAAGCATGTACTGGCTCATCTGTGCTTTTCAACGGCCAGCAATTGGCGGCAGGCAGTGTCACTGATTTTACGCTTACCTCAGCTCAAGGCTGCGATTCTGTTTTGACTGTAACGGTCATGGAACTCCAACATCAATCCTCTATTTTAGGCTTGGCGGCCTGTGTAGGTGAGTCTGTTATGTATAATGGCCAGAGCCTATTAGCTGGCTCGGTTACAGATGTTTTGTTGGTCGCTTCGAATGGTTGTGATTCGGTAGTTACGGTAACTGTAGATGAACTACAGCCTACGGCCAGTAGCATAAGTTTACAGGGTTGTGAGGGAGAAACATTATTTTATGAAGGAATCGAAGTTGATCCCGGATCAAGCAAGGAGTTTGTATTTGCAGCGGCTAATGGTTGTGATTCAGTTGTGACGGTAACAGCCCTCGATCCAATTCCTTCCGTTGAGACTTTTGAAGATATGGAGATTTGTGAGGGAAATTCAACAACCATATTTGGACAAGAAATTTTTGCCCCAGGGGTTTATTCGCAGGTATTTGTTGGGGACAATGGTTGTGACTCAACACACTCCGTAATATTGGCTTATTCACAGGATTTGATTCTGGGTTTTCAGAGTGATATAGAAATCAGCCTTGGAGAGACGGTTGTCTTAAATCCGATCGTAAATCCAAATGCTACCCTTACTTTTAATTGGTCTGATGATCCAACACTTAGTTGTTTGGATTGTGAAAATCCGATTGCTTCCCCGATCACGAGCACCACTTACTTTTTGACGATCAGCAATATGGATGATTGCACAGCCAGTGCGGATGTATTGGTGCAGGTGAACTTGGATAAGGGCGTTTACATCCCTAATTCTTTCAGTCCAAACAATGATGGCATCAACGATGTGTTTATGGTGTTCAGTGATCCGACAAGTGTATCGAAAGTATTGACTTTAAAAGTGTTCTCACGTTGGGGCGAGTCCGTTTTTGAATACTATGATTTCCCGCCAAACGATCCGACCTATGGTTGGGATGGAAAGCATCGGGGAAAAGAAATGGACACCGCTGTATTCGCCTATTTTGCGGAAGTGGAGTTCATAGACGGTGAAGTCAGGTTGCTAAAAGGCGACGTGACGATTGTGAAATGATTTTGATTTTTGATGGATAAGATAGTCTTACTTATTAATTTTAATCAGATGAGTCGGCTTGGTATATAAGTTCTGCCTATTTTCTCCCATCTGATATATTGCGGAGCATCATCGTTTGTGTTTTTGACAAAGCCATTGTAGGGTGCTTTCTTCCAATGGAGTCTTGTAGAAGAGGTTTTTAAACATGGGCCATTTCGAATTTTTCTATTTAATTGGCCTTTTTGAAATGCCGTCAAGAAAATTGGCTGGCGGGATGGCTGAAAGGCAAGGCACTGTTCGAGGAGCGCAGCGACGAGTTTGGCTTGTCGAGCGGATGGCAGTCGATTTTTAGGCATTTCAATACAGCCTTGATCTTTGGTTCTTTCC
Source organism: uncultured Saprospiraceae bacterium (assembly GCA_942490835.1). Lineage (GTDB taxonomy): Bacteria > Bacteroidota > Bacteroidia > Chitinophagales > Saprospiraceae > UBA6168. The sequence continues at coordinate 56,814 of CALNYY010000079.1, forward strand.
ATCAAGGGAAAGAACATAAACACAAGATCATCAATCATCATCATTTATCTTTCCTCATTCCATGAAGCGACTGCTACCCTTATATTTCCTTACCTTATTTATTGCTCCGGTGTTTGCTCAGGTATTCAATTTTTTGGAAATACCTGTTATTAAAAATGGTCAACAATTAGCCAACCCTTGGACAGGTGGGATGAATGCTCCCCAGTGGTCTAAATTCGATATAAATAATGATGGCGTCGAAGATTTATATGCCTTTGACCGGAATGGAAGTGTGCATCTTTCCTTTATAAATATGGGTAATTCTCCCGGGGCTGTTAATTATAAATATTCCCGATTTTGGTTAAAGAATTTCCCGCAAGTGAAGGATTTTGTATTAATGCGAGATTTTAATAATGATGGGCTTTCGGATATGTTTGCAAATGCATACGATGAATTCCATAGGGGGATGAAAGTTTATAAAGCGTCTTTAGAGGATGATTTTTTAAATTTTGAAAGAATATTATTTCCATCATATTCAAGTGATATTATTCCCTATCAGGAAAACGGAGAAATAATTGATCAAATAAGGATTTGGATCCCTCTAAATTATCCTGCAATTGAGGACATGGATAATGATGGTGATTTAGATATTTTGGCAATGGGACAATTGGGGGATAAAGTAGTTTTTTATAAAAATATATCTATTGAAAATGGTTATTCAACGGATACTTTGTTGTATGAATTAAATGATGACTGTTGGGGGCGGTTTGGTTTGATGCCAGACTCTTTGAATTTGACTTTAAGCTCCAGCATTGATATGTGTGCGTTTTTTAATGCTCCTGAAAATGTAAGTGAAAAGAATAATTTTCATGGTGGCTCAACAATCAATTTTTTCGATATAGAAAATGATGGTGATAAGGAAATTTTATATGGAGATTTAATTAGTCCAAATATTATACTTGGAACGAACGGAGGAAATGAAGATAAAGCTTGGGTAACAGAACAAGACACTATTTTTCCATCGTATAATACTCCGATAAATATTCCTTTTTTGCCCGCCACGTTTTTATTGGATATTAATAATGATAATAAAAAAGATTTATTGGCATCGCCCAATCAAATTATAAAAACCCCTGATGTAGAAACTGTTTGGTTTTATGAAAATATAGGAACAGAAGATGTTTCGGAATTCCAATTTGTTCAAAATGATTTTTTGGCAGGTGGCATGCTTGATTTTGGTACTGGCGCCAATCCCGTATTTGTGGATGTAAATGCTGATGGGTTGTTCGATTTAGTGATTGGTAACGAAAGTGCCTGGGCTGATGGCATGGGAGCTGCGTCCCTTAATTTATTGATTAATTCGGGCACAGCTGATAGTCCTGCTTTTGAGTTGGTAGATGAAGATTGGCTCGGACTCGGCCAGTTTTTTCCAGAAGTAAAAGCTATATGCCCAGCATTTGGCGATCTCGACAATGACGGCGACAATGACCTGTTAATTGGTGATTTTGAAGGAAACCTGCATTATGCAGAGAATATTGCTGGACAAGGTAATCCAATGGAATTTGGCGATTTTATTTTTAATTGGGAAGATATAGATGTCGGAAATTTTGCGACTCCATTTATTTATGATATAAATGAGGATGAATTACCGGATCTAATTATTGGAGAATTAAAAGGGACAGTTAACTATTTTCCGAATATTGGTTCGTTAGATAATCCGATTTTTCATCCTATTGCTGAAGAAGCCCCAAATAATGATTATTTCGGAAAAATAAACACGCAGCCGCCTGGTGTGGCAGCAGGTTATTCGCAGCCTACTATTTTGGAATTTGGTGAAAAAAAATATTTGTTTTCAGGCTCGTTTAATGGGTGGCTTCATAAATATGAAATAAATACGGATAGCATAGAAAGTGGAGCTTTTGAATTACTGTCTGATCGATTAGGTGAAATTAGAGAAGGCAGAATTACAAGATTGTTTTTGGAAAATATTAATAACGATAACTTTATAGATGCTGTGATTGGTAACGATAGGGGAGGACTGACTGTTTTTCAGACACCGATAACTGTAAATGGAATTACGGAAGTTGTAGAGAACGAATTTAAAAATGAATTGGATTTCAATATTTTTCCAAACCCAGTTTTTAAAAAATTAAATATCGAAAGCGAAGGCTGTTTTAATGTGCATATAATAAATGTATTTGGGCAGGTTGTTTATTCAAAACCAAACTTAAACCATTCAATTAAAATAGATATAGCGGACATGTCGCCTGGGGTATATTTTGTGTCCTTGAAAAAAGAAGAAATAAGCGAGATTGAAAAAATTATTATTTCTAAATGAAATACCTGATTGCTCCAGATAAATTCAAAGGATCGTTGACAGCGATAGAGGCATGTCAGGCTATTGAAAAAGGCATTTTAAATTTTGACCCATCCGCAGAAATTATTTTGCAACCCTTGGCCGATGGAGGAGAAGGTTCTATTGATGTTCTAAAAAGCGTATTGGATTTAAAAAAAGAATGGAGCGTCGTTAATGATCCGTTGTTCAGGCCGATTGAAACGGTTTATTATAAAAAAGGCACAACTGCATTTATAGAAATGGCATCGGCTTCTGGCTTGGGTTTGCTAAAAAAGGAAGAACAGAACTGCCTTTATACTTCAACTTACGGAACGGGCGAATTGATTTTGCAGGCCATAAATAATGGGGCAAAAGATATTTATTTGTTTATAGGCGGTAGTGCAACTAACGATGCAGGGATAGGCATGGCAGCAGCTTTGGGTTACCGTATTTTGGATGTAAGCGGCAAAATTGTAAAGCCAATTGGTAAGAACCTGATTAATATACATACCATTGACAACAGCGAGTTAAAGATAGACTTGAGGGATGTGAAAGTGAAAGTAGTCAGTGATGTCGACAATGTCTTGTATGGCCTTGAAGGAGCGGCATTCATTTATGCTCCACAAAAAGGAGCAAATGATACAGCGGTACTATTATTGGACGCTGGGCTGCGTCATTTTTCAAAAATAATTAAAAGGGATTTAGGGAAAACGATGGCAAATGCTCCTGGGGCTGGTGCGGCAGGTGGCATGGGGGCTGGTGCTCTATCATTTTTAAACGCTACCCTTCTTCCAGGATGCGAGACCATCATGCAATTGATTGATTTTGAATCAAAAATAAAATGGGCGGATTTAGTGATTACTGGGGAAGGAAAGCTTGACCAACAAACCTTGCAAGGCAAAGTGGTGAAGGCTGTTTCAAAGGCATGTAAAAAAATGGGCTTACCACTGATCGTTGCATGTGGAGTCTCGAATCTATCAATCCAAAAACTTCAGGAATTAGGAATAAAGCATTGCATACAATTGGTGTCTGAAAATGTAACTCCTAAAATGGCCATGCAAAATGCTGCCCAACTTTTAGAAGAAAAAGTGAATGAAATGCTGATCAATATAGACCTTGAATAATCCATTTCCTTTCATAGAATATCACCACTCATTCGTCCACTAATTTATTGTTGATTCTCAGATTCCTTACCTTCACCACACTATCATTTTCCAATCAAAAATTGGTTCTGAATGATTTCATTTGTTGAAAGGTGTCGGACACTTCAATGGCTTTAAAAAAGTGCTGCTTATTTTCTACGTTTTCTTTAATCTGAAAAAGTGTCCGACACCTATTTCCCTTGAAAACCAAATGAAATCACTTTGAGCCCAAAAATTATATAGATGAAAAAACTGTCACTCCTCTTTAGTTTGTGTTTTATCGTTAATTTTTCAATCATTGAAGGCCAATCAACCGACCCTCGCTTAAAGGGCATTGATGCCGAACTCGAAAAAGTACTCGATACTTGGGATGCTCCGGGTTTTGCAGTTGCGGTGGTTGATCGAAACAAAGTTGTTTATGCAAAGGGCTTCGGATATCGGGATTATGAAAATAAAACGCCTGCTACTGCAAATACCCTGTATGCGATCGGGTCATGTTCAAAGGCTTTCACCTCTTCGGTGCTGGGCATTTTGCGCGATGATGGCAAGCTGGATTTCGGCGACAGTCCACGAAAATATATTCCTGAACTTGGATTTTACAACGATGAAATGAACAACCAGATAACGATCAAAGACATGATGTGCCACCGAACAGGTCTGCCACGCCATGATTTTGCCTGGTACTTATTTCCCACTGATTCTAAAGACGACCTTCTAAAAAGAGTCGAATTCCATGAGCCATTTGACGGTGTTAGCAAGTCCTGGTATTACAACAATTTTATGTTTTTAGCACAAGGGGTCATTGCGGAGCGAATCACCGAGAAAAGCTGGGAAGATAATGTGAAAGAATTGATTTTTGATCCGCTTGGTATGAAAACGGCCAGCCTTTCGATTGATGGACTGGCTAAGGGAAAGGAGGCGGCACTGGGGTATTCGACAGATGATGAGGGCAATATTGAAAAAACGGATTATTATAATATATCTGGTATGGCTCCAGCTGGCAGCATCAATGCCAGCGTGAATGAAATGGCCGAATGGGTCAAGATATGGATACATGGAGGAAAATATGGGGAAAAAGAAATCCTTCCGAATGCGTACGTTGCCGAAGCAATGTCACCCCAAGTTGTAGTTGGAGGGGGCGCTCCAGGAGCAGAGCATCCAGACCTGCACTTAACCACTTACGGATATGGATGGTTTTGTTCTTCGTATAAAAGTCATTACAGAGTGGAGCATGGTGGCAACATTGATGGATTTTCTGCCAATACTTGTTTCTTTCCCAGCGACAGCATTGGTATTGTAGTATTGACCAACCAAAATGGCTCTTCTATCCCACCAGTTGTGAGAAACATAATTGCCGACCGGATGCTTGGCGTTGAAGTGACGGATTGGAATACAGAATTGCATGAAGATAGAATGGAGGCATTGGAAAAACAAAAAGAGGCTGCGAAAGAGGCCGGTTCAAGCAAAAAAGAAGGCACTTCGCCATCCCATGGGTTGGAAAGTTTTGCCGGCACCTATTCGCACCCAGGCTATGGTGAGTTCGACATGGTGGTTGAAAATGATTCCCTTTTCGCTATTTTCCCATTAATGAAATTATGGTTGAGGCATCATCATTACGATGTTTTTGAGCCATTGGAAGTAACAGAAGAAGGTATTGATACTTCAGGAGTTGTAGAACTCTTATTGGTTTTTTCTACGAATTCTTCTGGCGATATATCTGGTGTAGAAATGCAAATTGAGCCTGCTCTTGATCACCCTATTAAATTCAAACGTTCCGACAAAGCGGTTGAGATGGAAGAAGATGCATTGGAGAAATATGTTGGAGAATATGAATTAATGGGCATGGTGGCTAAAGTTTATACCAAAGGAGATATACTTTATTTATTTGTTCCCGGGCAACCTGAATATAAATTGACAGCTAATGGTGACCACAAATTTTCTCTAAACATAGAAGGATATAAACTCGAATTTCATGAGGAAAATGGAGGAATCAACTCAGTGTCATTCATCCAACCTAATGGAACATTTAAGGCGGAACGGAAGTGATTCATTTTAAAATTGCAAAAGTGTGGGAATTGATTCCTACACTTTTGCAATTTTAAAAATAAACGCCCTTGGTTTTAATGTTAAATCAAGCAGCTACAGGACAAACGCCATTAAACCAGCTCCTCCATTTTTCTGATATTTTCGTTTAGATTTTTTAAATAAATGCCATAAGCTGAATCATTCATTTTCTTTGCCAAAATTTGCATTAAAGGAACTAATACCGCCAGGCAACCAAGTATAATTAAAACGAATTTCACATCTGAAAAAACTTCCAACATGGTTAGTCCTTTTGAAAGTTTTGGTACCATGGCCCCACAGATTAAGATGACAGGGAAACCGAACAAGCCAAAATAGTTTTCGTACTTCAGCGCCTTTTTAATGGAGCCGGCATTTTTTTTCATTGTATCTAAAATATTCATGTCGGGATCAATCTGCTCATCCATTTTTTTGTACTGATTAAAAAGCAAAACAAAACCAACTACATAGCATGTTATTACAATACCGATGAACGGGAGCACACTTGGATGGCTTAAGCTCGAAATAAACCAGACGATGAAAAGTGCGATAAAAAATACGATCCAAAATATTTTGTATTTCAATCGCTTTTTCAATTCATTGATGGTCAAGGAAGATTCTTTTGAAATTGCTTGCATGATCTCTTCTTTTTTAATGGTTTGTGTTGAAAATTTATCTTGATTAATCTTTTGCCACTCTTTAAAAATGTCCATTTTCTGCTTTTTTAAATGCTTCAACAATCTGGGTTTTCAGTCGATGAATTTTTACATTCACATGATTAGTCGTTAATCCAATAATTTCAGCGATTTCTTTATTCTTAAACCCGTCCAAGTGCAAGGTCATTAATGTTCTGTCCACACGGTCTAATTGGCGAATTAAATAATAAAGCAATTCATGGTTCTCTTTTTTTTCGCTTTGTTGCTCTGTCATTTCGAGTGCAGCTTCTCCCGATTTTTCCTTTTTCTTTTCTGATTTTTTAAAATTAAAGACGGTATTCAGTGCCACCTTGTAAAGCCAGGTACTGAATGCAGATTTCCCCTCGAATTTTTCAAAAGACTTCCAGGCCTGTAAGAGGATTTCCTGGAACAAATCTTTTTTGTCTTCCGCATCGTCAATGTGCAAGCTGATAACTTTGTGGAGTATTCCTTCGTGCTTTTGAATTAGCGCTACATATTGATCTTCCAAATTATTCGGCATATTAGGTTTCCGTTTTTTGAAATTCATTACGTTAGTAGCAAGGAAAAGGAAAAAATTACAGACGGAAGTATTTTTTTAAAAAAAAGTTTGGAAATGGTGCGATCATGCGAGCGTCGCTGGTGGCAATTAAGTATGATGAACGGTAGTGTGTACACTGAGTTAAATTTCAAGATCACCCTAGTCGCTGGTTTCAGCCTCCAGGCTGAAACCCCATATTCTAAGCGTCTGGCGTAAAAACCCTACAACTTCTAACCTTGGTCGCTGGTTTCAGCCTCCAGGCTTAAACCCTATATCCCCAACGCCTCTGGCGTAAAAAACAAAAACCAAGCACAGGTTCTAAATTTTCTACCTTATCTTACTCGTCAAAACCTCAACTGCCATGCCCAAAAGAAAAACTTATGACCAGCTTGGCCTCAACTACCTCACTCTCACGGTAGTCGGCTGGATAGATATATTCTCACGACAAAAATATCGGGACATCGTTTTAAAAAACCTTGCATTTTGCCAAAAGCACAAAGGGTTGGCGATACATGCATATGTCATTATGAGCAATCATATTCATTTGGTTGCTCATGTAAATGAAGAGGCAAAGCATGGCCTGTCGAGCGTCCTGGGTGATTTTAAAAGTTGCACTGCAAAAGAAATTATTAAGGCCATTCAAGTTGGGCCTGAATCTCGCAAGGATTGGTTGTTGCATATGTTTCGTTATCACGGAAAATTCAACACCAACAATCGAGAGTTTCAGCTTTGGGTGCAAGACAATTACCCAACAGCGCTTTGGTCACCTGCCGTCATTCAACAGAAAGTAAATTATGTGCATAATAATCCAGTGCGAGCTGGAATAGTGGCAGAAGCTTCGCACTACCTTTGCAGTAGCTCCTCGAATTATTTGACAAATAATGAGCGGGGGTTATTGAAAGTGGAGTTGTTGGATGAGATGTATTTGTTGGGGTGATTTTGTACGCCGGAGGCGTATTGGATATTGGGTTTCAGCCTGGAGGCTGAAACCAGCGTGGTTGAATATATTTTTAGTTTATTCGTAAAATGAATAATTTAATGAGATTCTTTTCTAAAGATTTTTATGAAAATGAGCTACATCAAGAAATCAATGTTGATGTATTGAGAAGAATAAATCAGGATACAAACATTACAACTGATAAGTTGAAGTTTTCATTTTATTTTATTTCTGATAAAAAGAAAAAAATTGATTCTTTAGTAGAATATTTTCAAACTAATGAGGAGGAACAACAAATATTGAAAGTATACCAAGTCGATAAAATTTGGGAATTAAATGGAAGAAGTTATTTAATAAAACTTGATTTAGAAAGTATTAATGAATGGGAGAAAAAAATGTGGGATATTGGTTTTAATTTTGATTGTAAACTTGATGGTTGGGAAACATCTTATGATGAATAATAGTAGATTTTCGCTCTGTAAATTCCGCTGGTTTAAGCGTCAGTAAAATGTCGGATTTGTGTAAAATTAAAATAAATGTTAGAGGCCTGGAGGCTGAAACCAGCGAGCAAGGTTTAAATCAATTCGAGATAATATTTATTGAAAGTGTAAATGTTTCAAAATGGTTGATAAACAGAGAAGGTTTTTAAATAAAGATGCTTTTATATCTAAGCATGAGACATTTGCAATTGAAGTAGATTTCTTAGCTGGGGAGGATAATAATTTCTCTGTTGTAAAGGTTCTTGCTTTAGTCAGTAAGTATTATGGTTCATATGGCTTAAAGCTAAGCGAACCTAGTAGTGTTACAGGAAAAGAAATATCAGAATTCCTGAGGTGGGAGAATTTACTGCTTTATGAAATGAGGAATATTTATGAGTCAGAAAGATTTTTAGCCTATTTAGAATTACCTTTTTTTGTTGAATTTGAGAAAGATATTAAAAATGTGACTCTACGTGAACATGTCACCTATTCGAAAGACAGGAAAGGATTTAGCCTAACTTTTTATCCAAAGGTTTTTACGGATGAAATTTATGTTTGGGAAAAAGAAGATAAAATTTATATCAGTCAGGCTAAAGCAGCAAAAATAAATAGACAATTATTAAGAGAATTTTTGAAGGAACTTGAAAAAGTAGTAGAGGGGAAAATCACAAATTATTGGTCTGTCAATATTGATTCGAAGTACCTTTATGAATATGGTATAAAAGAAGAAGCTGTGCTAAAGTAAAAATGGAGCATTAATCGCTGGTTTTAGTTTACATGTACGCTGGTTTCAGCCTCCAGACTCCGCTGGTTTCAGCCTCCAGGCTGAAACCTACAACTTCCCCACATCCACCCGCCCCAGCATCAACCGAATCCAGAACAGCGGATTCAAAGCCTTTTTCCTTACTTCAATATCAATGTACATCAGCGAAATAACGTCGATCAAGGTGCGGTTGCGGGAGACCCAGTTGGCGCAGAGGTTGACGAGCCACGGACGTGCCATCATTTTTTGCAGACTGAAACTGAGCTGCATTTCTTTGCCCAGTACCCGCTCGACCCGCTTGTCGTAGGCTTGCATGAACTGGGCAGAAAATTCATCATTTTTCAAACATTGTTCTGCCTGTTCAGCTGCGATGAAGCCACTGTAAATGGCATTACCAATGCCTTCGCCACTGAGAGGGTCTATTAGATGCCCTGCGTCACCAACCAGCATAAAATGGCCACCAGAAATAGTACGTTTTTTTGACCCGAGCGGCAGGCCGTACCCCGTTATTTTGCCTTCCAATTCAGCGCCTTTGAAACGCTCTTTGAGCTTGGGGTGGGAGTTGAGGACGTTCGAAAGCTCTGTTCGGAGATTGTATTTTTTCTTGCTGATATAATCGCTGCGCATGCCCAACCCGACATTGGCATAGCCGCCAGGCAAAGGGAAAATCCAGAAATAACCTGGATTGATTTCTTTGAGGAAATGCAGTTCGATATAGCCGTCGGGATGCAGGCCTTTTACATTTTTGTAATAGGCACGAACAGCCCCAGCGTGGTGGACTGGGTCTTTTTCAAGTCCGGCATGGTGGCGGGAAAAGTTGGAGTTCGCACCGTTCGACACAATCAATATCCGACACTCCACTAAAAAGTCGCCAGATTTATCTTTCAGACGATAGCCATGTGGTGTTCGTTCGTATTTATCAATAGCCGTGTTTTCAAAAAATTGGATGTCCGACCTTTTTTTGACCTCTTCTACTAGGAGGTTGTCGAAATCGATCCGTTTGGAAACATAGCCTTGTTTGGGGTCTTTTTCTGTGTCGTAATTTGGCCGGAAGGGAACGTCTATTTCTTTGTTGTTAGGCGCAACGAAACGTATACCCCAAATATCAGTTTGGATTTCATGGGCAGCTTCGAACCGCTCCACGATAGCTGGGTCAATCCGTCCCAAAATGGTGGCTGATTTGCCGCTGATTGCATCTCCACAAATTTTATCACGTGGGAAAACTGCTTTGTCGATCAGCACGCATGGAATGCCCATGTGGCTCAACTTCAATGCAGTGGCTGCTCCTCCGGGCCCTGCGCCTACTATGCAGACTTCTGTTTGGATCATTGAACGGCTATTAGCTATTTGGCTTTTGGCTGTTAACTCTTGCATTGGAAGGCTAAAAGCCAACAGCTAAAAGCTAATTGCAACTCACAATTTAATTTTCGCTTCATTCCACAAATCGTCCATCTCTTCCAGGCTCATTTCCTTCAAATTGCGTGGAGCGTTGTTTTCAATATATTCGAAGCGCTGTTTAAATTTTTTGTTCACCCTTTCGAGGGCAGTTTCAGGTTCGATGTCGAGGAAGCGAGCATAGTTGATGAGGGCAAACAGCACATCACCGAATTCCTCTTCCTTTTTTTCTTGGGAAAAATCATTATCCACAGCTTCCCGTAGCTCCCCGATTTCTTCTTCTACCTTTTCCCAGACCTGCTCGGTCGTTTCCCATTCAAATCCTACCTGTGCTGTTTTCTGCTGCATCCGCCAGGCTTTTACCAGCGCTGGCAACGAATTGGGAACTCCTTCCAGCAGGGACTTTTTGCCCTCTTTCAGTTTTAGCTGTTCCCAATTTTGTTTCACTTCCTCCTCGTCTGCCACATCGACAGAACCATATACATGCGGGTGGCGACCCACCAACTTGTCGCAAATGGCATTTAAGGCATCGCCAATGTTCCAAGCCCCTTTTTCTTCTGCAATTTTTGCATAAAAAACCATGTGCAGCATCAGGTCACCCGTTTCCTCTTTGATACCGTCCACGTTGCCTTTGATGATTTCGTCGGCGAGTTCGTATGTCTCTTCTATGGTTAGGTTTCGCAAGGTTTCGCTGGTCTGCTTTTTGTCCCAGGGGCATTGTTCCCGCAGGTCGTCCATGATACGGAGCAGCCGGGAGAATGCTTCAAGCTTATATTCTTGGTGGGTAGTTCTGGGGCGTGGCTCCGACTTGTTCTGTTTTGCAGTCATTTTCGCTAATTTTGCAGCTCATTGATTTTGGGCAAAGGTAAAGTTTAGTGATTGGTTTATTAGTGAATGGTGAATAGTTGAGAGATGTGAATGAAAACTTTTACAACTTTGTCGCTGCCTAAATGTTTTTTTTGATAATGAAAAATTTGCTTTTCATCCTTTTGTGGATATTGTCTTTTCCTCTTTTTTCTCAATCCAATTCAACCCTAAGTATATTGGTTGGGCGTGATTTGTCGTCACGGGTTTTTTATGGCAATGATCTTTATGGAGCAAAAGATGGTGACAAGAAAAAATCCAATTACCGTTTTGGATTAAATTATGAACGTAAATTGGCAGACAACATTTGGCTAAAAACTGGTGTCAGGTATGCGGAAGTAGGTTTTGTCGATTTTCAGGATACTTTAAGATGGGGTGTGCAACACAATGGTAATGGTACCGCTGCACAAAACTCAGTCTTGAGCGAATCTAAACGAACAATTGACTATTCATTTTTGGAAATTCCTGCAATGCTTCGTTTTGAATTTGCGAAAGGGAAATGGCAGCCGTTTTTTGAAATGGGTATTGCAAATAATTTTTATATCAAAACTATATCTAAACTTTTAGGCCCCTATGAATGGACCACGGAAACACGAGAAAAGGATGTAAACAAATACCAATTATCTGGAGTTATTTCAGTAGGTGTCAATTTTGAGGTATTAAAAAAATGTAAACTGTTTTTGCAACCTGTATACAGGCATCATATCACACAGGTCAATGATTCATCTGCTGAAATTCATCTGAGAAATGTTGGTGTTGAAACTGGAGTAAGGGTGCTTTTAAATTGACATTTAACAAAGCTCTGATTGTATCGATCAATGATCACTAATTAACTAATCACAAAAAATGGAATTCTTAAAAATATTTCTCGCTATATTCAGTTTTTTTCTCTTGGCATTTGCCATGATCAATATCAGCTACATCGTTAAAAAACGGGAGTTTCGGGGCACATGTGCCACCAACAATCCAATGATCGCTGATAAGTTTGGAGGCACCTGCACGGTTTGTGGAAAAACTGCAGAAGAATCATGCAAAATGCCGGAAGTAGAAGGGAAGTAGTAGAATGAAAATCATAATCGTTTTCTAATCCTTATAAGATTCGAAAGAGCAGCGCAGCAGCCATGTTTTCATTTTAATTTCTATTTTAATTTTAATTAAAAACTATTTTACAACGGCAATTCAATCCGAAAAATACTCCCTTCTCCCAATTTACTATCCACCGTAATTTTCCCATTGTGCGCTTTCACGATTTGTTTGACATAGCTTAGCCCAAGGCCAAACCCTTTCACTTTATGCACATCCTGATTTGAAGTCCGGAAAAATTTATCAAAAACCAAAGGCTGGTCTGAAGCTGAAATGCCGATTCCTTCATCTTTCACAGAAAATTGGAAATGGGTATTCGTATTTTCAGTAGCGATTTCGATAATAGGTTTGTCATTACTGTATTTTAAGGCATTATCCAATAGGTTTCCCAACAGGTTTTTTATGTGAACTGCATCCACTTTTACTGAGGCATTTTTTGCAAATGGAGAAAAACGAAGTTGCCCGCCCGCATGCTCAATTTTGGGTTGAAACTCCGATGTCACTTCCTGTATTAAATCATGGAGATCGATTGTTTCAAATTGCAATTGTTTATTGGAGTTTTCGAGACTGGCCAATTCTAGCACCTTTTCTGTATGGCGCTTTATCTTATCATTTTCTTTGCCGATGATTTTTAAAAATTCAGCTACTTTTTCTAGATTCCCTGTACTTAGGTTTTCACTTGCCATTTTATTGGATAATGCGATGGAAAAAGCAGGCGTCTTCAGCTCATGTGTCAGGTTATTAATAAAGTCGTTTTTAATGCGATTCAGTTTCTCTTCCTTTTTTAAAATATTAATCAAAAAAGCAAGACAAATAAGGATGGCCAATAGACAAAGCACAGATGGTATTATCAAATAATCCAATTCAAGCAAAAGGTAGGCGAATAGATTTTCTACGTCTATATGCAGAATTTTTTCTTTGAATAATTGGCTGGAAAAATAATTGCCAAGCGGAACAACATATTCACCAAAATTGAAATTTTCAGGATCAAGACCATTGCTCGAAAATTCGATCACTTCTTTCGATTGCCTAGAAACGATGACGAAAGTGAATTGTGCAGTAATGCCAACTTCTCCGAATTTTTCTTTGATGAAATATTGTAGCGAATCTGCTAAATGAGATTGATCTTGGCGGGTAGCCGCATCCAATCGGAGATAGTCTACCAATGCTTTGCTGAGCGGCATTTCTTCATTAAGCACGTTTCGGATGTTTCGTTGGGCGACCAATGCCTGCTGGTCGAAACGCTGCTTTTCCAGCCTTGCACCAATGACCAAAAGTCGGAACTGCACAAATGTGAGTCCGGCAATGGCGAGCAGGGCAATTATGGCTAACATATTTCTTTTCATCTAAACAGCGGCTTTGGTTGATTTTCAAAAGTGCGAAAATTTTCCCATCATTGGTTTTTATTACTAAATCGCAAACTATGTTAAATTACTTCTTGGTCTTTTTAGGTGGCGGATTGGGTAGTATTTGTCGTTATGGTATTGCCCATTGGTTGGTTTCAAGCAAGCTGCATTTTCCTTGGGCGACTATACTTGCTAACGTACTGGCTTGTTTTGTATTGGGTGCTCTGGTCGGCCTGAATATGAAAAATAAGCTGGGCGGGGCAATGGTGCTTTTTCTGATGGCAGGATTTTGTGGTGGATTTAGTACTTTTTCAACATTTACGAATGAAACTTTGCAGATGCTGGCCACGGGCGAATGGGTGAAGGCCTGTGCAAATGTGGCATTGAGTTTATTAGTTTGCCTTATCTCACTTTTTATTGGAATAAAATCAATCGAATTATTTTAATTTTTTCTCCACGATCGATTTATAGCCTCTCCCGATTGGTAATACCGTTCCTTTTATCTCAATATTATTGGCAGTATAAGCTTCGATTTTGTCAATTGAAATTACATAGGATCGATGAATTCTCAAAAGGTTTGTATTGTTCAAAAAAGTTTCGAATTCTCCTATTTGAAAACGGGTGACAATAGATCGGTCACCTGACAGATAAATTTTCACATATTCTTTTAAACTCTCAATATATAATATTTCATCCAAATAAACTTTGACCATTCGTTTGTTTTCATTAAAAAAATGAAAACGCCTATCAGTAGGCTGAACGTTAATTGGTTGGTTGGTATTGGAATCTGTAGTTTTTAATTTATTTACTGCATTTAAAAATCGAGGGAAACCAAATGGTTTTAATAAATAATCAACAACGTTTAATTCATAACCTTCCAATGCATACTGATGATAAGCTGTAGTTAAAATAATTTGAGGTGGATTATTCAAGGTCTTTAAAAAATCAAGTCCTTTTAATTTAGGTAAATGGATGTCAAGGAAAATGACTTCTACTTTTTGTGCTTTTATTATTTCCAATGCCTCCAATGCATCGGAGCAAGATGCTAATAAATTTAGAAACGGAACTTGAACTATGTAAGACTCCAACCCCTCGGCAGCCAAGGGTTCATCTTCAACTATAATGCAATTCAATTTTGTCATGTCGCAGTATTTTCGTTCAAGTGAGCTTTTAATTCAACAATAAACTCATGTTCGTTGGTGGTTATTTTTAAATCATGTTGTGGGTAAATCAAGTTGAGTTGTCTTTTAATATTTTTTAAACCAATACCTTCCTTTATTTGGTCAAGATGGAGGTCTTTGGAATTTCTTACCGAAAAATCAAGTAATCCATTTTTGCATTTTAGGTCGATAATAATTTCAGGAAAGCCTCTTGTTTCAGACGCACCATGCTTAAATGCGTTTTCAACAAATGGCAATAGCATAAGTGGAGCAATAGGCTGGCTGTTTTTATCAACTTCGTATTTAAAATCAATTTTTAATCGATCTCCATATCTTAATTTTTCAAGCTCAATATAATCTTCTATTATATTTATTTCTTTGGAAATGTCAATTCTCGGAGCTGTGCACTCATACAGCATGAAACGCAATAATCCTGATAGTTTCAATATTGCATCAGGAGTTGATTTACTGTTTTTTCTCGATAGATGATACAGGTTGTTTAATGTATTGAAAAGAAAGTGAGGATTAGTCTGCGACCTTAAAAATTTTAACTCTGACTGCAGTTTTTCTTCAATTAATTCTTTTTCTCTTTTTTCAGTTTGCAGCCTGATTCGGAAAAGTTTAATTGCTGATGCTATTCCCAAAAGCAATAAAATGTCGACAGAATTAAATATCCATCTGAAAACACCAATCCATGGAGTAGCAGCTTGCCCTGGAGGATCAATGTGGTACATCTCCGGATAAATGAATGAATACCAAATTTGTTGAGATAAAAAAGTAAGGGCCGCCGCTACCGCTAAAACCTGCAAGATAAAAACGCCAACTTTTTGGCTATTAATTGCCTGTGGTAACAATTTGTATAACACAAAATAGACTGCGGGTACTTTAATGAAAAGCAATAATGCCTCAGCCTGATAGCCCAATAAGAATCGGTCTGTCATGGATAGCTCGGCAAATGAGGTGCCGGACAATGGCACTGAGAGGTATCCATTGTACAATACAAAAGCTACCCAAAACCCTATATGTAATAATATTCGTTGACGCATTGGAATAGTCTGGTCGTTGCAAAAATCGTAAATATTTTGCCTTTAAGTAGTTGTTCAGCATTAAGAGCTGATTCCTCCCTATCAACAGCTGGTTTTAAAGGTTAAGCTGCACTTTTCTGAGTTACCTGCTTTTGGTGTGTTGGGGGCTGCTGAATTTACCAAAATTGATTTTCATAGAATTAGTGATTTTATTATTGCAAAAAATATAAAAATGAAAAAAATAAATTACATTTTAATCGCTGTTCTTTTTGCATTTTCTGCTTCTGCTCAAAATGACAATCCTGTAAAAAATGTTGCACCTCTTTTTGAAAAATTAGCTACAGGAGCACTGGTAAGTAAAAATACAGATAGCCGGAGTGTGAATTTTGTAGATGTGAATAACGATGGCTGGGAAGATGTTTTCATCACGAATGGAAGTAGCCCTGGTACAGAAAATTTACTTTATATCAATAATGGAACAGGCAGTTATTTTGAAATGACCTTCGGTGATATAGTTTCGGATTCAGCGCCATTTGATGGAGCTACCTTTGGCGACGTGAACAATGATGGTAATTTAGACGCTTTTGTTGTGAGCTGGTATGAGCAAAATAATTATCTCTATTTTGGAAATGGTGATAATACTTTTGACAGGGATGAGAATGCTGCGACTGCAAATGTTGGCACTTTTTCCGAAACGGCAGCTTGGGGTGATTATGACAATGATGGCGACCTTGATTTGTACATAACAAATGCTACAGATTTTAACGGCAATTCCTTAATTAATGACTTTTATAAAAATAATGGGAATAGCACTTTTTCCAAAATATTAAGTGGTGTGCCTGCAACGCATATACATGCTTCACGATCAGTTAATTGGGTTGACGTAGACAATGATTGCGATCTTGATTTATTCATATCCAATGAATTAAACCAACCAGATGACCTTTATATAAATGACGGAAATGGTAATTTTTCTGCAAGTGGATCAGCGCCGAGTCAAAGCAGCCGCAGCACGATGAGCAGTAGTTGGGGTGACATTGACAATGATGGTGATCTTGATTTGTTTGTTTCAAATGCTGGCTATTTTTCCCATCAAAATAATCAATTGTTTAAAAATAATGGCAACGGTTCTTTTACTGAAATTACTTCTGGCCAATTAGGAACTGATGGCAGCTGTTCCTATGGGTCTAATTTTGGAGATTATGACAATGATGGTGATCTCGACATAGTCGTTAGCAATGGATTTTGTATTGGGAACATTTTAAATTTTCTGTATAAAAACGACGGCAATGGGAATTTTACAAGAGACCTGGAAAGTATTGAAGATTTATCTACGCCTTGCAGTTATGGTGCTGCCTGGGGTGATATGAATAACGATGGTTTTTTAGATTTGGGAATAGCAACCTGCAAAAATGGAACTAGTGCTCCTTTGTCAAAAAATATATTTTATATAAACCTTGGCAACGAAAATAATTGGATTAAAATAAAGCCAGTTGGAACAGAGGCAAACCGCTCAGCGATAGGTGCAAAAGTTTGGGTAACTGCTACAATAGATGGTTCAGTTGTTACCCAGATGCGTGAAATAAGTTCACAGTCTGGGCATTGTGGGCAAAATAGCTTGAATGCTCATTTTGGCTTAGGGGATGCTGAAATGATTCAGACAGTAAGGGTTCAATTTTCCTGTAATTCAGAAATGGTTTTAACAGATATTCCTGCAAATCAGTTGATAGAAATAGAGGAGGAGATTATAGATAATGTGTCTGATGTAAGTGATTTGGGGATTGAGCTGACCGTTTATCCTAACCCAACAGCTGGTAACTTTATAGTTAATATAAAAAAACATCAAGCAGACAAAATCCAAAAGTTATCACTTTCCGATTCATTGGGGCAAATTGTATGGGAGAAAGAAGCTTTTAATGAAAATCAGCAGCATTTAAATTTTGAACTTGATACTAATCTCCTGAATATTAATAGTGGCATTTACTATCTATCCGTCGAATCTAAAAATGGTAGCCTAAAAAGGCCGATAATTGTTCAGTAAATGATTAGTATTGTCGTCTGAACCAATCGACAATATTATGTTTAAGTATGTCCTTTCTCTTACTATTGTTTTCGTATTTAATTCAACCTTTTTATTTGGTCAACATTTATCAAAGCAAGAGTTAAAATATATCAACAAGAAAATAAAAACTGTTGAATTAAATGAGTTTTATCAAGGAGGAAATTGGAATCCATTTTTAAAAAATATAAAGGATAAGAAAATTGTTTTGCTGGGCGAACCCAACCATGGTTCAAAAGAAATATTTCTCATACGAAACAATATTATTAAAGCTCTTAATGAAAAGGCTGGGTTTGATGTAGTTTTATTTGAGTCTGGAATAGGAGAGTTGGCAACAATTGAATTAAGTAAGGAATCATTAAGTGGGAGAGAGATGACCTATGGGCTGATCGGAGGTTGGCGTACAAAAGAGTTTGTGGATTTGATGGAGTATATTCAATCAGCTAATATGTCAGTTGCAGGATTTGATGTACAAAGAAGTGGTCGATCATTTGATAAATTATTGAGAATAGAAGCTGTTAAAATAGGAATTGATACCAATCGTTTTCATGATCTTGAGCAAAGGTATACTGTATTAAAAAATAAATTATCAAATAGAAAAACGGTTTTTGATTCGATACAACATGATGTCCTTCAATTGATAAATGATTATAAAAAACTAAACGAGTTTTTTATTGAAGAAATGCCCCAGCCACTTGAAGAGAGGTATTTGTTAGCTTGCCGTACTATTTTTAACAGAATCTCTTTTTTGGAGTATATGTTGGATTTTGTGAAAAGTAAAGATTGGAATAAACGATGGGCTGCAAGAGACTCTGCAATGGCTTCCAATATCGGTTGGCTGATCGAAAATATTTATAAAGACAAAAAACTAATTGTAGTTGCTCATAATTTCCATATTTCTAAATATAATGAAAAAGAAGAGGTAATGGGTGAATTTCTCAAAGAGAAATATGAAGAGGACATGTATGTGCTTGGGATGTTTTCTGAATCTGGTAGCTATTTAGACAATTATGGAAATAAGGTTGAAATGACTTTGCCATCGACCGAGCAATTAGATATTAAACATGTTATAAGCGCATTAGATTGTAAGGTTCATTATTTGAATATACCTAGGAAAAGAAAGAAAAAGAGCAACTGGATATTTGAGAAAATTATAGCAAATGACACCTTTATTGATCTAAGCAATTCCAACCAACTTGTTCTTTCCAAACATTTTGACGGTTTGTTATTTATTGACCGTACTTCTCCACCGGATAAATGAATGCAGTATGCATTCTTCTCCTGTTTCCCATTAACAATCCTTAATAATCTGTTAAGGAGTTTCTTCCCTTTATCGAAAAAGTCCTACGCTCCAACGAATCTGCCCTAGGTTTAGGCTTTCTTCTCAGCGGCGTATTCACAAAACCCGCATCTTTGCATCAACCAATTACAACTAACAAGACTGGATTAACAGGTTAAAAATCAATAAGATAGACCATCTTTTGAAAGGCCAAACCTTTATCCAAAATCAAAACCAACCATCATGAACTTCTTGGAACAAGCTCCGGCATTATTACAGACATTTTGGTACATCGCCATTTTTACTACCGTGCTTTTTACCGTTTTGATGGCAATGACATTCGCTGGTGGCGGTGCTGACGATGCGGATTTTGATACAGATACGGATGGGGATACCGATCATAGCGGAGGTGATTTTAAAACATTTACATTTCGAAACCTCATCAACTTCCTTTTAGGGTTTTCGTGGACAGGAATCGCTTTGTTCAATTTCGTCCCTTCATCGCTTTTACTGGTCTTGATCAGTATTGCCTCAGGAGCATGGTTTGTCTGGTTTTTCTATATGATGATGCGGACGATTATAAAGCTCGGTAGGGATCAAACCATCCTTCCTGAAGATTATATCGGAAACACCGGGCAGGTGTATCTGACAGTACCGGGAAATCGGGTAGGGCAGGGGAAAGTGCTCATCAGTATTGGTGGCTCTACTAGGGAATTCGACGCTGTAACAGATGGAGGCCTCATTGAAAATGGTAGGGCGGTACGGGTAAGCGAAGTGATCGGTGGAAGCACCTTGCTGGTGGAGTCGGTCATCTAACAAAATATTTTCCAAGAAACCGACACAGGATTTTTTGAAAAAAACTCAAAACTCACTAACTCATTAATCTAAAACTGAAGAATTATGGAAGCAACAATCATTGCAATTGTCGTCATGGCCTTCGTGGTCGCAGTTACCATCGCTTGGCTTTTATCTCGCTACAAAAGATGCCCTTCCGACAAAATTCTGGTCATTTATGGCCGGACAGGGAGGAGTGCTGACGGACATTTGTCCTCAGCGAGATGTATACACGGAGGCGGTGCCTTTATTTGGCCCGTCATTCAAGACTATGCCTTTCTCGACCTGAAACCCATTTCGATTGAAGCAAATTTGACCAATGCCCTGAGCAAGCAGAACATCCGGGTAGATGTGCCTTGCCGCTTTACCGTGGGCATTTCTACCGAACCAAAGAACATGAATAATGCTGCCGAAAGGCTCCTGGGGCTCGACAAGCAGCAGATTCAGGATTTGGCAAAAGACATTCTTTTCGGACAGTTGCGCCTCGTTATCGCAACCATGAGTATTGAAGAGATCAACTCCGACAGGGACAAATTCTTGGCGAATATTTCTGCCAATTTAGAGCAGGAACTCTGCAAGATTGGTTTGCGACTCATCAACGTGAATGTCACCGATATTACCGATGAATCAAGCTACATCGTTGCACTTGGAAAAGAAGCTGCTGCTAAGGCAATCAATGAAGCTAAGGTTAGCGTGGCTGAACAAGAGAAAATTGGAGAGATCGGCCGAGCGAAAGCTAACCGTGATAAGGACACGAATATTGCTGAAGCGGAGCGTGACAGAGATACTCAGATCGCTGTTACACAGAAAGACAAAGAAGTTTCTATTGCAGCTGCGATGCGTGACGAAGCCATTGGAAAAGCAGAGGCAGAAATGACCACTCGTATCAAAACTGCCGAAGCAAACGCTGTCGCTGTGAAAGGGGAGAACGAAGCAAAAATCACGATTGCTGATTCAGAAGCCATACGCCGTGAGCGTGAGGCGGAAGCAACCAAACGTGCTGTCACTGCTGAGAAAATCCAGCAGGCAAATGCACTGGAAGCGTCTTATGTCGCTGAGCAAAAAGCAGAGCATGCAAGAGCAGAAAGAGAACGTTCCAGCCAGTTGGCTAACATCATCGTTCCTGCAAAAATTGCAAAGGAGAAAGCAATTATCGAAGCTCAGGCAGAAGCTGAGCGCATCCGTGAGCAGGCGAAAGGTGAAGCAGATGCCATATTTGCCAAGATGCAGGCCGAAGCAAATGGATTTAAAGAAATCCTGGAGAAGCAGGCAGAAGGTTATGAGCGCATTGTGCATGCCGCAGGCGGCGACCCAACGAAAGCGTTCCAACTGCTATTGATCGAAAAATTGCCAGAACTGGTGCGCATCCAGGTGGAGGCAGTGAAAAACATCAAGATAGACAAAGTGACCGTATGGGACAATGCTGTGAACGGCGCAAATGGCAGCGGTGGATCAACTGCCAACTTCATTGCCAGCATGATGAAATCAGTGCCTCCGCTCGGCGACCTCATCAATATGGCTGGGATGGACTTGCCAAATGCCTTGTCTGGCAAAAACGGCCAGTCACCAGCTGCCTTGCCTCAAAATTCGGAAACGGAGGATGATGGTGAGGAAATGAAAAAAGCCGCATAGTGTCTAAATGTGAATAGTATAGAGCCTGGAGGGGATGCCCTTCGGGCTTTTTTGTTGCTAAATATTCCGCAGCCTTACTTTTATGATGTCGTCTTTATTTTCAGCAACCAAGATAAAGGGAAGGGAAATGGAAAGATCTGCACGTAAAAGATTCCTCATAGTTGCGATATGGATTTCGGCAGAGGTATGTCCGGGCCGCAAGTAGATTATCCCAGCAATTTTGATATTGTCCCTGAAAACAAGAGTGCCAAAGTCACTGTCCTGGCTAATGATGATCCTGTTTTGGGAAAAGGCTAAATCCAAAATCTCTTTATCCTTCATTCCAAACAAGCCTTCATTTTTTATATCCAAAACATCGAGTCCTTCACTTTTGAGGAATTGAAAAACTTCTGTATCAATATTCTCATCTGTCAGGAATTTCAGGTTTTGCAGGGTCATGCTCTTGATCGAATTTCTATAAGTATTTCGTTTTTAGAAAACTTGGCAGCGTACCTGATTGCTTCCAAAACCAGCTCTTTGGTGAGCAAGGGATGCTTAGAGGCAATGGCCTCCGGTGTGCCACCTGTGCCAAGCCATTCCATGATCAATTCTACACTTATCCGAGTACCTTTAATACAAGGCTTGCCATTTAATATTTCAGGATCAGAAACAATATTTTGGAATAATTCCATGATTAAAAGTTTATTTACAAAGATAATAGAAATTGAACGTAAGTACTGTCATTGAAAAAAGACTGGTTCATGGCAAATCCGCTGTTTCAAGACTCCTCCTCCATCTCACGCTGTTTCAAGTCTCCAGACTTGAAACCCCGCGCTCAATTCCTTTCCATTGCGTTATAAACAGCATCCATCGCATATACCCTCGTATTTATACCCGGAGGGATCGCCCTTAGGGCTGTTTGATTTAGTAAAAAACAAGCTATCAAATGAGTTTGTCATTCCGCCAGCGGCGGAATCTGCAATGTTATTAGTGAACGTTAGAACAGCAAAACATGATAATGCAGATCCTGCCTGCGGCAGGATGACAAAAAGACTTGCGCATTAGTGCCAAATGCAAAAGACTCTTGTGTAACCTCTACATTTGCAAAAACTAAATCCAGTGGACAAAGAAAAAATACTGACAGAAAGCAAGGCATGGGTCGAACAGTTCGTCATTGGGCACGGGTTGTGCCCGTTTGCGAAAGTGCCTTATTTTAAAGGACAGGTGCGTTTCCATGTGGCCAATGGGAAAGGGCTTGAAGGAGTGCTTATAGATTTCTGGAAAGAGGTAGAATTACTTGACAACAGCCCCCAAAGCGAATTGTCCAATTCCATCCTCATTTTGCCCGAAGGGCTGGAAGATTTTGAAAAATACCTCGACCTGTTCGACTTGGCAGAAAGACTTTTGGCGGATCAGCAAAAAGAAGCTACCTACCAACTGGCCAGCTTTCACCCAGATTATCAATTTGAAGGCACAAATTCCAATGCTGTTTCCAATTTTACCAACCGATCTCCTTATCCATTCATCCATATTTTGAGAACAGAAGAAGTAGAGCAAGCAATTGAAAACTACCCTGAAATTGATGACGTGCCGAAACGGAATATTGAAACGATGGAGCGGGTGTTTGGTGAAAAGAAAAACTGAAACTGCAACTCGCTACGTTGGATCAAGTTTCCAGATCCGCTGTTTCAAGTCTCCAGACTTGAACCCCGCTCTCAATTTCTTTCCATCGCGTTATAAACAGCATCCATCGCATATACCCTCGTATTCATATCCCCCAATTTATTGGGTCGCATTTTAGGATAAGTTCGATTGGATAGAAAAATAAACACCAGCTCGTTGACAGGGTCGGCCCAGGCGGCAATGCCCGTGAAACCGAGATGACCAAACGTCTGGTCGCTGGCAAGCGGTGAAAGGTTGGGGTCGTATCGGTCGTCGAGTTGGAGCATATCGAACCCAAGGCCCCGACGGGTACAGCCATTACAACGGGAAGCATATTGGTGGATGGTTTCTGGCTGGAGGTATTGCACGCCACCGTAATTGCCCTTGTTCAGCAGCATTTGCATCATCTTGGCCAGGTCATTGGCATTGGAGAAAAGTCCGGCGTGGCCGCTGGCTTGGTTGAGCATGGCGGCGCCCATATCGTGGACATAACCCTGTATTTTCCGTTGCCGGAAATAGCGGTCCTCTTCGGTAGGAGGGATGCGGTCAATTTTGAATTTTTCTATCGGGCGATAAGTGGTCGTTTCCATGCCCATTGGTTTGTAAAAATTATCTTGCACATAATTTTCTATACTTTTTCCACTTTGCCTTTTTATTATTTCAGCCGCTATATAAAATGCTAAATCGCTGTATCTATAACCTTCATTTTCCAGCAATGGGCTTTCAATTATTTCTTTCCAAATAGTGTCGGGATAGTCGTCCCTTAAATACAGATTTTTTGCGACCGATAAATTAAATTTCCCACTGGGTTTATTTTTATAAAATTTGGATAAAGGTTGATTACGAGAAGAAATTGTTTTTTCGTAAAATTTAATCCACGTCGTAAGTCGTGCATGGTGCGACAATATTTTGGACATCGGAATATCGGTCTTGTCCGTCGTGTCAAATTCAGGTAAATATTTTTTCAAAGGATCATTAAAATTGAATTTCCCTTCGTCTTGCAATTTAATTAATGAAACAGTAGATGCAGCAATTTTAGTGACGCTGGCGAGGTCGAATATGTCGTCCACTTTTGTGGTAGGTGCGCCCCTGTCATAGGTGTGGTTTCCAAAGCTTTTTTGATAAACAACTTTTCCTTTTCTCGCAACCAAAACTACTGCTCCCGGCGTTGCTTTTTCATCTATCGCATTTTGCACCAGACTGTCGACCATCAGCAATTTTTGGCTGCTCATGCCAGCCTCTTCGGGAAGCCCATAAGACAGTCTTTGCAGGCTGTTGGTGGTGACTCCCATTCCAGCCTTGCTTTTTTGAGTGACCGTGACTGGCAACTTTCCTTTTATTGGAAAAGCACCAAAAAGTGCCTGTGCTGCTATTGCCTGAATATCGTCGGCTTCCTCATAAGCCACCAACACATTTTCTGATTTATCAAAATATTTCAGCGAATAAGGATTTCCAAAAACAACTAAAACTACATTCGTTTTTTCTTGTAAAGAAGCAATTAATTCTTTAGCTGAATTTGAAATGCCAAATCCTTTAGAGGCATATTGGCTCATGTCGTGCAGACTGACAATTACAACATCTTTTTTTTCTAATTTTTTAATAAAATTTATTTGCTCTTTTTTCGAAATATTTTTTCCAGAAACAAAACAGTTGGTTTTTTTATAAAAATATAAATGTTCATGAAATGGATTATTTTTTTTTGCACCGATGGCAAGTGCTCCAATATTTAGATTTTCAAAATTTGGTAAATCCGATTTTACAGCAAGATTTCCAAATGGAATTATCCCATCATTATTTCTCACCAGCGTCAAAGCGTTGGCAATCATTTTTCTGCGCAATGCCAGCGATTCAAAATCATTTACATCGAGGTCGATATTTTCCGTGTTGATAGGGTCATATTTGGTGATGCCCATTTTGTATTTCCAACGCAATACTTTTTTTACACTGTTGTTCAAAAGCGTTGTGTCGAGCTTGCCCTCTTCAATCCATTTTTTTACTGTTTTAAAGCCTGCATCCACATTACTTGGCAGCAGTAGCACATCATTCCCGGCGGCCAGTGCTTTTGCTTCTACTTCTCCGGCACCGTGATGTTTGGTCACGCCTTTCATTTCCAGTGCATCAGTCATGATAAGGCCGTTGAAATCCATTTCCTTTTTCAATAAATCCGTAATAGTCGCATGCGAAAGGGTAGTGGGAAGGTTGTCTGCTGATTCCAATGCTGGAACGTCTAGATGAGCCACCATTACGCTACCAATGCCCTGATCTATTAGCATTTTGAAGGGGAAGAGTTCCACACTATCGAGCCGCTCCCTGGAGTGGGGAATGATGGGCAGATCGTAATGACTATCTGTGTCGGTATCACCGTGTCCGGGAAAATGCTTGGCGCAGGCCATCACGCCATTATCCTGCATGCCGCGCATGTACTGATAGGACTTTACGGCCACTCTATAGGGGTCTTCACCAAAAGAACGGAAGTTGATGACCGGGTTTTCGGCGTTGTTGTTCACATCGGCCACAGGTGCGAAATTGATGGTGACGCCCACCCGCAATAGATGTTTGGCAATAGCCGCCCCCATCTCATAAATAAGTGTTTCGTCTTGAATTGCTCCGAGCATGAGCTGCCGTGGAAATGCGATGGCGTGATCCCTGTATCGCCAACCGAGGCCCCATTCTGCATCCAAAGTCACAAAAAGTGGGACGTGTTTGGTGAGCGCCTGATAGCGGTTGGTGAGTTCAACTTGTTTCTGAGGCGTGCCTACATGAGTTGGGTTGAAAAAGCAAACGCCGCCAACGTGATGCTCTTTTATCAGGGTTTCGACAGCAGCCATGTTGTCCTCGCTCCAATCTGTTTGGGCACGTACCCACACGAGTTGGCCGAGGCGCTCGTCGGGAGTCATTATTTGGAAAATGCTATCGACCCAAGTCTGTTCCTTGGCTATTTCTTCAACTTTATAATCACAGCTGTTTTCCTGTTCCACAAAAGTGGCAGCAGAAATAAAAATGAACGCCAAAAGAACAACAATCAGGGAAAAGGTTTTTTTCACGGCGGTAAAATATTTGGTGTAAATCTACCATATTTTATTTTCTGCCAAATATCCCTGTACATAATCCTTTATTCCAGCCTCCAGACTATAAAAAGGTTTATTGTATCCGGCTTGTTTCAATTTACCCATGTCTGCTTCTGTAAAATATTGATAGGTATCCCGAATATCAACGGGTGTGTCGATAAAGGAAATGGCAGGTTCGAGTGATAGCGAATGAAATGTATTTTTAGCCAGGTCGAAAAACGTCCGAGCCTGGCCAGTCCCCACATTATACAGTCCGCTTTTCTTTCGGTTGTTGTAAAAGAAATAGCAGATATCCACCACGTCTTTTACATAGATGAAATCCCTACTCTGATGACCATCTTTAAAGTCCGTGCGATGGGATCGGAACAATTTCATGCCACCAGTTTTACGGATTTGATTCACGGTGTGAAAAATGACGGAAGCCATGCGGCCTTTGTGGTATTCGTTTGGGCCATATACATTAAAGAATTTGAGACCAGCCCAGAAAGTTGGATTTTGGTTGCTGGATTTTGATTGCTGATTTAACAACCATTTATCAAAATCATTTTTGCTGACACCATAAGGATTTAATGGCGCCAATTTCTCGACAATTTCATGACTGTCCTTGTAGCCATGTTCGCCGAGTCCGTAGGTTGCAGCACTTGAAGCATACACAAATGGGATATTATGTTCGGAACATACTTGCCATATTTTTTTGGAGTAGTTAAAATTTAATTCATCAAAAATGGCAGTATTTTTTTCTGTGGTATCGGTACGGGCGCCGAGGTGGAAAATAAATTCGATATGATCGGTATTTATTTTTAACCAAGAAAAAAAATCCTCCCGTTCTACTTGATCGGAGAATTTTTTATTTTTTACATTTTTATTTTTTTCTGGAAATGAAAAATCGTCGACGAGAATGAGGTCAGTGTGGCCTTCTAAGTTCAGTTTTTTCACTAAGCAACTTCCAATAAATCCAGCTGCACCAGTTATGACTATCATATTTTGAGTGTTGTCTTGAGGGTTCAGGGGTGAGGTGACAGGGTTCAGATTTCAGGGTTCAGGGTTCAGGTGTCAGGTGTCAGGATTCAGGTCTCAGGATGGAGAGGTTTTCTGTAAATAATATACAATTTAAATGATCGCTGTTAGTGCTACAGGCGCTTTTCAAAATTCCTGACCTCCTCGCACCTGACCCCTCAAACCTGACTCCTCACACCTGACTCCTCACACCTGACCCCTCGCACCTGACCCCTCACTAATATTCCAATTTATAAGTCAATCGATCCGTATTAACGCCATTAGATAAAATCACATCCAATTTTTTTATTCCCTCATCTACCTCTTCACCTGTGTCAATAATTGATTTGCCTGTAATTAAATCAAGTGCTGTATTTTTAATATGGCTACTTATTTCTTCATGAGATTTTTGGGAATCAACAATTTCCAATTCTTCCAACCCAAATTCCTGCATACCATAAGTATACACGGAACTGCCTTTTTCATTTTGTCGATGACCGAAATAAACCCACAAGTTTATTGGGAGATTACCTTCTGATAATTTAGCCACCTCTGCTAAATAATATTCACGGGAAAGCACTAAAGATTGGTTGGCTAAAAAAACACCGGAGGCATTAGAATATTCAAGAATTAAAGCCGTCAATTTTGTTGCTTCCGTATAAAGTGTTGCAGCCTCTGATTCACCAATGACAGCAATTGCAATATGGGATTTATTGTTTAAAGCGGTACGGGCATCTTTCCATAAATAGGAATATTCTACAGCTGTTTCAAGCCCACCGCCAGGCATGGCGACGGGAATCATTGCGGCCAAATAGGTAATGCCATCCACTTCAAAAGAAATAGTCTGGTTATTCCCATCTAATTTGTCTGGGCCAATGTCCCATGTGGACAAAATAGCAGCTTCAATATTTTCATAGTCCATCAATTCCATTTCATTGAGCAAAATACTGCTCATAACAGACTTGGTATTTTCTGTCATTTCTGGAATTTGAGCAATTGAGGTTATAGCAAAAAATAGAAGGGAAGTAATTAGCGTGAAATATTTCATGGAAAGGATCTTTTTTTTATTTTAAGTAAAAAGTAAAAAGTAAAAAGTAAAAAGCGGGCATTCTTTGTCTGCACTGAATTGAAGAGATCAGGACATAAAATATGCCACAGCGAGATCATAGCCTTTTAGTCCGAGGCCAGTTATACAGCCTACGCAATTGGCAACGGTAAATGACTTGTGCCGGAAAGGCTCTCTTGAATAGATATTGGAGATATGCACTTCTACAACTGGCGTTTCTATTGCAGCAATTGCATCAGCCAGGGCGATGGAAGTGTGCGTATATGCACCAGGATTCAAAATAATGCCATTATAGGTGAATCCAGCCTCGTGCAGTTTGTCAATCAATTCCCCTTCATGATTGCTCTGGAAATAATGCATGGTGACTCCCGGAAATTCGATTTGTATCGTCTCAAAATATTCCTCAAACGTTTGCCGCCCATACACCTCGGGTTCTCGTACGCCAAGTAAGTTAAGATTTGGACCGTTGATGATGAGTAGTTTCATTGTGAAGTAAAAAGTAAAAAGGCAAAAGTAAAAAGTAAAAAGTTGGGAAGGAAGTCATTTTGAAGCGATTGCTCCTAGTATATTTTTTAATTCTCGGGATTCTTGGATAAGTGATTTTCTGGAATCTTTATCGCCTAATGTGAGGGCATCGCACATTCGAAGCCAATAGTTTGATTCCCTCATTTCTTTAAGGGCAATTTTTACTTTATTTATAAAATCTGCTCTTGATGATCCCGCTTGCGACTCTTCATAATTGGCACCACCTGATGATGAAGATTTACCCAATTGGTACTTTATAATATTGTTTTCAACGCTATTGGGTATTGTTTTTAAGTATTTCATAACACCAACTGAAAATCGAAACAATCTTTCAGCAAGGTCATTTTCCCTTTTCATAATAATGGTTTTAAGCGGCCTAAATACTTTTTCCTTTCTACTTTTTCCTTTTTACTTTGGTTAATTAGCCATTTCCGACATGAACTTCAGCCGGACCAATTGGATTTCTTCGAGTTCGTAGTCGTCGTCTTTTAATTCTTTGAAAGCTGTTTCTGGATCATCGGTATCGGCTTCCATGAAATATTCAAAGATTTCTTCCACGATGGATTCGTCCATGTTGTCTTCAAGGTAATAGTCAATATTTACTTTAGTGCCGGAAGATACAATTGCATCCAGTTCTTCCAACAGTTCATAGTCTTTCAAATTGTTTTGACGGGCTATTTCAGGCAGCGGCATTTTGCGGTCGATGGCTTGTATGATGGCCACTTTCATCTTTGATTTATTGGCTACCTGTTTGATCACCACGTCAGTTGGACGATCAATTTCATTTGCCTCCACATATTCCTTAATCAGTTCTATAAACGGCCGTCCATAACGCGCAGCTTTCCCGCCGCTTACTCCTTGAATCTGCCCCATATCCTCCATGGAAATAGGGTACTGCGTAGCCATGTCTTCGAGCGAAGGATCCTGGAAAATTACAAATGGCGGGACATTTTTCTGTTTGGCAACTTGGCGACGCAGGTCTTTCAACATTTTAACAAGATTCTCGTCCAATACCGCTGATTTGCCGGCTGATGAATCAAAGTCCATTTCCTGATTGTCGAAGTCGTGGTTGATAGGGATTTCAATTGCAGTTGGTTTCTTCAAAAATGCCAACCCTTTGTCCGTCATTTTCAACACGCCGTAGGTCTCAATGTCTTTGCGGATCAATTCATTGAGCATAGCGTGGCGGAATACCGAATGCCAGAAAATTTCCTCCTTATCCTTCCCTAAACCGTAATCAGGTTTTTTGTCAAAACGGTAGTCTTTCATCTCCTTAGTGGCTTTGCCCATCACAAAATCTACCAATGTTTTGATCTTATAATTTTCTTCCAAAGCCTGGAGGCTTTTGAGTGCTATGGTCATTTCGTCCTTGACGTTGACCTTTTCTTTCGGGTTCTTGCAGTTGTCGCACATGCAACCACATTTGTCATCATTGTACTCTTCACCAAAATAAAAAAGCAAAAAGCGGCGGCGGCATCCAGTTGTTTCAACATAAGCCATAACTTCCTGCATCAATTGCGAACTCATCTCCCGTTCAGCCACAGGTTTGTCGCGAAGGAATTTTTCCAACTTGGACATGTCCTTGTAGGAAAAGAAAGAAACACACCTTCCTTCGAGTCCATCCCTTCCTGCACGGCCAGTTTCCTGGTAATAATTTTCAATGCTCTTAGGCATATTGAAGTGGATCACAAAACGTACATCCGGTTTATCGATACCCATCCCAAAAGCGATGGTTGCCACGATCACATCAATATCTTCCATCAAGAAAGCATCTTGTGTGCCGGAGCGGGTTTTGGCGTCAAGACCGGCATGGTAGGGCGCTGCTTTGATGCCATTTACATTGAGCACCTGCGCAATTTCCTCTGTTGATTTCCGAGCCTGTACATAAATGATTCCCGATTGCCCGGGCATCGTTTTTATGACTTGTACAATCTGCTTCATCGTTGCCTCTTTTTTACCTTTTGCACGCACCTCGTAAAAGAGATTGTCACGGTTGAAAGAGGAAATAAAGGTGTTCACCTCATCCATGTGGAGGTTTTTCACAATATCTGATTGCACTTTAGGCGTTGCGGTGGCCGTGAGTGCGATGATCGGAATTTCAGGGTTGATGGCATCGATCATTTCACGGATGCGGCGGTATTCAGGACGGAAATCGTGTCCCCATTCTGAAATACAGTGTGCTTCATCCACACCCACAAAAGATATATTGGTGTTTTTGAAAAATTCGATGTTTTCTTCTTTGGTAAGTGTTTCGGGGGCTACATAAAGCATTTTTGTATAACCCGCAGTAATGTCAGCTTTCACCTCTTTCATCTGCGATCTGGTGAGGGATGAATTCAGAAAATGAGCGACATTGTCATTCTGTCCATATCCCCTGATGCTATCCACCTGGTTTTTCATCAAAGCGATGAGCGGTGAGATAATGAGTGCTGTCCCTTCCATCATGAGGGCTGGCAGTTGGTAGCAAAGTGATTTGCCGCCGCCAGTGGGCATGATAACAAAAGTGTCTTTGCCATCGAGAACGCTTTGTACTATTTCTTCTTGGTTGCCTTTGAATTTGTCAAAACCAAAGTATTGTTGGAGTGATACGTGCAAGTCGTTATTTGCAACTGTTTTTTCCGCTACCATCATTTTCGCTGGTGTTTAATTTGTTCATCATTAAGGAAAAATGGCTCCAGGGCTGGGCCTAATGATTGGTTGTTTGGGTGTAAATTTTTGATTGATAAATGTAACTATTTTTTCTGGTTACGGGAGAATTGTTTTTAAAAAGATTTTGGAGAGCATTCATCAATGTATCGCTTTGCAATATAGAAGGTTGTTTTGCAACCTCTCAAGTATCCTTTTGCCCGTCCCCGGGTCATTTTTATTTAAAAAAATATAATACGTTTTTCAAAAAGCTTCCAAAGGTAATAATTGGGGTTCAATTAACCAAACAATATTTGGTGCGTTAGGCCATGATTTTTGGCAGTAGAAAATATAATTTGCCAACTGCTTTTTATCCATAATCATGCATTTGCCATTCATCCGAAAATGGGAAATAATGTATCAGTACAGAACTGTCGTATAGAGCCATTTTTCTTCAATATTTGATTTTTTTAATCGATAAGTTGGACGAACGCAAATTTTAGCCAGCCTTGTATCTGGCCATTTACCTTTAATGTGCATCAGGCCTTAACGGCGTATAGCGCCAACCCCATTGGTAGAAAGAATAATAAACAGATAAGCGGCGCAGAGCGACGCCCCTCTTGTTTCTCGCCTAATATTGGCTAAGGGGAGCGTCGCTCTGCGCCGCGATATGTTTCATTTTCCGGAGCTACCAAGGGCAAAAGTCGCTATGCGCCTTGAACACCTGATTCGCACCTTTTAATTTGGTAATTGGAAATAGGCCTGACAGATTTCGGGTCAGGCTGGTTTAATGTTGAGGTAGGGTAGAATACCTGACGTGTATTTTTAGATATATGCCGATTCCGAAATGGTACCGATGCAAGATCGGCATGTGGATTTGGGAAAAATTAAACCACTTCTCCATCGGCATATACTCAAAACGAAGTGGTTTGTAGAAAATCAATTTCCCAAACCACTTCGTTTTGAGTATAGATATGTGTCATTACGGATTTTGTAATAGCTAATTATTCCGGCTGTCTATTGATAAAGAACAAGAAGTCAATCACTATTCTTCTGGCTTTATTTGTTTTGCCTAAAAATTGGGCGGCCATACTCGACAAGCCAAACTCGTTGCTGCGCTCCTCTCCTCAGGAGTCCTTTGGACGGACAGTGCCTTGCCTTTTAGCCATCCCGCCATCCAATTTTCTTGACGGCATTTCAAAAAGGCCATTTAAATAAAAAATTCTGGAAGGCTCATGTTTGAAGGGGGCAGGGGGATGAAAAGGCAGTATATATAAGCGTTTTCAATTTTTGTCCTGTATTTAATTTTCAGGCTAAATTCATAAAGAGGCAGGGGGTGAGTAATGCGAATCAGAGGATTCACACTACATTGCACAGCTTTATTTTATCTATTCCAATATTTAATCAATGGTTTTGAATTAGCCCTTGCATATTTTGGATAGGATTGTTTTAAGGCTGAGTACTGGCATAATAAGCTTCGTTGGTTTTTAGATATTGATAAGCGCCGCTTCACCAAAAGCGCCGCTTTTTTTATTGCCTGTATCTAAACAAAACCAAGACATGAAAAGAACCAACTTGACAAACTCGCCTAAAGATTTTACAGCAAGCCAAAAAATCATCTACTCCTCAATAATTGTATTCGCCTTTCTGCTGCTATTAATCATTGCCGGAGAAATAACGGTACGCATAGGCATGAAGCATAAATATGCAAAACCCAACATCCCGCCTCCGTTTAACACGGCTCAAAAAGATGGACTGCTCGGATGGAAGATGACACCCAATTACTCTTTTTCTGGAACAATGAAAGACGCTGGGGGAGTGGAATATCCGCTGGACTTGACTTATGATGAAAATGGGTTCAAGGCATTTGGAGACACAGCATCCAGAAAACCAAAGCTTTTGTTCATTGGGGATTCTTTTACAGCCAGCATTGAAGTATCCAATGAAAAGTCTTTTTTCAGTTTGATCGGCGATAGTTTGGAAGCGGAGGTATTCGCCTATGGACATGCGGGATTTGGTACATTACAAGAATATATGGTCTTTGACAAATGGGTGGATAAGATTCGCCCGGACCTCGTGGTATGGGAAGTATGCAGCAACGACTTTATTGACAATTGCGCAGCGCTTGAAAAGGTATGTGGTTACAAAGTCGGTGAGCGACGACCTTATTTGCAGTTGGATGGCTCGATTGTTTACGAACGGCCTTTGACCAGCTTGGATAAAGTGCAAGAATATATCTGGCTGTTGAGATGGCTGGAAGAAAAATGGATTAATGCTGTGGCCAACTTTAAAGGTGAAAAACCTCATCTCGGTGAATATTATATTGCAACCCAGCAACGTGCGTTTTTACCTTTTGATGAGTCCGTCAAAATAACTGAGCGGATTATTGACAAAATAAAAAACCGCCTACCCGTAGGCACGAAGCTGATTGGTTTCGCTGCCGATTTGTACAGGCCACAGGCGACAGAGTTTCATCGTATTTTCAAAGCCAATGGTTTTTTGTTCCTTGAAGATCCTGCCATGCAGGTGCTTATAGCCCATGAGCACAAAAAGGTAATTGCCAAAACACCAGACCAATGCCATTGGAATGAATACGGCCACCAGTTGATTGCTTCGGGATTGATGGAGCCAATTCAGCAATTGATTGAGGTTGAAGATGTCGCTGCCAATTAGTTGGAATAAGGCTGAACCAATTGAGAATGGTAGCGCCGGTTGAGAAAAACCAAAAACCTCAACGATCTCAACCCAAAAAGAGCAATGCTATCCTGCGACTTCAATGCCCAACAACTTTTTACTTTTTACTTTTTACTTTTTACTACTCTTTTCCCGTCCTTTGCCCTCATGAAATCTGCCAGTCGCCAAACCATTATTGATACAGCGCTCCATACACTTGAAGTGGAAATGGAGGCATTGCAAAACCTGCGAGCCAGTATCGACGAAGTTTTTTGTGAGGTGGTACAGGCTATCCACGATTCAGCAGGTAGGGTAGTGGTGACCGGCATTGGCAAGAGCGCCATCGTGGCACAGAAGATTGTGGCTACGCTCAATTCCACTGGGACTCCTTCCCTTTTTATGCATGCTGCGGATGCCATTCACGGTGACCTGGGGATGATCCTGCCCGATGATATTTTATTGTGCCTGAGCAAAAGTGGTTCAACTTCCGAAATCAAAGTGCTGGTGCCTTTGGTAAAAAACAATGGAATAAAGGTGGTGGGAATTGTTGCGGAAAAAGAAAGCTGGCTGGGTACACATGCCAATTACCTTTTGCACACGCCAATTTCCAAAGAAGCTGATCCCAACAATCTCGCTCCAACTGCCAGCACCACTGCCCAAATGGCAATGGGAGATGCGATGGCGGTTTCATTGCTGGCGCTGCGGGGTTTTCAACCAAATGATTTTGCCAAATTTCATCCAGGAGGGGTTTTAGGAAAACAATTATACTTGAGAGTCAGTGATTTATACAAGACCAACGAGCGGCCTGCAGTTTTGGTCTCCACTAATTTACACGATACCATTTTGGAAATGACCAGTAAACGTCTCGGTTGTACGGCGGTGCTGAATGAAAAAGAGGAGATCATTGGCATCATCACTGATGGTGACCTCCGGCGTATGCTGAAGCAGCAGGATGGTGCGGGTTTTTCAAAATTACAGGCTATGGATATTATGGGAAGAAATCCCAAAACCATATCAGCCGATGCCTTAGCGGTCAAAGCACTCGAAATCATGCGAGCCAATAGTATTACACAATTGCTGGTGGAAAAGGATGGCAGCTATGCCGGGGTCGTTCATCTGCATGATTTGATTCGAGAGGGGTTGGTGTAATGACGAATGATGGAATAACGGTAGGGGTGATTCATGAATCACCCCTACCGTTATTCCATCATTCAATCAAAACAAACCCTGCCCAGAAATACGGCTCTTCATACAGATCCCGCATTTCTTTTTGACTGACCGTAAAAGCTTCTTCTATCGACATTCCGTTTTCCAGCCAGTTGGAATAAAACAAGCTCATCAGCTTGGAAGATTGGTTGTCTGGCACTTGCCAGAGACTCATGATGATGTATTTTGCGCCGGCAATTTTGAATGCTCTTTGAAGCCCATAAACGCCTTCATTGCCAGCGATATCTCCAAGGCCTGTTTCACAAGCGGACAGGACGACAAGTTCTGTATCTGAAAGATCCATCTGGCTAATCTCATAGGCTGTTAGGATGCCGTCTTCAAAGCCCTTCAGTGGTGGGCTGCCCTGCCAGGCATGGTTGCCGCCAGCCAGGATCAGGCCCGACCGAACCATGGGGTGTTCTGAAGATTTTGCAGGAATTAGATTTTCTGCTTCAGAAACTTCAGTGTCAGACAGAGTATTCGGGTCGGGAAAAAAATAGCCATGTGTAGCCAAGTGAAGAATCCGGGGTGATTTTTTTCTTTTTGCAATTGATTGAAATTGCTCTTCCGAAGCTGCGAGCCCCTTAAAGTTTTCCACCTGAAAATCTGCTCCAGCAAGAGTTTGTTCAATACGGTTGACTTCCCGGTCGGTTCCGGGCAAGAACCGCCAAGTAGATGAGCTTCCTCGCATGGCTAGTGCTTCATCGGTTGCTGCCAAAAGGTCAAATTCGTTTTCAACGCCTTTTTTGGGGTAATTGATGGCGGCATAAGTTGTACTGTCCATGTCGAACTGTACTCCACCATAAAGAACAGCCATATCGTTCATGGCTGATTTTTCTACCACCTCATAAGTCAGGCTACGGGTATTTCCACGAGGATGAAGATTGTATAAGTCTCCGAGTGTTTGATCATAGTCAATTGGAATGGCGCTTAAATTAATGCGGTGCAACAGTCCAGATGGCGCAAAATAGACAGTATGGATTCCCTCCATGTTTTCTGTTAAGGGTTGCCAAATCAATTCATATAATGTTTTCTGGTGTTCTTTTACGGCTGAAGCGCCCCTGTCAGCAATAGCATAAAGGTCGGCGACATAATCTGAGCGGCGCTGGCTTGGCTTATTTACCAGTGCATTCAATTCTTTTTCTTCAAACAGGTAGATCAATTCCGGAACAACGCTTTTGGGTCTTACGATATAGGCCACATAAACTACACTGTCGGTGGGTTGGCCTTTTGGGTCATAATAATTGAAATGGCTGAATTCAACAGCTGCTTCATCCTCTTTCAATTCCAATTGCAACGCCTTCCATTTGACGAGGTTTCTTGCCTGCCTGAATAAAGCAGAATTGTTGGCGAGGTTGAGTTCCAGCTTTTCCACTTCTTTTTTCAAACTGTCAACAAACGCATGTTGGCTCTTTAATGACTTCATGTACTGGCGGGCTAATATCCTTTGCATTGACTGCCATTGTTCGTACTGCAACATGGAGGCTGTATCCTGTTGGTTGCGAAGCGAAGCCAACAAATTGCCTTGGTTTTCAAGCAATAGACCCTTTAATAGCAATTGATTATTGTACCCAGTGGCAGGAGTCAGTTCGGGGCTTCCAGGGTGGTTTAGCAAATGGGACTGTATCCGGTCATAATAGGCCATAAGTTTACGAAGATATCCAGTCTGCAATTGTTCGTTTAATGTGGGAAAACGGTTTTGTAATTGGAACAAAAGGTTGTTGTTCATTTCCGACCAACTGCCGCCAGCTTTTTCAGAGTCTCCAGTTTGCTCATAAAGTTTAGCTAAATTGCTCAGTTCTGTACCATACTTGGGATGGTCTTTTCCAAAGATTTTTTCAAAGCCTTTCAAAGCTTCCAAATGACATTTCAACGCTTTTTCATGGTCACCCATTTGCTTGTACAAAATACCTAAGTTGCTCAGTGTTGAAATATAACTGCTGTGTTCATTGCCAAGCTGTTTTTCTTTTATTTCCAATGCTTTAAGGTATAATTCGAGTGCTTTTTCTTTTTCTCCCATATGAGAAAGTGCAAAAGCAAGATTATGCAGATCTCCCCCATGCATATAATTTTCTTCGCCAACTGCCTGTTTGGATATTTCAGCAGCTTCACGCAAAAATTCCAAGGCTTTCTCTTGATCGCCTGTTCTAAAATATGCGAGACCAATACTAGAAATGATACTGCTGGTATTTTGATGGATTCTGCCTTTGCTTTTTTCTGTGATGGCAAGGGCCTCGTTCAATAATGGAATTGCCTGGCCATACTCTCCGAGGCTAATGTATGTTGAAGCTTTGTTGTAAACCAGTATTCCATAATCAGGATGTGAAGTGCCCCTTATCTTTCCAATGACATCCATTGCTTCAGTTTCCGATATAAGGGCTTTTTCATACGCTCCCATATTTCTATAAACATTCCCAAGGTTGACTAATCTTATTCCGTATTCCCAGCTTTCATTTCCTTGCGTATTTTTTGCAATTTCTAAAGCCTTTAAAGTGTATGATAATGCTTTCTCATAATCTCCCATCTTCACATAGACCACTGAAATATTGTTAAGTGTTAATCCTGCATCATAAGAATCCTTACCCATCACCTTTTCGACTATCTCCAGCTTTTCCTGATAAGCTTTTAGGGACTTATCGAATTGGCCAACCTCATGGTAGAGGCTTGCAAGATTTCCTAAAACCGAGGTATATTCCTCTCCCTCTTTCCCAATGTAATGCTCGATCTCTTTCAAAAGGGTAAGGTATAATTCAGTAGCTTTTTTATAATCTCCTATTTCATGGTGACCGAGTGCTATGGTGTTTAAAGTAAAAAGATAATCCTCACTGTTTTTCCCCTGTTCATTTGTGACTTGGGCCATTACTTTTTCAGATAACGCAACCAGTTTTTGAAATTCCCCGATATCATAATAATAGGAAAGTACATCCGACATGACCTTTGTCGTATCGGCATTCATTTGTCTTAAGTAATCCACGCATTCAGTTTGAACTTCATACATTGCAGTTTGCAGCGGCGTTTCCCCGTTTTCCTGACCAGTTTCTATGCTTAGGGCTTTTTTATCAATATCTATTTTGCAGGTTTCTACGAGATATCTTAGCATATCCAGTTTGCAGTGCTTGGCAGCAATATTTAAAAGGCCACCTGTTTGGTTTACTATTCCTGTCGCTGTAATGTCTGCTCCCTGCTCCACAAGGAACTTTACCAAGTTGAGGTCAGCAACCTCAGCAGCCCACATCAAAGCGGGCACTCCATTACTGTCTTTAGCATTGATATTGGCACCTTGGTTTAGAGACGAGCGAACCTTGGCAAGGTCGTT
The DNA here is from genome assembly GCA_942490835.1 of uncultured Saprospiraceae bacterium. Classification (GTDB taxonomy): domain Bacteria; phylum Bacteroidota; class Bacteroidia; order Chitinophagales; family Saprospiraceae; genus UBA6168. The sequence goes on from CALNYY010000079.1 coordinate 95,518, forward strand.
CTTCTTTATGGCGTGAATTAACAGCGTGTCAGGGTGCGAATTGGCAGGTTGGGCTATACTGGAAAGAGAAATTGATATAAAAGTGATAAAGAGAAAGATTCTATTCATCGGTAAATTGTTTTGATGGCCTGAGGTGTTTCTTGAAATTTTCACAAGATAAAAAAAGATATTAGAGCTGAGGAATGAAAAATGCAGAATGGATTAAAATTCAGCATTCTGCACTTTTCATTTGTTTAGTTGTTTTAGCAGCCAATCTTTCTCCAAAACCTTTTCGTTTTGTGCGATTTCCTCCTTAAGTTCCTTTGTTTTTACTTTGTCAAACCGATTAATAGATAGAAGCTTAGAAGTATATCTCGTTAAGCTTTTATAATGTTCTGCATGGTAGCCTATTTGTTTTTTTCGGCGCAAGAAAGTTTTGAAGCTGGCTAACAGGCTGTCTAATGCATCCCATTCGCCCGTCTCGTAATACATCTTTAAGAGCAGCACTTTTGCATCGAGCATGAGCAAGAAATCTGTATCATCTACCTGTGCGAGAAGGGGCATTGCTTTTGGGTAATTCTTTTGTGTGAAATACAGCTTGGCAAGGTTGAAGTTGTGGCTGCTTTCCCGATAGCGTTCATCCAGTTTGGGCTGCCAGTCTGCGATGAACTGTTCTACCCATTCGAATTCTTCCAGCCCAAGGCCCAATGCAACGATGTTTTTATAAGTGAATCGGCTCATGGTTCCACTTTCTGTCAGCAGGTCATTTTCCAACCCCAGTTTATACAAATCAAATGCATCTTTGATAAAATGCCTTTTTCCAACATTTACCTGACGAATACAGAAATTAATCGCCAGCAGCAATATGTCCCTTATTTCAATAGGGTCAAATTGGCCTCCATGCATCTCGAGCATTTTCCTGAATTGCTTAAAATGGCTCTCATCATTTTTTTTCAGCGCTTGATAGCAGTGATAGTACAGTCCGATAGTTGGCTTTTCTAAAAGCACATTATTGTCCAACCATTTTATGATCAGGGGTAAGAAAGAAAGGTCATAATTGATATTGACGACTGACTGCTGTGCTGCCATATAACAGGCCAGTCTCAATTTCCCGACTATAATATATTCATCGAAACTGTCGTGTACAGCTTGGAGGGTACTTTCTCGATTGCGTTTTTTTTGTTCAGAAAAGAGGTATTTCTCGAATTCAAGTTTGTAATTGGCGAGGTGCTTTTCTTGCCCAAGTAACATTCCCTTGGTATCTTTTTCTGCACGTCTCCACGATTGACCAAAATGCTTGTCCAGACCTTTTTCACGATAGGTCTTTGCGAGCAATAATTCTGGCAATGCCGGGGTATTATTAAACTGGCGATATGCTAAGAACCATTCAATCTTTTCCCTCAAAAAAGTAAAGACATACCGCATCTTCGCATCATCAAAAGGTTCGCCTGAAAACAGGACTTTGAATATCTTTTGGTTTTCGATAGTGCCTTCTTCGGCCAGCCCGTGTTCCAATAAATAGTGCCAAAGCTGGGTCACTTCCTGACGCCTGTTGAAAAAGGGGGAGCTTAAAAAATGATGCAATTCTCGTTTTTCAACCCCGTTGAGTGATTTTATGAGTGATAAAAGTTTATTGTCGTTCATTTTACAGTTGGATAAATTTTGGTTTGATGGTATGTCGGTTTGTTGGTGTGTCGGTTATGAATAGAAGCCAGGAGTATTTATTATGCTGCATTTTTAGACCAATTGGTTTCCAAATCATTACACCATCAAATCAAAATTTACTTTTTGACAAAATTGATTTTTTGTTTTTGAAAAAACGAATTTGACAGAGGAAATTTGCTCCAACAAAAACAATAATTGATGAAAAATTTAAAATCTGATATACTGTGGTTCTTATTGGCGGTTGTTCTGATGGTTCCTCAAATGATGAATGGGCAGGCCTGGCAAAAGAATTATTTTGGAGATTCCAACTATGCGGATGTCGCTCCGACTACTGACGGTGGTTTTGTTGCAACAAAAGCTGGGGCAGCACCGATCTTTAAAGTTGATGGCGATGGGACGCTGTTATGGGAATATGCCCTGCCAAGCAATTACGAAAACGCTTATGGCCAATCTTTGGAAGTGCTTGCAGATGGAAGCATAGTCGTCGTAGGTCAAACTTATATCTCCACGCCTACTTATCAAGCTTATTTATTCATCGTGAAGCTGGATGTTTCAGGAACATTGCTTTGGGAGCAATACCACCAAATATCGGGAGGCAGTGGGCCATTTTTAATCTCCGCTGTTCCCGGTGGAAACGACTTTATGGTTGGAGGCCAATATAGCTTTTTGATGAAGGCGGATGAAAATGGAGATGTGATTTGGCAGAACAATAGTGTTGGAATGCGTGGACTGGTCGCAACTGCTGATGGGGGTGCATTTATTTTGGTAAACGACAATACAACGGCCAGCGATTTCTTATTTGTAAGAAGAGTTGATGCATTAGGACTTCAGGTATGGAATCAGGCATATATCGGCAATAATGACCTGGTGGGACGGCAAATGACAGCGACGACTGATGGTGGAGTAGCCGTCACTGGATTTGATTATACCGGTGGCAATTCTGACTATTTCCTTTTGAAAATAGGTGCAGATGGAGTACAGGATTTTCTCAAACATTTCAACGGTACCAATACTGATGTCGGTCGGGGAATAGCCCAGACACAAGATGGGGGTTATCTCGTAACTGGCTGGACACATTTGTCAGGCCGAACAACCAGTCTTGTAAAGTTAGATGACCAAGGTGATGTCGTGTGGGACAATGTATATGGAAGTGGCGAGGGGATTTCGGTCAGGGAGTTGTCGGATGGTAGTATCATCATGCTATCCAGAGGGGTCACCTTATTTTATCTCAATCCAGATGGTTCCATTTTTCAAAATGTGATAAAAGGAAATATTGCAGAAGACTTAAATGCTGATTGCAGTTTGCAAACAGGTGAGCCTGGTTTGGAAGGGTGGACGGTTTGGGCAAAAGGCCCATTGAATATTTCCTCGAAAACAGATGCCAACGGTAACTTTGAAATAAAAGTGGACACCGGTACTTATATCGTTGAATCGAATCTTCCCAACTTTGAATGGCAACCTTGTCTGCCGACTGTCACCACTATACTTTCAATAGCACCTGATACCAATGATATTGGAAACCTAATGATGGAATCAGTCCCAGCTACCATGACTACTATTTCAGGTTATGTTTACCATGATCTGGATGGAGACTGCATACAAGGGCCTAATGAGCCAGGGATTGACAATTGCGTGATTTGGGCCGCCGATGAACCTAACCATGGAACGCCTCAATACGTGGTGACGACAGATGTAAATGGCTTTTACAGTTTTACATTACCAGCTGGGGAATACTATTATGTCGGATTGCCCAATCCTGCCAATAACCCTATTTGCTCACCGTGTGATGATGAGTTTTTTGAATATGTCACCACTCCTGTGACCAATAGCATTGGGATGGATTGTCAGGGAGCGCCTCCGCAGCATGTTCCAGGATTTGTTTTTTATGATGAAAATTCCAACTGTATGCTCGATTTTGGAGAAACAGGTATTTCTGGCTGGGAGATAGATGTTGTAGAGGTTGGAGGAACGGACACAGTGACGTTTGACAATGGTCTTTTTAATACTGGTGAATTTACTGTCAGCCTTGACACCGGTTCATTTTACTTTATCATTACTCCACCAAACTATCTTTTTTATCCCTGCCAAACGGTACAGGTCGTGCAGGTGACTCCCAGTGGAACAGCGCCAGTGATGTTCCCATTGATGCCATTTGCTTCTTGCCCAAAAATGACGGTTGATGTTGGTACTGCTTTTTTGAGGCCTTGCATGGAAAGTACCTATCATGTAAAATATTGCAATGAAGGTACAGCGACCGCTGAAAGTGCTTTTGTCGAAATCAGCCTCGCTACCGACCTTGTTCTGACCTCCAGCGAATTGCCAGCGACCGATCTCTCCAATAATATCTGGTCATTTGACTTGGGTGATATGCAGCCGGGCGAATGCCATGATTTTTGGTTCAAAGTAACGCTCGATTGCGATAGTGAAGTGGGTTTGACACATTGCGTGGAAGCACATATATATCCTGATAGTTTGTGTACAGAACCAGCTGCTGAATGGGATGGCAGCAGCATTGAATTGACTGCTGACTGTGTTGGCGACAGTGTGATATTGACCATTTTAAACAATGGCTGGGGTGACATGATCGGGCCACTTGAGTTTATTGTGGTGGAAGATAATGTTTTGATAAAAGACAGTTTGTTTCAATTGGATAGTGGTACCTCCACCGATTTAGTGGTTTACCCGAATGGTGCAACCATCTTATTGCAGGCGCAGCAATCTCTTGGCCATCCTGGCAGTTCATTCCCAGTCGTTTTCATAGAAGGCTGCAGTGGCGATTCGATCAGCGTTGGGTTTGTGACCCAATACCCTCAAAATGATGCGGATTGCTTCATTGATATTGACTGCCGGGAAAGTGTGGATTCATTTGATCCAAATATAAAAGAAGCTCAGCCAAAAGGTGTTACGGATGCCCACTTCATTACTCCTGAAACAAGCCTGGATTATCAAATTACTTTCCAGAATTTGGGCACCGCTCCTGCCATTGACGTGGTGATTCTTGATACGCTTTCGCAAATGTTGGACACTGCAAAATTGCGGGTTGGCGTTGCCTCTCATGCTTACGATTGGGAGCTGTTGGATGGTAATATTTTAAAGTTCACATTTGAGAACATCAACCTTCCACATGAATCTGTTGATTCGTCAGGATCAATAGGTTTTGTGAAATACCATATTGGGCAGAAAGCTGGCAATGTGCCAACTACAATTATAGAAAACAGGGCGGGCATCTATTTCGATTTCAATGATCCTGTAATGACCAATACAGTTGTGCATCGAATCCCTGAGCCACAGATGTATAGTGTGCAAACGATAACCCTTTGTGCCGGGGCCGAATACAATGGCCAAGTTTATAATTCGAATGTGGAATGGGCGGACACCGTTCATTATGCCTTTTTCGACAGCATTTTTATTACTGAAATAATTGTGCTTCCAGTTTTGGAAACTCAAATCCAGGATGGTATTTGCGAAGGAGAATTTTATGAATTCAATGGCGATATATTGACTTCCGGAGGCACTTATGTAGCATCCCTCATCGATCAAAACGGATGCGACAGTATCGTTACGCTTAATCTCGATGAATACCCGGACCAAAGCATGTCGATTGATACAATGATACTTGCCGGTGCAGAAATATTGAATACGCCTGTTTTTTCGGACACCACCCTTGTTCAAGAATTGCTGGATGCTAATGGCTGTTTTTACACCCTGACCGTAAACGTTAGTATCATCGTCAGCTCTTTTGAAGAACAATTTGAGCCAGTACTGAGCATATCACCCAATCCAAATGCTGGGACATTTATGCTGACTGGGGAATTGCAGGAAGCTGGGCTTTATTCAGGTGCAATTTATAATGTCTATGGTCAATTGGTTCAAAATTTATTTGTTGGCCAACATTTATCCAAAGAGTTTAGGAGAGAAGTGGAATTGGGCATATTAGAATCAGGCACTTATTTTATGCTTATCGCAAATGAAAAAATGAATAAAACCTTGAAAGTTGTAATTGTGAAATAGACACGCTTTTTATATTATATTAGTTTTAGCGGGCAGGCATTAATTAATGCTCGCCCGCTTGTTTTGAATTCAAAATATTAGATAGTTTTACAGGTGACTATATTGCAAAAAAAGTGGTCTGTAAATCGAATGAGAGAATTCAACCCACACATAATTTCCGTAGGGGGGATTCATGAATCCCCCCTACGGAAATTTCCCGTGGTCTTTATTGCATTTTTCCTTTGCTTCCTCATAGAGTGCAGGGATGTCCCTGCTGAGCGGTCCATCGCTCCCGCCTTTTATCACTGGCAAACCAACCTTGAAATCTCACCTACTGAAAGAGAATTGATGGATTCATTGGGCGTCAACAAACTTTATGTCAAGTTTTTCGATGTGGATTTGGATGGAAATGGCCAACCTGTTCCGCATGCTGAGGTGCAGATAGACACTCATTTATTGAATGGTTTTGAAATCGTCCCCACAGTTTTTATTACCAACCGAACTTTTAAGGATATTGTAAAAAGTGAAATAGAAACCTTGGCAGAAAATGTTTTTAATAAAATAGAAACCCTGACCTCTGGCACCTTTTTCCTATCCACCTCTGAAATCCAATTCGACTGCGACTGGACCCAAAGCACCCGGGAGAACTACTTCTATTTTTTGGAATATTTTAAAAAACTCAAAACTCAAAACTCTAAAACTCAAAACTTATCCCTTTCTGCCACCATTCGGCTTCATCAGCTCAAATTTCCAGAACAAACCGGCATCCCGCCAGTGAATAATGGCATGCTCATGTTTTACAATATGGGAGACATAGGGGATTGGAAGACGGAGAATTCCATTTTGGACTTGACAGTTGCGGAACAATACCTAATACCAAATAGCGAATACCTACTCCACCTTGATCTCGCATTGCCGATTTTCAAATGGGGCGTTGTTTTCAGGAATGGCGAACTGGCCTATCTCATCAACGATTTGTCAGAAAAGGATTTGCAGGATAGTGCCCGATTCTCGAAATTGGCGGACAATAGATATGAGGTTGTGAAAAGCACCTACCTTGATGGCTATTATTTGTATGAGGGAGATCAAGTGAGACTGGAGGGTGTGACGCCTGAGTTGTTGAGTGATGCGGGAGAATTGCTGGGCGGCAGGTTTAATAAATTTTCAAAATTTAATAATTCTGAAACAGTCATCACTTTTTATCATCTCGATACGACGGCGCTGGAAGGGTTTAGCTTGAGTGATTTCAATACAGTGTTGGATGGGTTCAAGTGAAAATATACTCAAAACGAAGTGGTTTGGGAATTTGGTTTTCAATAAACCACTGGTTTTGAGGATATGCCGATGTAGAAATGGTTCATTTTTTCCCAGACCATTTCGGAATCGGTATTTTACCGGACAAATTTAAAATTCGATTTCAGAATTGCCTGAATAATAATGAGATTCATGCCTATCAGCTTGGGATAAAATTTGTGAATATGCTATTTTGTTTTTAGTGTCCATTTATTCAAATCCTTCGTTACAGGAAATTCCTTATTTTTGTCAGACTATCATTTTTTTAAGTATATGAACATTGATCAATTAAAATCTATTCTTGCTGAAAACAAAGCTGACTTGGTCTCAGAATTTGGGGTTCAGCAATTGGGTATCTTTGGTAGTGTGGCCGAGGGAAAGTCTCGCCAGGATAGTGATATTGATTTGTTCTATGATCTTGAGGATGGTAAATTTTTAGACTTGAGAAGTCTAGAAGCCTTTGAATCTAAGATCAGAAAACTTCTCCATCGGAAAGAAGTAGATATTGTTAATCTCCGGTACATGAACCCTATTGTCCGATTCCGAGCCGAAAAGCATTTTATCTATGTTTAGTGGAGACAATTTATTGTATTTACTGACCCTGCTTGAAGCAATAGAAAAGGCAATTCAATATGTCTCTCATTTTGAAGATGCACCTACTTTTTTCCATGCTGACGATCAGTTGCACTTCCATGCTACTACCCATCTACTATTAACTATTGGAGAAGAAAGTAAAAAACTTGAACCTGGTTTGAAAAAGAAATTTCCTCTGATTCCTTGGAAAGCTATCTCTGGAATGCGAAATCGCTTGGCTCACGATTATCGCGGTACTGACTTCAACCTTGTTTTTTCAGTTGTGGACAAGGACTTGCCTTTATTGAAAAATGCCCTTATCAAAATGTTGCCAATCATTGATTACGATGAGAAAGAGTTAAATGCAGCGCTGGAATCTCCTTTTTATAAACATTTAGCTTATTTGAAATAGTGAATGAATGGATAAGGAGACCAACTATAATGTCCAAGATAAATGAACAAACTATTTGCCGTAAGCCATTCACCATTCATCATTCACCATTTACCATTCATCATATTATTGCTGCTTGCACCCAGCGGCATCTCCAACGCCTGCGGCCCTCAGCCCTTTGCCTTCCAAGGCTACACCTTTCTGAATCGACAAATACTGACACAGGAAGAAGGCGATACCGCCGATCTTATTACTGGGACATTCGACCAGCTGTACAGCACGCATTTCGAAAAAAGGGATTCTCAGAATATCAATGAAAATTTGGCGGAGTGGCAGGAAAGGTATTGTGGCTTGGTTAAAGAAGCTGACTTAGCATACATAATATACAAAGCAAGCATCACCGACCTGCAGATGCTGATGACCAATACCAAAAGCGAATCGTTGCAAGTGCCCGTGCGCTTGCAGGGCAACTCATTTGCTGAATATGTTTGGGAGAACAAGTGCCTGGAGAACGTGGAGTATTTGATTTTTGCGAAAGAATGCGAGCCACATGTTATTGCTGGTGATAGTTGGCAAGCTCCCAAACGAAATGTGGAAGCAATGCTGGGCTTGATTGACGACGGCGAGCGCCAGTTCAAGCGTGCTAAATCGCATTATATGAAATTGCGCTATGCGTATCAAATAATCCGGCTGGCACATTATGCGAAGAAGTATGAATTAACGCTGGAGCTGTACGAAAAACTCATTCCTAAAATTGATCAGTTTGAGAGCAGATATGATGAAAGCATTATTCCGTGGTGGATCGAAGGGCATCGGGCAGGAGCACTGCTCAACCTTGGCCAACGTGCCGAAGCGTCTTATCTATTTGCGAAAATATTCCGCTATTGTGAAGGCCGTCGCTTATCTGCTTATCAGAGTTTCCAAATCAGGACGGATGCAGAATTTGCAGCATGCCTGAAACTCTGCGAGTCAGACGAAGAACGGGCGATGGTCTATGCTATCCGCGCCTCTAATCCAAAAAGCAGGGCCGTAGAAGAAATGGAAGCTATGTATCGTCTCGACCCTATGAACCAGCAATTGGAAGGACTGCTGCTACAGGAAATGCGTAAGGTAGAGCGGCATCTTTTAGGGCTCAAATTTAATAGCAAGCGAAAGGATAACAAGCGATTGCACAATGTGCCATCTAAAAGCATGGGAGCTTACGTGATTGATTTGCAGGAGTTTGTGCGCAAATGCAGGGAGGAAAGAAAGGTGCGGCGACCCAACCTATGGTTGATAGCAGAAGGATATTTGGAGTTTCTATCAGGCGATTTTTATGCGGCTGAAAAAACCTTCACCGAGGCCGGCCGGGAAGTGAATAATAAGTTGCTGAAAGAGCAATTGGATGTATTTCTGTTGGCTATGGAAATTGCCCGTTTCGAGAAACCAACGGCTGATGTGGAAGAAATAGCCTACCAGATTATTAAGGAAAATAAACTCTTTCGCAAGTATAAAAGCTTCCGCAATTACTTACAGGATAAAATGCGCTGGTTGTACGAAGAAGTTGGTCAGGACAGTAAAGCGCTTCTTTGTCACGGTACCATCGACGATTTGAAACCAAATCCCGTCCCGGAAATGGTGGAGGAACTGATCGCAGTGATGGCGAAGCCAAAACAAACCCACTTCGAGCGCCTGCTCACAGAACAGTTTTCCATAAGCGACTTGCTGGACATGAAAGCCGTTTACCTAATGGGCGTAGGCCAATTGGAAGCTGCACTCCAAACATACAAGCGCATTCCCGCCACCGAATGGGTCAATTACGGTACGTACAATCCTTTCATTGAAAATTTTCATGATCTCGTCCATATTGACCGCAGCAAGGACAGTCTGACCCAGACCATCAATCTGAACCGTGGTGAGCTGATCCAAACCTTATTAGATCTGGAATTCAGGGCACGGGCTGAGCCAGAAAAGGCTTCAACCTATTATTATAAACTTGGGCTGGCTTATTATAACATGAGTTATTTCGGGTATGAGTGGAAGGCCATGGATTACTTCCGCAGTGGCACCACTTGGGCCGACTTGCATAAAAACAAAAGGGGTGTTTTCAATTATTGGAAATACCCGCTTGGCAATAGAGAAGTGACGGATGTGTCCCGAGCGTTATTGTTTTTTGAAAAGGCAATGTATGCCGCCAAAACAGACCGTCTGAAAGCAAAGGCTGCTTTTCAGGCAGCCCGTTGCGAGCAAAAGCTGTTCTTTGTGAGTGACCAATATCAGCCAGCGCCCTGCTGTAATAATATCCCTCAATTGCCAGAAGAATACCAGGTCAATTTTGGCCGCCTAAAAGAAGAATATGCCACTACTGATTTTTATGAATGGATTGTTGAAGAGTGTAAATATTTTGAGGCGTATGTGAGGAGGTGATTTTTATTTATAGGTGATGATTTATTTCTCTTTTTGTAAACCTCGTACTCTGAGAATGAAAAAGAAATACAATTTAACAAAAACTTCAATAAAATGAAGCAAGTATATTTTATTCTATTTTCCTTTTTTTTTATTAGTTGTACCGATAATAGACGCAATAATAACAGCGAATCTACAACACCTCTGGCATTGGTTGAAGAAGCAGGAGATTATGAAATAGACGTATTGTCAAGATCGAAATATGCGGGAGATATTATACATAGACTTTATGATGAATCAATGCAGAATGATCCAAAATTAAAAGACATAGATAGCAGGATCAATGGATTTGACAGAATCAAGAGTGATAGTATCGAAAAATACCTTGATTACATTTCTAAAAATGAAAATTATTGGCAAACATCCGAAAAATACATTTCAAGTATTTCTGACTCTTTGATAAGGGAGAACACAAGGAGCATATTTTCACTAATGAAAAAGAACTATTTAACTAGTATTGATGGGCATGAAAAAGTTGTTCAGTCAATCAACCACAGTAAAAAAGAATTAAGAGACCAGGCCCTTGTTTTAAAACTAATGGTTACGAAATCAATGATAATTAATTTCCAGAAAAATGAATTAATAGATATTGCCTCGTTAGAGGAAATAGCATTCCAGCTCCAACAATTAATAAATGAAACCAAAGAATATTCAAATAGCCTAAAATGATGAATTGACTAACATTAAACCAACACGATATGAAAAACCAAGTAATTAAAGTAATGTTTTTATTTTGCCTTTTAACCTTTTGTGCTTCTCTGGTAAAATCGCAAAATGGAAAACTAATTGGTGTAATTGAGAATGTATTAGTTGAAATTAGTCCAATAGATGGAAGTATATCGCACATTTTGGATATCAATAAGCCTGGAAATGTTTCGATTTTTAATCTTACATATTCTTCATCTTCTTGTCTTTTTTATGGAGTCATAGACATAGCGACTGCACCTAAATTGATAAGCATCGATTGGTCTGGCAATTATACAGTGATAGGTTTAATGTCCGTGCCTGGTAAGACTATTTATTTTTGTGAAGCATTGGCCGTGAACCCTTCTGACAATAAACTTTATGCTGGAATAAGTTTCGATGGTAGTCCTCCAACTTCAGAGACTATTATTGAATTAAATCCATTAACTGGTGAGGCAATAGTCGTCTCAGAATTGGGTCCAAATTCTACAATGCAAAATGATTTTGATCATTTTACTTTTATAGAAAACGAATTATTCCTACATGATGGCGCTCCTGATATTTTTGAAGCTTCGAAACTTTATAAAATTGATTTCCAGAATATTGGTCCGATTTCATTTGCTACAGAACTTTATGATACTACCTATAAATCGTTTAAAGATTTAGCCTCAATTGGTGACCTCATTTATATGCCAACAGGGGATTTTGAACTTTATGTTTGGGACACACAATTCAACTCCTTGTCTTATATAGGGCAAACGCATAATTCACAAGATTATAATGGTAATTCATTTGGAGGATTGGAGTATGTTGAATTCAATGAATTGGAGTTATTCGGCTATGATACAGTGTTATGTTCTAACGAAACAATGGAAATATATATTGATTTGAGTGATGCAATTGTAAAGTGGAACAATGGGATGGAGGGCAGCAGTATTTTGATAAATTCTCCTGGATCATATTGGGCAGATATAATGGTTGATGATTGCTATTATATTTCTGATACTGTAAATGTTGATTTTCAAGACTGTGGTTCGTGTAACTATTTTATTCCAACTGCTTTTTCACCTCAAGGTGATGGGGTCAATGATGAATTCAAGGTATATTATGATACAGTGAGCTGCAGCATTGAGTCGATAAAAATATCAGTTTTTGACAGGTGGGGGTGCTTATTGATTGAAACGATGGAAAACAAATGGGACGGATATTTTAATGGGAAGAAGTTGAACCAAGGCATTTATGTTTACAAAGTAGAAATTGCGATTAACCAAAATGGTGTTGTAAGAAACGAGGTGGAATACGGAACTGTTAATATGTTAAAATAATCTTTAAGAAATTCAACTTATGAAAAATCTAAAAATATGCCGTATCAATGTAATGGTACCGCTGTGAGCAAAAACTGTACTTTTCCAGCACGCAATATCAGCCAGCACCCTATTGTATTAATATGTCTCGATTGCCAGAAGAATACCAGATCAATTTTGGCCGCTTGAAAGAAGAATATGCGACTACCGATTTTTATGAATGGATTGTTGAAGAGTGTAAATATTTTGAGGCGTATGTGAGAAGGTGATTTTTGATTTAGAGGTGATGATTTTTTCTCTTTTTGTAAACCAAGATCCTCGTGGCCACAAGTTTAGCACAGTTCAATTTACGACTCCCTTCAACTTTTTTTAATATCAAATAATGAAAAGAATAAGAACTGCCTTCGGCTTTATTTTATTAGTGCTTCTGTCGGCATGTGGTTCTGTTAGCCAAGAAAATAAAATCAAAGATACAGTCGCAGAATATTATGAGGTCTACCAGAAAAGAGAGGACTTTCAGCAATTTCTCGATTTTTATAGTGAGGATATAATTCTTGAAGATATTATTACAGGAGATCGAAAAGTTGGGAAGGAGGCCTTTTCGAATTTCTTCGACTGGGATAATCCGAATTTTGAAAAGGTTGATTCAGTTGCATTAATTGTTACAGAACAATTTATCGATGGTAATAACGCTGTCACGAAAGGATATTTCACTCCATTTAAATGGGGCGAGTTGGAGTTTGAAGCAATGCATTTTACGACTATTCTAATTTTTGATGAATCGGGAAAAATAATTAAACATGTTGATTGGTTAAATTATCCCAATAATTTGTTGGACTATGCAAAGCGAAAAAATTCGAATGACTGGATTCGATAAAATTATGACCTACAAATTTTGCTTATGACAAAAGAGATAGATAAAGTCGCTTTAATAAAAATCCGAAACGGTAAAATACTTTGCGCTAAGTCAAAAGGTAAAACTAAATTTTATATTCCGGGAGGAAAAAGAGAGCGTGGCGAGTCCGATCAAGAAACTTTGGAACGAGAGATAAAAGAAGAATTAAGTGTGGATGTCGTCCCTGATTCTGTTAGTTTTCTGGGTGTTTTTAAAGCGGTAGCTGATGGGGCAACGGATGGCACAATAGTGAAGATGACTTGTTATAAGGCAGAGTTGGCGGGAGAATTAAAAGTGAATAATGAAATTGAAGAAATGAGATGGTTGGATTGCTCAAACATGGATATTGTTTCTAACGTGGACAAAATAATTTTTAATTACCTAAACCAAAAAGGAGAATTGGACTAAAATTTATTCTCGAACCTGTTATGATTCGTCCTTATAAAAATTCAGATAAAAATAATGTCTTGCATTTATTGCGATTAAATACACCTCAATATTTTGGAGCGTCAGAGGAAGCCGATTTTGTAGAGTATTTAGATGATTTATTGGAAGATTATTTTGTGCTGGAAGAAAATGGAAAAATGATTGGTTGCGGTGGAATTAATTATTTTCCAAAAGAAAAAACAGCAAGAATATCCTGGGACATGATCCATCCGAACAGTCAGGGAAAAGGTGTTGGCCGAAAACTCACTGAATTCAGGATTAACCTGATAAAAGAAAATCCATTAATAGAAAAAATTGTTGTCAGGACTTCACAATTGGCGTTCAAATTTTATGAGAAAAATGGATTTAAACTGATGAAAATAGAAAAAGACTATTGGGCAAAAGGATTTGATTTATATCTAATGGAAATGCCAGGAATTAATCAATGACTCATGTTACGTAGATGGGGCAATTTGTCATTTAGTGTCTGCCTATCTTTTTCCATCTGATATATTCCGGCCCAACTACTACAAGTTATTGTTATAGGAGTTCTTTTTTGTATAACATTTATCAATGAAAAACTTTGACAATTTTCACATCCGATTGATTGAATTAAATGATACGGATGCATTTTTTGAGTTGGTCGAAAAGAATAGAGACCGTTTGAAACGGTTCTTTCCGCTTACCATGAAAGAGACCGCTGATTATCGTAGCTGTGTAAATTATGTAGAAGATAAAATTGCCTTGGCAGAAAGAAAGGAGATGTATGTTTACATGGTTATTTTGGATGGGAAAATAGTGGGAATTTACATAGTAAAGAACATCGATTGGCGCATCCCGAAATGTGAGTTGGCCTACTTTATAGATGGTGAATATGAAGGGAAGGGAGTGATGAGCAAAGCACTGGACCTTTTGTTGCACCAATGTTTTGACGTTCTGAAAATCCACAAAATTTACATCTGTGTAGCTCCACAAAACGAATCAAGCCGGCGATTGCCCATCAAAAAGAAGTTTAAACTGGAGGGGCTACACCGCCAAGAATTTCGCCTCGAGACTGGAGAATTAGTGGATATTGAATATTACGGCAAATTGAAAGGTGAGTGAAGCGTACTTTTCCTAAATGCCTATCAGCCACAACATAAACATCTATTTGTCATCCCCAAACCCTTTTTCCTTTCTGGTGTTCATAATGTTTCTTGATACGGGTTCGTCTTACTATTTTCGCATCCCGAAATTTTGATCCTGTTGATTTTACAGATAACACTTATCTAATCCAAAGTTTGAAATGAATATTAAAACACTACTTATTGGCTGTTTTATAATGGCCTTTTTTATTGCACCCCAGGCACAGACCAAATACGACTTTAACCCTTGCGGTACGCAGGATGGCAAAGTACAATGGCTGATTGATTACCAAAAAAACAAGCAAGCTTTCCCTCGTTCTTTCGACCTGTTATTTATACCCATCAAAATTCACATTGTTGGCACTGATGATGGGGATGGCTACTTTGGAGTCGATAAAGTCTTGGACGCATTTTGTGGTTTGAATGCAGACTTTGCTCCAAGTGATATCCAGTTCTATATACACGAGGATTTCAATTACATCGATAATGATAACTTCTACGATCATACCTTCCAGCAGGGTGCTCAGATGATGAATCAGAACAATGTCGACGATGTCATCAATTGTTATATAGTATCCAGTCCAGCGGGAAATTGCGGTTATAGCAGTTACAATCGGGGCATCGCCCTCAACAAAGGCTGCCTCGGCGCTACAGATCATACTTGGGCGCATGAAATTGGTCACTTTTTGTCATTGCCGCACCCATTTTATGGCTGGGAAGGAACCGACGATGACCATGACTATTTGCAGCCTGCTCCAAATTATGTTGACGGAGAAGCAGTTGAGCGGATGGATGGCTCCAACTGCCATTTTGCTGCTGATGGCTTCTGCGATACCAAGCCTGACTACCTGAGCTATCGTTGGCAGTGCAGCAGTGACAGCCTTAGCAACCAGCAGCAGGCAGACCCAGATAGTGTTGTTTTCCGTTCGGATGGAACATTGTTTATGTCTTATGCAAATGACAATTGCAGTGGTCGTTTTTCAGATGAGCAAATTGATGCCATGAGAGCCAATGTGAATTTTGATCGCTCTTATTTATTAGGCCAAATGGATCCTTTGGAACCGGTCGGAGCTGCCGCCCTTGCACCAATTTCTCCTCTGGAAGGTGAATCTATTGATTTATTTGATAGCGTTCTTTTTGAGTGGGAAGCGATTGAAAACGCAACAGGCTATTGCCTTGAAATTTCTCCATTACCATCCTTTGCATTGGTGCAATTCCGGTATCATTTGGATGAAAATTTCTTCTTGTGCAATGATCTGCAAGCAGACAGAAATTATTTCTGGCGTATCCGGCCTTATAATGCACAATACACTTGTAACCACATTTCGAATCAAGCTTCTTTTTCTACCGGGACAATAAGTGCGGTGAAAGACATCAACGGACTGAGCAACTTGACCGTATATCCAAATCCGGTTGGTACGGGAGATGAATTCCGCATCAGTTTGGAGGTCGCAGAACGTACTGTACTTGATTTGAGATTGATTTCAGTAACAGGGCAGGTTATTCAACAAACGAACTGGGATGTTCCAGCTGGTCCCACTAATTACCGACTAAATACAACTGACTTGACACCTGGGATTTACCTTCTTCAATTGCGCTCCGAAGATGGGGTTTTGAGTAGGAAAGTAGCGGTGCAATAAAAAATGGTAGGGGGGATTCATGAATCCCCCCTACCATTTTTTATTAATCATTCCTCATCACAACCAAATGCTTACCCACCTTCCGCCTGCCTTCTGGATGAATAATTACTTGGTATAAACCTTCCGACCAACTTTCAACTGGAATCGTGAGAATATGCTCTGAAACTTCTGGTATATTCCTCTGATAAACAGGCTGCCCGAGTCGGTTGTAGATTTCGATACAGACATTTTTTCCCATCATTTCTGTTAGCTTTAAGTTAAATGCCATACCCGCTGGATTTGGGAAAATTTCGAACAGCGGCACATGTTGAAATGGAATGGCTGTTGAACTGGACGATCGTAAGATGCCGTCTTTGTCTAGTAAATTTATACGGTAAATGTTTTGGCCATCTTCAGGTTGAGGATCTATTGTTTCAACCAAAATGGCTTTTTCGTCCGCTATTGCTCCTGTTTTTATTTCTTCAAAATCAACACCGTTTACGGATTTCTCCAAATGCCAAGTATTACCTGTTTCCCCTATCACCATAGCGTATAGGTCGATGGATTCAAGATTTGGAGTGCCATTAATGTTGAGTATCAATGACTGAGACGCTGGAATGATATTTACGGTGTAATCCTCCACCTCGCCATATGGCAGTGTTTCACATGGGGTGGGTTCGGCGTTTCTTTTCATGGCAATTCGCATTCGGGTTGGGCCTGCAAGTGCTGCATTGTCAATCGTAATGGAGCCAATCGAGGTAAACTCCAAAGTACCGTTGGCGGGAGCTGGTATCATTGCCGAATATGCCAATTCGCCCGGTTCGTCAAATGTGCCGTCTTGGTTGTAGTCAATCCAAACTTTCCAGTATTCATCGTAGGTAAACCAGCTGAACCCACTGGTCAGCTCAATGGAGTAGGTCTGGCCAGCAGTGGCATTTGCCGATAGGCTTGTAAAATCTCCATAAACAGATTTGCCTGTTACGTTATCGATTTCTTCAAAAAGTACTCCTGCTATCCAATCATGCCAAGGGAAGGCACTTTCAGAATTACAAAGCGTACCATTTCCGCCTCCATTGCTGCAAGGCAGTGGTGGTTGGATACTAATTGTGGTTGTACAATCGGAATCATCTTCATCCTCGATAATCACATTTTGACTGCCCTGGTTGATTAAAATTGGGCCTATTTGCTGACTACTGCCATAAGTGCCGTTGTTAGTTTGCCCATAAATACTGCTTGTCCAACCTGCGCCGGCATTCATTCCATTTACCGTAAGGTCAAAAGTGAAAGTGTCATCGGTTGGGTCGGAGGGAGTGCCGTTGTCATTGCAGACAGGGGTAGAGCTGGTAGCTGAAAGGCTGCAAGGATCGGGCGTCGAACAAGTGGCAGGCGGAATCACAATCTGGGTTGCCAGGCAGGTGGAATCATTAATGTCGAATATGTCAAAATTTAATTGTCCTATAGTAATAGGAAGGGCACTTATGACCTGGGGGACGCCATAAGGCCCTTCCGTGAGAGTTCCATTGATAGTTGTTGTCCAGTTTGCGCTGGTGCCGTTTCCATTTACCAATAAAGAAAACGAGAACAGGTCGTCAGTCGGATCTGTATTTGTACCGTTGTCATCACAAATGATATTGCTGACGTTGGAGGAAATGCTGCATACGACAGGTCCACCATACACAAGGTTGATGGTGTAGTCCTCCACTTCGCCATATGGGATTGCTTCACATGGTGTAGCAAAACTTCCTCTTTTTAGCGCGACACGCATTCTCGTAGTTCCTTCTTCCGCAGTGGTTGGGACATAAATTGTCCCGTTTGTGATAACATTTGGAGTGCCGAATGCTGGAGCTGCGGCTATTCCTTCAAAAGCCGTTTCTTGAGGCTCTTCAAAAATTCCATCACGGTCAAAGTCAATCCAAACTTTCCAATATTCATCATACGTCTGCCAACTATAACTATTTTCCAAAGAAATGGAATAGCTTGATCCGGTATTGAGCTCGGTGGCTATGTTTGTAAAATCGGAATACGTTGTTTTGGCAGAAGCTTGATCAATCGTATTCAACCCCACATGCGTGATCCAATCCAGCCAAGGAAAGTCACCTTGTGCTTGACAATAATTGGTCGGAGCATTTCCAGAAACAATAATGAGCGCAGTCGCCGTAGATGAACAGCCATGGTCATCAGTTACCGTTACGGTATAGCTGCCGCTGTCGAGTCCTGAAATAGTGGGAGTAATTTCACCATTGCTCCAGATGTAAGAGTACGGAGCGGTGCCGCCGAATGGTGCTGCGACAATAGATCCATTATTTGCAGATGCTGCAGATTCATTATTACTCGTGAGATTAGCGTTTAGTGCCGCTGGCTGGAAAATGGCGGCTGTATAGTTGCCAGTATTCCCATCGGCATCAGTGGCAGTTACATTATAATTCCCTGCGCTTAGCCCTGATATGGTTGGACCGACCATGCCATTTGACCATAGATAAGTATAGGGGGCTGTTCCTCCGGACGCTGACACGGTGACATTGCCATCGCTGTCGCCTGGGCAAGTAATGTTTGTTTGTTGAGCTAATATTACAGACAGAGAACCTGGGACTCCCGAACTGATAGTAAAAGATGCTCTGTAATTTGTCCCTCCATTATTTTTTGAAAGCAGATCGTCTACATTTCCCGTTCCTTGATCAAAGCTGATCTCTGATTCTATATATATTTCTAAGAAATAATTGCCAGGATCAAGGCCCTGTAATACATTAAGGTTGGGGTTGCCTTCGTAACTTTTTGTTCGATAGTTGCCCGTCACAATTGTTGTCAATTGAGGCATGTCTGCGGCACTAAAACTCCCGGGAGATGCTGTTTGTTCATAAATACGGTAGTATAGTTTGGCGTTCATCACGTCATTGCTGCAGCTTTCCCAAGTGGTCGATTTTACATTGGTAATGCTTAAACTGGAAACCGTTCCAAAATTGTGATTGTGAATAGGTGTAAGGTAAGAGCAATTGGAAATTTGAAACCCTGAGGCGTTTCCATTTACTGTAATATTCATGGTAGAAGCACATAGTGATACATAATCGTAGCCACAGGCCATGAGCATGGAGGAGGGCAATAATAAAAGGGCTACCCCTGCCAGGCAGGCATAAATTGTTTTACGGTTCATAGTGCTGGTTTATGTTCATCGATTATCGGATTATGCAAAATGGCTATGGCCAATTCACGTAACCAATTGATTACTCAAACAGAATTAGAATAAAGATTAATGATAAAATGGAAAGGGGGGAAGTGTGAAGTGAAGACCTAAAATTAACTGGAGGTGAGGCCAAAGGTAGTGAATGGCAATTAGAAAAAGAAAATTTTATTTTTCATTTATCAGCTCCCCACAATATTTACAGTGGATGGCATCTGCATCGTGCCCTTCTAAACCGCAATATCTACAAGCTTGCGTTGAGATTTTCTTTTTCCCACCTTTAAATAGTTCAACAGACACAATTCCTGTCGGTACTGCTAGCACTGCATATCCTGTTATCATGACAATTGCTGACAAAAATTGGCCAAAGTCAGTGGTAGGTGTTATATCACCATAACCCACTGTGGTTAAAGTGACTATAGCCCAATATATCCCTCGTGGAATACTGGAAAAACCGCTCCCTTCTTGCCCACCTTCTACCAAATACATGACTGAACCAATAATAGTGACCATAAGCAACACAAAAAATAAAAACACGGTGATTTTGGCACGGCTTGCTCTTAAAGCATTTACCAGTTGGTCGCCCTCGGAGAGGAGGTGACCCAGTTTGAAAATCCTGAATACACGCATCAAACGCAGTATTCGGATGACCAATAAAGATTGGGCGCCAAGAATAAATACGCTTACATAGGTTGGCAGAATAGAAAGAAGGTCTATGATTCCGAAAAAGCTTGTTGCGTACTTTATTGGTCGGTAAACACAGTACAGGCGGAGAATATATTCTATGGTGAAAATAATGGTAAACACCCATTCCAGCACATAAAAAACAGTGAAGTAATTATCGTGAAGAGTAGGGACGGTTTCCAACAAGACCACCAATACACTTGCAATAATGACAATCATTAATACGACATCGAACAGCTTACCATTCGGCGTGTCGGCCTCAAAGATGATTTCATGAATCTTTTCTTTTAACGGGTTAATTTCTATGTTATCTGCCATTGGTGGTTCTTAAAGAGGCTAAGTTCTGAAAAAAAATGAGAGTGATGGAAAATGACCCTACTTAGATAAAAAGTAAAGGTGTGATTGGAACAACGCCAACCACTCTTGCCAATCAGCCTATATTTTTTATCTAAGTAGGTTCTTTTCTCCTTCTTTAATTTTAATATCTTTACGGCCTTACCTGGTCAAGTCTTCACTCACAAAAGTTTCATTTTACAATTTTGCGGTACCGCTCTTTTGGAGCGTTGGCCTTCTGTTTAACCAAAACATTGCCGTCGGTGGATGAATATGTACCTGCGGTAAAACCACAATCTTTCTATGAAAAACCTCCTACTTTCCCTGTTATTCGTGGGAGCATCGCTCTCTGGGTTATTTGCATATACTCTTGCCGAACTACCTCCACAACTATTGGAAATAGACCTGGAACTGCAAATGGACAGTCCGTCGGCTGCACCAATCTATAGCAACTATTCGGTAACACTCACACTGATAAACAAAGGGCCGGCAACTGCCACCGATGTTGCAGTTAGGTACGCAAAACCAGCTGGGGTAGTATATGCAGGTGGTAATGAACACAATGCAACAATAGGCACATTTTATCCATATGACAACGAGCATTGGACGGTTTCTTCACTCGATTCCGGAGCTATAGCTACGCTTACAGTCAACTATTTTTTGCTCCAAAACGACCTGCCAGTAGCCTATGCCGAAGTCATTTCCGCCAATGAGCCTGATATCGATAGCACGCCTGATAACGGCACACTTCCCAATGTAAATGAAGATGATGAGGCAAGTTCGGATGCGCTTGTCATTTGCTCTGGTGATGTATTCTTAGAGTCGCAGGCGGACGTGGATGCTTTTGCAGGATGCAATATTATTCATGGGAATTTAATCATACAGTCTCCAAATGGTGCAAATGGGGCTTCTTCGGATATTTATGACCTTAGTCCTTTACTCAGTTTGACAGAAGTGACGGGAGCAATCAGCTTTATTAATAATGACCTTGTTGTTGATTTGCACGGCCTCGAAAATTTAAACAGCATAAAAAGGTTAGCCTTTGTCAACAATGATTTACTGACCGATATCCAAGCTTTATCTGGACTGAATGGAATTATTGAAAATATTTTCTTTTTTGATAATCCTTCATTAAGTAACATTGATGGATTAGAAGGGATTATAGGTTTGTCGGGATCATTAGAAATAGACGGCAATAATTCTCTTAAAAATGTCAATGGCCTTTCGGGGATAGTTGACGTAGCTGGATTTTTCGAGATAGATGATAATGTGGCATTAAAAGACATTTCTGGGCTTAATAATTTAACAACAGTTACGGGGTCGTTTATTCTTGCTTTAAATGATTCACTTGCCACACTGGATGGATTGAATAAGTTGGACAGTGTAGGCAGGTTTATCATTGCTGGGAATGAGATATTACATGATGTAAGCGGAGCTGAATCATTGTCATATGTCGAAAATGAACTGTTTTTAGGGGGCAGCCCGCTGCTTGAAGATTGCTGCATTTTTTTGGACCTGTTAAATAACAACGGAGTTGGGGGCACAGTTACTATTGAAAATAATGCTGGAAATTGCAATAGCCCCGCCGACATCCTCACCTACTGTGTCCCTAACATCTGTAATGGAGACGTCCTCTTGACAACTCAAGGGGATGTGGACAATTTTGCAGGATGCACAGTGATTGAAGGCGATTTGTTCATACAGTCCCCAAATGGTTCGACTGGGGCTTCTTCAGATATTGTTGATTTGAGCCCATTGCTCACTTTGACAGAAGTAGCGGGATATATAGTAATAGTCAATAATGACCAATTGCTGAATTTAAATGGGCTTAATAATATTGTGAAATGCAACGGATTGGCGATAGTAGAATGTGAAAATATAGTAGAAATAAATGCTCTTTCTGGGATAAGCGGTACAATTGACTACATTACATTAATAGGTAATGTTTCATTGTTAAATATTGATGGATTAACGGGGGTGACCAATACGATTATGGGTGTTTTTTTAGAAAAAAATATTGCCTTACAAAACCTTAATGGTTTCTCGAATCTGACTTCGGTCGCTACTTCTTTGCAATATGGATTTAATTTTTATGATAATAACTCTCTTGTTGATTTATCAGGTTTGAATAATTTAAAAGAGGTGGGAGGAAATTTTGCATTTAATAGAAACGTCTCTTTACAAAGTTTAAATGGCTTGCAAAATTTGGAAACAGTAAAGGGTGATTTGGTTATTGTGGAAAATGATGTTTTAAATGATGTTAGCGCTTTAAATTCTTTAAATAGTGTAGAAGAGGGGCTCAATGTTTTAAACAACCCACTGCTTGAAGATTGCTGTATATTTTTTGATCTATTGAATAACAACGGAGTTGGAGGTACAGTTACTATTGAAAATAACGCTGGCCTTTGCAACAGCCTCACCGACATCGTTCAAAACTGTGACCCCAGTATCTGCAACGGAGACGTCTTCTTGGCAACACAGGCAGATGTGGATGCTTTTGCAGGGTGTTCAGTTGTAAATGGTTTATTGAAAATTGGTATTGTTGGAACAGGGTCAGATATTCACGATCTAAGCCCGCTACTAAGTGTGACTGAAGTGAATGGAAGCCTTGTTGTTGAAGATAATGATTCCCTTCTCGATCTAAATGGATTGAATAATGTCAAGCATGTAGAAAGATTGGTATTCGTCTTAAATGAAAATTTAGAAAATATTCAGGCACTTTCAAGTTTGGCAGGAGAGATAGGGGATTTGTTCATTTTTAACAATGATGCTCTAAAGAATCTTGATGGGTTAGAGGGACTAACTGGTTTGTCTGGTTCATTTGAGTTGAGCAATAATCTTCAAATAGAAAATATTGACGGTCTTTCTGGTTTAGAGTATATCAAGAGTTATGCATGGATTTATGAAACCCCTTCTTTGGTAAGTATTGCTGGATTTGAAAATTTGACGAGCGTTGGAGATGTTAATGATCCTACATTTGGTAACCACTTGGCAATCACAGATTGTAATGCTTTACAAAATTTAGATGGGTTAGACAATTTAGTATCGGCAGGGATATTTGTTATTACCAGGAATGATGTGTTACAAGATGTTAGTTCTGTAAAGTCATTAGGGCAAATCGGAGGGGATTTTATAGTGTCAAAAAATCCTTTACTTGAAGACTGCTGTATCTTTTATGACCTGTTAAACAGCAATGGGGTTGGGGGCGAAGTTATTATCGAAGACAACGCTGGCCTTTGCAACAGCCTCACCGACATCGTTCAAAACTGTGATCCAAGCATCTGCAACGGAGACGTCTTCTTGGCAACACAGGCAGATGTGGATGCTTTTGCAGGGTGTTCAGTTGTAAATGGTTTATTGAAAATTGGTATTGTTGGAACAGGGTCAGATATTCACGATCTAAGCCCGCTACTAAGTGTGACTGAAGTGAATGGAAGTCTTATTGTTGAGGACAGTGATTCTCTTCTTGACCTTCAAGGGTTGAATAACATTGCTCATGTAGAGCGATTGTTAATCATCTTTAATGATAACCTAGAAAATGTTCAGGCTCTTTCGAGTCTGACAGGAGAGATAGACGAATTATGGTTTTGGGATAATGCCTCTCTAAAAAACCTTGATGGTTTGGAAGGAATAACTGGTTTGTCTCAATCTTTTGAGTTGTCGGGGAATCTTGAATTGGAAGATATAGATGGGCTTTCAGGTTTAGGATATGTTAGGGAGAACGCATGGTTTTTTGATAACCCTTCTTTGATTAGTATTGCTGGTTTAAAAAATTTGACAAGTGTTGGAGATGTTACTGATCCTTCATCGTTAAACAGTTTGACAATTGCAGATTGTAATGCTTTACAAAGTTTAGATGGGTTAGACAATTTAGCAACTGCTGCAAAATTTGTAATTACGAGGAATGGAATGTTACAAGATGTCAGCTCTGTAAAGTCATTAGAGCAAGTCAGAGAAATATTCTTAATATCAAAAAACCCATTACTTGAAGACTGTTGTATCTTTTATGACCTATTAAATAATGATGGAGTTGAGGGGACAGTTACCGTTGAAAACAACGCTGGCCTTTGCAACAGCCCCACCGACATCCTCGACAACTGCCAACCTCTTGGCACCGATTTAGAGCTCACCATGAACAGCCCCACATCGGCCGATATTTATACTACTTACCCAGTAGAGTTGACCGTCATCAACACTGGAGGCATCCCCGCCACTGGCATTCAAATTGAATTTTCCAAACCTGCCGGGGTGGTGTATGCTGGCGGAAACCCTTTTTCACTTTCTGCGGGTAGTTTTAGTGCCTATGGCAATCAAATTTGGACGATCAATAATTTGGAAGCCAATGCTTCCGCTACTTTGACGGTGAATTATTTCTTGTTGCAAAATGACCTCCCGACGGCCTATGCCCAGGTGGTAGCAGCCAATGAAGAAGATGAAGATAGTACGCCCGATAATGGTACGCCGCCATTGGTGAATGAGGATGATGAGGCAAGTTCGGGATTGGGTGGTCAGGTAATTTGTATTGGGGATGTCATACTTGAATCACAAGAGGATGTAGATAATTTTCCAGGATGTACAATTATCGATGGAATGTTAAGAATAAGCACTCCTCCTGGAGCATCTACTTCAGATATTACGGATTTAAGTCCATTGGCCAGTTTAACAAAAGTGACAGGCTCGATCATAATAGAATTTCAGGATAAAATTAAAGACCTGCATGGAATGGAAAACATTGCGCAGGCAAACAGGCTGGTTGTTGTTTTAAGCGATAGCCTGAAAACTTTGCAGGGATTATCTGGGATTAATGGTGTCATGGAGGAAATTTTGATTATGGATAATTTGGCTTTGGAAAATATAGATGGATTGGAGGGTATTACGAGTTTGTCCAATGGGCTATTAATTTTGAATAATACGTTGCTCAAAAATATTGATGGACTATCAAACCTAACTGGAGTTGGAATAGGAGGTACTATGTCAAATTCAAAAGTTCAAATTACATCAAACCCGTCTTTGACGGATGTGTCAGGTTTGAGAAAATTAGGTGAAGTCAGAGAAGATTTTATTTTGGCTCAAAATGACTCTTTACAAAGTGTCAATGGCTTGGAGAGTCTAAAAAAAGTAGGCAAATTTATTATGTCTGGTAATGACCTACTTGAAGATGTGAGTGCTTTGTTTTCGCTTGAAAATGTTGAGACTGACTTTATAATGTCTGGAAATCCATTATTGGAGAATTGTTGTGTTTTTTATGACTTAATCAACAATAATGGAGTTGGAGGAACATATATTTTAGTAGATAACGCTGGCAATTGCAACAGCCCCACCGACATTGTCAACAACTGCATTCCCACAGGCGACATCGATCTCTCCCTCACTATGTCCACCCCCAATGCCGATCCTGCCATATACACCAGCGTACCTGTGTCATTGACCATAACAAATGATGGCCCATTGACTGCCACAGCTATTTCGATTTCATTTCCAAAACCAAGTGGCACCGTTTATACTGGCGGAAATGAATACACCCTCACGCAGGGCTCTTTCAATACATTCAATAACGAAATGTGGAATGTAGGCGATCTGTCAGCAGGCGGCTCGGCGAGCATCACGGTCAACTATTTTCTGCTAAATGAAAATACGATGACGCCTTATGCACAAGTCATTTCCCATAATGAACAAGATGTGGATAGTACTCCCGATAATGGTAATTGCTGTACACCAGCAGAGGACGATGAAGCTGCTCTGACGCTCAATGGTTTCCAGCCTGGCAGCAACCTTCAATTGACTACCCGACAAAACAGGCACCGGTTATCTATCGATCAGGTCTACCCAAATCCGACCAAATATTGGATCACGTTGGATATTTACGCACATGAATCGGGAATTGTATTATTTGATTTTTACAATGCCACTGGACAGTCCATGCACCAGATGGAAATGAATTTGGACAAAGGTCAAAATGAGGTGCGGGTGGATGTGAGTGAATGGCGTTCTGGAACGTATACTATCATTGGCCGAGGATTAGGCCACCCTGCTTATGGACGATTTTTGAAAGTTTGGGAATAGGCAGCAGCGCCAGCGAATGATTTTCCGGCAGGGAGGGAATTATTGGAATTCATTATCTAACCGCCGAAAATACATAACGCTCATTCAAGTCTCCTGACTTGAATAACTTATCTGAACCAGCGACGCTTTTAGGATTCGGCGGTTAAATTTTAAAAATCAATAATTCCCTCCCTGCTGGAAAATACTATTCCATTCTTTCCCATTTAATTTTCACCGCTGAAATTTGCTCCAATTCCAACCGAATTTCAGAAATGACTTTGAATCCATTTTTTAGATAAAACCCTATGGGCGATTTGTAAATTTCACCGTTTTGTTTTTGGTCATTATTGTGATCCACAGCCCAACCATTTAATACTGTTTCTTTTTCTTTGGCAAGATTTAATAACTCCGTTCCAAAACCGTTTCCGTGAACATTCGAATCCAATATCATAGCAAACCATTTTTCACCTTCCCGAATAAAATCAAAATACCAGCCTTTTATTTCTTGTTTTTCATCAATCATTAAAATGTGCGATTGCTTTGTCAGGGCTTCCAAATATTTTTCAAAATCACTCAAATCCTTATAGCTTATTCTTTTCGGATATTCCTGATTCCACAATTTTAAGATGGCTTTTTTTTGTGGGATAGAAAGGATGTTGGTTTGGATGAATTGCATTGGTTGAGCGTAGTTTGAATTAAGTACAATCTTGCAACAACAAGGAATTGCTCACTGGCATGGAGCTGAGACTTTTGTTTAAAAGCATGCGCCACCGGATGTACAGTGAATCCCCAGATTCGCTGGCTACTTGGGGTGATTTATTGCGAATCTGGGGATTCACTGTACATTAATCGCAACTTGAGCTAATTAACAGAAGACAAGCCGGCAGACTGAACAGGCCAAATTAACAAGATTCAAATTATTAGAAGTCCTATAATTAAGTCAACTTACGCCCCTTAGGAACGAGGGATTAATAAAACACACAAGATTTACAAAGTAATTTTTGTTTCTAAATGGTTTTAAAAATCAGTGCATAGCCCAGCTACGGACTTATTTTTAAAACCATTTAGAGGCAAAAGGACGAGTAAGGTTGAGTGTGTTATTATTGCCTCGCTCCTCAATATTATTTACACCATTCAAATAACAAAATCATGGCTAGTTCACAAACACTCAATCGAATAAAAGCCATTCAGTCAAGGCTTGGTTTAGTTGCCGACGGAATTATTGGTCCGGCTACTTTAACGGCAATAGAAAATGCCATAGAAAAAACAGTAGGGCCTCCGCCAAAACCCGTTGACTTTACCATGAAAATTTCCCGAATGGGAATGGATAAGATTTCTGATTTTGAAATTTTTTCAAAAGCACATTATACGAGAAAACTCCAATCTCCAACCTGGCCCGGCATCAGCAGCGGCGTCACAATAGGCATAGGATATGACCTGGGCTACCATTCTGAGCACAAAATCGAAAAGGATTGGAAAGGCCATATCGATGATGCCGACCTTGAAGACTTGATGGCCGTTTCGGGCCTGAAAGGGCAGGATGCCAAAAAGAAAATCTCTTCCCTTAAGCATGTTGTCATTCCCATCGAAGTAGCACAGCGGGTTTTCCTGACCACCGTATTGGTCGATCAGGCTAAGAAAACAGCGAGGACCTATCCCGGGGTGGAGAAACTGCCTTCTGATGCGCAAGCCATGCTTGTTTCACTTATTTTTAATAGAGGCACCAGTCTTAAAAATGAAGACCGCCGCAAGGAAATGAGGGCAATCAAACCGCTGGTTGCTAAGGGAGACCTTTCTGGGATTGCGGAACAAATACGTGCTATGAAACGCATTTGGGAAGGATTGAAAATGTCCGGTTTGCTGAAAAGGAGGGACATCGAGGCTGACCTGATCGAAAATGCAAGAGATGACAACAGTTTGCCTGAAGGAGAGATTATATTAGTTTGATCCTTAAATCGATTTATTAGTTTTGTTTTAAACAATGACTTGCGTTCGATTATTCATTATAAATAATAGGTCAAATAAAAATGAAAATCAAAACTCCTTTGAATCAGCCAGCATGTTGAATTAACAGTTTTAATTATCATTTTTATTTTTATTTAAATAACGAAACCAGCCTTCTTTAAAGAATGACTAAACTCAAACTATACTTCTTTTTTTGCTTCCTTATTGTTTTTTCAAATGTCTTTGGACAAACTTCGCAGCCTCCTGAACCTACTCTGGAGAGTCCGTATAATACCATGCTGGTGCATTTGTATTATTTGCAGCCGGACTCCTACCAGCCGGCTGTTGCGGCAAAAGTGTTTCACGGGATTGAGGATAGTCTTGCTGCTCAGGAATTGGCTATTGAACTCAAACACTTATTGGACGGAAAAGGCTTATATGTGCAATTGAACCTCCTACCGCAAGAGTCCGATTATATCGATTCTATTAGCCACAAACCTTACTACACTCCATTTCCTGAAGAGTTGCCAGCAATTTATCTAGAAAAAATTGAAGGGCAATGGTTTTATTCTGAGCAGACTGCCAAAGCTATTCCCCCTTTATATAAAAGCCTTTACCCATTTGGGACTGACTTTTTGTTGAAATATTTTCCCGAAAAAACAGAGGGTCAATTCTTCGGGCTTGATACCTGGCAGTGGGTAGGCTTGTTATTGCTGTTTTTCATAGCTTGGTTGGCTCAATTTATCATGTCAAGGCTTTTAAGGCCAATCATCCGTTTGATTGCCAAGTCGAGGTACAGTTCCCCGCTGGATGACAAATCAATGTTGTGGAAAGTTGCCAAACTGGGCAGTTACGTTATTCTATTTTTATTGATAAAAATGACTTTGCCTCTTTTACAATTGCCCGTAAAAGCAAATGTCTTCCTCATAAAAGGGCTTGAAATGGCGGGAGTCATTTTTGGTATTTGGCTGGGATTAAGCATCATCAATGTAATGATGAAATATGCCTCACGATATGCGGAATCGACAGATCATAAGTTAGATGAACAACTAATTCCTATCCTAAAAAGGATGTTGCAGGTTCTAATTGTTTTAGGAGGACTCATCTACATTTTGCAGTTGCTCGACGTGAATGTGACTGCCCTTATTGCAGGGGTTTCCATTGGTGGTTTAGCCTTGGCATTGGCTGCTCAGGACACCGTGAAGAACCTTATTGGTTCAGCCATGATCTTTTTTGACAAACCTTTTCAAATAGGAGATTGGGTGGTGATGGGCAGCACAGAAGGGGAAATAGTTGAAGTTGGTTTTCGCTCCACTCGCTTGCAAACTACAGATACGACTATTATTTCTGTGCCCAACAATGTAATCGCATCGGCAGCTGTGAGCAATATGGGTGTGAGGAAAATGCGGTTGTTCAGGACTACACTAGGGGTAACTTACGATACACCTCCCGTGCTCCTGGAAAAATTTATTGAAGGATTGCGAAAGGTCGTCGAAAATCATCCACAGACTAAAAAAGATAACCACCTTATTCATTTCAACAACTTTGGTGATAGCGCTTTGCAGATTTATTTCCGAACCCACATACTGGTAAACACCTTGGCAGAAGAGTATAGGGTAAAGGAAGAACTTTCATTCAGCATCCTGCGTCTTGCCGAAGCACTCGGGGTGCGATTCGCTTATCCTACGCAGACTTTATTTGTGGAAGAAATGCCAGGGCACGGGAGTACGACGCCGAAATATGAGACAGAGGCTGGAAAACTGGATGATAAGATGAACCAGTTTTTCGACAAATAAAAATGCCGGGCCCCAAAAATGAAGCCCGGCAAATCGGTTATGGTTAGTTGTTCTTTTCGCTGTAATTGCAAAATGAGTAACAATCAACAGCCACAGTTTTATTTCAAGCTAAACGCTCCCATTCCTGATAGGTAGCCTTTGTTGTAAACTTCTACAGTATAATCTCCTCTCGAAAAAGAAGCAGTGTTTGGCTTCCACAACAAGCAAGAATTCGCTTCTTCATTGGAATAGTCCAATTCTTCGTATTGTGTGAAACGGATTTCTTCGCCAGTACTCTTGTTGACCAAGCTTCCGGAACCCATATCTTCAATGGCTAAAGTTTCACCTTGTGGGTTGATGATACGGATAAAGAAACGCTCCGTGCCTGCACGTACTACATCATTATCCAATGTTGTAAAGCATACTTTTAATTGATCCACATTTTTGGCTTTGCTCTCATCTACTGCTTTGCCGTTTCCTTTAATTTTCTGTCCATAGACTTTAACTTCTCTCATTTTTACAACAGAAGCCAAGTTTACTTTTCCGGATAGCACATTTTTTTCACTCACCAATTGCGCTTTGGCTTCGTTGAGCATATCGTTTTCGGCTACTTTGCTTTGTAGGTCGGAAGCGAGCATATTACGTTCCTCAGAAAGTTCGGCGTTTTCGCCTGCCAACTCTTGGTTCTTAGCTTTCAGCTCATCTATTTGAGCCATGAAACCACTGGCTTGTACTTTCAAATTTTCGATTTCAACTCTTGCCTTGTCCAGTTTGCCTTTGCTACCCAACAAATTTGAAATGCGATTTTTCTGTGATTCCAGTTCAGATTTTTGCTGGTCGATGATGGCATTCAGTTCCTCGCTGGTAGTCTTTTGAGATTCCAGATCGGCCAAGGCCTGATTGTACTGGATGTCAAGCTCTTCACGGAGGTTGTTGGATTCTTGCAGGTCATAGACCGTTTGCTCCAATTTGTTGGCCTTCGTGATGTTGCTGTATGCCAGCCAGCCGATAACTGCTAAGAGGATAATCCCTACAGTTGCTGAAATGGCGATGATATTCTGTTGATTCGATTTAGTGTCGTTCGAATTAGGTTGATTAAGATTAGAAGGATTGTTGTTAGTCATAATTGAAAAAGTTTATGCGGTTTGATGAAATTAGCTTTTGCCAAAATTAAAGGCACTTAGCATTAGATTTAAAAAGTAAGGATTGTCCGCATAGGCATTTAAAAGCTGTTTATTTTTTGCTGTCAGATGTCCTTTGCTGATATGTAGTGATTGTTTAAAAGGTTCGGGGAGGATTCATATTTTTTTTAAAAAATATTTCACGGAGAACACTATAAATGGTTGAGGGACGGTCAAAGTTACAAAAGGCTAATGAGCTGTTTTTCAATGGAATGCCTTGTTTTTTGGATAAATACAAATGGTTCGGTTATGTATTAAGCTTCAATAGGATATTTTCTTTGCAAAGATAGGTTATGGGAATGGTAAATGAGAGTAGGAACAATTCTCCAATGCACAACATATTAGTTCTATAAATGAAAAACCTTGTTTTATCAAGGTGACCTAAAACTGCATTTGGCATCATAATATTGTTGTTTTGGACTGATCTTGGATTTTTCCAACAACAAGACAACTAAAAATCGGGCAAACAACATTAAATTGTACTAAATTTGCGTTTTAGTTGTTGATTATTGGTTTACAGCAAGTTATGATGGCGTTTCATTGATCCACCGTTTCAATGTTTCATTGTTGCTTTTTATTTAACAATGGGGCAATGAAACTTTGAAACAATGAAGTTCAACCAAAGTCGACAAACATGAAGTTATCAATTCGTCTTTTCTCATCTATCTTTTTCCTTTTCATTGGTTTGACCGCTTTTGCGCAGGATGTACCTGAATTCACCGTACAGGTTGGCAAATTTATCAATCCTAAACCCGCCGATTTTGAACGGCTGGCAGAATTGGGATTTGTCTATTCCACCAAACGCTCTGACAACCACACGGATGTTTTTGTTGGGGGTTTTGCCTCAGATGAAGCCGCCAATAAAGTGGTGGAAAAATTAAAATCACAAGGTTATAACAATGCCTTTGTCTCCAAATTGAATACAGAGGCAGGCCAAAGCGAGTCGGTTGTTCAAATGGCGACCAAAACAAATGGCGACAGGATTGACTGGGAAAATTATCTCAGAGCAGGATCACTTTCAGTCTTACTAAATGGTAAAGAGGTAAAAATTCTGGCGACTGGTTTCGCGAGTATGGAAGCGGCCAAGGCACGTTTGGCAGAAATCAAACAATTGGGCTTCGATGATTCCTTTGTGAAAAATGTAAATAATGCTCTACTGCACGAAATCACCGAATTTGAAACTGGTGGCCTAATTAAGAAACCACTAATACCTCTTGATTTTTCAGACAAAGAAGAGGCGATGGCTGCTACTGAAACGTATGCCCCCGACTCAGCGCCAGCCACTTATGGGGAAATTGACCTCATAGTTCCCAAACCTGCTGAGATGGAAGAGCAACCCATTTTAACAGCGAAAGGTGGCGAGAAAACGGTAACCAAGCAGGTGGTTAAAAATGAAGAACCTGCTTTTGATTTCCGTGCTAAATTGCCGGAGATACGAACTAAAGTGAAGCGTACCTCTGCGTTGGACTTGCAAAAAGTACTCAAAGAAGAAGGTGCTTATAAAAGTTCGCTCGATGGATATTATGGCAAAGGCACTCGCAATGCGTATGAATTTGCTTTACGCTCAAACAGACAATTACAGAAATACGCCATTTTGGCCAAGTACACATCCATTCCAGTTGCCGAGGCACCTTCCAGCAACCTGCAAAGCAGCATCAATGAATTGTGGCAAGACCCTGAAACTGCCTTGAACAACTTGAAAAAATCGAAAGCAGCGATCGCAAAAGCATATCGTGCATATTTCAAATTTGTGACGGAAGGAGCTGGATTTGAAGTGAACACACTGATGAATGAATCCATCAACGAAGCATTCAGCAGGGACGTGCGGGCAAGCCTGCCGTCATTTGACCCTTCCTCTACTTATGATTACCGTGACCTTGGTCAATTGCTGACGCACATGCGGTATGTGCATGAGGCTTCCAATGAAGGAGTAGCTGCACCGTGCTGGTTGTTCCGCAGACACCCGGGCACTGCATTGAAAGCATTTGGTGATATTAATGGTATCGATTCTAATCTAAGCATGCAGACATGCGGTGGATTCTGGGAATGGCAGGAGGTTCAATTGCTCCATGCTATTGCTTCCGATCTTTGCACCAGCGGCCATACCAGTGAGGGTAAAATCGAAAGTAGCCATTCTGAATTGGCTCGTCTTTATCTCACCCCAAAACAAATGGAGTGGAGGGAACGCAAAGCACTCATGGAATGGAATGAGAGCTTATGGACTGGCGTGGATGCCTGGGGGACGCGTGATCCACTGCTTTCCGAAATTAGCACTGCCCTGAAAATCTCCTATCTCCAAACCCAGGTCCTCCTTGAAGATTATTTTATGGACGAAGGTTTTGATGAGAAAGATTCGAAAGGCTTGGCATTGGCGACATTAAAAGCGCTGGTAGGACATCATTTTGATCGGTTTATTTGATAAAATATATAAACATAAATATGAGTCGTCCCGAATTTTTGGTAATTCAAAAATTCGGGATTTTTATTGATAGGCACGTG
This sequence comes from uncultured Saprospiraceae bacterium, assembly GCA_942490835.1. GTDB lineage: Bacteria > Bacteroidota > Bacteroidia > Chitinophagales > Saprospiraceae > UBA6168. The sequence continues at coordinate 129,539 of CALNYY010000079.1, forward strand.
AAAATCAAATACAATCTTCCTGTCCTCATTTATTTCCGTTCTTTTCCTTGATGAAAAGAACCAAAAATCAAGGCTGTTTTGAAATGCCTAAAAATCGGCTGCCACACGCTCGACAAGCTAAACTCGTCGCTGCGCTCCTCGAACAATACCTTGCCTTTTAGGCAACCCGCCAGCCAATTTTCTTGACGGCATTTCAAAAAGGCCAATTAAATAGAAGAATTGGGGAGGACTCATATTTGTTTTATTGGTTCTTTATATAGAAATTCGCTGGCAAATATTTATTCACATTTTAACCAAATCAAAAAATCATGAAAAAGATTTTCCTCTTATTTTTCCTTTCCTTTATCTGCTTAAATCTACCAGCACAAAATTTGACCCTTACAAATGGAATAAAAGAAAAGACATTTAAGCCAGGTGGTTTTTATAGCTTAAAGATAGCAATGGGGGATATCCAAAAAGGCGAAAGGTGTTGCGAATTTATTAACGTAACTGGCCATTTGGCAACTGTCACTTCTGATAGCGTCCACATGTTGCTTAGCAGCTACCATTATAAAAATTTAAAAGAAGAATCCGGGGTAGAGAATAAGAGAATTTTCAGTAACGGAAACTTTGCGCCTTATAATTTCGCCAAGCAAGATATTTCAATCCTACTGCATTATAATAAACAGAAAAATCTAACAAGAAAAAAATTATTAGGATCATCAGGTGGCTTACTCCTATTTACTGGATTAACTACAGCGTTGAATATGTTTGTAGTTACTAAAAGGAATGGCAGAGCCGATTTGTTTAAGTCAGCAAGTATTCAGGCTGGAGCAGGTGCTGTCTTTTTGATTATTGGTAATTCAAAGAAATATCGCTTTAAAGGGCAAGGGAATAATTTATGGCACATAAAATAATTCAGAAATGACTGATTTATTTTGGAGTATAAGCGTATATAACTATATGCACGACTTCGCAAGTGCTTTGTCATCTCGCCGCAGGCGGGATCTGCATGATTCTGATTTGCTGTCCTAACGTGCTTTCACAATATTGCGGATTCCGCCGATAGCGGAATGACAAAATTCCTAATGAATCGTTTGATTGTGCAATTTGTTACACACAGGAGAATTGACTTTAATGTATTTAATTTGAAATTAACACCTTCCCCAAATAATATTCCCCGCTCCCATTAATTAATTGAAATAAATAAATCCCACTCGGCAAGTCTGCAACCTCCATATCTATTTCTTCCGAAAATATAGAATCAATTTGCCTTACCTTTTTTCTATTTGGAGAAAATAAAAATAAAGTACAGTCCGAGCAATTATTATTTTGAAGTTGAATGGTGAATTTATCTTTTGCTGGATTTGGAAAAACAATTATGTTTTCAAATTCTTGAATTTTATTGCTCGCACTTAAAACAGTGTCAATTAAAGTGACCGAAACATCATCAATAAAAGTGTATCCCTGCAAATAACTTCCGGGATCAAAAATGAAATGTTGCGTCATGGAATCTGTTAGAAAATTCCCAATCGTAATATAATTTTCGCCCCCTTCTGCAATAAATACATCTGAAATTAAAGTCCAGTTGGCGGTGTCGGTAAGAATGTTGCCGGCGGAATTAACTGTTTGCGGCATTACATCTAAAGGCTTATAATTGCCATCTCCATAAATGGCGCTTTCTGAAAAATAGGCACCTAATGCATCAATGGCAATCCCACAATAATTGGAAGTGTTTACATACATCTCAAATTGGTAGGTTGCACCCGCTTCAAGTGGAGAAGTTAGCTTAGCCTGAACATATTCTCTAAGGTCTTCATATCCAAAATTATAAATGCCTATGTAAGCTTCTCCGGTATGCGTTGGTTGGTAGCCCGTCCAGTTGTGGGGGATGTCCATGAGGGGCAATGGAGGGTTTGGGATAAAACAAGAATGGTAATAGTCCGGCGTGCCCGTCGTATTGATTGGACGGTTCCAATTTTCTGCTAAATAGATTTGACCACCCAGCGTTGGGCAAGTGCTGTAATCTTCAAACCCAGCATTCGGGACAAGGTTTTGGGCATTTGAGCTAAATGAAAAGAAAAGGAATATTAGGAAGATGTAATACTGGTTCATAGAATAGTTTGGTTTTAAAACAATTTCAAAGCAACTTCAATATCTATTTTTTATAACAGAAGCACTTCCCTTTTTGGATGTCTGTCTCCTATTAGGCAGTATATCGTTATCGTCTGAAAAAGGCTAATGATTCCACCATCTGAAATTCCAAATAATCCCTTCATTCTCAACAATTTCTCCCTACCTTTGCGCCCTTTTTCAGATAAAGGCTAAAGCGGATGACTAAATGAGTACAACTGATAATCATTTAGTCATCCAACCATTTTATACAATGATTACTGTTTCAAACGTCTCCCTACAATACGGGAAAAGAACTCTTTTCGATGAAGTCAACCTCAAATTCACCCGTGGCAACTGCTATGGAGTGATTGGTGCCAACGGGGCTGGCAAGTCTACTTTCCTTAAAATCCTTTCTGGTGATATCGATCCAAATTCTGGTGAGGTTTCCATTTTACCCGGCAACCGCATGGCGGTTTTGAAACAAAACCATTATGAATATGAAGAGGAAATGGTATTGAATACAGTCATGATGGGGCATAAGGAAATGTATGACATCATGGTGGAGAAAGATGCCATTTACATGAACCCTGATGCAACTGAAGCAGATGGACTCCGGGCTGCTGAGCTCGAAAACCAATATGGCGATATGGGTGGCTGGACAGCAGAAAGCGATGCTGCTGAATTGCTCAGTAACATGGGCATCGCCGAAGATTTACATTATAAGTTGGTAAAAGACCTCATGGGGCCTGAAAGAGTGAAAGTACTCTTGGCGCAAGCACTGTTCGGCAATCCGGACTTGCTACTGCTCGATGAGCCTACCAACGACCTGGATGCCGAAACGGCTACCTGGCTTTCCGATTTCTTGGCAGATTACCAAAACACGGTCATCGTGGTTTCTCACGATCGTTACTTCCTCGACATGGTCTGTACGCACATGGTGGATATTGATTACCAAAAAATCAAAATTTTCACTGGAAACTATACTTTTTGGTACGAGACCAGCCAATTGATGACGCAGCAAATGGCCAACAAAAACAAGAAGACTGAGGTGAAACGGCAGGAGTTGATGGAATTTATCTCGCGGTTTAGCGCCAATGCATCGAAGTCGCGTCAGGCAACCAGCCGGAAGAAAGCGCTTGAAAAACTCAATCTTGACGAAATTCAACCTTCAAGCCGTAAATATCCATTTATACAATTCCAGCCAGAGAGAGAACCAGGCGATCAGATACTCCGGGTGAATGGTCTTGTTAAAAAAGATCAGGAAGGGAAGGTGCTATTTCACGATGTGACGTTCACGATGAACCACAATGAAAAGATCGCACTTATTGGTCGCAATACGTCTGCATTGAATGCTTTTTACGATGTGCTTTCTGGAAAAGAACAAGCCGATGAAGGTGTTATCGAATGGGGGCAAACAATCACGTTCGATTACCTGCCCAACGAGAATGCTGAATTCTTTCAAGGCGACAACGATCAGGATCTGATCAATTGGTTGCGCCAATACTCAAAAGAAAAAGATGAACAATTCATCCGTGGATTTCTCGGCAGGATGTTATTTTCTGGAGAGGAAGTTTATAAAAAATCATCTGTCCTTTCTGGTGGCGAAAAAGTGCGCTGTATGATGTCGAAAATGATGCTCAGCCATCCGAATTTCCTGCTGCTCGATGAACCTACCAACCACCTCGACCTCGAATCCATCACGGCTCTGAATAATGCATTGCGTGATTTCAAGGGGAATCTTATCATGACTTCTCATGATCATGCATTATTGGAAACAGCGTGTAACCGTATTCTTGAAATTACACCCAATGGCATCATCGATAGCCTGATGACATTCGATGAATACCTGCGATCGGATAGGATAAAGGCTTTGCGAAAAGAGATGTATGGTGAGGCTTTGGCTTCAGCTTAAAACTTATTCATTTTTATATACCCAGCTGTCGGACACCTTCAAGGTGTCCGACAGCTTTGCTATTTTGGCCAAATAAAAAACAAGCTAAAACATGAAAAGCAGTTGGAATCAAAAAGAGGCAGATAAGATCAAAAAAGACCTGCTTCAAATGAGGGTTTATACATCCAGATTGCTGGGGAAGGAAGAGGACTTGGTGTTGCATGGAGGCGGAAATACCTCGGTGAAAATCAGGGAGAAAAACATTTTCGGAGAGGAAGAAGAATTACTTTATGTAAAAGGAAGCGGTTGGGATTTGGCGACTATTGAGGCAGCGGGATTTGCTCCGGTAAAATTATCTGCACTGCACAAGTTGGCCGAGCTGGATACCCTCACCGATATGCAAATGGTCAAATACCAGCGCATGGCTATGACGGACCCCGCTGCACCCAATCCATCCGTAGAAGCTATTTTGCATGCAATCATACCCTACACTTTTGTCGATCATACCCACGCTGATGCGGTTGTGACCATGACCAATACCCCAGGTGGCAAGGCAAGGATTCAGGAGGCTTTTGGTGACAAGGTTTTGATCATTCCTTACGTTATGCCCGGCTTTATTTTAGCCAAAAAAATCTATGAGATGACCAAGGGAATGGACTGGGATTCTATTGATGGAATGATACTGCTCAATCATGGAGTATTCACCTTCCATGATGATCCAAAGGTGAGCTATGAAAACATGATTAAAATAGTTACTAAAGCGGAGGATTATATTCGTAAAAATGGTGTGAAAGCGATTAAGCGTAAAAAGGCAGAAAAGGCTGATAGCTTGAAAATGGCTCAGTTAAGAAAACAGGTTTCGGGCATTTGGGGAAAACCAATCCTAAGTCGCTTGGACCAATCTGGTGAGGCAGTGGCATTCAGTGAATTATCCAAAGTGAAGAGCATTGCCAATCGCGGCCCACTAACACCAGATCACATCATTCGGACTAAGCGAACTCCTATTGTTTTGTCCAATAATTTTGAAAAAGACCTCTCCCGTTACGTTGCTGATTACGAACAATATTTTACAAAATACAATACGGGTGAGCAGGTTCAATTGGACGCTGCTCCGCGTTGGGCAATTTGGCCCGGACAAGGGACGCTATCCTTTGGCACAACAGTTAAAGCTTGCAAAATCATAGAAGATATTTCCCAACATACAAAAAAAGCTATTTACCAGGCAGAACAGTTGGGTGGATGGAAAGTGCTCTCAAAAGCCAACTTGTTTGAAATGGAGTACTGGAGCCTGGAACAAGCCAAATTGAAAAAGGCAGGCCAAGCCAAGCCTTTGCAGGGAAAGATAGCGCTGGTCACAGGGGCAGCGAGTGGAATAGGGAAGGCTTGCGTGGATCAATTGGTAGCTGAGGGAGCAGTCGTTGCAGCGTTGGATATCAACCCAGAAGTAGTGAATAATTTTGGCCGGGATGAGGTGCTGGGCATCAAATGCGATGTCACCAACTCGAAAGCAGTAAAAACGGCGATAGAGCAAACTGTCGCTAATTTTGGGGGCTTGGACATGGTCGTTTCCAATGCCGGCATTTTCCCTCCAAGCGCCAAAATTGCTGACATGGACAGCAAACTGTGGCAAAAAAGCATGGATATTAATTTAACCAGTCACCAGCAATTGATCCAAATGTGTTTGCCTTATTTGGAACTAGGGTTTGATCCAGCCATCGTGATTATAGCATCCAAAAATGTACCTGCACCAGGCCCTGGGGCGGCGGCCTATTCGGTTGCCAAAGCAGGACTGACGCAACTTGGTCGGGTAGCGGCCCTTGAGTTGGGAGCTAAAGGAATTCGGGTAAATATGCTCCATCCAAATGCAGTTTTTGATACAGGTGTCTGGACGGAGGAAACGCTGCAAGCACGAGCTAATCATTACGGTTTGACAGTAGAAGAATATAAAACCAACAATATATTGAAAGCCGAAGTGACTTCCATTGATGTGGCCAAATTGGCTGTAGCCATGCTGGGTCAAATATTTTCTAAAGTCACTGGCGCACAAGTGCCTATTGATGGGGGAAATGAGCGGGTGATATGATATTGGTTTTTAAATAAAAGACTGGAAGGAATTCCGTTTTTTTAACCCACGACTGATTGGAATTCATAATTTAACCGCCGAAAATACATAACGCTCATTCAAGTCAGGAGTCTGAAACCAGCGACGCTTTTAGGATTCGGTGGTTAAATTTTAAAAACCATTAATTCGTGGTATAAAATTCAAATAGATAAGACTTAACCGTTTTAACGGTTTTCAATTTCAAGAGAACTTACCTAAAATAATAATCAGAAAATCTGTAATCATGATCGTAAAACAGCTTTCCCGTGAGACTATCATGAGTCGCTTGAGGAAGAAAGTACAAGATAAAATCCCCATATTCATTGCTAGTGCAGGAAGTGGTTTGGTGGCCAGTCTATTGGAGAAAGCTGGGGCAGACTGTGTGAACACCTTTTCTGGAGCACGCTTAAGATCCAATGGTATGGGTACGATGGCCATGATGTGGCCTATCCTCGACTCCAATCGACAAACGCTGGATTATACCCGTGAGGATATTATGCCTGCCATGAAAGGAGATGCCTTTGTCTGTGCTTGCCTAAATGCTAATGACCCGTTGAAGGACATGCGTATGGTATTGAATGAATGCAAGGCGATGGGCGTAAATTCTGTTTCTAATATAGGGCCTTCCATCAGTTATGTTGACAAAGACAGCGAGATTTACAAGGTGCTGACCAAAAGCGGAATCACGCTGGACAATGAAATTGATATGCTCAGATTGGCGAAAGAAATGGATATGGTTTCCATTGGGCTGGCTTTTGATTTGGAAGACAGCCTCCGTATCATGGAAGAAGCCCAGCCGGATATATTTTGCTTCCATGCCGGAACAACCAAGGGCGGGCTTAAAGGATATGATTCCGGTGAAACGCTGGAAGAAACTGCTGCGAGAACGGAAGAAGCTTATGAAAAGCTGAGGAAGATCAAACCGGACGTAATGCTGATTGCACATGGAGCGGGATTGGTGACGCCGGAAGATGGGCAATACATCCTCGACAACACCTCTTGCGATGGTATCTGGACGGGCTCGTCCACTGAGCGAATCCCTATTGAAAAGGCAGTGTTCGCTACTGCGAAGGAGTTTGCAGATTTGAGGTTTCCGACCAATAACTAAACATTCAATAATAATTAGAATGACAAAATAAATTAAAAAAACTCATCCTAAAGAATGTTGAAAATAGCATTGTGCAGAACCATGTTGGGTTTTCATTTTTATTTTGATTTATATTTTAATTTGAATTGTTTTTCAATTTAAAAGCCATGTCAAAAACAATTGCCTTACTCGTAACTCTGGATACCAAACATCAGGAAGGAGGTTTCCTGAAAGAACAGATAGAAGCTCGCGGGCATAAAGCATTGTTGATCGACATTGGGGTGGTTGGAAAAGCCGGAGTTGAGGCTGACATCAGCAGAGGTGGAGTCATTTCAGCGGGTGGAGGTTCTTTAACTGATTTATTGATTAATCCCACTCGTGAAAAAGCCAATCCTTTTGTGGTCAAAGGCTGCATCAATATTTTGCAGCAATCGATTAAGGCAGGTGAAGTTCATGCTGTTATTGGTTTGGGCGGTACGCAGGGTACATCAACCTGTTGTGAAATCATGAGGTCTTTGCCATATGGTTTTCCTAAAATCATGGTCTCGACCATCGCTTCTGGGGACACTTCGGGATTTGTGGGTATCAAGGATATTACCATGATGTTTTCGGTGAGCGACATCTTGGGGCTGAATCCATTTATGCGGAAAATTTTAGCAAATGCTGCCGCTGCGGCTTGTGGGATGGCGGAGGACGAATCGCAGTTCACGATGGAGGAAGGAGACAAGCCGTTGATTGGTATGTCCAATTTGGGAGTGTTGACACAGGGCACAATGGAGGCTGTAAAGTATTTTGCCTCCAAAGGATATGAAGTCATTGTTTTTCACGCCGTTGGTTCTGGTGGAAAAGCGATGGAACAGATGATGAAAGAAGGGATTATCAAGGCAGTTTTTGATTATGCCATGGGAGAAATTGCCGACGATGTTTGGTCGGTGCTGCGGGCAGGCGGCCCAGAGCGATTGACGGTCGCTGGAAAACTTGGAATTCCGCAGGTGCTTTGTCCCGGCGGAGCAGAACATTTAGGGATTTTGGTTTCTCCGAATAAAGTCCCTGATGAGTACAAGAACCATAAATACGTCTTTCACAGCCCCGTAGTTTTTGTTCCCCGGCTCAATGAAGAGGAAATAAAAAAAGTAGCAAAAGACATTTGCCAGCGGCTACAGCACACGAAAAACAAAGCTTATTTCATGATACCCAAAGGCGGTGTAGGGCGTTATTCCAAAGAGGGCGGGGTATTACATGATCCAGCTTCTGATGCTGCTTTTTTCGATTACCTGAAAACGAATTTACCAGCCAATATTGAGGTCATAGAAAAAGAGCTTTATGTGGAAGATCCTGCTTTTGTAAGAGAGGCCGCTGATTTATTGATTGAGTTGATAGAGGAGTGATCTAGTACCATTAATTATCGGTTGTCGGACACCTTCAAGGTGTCCGACAACTTGATAGTATCCGATTTTCATATGCAATATACTGAGTACTAACAGCACTTCAAGTGCTGTTAATACTGGTTTCTGTGAAACCAAAATAAAAAAGAGGCTATCTCAAAAGAACAAGTAAATCTTGCCTTTTGAAATAGCCTCTTTGATGTATTACATTCTATATTGTAATACTTATACGCCTCCTCTTACCTCACTACCACAAATTGCTGATTCATCCTTTCTCCCCCAGCGATCAATTGCACCATATAATAGCCAGCGTTCAAGTCACTGACAGATATACGTGATTGATTGACGCCGCCAACGGTTTGGATAGATTGCAAGATTTTTCCAGTAAAGTCAAGAATGTAAATCTGGACATTTTCATCAGTCGCAACATCATAAGCAATGGTCAGCTCGTGAGACACAGGGTTCGGAAATAATGTCATTTGGTTTTCCATCGAAATGCCCGTGTGTACGGAAATGTCATTATTGTTTTGGTCTTCATTTGGATTGATGACCATATTGCCACTGCTACCGCTGCAGCCAGATATAGTCACGTCGTCAATGTACACCCAATCAGAATTGCCAGAGGCATCGCAGCGGAACCGCAAGCGAGTATTGGATGTGAATGGCCCAGCAATTGTGACAGCATCCGAGTAGAAATTATCGTTCTCGAATTCATCGCCTCTGTTCCATTCTTCGACGGTGGTATAGGTGCTGCCACCGTTCGTTGAAATTTGCAGCCAGAAATCTTCACTACTATTGTCCATGCTTCTTGGGTAGTATCCAAATTCCACCAATAATTCATCGTAAGTGGTTAGATCAAGATTGTCGGTTGTCATAACAGATGTATTGGTATTGTCACGCAAACGAGCGCAATAAGTCCCCGTGCTGGCATATTGTGAGTCATTCGCACTTCTGCGGCAATCGCTGCCTCCGTCATTCCATATCCCCCAACCACTTTCAAAGCCATTGCTGTTGATAACAGAATAGGTGCATCCACCACCGCCTCCATTTGGTACACAGAAATTTGTTGATTCGGAAAAACCAAACGCACCGCCTGAAGCCAATACCGTTCCTGTAGCGTCATCTACCAGCTCGTAATCACCAACCCCGTAAGCACAGCAAATACCATCTCCATAAGAATCGTAAATGGTAAAGTCATAGCATGCATCGTCCAAACATGCTTCTTCCACCACAGTGCCACCAACGGTGCTGTAAGGGCCTCCTGAAGCCATTACAGCTCCTCCAGCATCTGTGATTTCCCATGTTGTTTCTCCGGGGTAATTGTCCAAATTGATGGTTAACGTAACATTATTATCACTGCAAGGCGAGACATCCTCTACTTCGTAACTACCCGTTACTAAACAACCTTCATCATCGGTTACCGTGACACTGTAGGTGCCTGGTGCAAGTCCAGTAATGGTTGCTGTAGAACCACCATTACTCCATGCATAGCTATATGGGGAAGTTCCACCGCTTGGCGTTGCTGTGGCTGTCCCGTTATTACCCCCATTGGCAGGAGTGCCTGACATGGAAACCGTCAATGTACAACCTCCACAACTTGTGAGGCAACTGGCATTGGTGATTCGGTCACGAATCAAATCACCAGGCTGTGGCCCAAAGCCGAGGTTGAAATTGATGCCTACTCCGCCTACCAGGTGGCAATAGCTCATGATCGTCCCTTCCGGTGGTACGCTGGCATTGCAACCTTCGCTGTATCCAGCTGCTGGGCCACATCCATCGATAGCAGTATTGTTCCCGTTCCAAGCACAAGCATGTGTATGTGGCGATCCTAAGTTATGACCCATCTCATGTGTCACAACCTCGACAGACCAAGAGTAGGTTGGGAAGACAGCATAGGAGCTATTGATATAGCTATAGGCATAGCTATAAGATGAACATAGTGCATCCACCCAGGCTACACCTCCACCAGCCGGTGCACCACGGGAAATCAAGTGTGCCAAATCTCCATTAAAATTTGGACGGGTATTCCTGAAGGCCGTAAGGGCATTGGAAGTAGAATTGGTTGGATAAGTATCGGGTGTATCCCAAACAAATATCTCAGAAATCTGAGTGGTAATTTGTTCATTTTGATACAACGTAGCGACCACATTAAACAGGCCCGTCATATAATCAACGGTAGCTTGAACCGTACCATTTTCCAGATACATATCGTGTTCGCATTCTAAATAAACCTGCACGCAATTGATCAGGTTTTTATTGGCATCACCTGATGAGATACCTTTTAATTTTTTTAAATCAATTCCTGTTATTTCAGGATTGTCTGCGTCACATTGAAAATCATTTTCGATCAGCAGGTCATTTTCTTTGTAAAGAATGTATTGATTCTTGTCCTGTTGGGTTTTTCCCAAAATCATGTCGCCATCTTCAGCTGTGCTGATGACACCAATCACCTCTCCATCAAATATACTGATGGCCGCCATCGAGCGGTTCGATCCCTGCACCACACCTCTGTAATGCAATCCTTTATTATAGTTGACAGGTTGCCCATTGGAGCTGGAGGTGGTGACGATGAATTCCTCGGTCAAAGTTTCAAACAAAATGAGATCGATGACCATTTGCTCATTATTTGCCAAGGGCAAAGTAAATGTCAATGCTTCCTTTTGTGATTTTAATAAATCGCTGAGCGATGCTTGTTTCAATTCGAGGATGTGGCCATGCGAAAGGGAAGATTTCGCTTGTGGCATGAGTGCGTCCAGATTGCCCTGATAATTAAATACAGTTCTTTGTTCAAAAGATTTTTTCGTTTTGGCATTTTCGATTTTAGCCATTAATGGCGTTTGAACATTTTGTCCAAACATGACTGTCGAAAACAATAAAACCATTGCGAGTAAAGCCAGTTTCGTAAAGGAGTTCCGCATAATGAAAATAGTTTTGGTGATGTACAGTTGTCCAAAAAAATGAGACACCTACCATCGTGTTAATAATTCGGATGTGCATTAATAATGAGCAGCGCCAGCATTGACCGATTAAGTCAATAAAGCGACCTGCTTAAATTGACAGCATTAAATTTTTTCTGAAGTTTTCTACGGATATGTTCAAAAAAGCAGTTGGATGGAGCGCTTCAATTCACACAAAAACAGCCATTATGCGCACGGTTAAATCCAACTAAATAAAAGAGGCATTTGATTACCTTATGAAAGGGTTGTAGGATTGAGGGAGGGTGAGTTCTTAAATTAGGGTTTGTCGGCAGATCAAAATATTCGCTTTGGAAAAGAATTCTAACTTATATAGTTTTTCGATATAGAATTGTTCGTTCGATTGCCAATTTTTCTAAAAAAACGTAAAAGATTCGAATCATGTGTTGAAGGCGCAGAGCGACTTTTCCCCTTGGTAGCTCCTCTGCGCCGCTTATCTGTTTATTATTCTTTCTACCAATAGGATTGGCGCCATGCGCCGTTAAACGCTGATTCTTATAAATGATTATTTACAAAGGCAATGATGCCCAAAGCCTGATAAATCATTTTACCCATTTTTTAAAAAATGTGACATCATTCCTCCTTCAACGAAACCACCGGATTTTGCTGCACCGCCTTCATGGCGATGCCCATCACGGTGAGCAAGGCAACTGAAATGGCGATGATGCCTGATAGGGCAAATGGCAGCCAACTGAAATCCACCTGGAAGGCGAAATTTTCCAAGCTCTGATGATTGATGAGCAAGAGAAAGGGGGTAAGGGCAAGCAAAAATAATAGGCTTAATTTCTTACTGAAAGAGAAATAAGAAGCACAAGTATGAGTCAATGTGCAATGAGATTATTATTCGATTCCATACCGATAAATTCCGCAAGAGAAAATTGTTTCAAATCCTAATTTATGGTAAAACTGTTCTGCATAGGTGCCTCTGAAAACCTGAAGCGTAGTTCCATAAACACCATTGGACATAGCATCAGCCATTGCTTTTTTCATAATGGAAACACTGACTCCATTCCTACGGGATTCGTGAAGAGTTGTTACGGCATAAATACCCAGCCGGTTTTTTATACGAATGCCCAAACACACACCGGCTGGTTTGCCGTTGAGGTAGCCGATATAAAAATGCTGATTGGGGTGGATGTAGTTTTCGACATTTTTTGCATGTAGCCATGGATGCCATTCCTCAAAATCGGACTCTGTTGCGCTAAAACCTTTTGCCTGTACAAAACTGAATATTTCAATGTCTGATTTATTTTTTGCTTGGCGGATTTCTACCTTATTGTTTTCCTGCCAGTCCACAGGGTTGCCTTTTAATCGCATATAGGCCATTTTTGATGTTTGCTGCCACCCATTGCTGGGTGCTTTCGCACTTGACCAATCGGGAAGGTAAATTTGATACTTAGCATCAATTTTTTCTGTACTGCCATTTAATAAGGGGAAGGCAATATTAAATGATGCTTTATCGCTGCTAATTAAGTGCAGGCCTGGGCTGCTTCCCAATTGCCCACGGTGAAGCGATAAGAAAGTCAAATGGTGATGGAGAAGATTTTTGTTTTTCATGTTTATAAATAAGATAGCCAGTATTTTTCTGGATGTGCCCTTTTGTATTTTCTATGTCTATTATTCTGTGGGTACAACCATGTTTTTAAAGCAAATTGTGACCAAGAAGGATAGACAGGACAATCGGTAACTTTTACTTTTCAGCCAATCTTAAAACAAAAAACAACACAACCATCATCAAGCTTTATCTCTTGCTGGTATTTGCTATGAATGAATGCTTTCGCCACTTCGATTTTTTGCAATAAGGAAAACCAAGGCTGTCCAAAAGATTTGAGAATACCATCAGCATCCTAAGTAACTGATCTTCCAAAAAGGTTTGGTGGTTGCTTTGGGTGATTGTAGAAAAAAGGACAAATGGGTTGCTATATCAACTGTTCGTTGTACCCTTTGCAAGGGTTGAATATTGTTCGGAGTATGACTTGGGGTGGATAAGAGATACTTTACTTTTGCAAATATCGTTTCGAACGTGCCACGTAGTAAGATTATACAGCAGGGAAAATTAAAAAGGAACTTTGAATCATCCCCTAAGCTAAGATGCAAATTCTCCATTCTTATAATTTAAAACTTCTTCTTTCGGTGACAATTTTCCAAATGCCATTTATTTTTAATAATATAATGAAATCCGTTTTTTGAAAAGAAGCCATATCCATTCTTGCAACCGCTAAACCATCGTGGTAAATTTCAATAGAAAGAAGAAGGCTATAATCAATATATTTATTTGCAGATACTCTGGTTAAAAAATTATCTTTGTTTTCGATATACAATTTTCCTTCCTTGGTTAGATATTTCAAATCCCACTTTTCATGTAACAACTCACTTAATGTTTCTTTATTTCCTAAGGCAGCTGCTTCATAATATTTTTTAATTAATTGTTCAATTTCATTAAAAGAGTTTCTAATGGCAGGAGCTTGATTATATTCTTCTCTCGGATTCATGAAAACCTTATCCATTATTATCCAATTCCCTACTATTTTGAAGAGGAAAAATATAGTTGAATTTCTGCTTGGATCTTTATTAACCCTTACGAGAGCTAATTCATCATAGGCAATACTTATATTCACCACATCTCTACTCTGGGCATAACTATTGTAAGGCCCGTGATTTTGAACCCTTTTTATGAAGGTAGATTTGTCCTCAACGTTTAAATAGTTGGCATTGGGTGTATCCGTGTCTTTCATCAACCAATCTGGATGAAATACTGTGCCCAATAAACCCAAATTAGCTTTTTCTACACCTTCATAATATTTAGCCATTACGGCATGAATATCAGTATAATTGTTAGTGTTTTTAATTATTTCACCTTTAGAAAAAACAAATGGTAGTGCCATAGACTGATCAATTCTTAGGTTTAATCAACAAATAAAACACGCGAGGTATAAATATGAACCGAAACACCACTATAGGCCATCCCAAATCTATATTGAGAAGGCCTATTTTGTGGCAATATAACAGTCGGGCTATTTTTTGATATTAAAAACATCTAATTATAATATTGAATCAAAAAATCCAAGCTAGCCTCCCAGTTCTTTTGGAGTAAAATTGCTGCCTTTTCCGGTTTTCCTTTTTTAAGAAAACTAATGATTTGTCGATGACAGTCATACGAACCTTTTTTACTTTCAGAATTACTCATGTAATCGAGCTCATAGAAAAAGACCCTTACTTTTAAATCGGCCAAAATCCTGTTAGCTATTTTATTGTTGAAATTCTCTAATAACGTTTCATGAAATTGAAGATCGTACTTAACAGCCCGCTCCTTGCTTCTGGCTTTTTCAAATTTCGACTGTATTTGTTCCAATCGCTGTATTTGGGCAGGTGAGAATTTGCTCTGTCGAATGGCCATTGTTTCTAAACTAATAATAATTGGATAAATATCCTGTGCCTCAGTCACACTCAGATGAGGTACAAAAAAGCCTCTGTTTGCAACTTTGCTAACCACACCTGCCTGCTCTAATTGAGCAAGTGCTTCACGGATTGGGGTTACGCTAACTCCAGTCTTTTCTGCAATGTCTGGCAATGACAATCGCTCTCCAAAGGTCGTTTTTCGGTCCAGCATCTCTTTCGTTAGGTATTGCCGAACCTGATCTCTGAGTATTATTTTTTCAAACATTTTCCAAAAATAATATATCGTATACGATTTTAAAAATAAGCGAGCATAAATTTATGCTGTTATAAATATCTGGCTACTCCTCCTTCAACGACACCACCGGATTCTGCTGCACCGCCTTCATGGCGATGCCCATCACCGTGAGCAAGGCAACTGAAATGGCGATGATGCCTGATAGGGCAAATGGCAGCCAACTAAAATCCACCTGGAAGGCGAAATTTTCCAACCATTTATTATTGATAAACCAAGAGACGGGAAACGCCACAAAGATGGCGAACAAAATCAGGTAAAGGTACTCCTGCGAAACGGTACGCAACAAACTGGCAGAAGAAGCACCGAGTACTTTTCGGATACCGATCTCTTTGGTACGCTGTGCTGCCATGAAGGACGATAGTCCCAGCAGCCCGAGACAGGCAATGAAAACAGCCATAGCAGAGAAGATAGTGAGGATGAACCCCATTTTGTCCTCGGCTTTATAGAGTTGTTCAATTTCCTCATCGAGGAAGGTATAGGCGAGCGGTTTATTTGGTACGAATTCCTTCCAGACATTTTGGATGTGGCTCATCGTTTCAGCAGAGGTATTTTTAAGGTTTACAGCCACCATTTTTGCAAAAAAGAAAAACGAACCGCCCTGCGGCGTGCGGTGCTCCACATCAATCACAAAAGGCCCGACGGGATGATGGAAGGATTTGAAACTGAAATCCTCCAGTACGCCGATGATGCGCTCATTTCCTGACATCGAGCGGAATGACTGCCCGATGGCATCGTTTGGATCGGCAAAGCCGAGAAACTTGGCCATTGATCGGTTGATGAGAATGGAAAGACTGTCCTCCCGTTCCCGATTTTTGTCATAATCACGGCCTGCCAATAAAGGAATTTCAAAGGTTTCCGCAAAATCTTCATCTACCATCAATGCTGGGAAATATTGCCATTCACCAGCTGGAATACCGGGGTAATTGAATTCATGATTGTTGTTGTTCACACCCAATACTTCATTGGTAATGGACACGCTCTGGACATTGGCATTTTTTAATAGCTGTTGCTTGAAAGCTTCCAGCCTACCCGGTATTTGGGTGCGAGTGACCGGGATAATCAAAGTGTTTTCCGTCTTGAAACCTTCGTTTTTTGAAAGCATAAATTGCAATTGACGGAAGGCAGCGAATGTACACACGATGAGTACTATGGAAATGGCAAACTGAAAAATCACAAGGCCCTGCCGCATAAGGCGATTGCCTGTTCCCACTTTCAGTGCGCTGGATTTCATCACGTTCACCAGCTTTATTTTCGATAAATAAAAAGAAGGATACAGCCCTGCAACCAGCCCGGTCAGGAGCACGCCTCCAGCCATCATTATCAAAAATTTAGGCTGAAAAAGCATTTCGGTAGAAAGTTCGATTCCGGTCTTGGCAGAAAACCACGGGAGCATGGCGGGAAGAAAAGCCATTCCAATTAAAAAGGCAAATAAGGTGGTCATCACAGATTCAGTGAGGAACTGCTGCACCAACATGCTTCGATTGGCACCTACCACCTGCCGCACCCCAATTTCTTTGGTGCGGGTGGAGGCTCTTGCCGTGGTCAAATTAATGAAATTGATACAGGCAATGGCCAGAACAAACAAGGCTACAATGGTGAAGATGAGCACATAGAGCCTGCTGCTATTGGCATGCATTTCAAATTCTAACTTAGAATCCAAATGAATGTCGGTGATGGGTTGCAGATGGAAAGTAACCTTGTCACGAATAAACTCTGGTGTATGCCTTTGCACAAAATCGGGAAGCTGGCTGAGCAAAGCATCTGGCTGAACATTTTCCTTGAATTTCAAGTAGGTCCAGCAGGGATTCCAGACCCAGTTGTTTTGACCGGGCAATAACTGTCGGAGTGTAGAAAAAGAAAAAAGTCCGTTTACATGAAAATGGGAAGGAGCTCGTTTGTCGAGGATGCCAGTAACTTCAAAATTGAGATTTTGCTCATATTTTAGATTTTTGCCAATGGGATTTTCATTGCCAAAATATTTGGTCGCCATTTCTTCCGTTATCACGACTGAATTAGGTTTTTCAAGGGCAGTTTTTGGATCGCCCACTTTCAATGGAAAATCCAATGTCCGGAAAACGGTGCTGTCCACGAAGTAAAAATTCTTTTCATTGAATTGGGTGCTATCACCCACAGTGATGGTGATGACAGGGATCTGAAAATCAAAAAACCGAACTGCTTCTTCCAGTACGTTCGGGAATTCCTGCATCAGGTTCGGAGCAACAGGGAAAGGGCAACTGGAGGAATTTTCAACAAACCCTTCACTTTTTATCACCTCTGTCAATCGAAACAAACGATCCTTGTCTGGGTGGTTTTGATCATGGCTCAGTTCGTGGTTGACATATAGCATGATGAGCACAAATGCAGTGATACCCGTTGCCAATCCGAGCAAATTGATGAGGGAATTGAGCTTGTACTTGCGGTAGTTTCTGAGTGTTGCTTTGATGTAATTCTTGAACATTGATCTTTAGTTTACAGGAGTAAAAGAAAAAAGAAAAGCAACTTGGTTGCAAAAAGGCAGGACAACAAAATTACTTTAGCGAACATAATAGGAATAGTAAATTTTGGACAAAAAAAAGAGTTTTAAAAATGTCAAAAATAATTCTTGTACGTGGTAAAGCAGGAGTTGGAAAGACCACTATATCCAATGAGTTGTCAAAAAGTCTTAATGTACCCGTCATACGAAAAGATGATATTTACGACGAATTGTCAGAATTAGGGTTGGCACATGAAAAAATAAATCATTTATCAGAAAAAGTATTGCTCGCAATTGTTAAAACCAATATTCAAAATGTAACTGATTTAATTATTGATAGTTCATATCATTATCCGAGCCATTATGAAAAATTTGTAAAATGGATTCAAGAACAGGGTGTAAGTCTAAAATCAATATTGGTTACTTGCAGCAATGAAGAACTCTGGAAATCAAGATTCGAAGAGAGAAAAATTAATCCAAAGCCAAATAATAAAATTGTTGATTTTGAAAATTTAAAAAAACATTATGGCACATTAGAGGTGAATTCTTATGAAGGGGAACTTGTGTTGGATAGTGCCAAAGATTTGAAATTAAATGTCAAAAAAATTCTCAAAAAACTGAGAGGCTGTTTTAAAACCTGAAGTGCTGACGAGAGGATAAGATTTTTGCATCAATTTTCTTTTGATTTGAGGAACATATCCATAGATACGTGACGAAAATCAAAGGGAAATTGGGGTAAAAAGATATTCTCGCAGACGTGCTTGAGGTTTTAAAACAGCCTCTGAAAGGCTGTTTTAAAACAGCTTCCAAAGAATAATTTTTCGAATCTTAAACATCCTATCGGTAATAGTTCTCTATTTGCCCAACCAAGATTCCCGTACAGCTAATTGCGCCGGAGCTGGATTTTCCATCAATTTTATTTGAGGCGGGTATACTCTTTTTGAGCGTTTTATTTTTGCTTGTAATGGCACTTCATTTGTTTGTCCGTATTCATCTTTTCGAGCTACAATTATTTTTATGCTTTCCCCTTCTCTCATGTCCTTTCGGATTTCGTCAAAATATTCCCGAATGCCAGTTGGGGGAATTTTTATATCATTGATACTGACCAACTCGTCGCCGACTTTATAGCCTAATTCGTGACCCATCTCACTCATATTGTAAGTGTTCATGACGACCAGTCGTTGGGTCTCAGCGTTGTAATTAAGTGCCGCATCCCCAAAACCAAAAACCATGGTGTCTTTTGGCGGGATGTAAATAATCCCCGCTTTGGCGAAAAATTCTTCATAGGGTATTGATTCTTTCCCTTTCACATATTTTTTAAGGAATTGGCCAATTTCGGGATAAGTTAACGCTGTGACATCGCGAAATAAATGTCTATCATTAAATGGATTTTGGCTACCATATTTTTTAGTTAAATCGGCCATCAAGTCCACCACCCCATATGCTCCATTGGAGAGATGATGTAGTTCAATATCGATGCACATTCCAATAAGAGCGCCTTTTTCGTATACATTGCCGTATTGGTTTTCATGTTTGCCGAGGCAGCCACGGCTCATTTTGGTAAATGAAAGTTCATCGTTATAGGTGCTTTTGGAATTTTGGACCTTTTGTCCCATCCGCTGGAGGAATTGTTCTTTCGTAATCATTTCTGAACGAACCTGATTATGATGACTAAAATATTCAGTTATACCCTCGTACATCCAAAGATGTCGAGACATATTGGGATTATTGAAATCGAAATAGTGGATTTCCTTTGAATGCACATTCAATGGCGTGATGATATGAAAAAATTCATGCGAAGCAATATCTACCAAAAATGGTGTAATTCTCTCTCTATTCATTTCAGGAAGGCAATACACAGAAGAATAATTGTGCTCCAGTGCTCCTGTACCGATTGGCAGTTGTTCACCCATGAAGTACATTAAAAAGGCATATCGGTCTACGGGTAATTCACCACTTAAATAGTCTTTTTGCGAATGAAGCAATCGGGTGTATTTGTCCCGCAGATAATCAGAAGTGATGACGTTGTTGGGAGAATAAACTGAAATAAGCACATCTGTTTTGTCAAGTTTAACAACAGCAGTGTCAGGCTTGCAATACATCACGGGCATGTCCACCAAATGGTGATAATCATTGGCGGTAAACACATCCTTTCCGTCTTCTTCTTTTACTTGTTGATAGGCTGATTGGTGAGCGAAACCATCTGGCTTGTCTATCGTCACTTCAAAGGGCATGAATTTCATGCCTTTGAAATAGCCGTAAAAACCGTGTCCATTGAGCAGGAAGTTCTTGTCAGCTTCGATATTGGTGCCCGACATGCCAGAAACTGGCTTGCCGCTAGTGGCGTCAAAAGTATCGTCTACTTGGTAGGTCAGGCGGTGTAGCTTCTTGGCCTGTTTGATTTGCCAGGTATTATCATCCTTTCGATTTACGGGCAGCAAATTCCCTGCTTCATCATAAGCTCGAAGGTCATGTACAAACCTGCCGAAATCATAAATAGAATAGGTGCCGGGGATGATTTTCGGAAAATAAAAAGTAGCTTTTGCCTTATTCATTTTAGGCACGATCAATTCCACGCCTACCCTGTCATTTTGGACATTGATGAGGTCGAGCTTGTATTTATAGCCATTGTCTTTAGGGGAAATCGGGCCTGCAAAAAGGCCAACGGTAAATAGGCAAGCGGCAATTAAGTAAGTTAATCTTTTAGACATTTTGATTGATTTTTTTGGAAAAGGACAAGCCAAAAATTAGAATGGTGGTCTGGTTTGAGGAAAGTAGTCAGGTGCATTGCAATTTTGATAGTCAGCAATAATTGACCCCCTAAATACACTAATTGATTTAAAAGGAATCTACGCCGAGGAAAATGAATGGTTATGAATGATTTCATTTGGTGATAGGTGTCGGACACTTCATTTGCTTTAAAAAAGTGTTGCTTATTTTCTGCGTTTTCTTTAATCTGAAAAAGTGTCCGACACCTATTTCCCTTGAAAACCAAATGAAATCACTTTGAGCCAAATGAATACACCTTTCAAAAAGGGCAAAAATATTGAATTGATAAAAGGAGGAATAGTAAATTTTGGACAGGGACATGAATTTTTTAGGAGTGATATTTTCTAATAAATTGATCAACTATTCCAACAAATACCACCTTGTATTTTAGTTGCTCAATTTTATGGTTATTTGACAAATCTCGTGGTAAGTCGTTGAAACGACTGGAATATAAGTAGTTTTTTTAACCCACGACTTATTGATTTTTAAAATTTAACCGCCGAATCCTAAAAGCGTCGCTGGTTTCAGACTGGAGTCTGAAACCTAATATCTGAAACGCCTCTGGCGTACAAACGCCGGAGGCGTTTCAGATAAGATATTCAAGTCAGGAGACTTGAATGAGCGTTATGTATTTTCGGCGGTTAAATAATGAATTCCAATAAGTCGTGGGTTAATAATCAAACAGATATAGGCAATAACCGTTTTAACGGTTTTCCATCTCCGCAGGATTCCTGTCTGCGGACAGACAGGTGTCAAAGAACCATTTTTATAAAAAACCATTATGAAAAAAATTATCTACCTATCTGTTTTTTCGGCGCTCTATTTCTTTTCCAACCAATTGTTAGCACAATGTGATTGTCCTTCTCTTCCACCAATAACAGGGATTGTTGATACAGTAGGTACTGTGAATGAATTGCAATCAGCTTTGCATGCAGCCAATCAAAACAACGGCAATTACACTATTCTTTTGGAAGATGGAATTTACGAACTCAATAACAATCTTCTGTACATCGGCCAAAACATGACCAACCTGACTATCCGTAGTTTATCAGGTGATAGGGATGCTGTGGTGATAAAGGGAAACGGAATGGACGGGAATATTGGCTATATATTCAATGTGGCTGCCAGCGGATTCATCGCCGCAGATATGACGATTGGATGGGTTGGGAATCACGCTATTCAAATTCATGCAGAGCACGACGCTGATTTTCCACTTATTCAAAATGTGAAATTCGTTGACATCAAAGAACAAATGCTAAAAGTGTCCGGAAGCCCATCTTCTTCTTTTTCAGATGGAGGAATTGTGCAGTGTTGCGAATTTGAATTTACCGACGGCGTTGGTTATTGGTATTATACAGGTGGCATAGATGCCCACAGGGCAAAGGATTGGGAAATTCGGAATAATATTTTTCGTCACATTCGGAGTCCAGAAAGTATGCTGGCTGAACATGCCATTCATCTCTGGTCGTGGTCGGAAAATACGCTGGTAGAAAATAATTTAATAATTAATTGTGATCGTGGAATTGGTTTTGGATTGGGTAGTAGTGGACACAATGGTGGCATTATCCGGAACAATTTCGTCCATACCAGTCGAGATGTTGGAATTGGTTTAGAGAGTGCGCCTGATGTGAAAATTTATCACAATACTGTTGTGACAGAGAATTATTTTAACTCTATTGAATATCGATTTATTGAAACTGAAAATGCACATATTGCCAATAATTTAACGAACGAAAAAATTGCTTCAAGGGATGGCGGTACTGGCAATGTGGAAAGTAATTTTCAATTTACCGATAATTCCATTTTTGTAGATGCTGATAATTTTGATTACCATTTAATGAGTGAAAATTCATCAATCACGGGTGTTGGAATTGAGGTGGCCGAAGCAGGATTGGATTTCGACTGCCACTTGCGAATGGATGGTCTTCCTGATATTGGAGCAGATGAATATAATTCAATAATTAATTCTCAAGATGAAATATTAAAAAATGATGAGGTTTTGATTTTTCCAAATCCAAATAGCGGCTCGTTTAAGGTTGAATTAAATGAAGGGTATAAATTGGCAATTTTTGATTTAATTGGAAATAAAATTGTAGAATTAGAAAAACTGCCTAATAGGGGAATTCTATTTTTCGAAAACTTTAATGCAGGTATTTATTTGTTGGTGATGAATGGAAAAGAAAGAAAAATAAATAGGGTGGTAGTGTATTGATTTATTCCGCACACATCACCAAATTTCCCTCCATCCAATGTGGCTGTAGCCGCAATATATCTTCCTCAGGATTGGTGTAAAAAACAAGCCAATCGTCCTGCTGCTCAAGCCTGCCGCATATTTGAACCTGATCAGCAACATATTCTAAAACGGCTAAATTTATTGGTTCTCCATTCTGGCCTAAAAGCAAGCAGTAATTTTTTTCTCCAGCTTTATTTTCGATTTTTAATACTGGAGGGATTCCGCCTGAAATGCAGCGGATTGCACAGGAGCGATGCGGTTTTCCATAGCCTGGTTTCATTACTCCAAAAGCACATTTAGGGTCGTAGATTTCTCCTCGAAGAGTAGTGTAGCCAATTATTTCTTTTTCAATTGGTGGTATGCCCTCAGTGCTATTTGATAATTCAACAATTGCATTTATCCCCTCTGTTAATTCCAATAGTAATTTGTCATCATGATAAATTAATGTTCCTCGTAATTTTATAGGAACATTATTAAAATTGAGGTTATTAATGTCAGATTGTTCTTTATATGCTTGAAATGTTTTTTCAGCGCCCATTTTCCCAAATCCAACTAATAAAATACTTTTTATGGAGCCTGTTTCTTTATCTTTTATTTTTATCATTGGAACAGGTTCTACGAATAAAGTGCCTTCTATTTCTGTCAATTTTCCAAACTCAAAATTCGAATCTTCAAATCCTTGTTGGGAAAGGACAAATGCAGCGCTGATCAAAACTGTCAGAGAAGCCAGTAATAGAACTACTGATTTTATTTTTTTTGAAAAAATGGCAGGCGCATCTGGCTGCCAACCAATATAAAAATCATTTTTCATTTTTATTATTTTGCTTAAATTGGAACAGGGGTTCTTTCTGTGCCTTCTGGATAAGGTTTTGGGTTTACCCATATTTTTGTTCCTATCAATTTCACGTCATAGGTCTCCACTTTTTCGGTAAACGGTGGAGGCGATTGGCCGTTATGAGGTAAATATTGGTAGCCATGCCAAGGGCAGGTAACACAGCCATCCACCACCTTCCCCTCACCCAAGGGCCCATTCTGGTGGCGGCAAACATTATTAATGGCGGAGAGCTTCCCATCGTATTTGAAAATGGCAATATTTTCTCCGTTTGCAAATACAATTTTTGCCCGATCATCCTCTATTTCTGAGACATCACAAACTTCTACATAGCCTTCCAGGTTTGGGGCAGCCGTATGGTGTTCCCGCTTTTTTTCTTTCCATCCAGCTGATAAATGTAAGCCAGCAACTACCAACAATCCAATACCGATTGACCCAAACCAGAACGGTGATTTTTCCAACTGGACAGCTCCAAACATGACGTGTAAAACAAGCATGCCATAAGCCATATAAACCATCATGTGGAGCGTTTTCCAAACCTTTGGGCTGAGGTTTTTTAGCCAAAAATCATGGCTTGTTGCTGCCATCAGAAACAAGATAATTAAGGCAAAAAAGCCAAGAACCTGAAAGGGGAAATTGACCAGCGAATCATAATGCCCATTTGCTGTGAAAAGTGAAACCAGCGGATCTGTGTTTCCTAAAGCATGAAACTGGATAATATTAAAAACGCCATGAATCAGGGCTATTAAAAACATGGTAACGCCGAGATGGCGTCGATTGTATAAGAGCGGTAAAAATCGTTCATCGAGCCTGCACAATGGACCGATGCAAAGGATAACATGCAATATTAAAAATGCCAGTGTTCCAGTTGCCCTTATAAGGAGTGTTTCGATGGTGATGTCAGGAAAAAACACCAGTTGCAGACCACCGAAAACCAATAGGTAGAGCAAGACAAGTCCAATCAAAATCCTGTCATAGATTTTTTTCTGTCTGTTCCAAAGTACAGGTGCGTATTTAACACTCATTATTTATTGGTTATTGGTTGACTTCGATATTTTTGGATTGGGCAGGTTGCTGGTAAAGCTTTTCTTGGGTAACCTTTTCAGGAATGACACTAATTGCCAATAGGTATAAAACAGGAAGTGCGATGGCCAGCACCAACCAAATCATTCTATGTCTTTTTCGCAATGTATGGATCATGATTTCAGGTATTTTTTTAACATCAAAAACCAGAGCGCTATGCTGCCAGGCAACAACAGAAGCCGCAAGTTCCATTTTGCGCCCTGCATACCTTCATCCACTTTGTCCACCCCTTTGAAGATGAACCAAAGACCGAAGGCCAGGCCGATGATGAGGTAGGCGTAAAAAACGAAGACAATGATTTGTATAATTTGCATGCTTTGTTTGTGTATTGAATCTACATTTAGAGCAATGCCACATCCGTTATAACTTCCACAAGTGCTGGGCTACGGTGTTCTATTGCATTGTGGAATGCATCATCCATATCTTCAATTCTTTCTACTCGGATGCCAATAGCGCCACATGATTTGGCATATTCGGCAAAATTTGGGTTTGTTAACTTTGTTTTCCAAACTTCAAATTCCCCTGCTCGCTGCTCTTTAGAAATTTTTCCCAATTCGCTGTTATTTAGCACTATAACTGTAACATTCATATTGTACTTTACAAGTGTAGTAAAATCTGCAAGATATTGCCCAAACCCACCATCGCCTGCCACTGCAATAACTTTTCTGTCGTTGCCAACTGCAGCGGAAGCACCCAAGGAAGCTGGCAGCGCAAACCCTATGGAGCCGAGATAACCGGACATTAGAAAACGGTTGTTGGATTTGCTTTCATAATACCTCCCGAATGAATAGGCATTATTGCCAACATCAACGCACATTACTGCATCTTCTGGTGCATGTTTGTTCAATGCATCAAAAACTGCGATGGAAGAAATGCCTTGCCCTCTTTCTTCTAACAAACGACGCTGTTTTTCTGCTCGCCAGATCTTCCAGCGCTCTGCGACTTCTGGGCGTTGGTCGATAGTGTTTGTTTTTCCTGTTATAGCTGCACGGAATAAATCAGCTGTCACAGAAATTTCACCCCAAACAGCACAATCTACCTCATTAAATTTGCTCAAAGCAAGTGGATCAAAATCAACCTGGATTGTTTTCTTTTTTGGCGTGATACCTGTGTGTTTTGAGAAAGAAGCGCCAAAGACAACCAGTAAATCTGCTTCATTCATAAACCAGGATGCGATGGGTGTCCCGCTGCGGCCTAATACACCACCCGCCAAAGCGTGTGCATCAGAAATTTGTCCCTTGCCTTTGAAAGTTGTGACTATGGGAGCATTCAACTCCTCGGCCAATGCCACTATTTTGTTCATGTTGAAACGAGCTCCGTGGCCAGTAATAATGACCGGACGCTTAGCAGCCTTTAAAAGGGAAATGGCCTGGTCAAGTGATTCTTTTGGTGGCGAAATGGTTTGGGGAGTGATTCTCCCTTGCGGCGATCCCGATTTTCCATTTGCCGCAGGCATGGTCTGTATTTCATCGGGGAAAGTAAGATGGCTAACTTCCCTTTTAAGAATAGCATGTTTCATAGCTAAAGTCGCCAATTCCGCATGTTTACTATCCAAATGAACACGATGATTGAATGCTGCCACTGAACTGAATGCCTGCACCAAATCCAGTTCCTGGAAATTACCCGTTCCAAGGACTTGGGTATCTACCTGTCCAGTAAGGGCAAGAAGTGGCGCCCGGTCAACTTTCGCATCCCATAGTCCAGTATAAAGGTTTGTTGCACCGGGTCCAGCGATTGAAAAACATGCTGCGGGTTTACCAGTTAATTTACCGTAGGCTGAGGCTGCGAAGGAAGCTGCACCTTCATGCCGGATGCCAAAATACCTCAATTTCCCTGCTGCTTCTTGTCGCCTTAATGCATCAGCAAGCCCTAAATTTGAATGGCCAACCATACCAAAAACAGTATCAAGCCCCCAGTTGACAAGTGTTTCTGCAACCACATCAGTTATTGTTCGTTCATGCGGGGTCTCTTTTTCTACACCGATATAAATACCATCTTCTCGGATTTCGACGGGGAAGGTTGGTACTGCATCGTCATAGCCTGGCACTTTACCAGTCAGCGGATCATAATCCCATCCATGCCACGGACAGCGCAAGACCCCATTTTCAATACTCCCTTCACCAAGCGGGCCACCCTGATGTGGGCATTTGTTGTCTAAGCAACCGTAACGCCCTTTGTGATGGGTTAGGCAGAATGTTTTGTGTTCTGCTGTCACTGTCATGACCCTGCCTTCTGGAAGGTCGGCAGGATTGGAGAGGACTTTGTGCCAGATGATTTCTTTCATTTTCGTTAAAATATATTACTGCTTGACTTGATGTAAACTAAGTAGATAAGTCGATCTTTTTAATTATTAATTTAAGTTGCTAATTTATTTCACACCAGCATACCGAATCCCCGTCAACAAATGCATGTCATGGTCAAAAGTGCTGAGGTCGTCAGGGTTGAATTTTCCAAAATCATCGTGACCGCAAGCCCTTGCCACCACCTTCATCAATTCATTGCTGGCATGGAAAAAATTATGCAATTGTTGCGCTGATTTTTCAATATCGAGTCGCTTCCGCAAATGTTCTTTCTGCGTGGCGATGCCCACCGGACAATTATTGGTGTGACAGGCTCGCATACCGAGGCAGCCTATTGCCTGGATTGCAGAATTGGAAACGGCCACTGCATCGGCACCCATCATCAGTGCTTTTGCAAAATCGGCCGGCACTCGCAGTCCTCCTGTAATCACCAGTGTCACATCCGTTGCACCAACTTTGTCCAAATGCTTCCGTGCTCGTGCAAGTGCCGGAATAGTAGGCACATTGATGTGGTCACGAAGTATAGTCGGAGCAGCTCCAGTTCCCCCGCCTCGGCCATCAAGGATGATGTAATCCACACCAATTGATAAAGCAAAATCAATATCATCTTCAATGCGACTGGCTGCCAATTTGAAACCGACAGGCGCACCACCCGTAACTTCCCGTGCCTTTTCAGCCATTTCCTGAAAATCTTCAAGCGTTTGTAAATCGGGAAAAGTAGGTGGGGAAATAGCTGATTTGCCTTCCGGTAAATTCCGCACTTTGGCTATTTCGCCGATCACCTTTTCACCTGGCAAATGACCGCCGGTGCCTGTTTTCGCTCCTTGTCCGCCTTTAAAATGGAAAGCCTGACAACGAGCTACTTTTTCCCAGCTAAATCCAAATTTAGCACTTGCCAACTCATAAAAATATTTTGAATTAGCAGCCTGCTCATCTGGCAACATGCCGCCTTCCCCAGAGCAGATGCCCGTGCCGCTCAACTCTGCTCCTTTCGCCAGGGCGATTTTTGACTCACGGGATAAAGCTCCAAAACTCATATCGGAAACAAACAGCGGGATATCCAAAACCAAAGGTCTTTTGGCGTTTGGACCAATGGTCACTTTCGAACTGACAGCTGCATCATCCATAAGAGGACGACGGCTGAGTTGGGCTGGCAGGAACTGAATATTCTCCCATTTTGGCAGGGTATCCCGATCCACACCCATTGCTGCGGATGGCCCATGATGCCCAGTTTTTTTCAAGCCATCTTTCGCTAAATTTTGAATATAGCGGGTAAATGGTTCAGTAGATTCCGGATGAGTGTCCGCATATTGCCCAAGGTATTCATCCCGTTTGAAAGGCTGTGGGTGCAATTCTTCAAATGCAATAATATCGGCTTTGTCGACATATACATCCCCGTCTTTGACAGCAGCATTAAATTTATGGAGCGCTTCCTCATTATTGTATTCGCTCACCCCAGTGTTGATTCTATAATCCCAGTGATGGACACCACATATTAAATTATCGCTGTCATCGACAAATCCGTCTGATAATAAAGCTCCTCTGTGCAAGCATCGTCCATACAATACGGAAACCTCATTCCCATATTTCACAACTACTAAATCAGTATTTTCGACAAGGGCATGGGTGGGTTGACGGTCTTTGAGTTGGTTGAGATTTGCAATTTTAGCAGGCGAGTGGAAATCACTGTAGTCTTTCATTTTGGTTGGAAGGTTTAAGAATTAGTTGAGATGAAAAGCTAATATAAAGACACGGATAGCGTTTGAAAGAATTTTTGATGTTAACTTTCCAAACTGTCCCAGCAAAGTCGATTCGCAACTACTAGCTTCCTAACCTTGTCTTTTTTTGAAAATAAATTGCATGCAATATCAAGAACTCCTTCCACACAAATCTTTGTCCGACCATATAGCCTGCTATTTTTTCATGGAGGTGGAAAAGGAAAATGAAGAAGAGTTGGTCATTCCAGATGGCACAGCTGGGCTGATGATCGTTCAGGAAGGAAGCTTTAGAAGGTTTTGTCCATCATCAAAAATTAATACAGAGCTGCCTTCAGGAAGTTATTTATTTGGTCAAAAAACAAAACCAGTTCACTATTCATTTGATGTGCCTAGCTTGCAATGTTTAGGGGTAAAATTTCAACCCCAGGGATTGAAATCCTTCCATCGTTTTTCCAATTCCGAGATAACAGACACAATGGAAAGTGCAACTGCTGTGTTTGGAAGTGCTTTTGAGGAAATAGTTGAGAAGTTGCGGGGTGTCAATTCGGTTAACATAAAGAAGGAGCTACTCGATGTTTTTTTCCAAAAGGCCTTACCGGATGATATTGAAGCCAGTCAAAAATTAGTGCAGTGCTTATTGCAGTTCATACATCAGCGGAGAGGTCGATTAGGGGTGGCTGATCTAATTGAGCATTTTAAGCTGGGGTATAAGCAACTTGAGCGTTTATTCAAAAAATTCGTTGGGGTGAGCCCCAAAACTTACTGTTGTATTACCCGTTTCAATGCTGCAGTGATCCATCAAAAAAATAACTGCCCAGAAAACCTGACCCATTTAGCCTATTCTTCTGGCTATTTTGATCAAATGCATTTCATAAAAGAGGTAAAGCATTTCACCCATCTCACACCAAAAGAGTTCTTTAAGAGCGGGTTAGGGCAATTGGGAATGCAGCAGCGGGAGTTGGTGGCGGAGCGGTTAGGGCACTGAGAGCAATTTGCTACTTATTATTTTGTTGCTCGGATAGCAGGCATTCTGAAAATGCCTGCTATCTAAGTTCACCCGTCGGTTATTTATTCAAAAAATCGATCATCAACTGGTCAAACTTTTCTGGCTGATCGTACATAATATTGCAAGCACTCCCTTCCACCAGCACGACTTTTAGGTTTTCACTTTCGTTGGCCATTTTCTGCCACCTTTCGTATGACCATGACTCTAAATAGCTATTGCACGTTTTTGCCAAAATATCCGATTGGAATGATGGAGCCATCACCAATACGGGTACTTTGGCTTCTTTGTATTTTGAAAAATCACCGCACCAGTTTTCGCATAAATATTCAATATGTACAGGTAAAGGTGCATCGTTGGCCATTTCCCAAAACAATTTGGCCTGAATGGTATCGAGGGAATATGATTCCGGCAAAAAATTGCCATTCAACCAAGTCTCATGCGTGACGAATTTGAACCACATAGGTGCGAGGTATTTATCTGTGAATTTCACGCGATTAGCATGCCCTAATGTGTCATACGGTGGCGGCGATTTCAATTCAGCTGGTGCACCAATGATGATCACTTTGCTGAATTTCTCTCCGTGCTCAGCCGCCAACCTCAGGGCGATGTGTGGAGAAATGAGTTGATGCCCTACCAATACGGGGCGTTGAAGCCCCTGTGTTTCTATTAATTGGAGGATGCCTTTCATCACACCATTAATCCAGTTTTGCTGACTATAACTTTCTTTCCTGGAAGGCATCGGATATGCATGTGTGCCTGAATACCCCGGCAATGTTATAACGTACATGGTATAATCCTGTAGGTGGTCGTCCATGAATTTTCTGAAAAGGGAGGCATCGAAACCAGCACCTGGGAGGATGATCATGGGTTGTTTGCCTTTTCCAAAAACCTCGTAAGTCAGGCTACCCCATTTACTCGTTTGATAATTTGCTGCATGCACAAGGTTGTTGAGAGTCGTGTCAATTTCTGCTTGTGAAAATGTAGCCGTTGTGAAAACAAAGGAAAATAGTAGGAATGTCAGTTGGATAGATTTCATGATAAAAAAGATAATTTGATTACGTTTAAAGTGGAAGGAACACCTTTCCATAGCGCAAATAAGGTGTTAAAATGGTAGGTGAGCGCCCTGTTTTATAAAACAGGACATGGTTTTGGAAAAATACTCTAAAAGCAGGTAGGTGGTTACTTCCGGAAATCGGAAGGTGTCTTCCCAGTGATTTTTTTGAAAGCCGCATTGAAGGCCGACTTGCTATTAAAGCCTACCTCCAGTGCGAGACCGTAGAGACTGTAGTGGGCATACTGTGGGTTGTTCAGGCGCCTGATGAATTCTTCTACTCGTTGCTGGTTGATAAAATCGCTAAATGACTGGCCGAATCGGCCATTGATAATCATGGACAAGTGATGAGGTGTAACGCCAAGGTCGGCAGCCAAAGAGCGCAGTTTCAAGTCGGGATCATTAAAGATTCTCCCCGAGTCCAAATAGCGGTTCAGTTCCAGTAATAAGCCTTCCGTTTCCGATTTTTGTCGATGCAGGGTAGCATATTTTTCGGCAAAACCTGGCGTGACGAGTGCAGGTTGCAGCATCAATTTATAGGCAATAAAATACATAATGGAGCAGGTGAGCACGGTGAATCCAAAATTTACATTTGATACAAAAGTTTTATTCAAAATATTGAATATGGATACTCCAGCTACTGCTAAAAATATCAGGAAAAGCAGGAGGATGAGTGTATTCAACCATTTCACCCTTAGTTGAAAAGGAATTAGGAAATTAGAGTTGTTGTCCATTTCCCGAACCTTTATTGTTTGACAAAAAGCCAAGTAAACATAACTGCCAAAATGGATGGTTTTAATTGAGGCGATAGCCATATCAAAAAACTGCATGGAAAACTTTCCAGCAAGAAAGCTGTCCAGCATGCTGATTTTTTGTGAGGCGGGCATGAATAAAATAGGCAGGTAAAACAAAAAACCAACGATGAACGGCACAAAGTGAAACCACTTTTGCTTGCACCAAGCAAATTGTGGGTTGGTGATCGATTGAACATATAAATAAAACAGAGGGCCAATAGCAAAATAAGCGGCCAGCGAAGTGCCAAAAGACTTAGGCACGACGGTATACCATTGAGTAGCCAATAGGAGGTCGTCGTAGTTGGAAAGAACAAAAAGAAAAAGAAGTAGGGTCAGAAACCGTTTTGCCAATCGGTTTTCCCTTTTTCGGCAGGATAGAATACTGATAAGGAAAACACCTTGTGCCAATCCAATTGAAAATAAAATGGGCCAAATCATCTCCGACATTTTTAATGGGAGCTAAATTATTGCACTTTTTCTCCAATACAATTCAAAATTCTACGAATATAAAAGCAAAGGAGACGGAGGTCTGGTGACGAATTTTTACTATTCTGCCTTTTATGCCCATTCTAACTTTGGGAAAAAATTCATCGTACATGAAGATATTTCCCGTTCTTTTAATTTTAATTTTTTATGCCCAATATTCATTTGCGCAAAATCTAACCTCCGAAAAGTTTTCCCAAAACATCTGTCGCCACATTGAAACACTGGCCTCTGATGAATTTGAAGGGCGTAAACCGGGTACGGTAGGGGAGGAGAAAACGATTCAATACATTAAGCAACAATTCGCAGAAATTGGCCTACAGCCTGCGGCAGAGGATGGTTCTTTTTTTCAAAAAGTAGAGTTGGCCACTTTTTCCACTATCGCCCCCAGTCAACTGAAGATAAAAGGAAAAAAGGAAACTGTGGAATTGATAGGCAAGAAAGATTTTGTGCTTGCTTCGCAAAAATCAGAGGCGCTTGTTAGGTTGGAAAATACACCGTTTGTCTTTGCCGGATTCGGCATACACGCACCGGAAATCGGCTGGGAAGATTATGATGAAATAGATGTAAACGGTAAAATAGTTCTTGTTATCAGCGGGTCGCCTGACCAATACACGCAAGACAGTACGCTATGGAAAGGCGATCCCGCTGCTAACCTTTATGGCCAAAGTTTTTATAAGAAAAACGAAGCAGCCGATCGTGGGGCAGTCGGTTTGATTACTATTTACAAACAAAAGCCTCACAGCTACTGGACTTGGGAATCGATAGCTGGCTCATTTGGGCAAAACAATACGGCTATCAAAAAAAGCGCAGAGGAGATGCAATTGAGTTTTGACGCTTTGATCACCCGGGAAGTAGCCGGGCAGATTTTCCAATTGGCTGGGATGGAGGATTTTGATTTCCAGAAAGAGGCTTTAAGGCCGAATTTTAAGGCAGTTAATTTACCTATTCGCACAAGTTTTTCCTTTTCAAATACATGGATAGACCTCCCTACTTACAATGTTGTTGGTTTGCTGCCAGGGACTACGCATGCCGATGAAGCTATTCTTTATACTGCACATTGGGATCATGTGGGCATAGGGCCAGAGGTAGCAGGAGACAGCATCCGAAATGGAGCTGTTGACAATGCTTCTGGCACGGCGGCTCTCATTGAAATAGCAAGGGCATATAAAAATCACTCTCAACAGTCAAAGCGCTCCATTCTCTTTGTGGCTACTGCCGCTGAAGAGATGGGGCTGCTGGGTGCGGTTTGGTATGCCCGGCATCCGCTTTTTTCATTGGGTAAAACCGTTGCTGCTCTCAACATGGACAGTCATTTTCCTTATGGAAAAACCACCCATATAACAGGTGTGGTGTATGGCCGATCCGAACTCGACGGATACCTCGAAGAAGCTGCCCGACAACAAAACCGAACCCTTGTTCCAAACACCGAGCAGAATATTGCACAAAATATCTTTTTTCGCTCCGATCATTTTCCATTGGCGGAGGCAGGCGTTCCATCTGAATTTGCGGTTGGCGCAGGTAGTGCGATGGGGCATGATAGCGTGGTCTGGGAACAAAAAATGGGCGCTTATATGGCCAAATATCACCAGCCTACCGATGAGTATGAAGCGGATTTTGATTGTGGTGGCATCTGGCAGGACGCGGAGTTGATTTTTCTGGCTGGGCAGTTACTTGATCGAGAGGATTCATTTCCAATGTGGGATGAAAATCAGCCGTTTCAAAGATTTAGAAAGAAAGCTCGTTTTGAATCGAAATATTTCGAAGATGTAACAGCCACTCATTTACCAGTGATGTCATTGCAGGGAAGAAGCATGGATGCAAAGCCAGCCGACCTTGATGGAGATGGCGACATAGATATAGTGGTGGCAAATGAGCATAATTTCAATATCATTTTGATAAATGATGGAAATGGAAAATTCAGTGATGAATCACAAAAACGTATTCCCCTCAAGCGCCATGACAGTGAGGACATTGCCATTGCTGATTTTGATGGTGATGGTGATTTGGATATCATTTTTGTCAGCGAAGACGATCAAGTGAATGAATATTATGAAAATGACGGGAAAGGCTTTTTCAAAGACATTTCATATAAACTGCCCGTAACGGGTACTTCCAATGCTGTAATCGCACACGACCTCAATGGAGATGGTTTTCCCGATCTTTTGATTGGAAATGCACCAGACCGGCAGGGGAGTGGTGGTCAAAATGTTTGTCTCATCAATGATGGCCGTGGCAATTGGAAGGATGAAACTGCTCAAAGATTACCTGTCAGCACTAAAGCCACCCAAGACCTTGAACTCGGCGATGTGGATGGTGACGGCGACCTTGATTTGATTGTGGCAAATGAAGATGACAATGAATTGTTGATAAATGATGGCAATGGATTTTTCAAAAATGAAACAATACAACGCTTGCCCATCGAGACAGGAAAATGGGAAACCCGTGAAGCTGATTTTGGCGATATAGATGGCGACGGTGACCTCGATCTATTTTTTGCTAATGTCAATTTCCGAAAAGACAAGGATAGTCAGAACAGACTGTTCATTAACAATGGAAAGGGATATTTCACCGACGAAACTGTCGGTCGTTTGCCTCAAGAAAAAATGCACACCGTGGACGGCGATCTTTGTGATTTGGATAGGGACGGCGACTTAGACATCCTTACCGGCAATGGCTTTGGCAATAGCTACAATGTATTCCTCAATAAGTCGGGTATTTTCACTGGTGATACGGGCACCGTCATCCCTGCCAGCATCCGTGGCGATGGCATCGACATGGAGATGGCTGATTTCAATGGTGACGGCTTGCCCGATCTTTATCTCTGCAATTTTTTCGGGAATGACTTTTTGTTGTTGGGGAAATGAGGCCTACGTGTCGGACACCTCCAAAGGTGTCCGACACGTGAATACATTTCACGCCTGATCAGTTCGGATGACCTTTCCATTGATCCTGCCGAGCCAAGTTCCGAGAGCTTTGGTATCACCGCCGATATTGCCGTCGGCATCTTCTTTTAACCGGTAATGGTCGAGTGAGATAATGAGGTTGGGGTCTTCCTTTTTGTATCCTTTCAAATAATATTGTTTGGTTTTCTGGTCGTATGTCCCTCGCACGAATTCCTTTGCCTGCTGGCCAATTTTTTCTTCATAATAATCTTTGCTGAATGGTTGGTTTTCGTCATAATTGACAAACTCCCAACTGAAAACCCCTTCCACTTGGTTGCCGCCGAGATGCTTAATATAAAGGTCGAATGCAAAATCGTAGGTAGTGCCTACCTTGGTCCAATTGCCTTTGAAATGCTTGATTTGAGCTGAAAGCGAGACGGAGGTAAGCAGAAGAACTAAAAAGATTGCATTTTTCATGTTGGAAAATTTTTCAGCATAACGAATCTGGCCTGGAAATGATTATGTGGACGTTGCCCATTTATATACCTTGCGATTTCCAAAATTTAGATCTGACTATTAATTGTCACTTAAGAATGAAATATCTCCTCTTATTTTTTGCATTGTTTCTTTTTCAAAGCGCCACAGCGCAGCAGTCAGGCTGGGTTGACCTTTTCAATGGCAAAGACCTCCTAAATTTTGAACAACTTAATGGTAATGCACCCTTTAAGATCGAAAATGGAGAAATAGTGGGCATCAGCAAAAGTGGAATCCCCAACAGTTTTTTGGCGACCAAAAAGCATTATGGCGATTTCATCCTCGAATTTGAAGTGTTGATTGATCCATCGTTGAATTCCGGCGTGCAGATTCGCAGTAATAGTTTTCCCGACTATCATGAGGGAAGAGTGCATGGTTATCAGGTGGAGATTGATCCCAGCCCTCGTGCATTCAGTGCTGGTATTTATGATGAGGCCCGCCGTGGTTGGCTGTACCCGTTGTCAAGAAACGAAAAAGGGCGGACTGCTTTCCAGAACAGGCAATGGAATAAATTCAGAGTCGAAGCCAAAGGGAATACAATCAAGACCTGGATCAACGGCATTCAGTGTACGCATTTGGTAGATGATATGACCAGCTCAGGATTTATTGCACTTCAAGTCCACAGCATTGGCGACAAAAGATTAGAGGGCAAAGAAATTCGCTGGCGAAATCTCCACATCCTCACGGATAATCTATCAGCACATGCATGGCCAGATGATCCAGAAGTGCCTCGACTTTCCTATTTAATTAATGACCTGACCGATTGGGAAAAACGGCACGGGTGGCGTTTGTTATGGGATGGTAAAACGAGCAACGGTTGGCGAGGAGCAAAACTGGATAGTTTCCCAGAAAATGGCTGGGAAATAAAAGACGGCGTTCTGACAGTGCTCTCCACGGATGGCGGCGAATCAACCGGTCCGGGTGACATCATCACGGAGGATGTGTTCAGTGATTTTGATTTTGAATTGGAATTTATGATAACGGAAGGTGCCAACAGCGGCATAAAATATTTTGTGGATGCTGAATTGAATAAAGGAGCTGGTTCAGCGATTGGCTGTGAGTTCCAAATTTTGGACGATCAAAAACATCCTGATGCTAAATTGGGTGTAGAAGGTAACCGAACAGTTGGTTCTTTATATGATTTAATTGCAGCAGAGAATCTTTCCGTGCCTGGTCGAGGCAAGCAGTTTAAAGGCGTCGGGGCTTGGAACAAAGCAAGGATCGTATCCCGAAACGGCAAAGTAGAACATTGGCTTAACAATGAAAAAACAGTTGAATATGATCGTTGGTCGCAAATGTTTCGAGCCTTGGTTGCCTATAGTAAATATAAAAATTGGGAAGATTTTGGTCAATGGCCTGAGGGACATATTTTGTTGCAAGACCATGGAAATACTGTTCATTTCAGAAGTATAAAAATTCGATGCCTCTAATATCACCCTCTGATTCACGAATCTGGATACAATCGCCCATCACAAAATGGACATTAATTGATGAACAAAACATCAAGAAAGAAACGCACCAAAGAAGTTTTAAGAAATGTGCCCTACAGTTTTGCATCAAAATTTACCAGTTGGACAAATTGATTGACTCTTTCTTTTACATCAATTAGAGTCAATTGCTGCAATCTCTCCGTACCAAATTTCTCGACACAAAAAGAAGCCATGGCCGAACCAAATATGACAGCACGTTTCATGTTTTCGAATGAAATGTCACCTGATTGGGCGAGGTATCCCATGAAACCACCTGCGAAGGTGTCGCCAGCGCCTGTTGGGTCAAAAACTTCTGCTAGGGGCAGGGCAGGTGCAAAGAAAATTTCGCCATCGTAAAAAAGAAGCGCTCCGTGTTCTCCTTTTTTTATCACAAGAAATCGAGGGCCCATTTCAAGTATCTTGTCGGCAGCTTTAACCAACGAATGTTCTCCACTTAGCTGCCGGGCTTCCTCGTCGTTCACTATTAGACAGTCTATTTTTTTAAGAACCTCCTTGAGTCTATCCAATGCAATATCCATCCAAAAATTCATGGTGTCCATGGCAATGAGCTTAGGAGTGCCATTCATTTGTTCAATAACCCTCATCTGTACATCAGGCGTAAGGTTGCCGAGCATTACAAACATGCTGTCTTTGTAGCTTTCTGGTAAAACAGGATCGAAATCGGCCAAGACATTAAGTTGGGTGTCAAGTGTATCTCGACTGTTCAGGTCACTATGGTACTTGCCTGCCCAGAAAAATGATTTTTCGCCTTCTTTAATCTGCAATCCTTCAAGATTGACACCTTTAGAAGCAAGGAGATCGAGCATATCCTGTGGGAAATCATCTCCGATGACCGATACCAGGTTAATTTTATTTACGAAATAGGATGCAGCAAGTGAAATATAAGTACATGCCCCACCTACAATATTATCTGCTTTTCCGAGAGGCGTTTCAATATCATCAAATGCGACAGTTCCAACTGTTAGTAAGCTCATAATGTTAATAGCTATTTTCTTTTTGCTATATTGATTTTGGCAAAGAAAAGGATAGAGCCAAACCCAGATAGCTAAAGCGATTTCAATTTGGCTGCGAAATAACGAATACTAAGAAGATTATACAAAAATCCTAATGTAATTTGAGTAAATGAAGAAGTGGCTTAAAAGAAAGAAAGCTCCTTAGGGTTAGGAGCTTTCAAGTGGTTTTTTGCAATTAAATTAGTAATGAGGTTAAAATATTAGAGTATTCGATAAGCGGATTTTCGCTAGACCGAAGAGGTTGTTTTTAATTAAATCCATTCTTGATGGTTGATTGGATGACTAAGTAAGTGGTAAGTCAAATCTAAGGCGAATCTTTATAAAATGGTAATAAGTATTAATAACTGTGACGTTTTAACTAGTAACTGTGCATTTTGGACTTGAAATGCTAATATTTGACAAATCTAAACTACTTCTTATCATGAAATTTTGAGAACTGAATAACAAAAGCATCTTTCTTGGAAATTGAAATTGGGACTTCAATGCCATAGTGTAAATAGATAACTCCGTTTCTGCCAGAACTTTTAACCTTATCTATAAAGTTCAAATTTACAATATAACTATGATGGCATCTGTAAAATGATTCTATTGGTAGAAGTGGTTCCATTGATTTCAATGTTGAAGATGTAATAAGAGAAACAATCTTATCATTTTTCAGGTAGTAGATATGCGTTGAAGAGCCATCTGCTTTGCAATAAAGAATGCTGTTTATCAGCACAACAATTTTTCCTTTTCTAAAATCAGATACGATAAGGGTAGGGGTATAGTGTGGATCGTTTTTAGCCTTTTCATTTTGCCTGATCTTCTCTTCCGCAGTCTCAATTGCTGCTCCTAAGTGATCGACACTGTAAGGTTTTACCAGATAGCCCCATGGTTGGATATCGTTGATGGCTTTGATTGCGTAATTCGGATATGCTGTTGTGAATATAACTCCAAATGAAAAATCTTTACACTTCTCTAAAAAATCAAATCCGCTTCCGAAAGGAGGCATCTCTACATCCAAAAAAACAAGTTGAGGCTGCAGTTTTTTTACTTTATCTACTCCGTCATTAACGGTTTGGGCATTATCAAGAATATTGATTTGAGGGTAATATGTATTCAGCATACCAGATAATGTTCGGATTGCTCCTATTTCATCATCTACTATCAATGTGTTTATTTTTTTATTCATTTCTTTGGGGTGTTTTAAATCCTGATAGATTATCTATTTTATACGAAATTGTTACAATTGTTCCACTTTCATGAGGCGTTAAGTTTGCAATGTCAATAAATTTAATTTTCAAGTCGATTTTATGCATTTTATTTATAATCGTTATTTTCTTTTTTAACAACTCAATTCCTTTTGAGATCCTTTTATTTTGATTTTCTTTTTTCGT
Organism: uncultured Saprospiraceae bacterium; assembly: GCA_942490835.1. Lineage (GTDB taxonomy): Bacteria > Bacteroidota > Bacteroidia > Chitinophagales > Saprospiraceae > UBA6168. Next base: position 168,806 of record CALNYY010000079.1, read on the forward strand.
TTCTATTGATTTCGAAATACCAATACCATTGTCCGCTATACTACAGGAGATATAATTTTTATTTTGTTTAAACTCTATATTTATCAAAGTTTCACCATTTTCTGCCAAGCCATGTATGGTTGCATTTTCTATAATGGGTTGAAGTATCATAGCAGGAAATGGTGTTTCAGAGTCCATTATACTATCTGATTTAATCTTATAAAAAAAGCGATTTTCGAACCTGAGTTTGACCATTTCTAAATAGTCCGAAATAAACAATATTTCTTCATGAAGCTGAATAAAAGATGCATCTGATAAATGCATGGTTCGGCGAAGCATGTTAGAAAAATTAGAAATATACAGACTTGCCTTTGAAGGGTTGGGGGGGTAAAAAAATTGCTGGATCGCATTTATACTATTCCCAATAAAATGTGGATTTATTTGAGATTTTATGGCTTGTAATTGAAGGTCATTTGTTTCTTGTTTTAGTCTTCTTACAGCTGTTGTTTGACGATAATAAACCCATCCAATTAAAAGGGCTATACCAATTAAAAATAAATTTACCCAAAGTGTTTCATGCCATGCGGGGAGTATGGTTAATGATAATTTATCTGAATGAATGCTTTTTACTCCATTTTTCGTGATTGCTGTAACAATTATTTCACTACAACCAGATTGGACATTTACGCCATAGTTCTTTGAATGCGTTTTTAGATATGTCGTGTCAACACCATTGCCAAGTTTTGATGATATTAAATCTTTGAAATTGTCCCAAGTAAGCCATTGGAAGGGAAGTAGCTTTTTAGTTTCAACAACTTCGTAGGTTATGTTTCCTTGACTGCCAAAATGAAGGCCTGAAAATTGTAATTCGACAAGACTTGAACTGGAAGGGAGTATAATGGAGTTTTCCTTTCTATAAATTAAGTCTTTGCTGACATTGTTATTATCCACATAGTAAGAAATGCCAGAAATGTACGTGCGGAAGTCATTGCTTTCAAGCGGTTGGTTTAGTTGAATCTTTGAAAGACCGGCCACAGTTGCTGCCCAGAGGGTATCTTGTTGAACTGCAACTGCATTCACGTCATTACTTGGTAGTCCATCACTTGTATCATAATGCTTAACATTTAAATTCTCATCCAAGCTATAAATTCCATTGCTCGTAGCAACCCATAATTTTCCGTCATGAGCAGCGAAAAGGCTCTTAATGCTTTCAATTGGTGAAACTATTTTTTGGTTAATAATTTCAAAACCAAGAACTTCTCCATTATTAACCTCTAATCTTAGTAAACCATTTTCAGAAGTTGCTACCCATAGCTTCCCATCCTCAGTTGCTTTTATATCTAAAACCCTTCCCGCCAGCGGTTTGAATTTTGCCCCCCAATTGGTTTGAAAGCTATCTTTTTCTGAGAGGAAGCCGTCAACTGTGGCTGCCCAGACATTCTGTTCGGAATCTGCACCGAGTGCTGTTATTCTGGTTTCTTTAATAATTTGAATTGCGGGTGTATTAAAATTTTGATAATAAATTAGATCGCTTGAAGTACCAATCCAAATTTCAGATCCTTTTGCCACCACATTTTTTAATGCTCCAAATTTATTAAATGTCGCATCGTTTTTAATGATGTATTTATCTAATAATTCTGCTTTTTGTTTATTTTTAAATACTAAGTAATTGTTCGTGACAGCTACCCATAGATTCTGGCTCATAAAAGAAAGCTGTCTTACGCTATTAAAATGTTCGCCTCTAATTTCATTTTTTATTTCATTTAGGCTGTTGTCATATGTGTAAATGTTTCCATAATTGTCACCAAAGAGAACTTCATCATCAGATGTAATTATTGATGTAATATTTTGTGAACTTATATTAATGTTTGATTGTGATGTAAAATTGATTGATGTGTTATGATGTTTAGCTAATACTCCATTATTTGATGTGGTAAACCAGATTGAATACTTGTCAGGCTGATGGATATTTGTAACTTCATTCCCTTTTAAATAATGTTGCATTTTCTTAGAGTTATCATATGGGTGAACTATTTTGTAAGCACCTCCGGATTTAGACTTTGGGCAAACCCACATAGAAGAGTTGTAAATATTCCATATTATTTTATTTGAACTTGGAAGGTTAAATTTTGTGATAGATTTTATAATTCGATTCTTTTTGAAATAAAACTTAATTAGAGAATAATCAAAAAAGTAAAATATTTCACTATCTGAATAAGTAATGGTTGGCATTACATAATTTTCTGTGGTTAAATTAGTGGTAGAATCGGCAATAAAAGACTTGTTTAAATTAGTAATATTGTAAATTTTATTTTTTGTTATTGCATATAAATTATCCGAAATTTCTTTGAATGATAGAATAATAGGTGTCGTTTTCGTTTGTAAAAGAGAAGTCGTTTCGTAGCAACTTGTTTTAATAGTAGAAAAAGTGCAAAATTTTGTAGTATTACTTGCCACCCATATCACCCCTTCATCATCCTCAAAAAAAGTATATGTCCCGCTTTTGGTCTCTGCTTGGGCCAAGATGCTATCGTTTTCTGCGGTTCGAAATTCTCCTTCATAAAAATAACAAGGCTTTTTTTGAAAACAGGAGAGCCAAATTCGGCCTTTACTATCTTCGAACATATTGAGCACTTCGGAATCAGGGAGACCGTCCTTTATGGAGAACACTTTGAAACGGAAACCATCAAAGCGTGCCAACCCTTTATCAGTGCCAAACCAAAGAAAACCACGCTGGTCTTGCAGCATACAGTACACAAGAGAACTGGGCAGCCCATCTTCTACACCGTACTGGATATAGGCCGGTTCTTGCGCATGCATGGTTTGAAAACAAATGAATAATATGGAAAAGATTATTAATCGAAACACGCCATTTATTTTGCGACAAAATACGTTTTTTCATGATTTTATAAACGCTCCAATTTGTAACTGTGTAGGATTTTGGAATAACTATGAGCTCTTTTTAATAGAACTTGTCCAAAATTGGAGCTTTAATATGGGAAGAGAATCCCTTTTCAGAAATAGCACGGCAACCTATATTTACCCCCCGTTTTCACAATTAATCAAAAATTATGGACCGACCACTTGTATTCCCTTTAGACAGAAATGCGAATAAAGAAGCCAATGAAATGGCTGAATTCTATGAAGAAACCTTAGGCTTTACGCCTAATAGCCTTTTCACAATGATGCATCGCCCCCGCATTGCAAGGGCCTTTTTGGAAATGAATCAAGCTGTAATGGAAAACAAAGGTCGTGTGACCAGTTCTTTGAAAAGGTTACTTGCCTATCTGGCCAGCATGACAGCTGGTTGCCGATATTGTGAAGCTCATGCCATCCGTGCAGCAGAGCGATATGGATCGCATGAAGACAAGCTGAATAATATTTTTGAATACAGCACGTACCCCGCATTTTCTGAAGCTGAAAGGGCAGTCTTTGATTTTGCGATAGCAGCAGCCTCTGTTCCAAATGCAGTAACAGATGAAATTGCTGAAAACCTTCGTAACCATTGGGATGAAGGTGAAATCGTAGAAATTTTGGGTGTTGTTGCATTGTTTGGTTACCTGAATCGGTGGAACGATAGTATGGGGACACAGCTGGAAGAACCAGCTGCAGTGGATGGTCAAAAATATTTATCAAAAAATGGATGGTCCAGAGGGAAGCATAAATATTGATTTATAAAATTAAATACTGTAGAATTTTTTTCGTAAAAATTCCCAAAACATGAAATAGCTGTACACCCTTTCTAATTTCACGGACTAGGTTTGATTCGCATTCCATGGGTTCACATGAATCTCATTCTTGCCCAGCATATACTACAGCTTGTAATTCCTCTCTTTCAACAACCTGACGCCCAGCATAGGCGCCGGGATGAAAAATAAATTACATGTATTTTCCATCTAAATTAAAGAGCTTGAAAGAAATAAAAGCGCAGGATGTGATTAGAAAGGTCGGCTTTCTATTTTTATTGTCAATACAAATGCTAAGTGCTGAAAGGAATTTGTCATCGCTTTCTCCTTTGCTTCCGAATTTCCGGATGAACCCGCCTTGTTGGGTAAATTGAATAATGTAATTAAATCTCTGCACATTTGTTGCATATAATTTGCCATTCCAGAAAAACTTATTGAATCAATTTATTTTCAATTTTATGAACATAATATTTGAATCTATCATACCCGATTTTTTTATTCCCTAATTTGGATTTTGATTTTACAATAAGAAAATAAGGAATGATAATGCTGTTAATGCCAACAGCTGTTGAAATTTTTTCAAAGACATCATAAGATTGTTTTATTAAGATTCGTTCAATATGCCTTATTCAAATTAGGAATACATTTTGGGTTGATATTTTCTTAAACCTACTATATTGCTGCACAAAAATTAATTCTATTAAATATCATGTCTAAAACCGCTCATCGCATTTATATATTCACGCTTTCCAGTATCGTTCTCCTGACCACATTGTTTCTGGCCTATCAAGGATATTCATATTATTCAACCGTACTTGAAGAGCGGTTTTATCATCCTCGTCACGATTGGTTCAAGCCCAGTGGTTTGTTTGGGCAAGGTCTGGGCATAATCGGTACACTGCTTATTTTTATTGGAGTGTTTGGCTATATAGCCCGCAAACGTTATAAGTTTTTGTCAAAATTAGGTCGGCTCAAATATTGGCTTGAATTCCATATTTTCTTGTGCAGTCTTGGGCCGATTATGGTATTGTTTCATACGGCTTTTAAATTTGGTGGTATTGTGTCGGTAGCGTTCTGGAGTATGGTGGCGGTAGTAGTGAGTGGTGTGATTGGACGGTTTATTTATATACAAATACCAAGAACAATAGAAGGTAGAGAATTAAGCTTAAGTGAATTGCAAAACATGAAAGATGATTTGGAAAAGGCATTGAAAAATTCTCATAACTCAAAAAGTGTCGACATTGAATTGCTTATGGCTTCTGCCAAAACAAAATCACTTCCCCAAGGCAACCTTTTTGCCAGAATGGTTCGTAAATATTTTATGGATAAAAATACTATTCAGGATATTAAAAAATCTCTTCGAAAAAGCAGGGTGTCTAAAAGTGAGGTGAAGAATGTTGTGACACTAATTAAAAAGGAAATTGACCTTAGCAATCGAATTGATAGATTGCAATCTATGCAGAAATTATTCAAATATTGGCATGTCGTACACATGCCTTTTGCGATTATTATGCTTGTTATAGTTATAATTCATATTGGGGTAACTGTGGCATTGGGTTACCGCTGGATTTTTTGATTTATACTCAAAACGAAGTGGTTTGGGAATTTGATTTTCCATAAATCACTGGTTTTGAGGATATGCCGATGGAGGAATGGTTTATTTTTCCTCAAACCATTTCGGAATCGGTACAATAAAAATATTTTATACTTTTTTTGGAAAGCTATATGTTAATCGAACAAATCATTATATACGGAAGCGTTTTCTTTTTTTGTGGAATTGTAATTTTTTTTTACCTGAAAAAACAAAAGCAGGAAAGTAAAATTGTTGAATTAAAAATCGCAAAAGCAAAGGAGGATGGACTTTTTGAACCAGTTTCTTTACATCCACATATTGATTTAAATACTTGTATTAAATCTGGGGCTTGTGTTGAAGTTTGCCCTGAAAAAGATATACTTGGAATATTAAAAGGGGGAGGGACTTTAATTAATGCTTCTAATTGTGTAGGACATGGTGCTTGTTTCCATGCTTGTCCGGTGGATGCTATTTCATTGGTCATTGGTACAGAGAAAAGAGGTGTGGACTTACCGCATGTAAATGAAAAATATGAAACCAATGTGGAAGGCATTTATATTGCTGGCGAATTGGGAGGCATGGGGCTAATAAAGAACAGTGTGGAACAGGGTCAAATGGCAGTTGAGAATATTGTAAAAAAAGGGTTGAAAAAAGGCGCTGCACCATATGACTTGATAATTATTGGTGCTGGACCTGCGGGTATTTCTGCATCATTAATGGCAAAGAAACATGGGCTAAAATTTTTAACGCTGGAGCAAGATTCACTGGGCGGAACTGTTTTCAATTTTCCTCGCTCAAAGATTGTCATGACTTCGCCTGTTGACCTCCCCCTTCATGGAAAAGTGAAGCTTTTTGACACCAGTAAGCAAGAATTGCTGGATTTGTGGAATACTGTTTTATCAAAAAACAATATTGAAATAAAAGAACGGACGAAGGTGGAGGGCATTCACCCTGATGGCAGTAATTTCAAAGTTCTCACCAATCAAGGAGATGCATTGATAACTCAAACAGTTTTATTGGCTATCGGTCGCAGGGGAAGCCCACGGAAATTGGGCGTGCCTGGCGAACAACTGGAAAATGTGGCTTACCGCCTTTTGGAACCAGAACGCATTTTAGATAAGAAAGTAATTGTAGTTGGAGGGGGCGATTCTGCGGTTGAAGCAGCTATGTCCTTGGCCGAGCAAAACAAGGTAACCTTGAGTTATCGAAAAGATGCATTTAGCCGGATCAAACCTAAAAACAGAGAACGATTGAATTATCTTATTGGCAAAGGAAAATTGGAAGTCGCTTACAACACAAATCTCTCAGAAATTAAAATGGACAGTGTGCGGATGAAATTTGGTGATGGAGAGGAAAAGGTTTTGGAAAATGACCTGGTGTACATTTTTGCCGGAGGCGAATTGCCTACCAAGTTTTTAGAAAAGGCAGGGGTCCAGATTTCGAAAAGGTTTGGTTATACGATGCGGAAGCATGCGTAATCGTTTAAAATCTAACAACTGAAAAATCTTTGTTTAAATATCGCTTTTCTCCTGTTCTGTCTCACGAATGCAGCAGCACAGCTCTCACCCGGCGACCTTGCCAATTCGCATGCCCATCTTGAAGGACTTTCCAATTGCACGCAATGCCACGAACTTGGCAATAAAGTATCTAACAGCAAATGTTTGGACTGCCACAATGAAATTCAGTCCAGGCTGGACCAAAAGGCTGGTTTTCATTTTTCGAGAGAAGTAAAGGGTAAGGACTGTGCAACCTGTCACAGCGACCATCATGGCCGCAAATTCGATATGGTGCGTTTTGACGAAGACAACTTTGATCACCAATTGACAGGCTATGAACTGGAAGGTGCACACGCAAAGATTGACTGCCGGGAATGCCATAAACCAGACTTTATTGACGACCTGGATTTGAAAAAAAGAGCTGAAACTTATCTAGGTCTCAGCACTACTTGCGTAGATTGCCATGATGACTATCACCAAAATACATTGGGAGATGACTGTGCAAAATGCCATACATTAGAAGCTTTTGATCCAGCGTCAAAGTTTGATCATGATGAAACGGATTATCCACTAATTGGAAAACATATAGAAGTAGATTGTAAAGAATGCCATCAGACAGAAACCCGCAACGGGAAAGAGTTCCAGCGCTTTGCAGATGTGCCATTTGCAAATTGTAACGCCTGCCATGATGACCCACATGAGAATAACCTCGGAACTGATTGCAAACAATGCCACACAGAGCAATCATTTACTTCGCACAGTAGCCTTCAAAGATTCAAGCACAACCAGACGGGCTTTTCGCTAAAAGGCAAGCACAGGCAGGTGGATTGTTTTGCTTGCCATGTTCCAGATCTGCCTCCAGAACAGGTTTTTCAAAACAATATTGGAGTTCTTGAAAATGATTGTGTTGCTTGCCATGATGATGTACACGAGGGAAGATTTGGAAGCAACTGCGCTGAGTGCCATACAGAAGAGACATTTCGGGTGGTCGGAAATCTCGAAAATTTTGATCATGACCTTACTGACTTCGCATTGGAAGGCAAGCATGAAGTGGTGGATTGCCGAAAATGCCACATTTCGGAAAGTTTGACTGACCCATTGCCGTTTGCCAATTGTGTGGACTGCCACACAGATTATCATGAAGGAGAATTTGAAAACAACGGACTTGTACCAGATTGTGTGGATTGCCATACAACTGAGGGGTTTGCTCCAAGTAATTTTTCTTTTGAAGCACATGCAGCAACTACTTTTCCGCTGGATGGGGGGCATTTGGCTACTCCCTGTTTTGCCTGCCATTTGCCCGAAGGCGAGGAAAAATGGCAATTCCGGAACATTGGAAATAAATGTGTGGATTGCCATGAGGATGTCCACAAGGATGAACTATCTGAAGAATTTTACCCAGAACAAAATTGCCAGACTTGTCATACAACGGGGAGCTGGAAGGGTGAAAACCTATTTGATCATAATCTAACAGCTTTCACTTTGGAAGGCAGACACCAGGCTGTTAGCTGTGTAGCATGTCATGTGCAGGATCATGAGCCGGTTAGGAAATTCGCCGGGGTATCAAACGAATGTGTATCTTGTCATGACAATGTTCACGGTAGCCAATTTATGGAAAATGGCACGACAGACTGCAAACGCTGCCACGATTTTAATGATTGGGAGGCAGACTTGTTCGATCATAATGAAACAAGATTCCCGCTGGAAGGCAAACATGCAGAAGTAGCCTGCAACCAATGTCACAAGGCTATTGTAGAAGATAATGATATTTTAATTGTGGAGTATAAAATGGATAGCTTTGAATGCGTGGATTGCCATCAATAGAGCTTATATCTTTTAGCCAACAGCTAATGGCCAATAACACAATCAAAATACATACTGCATCCCGATCCGCAAGCTAAACAGGCGTAGATTTTCATAATCATAATTTCCCTTATCAAAATCCATGAGAGCTCGACCATCGAGGGCAAAGTTCCAATGGTCATTCAGTTCATACTGCAAGCCCACACTTGCCCAGGCTGATTTCAGCTCAAACTTTTCTTCCAAAACGTTTTCAAGATCACGGGTGTATTCATCAAAATTGCTCAAAAATTCATACGTCAAAGCTGAATGCAACGGGTAACGAGCAGCGAGGCCAAGCCCTACAGATGGTTTCAGCGCCTTACCGTTACTAAATGTGTATCGAATGCCAATCGGCACTTGCACATATTTGAAATCACCGTAAACCTCATTGAGCACATCATCATCAGAGTCTGGTTGTACGGTGGGGAATTGGTTTTCTAATTTGTGTTCTTCCTCTTCTTCCTCTTCTTCTTCGTGATCCCTGCTCTTGTCAAATTTCCATTGCATGTATTCTCCGCCTATGACCAAACCAAAATTTTTCTTATATCCGATTTCGGCTTCAAGGCCACTTGTGAAATTAACACCACGACCAGTACCGTAGGTAGCAATGTACTGTCCCACATTACCTGACAAAGCAAAGCTTTCAGGTTGCATTTTATAGAGGTAATATCGCAGTCCTTTTTTAGTGTTTTTTTGAATAAATGGGTCAGAGACAATTTGAAGATTCGGATCAAAATAATAATCGAGGGATTTAATAGAAAGGTAATCAATGGCTTCTGGGGGGCTTAATTCAACTACTGTTTCAGGTGGCAAATTGCCCGAGTTATAATTGTCCGAATTTCCAGAAAAGAATGAAAACGGGGATTTAAACGGTTGATAATTATTAAAAGAGAGAGCGTGATTTCGATATGGAGAATATTGGTCATTTTTGAGTAATGCTAAACTAGACTGGGGTGTAAAATAACCGGATGGAGCGTTTTGTGTTTTTATATTTTCAATAATGACTGTCTTGTAAATGGTGTCATAAATAACAAGTGATCGGTGTTCAGGGTGAGTTTCTGATGGAAGAATTTTGGTTTCTTGAATGATCGTCTTTAGCTCGGCAATATTGTCATTTGCCTCATCCAGTCGTTGGAAAGCAACATATGAAATGCCAGCGGGAATAAGCCATAGTAAAAACAAAAGGGCAGCCAGTGCAGCGATCATCCATTTTCTACGGGAAGGCGCTGGATACAATTTTTTCTGCATCCGATCCCAAGCCGATTCATCGAAAGGCACTTCGGGAGGATCATTTAATATGCCGCTTATTTTGTGTAAAAATTTTTCATCCATGACTTTGGAGTTTTAGGTAGCCATTTTGTTGCATTATTTCCTGTAACTTCCGTTTGGCTTTGAAAAAATTCGATTTGGACGTACCCTCACTGATGTCCAATTTTTCGGCGATTTCCTGATGGCTTAAATCTTCAATTGCAAAAAGGTTGAAAACCAATCTGTAACGTGGTGGCAGGTGCTGGACACAGTCCAACACATCCTCGTAATAAAGGTTTTCCAACGCTTCGTTTCCAACAAATTCTTCTGGAGTATTAGGCCCAAGCTCAGCAAATGGTTCGTGCTTGTGATACTTGCGGTGGTAGTCAATGGCCGAATTAACCAGGACGGCTCTCAGCCATTTTTTAAAGGGTTGGTTTGGGTCGTATAGGTCAATTTTGGTGAATACCTTGTAAAATCCATCGTTCAACATTTCCTGAGCCTCCTGCGTATTGGCCGCATAACGTCTGCAAATACCTATTCCATAACTGTAATGCAATTCATACAGTTTGCGCTGGCCAGCCTTATTGCCATCCTTGCAGGCTTTAATAAGTAGGTAAATGTTTTGGGTCTTTGACTCCATTGTTGCAACTAGTCAAATAGGATTACGCACAGTTGTGCAGAAAAGGTTGCTTTTGATTTATTCAACGGGCAAAAAAATGAAAAAATTATTTGAGGCAACTGACCTTTAGGAATAAACCGTATTGAAAGATGTATATACTGAACTATAATAGTGTAGAGCATTTGCACAAGAATAGAAATTGCTGTTGGCCATTGGCTTTTGGCTAATAGCTAACAGCCAATGGCTAACAGCTTTTGAACAATAAGCTGTTAGTGGCCAAATATTAAGTTTAAACCGTTTGAAAATTTACATCTTCACATTGATTACTGCGTGCCTGAGCGTTTTAGGCCTCGCACAAAACCCACATGGGACATTATTGACAATAGACTGTGCGGCTTGCCATTCACCAGAAGGATGGGAGATCGCCAAGTCTGCCTGGAACAATGGGAAGTTGGTTAATCCCTATACAGAGGATGCGTTTGATCATGCACAGACTGACTTCCCGCTGACGGGCCAGCATGCATCGCAGAATTGCATTAGCTGTCACGAATCACTTGTTTTTTCCAATACTAATTCTGAATGTATTTCTTGCCACACCGACTTGCACCAGATGACGGTTGGGTCAGATTGTGCCCGGTGCCACAGCACCGAAAATTGGCTGGTGGACAATGTGACCCAATTGCATGTGGACAATGGCTTTCCATTACTGGGGCAACATGCAAGCACCAGTTGTTTTGAATGCCATGTCTCAGAATCGGTGCAGCGGTACGACAGAATTGGGAATGATTGCATCAGTTGCCATATGGATGATTACACATCGGCGACCATGCCTGATCATAAAGCTGCCGGATATTCTTTGGATTGTTTGGAATGCCACGACGTGGCAAGCCCTTCCTGGGAATGGGAGGCAGGCTTTGCCAACCACTTGTTTTTCCCACTGACAGGAGGGCACGAAATCAACGATTGTGCGGCATGTCATTCAGGAGATGTTTTTACGGGGACACCAACTGACTGCTTTGCTTGCCACGAAGATGATTATTTATCTACAACTGATCCAAACCATCAATTGGTGGGTTTTCAAACGGATTGTGATGCCTGCCATTCTACTGCGCCAGGTTGGGAAGCCACAAATTTCACTGAGCACGACCAAAAGTTCCCCATTTTTAGTGGTACTCATAAAGGGGAATGGAACGAGTGTGTGGAATGCCATACAACAGTAGGGAGCTTTACTGCTTTCAGCTGTATTGATTGCCATGAACATAATGATCCTTCGAGGCTTGCCAATGACCATGATGGTGTATCGGATTATAGCTACTCAAGCCAGGCCTGTTATTCTTGTCATCCCGATGGTAAAGAATAATAGGTGCCATTTGCGTTCTTGGTGATCTTTGTCATAGCACAGTAGCATGCTCTATTCACATCTTTGTTTTACCTAAAAATTTCCTGATCCAATGCCATCAAGGCAACCAGCGCAAACCTTATTTTCGTAACCAATATAGATAAGTATGAAGTAAAAAATTGTACCGACTTATAACCATATTATTTCTTTTTGAGCTTTGTGTAAACCTGGCTGCGCAAAACCCCCACGGTCTGGAGTTTAAGGCCAACTGCGCTGCCTGCCATTCCCCTTCCGGTTGGGAAATAGCTGCTGACCATTGGAAAGAAATGGAACTGTTAAAGCCAAAAAAATCAAAGACTACCGGCCTCCCGCTCCCTGTCGATACATCCCTTTTCCACCATAATAAGACTGAATTTCCACTAACGGGCCAGCATGCGTCGGTTGACTGCCGGGCTTGTCATGAAACCTTGGTATTTGAGGAAGTGCAAATGGAATGCATTTCCTGCCATACCGATATGCACCAAATGACCGCTGGAGATGACTGTGCCCGCTGCCACAATACCAATAACTGGTTGGTGGACAACATTACTGATCTGCACCAGGCAAATGGATTCCCATTGATAGGTGTCCATGCTGTGGCAGATTGTAGGCAATGCCATGGTTCGGAATCTTCGCTGCAATTTGGCCGCATCGGGAATAACTGTGCGAGCTGTCATTTGCAGGAATTTGAAAGTACAACCAACCCCGACCACGAAGAAGCAGGTTTTTCAACCAATTGTATCGAATGCCATAGCATTGAAAATCCAGACTGGGGAACAGAAGTGTTGGACCATGGCTTTTTCCCGTTGGAAAAAGGCCATGAAGTGAATGATTGTGCGGCATGCCACATTGGAGGTGATTTTAACGACACGCCAAATGACTGTTTTGCTTGTCATCAAACGGAATTTGAAAATACGCTCCATCCGGATCATCAAAGTGCCAATTTTACGAATGATTGTGCCTCTTGCCATACCATCGACCCCAGCTGGATGCCTGCTAAATATACCGCTCATGATTTAGAGCATTTTCCAATATACAGTGGAGCGCACAAAGGAAATTGGGACGACTGTGCATCCTGTCATTCCAATTCATCTGATTATGCTGTTTTCAGTTGTGTTGTTTGCCACCTGAACCCTGAAATGGATGAGGCACATAATATCGTGGGAGGATATACATATGAAAATTCGGCCTGCCTTGCCTGCCACCTAAATGGAGATGTGGATGGCAGTTTTGATCACAACGACACCAATTTCCCATTGACAGGAGGTCACATTGGGGTGGGCTGTATCGAATGTCATGCAAATGGATATGAGGGAACACCGACCGATTGTGCGGCTTGCCACACAACCAATTTCCAGGAAACAATAAACCCCGACCATGAAGATTTAGGATTGTCCACCGATTGTGCGAGTTGCCATACGACTGATCCAGATTGGATGCCAGCGACTTTTGCCAACCACAATGATTTTTATGAATTACTTGGTGCACATGCCGACATTGCCAATGATTGTGCCGCCTGCCATAATGGAGATTATACTAACACACCAACTACTTGTGTAGGCTGCCACCAAGACGACTACGATGCGACCTCTGATCCAGACCATGAAGCTGTGCATTTTTCAACCAACTGTGTGGGTTGCCATTCTGAAACAGCTTGGGAGCCAGCGGCTACTTATGATCACGATGGACTGTTTTTCCCCATTTATAGTGGTGCACACAGTGGGAAATGGGATGCGTGCATGGATTGTCATACCAATACTTCCAATATTGCAGAATACACCTGTGTGACATGCCATGAGAATCCAGAAACGGACGATGCACACATGGGGGTGGATGGCTATTCCTATGACTCCCCAGTATGTTTGGCTTGTCACCCTTCTGGAAGTGCTGATATTGTATTTAACCACAACCTGACAGCCTTCCCGTTAACTGGAGTGCACCTTGTGACAGATTGTTTGGATTGTCATGCAGCGGGCTATGCAGGGACTCCTACCGACTGTGCCGCCTGCCACCAGATGGATTTTGATGGGGCAATTAATCCCGATCATGGGGCGCTCAGTCTTTCAACGGACTGTGCAAGCTGCCACACGGCTGAGCCTGACTGGATGCCAGCCACCTTTGCCAACCACGACGACTATTATGTGCTGAATGGAGCGCACGCCGCTATCGCAAATGATTGCGCAGCATGTCATACTGGTGATTTCAACAATACCCCAACCGATTGTTATGGCTGTCATGCCACTGATTTCTCTGAAACCAATAATCCCGACCACGTTGCTGCTCAGTTGTCGACTGACTGTACTGGCTGCCATGATGAATCCGCATGGATTCCTTCCACTTTGGATCACAATAGTTTTTACCCGTTGGTCGGTGCGCATGAGATGATAGAAAATGACTGCGCTGCGTGTCATATTGCTGGAAATTATACATCAACTCCTACTGATTGCATCGGTTGCCATTTGGATGATTTTAATGGTACAAATAATCCTGATCATGAGGCAGCCCAATTTTCAACAACGTGTACCGACTGTCATACTCAGTCTTCTTGGATTCCTTCCACTTTTGACCACAATAGTTTTTACGCTTTAAATGGGGCACATGCAATCATTGCTAACGACTGTGCCGCCTGCCATCTAAATGGCGATTATCAGAATACACCGAATAATTGTTTTGGCTGCCACTCAGATGACTATAATGCGACTGCCAGTCCCGACCATTTGGCTGCCCAGTTTGGGACAGATTGCATGATCTGCCACAATGAGACGGAATGGATGCCTGCGACTTTTGATCACGATGTTCAATATTTCCCAATTTACTCAGGTGCACACAATGGCGAATGGAATGAATGCCTGGACTGCCACACCAACCCCTCCAATTATGCTGAATTCACCTGTGTAACCTGCCATCAAAATCCCGAAACGAATGATGAACATGCTGGGGTAGGAGGGTACGTTTTTGAAAACACAGCTTGCCTTGCCTGCCATCCAACTGGCGACATCACAAATATATTTGATCACAATACAACTGCATTCCCGCTTACTGGGGCGCATTTAATGACGGAATGCTTGGACTGCCATGCCGCAGGGTTTGCAGGCACACCAACGGATTGTGCTGCCTGCCACCAGATGGATTTTGATCAAACAACCAATCCAAATCACGTTGTATTAGGGCTGCCTACGGATTGCGCAAGTTGCCATACGACCGAGCCTGACTGGATGCCAGCATCCTTTGTCAATCACGACAATTTTTATGAATTGCTGGGAGCACATGCCGCTATCGCAAATGATTGTGCCGCATGCCACAACGGCAATTACAACAACACACCAAACACCTGTAACGGCTGTCATGCTGATGATTATAATGCAACTACGAGTCCTGATCACCAGGCTGCCCAAATGCCGACCGATTGTGAAAGTTGCCATACGCAATCGGAGTGGGTGCCTTCAACTTTCGACCATGCATCATTTTATCCATTTACTGGGGCGCATACATTGATCGCAGATGATTGTGCAGCTTGTCATATTGGAGGAAATTATTCGAGCACGCCGACTGAATGTGCGGCTTGCCATCAGACCCATTTTAACCAAACTACAAATCCAAACCACGTAGCCCTAGCATTACCGAATGATTGTGCCACTTGCCATACAACGGAACCGGATTGGATGCCTGCGACCTTTGATATTCACGACGATTTTTATCCATTGATCGGGGCGCATGCTGCCATCGCAAATGACTGTGCCGCCTGTCACAATGGCGATTACAACAACACGCCGAACACCTGTTTTGGCTGCCATCTCGGTGATTATAACAATACCACCAATCCCGACCATCAAGCTGCACAGTTTTCAACCGATTGTGCGAGTTGCCACACTGAAAGTGAATGGGTGCCAGCCACCTTCGACCACGATGGGCAATATTTCCCAATATACAGTGGGCAGCATGCGGGTGAATGGGACGACTGTGTGGAGTGCCACACCAATCCTTCAAATTATGCTGAATTCAGTTGTACAGTGTGTCACCTGAATCCTGAAACAGATAATGCGCATATTATTGTTGGAGGCTATTCTTATAATAGCCCAGCTTGTCTGGTTTGCCATCCTACAGGCAGTGCGGATGATCCATTCGACCATAATCTGACAGGCTTTCCGCTAACGGGTGCTCATATAAGTGCTGACTGTCTCGATTGCCATTCAAATGGATATTCAGGCACACCTACCAATTGTGACGCTTGCCACCAGGCCGATTACGACCAATCCACCAATCCAAATCACCCAGCTATGGGTCTTCCAATTGATTGTGAAAGCTGCCACACTACAGATCCAGGTTGGAGTCCAGCTACTTTTGCTATTCATGATGATTATTGGGTAATAGATGGGGCACATACGGCTGTTGCCAATGATTGCGTAATTTGCCACAATGGCGATTACAATAATACCCCAAATAGCTGTGCAGGATGCCATCAGAATGATTATGATCAATCCGTAAACCCAGACCATGGAACTTTAGGTATACCAACTGCTTGCGACGATTGCCATACTACTAACCCAGATTGGATGCCTGCTTCATTTGATATTCATGATAATTATTATCAACTAAATGGAGCGCATGCAGCAATCTCAAATGACTGTGCAGCATGTCATAACGGGAACTACAACAACACGCCGAACACGTGCATGGGCTGCCACAATGATGATTACAACAGCGCGACCAATCCTGACCACCAGGCCGCACAATTTCCGACGGACTGTCTGGAATGCCACTCAGAGACTGCCTGGATACCATCTACATTCGACCATAATGTAATCTACCCGCTGAACGGAGCGCATGCTATTATTGAAAATGACTGTGCCCAATGCCATATCAACGGCAATTACAACAACACGCCAAACACGTGCATGGGCTGCCATGATGATGATTACAATGGCACGACCAATCCAGATCATCAGGCCGTCCAATTTCCGACGGACTGTACGGAGTGCCATACGGAGTCGGCGTGGGTTCCATCGACATTTGATCATAATGTAATCTACCCGCTGAACGGAGCGCATGCTATTATTGAAAATGACTGTGCCCAATGCCATATCAACGGCAATTACAACAACACGCCAAACACGTGCATGGGCTGCCACGATGATGATTACAATGGCTCGACCAATCCAGATCATATTGCCAACCAATTCCCAATAACTTGTGAGGACTGCCACAGTGAAATAGCTTGGATACCATCTACTTTGGATCACAACTCTTTTTATCCATTGACAGGTGCGCATATACCAATAGAAAATGACTGTGCATTATGCCATATTGGTGGAAATTATAATGCTACACCAAATACATGCGATGGTTGTCATATGCCAGATTATAATAGTTCGACAAACCCAAGCCACTCAGTGCTGGGACTACCGACAGCCTGTGACGACTGCCACACCACTGATCCAGATTGGATGCCTGCTACTTTTGCCATTCACAATAATTATTGGCCGCTGAACGGAGCGCATGCAATGGTGAATGATTGTGTAGATTGCCATAATGGGGATTATAATAACACGCCGACTGATTGTTATGGCTGTCATGCCGATGATTATAATAATGCAGTGAACCCCAACCATGCTGCTGCTCAGTTTCCCACCACCTGTGAGGATTGTCATACGGAGTCAGCATGGATTCCATCGACATTTGACCACAACGCATTTTACCCGTTCACAGGAGCGCATATACCAATAGAAAATGACTGTGCGTTATGCCACATTGGTGGAAATTATAACAACACCCCAAATACTTGCGATGGCTGTCACATGCCGGATTACAATGGCTCAACAAACCCAAGCCATACTGCCCTTGGCTTACCAGTCACCTGTGATGATTGCCACACAACCGATCCCAACTGGATGCCAGCTTCGTTTGATATTCACAATAATTATTGGCCATTGAATGGAGCGCATGCTTTGGTGAACGACTGCGCTGAATGCCATAATGGAAATTACAATAACACTCCGAATACTTGTTTCGGCTGCCATCAAGATGACTACAATGGCACAACGAACCCAGACCACGCAGCGGCTCAATTTCCGACAACCTGTGAGGATTGCCATACAGAATCAGCTTGGATTCCATCGACATTCGACCATGATGCAATGTATTTCCCAATATATAGTGGCAAACATGACGGAGAGTGGAATGTCTGTACCGATTGCCATTTAGGTGGAAACTACTCCACTTTCAGTTGCATTGACTGCCATGAACATGATGACCCGGTTGAAGTAGGAAACGACCACCAGGGTGTGCCAGGGTATACCTATTCGAGCCCAGCTTGCTATTCCTGCCATCCAACAGGTGAGGATTGATAATTGCCAAAAACTAAAGAAATGAAAATATTCACGGTTGTTCTTTTATTCCTTTTTATTTCCTTTTCTGTAAACGGTCAAAATGAACCGATTGTGGAGATCGGTACTGTTTCCTATTTATCCTCACAGAATACCTATGTCAAATTTGCTTCCACGGATGAAATTGAAATTGGTGATACCTTATTTCTAAAAAAAGGAGAAGTGTTGTTGCCAGTTTTAGAGGTTACCAATAAATCTTCTTCCTCTTGTGTATGTAGCAGTTTGGGCAATGAAAAACTGGAGGTGTCAAATGAGATAGTAGCTATTTTGGCGAAGCCTGAAAATGAAAAACCAGAAGAACAGATCGAAGAACCTATAGAAACGGACATCAATAATAATCTTGAGCCAACTCCTTTAATTCAAGAGGCAATTATTGAAAATGAAGAAGAAATTTTTCAGCCAAAACAAAACATAAGAGCCCGCCTTTCAGCTGCAACGTACAGCACATTGTCGAATCATGGTAATAATCACCGAATGCGATATGCCTTCAATTATAGGGGGAATAATATAAATGACTCTCGCTTTTCCTTTGAAAATTATACTACGTTTAGGCATACTCAAGGAGAATGGGATAACCTGGGGGCAGCACTGAGAATTTATTCATTGGCTGGTAGATATGACTTTGATAAATCTTCGAGCATTACTCTGGGCAGGAGGATAAATCCAAAAATGTCCAGTATGGGAGCAATAGATGGGGTGCAGTATGAAAAGGGATTTGGTCAATTTTTCGTGGGAGGTATCTTGGGTTCAAGGCCTGATAATTCAGATTATGGGTTCAATTTGAACCTGTTGCAAGCGGGTGCATTTGTAGGTCATATTTCAGAAAAAAAATACGAACGGTCAACACTTGGATTTGTGGAGCAAAGGAACGGTGGAGAGGTGGATAGGCGATTTGTTTATTTCCAGCATTCCAGCAATCTCGCCAAGAACCTTAACCTTTTTGGTTCAGCAGAAATGGATGCATACGAAAAGGTTAACAATGAAGTGAATGCCAAACCAAGGCTCACCAATTTGTATGTATCACTCCGGTATCGGGTATCGAGAAAGCTGACTATTTCTGGTTCATATGATAATCGGAAAAACATCATTTATTATGAATCATACAAAAGCTATATTGAACAGCTCATTGATCAAGAAACCCGTCAAGGCTTTCGGTTTGGGCTGAATATTCGGCCAATCAAATATGTCACCATCGGCGCAAATGCCAATTGGCGATTTCAGCAGAGCAATATGAACCTTTCCAAAAACCTGAACAGCTACCTGAATATCAGCCGCGTCCCTGGTATCCATGCGCGAGCATCGCTGACAGCTAATTTTTTGCAGACAAATTATTTGGACAGCAAAATATTCGGGATTCGATTGTCAAAAGATTTTCTGAAAAATAAACTGTCGGGAGAAATATACTTCCGCTTGGTGGATTATCAGTACAGAACGAGCAATTATTCTATTCAACAGAAAATAGGTGGTGCAAGCCTCAATGTTAGAATTGCCAAAAATCTATCTTTGTACCTTTATTATGAAGGTACTTTCGACGGTCAGGGAAATGATTTGACCCGGTTTAATACCAAGATCATTCAACGATTTTGATCGCTAAATTCTAAATATAATGACAATATCAAATGTATTGAAAATAATGGCCACAGTGTTGGTGTTCTCTGCCTGTGAATCAAAACCTAAAGTAATTGAAAGTGTATCAACCGCTCCGGAAAACCCACATAGTGGCTCGTTCCATTCTGGAGGTGGCGTGAACGTTTCACCTGTTGATGATGGCGTACATAAAATAGAAGTGAACGATGTAATGGACGCTGGGAAATACACCTATCTCAATGTGACTGAAAATGAAGAAGAATTTTGGGTGGCTGTCACACAAAGAGATATTGAAGTTGGGGAAACCTACTATTTCAAAGGTGGTTTGCTGAAAAAGAATTTTTTAAGCAAAGAGCATAACCGGGTTTTTGAAAAACTTTACCTGGTTTCGGACTTGCGCCGCCAGCCAGACGGGGCAATGACCAGTGGCTCCGCTGTTGATGAGGCATTGAACCGTGTGCAGGGAGGCTCAGCAACTGAAGGTGGACCAATAGAAGTTGAACATGCAGAAGGGGCAGTTAAGCTATCAGACCTTTTTGCAAATAAGGCAGACTTTGATGGGGAAACAATTGCTGTAACGGGTAAGATCGTAAAAGTGAATCCTATGATTATGGGGCGTAATTGGTTGCATATCCAAGATGGCTCAGGCGAGGATCTGGATTTGACGATAACAACCATGGAAAATATCCCGCTTGGGCATGTCGTGACTTTGGAAGGAACAATCGCTCTTAACAAAGATTTCGGTGCGGGTTACCGGTACGATATTATTTTGGAAGGGGCGACTTTGAAGTGATCAAGGAAAACAGGGGTGGACACTTTGTAGTATTTTGTCTTAAAAAGTGACACTTCTTCTTTGTGGCTCTCTGTTCATTCTTTGTGAAACTTTGTGGTAAAGCCATGCCAAGAAAGTTATTCCACAGAGAGCCACAAAGAAAACACTAAGTTTCACAAAGGCTTTATCTGGTACAATGTGAAACTTTGGTAAGGTGTCCATTTCCTTTTATTATATCCTCATACAGTCTTATTTTTCAAATAAACCCGATGCCGCCAAAACGCCAGTAAACTGATGATAGTCAATGTGATCACTGCATAAAAAATAGATGGTGGGATCGGCACAGGATCACCCGCAGCATAGGAATGGAGTCCAGAGAGATAGTAATTCACACCAAAATAGGTCATGATGACCGAAGCCCAACCAAATAAGGAAGAAACATTAAATGCATATACACCTCTAAATCCTGGAATGAATCGCATGTGCAGGATAAAAGCATAAACCAAGATAGTAACCAAGGCCCAGGTTTCTTTGGCGTCCCAGCCCCAATAGCGGCCCCAAGATTCGTTGGCCCATACACCTCCGAGATAAGTGCCTACACTTAACATGAATAAGCCACCAATCAAAGTCATCTCGCTGATGTAGGTCATTTCTTTGACGATTCGATAGACGTTGTTCCCATTTTTTTCATTTCCAAAAATCATAAAAATGAGGTTGATTGCTCCGATCAAAGCTCCCAGCATTAGGAAGCCATAACTGCCGGCTACCAATGAAACGTGGATGGTTAGCCAGTAAGATTTTAACACAGGAACGAGAGGCGTGATTTCAGGGTCGAGCCAACTCATCCCTGCAACCATCAATATAGTGGAAGCAAGTACCGAGGTGGCTGCCATCCCACCCAATGATTTTCTCGAAAATATGACACCAGCCAGAACTGTTGTGAAAGCGATATAGATCATGGATTCGTAGCCGTTGCTCCAAGGCGCACGCCCCGAAACATACCACCTGAGGCCAAGGCCAAACACATGCAGAACAAAGGCAAAAACGAACACCCCAAATGCAATTTTTGCGGGCCATTTCAAATTCATGCTTGGCTTAAAAACTGAGGTAAATAATAGCCCTAAAAATACAAGCCCTAAAAGCCCATATATTTTTCCCAATCGGGAAAAAACGTTCATTTCATTTAGTAAGATCTCCGCACTTAGGTCTGTTTCTGAAGGAAGTATTTCACCACCGTTTTCCCGTTGAAATGAGCGCAGTTCTTCCACCAATCTATTGGCAAGGGTCCAGTCATTTTCCAGCAATGCATTTTGGAGCGTGGGAATGTATGCGGGGTAAAATTTTTCTGCAAAGTCATTGCTGGCACTGACATTATGTCCATTCTTAAAGTCCATGGGGGTGCGCCAGGTATGTGTGTCATCACCAGGCACAGGGAACACTTTCATGAAACGGCCTGAAAAGACCATGCTGGCAATGTTTACTTTTTCATCCAGCTTTATGAGCTCTTTTTCAAACACACCCCGATCCCGCTGATCTTTGTTGTATGCATCCCGGACATGCGTTTGGAGTTTGTAGGCTCCGCCTTTTTCAAAAAAGTCGCTATAGGTGACAAGTGGCCCTTCCGCTCCGAGTATCTTTTTGATTTCTTCGTGGTGTCCAAGCTTGATCAAAGGCACTTGATACCATTCCTTTGGTTCAGAAGCCATGGCAAGGATGATCTGCTCTGCATTCAGCCCATGCAAGCTTTCTTTTCGAGACAGCTTCCGCAAAATTTCATTGCAATGTGTATCCATTGGCTTAAACCTGCCATGATGGTCTTGGAGGATCAAATTGCCAAACATTTCAGCATGTGCAGGATTCACCACTTTGAGTCCCTGTTCAGTAGGTGGAGTTGCATTTAGTGTTGAACCGAATGTGAAAAACAAGCCAATGATTGCAGTAGCCGCCAATTGCCTTGCCTGTTGCATATCTCTGATTTTTCTCCGCAAATCTTGGAATCGGCTTTTTTTATGAAAAAAAACAAGCATTAAACCCAAGGTTAAAAGTGCGTAGCCGAGGTAGGAAATCCATGTGCCAGGTGCATCGTGGTTGACAGAAAGATAAGTGCCAAGTTCATCCTTGTCGAAAGATGATTGGAAAAAGCGGTAACCATCGTAGTTCAGGATATTATTCATATAAATCCGGTGGTCTTCGTTCAGGTTTTTTCGAGGATCAACCAGCGTAACCTCACTGGCATACGATGAGGCGCTATTGGTGCCTGGGTATTTTTCCATAATGAAATCACGGCAGCGGATGGCAAAAGGCAGGGTCTTGCGTTTTGCACCATAGGACACGGCAAAGCTCATTCTGCCTGCCGTTACTATACGAGGACGGCCTTCAATGCCAACATTCCCAAATACCATAAATTCTTCTTCCTGCCCGGCAGTGGTTATTTTCATGTGTACTCCACCAGTGCTGCTGCTTTCCATTTTGTTGGAAGAAGAAATCATTTCCACTCGTCCATTCGGTGTGAATAGCCCAAAAACAAAACTTTGTGGCCCGCTGGAATACATGCTTCGCAAATAAAGCGGGTAATATTCATTGGGTGGCACTGTGTCCCTTTGCTGGGTAGCCATTATTGTTTGAACGAAACTGGTTGGGGCTTTGAAAAACAGCTCTTCGTTCTCATATTTAATATTGAAAGCGGAAGGATCTTCCGTATGGCCAAAGTTGAATAAAGTGCCTCTGATTCGAGACTTGTCGCCTTCTCTGAGAAGATACTCTTCCCGGCCATTTGCGCCTGCCATTACTATTTTTAATACAGGCAGCCCATTGTCGTCATCCACGAGCACTTCTTTTGGGTTCGGCATGAATCCGAGTACTTCAATTTCCACATCTTGCCCACCAAGAGAATAGGTGTTCTTCATTTTGTTGTTGCCCAGCGTGGCAAACAATACAGGCTCATCAAAAACGAATTTTTCGCCATCTTTCATTGCCTCAAAAAGCAGGTAGGTTTCTCGGGAAAGGTAGGAATTGGATGTGCTGTCTTCCCGTATATGCATCATGCCTTCTGTTCCAAAATATCTGGTGACGCCAGATCCTATGAGGATTATGATAATAGCTGCATGAAAAGTGAACAAGGCCCATTTTTTCTGTTGGATCATACGGAAACGGGCGATGTTGGCCACCAATGCGATGCTAAAAAGCACCAATAATAGCTCGAACCATCGGGCAGTAAAGATCACTTTTTGAGCAGAGCTGGTGCCATAGTCATTTTCTATGAAAGTAGCGATGCCGATAGCCGCTGCGAAAAGTATCATATACAAACCTGCGGCAGAAGGGGAAAACAGACGGGAGAATATATTCTTGATGAGGTGCATAGTAATTAGCCTTGGTGTTTCGAACAACAGATATATTTTGACAAAATTAGCCGGATTTATGAATTATAAGGCATGAGGAATGATCCCGTAGGATACTGACAAAAGTCAGTTTTAAGATACGAGAGAATGGCACAGGTAAGTTGCCCAAGAAATAGGTTCGTTTATAATAATCACAGTTCAAGTATAGGGATAGAAGCTGCTGATTCAAATCTCCTAAGGGGTCATGACCCCTTGGGAAAGGTTGTAAAGACTTTTTTATATGCTCAAGTCAATACCATTTAGAGGCAAAAAGGACGAGTAAAGGTGTGTGTGTTATTATTGCCTCGTTCCTTAGTGAATCATAGCCTTCAAAATCTAATTTTTTCCCACCTTTGGGCTAAACTTTGTTCCAATGTCATTATCAAATATCGAAGCTGCTGCAAAGCGCCTGCGAGATGCTGCTATAAGCGGCCAGACTTGCGACCCCGTCCGTGATCTCATCGGCGAAACGGATGTTGAAAAAGCATATGCCGTTCAAGAAATAAATACTGCTATTCGGATAGCTGATGGAGCAAGGGTGGTAGGAAGCAAAATTGGATTGACTTCTCCGTCGGTTCAAACTCAGTTTGGCATCTCACAGCCCGATTTTGGAATGCTATGGGACGATAAGGAAGTATGGAACGGCGGCGAAGTTTCGATAAAAGAATTTATGCAGCCCAGGGCAGAAGCAGAGATTGCCTTTGTGCTTGGAAAGGATTTAGAGGAGGGGGCAATAACCACTGCCAGTATCATTTCTTCTATTGAATATGCATTGGCGTCCATAGAACTTGTCGGCAGCCGCATACAAAACTGGGATATCCGCATCACCGATACCATTGCTGATAATGCTTCTGCGAGTCATTGGGTGCTCGGTCACAAGCCCGTCAAGTTGGAAAACCTTGACCTCATTAATTGTAAAATGGTTTTGGAAAAAAATGGGAAAGTGGCTTCTGAAGGCAAGGGTTCAGACTGCCTTGGTTCGCCGATCAATGCGATGCTTTGGTTGGCAAAAACAATGGCGCGGTTGGGCAAGCCCATGAAAGCTGGTGATATTATTTTGACCGGAGCACTCGGGCCTATGCTGGCTATTGAAGCTGGTGATCATTTTAAGGCAGAAATTGAGGGATTGGGAGAAGTGTCGGTTAGGTTTGTTGAATAAAAATAAAAATAAAAATTGAAATAAAAATGAAAATATAGATGTAGCGGTTCAGGGTAGATTTTTCAGATATAAACTTATGGCGTTTTCATTTTTGTTTTAAAAAATAATTGTAACGTGGAGATTAATAAAAACGATGTCAGAATGTCTGGCTTGTTTTCATTTTAATTTTCATTTTAATTTTCATTAAGAATGAAAACCAAAGTCGCCATCATCGGCTCCGGCAATATCGGTACTGATTTAATGATTAAAATAATCCGCACATCGGAAGTGCTGGAAATATCCGTCTTTGTCGGAATAGATCCCGAATCAGACGGTCTCGCTCGTGCAAAAAGGATGGGCATAAAAACAACCCATGAAGGCATCGAAGGATTAATTAAAATGCCGGAATGGGAGGATATTAAAATTGTTTTTGATGCTACCTCTGCAAAGGCACATTTATTTAATTGGGAATTTGTAAAAAAATATCCTGATAAAAAAATGATCGACTTAACACCTGCTGCAATCGGGCCATACCTTGTTCCACCTGTCAATTTTGGAAAAAGTATGGATGTAAAAAATGTGAACATGGTGACCTGTGGCGGCCAAGCCACTATTCCCATGGTGGCTGCTGTGAACCGAATAGCTAAAGTGCATTACGGCGAGATCGTCGCATCCATAGCCAGCAAGTCTGCAGGCCCTGGCACACGTGCCAATATTGATGAATTCACAGAAACAACTGCTGCTGCCATTGAAAAAGTTGGTGGAGCAGAAAGAGGGAAAGCCATCATAGTTTTAAATCCTGCCGAACCACCTTTGGTCATGCGTGACACGGTACTTTGTCTAAGTGAACAAGGCGACCGAGAGGCAATCCGCCAAAGCATCCACGACATGGTGGCGGAAGTAAAAAAATATGTCCCTGGATATGATCTGCATCAGGAGGTTCAATTTGAAGATGTTTCAGAGGATACACCTGTTTTTATAGAAGGGCTTGGCTATCGCCACGGCCTAAAAACGATGGTGCTATTAAAAGTAAAAGGCGCCGGGCACTATTTACCTGAGTATGCTGGTAATTTGGATATTATGACGAGTGCTGCACTGGCAACAGGGGAGAAGTTGGTTTAATAAAAATTAAAATAGAGATGGTTTTTCCACAAAGTTTCACAGAGGAAAACGAAGGGACACAAAGATTAGAATTCAAAGAATTAACCTAATAAAAACCATACACGATGACTGAAAATGAAATTTCAAACATTATAATTGGAAGTGCAATCGAAGTTCATAAAAAATTAGGACCTGGGCTGTTGGAGTCTGCGTATCAAAAATGTTTATTTTTTGAATTAGTAGAAAGAGGTCTGTCAGTAGAAATGGAAAAGCCAATGCCAATTGTTTATAAAGAAGTAAAACTTGATCATGGTTACCGGATTGATTTATTAGTTGAAAATAAAGTTGTTGTTGAATTGAAAACTGTTGAAGCATTTACCCCTGTACATACAGCACAAGTATTAACTTATTTAAAATTAGGTGAGTATAAACTAGGGCTATTAATTAATTTTCATGTTGAGCTTTTAAAAAATGGAATAAAGCGAATAATAAATTGAATAAAACTTAGTGCTCTTTGTGTCTCCTTTGTGCAACTCTGTGGAATAACAATTTGTACCACGAAGAGCTCAAAGAAGGCACAAAGGTTCACAAAGAAAGAAATAGAATGAATCATAAAATTTACATCCAAGACGTAACCCTCCGCGACGGCATGCACGCCATCCGTCATCAATATTCAAAAGAGCAAATTGTAGAATTGGCTGTTGCACTTGATGAGGCAAAAGTAGACGCCATCGAAATATCGCATGGCGATGGGTTGGCAGGAGGCAGTTTCAATTATGGCTTCGGCGCACATACCGATTGGGAGTGGCTGGAAGGCATCGCCGAAAAATTAAAACATGCAAAGTTGACTACGTTGTTGTTGCCCGGAATTGGGACGATAGAAGATTTGAAAAAGGCAAGAATACTGGGTGTCGAGTCGGTGCGAATTGCAACCCATTGTACCGAGGCGGATATCTCGGCTCAGCATATTGATGCCGCTAAAAATATGGGAATGGATGTCGGCGGTTTCTTGATGATGGCGCACATGAATGAGCCCCAAAAATTAGCAGAACAAGCAAAGCTCATGGAAAGTTATGGTGCTGACTGTGTGTATGTTACGGATTCTGCTGGAGCCTTGCTGATGGACGACGTGGCAGATCGTATCAAAGCCTTCAAAGATGTGCTGGACGAGAAAACCGAGATTGGTATTCACTGTCACCACAACCTCTCGCTCGGTGTGGCCAATACGGTGGTAGCGATGCAACATGGCGCTACCCGCCTCGATGCATCGCTTGCCGGAATGGGCGCTGGCGCTGGTAATGCACCTCTCGAAGTGCTCATCGCAGTGCTGAATAAAATGGGTGTCGAGCATAATTCCGATTTATACAAATTAATGGATGCAGCGGATGATTTAATCCGCCCTCTTCAGACCCGCCCGGTGCGGGTGGACCGGGAAACTTTATCACTCGGATACGCTGGTGTGTATTCCTCTTTTTTATTGCATTCAGAAAAGGCTTCGGAAAAATATGGCATCGACACCAGGGCAATATTGGAAGAACTGGGGAAAAGAAATATGGTCGGTGGCCAGGAAGATATGATCGTGGATGTAGCGTTGGATATGGTAAAAGGCGGAGAATAGTGATTAGAGAATAGTGATAAGTAAAAGAATAGGGGCGTTTACATCATTTGCATTTAAACTTAAAAGACCATGAAATATCAATTAACCTTTTTATTAGTAATATTTTTTGCGACCGTAGTTTTTGGACAAAAATTTATTCCTGGATCGATAATAACAAACGAAGGTGTTAAAATCGATGGATTTATAAAAAATACCGGAGCAATTGAAAGAAGTGAACTGGTTTATTTCAAAAAAAGTATTGATGGTGCAATCAAGACTTATTATCCAGAAAACTTAAGCGGGTATTGTTTAGGTGTAAAGATTCACAAAACCATTTCCATTCAATTGTCTGGAGAGTCTCTTGAAAGAAAACTGTTTGTTAAGGTGTTAATTGATGGAAGTTATATTGACCTGTTTCGTTTGGATTATCAAATAAGAGAAAGTCCAGGAATTTCTTACCAGTATTATAATACATTTTATTTTTATAAGCTTGCCCATGAAAATGAAATAATTAAATTACAAGATGAGGATTGGTCTGCGTCAGTTAGTAAACTAAAAAATGATTGTCTTGAAAGTTATTGGTACAAAAAAGATAGATCATATAAATTTACAGAGGAAGGGTTAAGTAAATTTGCATTTGACTATAATGTTTGCATGGGGGAAATTGCTCCTAAGGATTATTCTGAAAAACCTATGAAACAAGAATTAATTTATGGAATAGCTGCTGGAGGAGCAAATACAAGCATCGAAACTGGGCATCCTGCTTTGCAGGAATTTAACTATTCGTCCCAATTAAATCCAGCGATTGCTTTTTTTATTGAATTTCCAGTTTTGAAAAGGCATGCATGGCTTCAACAAGGTATTTCTTATTATCAAAAAAGTACTTCTGGAAATAAAAAAATAATTGTCAATGAATTCTATGAAAATGAAGGAGAAGAAATTATTTTAAATTCTGATATTTCACTTAGTTATTTGAGTTTTTATAGTAGACTAAAATACCGATATGAGAAAGGGCCACTTAGGCCTTACGTTTTTGTAGGAGGCTATTTAGGTTTGAGATTAAATGGTAAGGCGGATATGGAAAGGGAATATTTTTATCTTTCAGAAACTACTGGAAATGCCATATTAGACAAAGAGCCTCAATCACCCTACAATTTAAACAAATTTGGTTTTGAAGATTTCGGTTATCAAATAGGCATGGGGATAGATTTATTCAAAAATGGCAGCAGTAAAATATTTACAGAGTTCTTTTATTCGTCAGGCGCTAATTTCAAAAATACATCTTTGGTAGATCGGATAGATAGTAGTTCGTACGGTGTTATGCTGGGTTATATGTTTTGATTTTTAGCATTTTTTAATGTAATATAAAGCCAATTTAATCCTTGTTAGAATGCTGCATTACTTCAAACACACAAACTGCCAACTTCGCAAATGCTGGTAATTTCCGGGAAACAGAAGCCTTCAACGAATTTCCACTTTCTGCACCAATGAAACGAGCCATATCATCGTAGGTCCAGCCGAGTTGTTTTTTCATTTTTCGAAACCGTTGTTTCCATTCTTGTTCTGAGCGATCATTATAACCTTTTAAAATAAATGCAAATATTTCTGGGGTATAATCTTGTTTTTGGGTAGACTCCACAAATACCTTTAATTTGTCAGCGTCAGTAGCAAAAGGATTTTCCTTTTCTACATCATTTTTAATTCTTTCCGAAACAAATCTATAGCCACTAAGAACCATTTTTTCTTTACGTTCATTTGACTGATGTTCATACCATTTTGCATACACTAAGTCAGAAGCCTTGCTTTTTTTTACATTTTCAGAATAATCCATGACGATTAATAAATAATTTAGTTGTCCACAATTCGAGGTATTTTCGGTCTAACCCATCCAATGTCAACAAGAATTCAATATCCTCTTTTTGTTTGCCACTTTTTGAAATATTATACCAGATCAATTTGGATATAATTAAGTCTTCGGCTGAGGCAATGAAACATTCTACTGCTGAAAATTCAATTTTCTTTCTTCTTTGGAAAGCACTCCAATTATAGTCACTGTCTTGATAAACCATAAAGTCGTACTTAACCCCAGTTTCGAAGTCTGTCAAGTTGAACATGGATCCTCGTTTCGTATTTTCTTTGAAACCATCTTTAAACTGTTCCCATTCAGGAAAATGTTTGATGATTTTGTCAATATGGTGAGGATGAATTTGAAGAACAAAGTCAATGTCAGCAGTAAACCTATAACGGTTGTAGTAGCTCGTTGCAAATCCTCCTACAATCATATAAGAAATGTCTTCTACTTCAAAAACATGGATAATTTTTTGGAAACCTTTGATTAAATCCATGTTACAAAGATAACATAAGTTAACATTTTGTCAAGCTCAACTTGCAGAAATATGTAAAATGTGGCTACTACAAAATGAAAGTTTACAACTCAAGCTGGTGCCGGACTCCGTCCGGTTCCTATACTACTCAAGGTCTCTGACCGCTACAAACGCCTATAAAGACATGAATGTCCCACATCGCCCAGCATCTTTTCCCTGTAAAAAGCAATGAGCAATGAAGTATCGGACACCTTCAAGGTGTCCGATACTTGCCTAACTTGCTTTTGAACTACAACCGCTCCAACAGCTCCCCGCTCAACTGCAATAATTGCAGCTCAACTACCTTGGCATTGTATTTTGCAGTATTGTGGCTCACCTCTGAATTTAGCAAATTCAATTGTGCCTGTCGGAATTCTACAGACGAAACCTGACCCGCATTGAATCGTTCTTCTGTGCGTTCCAGATTTAATCGGGTGATGGCAAGCGCATTCTTTTCTACATCCAAAATGAACAGTGCATTCTGGTAGCTCTCCCAGGCATTGCGGACATCCCGTTCCAATTCCTGCTGCAATTGCTCTTTCTGTACCAATTGGCTGCGGATCGCCAGTTGTGTATTTTGTTCCTGCACTTTTCTGCGGCCACCATCAAATAGATTCCAATTAAGCGTAACGCCTGCATTCAATCCATTGGTGCGGTTACTGGCAATGAATGAACCGGTGGCATTGTCCTGATAATTGTAATCGTAGGAAGCACGAGCGCCGAGGGTGGGTTTTCGACCTGCGTCAATTATTTGTAAATCCATTTCCCGGATCACCAGATTTTGATTGGCGGCAAGGATGCCAACATTACCAGATTTGGCAGAACTGACCAGTTGTTGTGGGGAAAGGTCATCGGCATAAGTCAACGTCGTATCGACCACAAAAGCATTCTCTACAGGCGCTCCCATCACCACATTTAGGCTGCGTTTGGCATTGGCCAATTGCTGTTGAACATTCAATAAATTCACACTATCCCGCTGAATATCCACCTGTGCATTCAATACATCGAGCCGGATTCCCTGGCCGTAGTCATAACGATATTGCGCACGCTGAAGTCGACGTCGAGACAAATCAAGCACCTGTGCCAAGGCCGCCTGATTTTCCGTCAACCTGGCAACTTCATAATAATTACTTAATACCTGTAAAACATTAACCTCCATGGTTTGGCGGAGCTGTAAATCCGACAAGTTGAGGACTTCTTTTAGCTGCGCTAAATTATAATCACGGGCTTTGTCGAATAGGGTATAGTTTGCAGCAACAGAAGCATTGGCTGACCAGGAAAATTTATTGCTCACTTCTGCATCTGGTAATGGGCCATCAAATTTTTGAGCAGCACTACCTATAGCGGCATTTGGGCCGGCGGTGACATTTACGGCAGGGTTGTACCCGTTCAATCCGCGGTCGGTATTATTACGTGCCACCTCCACGTTGTTTTTGGCCAACTGGATGCCGTAGTTGTTTTCTAAGGTCGCTTTGATCACCTCTGTTTGGGTCAGCACGTTTTGTGAAAAGAGAAATGACGGGATTACGAGCACCAAAGCAGCCGTCAGGATTTTATTATTAGTCATTTTATTTATTGTTGAATGGTTTAAATGGTATGAATAGTTTTCAATTTTCAACCATCCATGCCATTTTCCAAAGGACAACCATTTTTCCTATTTCAATTCTGCCATTACCTCATCATCCATTTCCCTAACGGCCCTTTCGAGCTCTCTTGGATCTACCCATTCGCCAGTTTTCAGCCAATGGGCCGCTCTTTTTATTTTGCTGTTGGCCGATAAAATGATCGGCAACAAAAACAGCGTGAGGAGCGTGGCAAACCCGATCCCATAAGCCACTGAAATGGCCATCGGGATGAGGAATTGTGCCGAAAAACCTGGTTCGAAAATGAGCGGTGCCAGACCTGCTATCGTGGTTATGGATGTAAGGAATATTGCCCTAAATCGTTGCTTTCCAGCTTCATACAGAGCGTCGTCGAAGGCCAATCCTTCACGCAATAAGGTGTTGAATTTTTTGATAAGAACAAGTCCATCATTTACCAAAATACCTATGAGCGCCACAATACCCAGCAACGACAACATGTTCACAGGCATACCGTGAATCCAGTGCCCCCACGCAACTCCAACGAAGCTGAAAGGGATAAGTATAAATAACATGAGCGGCTGTGTATACGAGCGGAATGTGAATGCGATCACGATGTACATCAAAATCAAGATGAACGGGAGCACCTTGCCCATCGCAGCGCCCATTTGATTTGCTTCCCTGTTTTGCCCTTCATAGAGCGCTGTAACGCTGGGGTATTTAGACAAAATGTCGGGTATAACGTTGGCTTGAATGGAGGCTAGCAACTCGGAAGCAGTCACCCCTGTAGATTTTACGTCGGCCTCTACACGTATTTCCCGCTTGCCATCCAAGTGGTTGATGGCTACCTCGCCACGCTCGATGTCGTATGTCGCTATTTCTGATAAAGGCACCCGTGCCCCGGCTGGAGTTACGATGCGCATGTCATCCAAAAACTTGATGGAAGAACGCTCTTTGCGGTCGTACCGAACCCACACGCGTATTTCGTCGCGGCCACGCTGGAAACGCTGCACTGACTGGCCGAAAAAGCCAGCCCGCACTTGCTGCATGACCGAGTTGAGGTTGAGGCCGAGCAGGTAGGCATTGTCCTTTAGTTCCAGCCGGATTTCCTTGATACCCTGTGGGTCGTTGTCGGACACGTCCTTGAGCTGCGGCATTGCCAGCATCTGATTTTTTAGCTCGTCTTTGGCGGCTTTTATTTCTGTTAAATTATTGCTCACCAACGAAATAGAAACAGGCTTGCCGCCAAATGAACTTCCCGAATTGAATTCCAGGCTTTCGACGCCATACACCGTACCTACTGCTTCAGAAAGCGCATTGGCTACCTGAATGGCTGTCACCCTGCCACGTTCTAATTCGGATTTTAGGTTCAATGTTAAGGCCGCTTGGGAGGCGCTGCCCCCGCCACCGTCAGGCAACATGCCTGGAGGGCCGCCTGTCTGAGCTTGAGTAGTGCCTATCTGGCGTATGGTATTCCGGAAAATATCTTCTCCGCCATTGAATTCTTCTGCCAGTTTATCCTGTACTTCCCACGACTTTTTTTCAATCATGGTAATGAGTGAATCGGTAATACTTTCGCTTGTTCCCTGTGGCATTTTCAGCCCAACAAAAACTTGCTCGCTGGCTACTGGAGGAAAAAAATCTCCCTTTATAATGCCACCTGCCATAGCACCTATGGTGATAATCAATGCTGCCAATGGCAAGGCAAAACCGATCATTTTATATCTCAGGAAGAAACGGAGGGCCGGTGCATATGCGTTATCCCGAAGCCATAGCATACCGCTTTCTGCCCAGCGGTTGAGGAGGAAATTTTGTGAACCTTTTTTTAATGCCCTTGAATGCGCAACATGCGCTGGCAATATTAAGAATGCTTCAACGAGCGAGATGGCCAATATGATGGTCAAGACAAGTGATATTTCTCCGAAAAAATCACCCATCATGCCCGGCAAGAAGAAGAAGACAGAAAATGCTACCATCGTAGTAAGGATAGCAGCAATGATGGGTGGCCCAACCTCCAAAGCGCCATCAATGGCAGCCCGGATGGGGTTTTTGCCCTTTTCATAATGGTCGTAAATGTTCTCTGCAATCACGATCCCGTCATCCACCAGGATACCGATAACGAGAATCAGCCCAAAAAGGGAAATGACGTTGATGGTCATGAAATTTGGGGCAATAATGAACAGGCCAAACATGGAAAATGGCAATCCTACAGCTACCCAAAATGCGATACTTGGTTTTAGGAAAAGCCCGAGCAAAATAAGTACAAGTAGAATCCCCAGCCCACCATTATTGATCAGCAGGTCAATCCTGTCTTCGAGCGCTACGGTCTGGTCAAGTGCGACTTTCAGCTCCACGCCATCATTTTGTGCATTGAATTTTTTGATATAATCGCGCACGTTTTCCGTTGCAAGTACGATGTCTTCACTATTGGTAGTGCTCACCTGTATCTTGATAGCCAAATCACTGTTGATGTACAACCGGTCTGGGTTTTCGGCCCAATTGTCACGCACTTCAGCCACATCTCTCAGCCGAATGATATTGCCAGATGCATCAGCCCTGATGACAAGGAAATCGAGTTCCTTGCCATAGTATGAGCGGTTGTTGGCTCGTATGAGATACTCCTCGTTGTTGGTTTTAATATTACCACCTGTGGTCAGGAGGTTGGAGTTGGAAACGGCCATGGCCACCTCGTTGAAAGTAAGGTTGTAGGCTCGAAGGTCGTTTTCACGTACTGCAATTTCGATTTCTTCAGCAGGGAAACCACTCAAAGCAACTTGTGAAATGCCATCGATACTGCGGAGGTCGCCTTCTATCTTTCGTGCGATCTGTTTCAAAGTTTTTAAATCCAAATCATTTCCGCTCACCGTAAAACTGATGGCTTCGTTCAGAGTTTCCAATTTTGAAACTACGGGCGGCTCCATGTCCAAAGGAAAGGAAGGTACCCGATCTACAGCATTTTTCACATTAGAGAGCAGGGCGTCCATATCGAAGCCACGGATGCCCTCCACACGGATGCTGGCAGAATTTTCCCGAGAGATGGAGGTCACCCGATCCACACCGACAATACCCCGGAGGTTGTCTTCAATTTTCAGTACCACACCTTCTTCTATTTCGCCCGGCGACGCACCAGGATACTGAACGGAAATGGTAATGATATTTGATTCATTCAGTGGGAAAAAGGATGACTTGGTATTTGATAATCCCATTAATCCAAAAACGAAAACTGCTACCATCAGCACGTTCACCGCAACGGGATATTTTATAAAAAAACCTAATAAATTTTTCATTATTAATGAGTGAATGAGAGAATGAACAGACGAGCGAATGAAATCTTCCATTCGCTTGACCAGCCATTCACTCATTAATTATTCAATAATACTTACTTGCATGCCGGCGTACGCGCCCGGAACAGTCTTGGATAGGATTTGAGTACCATTATTTAGGCCTTGAACTACCACTGTGTTTTCTTTGAAATGGACGGGCGAAACCGTCGCCAATGCCAGTGCTGAACCCTCAACAACGAATATTTGATTATCGTCGAGCAGTAGTTGGCGGTCTATCTCATAGGTGTCGGCCACCTCCTTTGCTTCGAGGTCGGCCACGAGGTACATGCCCTCCTTCAGGTCGGCACCTGAGACTTGGATGTACACCTTTATGGTTTGCGATGCCTGGTCCACTTTGCCATTTACCCTGGCCACCTGCCCTTTCCAGTTTTTGGTGTTTTCAAGGTTGTGTAACTGCACAGTACGACCCACTTTCAACAAGTCCAGATAGGCTACATTTATATTTACCTCCAGCTCATAAGCTCCAGTACTGATGAATTCGCCCAGCCGCTGACCCGGACTCACAAGCGACCCCGGATTCACAAAAGCTTCTGTCAAAACGCCAGAAAATGGAGCGTAAATAGTGTATTTGCCCAGCCGCTCTTCCAGGTTACTGATAGCAAAATAGGTGGTATAAATGCCCTTGCTTGTCACGAAAAGTTTCTCTTTTTCAGAGGAAGTTTCAGGTAGTGGTTGCAGTGGCTTCGATGCATCAAAACTGCTGATGTATGACTGCCATTTCGGAAAAGCATCTGCATAATCCAGCCTCAGGTCTGGAAGAAAACCGATGATCTGGTTATAAAGTGTACTTTTTTGAGACTGAATGCTGGCTTTGAATTCATCACTGTTCAAGCGAAGCAAGGTTTGCCCTTTCGAGTAAATGGAGCCTGGCTTGAATGGCTTTGCACTTGATTCAAATATCCCTTGTACTTCAGCGAAAATATCTACACGATCCTTGGCCTTGAGGCTGCCGCTCGTGCTGAGCGTAATGGGCGTATTGTTGTTCTGAACTGTTTGAACGTACACCGAGTTGACGACTTTATTTTCAACCGGAACCGGTTCTTTTTTCATTCCCGCCAATTTTTGGGAAATAAGTACCGCACCTGCAATTATGAGCAGGCCGAGAATGGATAGGATGATCTTTCGCATACGGATTTAGTTTGTGCTGCAACTTTATTTTTAGCAATTAAAAGCAATGTTGTGTTGCACTTTTTTTAATAAATCAATTAAAGTTTCAATTTCTTTTTTAGAAAGGCCTTTCTGTATTTCATGCATGGCCTCCTCAATGACTGGTAAGGTAGTCTGAAAATATTCCTTGCCATGTTTGGTTAAATATATTCTCTTTACTCGCTTATCCTCCTTGTCGGCAATCCTTGTAACAAGATGCTTTCGTTCCATATTGTCCAAAATCCTTGTCAGGCTTGCCTTATGACGATCAGTGACAAGTGCCATATCGTTTTGAGGCCTGCCATCTTGGTCATGTAATATTTTTAAGATAATGAACTGTTCAACTGATAAGTCTTTGTCGTATTTTTTGAATTTGTCAGTCATGAACAAGAACAATAACTTACCGGTTTTGCCGATCCACGGCATAACCGCTTTATCGAAATCATGTACGTTCAATTTTTTCATTTCAAGGTAAAAATAAGATGGTTTTAAAAAAGGTTGCACATGCAACCAATTGCAATGGAAAAGGTTTGATTGTGATCGCTATTTTTTCATTTTTTTTTATTTGGTGGGAAAAAGGGAGAAATAGAATCGGCAGTTCGTCAGATGTAATGCTTTCACTTTCAAGTCAGTTGCTTAAATGATGATTGCTGAATACAAGAATTCAGATTGGAGGAGGATCAGAGCTTAAAATTTCGATCATTGGTATCTTAAACCTATAAAGAAGAGTGAGGAAAAAAGGTGTTTTATAAGATAGCCAGATATTCTTAAACAACTTCTATGATTATTTTACAAAGATTCATCATCTTGTGGCCCATGTTTTAAGTAATAAATTCAAAAGAAACCAATCTAAACTTCATCCATAAACATCAAACTAGTGAAGGACATTAAAAGAAGAGCTTTCATAAAAAATACAGCTCTAATAGCATCATCCGTAACATTCTTACCTTCTTCTTCCTGGGGGGCTTCAAAAAATAAAAGACTGAGAACTGCACATATTGGAGTCGGTGGAATGGGGGCTGAAGACCTTAGGGCAATTGCCTCCCATGAAATGGTAGATGTCGCAGCTTTATGCGATGTCGATTCAAATAATTTGGCAACCGCCCAACAGCTGTATCCAAATGCAAAGGCGTACAAAGACTACCGAAAACTTTTAAAAGAAATGAGTGGAGAGATTGATGCAGTGATCGTATCTACACCTGACCATACACATGCTCCTGCTTCTATGATGGCAATGGAAATGGGAAAATCTGTCTACTGTCAAAAGCCACTGACCCATCATGTATTGGAGGCGAGGGCTATGCGAAAAATGGCAGAGGAAAAAAATCTGGTTACCCAAATGGGGATACAAGTGCATTCATTTTACGATTATAAATTAGGGACGCTGTTAATTCAATCAGGAATTATTGGGAAAGTGAAATGTGTGCGGGCCTGGTCTCCAAAAAATTGGGGATTTGATGGCCTTGAGCCAAGTGGTTCCGACCCAGTGCCCGAACATTTAGATTGGAACCTTTGGCTCGGAACTTCGGCTGAACGGCCTTATAAAGAAGAAGTATACCACCCCGGCAATTGGCGGAAACTGATCGATTATGGTTGCGGGACTTTGGGTGATATGGGTGTGCATATTTTTGATACCCCATACAATGCATTGGAATTGGATATTCCTTTCACCATCAAAAATAAATGCAGGAAACCTACTGGTTTTGGCTTTCCTGAAAACAATATCGTTAC
This sequence comes from uncultured Saprospiraceae bacterium, assembly GCA_942490835.1. Classification (GTDB taxonomy): domain Bacteria; phylum Bacteroidota; class Bacteroidia; order Chitinophagales; family Saprospiraceae; genus UBA6168. Next base: position 206,749 of record CALNYY010000079.1, read on the forward strand.
ATATAAATTTCCAGGCACAAAGCACACTGCAAAGACCTTGAAATGGGTATGGTACGATGGTCCTGGTGCACCAAAAAAGCATAAACATTTAAAGCTACCTAATAATGAAGCACTACCTAATCAGGGAGCAATGTTCATTGGTGAAAAAGGCAGATTACTACTACCGCACTTTATGGAATTGCCGCGGCTTATTGTTGGCGGGAAATACAAAAATATTGATGCAGAAATAGCAGAAATAGAAAAGTCCGGAAACCTGGGCGAACCTATCCGGGACTATGAAACGGAAGGTAAAAAACATTATCACCAGTTTGTGGATGCGTGTTTTGGAAAGGATACCTGCACTGCTCCTTTTTCTTATGCAGGGAGGCTCACAGAAACAATTCTTTTAGGAGTTATTGCTGGCCGATTCCCAAATAAAAAATTGCACTGGAATAGTGAAACTTTGAAATTTGATGAAGCAGAAGCCAATCAATATTTGGATTCAGCATATAGGAAGTTTTAGAGGCTGTATTATAAAATGAATCACTTATTCCTTTTAACTTTTTGGTTCTTAGACAAATCCCATGGTTGCATTACGGGGTCACTTCAAGTGCCCCAGTAATTTCGTCAAATTAGCGGGGCACTTGAAGTGACCCGCTAATCCCCAAGGCTAATTTCACAGGATTTGTATAGGAACCGAAATAATTAAACAATCTCTTCTACTTCTTTTTCCCCCGTTTCCCCTGGCCTCTTGTTTGAGGCTTTTTATATTTTAATTTCATCTTTTCTGCCCTGCTCATCCTTTTGTTCACTTTTTTATTTTTATCCTTTTTCTCGTGGAAGGCAGGGCCCGAAGGCTCTGTTGTTTTAATTTTATGATTATCGAATTGATAATATTCTTTTGGCTTTTCCAAATCTATTAATTCATCAGACAAAACAAGCGCATCAGGTAAAGGAAGTATTTGGATTTCCATTGACATTAAACTTTCAATCTCCTTTTTATACGCTTGTTCTTTTTCTGAAACGAAAGATATGGCGACACCTGTTTGTTCTGCCCTTCCTGTGCGGCCAATACGGTGAATGTATTTTTCAGCGGTGTCGGTAAGATCAAAATTAATGATGTGGGTTACGTCCGAAATATCCAAACCTCTTGCAACAATATCCGTGGCAATTATAAATCGATAAGTGCCATCCTGGAATTTATTGACTGTGTCGAACCTGTTATTTTGGGACTTGGAGGAATGTATAATGCCAACGGCTTCCGTGAAAATCGGGAGCATTTTTTCATACAGTATATCAGCTAATTTTTTTGTGCTCACAAAAACAAGCACTTTGCTTATGTCAGCATTATCGTTCAGCAATAATTCCAATAAATTAGCTTTGGAATTAAAATTTGGCACCTCATAAATATACTGTTCAATATTTTCTAAAGGAGCTCCGGATGGGGCTGTTTCTATTTCTTCAAAATAATCCGTGAACCGGTAAATCACACTTACTACCTCTCTAGTCATAGTAGCAGAAAACATCAGGTTCTGTCTTTTTTCCGGTAGGAAATCTATGATATTCTTCAATTGAGTTCTAAATCCAAGGTTTAGCATTTCGTCAACTTCATCGATAATCAACCTTTTGATTTTTTTCGTTTTTAAAACGCCAACTGTCATTAGGTCTACCAATCTGCCCGGTGTGCCCACGACAATATCTGCCCCTTCGCTTACCATGACTTTTTGGGGTTTCATGTTTGTCCCACCATACACTCCAACCACGATTACATTCATATAGGTAGTGAGCTTCTCTATTTCTGCAACAACTTGTGCAACCAATTCTCTGGTCGGCACCATGATCAAGGTTTGAGGGAAAGGTGTTTTGTTAAATTTCCAGAGCCTCAAGGTTGGTAATAAATAGGCAAACGTTTTTCCAGTACCTGTCTGTGCAATGCCCACAACATCCTTCCCAGCCATTATAGGGGAAAAAACTTTGGATTGGATGGCAGTGGGTTCTGTCATGCCCATATCGGTTAGTGCTGACTGTAAGGCATTGCCAAGATTTAAGTCGTTAAAAGTCATTCGTTGTTATTAGTTACTGATCTTAAGTTCATATTTATGAACATGAACTTAGCTTTAGATTTGCCATGCTTCAGAAGCGAGGGCTTTGAGGGACGGCAAATCTAAAGCTAACATCAGCAATTAATTCAAGTTGCGATAAATTAAAGAAGGTCTTCAAAATAAAATGAATTCTCCCAATAGTTGTAAATTATCAGGTTGATTGCATCAAAATTATTAACCCCCAACTTCAGTTGTGGGTAGAGAAATGAAAGTGAAATGCTCAACGGTTTCAACCGTTTCCACCCAAAGGGCTTTTTTCAAAACCGTTAAAACGGTTGTTAGGTCTTTTCAGTTTTTGCCCCACAACTGAAGTTGTGGGTTGAAATGGCTTATTTTAATTTTGATGCAATCAACTTGATGTACCTCAGAGAAGCTGGCCACTTTGAGTTTCGCCAATCAATAATTGGATTCGGCATTTAGAGGCTGTTTTAAAACCTCAAGCACGTCTGCGAGAATATCTTTTTACTCCAATTTCCCTTTGATTTTCGTCACGTATCTATGGATATGCTCCTCAAATCAAAAGAAAATTGATGCAAAAATCTTATCCTCTCGTCAGCACTTCAGGTTTTAAAACAGCCTCTTAGTAAGTTTTGAGAGAAAGGCATTCGAAGGAAAAGCAGAAAACAAACTATGAATTGTTCAACCTTTGCAGAGGTAAGGGGCCGAATAGATGACCGTAACTGTACGGGAACAAGGACTGCATGAAAAAGCATCTATTCCAATTGGACAGAAATAGGAACACTAATAATACCAATCGTAGCCGACATGGAAATCTCAAACAAACATATGCCGGACGAAATTACTGTACAGGCCCCAGGCCGTATCAACATCATAGGTGAGCACACAGACTATAATGACGGCTTTGTGCTCCCTGCTGCTATTGACAAAAAACTGACGGTGTACATCGAAAAGAACGGTTCGGAAAGTAAGGTTAACCTTCTTGACCGCAAGCGGGAAAATTCTTTTTCGTTCGACCTGAAGAACTTTTCCCCACGGGAAAAGAGCTGGCACAATTACATTATGGGCGTGGTACATGAGCTGCAAAAACTGGGCGGCAAGATTACGGGCTTTGATGCAGAATTCGAGGGGGACGTGCCGATTGGCGGTGGCATGAGCTCATCGGCAGCACTGGAATGTAGCTTTGCCGTGGGGCTCAATGAACTGTTTGGCATCGGCTTCGACAAATGGCGGCTCATCAAGGCAGCGCAGATGGCCGAGCACAATTTTGTCGGCATCAAATGTGGCATCATGGATCAGTTCGCCAGCGTGATGGGGAAGAAGGACTGTGTGATGCAGCTCGACTGCCGCAGTCTGGAATTCCAATATTTTCCGCTCGAACTCGGCGCTTATCAATTGTTGCTTTTAAATACGAATATTTCACATGCGTTAGCTTCATCCGAATACAACACTCGAAGAGCGGAATGTGAAGAAGGCGTTGACATTTTAAAAAAAGAATATTTAGACATTATCAATCTCCGGGACGTGGACCAGCAACAATTGGAGGCCTGCAGAGCGAAAATGCCGAACCACATCTTCCGGCGCTGCCGCCACGTCGTTTTTGAAAACCAACGGGTGCTGGATGCCACGAAAGTCTTGCTGACGGACGACTTCAAAACTTTGGGCGAATTGGTTTACCAGTCGCATTTCAGCCTGCAAAATGACTATGAAGTGAGCTGTCCGGAACTGGATTTTTTGGTGGACCAAACCCTTGAAAAAGACTATGTATTAGGTAGTCGGATGATGGGGGGTGGGTTTGGCGGCTGCACGATCAATTTACTTAAAAAAAGCAGGGTAGGGGAGTTTGTAGAGCAGGTATCGGAATGCTACCTCAATCGGTTCGGCATCGACCTGACACCGATCGAGGTCTCTATTGAGGATGGCGCTAAGGTCATCGGGTGATAATTTTGCCAATGGCCAGAATTGCCAAGCCAAAGAGAATTCTTATAGGTGTTTTTATGGCCGAAATAAATTGAATATTCTTAGTTTCGGGTTTCGAATATTAAGGTTTTTTGAGTTGATATTGAGACTGGTCAAAAAACTGTGTCAAAGTTAAATTCAAAATACTCTATTTATATAGAAAAACATTCCGACATGCGCTTTATTAATCTCATCTTAACCATAATTCTGACACTATTTGTTTGCACAAATTTGTTTACACAGTCTGACTGTTGGGAATGGCAAAACCCCCTACCTCACGGAAATACATTCTCCGATATATTCTTCATTGATGAAAACGTAGGCTGGAGGGTTGGAGGCCGTGGGATCATTGATAAAACCATTGATGGTGGTATAACTTGGGTGGATCAGTTTGATGAGAATTATGATAGTTTTTCAAGCGTTCACTTCTCTGACGCGTTAAATGGCTGGGTCGTTAGCGCAAAAACAAATGGGGTGGAGGTCATTTATAAAACGAATGATGGTGGCGAAACCTGGTTAAGTGTAAACACTGGACTTGGTCCAAACTTTCCAAGAGAAGTATTTGTGCAATCCCCAGATTCTGTTTGGATTGTAGGTAATGCAGGAATTATTCATGCCACATCCGATGGTGGTATGACTTGGGTGAAACAAGATTATGGAGACACATACACTTTAAACAGTGTACAATTTATCGACGAAATGGTCGGATATGTTGTAGGCAATGGAGGGCAGGTTTTGAAAACAGAAAATGGAGGAGCTGCCTGGGTTGTACTTGATGACGTGTTTGTCGAAGACTATAATGCGCTGTATTTTTTAAATAAACAAGAAGGATGGATTGCGGGGGATCACGGAACTATTCTGAAAACAATCAATGGCGGTGAATCTTGGGATTTGCAAGCCAACCAAATTTCATCTGTTTCTTTATATGGCCTTCATTTTTTTAATGAGCAAATAGGTTGGGTGACGGGAAGTATCAATTCTATTTGGAAAACAACTGACGGAGGGGTGACATGGAATAACACTTCTAATATTGGTACTGCTTTCGGGAAGTGTTTTTTCGTAAGCGAGAATAAGGGATGGGTAGTGGATTATCGGTCAAATGTCTATTGGACAAATGATGGCGGCAATACCTGGCTAAATGATAACCAAATAGATTTCAAAAGAATTTACGATATAGATTTTTTCGACTCCCACCATGGTATTGGCGTCGAAGAAGATGGAAGAATTTTTAGAACCATAGATGGAGGTGAAAATTGGATTGAACAACCCTCTCCGACCGACAAAATCCTTCACTCTGTACAAATTGTTGATCAAGATATAATTTGGGCATGCGGACAAGATGGTACCATTATTCATTCTCAAGATAGTGGTGAAACCTGGACTTTGATAGAGTTTGGGGACGATGATGATTTTTTAAAAATTCTTTTTATTTCTGAAGAGAAAGGATGGGCATTTGGCGAAGATGGAATTGTTTACAAAACAGAGAACGGTGGGATTATGTGGGAACTTCAGCCATCTTTTACAGATAAGCACATCCGCAATGCTTTTTTCGTAAATCAGGATACCGGATGGGTAGTTGGGGATGGTGCCATCATATTCAATACTGTGGATGGCGGAGTTTCATGGTCGGCGCAATTTCAACCTACGGGCTCATTGCCTGGTTTCTATGGCATATATTTCCACAATTCACAAGAAGGCTGGATCACTGGAGCCTGGGGTAGGCTGCTAAAAACCGGGGATGGAGGAGCCACTTGGGAAAATGTCGATATTGGAGCTTATACCTTGCTCAGGGATATACAATTCTCAGACTCCCTACATGCATGGATTGGTGAAGCCAGTGGGACTATTTTTGAATCAAACGATGGCGGGGTAACCTGGGAGAGATTCTATACACCCACTCACCGTTCTATATATAGTGTATTTCCACTTCAAGAAGGAATTGTATGGATTGCCGGGGGGAATGGATCAATTCTGAGGAAAGGAATAATAAATCCTACGATCAATACTGAATACACATGTGATTCTTCATTGGTGGGCTCTTTTACACATCTGATAACAAATCAACTGGGTTGCGATAGCTTGACGATTAACCAAGTAAAGTGGGCTCCAGTAGAGTTAACAGATTCGGTTATTCTTGCCGATAATGGTCAGGGCAACGGTTCTATCGAATTGCTTTATCCTTTAAGTCAAAGTTATTCTTTTGCTTGGAGTAATGGTGATACCACTTCTTATATTCAAAACCTAACTCATGGAAATTATGAAGTAACTATAACTTCAATTGCTAATTGCGAAGTCGTTTATAGTTTTCAGGTTCCGTTGGAAACCAATATTGAACATAAAAAGCTTTCTGATTATGAGATGAAAATTTATCCAAATCCACTCAGAAGTGAAATGCTTAACATAGAAGTGAATTTGCCTGGATTTTATAGCTTAAACGTTTACGATATACATTCAAAATTAGTGTTTAAAGAAGATTTTTATATTTCCAATGAAGAGCATCAGTTCAAAATGCCATTCAAGTTTCAAAGTGGGGTTTATGCAATTGAGGTTATAACTGAAGAACGCCGGACAATTCATCTTTTAGTCAAATTGGATTGAATTGATTAGTGAAGTCGAATACAAAATCTAAGGCTGAGCTAAAAAATAAGTGACGTTCCGGGCATGGCAACATAATTCATAGCGGCAGCCATACATTTGATACACCGCCTAATTTTTTAATTGTAGTAAAGTAGCCATTTGACCAGAGCTGACCGCTGTATTGCGGAGCGCACCAGTTTGAAAATTTTCAACAACACCTGACTTCCAAGAATTTTGACTTAACCTAAATTCTTAAACAACCTCATTCATTTCGCAATGACTCCACCGGATTCTTCAGAGCTGCCTGTAGACTTTGAAGACTCACCGTCAAAAAAGCCACACTCAATGCTGCTACTCCTGCTCCAACGAATACCCACCAACTAATATCAATCCGGTAGCTGAAATTTTGGAGCCAGTTGGACATGCTCCACCAAGCCAATGGAGCAGCGATCAAAGTACCGAAGAGGACAAGCTGCAAAAATTCGCTGGTAAGTAAACCAACTATGCCTGCTACTTTGGCCCCTAATACTTTCCTTATGCCGATCTCCCGTACTCTGGCATTTACAACTACAGCCATCAATCCATATAGACCGAGGCAGGCTATGCAAAGAGTAAGTATCGTGAAGAAATAGATTAAATAGGAAAAACGACGGTCATTATCGTAAAGCCGCTGAATAGCATCATCAAGAAATGAATAATGGAATGGTTCGTTCGGAGCTATACGTTCCCAATCTTGCTCAAGAGAAGCCAACGTAGCGGCCAGATCACCGCTTCGGGTACGAACAAGTAGGTGGCTCATCTGGGTCTCTGGCATCATAATCACCAAAGGCATTATGGGATCATGCAGGGAGTGAAAATGGAAGTCTTCTACCACGCCAACCACCTCGCCATTTTTGAGATTGCTCACCTGAATGGATTGGCCGATTGGGTCTTCGAATCCAAAAGCCCGAACGGCTGCCTCATTTAAAAGGAGACCCGATGAATGGTCTGTAGTGAATTGTTCCAAAAATTCCCGGCCTTCTACCAGTTCTATTCCGAGCGTCTGAAAGTAATCGTAATAAACCCCTAAAATGTGCATAGTAGGGGCATCTTCTCTATTTGTTTCTGAAAGAAACATAGGCAAAGAGCCATAGTCACCATCCAGCACATCACCTGCACTAAGGTGGAGTACGTTGGGGTTTTGTCCAAAAACCTGTTTTGCTTTTTCGAAATATGAATTGAATTCATCACTCTGTAGTTGCAGGGCAATCACCTGCTCTCGGTCATAACCAGTCTGTTTGTTGCGGAGGAAATCCATTTGCTGTCCTACCACTAGGCTGCAAATAACCAGACTTCCTGTTACCACAAACTGCAATACAACCAACGCTTTCCGGACACTGAGTCCTGAAGTGGCTGAGCCCGGCAGGTTCCCTTTTAAAATAGTCGCCGGGTGAAATCGGGATACCAGCAGAGCAGGATAAATACCTGCCAATAGACCAATGATAGCAGCCAATCCTATAAACCCCGCTAACCACCATATATAATCTGTCCAACCCATTTCGAACTGCCAACCAATTTTATCACTGACTGCATTTTTTATCCACTGGAATAATAAGACTGCGCCCACCATGCTGATGAGGCACTGAACAATATTCTCGGTAATAAACTGCCTGACCAATTGTCCTTTTGTTGCTCCCAACACTTTGCGCACGCTTGCTTCCATACTCCGTTTTACCGATCGGGCAGTAGAGAGATTTAGGCTGTTGAAGGCCGACACAGCCAGCAAGAGAATAGCAATGAGTGTCAGTGCATACAGATAAGACTGATTGCCTTTTAGGTTTTGGTCTGTGTTCATCAGTTCGCCTGAGCCAAAGTATATCTCGCTGAGTGGCTGGAGGCGAAGTTTTGCCTTTCCTGCCCGGTCAGCCCCGAAATTATCAGCGTAAAATTCTGGCAATTTGCCTTCTATATCAGTCGGTAGAACGCTCTCAATCAGTTTCACATAGGTTTGAAAGGAAATCCAGCTCCAACTTTCCAGAGTGACTGGATACCCCTGTGGAACCACGAAGGTGGAGAAGGAAGCCACTATGTTGAAATCAATGTGCGATTGATGAGGCGGTTCAGCAAGTATGCCGGTTACTTTGAGTGGTCGGGTTCCATCCAGTAACAGGGTCTGACCAAGTACAAGAGTTCCTCCAAAATATTTATCCGCAATGGATCTGGTAATAACCACCGAATTAGGCTCGTCCAAAGCTGTTTGGGGGTCACCTTCTGCAAATGGGAAAGGGAAAAATTCAAAAAAAAGAGAATCGGCATAGACCAATCCATTTTCAAAAAAACGATGTTCATCCTTTACCATGAGCACTTCATCAGTGTAGCGTACCCGTACAGATGCAGCTACTTCTGGATAGCGCTCTGCCAAGGCTGGTCCCATTGGTGGTGAAACTGTGGCCAGGTGCCTGCCATCCGTCCGGCTTACTGTTTCGTCATAAGTCACCCGGTAAATCTGCTCTCCTTCCGGAAATTGGCGATCGAATCCCCATTCATACCACACATAACCTGCAATAACCATTACACTGGCCATGGCAACGGCCAGTCCTGCAATATTTACAAAAGCACTGAGCTTATCACGTCGAAGTTGACGCATGGCAGTTTTTAAGTAATTTTTGAACATGTTTCTGTTTTTAAGAAATGCTACGCAATAATTTTTTGTCGAGAAGGTATTTTTAATTCGTTAAAAATATCCTGAAAAAACATCGGCTGACCCTAAATAGAATTTTCAATTATAATGACCTTACCTGATTGGTCAAGGCTGCATGGCTTTTCAGTAGTGATCTTGGCAGCCATTAAACTGATATAAATTAGCTTTTTCAGGCGGAAGACTGATTGTATAATTTGGAGAATCTCGAAATCTTTTGACCACAGGGAAAATAGAAGGAAGTAATGACAGTCCCACTTAAGCAATACTTGAGTTGGTACGAAATATTGGATATTACCATAAAAAAAGCCGAACCCTCGTTAAAAGACCCGGCCTGTCAATCAGAAAATTAGTCTCGTTGCACTATCAGTTTCTCCATTTGCAAGTGCCCGTTGACCAACGATTGCAGGACATAGGCACCAGTCTTCCATTTGCTGGTGTTTATCTTTTGCACACCAAATCTAGGCTTTACTTCACTGTCTTGTCCTGAAATAGCTTTACACAAAAACGTGTAAAATTATTTCAGGACGACACAGTACGATACATTGGCTCACCCCTTTACCACCTTCATAACCCTTTGTCCCCCATCTGCCTGCAACCGCAAAAAATATACCCCCGCTGGCCACGCTGCTGTTTTGACCGTAAACCCAGTTTGCCCAACCCCCATCAATTGCCGCTCCAGCACAACAGTCATTTGCCGGCCGGATACGTCCAGCACCTCCAGGGAGAGCAAGGCTGAAACTCCCAATTCCAAGTCGATCAATAACTGATCTGTAAACGGGTTGGGGGAGACCCCGAGTTGATACAGCAACGGATCGAGATCGTTGGTAGAAGTCATCACATCAATAACGACGTATAAAGTGCTGTCACAGCCATTGGCTGCTGCATAGACCTCCGTGATAGTCGTATCGGAGAGGATTGGAATACCATTGTACAGTTCACCCTCAATCAAAGCTATTTGTATGGTCGTATCGAAGTTTGGTAAAAGGCTGAGAGTCAACGTGACAGTACTGTCACAGCCATTCGATGCAATAAGTACTGCCTCGTACTCTCCTGCCTGTTCCAACAGTATGCCATTGAACGAATAGGTTTCACCTGAACAAATGGATACCTCTTCTTCCGTAGTCGTTTCACAAGATTTGAAGAACCCGAAGTCAACCGTATTATTACCACTGGCATCATAATCAAAATAGCAATTGTAAGGGTCACCATCATTTAAAGGTTCTCCATCTAAGGTGAGTGTGACGATGCCGGACATTATATCTGTAAAGGGCACTCCAGAACCATTGTTGTCAAAATCCACATCATTGTTGGCATCTACCACATAAGCATTCGTTGACTGAAATCCTTCTAATGGTTCGTCGGGACCCCAGTTATCCACTTGCCAGACAAATACCACATAATTGCCGGGTGCCAAACCGGAGAATTGATAATAGCCTTCTTCATCCGTTACCTGTACGCCACCGAAGCCCTGCCAATCCGGTATTCCGTCACCATCCGAGTCGCTCCAGATTACCAGAGAAACACCCGGGATGCCTGGTTCATCCGGATCATTGATGCCATTTTGATTGAGGTCATTCCATACCCGGTTTCCAATGGATACGACCCCGGGCGATTCCTGTTGTTCGCAGTCGCCGCTGTTACAATATGCCATATCATTGATAGCCAGGATCATCTCATCTCCGAGGTCTTTTCCAACATTCAAGAAAGTAAGTGCATTATTGTTGAAGTGATGAATGCTATTCTGAGGCGATACTGATTCATCCAGGTAATACTGCTTTGTTTCAACGAAGCCTACTCTCCCTCCATATAAAGTATCGTTGCAGCCCACATTCTCCTGGGCAACTGATACGATCTCCTGCATACTTTGCACCCATCCATCAAGGGTCGGAATATTCCCGCCTTGGCCGGAATTGGCAATGACTACGGGAAGACTTGGAATGCCTAAATCATTTCTCACATCATTTACCAAATGATAGAGATTACTTTCATATTCGTCTAAGTAATTGAGTGCCCCACCATCATTCCATCCTTGAAACCAGGCAAAACCCGAAATCTCAAAGTCGGTTGTACCGATATCGGGAAATTCAGTTTCCAGATTTTGTGTTACCTCTTGCACGGTTTGGATCATGAGATTATAGGATTCTCCTGTGGTTCCTCCGGCAGAAGGCGGGCGGAAATCAACAGCCAGACTTTTACCACCCCATGCCGTTTTGATGATCAATACCGGATCATCGTAATAGGCATCGAGCTGGTGGGCAAACATCAACTCAGGGCCTATCCGGTTGGCATCGGCCCCCTGACCAACAGTTACATTGGCTCTGATCGTATTTGCATTTCTGGCGAAATGCAGATAAGCCTCATCCATGGTGGTCCAGTTGCCGATCTCTCCAACGGCTGACCAGTTTCCATCCACATCATTTTGAATAATATCTATTAGGCTACCGGGATCATTTTCAGGATCATTGATGGTCCCATAACCTTCCATGTTAGACTGACCGGCTAATACAAAGACCCTAACCTTCCGTTCGGATTTTTCCTGCCGGGTAACGATGGGGACATAACCGATTTCCAAACCTGTTGGTGGTTGTACAAATCCGGCCGGATCAAGAGTAGCGATTTCTCCAATGGCCGGAGGCGCATAATATTCATCTGTATGGCTCCAGTTGGTATGGATTAATTCCACCCTGTTTTGCAAAGCTTCGCGAATATCACTAGGGAGATTGGCATGTATAATGGCTGGTTGGTCTACAAAGCGATACCAATAATAAGTAAGGGTGGAACCATCGCCCATTTCAGCTTTGAAAGGGCCAGCAGTCGGCCCCGGGCTATTCCATGGCCCGTCCGGATCCTGCCACTGGCAATCAGGATCTAAAGGTGTCAGGTAGGTAATCTCCGACCTGGGAGTCAATGGAACGTTTGTATCTACCAAATTAACGGCAGCAGGAACTGCATTTTCATCAACGACATGCCATTTGTCATCCAATCCAAGCTTAAAATATTCAGGAGATAAAAAGTAGTCGTCTTCTTTATCAATGGTGTTCAGATCAAATTCATACCCCATAACATTTGTCGAAAGCTGAACATTATCATAATAATCTATCTCAATATCATGACTTACGCTACCACCGGTAATTCCTCCTGCCATGTGGCCTCCATTATCAACAAATTCAACATCATAAATTCCCGCTTGTGTCATTCCTGGTGAAACGACAGGGCCACCATTAAACCAGGATTCCATGTCATTCCAAAGCGCATTTTTAGAATAGACAGTAATTTTACTTGATAGCAAGGAATTTTCTTCATCAATAACAGGATATTGTAAACGCTCAATTTTAGCATATGTATCTCCATTCCCATCAATGCCAATTAATGCTGGCGACTTTGCATGTTCAATGCCAAATCCAATGTTAGGATTAGAAGGTCTGGTATCCAGAAACAGCCCCTCAAGAGATGGATCATTTAAAACTGGTTCGGTCCAGAAAGTGGGTAGAAAAAAGGTGGCTGGACCTTTAAAATTGGTCGAATTTAAAAAGAGCGTCCAGCATTGATTGCCGGTTTCGATTTCAACACCATTCGTCTCCTGCATCGGTTCGGTAAGGGGTAATGGCGTATAACCATACCCTAGCATTTCCCCGTTTAAACTTTGCGCCAGGTTCAATCCGTCTGGTGCCCATAATAACCTGTTCGATAATTGAGCGACGCCATATTTTCCTCCGGGGGTGCTCCAGTCCCGTTGTCCATTTGGTAATGTGTTGCTTTTACCGGCACCAGGTCCATTTGCCCAAGCATAAAAGTTATAGGAAACACCGCCCATGATAAACTTTGGAACCTTTGTGCCGAATCGCGTATCGTGCCACCAACCTAAACCACCTTCAATGGTCGTGTAAAATTGACTAGGTTCATCTCCAGTCCGTTGTGTAGACAGCCAACTACTTGCCAGCCCCATTTGAAAATTTTGTGATCCAGGGTATTCTTTGAAAATGGGCCAGGCAGCACTGTATAATGTGAAACCAGCGCCATGACTCAGGTCCGTAATGTTTTCAGTCTTCATCGAGGTCCAACCGCCTCTGGCGGCATCAAATACCTGGGCTTTGGAAATGTAAGTTGTCATTGAAAAAAACACAATGAACAGAATGGTGCGAAAAGGATTAGTCATAACTATCTTAACCATATTTGATAAAAAATTTGGGCTTAAGAGGGTTGGCAGTTGACAAATTGTAATTAACATTTACAGATCATTTTATTACAGTCTTCAGGCGAACCTAAATATATAATTCGAATTCGGTGAAATACTTTTTCTGATAGGTATAAAAAGTGACATTTTTTTGTTGTCAGAAATTCAGTTATTGAAGCTGTTCGAAATAATTTATTTTATTTCTATTCAGCATTAAAGCAAAAGCTAAAAATTGCAAACTCATCCAAGTTTGAGATTTTAATGCAAAGCGTACGTCTGATGATTATTTGTTGCTGACTTACCTCCTAAGGTGAATTTTTAGCCATATGGGTTGGCGCAGAGCCTACTTTTTTCTGAAAAATAGGATAGAAATAGGGTTCTGTTGCATCTGTTACACTGAAAATCAGTAATTCCTAATTTCAATTTCACAATTAGGCTACCAAATAGCAAAAGGATTTATAGAAAATTGATTTCGGTTTTGTAAACTGTCCTTACTGATGCAATTCCTCAATATCCTTGTAGCTGAGTGTGAATCTTAGCTTGAGGTATGCAGCATGTAAGATAAGGAATGGCGGAAAGCAATGGCCTTTGTACATAAATATGCTATTTTACTCGTGAAGGAAGGAACTTTCTAAATTGGCCTTTGTAGATGCGACAGAAACTGAATAGGATTTACGAGAGTGCGTTTCCGAACATATTAGATTAATGAAAAGTTAGAGCAGAAAATTGCCCTATTGTTCAAATTAGCAGGAAAGCAACGCTTGATATTCTAATCCCAAATTTACAATGCCTTCGATGGATTCATTACAGTTGTATTTTACTTACACTACATTTGTAGAGAGAGATGTTTTGACTATAAATACTTAAAAATCACCTGATGTCACATTCTCCATCACGTTTTGATGACTTTCAATTCCAAAAGTGAAACGCCAATTTATCATAATCCTTACCTTATGTTTTTATCCATTCAATGTTTTTCACAGTTGATGGAAGCCGATCCTCCCCCTTTCCGGCACTATACCTTTTCAAAAAATGATGGCTATCTAATCGACCGACTCAATACCATGGTAAGTGACCATCTCGGCTGGATATGGTTGACGGGAAAAAGCCAAGGAGGATCTGGGTTTCAATTGGGCACGGATGAAACCAAAGCTGCACGATTTTAAACGGAGTAATATATGGAAACCCTTTCTAAGAGGCTATTTTAAAACCATTTGGAAACAAAAATTACTTTGTAAATTTTGTGTGTGTTATTAATCCCTCGTTCCTAATTTGAAGAACATGTCCATAGAATTGTGACGAAAATCAAAAGAAAATTGGAGTGAAAAGATATTCACGCAGACGTACTTGAGTTTTTAAAAGAACATTTCTTTCAGCCATAATCTAAAATCACTTTCCTGTTTTTCATCTTCATGCATGTTGGGTGTTAAAAAAAGATGATTTATTTCATTTTTTTCGGAAAAATAATGTTTGGGTGATGCTCCTATTACTCTTTTAAAAGAATGGCTGAAGTGAGCCAAATCGTGATATTCGAGAAAAAAAGCGGCCTCAGAAATGGAATATTTTTCATAAAGTATGAGCGTTAACGCTTTTCGAATTCGTATGATTTCACCAAAGCGCTTAGGACTTATTCCTACATAAGTCGAAAAAAGTTTCCTTAAATATCTATCATTGAGATTCGTGGATTTTGATACATTCGAAATGCTGTCTCTGCCATGTGATGTTGTAATTTTCAGAATAGCTTTTTTCAGAAGATTTAATCCCGGCTTGTTTTCTTGATGTTTTTTGATAAAAAATTGTTCAACAAGTTTAATGCTATCGCTTAGGGAATTTACTTCTTTAGTGGCTTCAAACAACCAATTAATTTCTTTTCCAAAAATGAAGACCGGGTTAATTAAAAATTCAGAGGAATTTACTAAAGAGGAATTTGCTAAAGCTACATTTGTAAATCTTGAAACCATCCCAGTTTTAAACACCACGCCCACCATTTTTACCTGATGATTAAATTTGATGTTACGGGATTTTTTATCGGCTTTATGAATGAAACATTCCGGAAATTCGAAAAATGCCTGTCCGCTATGCCCATGCAAAGGGGAGCCATAATTCAAAATAAAAGTATCAGAAATGGAAGGTAAAATTTTCTCTACTGATATTTTTTCTCTTTCAAGTTCCAGCGTGAAAAAATATTCAATCGACTCGCTTAGTTGCTCATCAGGAATGTATTTGCTCAAACCCATATTCAAAATCATTTTTTCTTTCCCTCTCTCACGAAGCTCGGTGTTTTTACGAGAAATTTTCAATTTCCCCCAAAAACATCCCTGCTAAATAGATAAATTAATTCATAATGATGAGGTTAAAGATTCGCAAACTTTTACGAAAAACCTATCGGATTTATTAATCTGTAAGGACAAAAGGCCGATTTATACAAGAACCTATACCGGAATATACAATTTGCCATGCCAATTTATACAATCTAATCCGCTTTTTAAAACGATTAGTAAATGAAACATTTTTTATTTAGAAATGAGAACTAAATAACTTAGACCAACTGCCGTTATCTTTTGACACCATACTTCGTTGTTCTTCACTTATGTAGCTATGGCTATACTCATTCATCACGCCTTGTCTGGTGTCAAAATATTTATGCACTTAGCCCAACTTATTTAATTCTCATTTCTAAGAGGCTGTTTTAAAACCTGAAGTGCTGGTGAGAGGATAAGATTTTTGCATCAATTTTCTTTTGATTTGAGGAGCATATCCATAGATACGTGACGAAAATCAAGAGGAAATTGGGGTAAAAAGATATTCTCGTAGACGTGCTTGAGGTTTTAAAACAGCCTCTAAGAGAGATTGAAAAAATAAGTCACCCGATTTTTCTTAAAAATTGGAAATTAGAAATTGAGAAAATTTAATCCACTGTTTGCCAAAGGCTTAAATTTCCAATTTCTTAATTTCCAGTTTCCCTTTATTTATTTGGGCAGACTATTTTTTACTTGATCTCTAAACCATATCAAAAAATATTTTGGCATGCGACAGTTAATCATTCTTTTTTCCGTTCTTGGATTATCAGCTTCCTGTTTTTCTCAAGAAACCATAAATGGAACAATTACTCACAATAACCTTCAAAGGGAATATATTCTTTATGTGCCGGCTAATTATTCAGGTAACTCAGCCGTACCGTTAGTATTTAATTTTCATGGCTATACTTTTACAGCCAATGACCAAATGCAGTATGGAGATTTTCGAGCTATCGCTGATACAGGAGGTTTTATTATTGTTCACCCTCTGGGCACTTTATTCAACGGGAATACGCACTGGAGTGTAGGCGGTTGGACTACAGGGAGTACTGCAGATGATGTTGGATTTACGGAATCCCTTCTTGATTCATTGACCAGCAATTATAATATTGATTTAACAAGGGTGTATTCCGCAGGTTTTTCAAATGGAGGCTTTTTTAGTTTTCTTTTAGCTTGTCAGTTAAGTGATAAATTTGCTGCTGTAGCTTCAGTAGGTGGTTCCATGACTCCTCTCATTTACAATAACTGTAATCCTACCCACCCTACGCCAATTCTTCAAATACATGGAACGGACGATGGTGTAATCCCATACAATGGAGGCGCTTGGACGTGGCCGATCGATGATCTTTTGCAATATTGGACAGGGTATAATAATGGGAACACGAATCCAACAACTATGGTCATTCCTGACAATGACACCACTGATGGGAGCACGGTTGAACATACAATATTTGAAGGAGGAGATGTTGGAACTACAGTAGAACATTTTAAAGTAACTGGTGGTATGCATACCTGGCCTGGAACAACGCTCTTTACAGGGCCTGGAACTAATCAGGATATCAATGCTGCTGATGAGATTTGGAAATTCTTTTCAAGGTATGATATTAATGGTTTAATAGAAACAACAAGTATTGAACCTTTGGGTGCAGTGACACCAAAAATCACCATTTACCCAAATCCGACTTTTTCCAAAATAAAAATTGATGTGGATATTAAAGAGAAAGTTGACTTTCAACTCACATCTATTTCAGGAGAAACGCTGCTAACGGATTCTATTCATTTCAATCAATATGAATTGGACTTGTCGTCTTTTCCTGTAGGAATTTATTTCCTTGAAATTGGAAACTATCATTATAAGATTGTGAAGAAATAAGCAGATAAATAAAAATAAAAATTGAAATGAAAATCAAAAAAATATGAAACACCGCTTCTATTTTTTCACCTTATTTTTTTGTTGTTATTTACAATCTCTTTCCAGCCAAACAGTGAGTACATGGTTAATGAATGGAAACATTTCTGATGATTTAATACATGGCCCGAACGGTGCTATTTACGGGTCAGATTTTAATGGAGACTCCGTTATTAAAATAGATCCGGATGGTACTGTAAGCGCCTTTGTTTCAGGTATCCAAAACCCGAATGGATTAGCGTTTGATAATAATCAAAATTTATATGTTGTAGGATGGGGGCAAGGCATCATTTGGAAAGTGGATCCGTCAGGAACAAAGGATGCTTTGATCAGTGGACTTGCAAATCCTTCTGGGCTAATACAAATGTTAAATGAAGACACATTATTATTTTCAACCCCCATTCAGAATAGTATTAGCAAATTAACACTGGACGGCATTGTCGTTCCATACATAGTAGATAATCAATTAAATGCTCCTGTGGGTCTGGATTATAATGAGAACGGTGAATTGATCATAGCCAACTTTAGTGACAATCGAATTTTTAAGGTGGAAGCAGATGAGAGTTTGACTTTAATAGCGAATATTTCAGCAGCGCCTCAAGGCATTGGATATATATCATGCCTTGGAGATTACATTTTTGCCACAATGTTTAGTTCAAACAAAATTTATCGAACGGATTATGATGGAAATTTTGCGTTGGTTGCTGGAAGCACTTTAGGGTCTGTTGACGGAGATGCATCAGTTGCCCAGTTTAATAACCCGAATGGAATTTTGTCTACAATTAATGGAGATAGTCTTTTAGTAAGTGATTATGGGACCGGTTCTTTACGTGTAATTACTGGCCTTGACTTGATAAGTAGCATTGAAGAAAAATTACCTGTTGTTTTAGAGGATATTCAGGTTTTTCCAAACCCAACTTCTGAAAAATTGTTCCTCAAATTTTCAATACAAGAACCGCTGACTATGATTAGATTAGAATTTATTGATGCAACTGGCAAGGTGATTTATTACGAAAATTGGAACGAATTATTTTCGATTGGCAATATAAAATTGGAAATTAATCCACTACCAAGAATTATCCCGGGAAATTATTTTTATCGCCTGAGTGATGAGACAAGAGTACTTGCTGGAGGATCTGTGCGAATAAATTAATTACTGAAAAATAATTATCATGAAAAATTATTCTGCCAGAAACCTACTGACAATTTTTCTGTTTGCATTTATTTTCTTGAATTGCAAGAAAGATGACGAGGGGGCAGACCCCCAGCCCATGCTCCAGACTCCAACTGTTATCAAATTAAGCCATACTTCCATTTATGAAAAATTACCAGAAGGGACAATATTTAGTATCCTGACTACTGATGTGTCCGGGAGCAGCGTGGGTTTTAGTTTAGTAGCAGGAGAAGGGGATACAGACAATGCCCTATTTGAAGTTAAAGGAAATCAACTGACTACTAAATCTATTCTTCAATATTCAGATGGAAGTAGTCGATCAATCCGGTTAAAAGTGTTCAATGGAACAGAAAATTTTGAATCCGCAAAGACTATTTCAGTGAACGAATTTTCAGGAACCTATCCAAGCCTGTCTTCTCCTTCATTCGATGACGATGGGCAGATGCCCACCGTGTTTGGTGCAAACAATGGAAACCAATCGCCCGATCTTGACATAATGGATGTCCCTATTAATACAAATAAAATGGTATTGACGATGGTCGATCTTGATTTTGGGAATTTTTGGCACTGGGCGGTTTGGAATATTCCAACCAACAAGACATCTATTGATAAAAACCAAGTATGGAGCGGTGGTGCAGTTGTCGGCACAAATGATATTGGTGGAACAGGTTATTTTGGTCCATCTCCACCTGACGAACACCGTTATAAATTTACTGTTTATTTTTTGGATGGCAGCATCAGTTTACAGAATGACCAACACAGAGAATTGCCCATTAGTATGGCTGGTAAAATCATTGCTCAAACTTCTATGATTGGAAGATATACTCCATAATTTATTTAATGGTTGTCAAGGAGATCTCGCCAAAGTTGGAGGCAACCCACATTTTATTAATTCTGTTTTTGGACAAAAATTATTTTAGAAAGAGGCAGAACCCTACCCAAAAGAGAGGTATAAATTAAATAATAATGAAAATACCAATCTAACGATATAATAATTTTCGAATACGAATTATTCAGGAAAACAACCAGCCTAATACTTAGAAAGAGACTGTCTTTTATTAATTGACCTAACTTGGCTGCAGAGGGAAATAGAATTTATCCATCAATATGTTGAATCCATTATAGGAAACAAGGAAAGATATTTACAAGAGTTGTCGTGACATAACTAATTGATCATCAATGTACATATCAGAAAAAGTAGTACAAAAGTCGAAAAAAATGACTTTAACCGTTTTTAGTAAAAAGAGATATTGACGATCAGTGTTTTACGATTTAATCGGTCTGGACGGTATTGGGGAATCGAAGGATAAGTATTTGATTTGCAATAGTTTAGAAATTGAAATTTGTTTTTATCCAAAAAAAAAATTGAGTTTTAAAAATTAAGTCGAAAAGAAAGTGGGCAAATAAGAAGTCCAATCGAAAATGAACCCAAATAATATTTGATTGCCTGCCCATAGATAAATTCCTTTCTGGTTGGTTGGCCGGTAAAAAGGAGAGATTGTGTCGGATAACAGGAAAAGTAAACTATTCTGAAATCTCTGTTTGAAGTCTATACCTGAACGCTATTTTTTTTAGATTCGGATTCAATCTGTACTTTTAGAACCTTAAATGAGATATAAAGAATATAACGTCAATAGAGTTTTGGAAAAAGCCATGGTGCTTTTTTGGCAAAAAGGCTTCAATGGATGCTCGATAAGTGACTTGGTAGGTGCTACTAGTGTCAATCGCTTTTCACTTTATCATGAGTTTGAAAACAAAGAAGGTATTCTTTATCACTCTTTGAATCTGTATAGGGCTCGTTATTGTGATGATAATCTTGCAATACTTTCTGAGAAAGGAGATTTAAGAACAATTTTAAAACGATTCTATCTTTCCTTTCTTAATAATACTAGCCAAGTACAAGGCTGCTTTTTTATTCATATAGGCACTGAATTGGCTGATACAAATGAGCGTGTAAAAGCAAGCGTGGATAAGTTTCTCAGGGAAATCTATTTACGGTTTGTGGACTTGTTATATGAAAATGGAGCAGGAAAGAGTAGTGCAGAGTTCCAGTCAAGACATTTACTTGGATTGTATATTACTGCCATGAGTTTTTGTCTTATCCACACTGAAGATGAGAGAGAGCAGTACATAACAAACGGAATAAATATAATTGTTGCTAAAGATGCCTAAAGTATTACAAAAATCATATGAAGAACTGGTAGAAAAAGCACAGGAGATATTCTGGTTGAAAGGCTTTAAGGGGGTTTCCGTTAAGGAATTGGCGGAGTTCCTAAGTGTAAGTCAGACAGTGCTTTACTACAAATATTCAAAAGACGATCTGTTTCTTGATTCCCTTGATTATTACACCGCCAACTATTCTGATCCATTTCTGACGAGGCTTAGAGAAACTACAGATGGGCTCGGCTCGCTTAGAGACTTTTTTTATCAATTGATCAATGCACTTGAAGATAAAACATTTCCTCGTAGTTGTCTGATGGTCAATACGGTTGTAGAGCTGCGCAATGAAAACGATGCTGTTGTACAAAAATATGAAAGCTACTTGGGGGCTTTAAAAAGAAGTTATAGGGTAGTACTGGAGAAGGCAGTTGAGCTGGGACAAATCAAAGACTCTGAAAGGCTGGATTATTATGCAGAATTTCTAATGGGTATTATATTCAGCCTGAGCATCCTGTTTAAACTCCGCCCTAAAGAAGAACTCCATCAATTTATAGATGAGCAACTTTCATTTATTAAGTAATATCATACCTGAACGCAATTTTTTATTCCCTTGATTACTTCTTAGACCTTTGCATTATCACTTAACAAAAAAAACTATCATGACTGAAGTAATCGTATCTAAACCAATCAATGTATCAGCTGAAAAAGCGTGGGAGAAACTATCATCATTTAGGGGAATAGAAGAATTTTCACCTATTGAAAAATCCGAGACAGTGGGTCAGGGAGCCGGCGCAACCCGTACCTGTTACATGCCTGATGGAGCTGCCATTTATGAGGTGTTGGATGAAGTAGCAGACGAAAGAATGGAAATGCAATACAAAATCACTGAAGGCCCTTTCCCGATATCGGGGTACGTAAGCAATGTGAAAGTAGAAAAAACAGGTGAAGGAAGTTGCAAAATCACCTGGGGGTGTGAGTTCCAGTCAGAACCAGAAGCAAAAGACCAAATGGTGAATTTGTTCGAGGGGTTCTATCATACCATCATTGACGGGCTGGAAAGTTTAATTGCTCATCAGAATTAATCTCCAAAATATTCCTAAAAGCTGGACCATAAGGTCTGGCTTTTCTTTTCCTTTTTTTATACGGAACAATTGTAAGCAGAGTTTTAAAGTGGCAAAGTCGTCGTTTTAGGTTTGCTTGATCCTAAGGCAAGCCTTGAGATGTCTAATCTGACTATTTTTTAATTCTCTGAGAGTTAAACCGCATGGGATTAAACCTATGCATTTGGTTTGGCTCCGTATTGTCCAAAACGTAGGTTATTTAATCATATTCTCTAACTCCTGGTGTAGGGCCCTTTCTACACATTCCAGCCTGATAAAATTCTAAATAAATGAAAAAGATAATTTTACCGTTCGTCCTTTCTTGGATGATACAATACCACCATGTGCAGGCTTCGGTCATTACATCCGGTGCCCTGTCCTCTATCGGTGATCTACTCTTGCCAAATGGAAGTCTCGATCTCACAACAGGGTTTTCAGGTAGCCTTAATATAGAAGGCTTTGAAGTTGTGATAGATGAATGTCAAGGGCTCATTGTACGACCCCAACCCGCAGATGAATGCAATGCCGAAATGCTCCTAAGCGGAACTTGGGATGCTCTAGGCTCTGGGTTAGATGGCAACTGCCTTGCGATTGCGGTATTAGGTACTGATGTATATGTAGGAGGAGAGTTTACGACGGCAGGGGGCATATCGGCAAACCGGATCGCAAAATGGGATGGGACAAGTTGGTCTGCATTAGGTAGTGGTTTAAATCACTGGTGCGAAGCCCTTGCAGTACTCGGCAGTGAATTATATGTAGGAGGACAGTTCACGACCGCAGGGGGCATATCGGCAAACCGGATCGCAAAATGGGATGGCATAAATTGGTCTACGGTGGGTTCAGGGCTGAATAATTATTGCCTAGCCCTTGCAATATCGGGAAGTGATGTGTTTGCGGGAGGAAGGTTTACGACGGCAGGGGGGATATCGGCAAACTACATTGCGAAATGGGATGGCACGAATTGGTCGGCCCTCGGCACTGGGCTGAATTCTTTTAGCTTTGCACTCGCTGCATCAGGAAGTGATGTGTATGTAGGAGGACAGTTCTCCACTGCAGGGGGCATATCGGCGAATCGAATTGCGAAATGGGATGGCACAAATTGGTCTTCATTGGGCGTCGGTCTGGATAATATTTGTCATGCCCTTGCAGTAGATGGAA
Organism: uncultured Saprospiraceae bacterium; assembly: GCA_942490835.1. GTDB lineage: Bacteria > Bacteroidota > Bacteroidia > Chitinophagales > Saprospiraceae > UBA6168. The sequence continues at coordinate 229,976 of CALNYY010000079.1, forward strand.
GTAATCTTTATGCCGGAGGGGAATTCTTCAATGCCGGAGGCAACTCAGCATTCCGGATCGCAAAATGGGATGGAACAACCTGGTCTACATTGGGCGCTGGTCTTGGTGGTCAGTGCCGCACCATTCAGGTATCAGGCAGTGACATCTATGCCGGGGGAAACTTTACCACCGCTGGAGGTATACCAGCAAACAAGATTGCGAAATGGGATGGTTCGACTTGGTCTGAAATGGATGGTGGGTTGAATGACCGTTGCAGTGCCATTGCCATATTGGGTAATGACCTATATGCCGGCGGAAGGTTCACAACTGCGGGAGCCGTATCAGCAAGTCGGGTTGCACAATATTCGATACTGCCTCTTCCCATTGAGTTGATCTATTTTCGGGGTCATGCGGAAAATCAGAAGGTTTCCCTTGACTGGTCGACTGCGACTGAAATAAACAACAAAGGCTTTGAAATACAACGTGCAGTTGGCCCTGAGTTAGAACGGGGAGATTGGACAACTATTGGTTTTGTGGAGGGGAACGGCAATAGTTTTGAGACGATATATTATTCCTTTGTTGACCATTCACCAGTCTCAGCAGTAAATTATTATCGCCTGAAGCAGATAGATTATGATGGTGTTTTTGAGTATTCAAAGATCGTGCATGTAGAGGTAAAAAACATTCAAGACTTGAGTGTCATCCCTAACCCAGTTTCAAATGGTTCTTTTCAGCTTTCTCTGGCGAGAGAAGATTTTGAGCACGTACAATTATACTTTTTTGATAAATTAGGACGAATGGTACGGCATATACAGCTCGCTGAAAATGAGATGAATATTGATACCGAGGGTTTGGTAAAGGGTACTTATTCGCTTGTGGTAGATATGGATGGACAGTTCATTACAAAAAATATCATCATCCAGTAATTGAAAAGAAACATTTTGCTGAACCTGATGATCAAATCGTCAAGCAACAAGGACTAAAGCAGAATAAGGTTCATAAAGATACTGTACAAAAACAATTTCGATTAAATTGTAACAGACTGGTAATTAGATTTTTACACAAGGTAAGCTTAAATAAAAAAGCCCTGCAAGTTATTGACTTACAAGGCTTTTATTTAAGCGGTCCGGACGGGACTCGAACCCGCGACCCCCTGCGTGACAGGCAGGTATTCTAACCAACTGAACTACCGAACCAATTTTTTTTCCAGAAGCTCGAACCGGCGACACTCCCGACGTAAAGCCGGGATATTCTAACCAACTGAACTACCGAACCAATTTTTTTTTCCAGAAGCTCGAACCGGCGACTCTCCCGACGTAAAGTCGGGATATTCTAACCAACTGAACTACCGAACCAATTTTTTTTCCAGAAGCTCGAACCGGCGACTCTCCCGACGTAAAGTCGGGATATTCTAACCAACTGAACTACCGAACCAATTTTTTTTCCAGAAGCTCGAACCGGCGACTCTCCCGACGTAAAGTCGGGATATTCTAACCAACTGAACTACCGAACCAATTTTTTTTCCAGAAGCTCGAACCGGCGACTCTCCCGACGTAAAGTCGGGATATTCTAACCAACTGAACTACCGAACCAATTTTTTTTTCCAGAAGCTCGAACCGGCGACTCTCCCGACGTAAAGTCGGGATATTCTAACCAACTGAACTACTGAATCATTTTTTTTTCGAACGTCCATTTGTTGCCAAATATCAGGCCGAAATCATATGTGTTCTGCCTCTCATTTGAAGCGGGTGCAAATGTATATTCCTTTTTCATTATGCGCAAACGGTTTTCAAAAAAAAATCAAAAAAAATCGTTCGTCCTTACCCGCTGCAAAATGGATTACTACCTTTGTATCCGTAAAATTTTAACAAACACGTTTTTATGGGCATGTGACATGGCCTGAAAACACCTATAACACTTGGGATAATGGTTTTCTTAGATTTTGAAAAACCTTTAGAAAGTTTGTTTGAGCAGTTGGATAAAATCAAACATGTGGGCGAACAGGGTGATCTTGATGTATCACCTATGATTGAAGAACTGGAAACAAAGATCAATAATAAGCGAAAGGAGATCTACGACAACCTAACTCCGTGGCAAAAAGTGCAACTCTCCCGCCATCCCGAACGGCCTTATACCCTTTTTTACATAGAACATATTTTTGATAACTTCATTGAACTCCATGGTGACCGCTATTTTGGGGATGACAAAGCTATTGTTGGAGGTATGGCTCAGTTGAATGGTCAAACGGTCATGGTTATGGGCCAGCAAAAAGGGACGAATACCAAGATGAGGCAATACCGTAATTTTGGTATGGCGAACCCAGAAGGATACCGGAAGGCATTGAGGATGATGAAATTGGCCGAACGTTTTGGATTTCCAATAGTCACGCTTATTGATACACCAGGTGCTTATCCGGGCATCGAAGCAGAGGAGCGGGGACAAGCCGAAGCCATTGCCCGTAACTTGTTGGAAATGGCTCAGTTAGAAGTACCAATTATTTGTATCGTGATTGGTGAAGGCGCATCCGGAGGGGCAATTGGTATTGGTTTGGGAGATCGGGTTTATATGTTGGAAAATACTTGGTACTCGGTGATCTCACCGGAAAGCTGTTCTTCCATTTTGTGGAGGAGCTGGGATTTTAAAGAGCAAGCAGCTGAGTCATTAAGGCTAACGGCGGATGATATGTTATCGTTTGGTATTATTGACGGTATTATTAAGGAGCCACTGGGAGGTGCACATTCTGAACCAGAACAAATGGCTGTTATTTTAAAAGACCATATTATTAAGGCATTATCGGAGTTGGGTAAGATGGACAGTATGGAGAGGATTGATGCCAGGATTGACAAATATAGTTCCATGGGTGAATATGAAACATTACAGGTAAGTGAGGAAGAGAAACAGGAAATAGAGGTGGTAAAAGGTTGATTCCCGCTACCATAAACCCATTTAAGTTTTTCACATCATGGCTCTAATCAATCGATTGCGCACTCGATTTCACCAGCGCTTTTTGGAAAAAGAAATTCCGCTTCACCATGTCAGTAGAGGATCCGTTTTTTTAGAAACAGCCAAATCTGTTGGTTTGCTTTTTGACGCTACCTCTCCATTGGATACCAAGGTTGTTTTGGATTTTGAATATAAGCTCAAACAGCAAGGTAAAAAGGTAAAGTTGTTGGGTTATTTTGGTCAAAAGTTGAAAGAGGAAAAATTCGAATTTGACATTTTTACAAAAAAACAACTTGATTGGGCGTTGCGACCAAAGGAGAAGGTCGCATTGGATTTTGCAAAGCAGCCATTCGACTTACTTATCAATTTGTCAAAGAGGTCGGTGCTGCCCCTGGATTATTTGGCAGCACGTTCAAAAGCACGATACAGGGTAGGGCCTTACACGGAGCGTACGTCTTGTTACGATCTTATGATAGAACCCAATAAAGAATCAGGCTTGAAAGACTTTTTAGGCGAAGTGTTGCATTACCTTGAAAAAATGCAGCCCGCATTCAACTCGACAAACAGTGCCAAGATGACGGTTACTGGATAATTTATGCCTGCCACCGCCATTTTGCACTTTGTGCAAATAAGACTATGATGAAAAAAATTGGAGGCACAGGTGTTGCCTTGGTTACTCCTTATAAAAATGGAGTCGTTGATTTTCCCGCCTTGGAAAAAATAATAGAACACGTAATAAGTGGGGGAGTAGATTTTATCGTTTCACTCGGCTCGACAGGTGAGGCGGCAACCTTATTCAGGGAGGAGTGTAAAGAGGTTTTACGTTTCACAAAACAAAAAACCAATGGCCGTTTACCACTGGTTGCTGGACTCTTTGGTGCCAACAGTACCGGACATTTGCTCGAAAGGTTTGAGCTTTATGCTGATGCATTGGATGGATTTGATTTTATCATGTCCAGTAATCCTTCTTATGTGAAACCGACGCAAGAAGGGATTTTCCAGCATTATATGGAAATGGAAAAAGCATCTCCACTTCCAATCATTATTTACAATGTTCCTGGCCGAACAGCCAGTAATATAGACGCTGAAACTACTGTACGATTGGCCAATGCAAGCCGAAAATTTGTTGCTGTAAAAGAAGCATCTGGAAACATGGAACAAGTTCAGCAAATCATCAAACATAAACCGGAACATTTCCTCGTACTGTCAGGTGACGACCCACTTACCTTGGCGATGCTGGGATGCGGTGCTGATGGGGTGATCTCCGTAATAGCGAATGCTTTTCCTGCTCAATTTTCTGGAATGACAAGCGCTGCACTGAATGGAGATTTTGAAACCGCCCGAAGACTACATTATGAGTTATTTGACATCCATCCTTGGCTTTATGTGGATGGGAATCCTGCAGGCGTTAAAGCAGTGATGGAAATGCTTGGATTCTGTGGGAAAGAGGTGAGGCTGCCGTTGACATCGGTAACAAAAGAAACTTATATGAAGTTAAAAGAAGAGGTTGAGGAAATGGCGGTAGGTGTGTGAAAACGGATGTAAATGTTGATTGGTAAAATAAATCCCGAATTTTTGGTGTTGCAAAAATTCGGGATTTATTATTAAAATATTAGGCTTCAAAAACGAAGTTCTTTGTGGGCAAAATATTTTACTCCTTAATAAATTTTGAAACGCCCAAAACCTTTCCTTCCTCGTTTTCTACTTTAATATAATATAGACCGTTTGCGAGGTTGGAGATATCAAAGACTTTAGTGTCAAAATTGGACTTTTGAAAACGCATCAATTGCTGGCCAAGTGATGAATAAATGAGCACTTCTATATCTGAAGACTCAATTCCGTTTAATTCTAATGAAATAGAATTATTGGCTGGATTTGGAAAAACAGTCAGCAGATTATTGGAGGGAGTTTTTTCATTGGTACTATTTACGCCACAAATTGGCCCAGTATCCTGCGGCAAAAAGCACTCGATCAAAGTGAAGTTGACATATTCGTCATTGTATTGGAAGCAGAGCATAAATGAGCCAAGGTCTGCTCCAAAGCAAGAACTAAGTCCCCGGTTCAGCAGGCCATAGCTACTGCCGATTCCTTCTACCCAAGATTCGGGTTCATAAGGGCAGTTGGGGATATCTTCTTCAAAATGAATCACCCTGCGAAGCTTGCCTTCTATAAATTCCGTTTCGACAGTTGTTACTTTCCGCACTTTTGGTGCAAGCCCGAAAGGCATCTTTAGCGTAATTTCATCTCCTTGCTGTAGAGAAAAATCATACAATAAAAACTCTTCTATGTCACCAATGTATTGCAGATAGACCTGTGGTCCTTCCTGACGAATGCCTCCCAAAGTGACAGAATTGATAATTTGCAGATTTGCATCAACAAATATTTCAAGCATCCTGTCGTATTGCGTGCCGTCGATTATCGTGTCTCCACAAACTGCAAAATAACGATTGTGTGGTCCTGCAATGGTGGTATGCACTTCTTTCCAGACAGGCGTATTGGTTGGGAATTCTAAGTCTTGGCCAAAACTTGAATTGGCCATAAAGAGAAGTGAAATTGTAAATAGGAAAATTCTTTTCATAATCGGGTATTTTTGATTTATCTGTAAAGACAGCTATATAAATCAATAGGTTGGGTAAAAATGAAAAAGGTAGTTGCCAATGACAACTACCTTTCATTTATACCGATTCCGAAATGGTACCGATGCAAGATCGGCATGTGTATTTGGGAAAAATTAAACCATTTCTCCATCGGCATATCCTCAAACCCATTGGTTTGTAGGAAATCAAATTCCCAAACCACTTCGTTTTGAGTATATATTCTTTTTCGCTGAAAAAAATCAGTTACTTAATCTTAAATGCTCTTTTCACTTTGCTCACGTAATCCAATTTTTCCCAAGTGAAAGTTTCCACTTTCTTCTTGATGGTTTTGCCAGAGCCATCCGTAAATGAAACGGTCTTTTTCTCTGGTTTGCGACCCATGTGGCCGTAGGCAGCAGTATCAGAATAAATTGGCGTACGAAGCTTCAATCGCTTTTCAATTGCATAAGGTCTCATGTCAAATACCTCGCTTACAATCTTGGCAATTTTACTGTCTTTCAAATCCACATTTGCAGAGCCATATGTATTGATATAAATATTGGTTGGCTTGGCAACGCCAATGGCATAAGATACCTGTACCAATACTTCGTTGCAAACGCCAGCGGCCACAAGGTTTTTGGCGATATGACGAGTGGCATAAGCTGCTGAACGGTCTACTTTTGATGGATCTTTTCCTGAAAATGCACCACCACCATGAGCGCCTTTTCCACCATATGTGTCCACGATGATTTTACGTCCTGTAAGTCCGGTATCGCCATGTGGGCCACCGATCACAAACTTGCCAGTAGGATTTACGTGGTAGGTGATTTTATTATTAAAAAGTGCCTGCACTTTTTTAGAACATTGCTTTTTCACTAAAGGAATGATGGTTTTGATCACGTCTTCTTTGATGCGCTTCAACATTGCGTCGTCTTTGTCGAAATCATCATGCTGAGTGGACACTACGATTGTATCTATGCGGAGCGGCACATTGTCATCGCTATACTCAATGGTCACTTGGGATTTTGCATCTGGCCTAAGATATTTCATTTTTTTGCCTCCCTTCCGGATGTCGGCCATCACCTGTAAAATCTTGTGGGAAAGGTCAAGCGCCAGCGGCATATAAGAGTCAGTTTCATTGGTTGCATATCCGAACATCATGCCTTGGTCACCTGCGCCTTGGTCTTCTGGATTTTTGCGCTCAACACCTTGATTGATATCTGGAGATTGTTCATGAATAGCGGATAAGACACCGCATGAATTAGCTTCGAACATATACTCCGATTTAGTATATCCAATCTTTTTAATAACCTCTCGTGCGATGCTTTGCACATCTAGGTAGGTTTTAGTTTTAACCTCTCCAGCTAATACTACTTGGCCAGTGGTGACAAGTGTTTCACAAGCAACTTTCGAGCTGGGGTCGAACGCAATGAAATGGTCTACTAATGCATCGGATATTTGATCTGAAACTTTGTCTGGATGTCCTTCCGATACGCTTTCTGATGTGAATAAATATGGCATGTTTTAGTGGTTAGTGGCGAATGTTTAAAAACAAAAAGTAATCCCTATTTCCATTAAACATTCAACACAACTTTAAAGGATTATTTTAATGAAAAATGAATGGATCGTAATGCTAAACTGAAACATAAATAAAATAGAAATGCATTCAGCTGGACCTCAATAACCGTTCATTTTTATTTAAAAGCGAGCAAAGATATGATTTTGGAATAAATTGAGATTTTCAAAATAAGACAATACAACTCCAACCAATTCGTTCGTAGAATTTCTAAAAAATGAGCCAAGGTTATTTTATCATTAAGAAACTAAAATGGTGCAAAAAGTCACCGTTCGTCATTGCATCTTTGGTTCGCAAATTGCAATGACGGCCACCTGACCAAAATGATTGATAGAGTGGGGGGAGGTCAAATTTTTTGTGTCTTTTTTTACGAAAGGCATTAAGTCCTCCAGAAGAAACTCAGAACATAATAATCGTAAAACAGAAGTACGCTCTCTAAACCTGCTTATGGCATAAAATCTACCAATTCATGATCGGCGCCCCTTGGTATGGCGAAGTTTGTTAGTGTTGAAAAAGGCTTGCCTGCTTATCTCGCTGATCGTCAATTCAAATCACATTTTTGGAAACTCTCTAATTACTGCCGGCCGAACCGTTCAGGCTTGTAAGTGAGTATTGCTCACATTCAACTGTATGGTCGCCAGGCGAAAAACCTGTTATTATGAAAAACCTACTATTCGGATTGGTAGCGTTCATGACGCTTTCTTTTACCCTAAATGCACAAAACTATGCTGACCCTATCCGCACATTTGGCAAAGGCCAAACGGACATTCAAGTTGGTGTTGGCCTTTTGTCGACTTCTGCCATTATGGACAATGCTACTTCTAAATTCCCAAGCATGAGCCTGCGGGCAAGCCGGTTTCTTGGTGAAAATTTCTCATTGGGTGTTAGTTATTCGCTGTCTTCAAGTGAAGGTGAACCAATGATTGTTGGGGATGGATTTTCGCAGAAAATCACAAATACGACTCATGCAGTCGCTGTTCGTCCGGCCTTTCATTTTACTAAAATTAAAAGGGCTGACATGTACGGCGGTGTGCAAATCGGAATGAATTTCGAAAAATTTGAGGTGGATCAGGGCGATTTTGAATACCTACGACGTCACATGGGTATTCAGCCTCAACAAACCAAAGTGACTTATTCTGCTTATATCGGTGGTCGATATGCACTCAGTAAGCGGTTCAGCACATTTGGTGAAATTGGTTTTGGTGCATCCTTGCTAAATGTAGGATTTGGGTATCGAATTTAATAAGTTCCGTGGTTCGTAGTTTGTGGTTCATTGTTTTAATTGAATTTAAATAATTAACCGACGAATGCAAATAATGTCGCTCGTTTCAGACTGTCGCTGATTTCAGACTGTCGCTGTTTTCAGATTTCAGACTGTCGCTGATTTCAGACTGTCGCTGTTTTCAGATTCCAGTCTGTCGCTGGTTTCAGACTCCAGTCTGAAACCAATTATCTGGTTCGCCTCTGGCGAACACTCGCCAGAGGCGAACTAAGTAGGTAGTTCAAGTCAGGAGACTTGAACAAGCGTCTTTTTTTCGGCAGTTATATATTGAATCTCAATAAAAACAATGAACCATGAACAACGAACAACGAACAAAAAACTATTTTACTTGACAACTTAACAGTGCCTCTTCGCTTCCGTCATTTTTATGGATGATCCCTTTTAGATGATCGCCTATTTTTATAGGTCCAACTCCTGCAGGAGTACCAGTAAAGATCAAGTCGCCCATTTGAAGTTTGAAGTATTTAGAAATCTGGACGATCAGGTTGTCGAATGGGAAGATGAGATCACGGGTGTGGCCGTGCTGCACAATGTCTCCGTTTTTTTCAAGCCTAAATTCAATATTTCCCTCATTCATCACTTCTGTTATGTCAACGAATTTCCCAAGAACAGCAGAATGGTCAAATCCCTTTGCGATTTCCCAAGGATGTCCTTTGGCTTTTAACTTGCTCTGCACATCTCGTGCAGTAAAATCTATTCCTAAGGCAACTTCGTGATAATAACTTGCTGCAAATTCGGGCTGTACATGCTTACCATTTTTAGCTACCTTCAACACCACTTCCAGCTCATAATGTACATCATTAGTGAATTCTGGATAATAGAATGGTTTTTCATTGACCAATAAAGCCGAGGGAGGCTTCATAAAAATGATCGGATCACTTGGTACAGGGTTGTTCAATTCTTTTGCGTGGTCCACATAGTTGCGGCCTATACAGATAATCTTCATGCCTTTTCAATTTTTCGCAAAAGTAATAATCGATTCTTTCAAAACAGCGCCCACTTGCCACATCTTCATTGAGATTCTTTAATGCCTGTTTAATTGCCGTACTTTTGTATTTCAAAAGAAGAGACAAGTGAACACAAACACAGCAATTTCAAGGCGTATGAAAAGCTGCCTATACCTTTCGATTTTTTTCCTTTATTCTTCTCAATTGCTACTTGCAATAAACCCTCCTGTAAATCCATTAACCGTAGATGCTGGTGAAGATTTGATTATCTGTGCTCCTGGCCAGACTGTGACATTGAGCGGTAGTGTAATAGAACCAATTAGTGGTGTTAGCTGGGATCCCGCCGCTGGAATGTCCGATCCAAATTCGTTGACCACCGATGTATACGTGACTAGCACGACAACTTTTACTTTATCAGCCTATGGCATTGGAGCAACGACCAATTTGATTAACAATGGCGATTTTGAGCAAGGTCATGTGGGTTTTACGAGCAGTTATGTATTGGGCACAGGTGGACCATTTGGCGTATTGTCAAATGAAGGCGAATATGAAATCTCAACCAACTCAAGTTTATTGCATACAAATTGGGCATCCTGCAACGACCATTCTGGTGCAGGAAATATGATGGTCATTAATGGAGCCGCTACACCAGGGGTAAGTGTTTGGTGTCAAACAGTAGCAGTTACGCCAAATACCGTATACGAATTCGGGGCTTGGTTGGCCTCCGTTTACCATGAAAGTCCTGCGATCCTTCAATTTTCTATAAATGGGCTGTTGTTAGGAAATACATTTAGCCTTACCAGTGCAACCTGTAATTGGGAGCAGTTTTTTGAAACGTGGGACTCTGGCGCAAATGCCTCTGCTGAAATATGCATTGTAAATCAAAATACAGCTGCAAGCGGAAATGATTTTGCAATTGATGATATAACCTTTGGTCCGGTATGTGTTGGCGAAGATGAAGTTACCGTTACAGTGGTTGAAGCACTGGCGATAGTCGATCCATTTGCACTCATTCCTTGTACTTCTCCCAATGCCACTGTAACCCTTAACGGTTTAGGCTCGACAACTGGATCTGATGTGACCTACCTGTGGACCACTGCAGATGGAAATATCGTGTCTGGCGCAAATACCCTTGAGCCAGTAGTAGATGCACCAGGACTGTATGAGTTAACCGTTTCCATTCCTACTTCTTTCGGCCCATGTGAATCAAGTGCTTTTGTGGAGGTTTTGGATGAAATACCGCCAGAGGCAGTTGCTTCCACCTCCAATGACATTGATTGTATTTCGCCGCTTGGCACAGTATCAGGAGTCGGGTCAACAGTTGGTCCTGTTACCTATTCTTGGTCCACATTCAATGGGGCAATTGTTGCTGGCGAAGATGAAATTATTGCCAGCGTGGGTCTGCCGGGCACCTACACACTTTTGGTTACTGACATTCTTACCGGATGCACAGCAGAAGCGTCAACCGAAGTTATCTCCAACCTTGTTTTTCCTATCGCAGCCATAGATTCAGTTTCGAGTCTGGATTGCAATAATGCGCTTGTAAACATTGACGGTTCGCTTTCTTCTGGCGGGCAAAATTTATCTTTTGATTGGACAACCATCGATGGGCATATAGTATCCGCTACAAATATTTCTGTAATACAAGTTGATTCGGCGGGTACCTATGAATTGGTCGTAACCAATGAAGACAATGGCTGTGCTGACGATACACTGGTTGTCATCGTTGAGGATTTTTTAAGTCCAGTAATTGCCATTGAATCGCCTGATACCATTGACTGTACCGTTGAAAATTTTGAACTTGATGGAAGTGCTTCTTCTGGAAGTGACAGCCTTTCTTTTGTGTGGACCACAACCACAGGAAACATAGTTTCTGATGATTCCACAGCCACTCCCGAGATAGACCAGCCCGGTCTCTATTATTTGGTATTGACCAATGAAGAAAATGGTTGTACGGCCACAGATAGCGTCGAAGTTATAGGAAATACAGACCCTCCAAATATCGACATTGCCGACCCAGCAGTGTTGACTTGTACTATTTTGGAAATAACATTGGATGCATCTGGCTCTGACCCCGGAGTAAATTTTACTTGGACAACTCAAAATGGAAATATTGTTTCTGGAGATAATAGCTCCATGCCAACTGTTGATGAAACGGGATTGTATGAATTGGTCATTACCGATTTATCGAATGGCTGTACATCGGCAGATTCAGTTGAAGTGACTGCCGACCAAACCGTACCCGTTGCGGATGCTGGCGAGACCATTTTGCTCGATTGCAATACAACCTCAGGTCAATTGGATGGTTCTGGTTCAACTACTGGCTCCGGCATAAATTATCTTTGGACCACAGTTGATGGAAATATACTGAGCGGCGAAACTGGGCTTACTCCGCAAGTAAATTCAGGCGGCACTTATACGCTTACGGTAACCAATACCACAACAGGCTGTTCCAGCTCTGATACCGTCATAATTCCTCAAAACAATGACCTTCCTACGGTAAATGCTGAGAGCACTGATACGCTGAACTGTTATAACCCAACTGTTATAATAAATGGTACAAACTCCTCATCTGGCGCAAACTATACCTTCACCTGGACGACGCAGAATGGCAATTTTGTAAATGGCGAAAATACGCTGACACCAGAGGTCGATCAAATAGGTGTGTATGTGCTTTCCATTACCAATTTGGCTTCTAATTGTACCTTGACTGATACCGTTATGGTTGCTGAAAATTTTGCAACACCAATAGCCAATCCTGGTGCTCCAGTTACGCTTACTTGTACTGATCCAACATTACAATTAGATGGATCAGGTTCTGTTTTTGGAAATAATGTCAACTTGATTTGGATAACTACGAACGGAACAATAAGCTCTGGCGAAAACACACTTACTCCAACTGTCAGCAGCGGAGGAACTTATTTGCTCACTATAACTGACTTGAATAGCGGTTGCTCGGATGAAGCATCTGTGGTAGTTGACGTGGATATGCAGCAACCAATGGCAAACGCAGGCCAGCCAAATGAATTGAATTGTATAGTTAATCAACTGGAATTGGACGGAAGTGGAAGTAGTCAAAATGGAAATTTCACCTACCAATGGACGACGCAGAATGGCAATATTGTCAATGGCGAAAATGGATTGACGCCGACTGTTGACGTTGAAGGGACTTATCTTTTGACTGTTATTAATGAAGATAATGGATGTGAAAACACGAGCGAGGTAGAAATTGGGATTAATACCGTTTTACCCAATGTGGAGGCAGGGCCGACTGACGAACTCACCTGTGCTATTTTGCAAACAAACCTGAATGGCACTGGGGACGTTGGCAATTCTTTTAATTATATATGGACTACGCCTACTGGAAATATACTTTCTGGAGAAACGACGCTGAGTCCCTTAATTGCTGACCCCGGCATTTATTTTATAGAAATAACCAATCAGGAAAATGGATGCACCTCACAAGATTCAGTAACAATAACTGAAAATACATTGCTCCCTATAGTCGATGCAGGACCGACCAATGAGCTTTCTTGCACGTTGACGGAATTTACGCTTAATGGCAGTGGAAGTGCGCCCGGCAATAATATAGATTTTACATGGACTACTTCGGACGGAAATATCATTTCCGGTGGCAATACTTCAAATCCGCTGATCAATGAACCGGGCGAATATGTACTCACAGTCATTGATAATGAAAATGGCTGTGTGGACTCTTCCTCTGTTGTTATTACGCAAGATGATAATGTGCCTATTGCCGTTACCGGCACTGCGCCCATTCTTACTTGCGACCTAACTAATATTATATTAGACGGGACTGGTAGTAGCACTGGCCCAGCAATAACTTATGACTGGACAACCGTTGATGGCAGTATCATTTCAGGAGAGAACACGCTTTCTCCCGAAATTGACGCACCGGGCACCTATTTGCTTACGGTCACCGATTTAGTGAATGATTGCGAAACTACGGAGACTATTATTATCGATGAAAATACACAACCTCCGGTAACCGATGCAGGCCCTCAAGGGCTGTTGACTTGTGCGACTACTCAATTATCATTGGATGCTTCCGACTCCGACAACGGCTCCAGCTATAGTTTCTTTTGGACGACTTCAAATGGCAATATTGTTTCTGGCGAAAACACCATTAATCCGATTGTTGATGCTCCAGGTGATTATCAAGTTCTGGTAACCAATCTTACGACTGGATGTACCAATACCGCTGTGATAGATGTGTTGGAGAATACAACACCACCGGATGTCCAAATTGCCAATCCTGATGAACTGACCTGTACGCTGCAAAGCTTTGCGTTGGATGCTACAAATAGCAGCAGCGGAAACGAGTTTGACTTTGAATGGACGACTTCAAATGGCAATATTGTCTCTGGTGAAAACACGACAACACCGCTTATCGACCAACCGGGGCTTTATGAATTATTGATTACAAATGGGCTGACTGGTTGTACTGAAACAGCTTCTATCAATGTGTCTGAAAATGTGGCCTTGCCAATTGCGAATGCAGGCCCTACTGCTGGATTGACTTGTAATGTTACTACTTTAAACTTGGACGGTTCGGCGAGCAGTAGTGGTGCAGGATTTAATTATTTATGGTCTACCTCGGATGGAAATATTCTATCTGGTGAAACATCCTTACTCCCAACGATTGATGTTGCTGGAACCTATTCACTTACTGTGACAAATATAGGAAATGGTTGCACAGCAAATTCTTCTGTAGAGATAACATTGGACGATGAACAGCCGGAAGTAGAAATATTGAATCCGGCGGTACTTACCTGTATTCAAGATGAGGTTACAATAGATGCCACCAACTCAAGTTCTGGGGGCGTATTCGAATATTCCTGGGACACACAAAATGGAAATATCATCAATGGCCAAAATTCATTAGTGCTAACAGTTGATGCTCCAGGGCTGTATGTTCTGACCATTCTAAACAACGAAAATGGTTGTGACGCTGAGTCTTCTATTTTGGTAAATGAAGATGTAACACTGCCTCAAGCCAACGCCGGAAACGGCTTTGAACTTCATTGCAACTTAACAGAGGTAACATTACAAGGAAGCACTGATCTGGCAGGAGGGACGTTCACCTCGTCGTGGAGCACAGCGAATGGCAATATTCTTTCAGGAACACAATTATTGACGCCACAGGTAAATGAGCCCGGTGTGTATGAGTTACTGATTACGAATACACAAAATGGCTGCACGCAAACAGACGAGGTAGTTGTGACGGAGAATATTTTTGAGTCATTCGATTTTGAAGTGACTGATCCAACTTGTATTAATCCATCGGGCTTATTGCAGTTTACGGATATACAGGGAGGCGCACCACCGTTCACCTATGCAGTGAATAGTATAGGGTTTTCCAATCAAACAACTTACCCTAATCTTTCGCCTGGTGTATATGATTTGGTTATACAGGACGCAAACGATTGTAAATTATCAGCCATAACAGCATTGGCAGAGCCGCCTGAAATTTTTGTGGCTTTAGAAGCGCAAGTGCAAATTGATCTTGGGGACAGCTACCAGTTAAATGCATTGACTACTCTTCCAACAAGCGAAATCGAATCTATTGTTTGGACTCCCTCAGAGACGCTGAGTTGTGATGATTGTTTGAATCCAATAGCGACACCTTTCCAACAGACTTCTTATGAGATAGTAGTTACGAGTAAAGACGGGTGCGTTGCATCTGCGATCGTTACTTTATTGGTGAGGAAAAATGTTGACATCTATGTACCCAATGCTTTCTCTCCAAACGGCGATGGAATCAATGATGTCTTTCATATTTACACAGGAGGCAATGGGGTTGCAAAAATCAACTCCTTCTTGATTTTTTCTCGCTGGGGCGAAAAGGTATTTGAGCTGTATGACTTTCCTCCTAACAATCCAGATTATGGCTGGGATGGAAAATACAGAGCAGCAGTTATGAATCCTGCCGTATTTGCATGGTTTACGGAAGTTGAATTGATTGATGGTAGTGTGAAGCTGTTGAAAGGTGATGTTACGTTGATGAAGTAATTCTGACTTTTTCAATACTTACACTTCCAAATAAAGCCCATTAAGGCTCACGTTTTTTGGATTGCCAGCACCGCTATTTTTCAAAAAATAAACGGAGCGATATTCTTTTTCCCCATTCAGATAACCTTGCAAAGCAAGTGCTGTCTGGTCATCCAAAAACTTATCAAGAGGCTGTTCCACCTGGTTGAAGAATTGTAATGCGCCTACCAATTGTTTATCCCAAACAGGGTACATCCGATCGAGGTCTTCAGCACTGACCATGCCTCGGCAGCCGGGGCGCTTGCATTCCAGCATCATGGCTTTAGACATATTGAAAATACCATACTCATCAGTTATTTCCTCCCCAGGGTGAATGTCCCGGATGGCGATTTCAAAACCATACCCTGTGCTCATCGTGTTGCAATTGCAGCAGTGGTTCACATATTTTGCAAAATCCCAACTTACAATGCGTACACCTCGCTCATCAATGTAAGAGTACTTTTCAATTTGCTCTTGCATTTGCTCGGTATGTTGGGAGTATGCCTCCGGTGTTATTTCGTGTTCGAGGCTGTCTTTTACATAAGTGATTGTGCCTTTAGGAATAAATTGAGTAGCGAATACACCATAGCCCATTTCATCGCTGATGTGCTGGATACGGGTGTGAGGATGGATCATTTGTTTTGGAATTTGTTCCAAAAGAATTCCTTTGGAAAATACATGAGGCTGAAAATTGCTTTTCAGTTTCAATGGATTTTTAGAATAGCTTCCTTTCTTGTAACAGCCAGCCAGTTGCGCTTAATCGCTCCCGTATAGCTGGCAGTACTTCGTGTTCGATGTGACTTAAAAAACAAGCGATTCTTCCAGCAATCGGAGCAATATCGACTGATTTTTCGGTACCATCTTTTTGAGGCAGAAACAGGCGAAGCTCGCCTCCATCGTGGATGCCCCAGTTTTCATTGAGATAACAAACTACCGAAATTCTTCTATTGGATGATTGTTGGAAATTGTCGCTGTGGCGCTTATAAAACGAACCGATCGGATATTTGGCAAGATGGAATTCAGAATCTCGAATGCCCAAATAGCAAGTCCTGTTTAAGAACGCTACCAACACATCCATTCGATTGAGAAAAAGATCGCCGGCAATAGATTGCCCCTGCCTCAACCATTTGATTTCATCACCACGGATAGCGCTTTTTGTTTGAAAATTATCTTTAGCTCCAATACCTGCTGGCCGGAGATCGCCTTTACTGTCGAGACTGTGAATCCCGTTGGCCAGAATAGTGACTTCTTCTGGGGAAAAAAAGCCGTCTACAAAAACATATCCTTCATTGGCAAGCCCATCTGCAATTAACTCAAGCTGCTGATCTTTTGTAACTGGAAAGGTTGTATTCAGTATCATAATTGAGAATGGATATTTACATGTTTCCAGAACTATTGGAAAACGGTGCAAAAAAAGAATCCAATTCTGAAGAAATCCTGAACTTGTTTTTATTCAAACTGCTCCCGTATTTCCCCAAATTCCATTGGGTCAGCGCTGCCATTTACATCACCTACTTTGATACCAATATAATCCACTTTTTTACTGTCGAATAAATTGTTGAAACTCTTAATCTCCGGGAAAGGCGATTCAAAAGGGTTTTCCATATTTGGAAAAACAAATGCTGCATCAATGAACCGCCAGGACTCGTTGTTTTCAAATTCCTCCTCTACATGAAGAATCATTTTTTGCAGCAACACCAAATCGTAGGTCGTAACGGAGTTGGAACCATTTATATCTGCCGCGATAATCTTATAAGGGGAATCGAGTGCATCTACAGCTAAAATGTGCCTACGTATCAGCACCATATCATAGGTGGTGACACCATTAAGCGGCGCTGTGTTTTTGCGGGGATTGATCGTATAATCGCCACCTGCGGGCAGGCCAAAGAATGCATAATAACCAGTATCATCGGTGTAGGCCATAATTGGGTGTATGGATGAAAGCGCACTGGGTATTGCGGCTGGATTGCATTTTGCCCTTTACCGACCGAACGTGGAATATGCTGATCTTGACGGACATTTTGACCTGATGGATGATCCAGCAGTTGGGTGTTTGTTTTTGAAAGAAGGCATTCTACATCCAAGTAAGGCACCTGGACTCGGGTTTGTAGAATAACTTTGGTTGAATTCAAATTTCCTTCAGATTTCTATCTGTATTTTGCCGACTTTTGTGAAATCATAGCTACTATAGGTTATTCTGATATTGGAAATCGAGATATTAGAAATTCAGGAAGCTTTGAAAATCAATCGGTTAACAATTTCCTAATTTCCAATTTCTTAATTTCGAATAAAGTCTACTAAACTTTTCAATTGAAGGATCAAGCCCAATTATTTGTAGAAAATAAAAAACTCACTGCCTTACTGTTTTTGGGTAGCTTAGGGTTGTTCGTCGCCGGACTGTCTTGCGTGTTCCGGAGCATGGCTATAGTGGAACAAAGGCAAGGGGTTCACATTTCAGACCTTGTTCATTCACTCCTTCCTCCGCCTGTCGACTTGTCCAATTGGATTTTCATGGTGATGTATTCGGTCTCCGTATATGCCATTATTCATGTGGTGAAGCGAGGTTTTTTTACAGCATCCATGGTTTTTTTTGCAGCTACTTTTTTATCGCTGCTTCGCTGTGTAAGCATGTTGTTGGTGCCCTTAGAGCCCCCGGTCAGCATGGTTTCGTTAGACGATCCATTGCTCCGTTTTTTTAACCCCAATAATATTGTCTTCTCCAAAGATTTGTTTTTTTCGGGCCACACGGCCTCCATGTTTTTCTTTTATTTCGTGGTGAACGATAAGCGTATCAAGCCATATCTTTTGGTATTGTCTATTTTTATTATTACAGCCATTTCTTTTACAGCGGGTACATTACACGATCGATATTATAGGTGGCATTATAGCAGCTTATGCATCGTATAGATTCTCAGTTTATTTAAGGAAAATTTTCTGGAATCCATGCCACCTGCATTTAGTACAGGAAGCGCCAGCAATAAGGCAAAATGCTAAAGCCATCAGGAAGAGAAGTTTGGAAAAAAACAATCCTTGAAAAATTGCAATTAATCCAAGCCCCATAAGAAAAACAAAGTCATTCCGGTTGTACCATCTTTGAAGGAAGAAATTATACCTGACTTTACAAGCCATAATTACTATATTATTTCTGAATCAATAACCATTATGACATTGCAAAACCCGACCATCGATAAACTTCAAGACACTTCCATCGAATTGAGGCATCTTCAGATCGAGGATTATTTAGGCTTAAAAGAGTCTATGCAAAAGGCTTATTCGCATTGGGAGGATTCTTATTGGAAACGGCACCATATCAAAAAATTGCTCGATATTTTTCCTAATGGGCAGCTGTGTGTATTGGTAGATGGGAATGTAGCAGGATGTGCGCTATCGCTGATCGTTGATTATAAAAAATTTGGGGACAACCATACCTATGACCAAATCACAGGAAGCTACAAATTTAATACGCACGATTCTGACGGTGATGTGCTTTACGGGATCGATGTATTTATTCATCCTGAATACAGGGGTATGCGGTTAGGTCGACGGTTATACGATGCTAGAAAAGAACTATGTGAAAATCTAAATCTACGTGGAATCGTTTTCGGGGGCAGGATTCCTAATTACAAGAAATACGCAGATCAACTTTCGCCAAAAGAGTATATTCAGAAGGTGAAAGAAAAAGAGGTTTTCGACCCAGTGCTCACCTTTCAGATTTCTAATGATTTTTATGTAAAAAGAGTTTTAAACAACTACCTGCCTGGAGACAAGCAGTCGTTGGACTATGCTACCCTCATGGAATGGAGCAACATCTACTATCAGGAAGATGAAAAGTTGTTGAATGCTCCGAAACAAGTGATAAGGCTGGGCTTAGTGCAGTGGCAGATGCGACATTTTCCAAACCTGGATGCATTCTGTGATCAAGCGGAATACTTTGTGGATGCAGTGAGTGATTACAAAAGCGATTTTGTCCTCTTCCCGGAGTTTTTTAATGCCCCTCTGATGGCACCTTTCAATCACTTGTCCGAAGCCTCAGCTATACGTGAATTGGCAACTTTTACACCATTGCTGAAGGATAAATTCCGTCAGTTTGCGATAGAATACAACATCAACATCATTGTTGGTAGCATGCCAGAGGTCAGGTCAGATGGAAAGCTATACAATGTAGGTTTCGTTTGTCATCGCGATGGAAATGTGGAGAAATATGAGAAGATTCATATCACTCCTTCTGAGAAAAGCGCTTGGGGCATGGTGGGAGGAAATTCGGTGAAAGTATTCGATACTGATTGTGGCAAAATAGGAGTGCTGATCTGTTACGATTCTGAGTTCCCAGAGCTATCCAGAATTCTGGCTGATCAGGGCATGCAGATTCTTTTTGTACCATTCCTTACCGACACTCAAAATGGTTATATGAGGGTGCGCCTTTGTGCGCAGGCGAGAGCTGTTGAAAATGAGTGCTATGTAGCAATTGCAGGTTGTGTGGGCAATTTGCCGAAGGTAAACAATATGGATATCCAGTTTGCGCAGTCTGCAGTGTTTACGCCATCCGATTTTCAGTTTCCCACCAATGGTATCAAGGCGGAAGCTACTCCAAATGCGGAAATGACCTTAGTCGCAGATGTTGATTTACACGACTTGAAAGAACTTCACAATTTTGGTAGTGTACGGAACTTGAAAGAACGTCGCAAAGATGTGTACGAAGTAAAGTTACTAGATCAGGATTCAACTGATGAAAAATGAAATTCCTTATCATAGAAGATGAACCGGAATTATTGGAATTGATCGCTCGATACCTAAAACGGGAGGGGCATGTCTGTGAGCAAGCGATCAATTTTCAGGAAGGCTATAAGAAAATCAACAATTATGAATACGACTGTGCCATCGTCGATCTGAATTTACCTGGTGGCGATGGCATCAAACTGGTAGAAATATTAAGGGGCAATTCAAAAGAAACTGCTATAGTGATCGTTTCTGCCAGGGACAATGTGGAAGACAAAATTTCTGGTTTGGATAGAGGGGCTGATGATTACCTGACAAAGCCATTTAACCTTGCTGAACTCAATGCCCGTGTCAAAGCTGTGCTCCGAAGAAAAACCAAGATTTCAGGACAGACGCTTGTTTTTGAACAGCTCGTCATCAACCTTGAAGAGAGAAACGTCACGGCCAATGGCACACTCTTGCAGCTTACCAAAAAAGAGTTTGACATCCTTGTTTTTTTGGCTCGAAATAAAAACCGGGTTGTCACTAAGGATAGTATAGCCGAGCATCTTTGGGGAGACTATATGGATGAGGCCGTTTCTTACGACTTCATTTATGCGCATGTTAAAAACCTACGTAAAAAACTGGCCGATAATGGTTGTGGCGAATTTCTGAAAACGGTTTACGGTATCGGTTATAAATTTTCCTTTTGATGAGCAAGAGGCATTATATAATAATCACCATATCAATTCTGGTAGGCGCATTTGTTGGCTCAGAATTGTTTCCAATAGCTCCTATTTGGAAAATAATTGTACTGATATTAAGCCCGCTCTTGGTGGTTTTTTTGATTCATTTTTTGAATTCAAAACGGTTTGTTGCTTCTACTAATACTGCACCTGACCATATGTCGATCCTGTATCGGCTACTTGAAAAACTCGGTAGTAATGATTTTGACAGGGACGACCCAGATTATAAACTGTTACAAAAAAGCAGTCCAACATTAGCCAATCAATTGCTCAAAGTAGATGGCGTCTACCAAGCTAACCGACAGTTCACGCAAAATGCGGCACATGAATTACAGACACCGCTCACAGTAATCAAGGTTCATGCAGAATCCTTGCTGCAAACACCCAATTTGAGTGAAAATCAGGCAGAATCTATAGGAGCTATCTTGCATAATATCAATAAACTATCTCGCCTGAACAGTGCGCTTGTTTTGCTTTCCAAAATAGAACATGGCCATTTCCCCGATGAAGAAACGGTTGATTTTTGTGACGTCATAGATGCAACTTTGGAACTTTTTGATGATATGATTGAGGTAAAAGGGCTCCAAATAGAGAGGCAATTTTCTAATCCGTTTATTGTAAACATGAGCGTTTCTTTGGCCGAAATTCTAATTGCCAATTTGATTCAAAATGCAGTAAGGCACAATCTGGAAGGAGGACAGATAAAAATAGAGACTAGTGGCAAGGAACTTGTCATAAGTAATACTGGAGCTTTGCTCACAGCACAGCCCAAACAACTTTTCAATCAATTTTATAGAGAATCAGATGCTGAAGAGGGATTGGGACTGGGACTTTCAATTGTGAAAAGAATTGTAGATCAGAGTGGGCTCTTAGCGATTTATCAATATGAGGAAGGATTTCACGCAATGAAAATCAGTTTTTATGATGAAATGACCTAAAGGAATTGACTAAAAATATCCATAATCTACTTTAGGCTTCGATTATTTTGTTTCTCACTCCAATACTATTTACTTTTGGGCATTCCAATCCAGATTTAGTACTCAAAGCGAACACTCCTTTTACATTCACTCCGCTTTATTTTCCATTAACCGAGATTAAAAAAAATAAATAGTGCAATTGTGCTATAGAGTTGTCCAGTTCAATTAATGTTCAACAAATTATCAATCTCGTGAAAATGAAAAAACTACTACTAAGATTTGCTGCAGTAACTATGCTTTTTGTAGCAATAAATCCATCAAGCTTTTCCCAGTGTTATGAAGTCGGAACAACAATAGGTTCACTTACACCTATTCTCAAGAACCCAATTGGGTTTTGCCCTGGAGTTGCTCAAATAGCAGATGTTTGTGATTGTCCTGCTGGCTTTGTTGCAGTTGGTTATGAAGGAGAAGAAGGAAATGTTTATGGAGCTATGGTGTTGAGCCAATTCAGCTTAAGATGTAAACAATTAAACCCTGATGGAACACTGGGTGCTAGCGTGACAGTAACCTGTTCTAATGGCGTTGCTAATGGTAACACACCCGATGGCCCAGTAGATGCAGCTGTTGATGAAGCACTTGTTGGGTTCGAAATTCGTATAGGATGTGCTACTGATGCAGTAATGGGTGAATCAAAACCATTGTCAGAAGTGATATTGGGTTTGCCAAACTCAACAAGTAACCCTATGACTGGTATTGGTGGTACCGGAGGAAGCCCACAGCCAGTAATGTATGTTCCCGATGGAAATGTGATCATTGGTATGCAAACTTACATTGAGCCATTAAATCAACCAGCTGGTGCAATAGGCATCACTGCTGGTGTAGCTTGGAGGTATGCAGCTATAAATAGTGTGCCTTGTCCAGCTATGTGTTCTGTAGATGCTATTTCAGTGGGAAACATTTCTGTATGTGATGACAATAACACACCAGACCCTAACGATGATACCTTTACTGCTGATGTAACTGTAGATTTCACTGATGCACCGGGTTCTGGAACACTTGACCTTTCGGGAGACGGAAGTGCCTCAGTAGCTGTAGGTACTCTGGCTGTTAATACGCATACATTTATTGGAGTTGTCATGAGTGCTGATGGTACTGACATCGCTTTAACGGCAGCATTTTCTGCTGACCCTGCTTGTTCTTTGACAAATAGCAATACTGGTACAGCCCCAGTAGCTTGTTCAAATGCTGCAGCATGTGCCATAACAGATATTTCTACTTCCAATATTTCGGCTTGTGATAATAACGGTACAACAAACATTGTCTCTGATGATACTTTCACTGGTGATGTGACAGTCACTTTCGCCAACGCACCAGGTTCTGGTACATTGAACCTTACGGGCGATGCTACTGGTTCTGTGGGAGTAGGTTCTATTGGAGCTACTTCATACACATTTACTGGTTTGACCATGAGCGCCAATGGTACACCTATTGGCATTACAGCATCTTTCTCCGCTGATGCAGGTTGCATCTTTTCAGATAGCAACACGGGTCAAGCACCAAATCAATGTTCATTGGTAATCCCTCCAGGCAGCATTCCTACCATGTCAGAATGGGGATTGATCCTGTTTGCATTGATCATTTTCACTTTCAGCGTTGTATTGGGAACACAGCATCAACAAAAATTGGCTGTTAGTGGTTACGGTATTTCCTCTAAAAAGAAAAGCCTTTTGCCTTTCGACAAGAATCAGTTCCTCAAAGTATTGCCTTTGGTGTACCTCGGATTTGTGGTTGTATTTGCAACAGCTATTAGCTTGTTTGGCTATGAGCTGACCAGTGCTGATATTCCAGGTAGTCTTTTGTCAGGTTTGGTGATTGCTTACTTGATTCAGTTTATTACCATTTCAGGAAAAAAATAGTTTACATATAAAAACAAACAAGGCTGGCCAGATTGGCTGGCCTTGTCAGTTTTAGAGAAGGCCATTACTTACAAATTATAATCTCATGACGAAACGAATTTTACCTATTCTAACGCTACTCGTTTTCATTGGACAGTTTGCTGCTGCCCAAAATAATTCTTTGCTTTTTGATGGGACGAATGATTATATCCAAACAACTTCTCCTGGAATTACGGGAAGTGCAGAAAGGACGGTCGAAGCATGGGTGAAAACATCTTGGTCTGGAACCCAACGAGTTATACTTAATTGGGGTGTTCAAGCTACCAGTTCTCGCTACACCTTCAGTATGAATGGAGGTAATATCAGAATTGAAGTTCAGGGTAATGGTGTATCTGGTTCTTTTATTGGTGATGGCACATGGCATCATGTCGCTGCAACATTTGACAATTCACTTCCTTCGGATAAGCATAAATTGTTTGTAGATGGTGTTATGGTTGCTGGCTCAAATTTAACAGTTGCAACAAATACTCAACCTGGTGATATCATCATTGGAAGAAGGGTAGATGGGATCAACTACTGGCAAGGAAATATCGATGATGTGCGCGTTTGGAACGTTGCAAGATCAGCTGGAGAAATTGCCGCTAATATGAATACCGAACTGACAGGTACTGAGGCAAATCTTATTTTCTATTCCAAGTTTGATGATGACATGGCCAGTTGCGATGTGGTAGATTGTTCTACAGGTCAAAATCATGGTGCAAGAATGGGTGGAGGCCCTCAGTTTACATCTGATGTGCCAGCTGGGATTACAGATGCTGATTGTGCGATTTGTATGACCAATTGTGCAATTGGAACTTGCTCTATTTCAGCGATTTCTGTTTCAAATATTTCAGCTTGTGATGACAATGGAACTGACAGTGATCCATCTGACGATACTTTCACGGCCGACGTGACCGTGGACTTTATGGGTGAACCTGCCTCTGGAACACTTGATCTGAGTGGAGATGGAACAGCTTCTATTGCAGTAGGTTCTTTGTCTGGATGTACACACACATTTACAGGAGTAGCCATGAGTGCTGATGGAGGTGCTATAGATTTAACCGCTACTTTTTCTGCGAACGGTGCTTGCACATTGAATAACAGTAATGCAGGCACAGCGCCTACATCTTGTTCGAATGCACCGCCACCACCACCGATGGTATGTGCAATAATGGATATTTCTACATCGAATATTTCTGCTTGCGATGATAACGGAACTCAACTTGTCGTCTCAGATGACACTTTTACTGCAGATGTCACTGTGACTTTCGAAAATGCACCTGCAACGGGAACGTTGAACCTAACGGGAGATGCGACTGCCTCGGTAGGAGTAGGCTCAATTGGGGCGACTTCGCATACATTCACTGGTTTGACCATGAGCGCCAATGGCACTCCAATTGGCTTGACGGCAGCATTTTCTGATGATGCAGCATGCACTTTTTCAGATAGCAACACTGGCCAAGCTCCAAACCAATGCTCGATCGTTATTCCTCCAGGCAGTATTCCAACCATGTCAGAATGGGGATTGATCCTTTTTGCGTTGATCATTTTCACTTTCAGTGTAGTGTTGGGTACACAGCACCAGCAGAAAGTTGCAGTAGCTGGAAGCAGCATGAATGCTGGTTCAAAAATGACATTGCCATTTAACAAAGTTGAATTTCTGAAAGTACTACCAATGGTCTACTTGGGATTTGTCGTTGTTTTTGCGATAGCGATCAGCCTATTTGGATATGAATTGACAAGTGCTGATGTGCCAGGAAGTTTGTTGTCTGGTTTGGTGATAGCTTATTTGGTGCAGTTTGTAATGAATTCTTCTAAACAGAACAAATAGGCATTACATTCGTATAAATTATACCGATTCCGAAATAGTTTGGGAAAAAATAAACCATTTCTTCATCGGCATATCCTCAAAACCAGTGATTTAGAGAAAATAAAATTCCCAAACCACTTCGTTTTGAGTCTAGATTATTGACGAAACTGCTATCATAGTTTTTTCGCAAACAAAAGAGCGCAGTAACATATCCATTGATTGTTATTGCGCTCTTTTTAATTCTGCTTCCCAATATGCCGCCGAATAAAAAGAAAATAAAGCAAAAGGGTAAAACTAAAAAATCGAATTTCAACCCGATTCATCAGATCAAACAGTTTTTTAAAGACCGCCATCCAATACTCAAATTCTTGGTTGGTTTTGTAGGCTGTATGGCGCTTTTCTACCTTTTCTATTATTCCTCTTTTTATAAAAATATATTGGAAGGGCCTTTCCTTGAAGCACAGGCAAGGCTCAGCAATTTGTTATTGCGAATGTTGGGGCATGACACCATCGTTGACAATGCACACATTGTAAGTAGCCAATTTGCTGTCAATATCAAGAATGGGTGTGACGGCCTTGAAGCCATGGCCATTTTATTAAGTGGCATCTTGATTTTCCCAGCGGCAATGAAATTGAAATGGCAGGGCATTCTCTGGGGCGTGGTTACTTTATTTGTCCTTAATTTGCTCCGAATTGCTGGTCTGTATTTGGTTGGACTGTATTTTTCTCCTACTGTTTTCGAGATCATGCATGTGCAAGGCGGGTTCATTATCTTTACCATGATCAGCGTGATCCTCTTGTTCGTTTGGATAAATTGGGCCACCAAAAAAAGCCAACTACAATAATTTTATGCAAGGCCTACTAAAAGCTGCAATCCGGTATTTTGTGTTTTTCATATTGTTGTATGGAACATTGTCAGCTGTTAGTTTTATCCCTGCAGTCGGCAACGCATGCAATGTAGCGTACTGTTCTCCAACAAAGCCTATTCTCCAAACCCTACTTTCCAAGGCATATATAAATCTCAAGCAAATAGATGACAACCCTGATATCATAAAGGTTGAATTTGCCTCAAAAGAACTTGTTCAGCAGCAGCAGGCCGCTGCCAAAAAATTGGGACAAGCCAAGGCTTCTATTCAAGGTCACGATTTTGAATTTGGGTTTTATAATTTGTTCCTCAGCTTTTTTCTTTTCCTTGTTGTCTTGATTTTACTTTCCCCGTTGTCCAAAAAAGAAAAATTGGTGGGGCTGCTTTCAGGTGGATTACTATTCTACTTTTTTACCGTATTTAAAATGTATTTAGCGCTGTTGAGCCATTTCAACGAGCCTGAAATTGCAGTTTATCAAACAGGTGAAACCTGGCTGAATATTTCCAGTTCGATTCTTTATTTTATGACCTTGGGAGCCAATGTATTAGTGGTGTTGGTGATCTGGGCATGGTTGGTTTTCCGAAAAAATAATTGGAAAGAAATGCTGGGCACTACAACCAATTTATTTCAGAGAACGAAATGAATCCTTCAATAGCGATAGTCGAATTCCGAAGATTTTTTAAGGAATCAGTTAAATTAAAACGGAAAAAATTGCGAATTACGACTTTCCCAAAATTAAATTTTAGCAGATAACGTATTTTAAAAAACCTCAACTAATCATTTGCTTTTCCGAAATTTTTGCCCTTACCTTTACCGCTCATTTTTTTTCAAAATGAATCAAAACAAAGTCAATACAGCCCGTCCCACTTCTATCGTGGTCGTCAATATTATTATTGTGATTCCTGGATCACCGGGAGGCGGCTATTGCTTATGATATAATCGATTAAAAGATTTTCAAAAAAGCCCGTCTCCTACGAGACGGGCTTTTTTTTTGGTTTGACGGCCTAATAAACCGACAAACTTCAAACCGACAAACTGCAAAAATGCTCAACAAGTACAGCAAAACAGTTACACAAGATCCGACCCAGCCTGGGGCGCAGGCCATGCTTTATGGCATCGGCCTGACAGATGAAGATTTAAAAAAAGCTCAGGTTGGCATAGTCAGCATGGGCTGGGAAGGCAATACTTGCAATATGCACCTAAATGATTTGGCAAAAGTGGTCAAAGAGGGAGTTTGGGAAAATGATCTCGTCGGCTTGATCTTCCATACGATTGGTGTTAGCGACGGCATTTCAAATGGGACTCCCGGCATGCGGTTTTCATTGGTCAGCAGGGACATTATCGCCGACTCTATTGAAACGGTTTGCGGAGCTCAATATTACGATGGATTGATAGCCGTTCCTGGCTGCGACAAGAACATGCCCGGCAGCATCATGGCAATGGGACGGCTCAATCGACCTGCTATTATGGTGTATGGCGGAACAATTGCCCCCGGGCATTACAAAGGAGAAGACCTCAATATCGTATCGGCATTCGAGGCACTCGGCCAGAGGATAGCCGGCAATTTGGATGATGGCGATTTCAAAGGAATCGTGATGCACAGCTGTCCGGGCCCTGGTGCATGCGGCGGCATGTACACTGCCAATACCATGTCGTCTGCTATTGAGGCGCTGGGCATGAGCTTGCCCTATTCTTCATCAAATCCAGCATTGAGCGAACAGAAAAAACAAGAGTGTATCGACGCTGGAAAAGCCATTCGCCTGCTGCTCGAAAAAGACATCAAGCCATCGGATATAATGACCCGGAAGGCATTTGAAAATGCCATTGTCACGATAACCGCACTTGGTGGCTCCACCAATGCAGTGTTGCATTTGATAGCAATGGCTAAGTCGGTAGATGTGGAGCTCACGCAGGATGACTTTCAGGAAATTGGCAACCGCACACCTTTCATCGCCGACTTGAAACCGAGCGGCCGCTACCTCATGGAAGACCTCCACAACATCGGAGGAGTGCCTGCCGTGATGAAATACCTTTTGGAGAAAGGCATGTTGCATGGCAATTGCCTGACCGTGACTGGAAAGACCATAGCTGAAAACCTCGCCGATGTTCCCTCTTTGGATTTTGCTTCGCAAAAAATCATTTTCCCAATAGAGACTCCGATCAAGCCGACCGGACATTTGAACATCCTCTATGGCAACCTCGCCAACGATGGCGCTGTTGCAAAAATCACAGGCAAGGAAGGAGAACAATTCAGCGGAACAGCAAGGGTGTTCAATGGAGAACAGGACTTCATTGATGGTGTGTCAAATGGCCGGGTAAAAGCAGGCGATGTTTGCGTGATCCGTTACGTAGGCCCAAAAGGCGGTCCCGGCATGCCCGAAATGCTGAAGCCAACTTCGGCCCTCATTGGGGCTGGCCTCGGCAAAAGTGTGGCACTTATTACCGACGGCAGGTTCAGTGGTGGCACGCATGGTTTCGTGGTTGGCCACATCACGCCGGAGGCGTACGATGGTGGCACGATTGCATTAGTAGAAGACAACGATATTATCGAGATAGACGCAATAAAACGAACCATCAACCTGATGGTGGACGACGATACATTGTCTACACGGAAAGCTGCATGGTCACAACCTAAACTCAAAGCAACTAAAGGAATCCTTTTCAAATATGCAAAACACGTTACAACAGCAGCAGATGGCTGCGTCACCGACCAATAACGAGCCGCTGAGCGGTTCCGAAATCGTGCTCCGAACCCTTGTGGGCGAGGACGTCGATACGGTATTTGG
Organism: uncultured Saprospiraceae bacterium; assembly: GCA_942490835.1. Taxonomy (GTDB): domain Bacteria; phylum Bacteroidota; class Bacteroidia; order Chitinophagales; family Saprospiraceae; genus UBA6168. The sequence goes on from CALNYY010000079.1 coordinate 259,084, forward strand.
CTACCCGGGTGGAGCTATTATGCCTGTGTACGATGCACTTTACGATTTCGAAGGAAAACTAAAGCATATCCTGACTCGGCATGAGCAGGGTGCTATTCATGCTGCACAGGGTTATGCACGAGCTTCGGGTAAAGTGGGTGTTGTTTTCGCTACCAGCGGCCCTGGCGCTACCAACCTCGTCACTGGTTTGGCTGATGCGCAAATTGACAGTACGCCCGTTGTCTGTATCACGGGGCAGGTGTACGCCAGCTTGCTGGGTTCCGATGCATTTCAGGAAACCGATGTTATGAACATCACTGCCCCGGTAACTAAATGGAATTTCCAGGTGACTGATGCGTCCGAGATTCCTGATGCCATTGCGAAGGCGTGTTTCATAGCCCGAACCGGTAGGCCCGGCCCTGTACTGGTGGACATTACCAAAAATGCCCAGTTGGACAAGACGGAATACAGCGGCCACAAACCGTACACACATTTGCGGAGCTACCGCCCGAAACCCATCGTGCGCACAGAATATGTAGTAGAGGCTGCCAAATTTATCAATGAAGCCAAACGCCCATTCGTGCTTTTTGGGCAAGGTGTGATTTTGGGAAATGCAGAAACGGAGTTCCGCCAGTTTATTGAAAAATCGGGCCTCCCGGCAGCATGGACGATTCTCGGCTTGAGCGCCTTGCCGACTGATCACCCACTTAATGTCGGGATGCTCGGCATGCATGGTAATTATGGCCCGAATGTGCTCACCAACGAATGCGATGTGCTCATCGCCATTGGGATGCGCTTTGATGACCGGGTGACTGGACGGTTGGACAAATACGCCAAACAAGCTAAGATCATTCACCTCGATATTGATCCTTCAGAAATTGATAAAAATGTAAAAACGACAGTTTCCGTTTGGGGCGACTGTAAGGAAACACTTCCCTTATTGACTGAATTATTAGAAGAAAAATCGCATTCGGAGTGGCTGAAAAAGTTCAGAGACTTTGATAAAGAAGAACGTACTCAGGTCATTTTTGATGAGCTTAACCCAAGTAGTGATGAACTCACTATGGGAGAAGTGGTCAACGTGTTAAACGAGCTGACTGAAGGGGATGCCATCGTTGTAACCGATGTCGGCCAGCATCAGATGGTAGCCAGTCGTTATGCCCGATTCAACCACAGCCGGAGCAATATTACTTCCGGTGGGCTCGGTACGATGGGCTTTGCCCTGCCAGCTGCGATCGGCGCCAAGTTCGGGGCTCCGCACAGGACGGTGGTAGCTGTGATCGGCGATGGTGGTTTTCAAATGACCTTGCAAGAACTGGGCGTGATGATGCAGTACGGTGTGGATGTAAAAATCATCATCCTGAACAATAGTTTTCTCGGAATGGTACGTCAGTGGCAGGAATTGTTTTTGGATAAACGGTATGCTTCTACCGATATGCATAACCCTGATTTTGTGGGCATTGCAAAAGCTTATGGGATCAATAGCCAATCAGTTTCCCGAAGGGAAGACCTGAAACCTGCACTGGAAGAGCTTCTAAAAGACCACTCAAATGGATACTTGCTGGAGGTTGTGGTCGGCAAAGAAAACAACGTATTCCCCATGGTGCCGCAAGGTTGCAGCGTGGCGGAAATCAGGTTGAAGTAAGAAGTTTTGAGTTTTGAGTTAAAGAGTAACTCAAAACTCTCTAACTCAAAACTTAGTAAAATGAAAAAAGAATACACCATAACAGCATATACCGAAAACCAAGTTGGTTTGCTCAACCGCATAGCCATCCTGTTTTCGAAAAGAAAAATAAACATCGATAGCCTCAATACTTCCCCTTCAGAAATTGAGGACATTTTTCGCTTCAACATAGTAGTGAACGAAACGGAGGAAACGGTGCAAAAAGTGGTGCGGCAGATTGAGAAGCAGGTGGAAGTACTGAAGGCTTATTACCACACCAACGACGAGATTGTATGGCAGGAAATGGCGCTTTACAAAGTGCGTACAAAAGAGATTGCAGAGAAAGTGAAAGTGGAGCGGCTGCTGCGGGAGCTAGGCGCACGGGCTGTGCTTATTCGGCATGACTATATAGTGTTCGAAGTGACAGGCCACCGAGAAGAAACACAGCGGGTAGTCGAGTTTTTCGAGCCAATAGGCTTAATAGAATTTGTGCGCAGCGCTAGAGTAGCCATTATCAAAGAAAGCAACAGCTTTCACGAACGCTTGCTCGAATTTGAAGAAATAGACCCAGGTGAATCATTGCATGCCAATGAACATTTGGACGAAAACGAAACTGTATTTTCAATGTGAGTTTTGAGTTTTGAGTCACTCAATGACTCAAAACTCAAAACTCAAAACTAAATAAACATGGCAAAAATGAATTTTGGCGGCACGGTAGAAAATGTCGCAACGAGAGATGAATTTCCACTCGAAAAAGCACAGCAAGTGCTCAAAGACGAAGTAGTCGCAGTCATTGGCTACGGCGTGCAGGGGCCTGGACAGGCACTCAATCAGAAGGAAAATGGCATCAACGTGATCGTTGGGCAGCGTAAAAATTCCAAATCGTGGGACAAGGCAGTGAAGGATGGCTTCATTCCTGGGCACGATCTTTTTGAAATAGAAGAAGCACTGCAAAAAGGAACCATCATCTGCTACCTGCTGAGCGATGCAGCACAGATCGAAATGTGGCCGACCGTGAAAAAACACCTGACGCCGGGCAAGGCGCTCTATTTTTCACATGGTTTCGCAGTGACGTACAAAGAGCGGACTGGCATCATCCCACCTCCTGGTGTGGACGTGTTCTTGGTTGCGCCAAAAGGCTCCGGCACCTCACTTCGCCGCATGTTTTTGGAAGGACGTGGCTTAAATAGCAGCTACGCCATTTTCCAGGATGCAACAGGCAAGGCATACGATCGTGTTATTGCTTTGGGTATCGCCATTGGTTCTGGCTATTTGTTCGAAACCAATTTTGAAAAAGAAGTTTACTCTGACCTGACCGGCGAACGTGGTACGCTCATGGGCGCCATCCAGGGTATTTTTGCTGCGCAATATGAAGTGTTGCGCTCAAAAGGACACTCACCTTCCGAGGCATTCAACGAAACAGTGGAAGAATTGACCCAGTCATTGATGCCTTTGGTGGCCGAAAATGGCATGGATTGGATGTATGCCAATTGCTCTACCACTGCTCAGCGTGGCGCATTGGATTGGTGGAAAAAATTCAGGGATGCAACCGCTCCTGTTTTCAAAGAACTCTATGAAGAAGTGGCCGCCGGGCGGGAAGCCCAGCGCTCAATCGATAGCAACAGCCAGTCTGATTACAGAGAAAAACTGGAAGTGGAGCTGAAAGAACTTCGTGATAGCGAAATGTGGCGTGCTGGGAAAGTAGTTCGCAGTCTGCGACCAGAGAATCAGAAAGTAGAAGAGGCTGTGTGATAATCGGTATGACGGTATGTCGGTGTGACGGTATTTAGGGTTTTCTTATTACTTTCAAACCGACATACTGTTGCACCGTCATTACAGTTCGATTTTGCTGAAATTGGGCGAGATGATAAGTTCACTGGGTATTTGCAGTGATTATAATTTTGTGTAATTTTAAAATTGAATATTAAATTTGCACAAAAAAGAAAAAATGTTTATCCAAAGAAACCTTACTGAGGCACTCGTACAGTTAAAAGATAAATACCCTGTTCTTGCTGTAACTGGCCCAAGGCAATCAGGTAAGACAACACTTTTACGAGAATGTTTCCCAGATTATGAATACGTTTCATTAGAGAATCCGGATATTCGCCAACGGGCAGAACAAGATCCAAATGCTTTTTTAGAGAGATATTCTGTTAAGGTCATATTTGATGAAGTCCAACGGTCACCTCACCTATTTTCCTATTTGCAAACCAAGACAGACAAAGACCGCATAATGGGGCAATACATTCTGTCAGGATCGCAAAATTTCCTTTTAATAGAAAGTATTACACAAAGTTTAGCTGGGCGGGTAGCACTTTTCAAATTGCTTGCTTTTTCTTTTTCTGAATTGGATAGAGAATCCTTGTTGCCGCAGACTTGGCAAGCAGCTACTTTTAAAGGAGCTTATCCTGCCCTATTCGACAGAAAACTTACTCCTGAAGAATTTTATCCTAATTATATAGAGACCTACATAGAAAGAGATGTTCGCAATTTATTGGCAGTCAAGGACTTGAATTCTTTCAAGCTCTTTATGAAAAGGTGCGCAGGCCATGCAGGACAGCTTCTTAATTTAAGTTCATTAGCAGCTGATTGTGGTATTTCATCTCCTACCGCAAAAGCATGGTTGTCCGTATTGGAAAGTAGTTATATCATTTTTACACTTTCTCCTTATTATCGGAATTATAATAAGCGGATTGTGAAAGCACCCAAATTATTCTTTTATGATACGGGACTGCTGTGTAATTTGCTGGAAATGGAAAATGAAGCAGATGTAGATCGTTATTTTCAGCGTGGTAGCTTGTTTGAAAACATGGTTGTTGCAGAGATGCACAAGCAGCAATTTCACCAGGGGAAAAGGCTCTCCTTTTATTTCTGGCAAGATAGCCACCGTAATGAAATAGACTTGCTCTGGGAGAAAGTGAATAAAATCAATTTGATGGAAATTAAATCAGGGAAAACAGTCTCCAAAGGCTTTTTTTCTAATTTGAAAAAATTTTCAAAAATGCAGGAAGAGAACACAGGTCAATTTTTGGTGTATGGGGACGATGACCGATATACGCAGAATGAGGTAGAGGTGATGGGCTGGAAGCGCATTCAGGAATTTGCTTCATGAAAAACCAGAAAATGTATTTTACGGAAATTTAGCAAGGATGATAAATTGATCAGGTATTTGCCAAGAATCATATTTTGCTTTTACTTTCCTATTACACCATCAATCAACTACTGACTTCACTATCCATACCTAACTTTAGGTAACCTCTCACAGTCTTCGTTACCCACATTTTGCCAATAGATCGGTATTGTATGAAAGTGCCTCTAAATCTACTTTTGCGTCGTTATCTTAATTAAGTCTAAATTACTTCGCAATGAGTTTCTGTTTAAAAAGATTTCAATTTTCTCTCCTTACCCTTCTTTTAAGTTTTTCAGCCATTGGCCAAACAGGCCGAGTAGAAGGGATCATTACCCTAAATGAATCCACCGTTCCAGTTCAGGGAGCTTACGTTTACCTGGATGATATAAACCTTGGCGCAGTTACCAATGCCAAGGGAGGCTTTGTAATCAAAACTGTCCTGATCGGGAAATATGACCTCATTGTTACAGGATTGGGATATAAAACTTTAGTAACGAATATTGATGTGCAAGAAGGCCAAAACCGCCCCCTCCAACTCCAGATGGAAGAGTCGGTCATGGGATTGCCCTCTGTACTGGTGGAGAGCGTATCATTGACGGGAGGCTTGAGCGGACTGAGGGATGTGCCGGGCTCGGCGCACTATATATCGCCATTGGATATTGAAAAATTCAGCTATACCGACATCAGCCGGACGCTACGGGCAGTGCCAGGTGTGAACTTGCAGGAAGAAGATGGTTTTGGCCTTCGGCCAAATATCGGCCTGCGTGGCACCGGTGCTGAACGGAGTTCGAAGATCACGGTCATGGAAGATGGCGTACTCGCTGCGCCTGCACCATATGCTGCACCAGCGGCTTATTATTTCCCGACCATAGGGAGGATGCAGGCAGTGGAAGTACTGAAAGGAAGCAGCCAAATCAGGTTTGGTCCATACACAACTGGCGGTGCAATCAATTTGATTTCCACGGCCATTCCAGATGACTTTTCGGTGCGGATGCACCTTTTCGGCGGGAGCTTTGGCAATCGCAATTTGCATGCTTTTGCTGGTAATTCCCACCAGAACTTTGCCTATATGGTAGAGACTTTTCAGTACCAGTCCAATGGGTTTAAAAATCTCGATGGCGATGGCGATACGGGATTTGACAAAAAAGATTACCTCGCCAAATTCCGTTTGAATACTGGACCGGAAGCAAAAATTTATCAATCTATTACTTTTAAAATCGGTCAATCGGAGGAAACATCTGATGAGACTTATTTAGGTTTGACCGATGCGGACTTTAAGACTGATCCTTATCGTCGTTATTCCGCTTCGCAAATGGATAAAATGAACACCAGCCACGAGCAGTATTCTGCTCGCCACATCATTCAGTTTTCTAAAAATATAGATTTGACGACTACTGTTTACAGGAATAATTTTCACCGCAACTGGTACAAGCTCGATAAGGTTGTGACGGGTGCAGGCGACAAATTGTCGATTGCAAGTGTACTCGAAAACCCTACAGATTTTGCCGAAGGCTATGAAATATTGACTGGTACAACAAGCTTGAACGATGCAGCTCTGGAAGTAAAAGCAAATAACAGATCGTATGTGTCGGAAGGTGTGCAGACGGTACTAGGATACCGCTTCCTTACTGGCGAAATCAGCCACAAACTGGATCTGGGCATCCGCTTTCACAAGGATGAACTCGACCGCTTTCAGTGGGTAGACAAATACAAAATGGAAAATGGTGTGATGGAATTGACCGATGCTGGAACGCACGGGACGGAAAGCAACAGAATAGAAACAGGAAAAGCGCTTGCGACCTATCTGCAATACAAAGTGAAATACGGTAATTGGACATTTATACCAGGCTTGCGCAATGAGAACATAAAAATGGAAAGAGAAAATTTTGGGAAAAACGACCCCGACAGAACAGGTTCCGAACTTTCAGTTCGCAGCAATGATGTAAGTGTTTGGATTCCAGGAATCGGAGTGGATTATAAGTTCAGCGCCGATCTGAGTATTTTTGGAGGTGTCCATAAAGGCTTTTCTCCTCCAGGCTCAAAAGATGAGACCTTGCCCGAAGAAAGCATCAATTATGAGCTTGGGACTCGTTTCCAAAAAGGAAGCCTCTCTGGCCAGGCAGTTGTGTTTTTCAATGATTACAAAAACCTGCTCGGTGCTGATCTTGCCGCCTCTGGCGGATCGGGTTCTGCCGACTTGTTCAATGGAGGCGAAGTAGAGACTAAAGGCCTGGAATTGCAGGTGTCCTACGATTTCTTGTCTGAAAAAAGCGAAGGCTGGAGCATGCCGTTGTCTCTGGTTTATACCTATACCGATGCGCAATTCCAAAATTCGTTTGAGAGTGAATTTGAGGGTTGGGGCACCGTAGCTGTTGGTGATGAGCTGCCTTATTTAGCCAACCACCAGGCAACACTAATGCTGAATGTAAGTAACCAAAAATTTGGCTTTAACTTGAGTGGCCGTTATCAGGATGCGATGCGCACAACGGCAGGACAAGGTGCTATTCCAGTCAATGAAAAAACAGATGCCCATTTCGTGGTGGATATAAACGCCAATTACCTGATGCATAAAAATGTAGCCGTGTTTGCGAGTCTGACGAATGTGACAGATGAAGTGTATATCGTGGCGAGAAAGCCAGCAGGCGTGCGGCCCGGTATGCCGAGGGCATTTATGGGGGGATTGAAGGTGAATTTTTAGGAAGGCATTATTAAATCATGTTACTCAAAGCGTTGAATTTGGTAACTCGTCTCTTGAGAAAATGGGCCGGATCATCACCCGATCATTTGCGTTCACCTTGCTCGCCCCTTTAAAAAACCTCGAGGAGCACACAATGGCGTTGCCAAAAACACAAACGCTCCTGCTCCGCAATTTTTAAGATACTCATAGATAAGTAGACTCAGAATGCTAAATTGGCCTATCTGCGTAACATCAGTTACTGATTATTTTAACTGTTCGGGAAATTGGAAGAGGGGGAAACAACCGGGCAAAGCACAAATACAGTAGTCCCATTTTCAGTTGACTCAATGGTCAGTTCTGCCTGTAAAAATTCAGCCCGTTTATACATATTGTCCAGGCCACTTCCACTATGGTTTTGATGTACATCAAAACCATTTCCATCGTCTTCCACCAAAATGGAAATACCATTGGCTTCGCCGTTTAATTGAATCAATATCTCGGAAGCGCCCGCGTGTTTCAAGGTGTTCATGAATGCCTCTTGGGTAATCCGGTATATCTGCAAAGCAAAGCCCGGGTTTATATTTTCCGGGATATTATAATGTTGGAAATTGATATTCGGAAGTGGCCCCATCGGTGTGTTCGAGTTTACCAAATCCGTCAAAGCAGGAATGAGGCCAAGCTGTTGAAGTGAGCTTGGCTGCAAGTTTTGGGAAATCGCCCGGACTTCATTGGCGGCTTGGTCGAGCAAATCCCCCGTTTCTTTATCGGGGCTTTTTGAGTTGTTTTTCCATTTCAGTTTTATAGTGGACAATAAGCCCCCCAAGCTATCGTGCAAATCTCGGGCAATGCGCGTCCGCTCGTTTTCCTGCCCCTCCAACATAGCCTTGACCGCCGTGAGCTGAACCTCGTTTTGGAGCGACTGTATTTTCTGCCGGTTCAGGTTTTCGGTTTGGCCAGTCATGATTTTGTCTTTCCTTATTTTTTCCCGGTAAAACCGAACGAGCAGCCACAATAAAGCAAATAATATAGCCAAGGCAGCCGACAAACCAAAAAGCAGAAAAGACTTTTGCCGGCTACTTTCGGCATTCAATAGTTTTTCTTTTTCCAGCGCATCAATGGCCAATTGTTTTTCTTTGGTTGCAAATGACAGGGTCATTTTATCGAGGGCCTCGGTGCGCCTTTTATTTAAAATACTATCATTCAGTTCCGCATATTTTTTTAAATAAACATATGCGGTTTCATAATCTTTTTTAAGTACAAAACATTCCGACAAATGCTGAAAACAATTCAGCCTCACATTGGAATACTCAATTGGCCTGTCTCTTTTTTCTGCTTTTTTCAAATAATAAACGGCAGTGTCCAGGTTGTTTTTATATTGGTTTAAAATACCAATATCGTACAGGCCCAAAGCCGCAAATTTTGACCGTGAAATCGCATTGCTCAATGCCAAGCTCTGGCGGGCCAGCACGAGGGCAGTGTCCAGTTTATTTTGTTTATGGAAAACAGCGGTTTTGTCAATCAAATAAATAACCTCCAATAAAGTGTCTTTCACGGTTTGGTTCAAATGGTGGCATTCTTCTTTGAACTCCCATGCTTTTTCCATGTCGCCCATTGCCTCGTACAATTTCCCCAACCTCGACAACATATGTATTTTCATCCCCCAATTTTTCTTCCTGTCATAATAGTCCCGGCCTTCCATCAATATTTTTTCAGCCGCTCCATATAATTTTGAATCAATATAATAATCTGTCAGGCCGGGGCGCACACTGTAATATTTCGCACTGTCAGCGACTGCGGCAAAACAGTCCAGGCTGAGGGTGAGTAAATCCAAGATTTGGGAAGTGGGGCCGTTTTTATATTTCAAGTTTTCGCTCAATAAAAAAGCCGCCTTTCCCAAAGATGCGCTGTCTTTTTCACTGGCAGCTTTTTTAAATTGCTCCGTTAAATAATCCGTTTGGTATATGGTGTCAAAATGCAGTTGTGCATTTGCCGAAAAGCAAATGCACATGTTCACTAAAACAAATATCGCATGGAGTATTTTCATTTTGACGATGAGGGCCGTTAATTTACTGGAATAATTGTTTTTTACGAAACCTTACTTCATTATTTTAAAAGCATGTATATCGTCCGGTGTTTTAATTTTCATAAGATACATTCCTTTTTCAAACCCCGACACATTTATTTCAAAATATTTTAAACCGTCTATTTCCGAACTGAACACAAGCTGCCCTTTCAAATCACTGATTTGCACTCCGCAGATTCCTCTTTCTGATTCCAAACGGATGCTGTCTTTTACAGGGTTGGGAGAAAAGGAAACCGAACCGTCTTTTTTCACCCGGACCGATTTTACTATTGAATAATTTATTTCCCCATCATAGTCCATTTGTTTTAAACGATAATATGAAACGCCATATATAGGCTTTTTATCAATGGCCGAATATACCTGTTTTTCCAAAGAATTTCCCGCCCCTTCTTTTTTGATTAAATCGTTCCAATTAATCCCATTCGCTGAACGCTCGACCATAAAATAGGCATTATTGGTTTCCGAAACAGTTTCCCATTTAATTTCGACATGTTTGTTTTCATTCAGCCGAACAACAAAATTTATCAGCTCGACAGGCAGTGGCGATTGTGGAGGATTGACCGTCACTATAGCCGCCGCCGTCGAAATAAAAGGTGGGGTATTGGCCAATGTGTGAACCTGTGTTTCGGAACCGCCGCCGTTTGTTGTCCATTGCAAATCGGTATTTCCAGAAATATATCCGCTCAATTGAAAAGTGCCGAGACGATGTGTGTTTGCCATGCCGTCAATTTTTGCCACTCCGTCATCGAAAGCAGTTTGGTTGCCCGGTGTCGGCCCGGCGAGGTTAATGATGAGTTCATTTCCAGACACGCCCGCCGTACTGGTATTGTTGAAATAATTAATGCGGGTAAGCACTGTATTTAATCCCGTTACCCCTGTTGGGTCAGTGGGAATAAAATTACATGCGCCGGGGGCCGCACCCACTTTGCCCAATATGGGGTTGTTGAAATTGGCCGGATTAAAGGTGAGCACAAAGTCGGCATCTCCCAAAAACAAATCACCGGAAGTGGCAGCGGTGGTTCGTAAAAAAACATCGAACTGGAAGTCACCGCCGGCCACTGTTTGGTTTTGAATGCTCAGTTCTGTCTCGACTTGAGCGGTGGCGTTATTTTGAGAATTTAATAAAATTAAAAAAAGAAGACTTACTTTATTTAAAAAAATAAATGATTTTATCGAAAGAAAATATTTTATTGAAAATATGGAGATGAATGGTTGTTTCATTTAATTGGAATATTTTAATAAATTGTTCAGTTTTTTGGCGCTGGTCAAGGAAATTAGGATAAGGCTAAATATTTAAGGAATCAACCGTTTCACCCCCTATCCCCTCAGGGGGACAGGGGGTGATTTCCCCATTTTTTATTCCTAATTTCCTCAAACAACATCCATTTTTTAGGATGTATTTCATATTTTCGGTTTCCACTCCCTTAGCCCCTCAATCCCCAGTAGGGGAAGCCAACCCGCACCGTAATTTTGAAATACACCCATTTTTTATTCCCTTATTTATCGGGGAAAAAAGAAATTCTCACTGTGCCAATTGTTCCGTTTTATTCCGGTTGTTCCATGCAGCGCTCCGGTCGGCGGCATCGGTCACGCCATTTAAATTGGAATCGGTAAATAAGTATCCCGTGATGTTCCGGTCGTTCCATGCGCCACTTCGGTCGGCAGCATCCACTGTGCCCGAAGCATCGAGGTCGGCGGAATACATTCCCATTACCCCCCCCCCGAGGTCGATACGGGCAGCGGTGCCATATGTGGCGGTGGCGGCCGTGGTAAAATCAATTAAAGGTGTCGTATTATTTAAATTGACGGGAGCGGCTGTCATAAATCCGAGGTGGTTTCTGTGGCGAAGGGCAACAAAATAATCATCGTGCGGGAGGCCATAAAAACGGACCGGGGAAACACCATCTGTCCCGGTCACGCCGCCGTCACTTCGGAGGAGGGCGGCATGGGTGGCGAGCACAATTCCCGGAGCGTCCTTGTCCCGTAATTCCACCAAAACCCAATCGGTGATTTCATTGGTACTAAATGTAAATTGGGATGACCTTTCAAAACCCACCACCCCATTGTGCGGAAAACCCAATGCAGTATATGGCTGGTCGGTGGGAAGGAGATATGCCGCTTCTAGGTCATGCGACATATTTCCATTTACCGCATCATATGGGCCTTCGAGAAAAACATTCATCGGTACCTCGATGGCCTCGCCCCATATACGGAGGTACATCCGCCAATATAATAGTTCCGGACTGTGCTGATCATAATCATCGGGGTCCCACAATTGATCAATGCCGCCTTTTATTTTTACCCATACCTTATTATTTATAGTATCCTGCCAATAAGTTTCCCCCGTTGAATTAATTACCGCTTGTAAACTATCGACCTGGGTATATATGTGTTTAATTCCAGATGCCCCCCCATTGGTATGTCCCGTGTCAAAATAATTATAAAAAGTGGAAGTGAAAACCTGACTGACCGCAAATTCACCCGAATATTCAATACCGACTACCAGGCTATCTTCGGCACTCAGGAAATTATGGAGGGCCAAACCAATATCATTGATTAATGATATGTCCGGAAATTCCACCGTATAATATCCGTCGGGATGTGCGGCAAAATGGCGCATATGTGAAAGCGCCAAACCGGGCCCGCCTTCGCCTATTTCCCATGTGCCCACGGAATCAAGGTTATTGTTCAAACGGGTTATTTTTAGTTCCATAAAATCCCCGTTCCGGTCATTGGCCTGGTTGACCACATAATCGGTCAGTCCATAAAAAGGGCCCTCTACCAATACACCGCCCGAAGCATTGCCCGGCGGCACAATGGTCGGCGTTTGTCCATAGGTATAAAATGGAGTATCGAAAACAAACCAGTCGCCGGGCGTGCCGCCCCATGTTCCGTGGGGGTCCCATAATGCGCCCGCCAAAGCAAAATAAGAAAAAGGGGCCATTAATTTCACGCCCGGATGGGAATTGATAATTAAATTGTCATTATTTTTTATTTGCCCTTTTTCTGCCGGAAAAAGATAATAATCTTCGGTGGCAAAAACGCCGCTTTTTTCCCCGCTTTCTTCCGGGCAATCAATCACTATATTTTCCCTTATTGCAAATGCACTATGATAAGTGGCAAAACCAGCGGGAACAATTTCGCCAATATTTGTCGGCCGGTCGGTGCCGTTCATCAGATGATTCAAACTCGTGCATATGACCATGCTCCGCTCGATGACCCCCGCCGCTCCCGAGCCGGCAAAAAAGCGGCCGCAATTATCGGCCGATATAATCTCAAAATTGTCGACTGCGGCAGACCTGTCCCAAAAACCATGCGCCCCATTTTTCCAGGTATTGATACCCTCTATCGAAAACCTTTTGACCGTCGGATATAATGGAGGCACCGGATCTTGTCCATCTGAGGTGGAAAGATATTGGTGGGGAAATATATCCCCCGCATTTGATATTTCCGCAAAGTCCAGCATCAGCCCTTCTTTCCGGTTGGAGTGGACCGTATTGTTTTTAAAAACACCAAATAAAAGACGGTCCGGCCTTAATGGGAAATTTTGGTGAAGCCCCCACGGATGCACCGGAAAGGTGAGCCATATTCCGTTCGTTTCGCAATCTGCAGCCGCATTGTTTACAACTATATTATCAGGGTTGCTTATCCAAAAACCGGAGGAACCACGATTGGCATTTGTGCCCGCTTCATGTATTTTCAAAGCAAAAGAATTGGGAAATGGATTGCGGACATGGAGGACTAAATTGCCGTCAATTATATTTCGCCGTTCCACCGCATCTTCCGTAAAAAAACCATGCCCCCGGATATCATAAAGTATATTGTTTTTTAATTCCAGCCCATTTGTCCCATGTATGACGATGCCCCGGTTCATGGATTCATTGACCACCGAATTTCGGATATATTGTCCCGTCACGTCGGGCAAAGTATCGGTGATTATGGAACTCAATAAATGGCAATGAAAAGGATATCGCCCCAAGATTCCGCGTTGCCCCCCCCTCCTGATTTCCACGCCATTTATATGTGCCGTGCCAATGCTATCGGCAGCGTTCCCGCTTTTTGTCACCATAATATGACAGCCAAAACCGCTCGTGCCCCACTGCAAATCATTGGGGGCCTGTATGACAATGTTCCGGGTGAGACTGCCCACCTCGGCACGCTCATCAAGAATTATTGGCGTATATCCCGAATCAGCGGGCGGCGTAACCAAATTGGTGTCCACGAGGCTCATGCCATTATTCGTCGCATATTGGAGGAGGCCCCACCGGTGGGCGTTCAGCCCCGCTCCGATGGTCAATTGTGTGCCGTTCACCGCGGTCAGGTTTGCCCTTTGGGCAAATGAATTTTCCGTCAAGCCCGCCTCATAATAATCGGTCGGGGCAATTATTATTTCATCGCCTATATTCCAATTTACCGTGTCAATCAAACTGAGGGAAGTACTGCCCTCCGGGGCATGTGCATTTATTTTTGTCCATGGAATATCGGGCGGCGTGCCGTGCATTTCCAATACCCCCCCCCGCACCATAATACCACGGGTACCCATGCCCATAATGCTTTCATTTATATCATCGGCAGTCAATGTGATGACCGCTTGGTGCATATATGGAGCTGTTTCCGTCCCAATCCAAAATTCCCCCGTCACCACGATCCAATCGGAAGTAAGGTTTAAATTTTGGCTGTCAAATTCCAATATGCCATTAATGGTCAGGCCACCCAAATCTGGCGTATTTTCATCGAGTATAATATGCATGTTTTCACCAATCACAACCTCCTCCCCGGCCACCGGTTTGACCCCTCCCCATGTGGCGGGGTCAGACCATGGGAGCGTTTGGGCTATTATTTCCATATGTAAAAAAAGGGTAAAAAGAAGCAAGAGGGGAAAAAGGAGAGGATTAAAAAGCGGACATTTGGTTTTTATTTTCCGTGGGGAAATAATCGAAATTGTTGTCATGGATTGAATTGATTTTTACATTCCCGCAAAATTCGCCGCTTTTTAAAAACCATCCCACAGGGGATTCCCCCTTTTTTAAATTCAGGGTTTTCCCTGATTTTTTGCCGGAGAATATGGGAGTGTTCTTTTTTTGTGGTTCTTTGGGGGTCGCCCCGACTATGACCCCTTGAATAATTACAAAGGGTGTATTTCAAATTTTCGGTTTCCACTCGCTTAGCCCCTCAATCCCCAGTAGGGGAAGCCAACCCGCACCGTAATTTTGAAATACACCCTTTACAGTCCATGTATTCCCCAAAAACAATAAACCGATTCCCAGCCCATGATTAAAATCCTTATCGCCGACGACCACACCATGTTCTCCGACGGAGTGGATTCCATCTTGGCCACCGAGCCGGACATGGAGGTGATCGGGAAAACCCCGACCGGTTCCGGCGTTTTTGAAATCGTCGAAAAAAAAGAAACCGACCTGATTTTATTGGATGTCAATTTATTGGACATGAGCGGCATCGAGGTGGCCAAAAAAATAAGCAAGGAAAAACCGCACATTAAAATATTGGCCATCTCCATGTTCAATGAAGAAAGCTTTGTTGGAGAAATATTGAAACAGGGGGCACGCGGCTATATTCTTAAAAATACCGACAAAGAAGAACTGTTGAAAGCTATCCGGACAGTCTATAATGGGGAAACCTTTTTCAGCGAAGAAGTGACCAAAACCATTATGCGGGGTTTATTGAAAAACCAAAACAGCGGGGAAAACAAATCCAAAATAAACCCAAAAATATCCCGTCGAGAAAAAGAGGTTTTGGAATTGATTGTCCAAGAATATACCACTCAGGAAATCGCCGATAAATTATTCATCAGTTTAAAAACCGTCGAGTCACACCGGAGCAGTTTATTGGCAAAAATGGAAGCCCGGAACTCAGTCGGCCTGGTGAGGATTGCAATTAATAAAGGAATTATTTAGTGATTACTGGCGAGTGGCCGTATGACGAGTACTCGCCGTGCGGGCATTCGCCATTAAGGAACGGTCAAAAAATAGATTCAGAATAGGGAAGCGAAAAAAGGGTTGAATAAATGGTTCATTTTAAACGTTTTTCGCTTTCCTGAAAATTCGGAATCTATTATTTTCTTATCCCTTATAGATTTACAGAGATGGCTGTCAACTCTTTTGTTTCAACCCCCATGAGGCTCTCATTTATTTTTATGAAAAAACATTTTTTACAAAAATAAGGAAATAGAGTAATCAAATCCTTTCACCCCCCAATCGTCGCCATACTTTCACCCACCGGCAACCCAAAACTATTGCGTTTCCGTTCTGCTTCAAAGCCATCTTTTGCTCGGTTGCCAAGGGCATCGAGGAGGGCGGTTTTGAGGTGTTCATCGCTTCCCCCTTCCCTGATCAGGTTTTTCAAATTGAAAACACCATCGTCGTAAAGGCAGGTTTTGAGTAGGCCCTGAGGCGTCAGGCGGATGCGGTTGCAGCTGCCGCAGAATAGGCGGGAATAGGCGGCGATGATGCCAAAAGTGCCCGTGAATCCTGGTACTTTGTAATTGAACGAAGTACTACTGGGCTCGTCTTTTAGTTTTACAATATCTGGAAAATGTGATTTGATATGAGCAAGGATGTCTGGGTAGGTCCAGTTTTGTTGTTCGCTTTTGGCACCACTGCCGTTGAAAGGCATTTCTTCAATAAATCGTACATCTACGGGGTGTTCCTTTGCCAACTCCACCATAGGAATAATGTCATCAATATTGCGGCCATTCATGACGACAGCATTGATTTTGGTGGGTATGCCATTTTCCAACAACTCATGAAAAGTTTGCATCACTTTGCCAAAAGTATCCCGACGGGTAATGTCGAAAAAGCGCTGAGGGTCGAGGCTGTCGAGGCTGAGGTTAATGGAGTTGACTCCAATAGCCTTTATTTTAGGGACAAGGCCTGCCGTCAATGTTCCATTAGTAGTAATATTTAATTTTTCAAGACCCTCTATTTGCAAAAGCCTTTCAAGGAATTCCATCATACCTTTCCGAAGAAAAGGCTCTCCTCCAGTGATCCGAACTTTGTTGATGCCGAGGCTAACCATCAATCTTACAACGCGTTCCATCTCTTCGTAAGTCAACAACTCTTTTCTGGGCAAATAATCAATCCCTTCCTCTGGCATACAATAAAAACACCGTAGATTGCAGCGATCCGTAACAGCCAGTCGCAGGTAATTGATCGGTCGTCCGTGGTTGTCGTAAAGCATAAATTCCGGTATGACGGTGTATTGGTTTGTAGGTATGTTGGTAAAACGAATCTAAGTTAGGATGAATTTTTAATATCAATTGCCAAAAACCGTCAAACCGTCAAACCTGCATACCGATCCAATATCGTAAACCTGTAGGATTTGATCTTGTTTTATGAAGAAATAAATAGACACATTGTTTGACCCAAAACAAATACGCACCTATTTCCCGATTTTCTCGCACGATCCTGAGTTGATCTATTTGGACAATGCCGCAACCACCCAAAAGCCCAAGAGTGTTATTCGGGCTATTTCCGAATTTTATGAAAAGGAAAATACGAATGTACACCGCGGGATTTACGAGATGGCAGCTAAAGTAAGTCTGAAATACGAACAGGTGCGGGAGCGGGTAGCCTGGTTTATCAAATCCCCAAAGCTCGAAAACATCATCTTCACATCAGGAACCACAGCGGGGATCAATCTCGTAGCACAATCGTTTTTAGAACCTCGGTTAGAGCATGGAGATGAAGTGATCGTGACCGTCATGGAGCATCATGCCAATTTTATTCCTTGGCAGCAAGCTTGCATAAAGAAAGGTGCAAAATTGTTAGTTGCACCCGTTTCCAAAAGCGGTGAACTCGACCTGCTTGCATTCAAAGCTATGCTTTCAGATCGGACGAAAATGATTGCAATAGCGCATGTTTCGAATACACTGGGTACAATCAACCCCATTGCTGAAATCATTGACATGGCGCATGAAAAAGACGTCCCTGTGTTAGTCGATGCAGCACAAAGCATTGCCCATTTCGACATAGATGTCAAGGATTTGAATGTTGATTTTCTGGTGTTTTCCGGCCATAAAATGTTTGGTCCGACTGGTGTTGGGGTGTTGTATGGAAAAGAAGAACACTTTGCCAATATGCGCCCGACTTTTTTTGGCGGCAACGCCATCCGGGAGGTACGGAATGAAGATACCGAATTTGCTTTTCCTCCAAGATGCTTTGAACCGGGCACGCCCAATATTGCTGGGGTTATTGGCTTGGATCATGCATTGGATTTGGTGAATTCAATCGATAAAAATGAAGTTAGGGCGTATCTGTGTCAGCTTACGCAATCGACCATTGAAAAATTGAGGAAGGTAAAAAGATTGCATTTTGTCGGGTCGGCGAAGAACAGAAGTCCCATCATTTCTTTTATTTTGGAAAATGTCCACCCGCATGATGTAGCGACATTTCTTGGAGCGGAGAATATTGCTGTTCGAGCAGGGCATCATTGCACGCAGCCGCTGATGAATTTTTATAACATCCAGGGCACAGTAAGGGTATCTTTTACTATTTATAATACCATTGAAGAGGTGGATAAAATGGTAGAGGTGGTTAAAGAAACGCAACGGTTTTTTAAATGAATGATAAATTAAAAGATCTATATAAATCGGTCATCCTTAGACATGACAGCAAGCCCTATCATTTTGAAAAAAAGGAATCGGCAGGCAATGTGGTTTATGCAAATAATGCCATTTGTGGCGATCGGTTTAATATTTTTTTTGAAATAAATAATGGAATAATAACAGATATTTATTTCCATGGATTTGGCTGCGCTATTTCCAAAGCATCTACTTCTGTTTTAGTAAAAAAGATTGAAAACCAACCAATTGAAAAAGCGAAGTCAATTATAGAGTTGTTTCTAAAAACAGTTACAACTGTTGAGGAGGAAAATGATGCTGATGAAGAAATGAATGCATTCTCCGCTGCAAAAGATTTTCCGGGCAGAATGAATTGTGCTACTTTAACATGGAATGAAATGAGAGATAAGTTATTAGGGATCAGAATTCAGGAGTCGGGAGTCGGGAAATGATTTTTTACTTTTTACTTTTTACTTCATAAAATGAACATCGAAATACTCGCATTCGGAATAGCTAAGGATATAATCAATGGTAGAACACTCTCCATTGAGTTGCCAGAAGGGGCAAATGTTGGTTTATTAAAAAATGAATTAGCAGTACGGTTTCCTAATTTTCAAAAATTAAAATCACTGGCCATTGCCGTCAACGAAGAATACCAAACTGATGATTTTACTTTAAATGAAAACGATGAAATTGTAATAATTCCGCCTGTAAGTGGGGGGTGATTTTATTAATTACGAATGATTAATGATTAATGACTAATTCATTCGTCATTCATCATTCATCATTCATCATTAATCATTAATCATTCGTCATTAATAATTAATCATTAGTAATTAAAATGCTCGACATACAAATAAAAGAAACACCTTTAATTACGCAGGAATGCATTGATTATGTAGCCTCTGACGGAGCTGGAGGCATTGCTGTTTTTATAGGTACTGTTCGGAATATGACGAAAGGCAAAAAAGTGGTTCGGTTGGAATTTGAAGCCTATGCGCCGATGGCCATTTCTGAAATGAAAAAAATTGCTGAACGGGCAAAAGAAAAATGGAAGGCAGATAATATAAGTATTCATCACAGAACCGGAGTGTTGGATATTGGTGAAATTCCGGTCATTATTGCTGTTGCCACGCCCCATCGTAAAGCAGCATTCGAAGCTTGCCAGTATTGCATTGATACATTAAAAGAGACGGTGCCTATCTGGAAAAAAGAAATTTTTGAAGATGGTGAAGTTTGGGTGGCGGCGCATCCTTGATTATTTGAATTTGACTTTTAATTTCAAAATAAAATCGTTGACAGCTTTATCGTTTTTTAAAATAGAAATTTGTTTGTCATTTTCGCAAGCTTTTAATTTTTTCAAAATTCCTGGCGCTCTCGTTTTATTGTACATGGCGATATAATGAAAAAATTTCAATTCGAATTTGTCAGGACATCCTGCCGGTAAATCTTCTCTTGTTTTTCCGAAATTTAGCAAGGTTCTTTTTAAAGCTCTGTACAGACAAACGTAACTTGGCCTAAATAAAAAGACAATCGTATCTGCTGCTTCAATTCGCATATCCATAGTGCTGCCATAGTTGCCATCTAAAATCCAACTGTCGTTCTGAATTATTTGTCTATTTTTTTCAACCCACGCATATCTTTGAGTTTCTATCCAGCCTGGCGACCAAAATACTTGATCGAGATGTATCAATGGAATGCCTGTAATTTCATGGACTTTTTTTGAAAGAGTAGATTTGCCAGAACCACCGCAGCCTATGATCATTATTTTATTCATAGTTAATTCGCATATTTGCTTTGACTTTCTAAGAAGCTGTTTTAAAACCTCAAGCACGTCTGCGAGAGTATCTTTTCACTCCAATTTCCTCTTGATTTTCGTCACGTATCTATGGATATGCTCCTCAAATCAAAAGATAATTGATGCAAAAATCTAATCCTCTCGTCTGCACTTCATGTTTTAAATCAGCTTCTAATGCAAAAATAATTGAAAAATAAATTACAAATTCTTGCTTCTGTTCTTGCTGGCGAACTTCACTTTGATTCGCTCATGCGCTCCATTTACGCTACGGATGCTTCTGTTTACCGAGAGCTGCCGTTAGCAGTTGCCTACCCTAAAGATGGAGAAGATATAAAAAAAATAATTCAATTTGCCGATGAAAATAATACTTCTATAATTCCTCGTACAGCAGGCACTTCTCTTGCTGGGCAATGTGTCGGTGATGGTATTGTAGTGGATGTTTCGAAATATATGACTGCCATTTTAGAATTGAATGTGGAAGAAAAATGGATTCGAGTTCAGCCAGGCGTAATACGAGATGAATTAAATCATTTTCTAAAACCTCATGGATTATTTTTTGGGCCAGATACTTCCACCGCTAACCGTTGTATGATAGGTGGTATGGCCGGAAATAATTCCTGTGGGACAACTTCAATAAAATATGGGACAACGAGAGATCATGTTTTAGCTTTGAAAACAATTCTCAGTGATGGTTCTGAGGTTGAATTTAAATCTATATTAATAGAAGAATTTGAAGAGAAAATAATTGGAGATAAATTAGAAAATAAAATTTACCGAAAAATTTACGAAAAACTGTCGGATGGAAAGATGGCTGATAATATTCGAAGCCATTTTCCAAAAAAAGAAATACACCGTAGGAACACTGGATATGCTGTGGATGCCTTATTGGAGATGAGGCCATTTTCTGGCTCTGGCGAAGCATTTAATATGTGTAAACTGCTTTGCGGGTCAGAAGGTACGCTCGCTTTTACGACCGAAATAAAGCTGAATTTATGCCCGCTTCCGCCAAAAGAAAAAGTAATTGTCTGTGCTCATTTTTCAAGTTTAGAAGAAGCATTGAAGGCAGTAATAATTTCGATGGAATTTAATCCTTATGCCTGTGAATTAATGGATAAAATTATTCTTGATTGCACCAAAGAAAATATTGCTCAGCAAAAAAATAGATTTTTTATAAAAGATGATCCCGCCGCAGTATTAATGGTTCAATTTAATGCAGGTGAACTGTCAAATGCAATTGAGCAAGGTGATTTGATGATAAATAAATTAAAGGAAAAAAGTTACGGTTATGCATTCCCAAAAGTAACTGGACCGGCTATCAATAGAGTCTGGGAATTGCGTAAAGCTGGACTTGGAGTATTGGCAAATTTGCCGGGAGATGCTAAAGCTGTAGCATGTATTGAAGACACTGCTGTTGCCATTGAAGACTTACCAAATTATATAGCTGATTTTTCTAAGATAATGAAAGGGTTTGGACAAGAGACTGTTTATTATGCACATGCAGGCGCTGGAGAATTGCACCTCCGTCCAATTTTGGATTTAAAGAAAAAAAAGAATGTTGGATTATTTAGAAAAATATCAACAGCGTCTGCCAAGCTGATAAAAAAATATAATGGTTCATTAAGCGGTGAGCATGGCGATGGCCGTGTGCGTGCTGAATTTATTCCTTTAATGGTTGGGAAAGAGAATTATGATTTATTCTGTGAAATTAAAAATACCTGGGACCCACGAAATATTTTTAACCCGGGAAAAATAACAGCTGCTGCTCCTATGGACACTTCTTTGCGCTATAAGCCTGATGAGGAGACCCAGGAGCCAGAAACCATATTCGACTTTTCTGCAACAGGAGGAATATTGAAGGCTGCTGAAAAATGCAATGGTTCTGGCGATTGCAGGAAACTTAGTTTGTCTGGAGGTACAATGTGTCCCAGCTACCGTGCTACCAGAAATGAAAAGGACACTACTCGTGCACGTGCCAATGCCTTGCGTGAATTTCTGACACAAAATGCAACAGATGAAAATCCATTTGCACATGCTGAGTTAAAAGAAGTGATGGACTTGTGCATTTCCTGCAAGGGATGTGCATCAGAATGTCCTTCAAATGTGGATATGGCTACTATGAAAGCGGAATTTTTATATCAATATCAAAAACAAAATGGTGTGCCGCTGCGCAGTAAATTGATTGCCAATATTGCAGGTATAAATAAAATAGGGACGATAGCACCTGCCATTTTTAATTATTTTTTAAAGAGCGAATGGAGCAGTACCATTTTAAAAAATGTATTGGGAATTGCTGAACAGAGAAACATGCCATTATTGAGTAAAATATCACTCAATAAATGGATGAATAAAAATATTTCCTATCCATTCAATGTTCCCAAGGCTAAAGGGACTGTTTATTTGTTTTGTGATGAATTCACAAATTACAATGATGCATCAATAGGTATTAAAACGGTTCAGTTGCTAATGGGGCTCGGATATACAGTTAAAGCAATTAATCACCCAGAAAGCGGACGAGCACATATCTCAAAAGGATTGTTAGATGTTGCTAAAGAAATAGCAAAAAAGAATGTCGCAATTTTTAAAGATTTAATTTCTGAAGAAACACCACTTATTGGAATTGAGCCATCAACCATTTATTCTTTTAGAGATGAGTATCCAAAATTAGTAGATGAAGCAAATGTTGATGCAGCAAAGGAACTTGGAAAACATGCCATTTTAATCGATGACTTTTTGGCTATTGAAATAAAGAAAGGAAATATAGCAGCTTCGCAATTTTCCAATAAAATACAGCATATATTATTGCACGGTCATTGTCACCAAAAAGCATTAGCTGATGTAAGCAATTCTGCTTTTATATTGAGTCTGCCTAAGAATTATACAGTCGAAATGATCCCTTCTGGTTGCTGCGGAATGGCTGGTTCTTTTGGTTACGAAAAAGAACATTACGATGTGAGTATGCAAATAGGAGAGTTGGTTTTATTTCCATCAATAAATAATGCCCGTAAAAATACGCTTATCGCAGCTCCTGGAACCAGTTGCAGACATCAAATATTGGACGGTACTAAAAGAAAAGCATTGCATCCTGTGGAGATTTTGTGGGATGCTTTTTTAAGTAAAAAGTAAAAAGTGAAAAGTGAAAAGTGAAAATGGTCAAACTACTTTTTATTATAGCTTTTATCCTTTTTAATTGCCTAGTCATGATGTGCGGCAAACCTTTTAAAATTCCCTTTCATTAATTCGAACTCTTGAATAAATTCGTTCAATTTATCCCGAACCTCGCTGTGTTCCCACAATTCGTCTGTTTTAGGTTCTTCCATTTTTACCAAAGATTTTTCGTGCAGAATAATATGCATTCGTAGTTCATCAATCTGACGAAGTTTTTTCATCAAAATATCGCGGTATTCATCTACCAATTCTACAATGGAAAGATGATCGTTGTGACCATGAAGTACCGTCAGCAATTCATTCTGGAAAAATTTTATTTCATCTTGATAAAAATTAAGTTGGCTAAGCCATTCATTGTGTTCCTTGTGGTGGAACGATTTGTCGGTAAGCGAAATATTGAAATTGGTGGTCATGGCTGTTCATTTTTTGAGAAACTGTTTTATTGATTTTTAAAATTTAACTACAATATCTTAAAAGCGTTTCAGGTAAGTCATTCAAGTCAGGAGACTTGAACGAGCGTTATATATTTTCGGTGGTTAAATAATGAATACCAAAAAAACGGCTTCTAAGATTGAATTGAACAGCAAGGTAGGTTTGAGTGCTGGGAAGGCGAGTGATTCTGCTCAACCTGAAGATTGATTTTCATCACTAAAAAAAAGAATCCGATCGGATGGTGGAATGCTGTCCGATCGGATTTGTTATTTATTTAAAATAAGACCCGTTATCGGTCTCTAAGAATTTATCAAAAGGAATTTCTTCTTGTTTGATAAATCCTTTATCGGGTAAAGCCCCATTGGCCACCATTTCGACTACTGCAGCAATAGAAGCTGCTGTTGTCCAGGAAATAGCCCGCCATTGATGTCCATCGATAGTTATTGGATAGAAAGCTCGGAAGTACTCATTCCTGAACACTTTTTCTTCTTGCCACCCTTCAACTATTGCGTATACATACACCACATCTTCCTTGACAGGTGGTTTGGCATTTTTCAAAAGGTCTTCCAACTGCTGCTTGTCATTTTTCATGATCAACTCATACATCAGAAATCGCATCAGTTTTCCGTGGCCGGGGTAGCGGATAGTCTTGTAGTTCAATGTATCGACTTTTCCTTCATAAGTCTCGCACATGGTACCAAGTCCGCCGGAGGTGGTAAACGCTTCAAACTCTTGCCCTTCGATATTAATGTATTCAAACCCTTGCAGCGAAGGCACCATTTTGCGCTCGCCATTGGCGATTGCCTCAGCATCATTGATATATTCATTGATAACACCTGCCGGAGACCAGGTAAAGGAATATGCCAAAAGGCCATTTGGATAGCGTGGTAACGCACCGACTCTAAGTTCAATGTCCCTCAGTTTGGTAAATTCCTTTGTCAAATCTGCACCAACAATACCGATCAGACCCGGAGCAAGTCCACATTGAGGGGCCATCACACCTTTCGAGGTTTTTGCCAAATTGCGGATGAAGTTGGTCGTATCCACATCCTCTGTCAGGTCAAAATAATGCAGTCCGTGGTCGTGGGCCGATTGGGCGATTGGTTTGTTCAGGAAAAATGGTAAGGCAGAAACCACCGCATCATATTGTGGCAAAATTTCTTGCAGAAACCGTTCAGATGTAACGTCCTCTTCAAGTACTTCAAAAGGAAGCTCAAAATCGTAATGCGGTTTTTGACGGTCGATGCCGGTCACGGCAAAATGGTGGTTTAAAAGCACTCCGACCAAAGAGCCGACTTTGCCCAAACCGAGTACCAAAAGTTTCTTCATAATTTGTATTGGTTAGGTTGATTGAATGTTTTTTGCTGTTCGAAAATGTTAGTAGCAAAAATGGGCGCAAATGTAATTTTTGTGAATGCTTAGTACAAATTGAATGGAGAATATTAATGACGAATGATGAATGATGAATAAATAGGTGAGATAGGTTAATTTCTGCCTACTGCCTACTGCCTACTGCCTACTGCCTACTATGAACCAGATCCCAAATAACTACTCGCTACTTTCTTGAATCGGAGGATTTCCCGTTTTTCCCATTTCTCACTTTTCTTTAAGACTGAACGCATCGTCGCTGCTACTTTTTCAGCACTTTCAATGGCTGCTTTAGCATCAAGAAAGGTAACCCGCAGGCGCCTGGAGAGGACATCTTCGATGGTTCGGGCCATCTCATACTGGCAGGCATAGGCCACTTGAGAAAGGGTATACGGTAGTGCTGGATGTAATTTTTCTTGCAAAGAAGGGTCGTTGGTTTCCAATTTTAAAATATCAGAAATATTACTGCCATAAACCTTAAGATAGGGTGGGGGTGTTTCTGCTGAATTATTTCCTCCATCGAGCACTAATTCCTTCGTTTTACATCCCGAAAATTTTAGATCGCTTTGCAAAATGGCTTTGTCTATGGTGTCCTCGGCCATTTTCCGATAGGTAGTCCATTTGCCACCGGTTATGCTTATTAAACCTGATTCGCTTACAGAAATGCCATGGCTACGGGAAATGGATTTGGTGTCCAGGTTTTTAGATTTGCTCACCAAGGGCCTAATTCCAGCGAACACACTTTTTATATCTTTTCGGGTCGGTTTTTCTTGCATATATCGGCCAGCTGTTTCCAGCATAAAGTCAATTTCTTCGGGATTAGCTTTTGGGTTATTGGTTATTTTTTTTGTGAAATGGTCGGTTGTGCCTATGAGCGTTTTCCCATGCCAGGGGATAGCAAATAATACCCGTCCATCAGGCGTTTTTGGGATCATCAATGCTGTATTGCTGCCAAGGAAATGACCATCTACCACAATATGCGAGCCTTGGCTTGGGCTTACCGACATGTCAACCTCTGGGTCGTCCATCAACTGAACACGTTCTGTATAAACACCAGTGGCATTGATGACGACTTTTGCTTTCAGTTCAAAAGCCTCTTTGGACTCTTTGTCCCAGCAGTGAAGTCCCGCTATTTTTCCTTTTTTATTTTTTATAAAACCAATAGCTTTCACATAGTTGAGCGCCAAGCCGTGATGCTGATGAAAAGTTCGAAGTAAACTGACGAGGAGGCGGGTATCATCAAATTGTGCATCGTGGTAAAGAATGCCATTTTTCAGGCCGCTTTTTTTTACATTAGGCAAGTCCGAAATTACTTTTTTTCGTGATAACCAGCTCGAAGCTCCGAGGCTTTTTTTCCCAGCCAATAAGTCATAAGCTTTTAGCCCTGCTAAATAATACGGTCCCAGCCAAGCAGAATAATTAGGAATAATAAATGGAAGATCGTGGACCAGGTGAGGAGCATTGTTCAGCAACCGTCCTCGCTCCAATAGTGCCTCTTGCACCAAAAAAACATTGCCCTGCTCCAGGTAGCGTACACCTCCGTGTACCAACTTGGTGCTCTTGCTGGAAGTGCCACGACCGTAATCGTCCTTTTCTATCAAAATGGTTTTATACCCTCTCGATGCAGCATCTACAGCACATCCGAGTCCTGTAGCACCTCCACCTATCACTATGATGTCAGCATGTGTGGCAACTGCTTTTTGGATGTCTCTGAATATTTCGGTCATTTAGTGAGGGCGTTTTGGCAAATGTATGGAAAGCCACAGGAAGTGGGTATCAAAAAAAGAGGCTGTACTATTGTTTTAGTACAGCCTCCCATTATTTTAGAATATTGGAATAAACTTTTGCCTTTTCAAACTATTGATGTTGTACCACCAATTGTTTGTTGGTTCTTTTACCATTTTCAAGAAGGGACACGATGTACATTCCATTTGCAATATTATTATTGCGAACATCAATTTGCAATCTTCTTTCACCATTTTCCAATTCTTGCCTATAGATAATCCTTCCGAAAATATCCGATATTTGAAATGAAGCAACCGGTGCAGTTCTCTCGAATAGAACTGTGATTCCGCCAGAAGTAGGATTTGGGAAAACTTGCAAATGCTTGCCTTTGCTAAATGCATCACCCGTAATCACGTTATTTTCATATGGATTATTGATCAGATTGTTACTGCAATTGGAATTTATATCACTTATGGAGTTGCAACCACTAGCATTGAAGAAGATGCTGATGCTCCCAGTCACACCACCATTGATCAGGCCATGGATAGCACAACAGTCGCTGAGCAGGAAGTTGTAGAAAATGGTGAGGCTGCCGCCTACTGTTGCTAGATTGTCCAGGCCGTTGAGCGATGTCAGTGCCGAGTTGTAGTAGATGGAAACGGTGCCAGTTACCTCCTCGATCCCAATTAGGTTCGACAGGTCGGTGATCCCGCTGCCCATGATGGTCAGGTTTCCATCGATGATGGAATAGCATGCCAGCCATGCGTCCACTTCTGCCTGTGTGGTGAAGGTCACGTTGCCTGTCCAAGTCAGTCCGCTTCCCACTCCCTCGTCCACTTCCCCGTCGCAGTCGTCGTCGATGCCGTTGCATATCTCCGTTGCGCCGGGGTTCACAGATGCATAGCCATCGTCGCAGTCGCCATCGCAAACCATGTATCCGTCGCCATCAGCATCGGTTTCATCCGCTGGAATGATCCCGTCACAGTCATTGTCCAGCCCGTCACAGGTTTCGGTTGCGCCCGGGTTGATGGCCGGGTCTGCGTCGTTGCAGTCGTTGCCAGCAAGCGGATTGGCGATGTAGCCCGTTGGCTGCGAGCAGCTTGTCTGGGTGTTGCCGTCAGAGTAACCGTCTCCGTCAGCGTCCTTGTGCCATACCTGTGCAGTCCCCCCGGCATTAATGGTAGCGGTGGCTGTTTTTTCGCAAACGGCAGGGATTCCGAACACCTTTACCACAATACTGTAACTGCCTGGCGTCAGGTTGATGAAATTGCCCCCGAACTGGAAGTTGAGACCATTATCGGTGGAATAACCTATCTGGCCACCACCAGCCGTCGCATCAATAGAAATGGAACCATCTCCAGCACCCAGGCAGGATTCGTTGACAGTAGTGACGGAGTTGATGGTGATGAAATCGTTAATTTCAATTGTGGAAGTACAAAAAGCACTGTTTCCATTTTCATCGGTGACAGTGAGGGTAATAGTATTGGGTCCCTCATTTTGACAATCAAGCAAAGAAGGGCTGGCAGAGAGCGTGATTCCGCCACAGATATCCGAAGAGCCATCATTAATTTCATTTGGATCGACTGTATATTCACCATTCGTATCTAAAGAGGCCTGAATGGTTGAAGTGATACAGTTGGCAGTTGGGAGAATGTTATCTTCAACGGTTACAGTTACAACACAGGAATTTGAATTTCCATTTATATCGGTAACAGTCATAGTTACCGAATTTGGACCTATATCATTACAGTTAAAGTTACTTTCATCCAGTACTCGTGTATCAATTCCACAATTGTCAGAAGAGCCATCGTCAACATCATTTACTGTGATGCTACCATTGCCAGTGACATCCAATTGCACAGTTGCATTTTGACAAAGGGCCGTTGGTAATACATTGTCCTCGACAGTGACGGTAGACGTACATGTTGCCTCATTCCCATTTCCATCGTTGGCAGTAATTGTAACAGCAACAGGTGTTCCTACATTTGAGCAATCAACTAAAGCTGGAGCCATACTGACAAAATTGACAGTTCCACAATTATCATTTCCACTACCAAATACATCATTTTCTATGAGAGAATAATTACCGGAGGCATCTAATTGCACGGTTGGGTCTAAACAAGTTGGTTCGGGATCGGTATTATCATCCACTGATACATTAGCAGTACAGGTAGCCTGATTGCCAGAGGCGTCAAAGACAGTAACCAATACAGCAACGATATTGCCTTCATCATCACAGTCGACTGAAGCAGGTGACATACTAAGGAAATTTACAGTCGTACAGTTATCGGTACCTCCATCAAATACATCGCTTTGAATCAGGTTGTAGTTTCCGGAAGCATCCAACTGAACGGTTGAGGTTTTGCAGGTAGGCACAGGGTCTATGTTATCTTCAACATAGATAGAAGCTTCACAGGTTGCTTCATTTCCATTTCCATCATCGGCAGTTACAATTACTGAAATAGGGCCAGACCAGACATCGTTGCAATCAACGGATGTGATATCCATTCCTGCGAAACTAACAGTTCCACAGTTGTCGGTACCTCCATCGAATACATCGCTTTCGAGTAGTGTGTGATTTCCGGAAGCATCTAAAAAGACAGTTGAGGTTTTACAAGTAGGTACAGGGGCAATTTTGTCCTTTACTTCAACATTGACGGTGCATGGCGTAGTATTGCCATTGCCATCATCAGCAGTGATTTCAACATCGAATGTTTGACTTTCATCTACACAGGTATATGAGGTTTGGCCTCCGGTAAAAGAAAGCGATGCAGTTCCTGAGCAGTTATCAGCGTTCGTCAAAACCAATTCTACAAATGTAACTTCCGCATTACCACTAGTATCCAAGAATTCGGTGTGCGTAGATTTACAGGTGAAGTTTGGATCGGTATCGTCTTCCACTGTAACACTGACGGTGCATGGCGTCGTATTGCCATTGCCATCATCAGCAGTGATCTCTACATTGAATGACTGGCCTATATCAGAACAGGTGTAAACAGTCTGCCCATTCGTAAAGCTGAGAGTTGGCGGGACAGCACAGTTATCCGTATTGGTCAAAACGAGTTCAGTAAACGTGGCTTCCGCACTGCCATCGGCATCCAAGAATTCGGTGTGCGTGGATTTACAGGTGAAGTTTGGATCGGTATCGTCTTCCACTGTAACACTGATGGTACATGGAGTGGTGTTGCCATTGCCATCATCAGCAGTGATCTCTACATTGAATGGCTGGCCTATATCAGAACAGGTGTAAACAGTCTGCCCGTTCGTAAAGCTGAGAGTTGGCGGGACAGCACAGTTGTCCGTATTGGTCAAAACGAGTTCGACAAAGGTAGCTTCCGCATTGCCGCTGGCATCCAGATATTCGGTGTGGGTGGTTTTGCAAACGAGATCAGGAGCAGTATTGTCTTCCACTGTGATGGTCGACATACAGGTGTTTACCTGACCGTTGATATCAGTAACCGTCAATGTGACCACATTTGGGCCAATATCACCGCAACCGAAAGTCAGGTCCGTTTCACCCTCCACCGTTAATGAGATAGGTGGACATCCTGAACTGCCTTCATTTAGTGAGGTAACAGGAATCGATACACTTCCCGAAGCATTCAATTGGACCGTTGTGTTTAGGCAAGCGGCGGATGGCAAGGTGTAATTACTCTGGAATTCAAATGCCCCGATGTCAATGAGTTGGCCACCTGAGATCGCATCGTATTTTCTAATATTCCCATCCAGGTCAGTAGTCAATAAATTGGCCGCATCCTCTCCTCCATCGATGGCAGGAGAGCATTGTTGTACCTGTAAAATTCCATCTAAGGTTGGAGCCAGGTTAAAGTCTGGATGGTCGACGAAAAGCGGATCGACATCCAAAACACTGGTACCAGGGTATCCACCCTGAATGATGCAGTTCGAAGTAATTATTGTTCCTCCTTGCTCAGTAAAAAGAGCAGAGCTGTTTCCCCAGACTATGCTATTAATCAAGTTAAAGTTTAAAGTAGCTCGATTGAAAATAGTACCGGTATCGGTCTCATTATTTCCAGTAAACGTGCAGTTGATTATATTAATTGGATTAATTGGATTAGTAAGAGTAGAATAATTATATAGTCCACCGCCATGTCCTGAAACGTTTCCGGATACTGCAGAATTGATGATGGTGAGAGAAGATCTATCAATGTAAATTCCTCCACCGTTATTTTGTGATAGATTTCCAGCAATTCTACAGTTTTCAATAATGGGCCATGTGCCTGCATCTTGTACGGCTAATCCACCACCATGAAATCTTGCCTCGTTAAGCACAAATTCACAGTTTCTAATGATGGGTTTAGCAGTTGAACTGCAAAATAAACCACCACCTTTTCTCTTATTCAACGAATTGCCATCTGCTCTTCCAGCTGTAATTGTAAAACCGTCTAATATACTGGTATTAGTAGTGGTTGCCCCTATTGCACTCACGACATGAATGGCATTATCAGAGTTATTTCCAAAATTGGGCAAATCATTTTGTTTTAGGTCTCCACTAAGAGTGGTTTTATTGTTTACCCAATCACGCAAGGCAAGGTTGTTTTCGCCACCCGCAAAGCCTCCATAAATGGCTACATCGGCCCTCAATTTAAAAGTAGCACCTGTATTGTTATTAGAAATTCCGACACCTTCGTCGGGATAATAGGTACCATCGGCTACCCAAATTTCGGTGATGTTGGAACAACTCTGCGCTAATGTCAGTGCATCCTGTAAATAGACAAATGCATCGTCCCAGGAGGTTCCATTGTTCAGACCGCTGGCATTGGCATCCACATAAAGCTGGCCACCACCAGGCAGGCAAGTGCAATAATCCACTACCGATTGGTATTCAAAGGCCCCCATGTCAATAGTGGCAGTGCCCAAAGCATTGACAACCCGGGAGTTGCCGGCCAAGTCTTCTGTTGTCGTATTGGCGTTGTTGTCACCTGCATCGATGGCAGGAGAACAGGCCAGTAAACTTAAGTCACCATTAGTCGTCGGTGCATTGTTGAAATCAGGCTGGCTGACAAAAAGAGGGTCTATGTCGAGGTTGCCAGTGCCGGTGTATCCGCCCTGGACAATAGAATAACTGACAGAGCTGATGCCACCTTGTAAATTCTGTATTTCAGAAGAATTCCCCCAGAGGATGCAATTATTGAGCACTGTATTTTGGGAAAGTGTATTCCCTAAAGCGCCTCCTGAATTTGCAAGATTGCCAGAAAATGTACTGTTGATGATAGTATTGAACATGTCATTCCCACCATTATAAATACCTCCTCCAAAGCTGGCCTTGTTTCCTTTGAAAATGCAATTATTGATGGTAGGGTCTGCTCCGCTTGAGCAGGCTAACCCTCCTCCTATGGAGTTAGCCGTATTCCCAATAAAGCGACACCCTGTCAACTGGAAATTTGAATTTCCCCATATCATAGCCCCACCTCCTATGCTAGAACGGTTACCTTCAAACGTACATCCAGAAATTGTACAACTATTATTAGCATTTTGAAAACCCAGCCCACCACCTCCAAAACTAGAACTGTTCAAGGTGAATAAACAATTGTAGAGAGAAGGGTTCGCACTATTTAGTACTAACATTCCACCACCAACATCATCATTGGGAATACTACTACTTGAATTTCCTCGGGAAATTTGAAAGCCATCAATTAAAGATGTTGGGGTTATGGCTGCTCCTGTGGCCAAAACAACATGGTAAGCATTGTCTTCATTATTGTTAAAACCAGCGCCATCATTTTTCATCAAATCACCGCTTAATACAGCAACATTCGTTTCCCAGTTCCTTTCAGAAAGACTGTTTTCGCCCCCTACAAACCCACCATAAATGGCCACGTTTGGTATTAATTCAAAAGCTGCATCTCTATCATTATTCGTTTGTCCACCCCCCTCGTCCGGATAATAAGTGCCATCAGCTACCCAGACTTCTGTCACATTAGAACAGGCTGACGCCAGTGTCAATGCGTCTTGCAAATAATTGAACGCATCCGTCCATGTCTTGCCATCGTTGTTTCCACTGGCATTGGCATCAACATAGAGGATGTTTCCACTGGTCAGGCATTCTTTGCAGATATCATAAGTCGCCTGGTATTCATAGGCTCCTAAATCAATAATGACAGAGCCAGTCGCACTGAGAATACGGGAGTTGCCGCTCAAATCCTCCGTAGTAGTGTTTGCCGAATTGTCACCTGCATCGATGGCAGGAGAACAGGCTTGCAAGCTTAAATCACCTGCAATGGTCGGTGCATTATTAAAGTTCGGTTGACTAACAAAGAGCGGGTCGACATCCAATACATCGGTACCGGGGTATCCACCCTGAATAATGCAGTTCGAAGCATTTATCGGTTCATTTACGGTAGTGGTAAAACCAGAATTGTTTCCCCATACGATGCTGTTGATTAAGTTAAAATTTGAATTACCCGCATTAAAAATAGTACTGTTAAAAGACCCAATATTTCCAGAAAACGCACAGTTGATTATATTAATGGGGTTATTTTGATTAGCAGTAGTAGAAAAATTATATAGTCCACCGCCATGTCCTGATACGTTTCCTGATAGAACAGAATTGATGACGGTGAGAGAAGATTTAAAATTGAAAATGCCTCCACCGTCAAATTGTGATTTATTTCCAGCAATTCTACAGTTTTCAATAATGGGCCATGTACCGGCATCTTGTATGGCTAAACCACCGCCTTGATGATTTGCCTCATTCTGTACAAATTCACAGTTTCTAATAATGGGTTTAGCATTTGAGCTGCAAAATAATCCACCACCTTTATTCTTATTCGAATTATTACCAAATGCTCTTCCAGCGGTAATTGTAAAACCGTCTAAAATACTGGTGTTGGTTGTGGTTGACCCTACCGCTCTCACCACATGAATAGCATTATCAGTGGTATTCACAAAATTGGGCAAATCATCTTGTTTCAAATCCCCACTGAGAGTGGTTTTATTGTTTACCCAATCACGCAGGGCAAGGTTGTTTTCGCCACCCGCAAAGCCTCCATAAATGGCTACATCGGCCTCCAATTTGAAAGGAGTCTCTGTATTGTTATCAGTGATTCCGATACCTTCGTCTGGATAATAAGTGCCGTCAGCTACCCAGACTTCTGTCACATTTGAACAGGCTGACGCCAATGTCAATGCGTCTTGCAAATAATTGAAGGCATCCGTCCATGATTTACCGTCATTGTTACCACTGGCATTGGCATCTACATAGAGGATGTTTCCACTGGTCAGGCATTCTTGGCAGAAATTATAAGTCGCCTGGTATTCATAGGCTCCTAAATCAATAATGACAGAGCCAGTCGCGTTAATAACCCGGGAGTTGCCACTCAAATCCTCCATAGTGGTATTTGCCGAATTGTTGCCGGCATCGATGGCAGGGGAACATTGTTGCAGGGCTAAATTCCCATAGTTGTTATCGGCCAGGCCGAACCAATCATTGTCTCCCCCGGGGTCAGGTGTTGTGACAAATAGGGGGTCCAAACTATTAAAGTTGCCATTGCCACCCGTAGCGTTGAGCTCCGTTTTACTCCAATGTTCGACAATGGAATTAGAAACTGTAATACTACTGTTGGATGACACATAAATAGAGGGTGACTGGGCCGAAGTCGGTGAAGTTGACTCATTTCCCCAAATGACCATATTGGTGAAAGTGGGGTAGGAATTGGCCTGATTGTAAATACCGCCGCCGTCCTCACCTCTATTTTCTGCAAAGGTGGCATTGACGATTTCAGGGTTTGATACTTCATTGTACATCGCCCCTCCTTTTTCTACGGATGCATTGCCGGAGAATGAACTGTTGGTGATGATTGGGCAGAAGCTAAGTTATAAATAGCACCACCATCGTCTTGTACATTGTTTCCTTCAAACAGACAATTGGTGATTGGGCAATTCGAGCCATGATTGTAAATAGCGCCACCATCATTACCAGCGAGATTTTCCCGAAATGTACAGTCGGTCAAAATCGGAGTCCCTAAATAATTGTGGACTGCTCCTGAGTTTTCAGCGGCTTCATTATTTTCAAAAATACAACCTATAAATGCAGGCCCAGTAAATTGGTTGAATACCGCCCCACCATTATAAGCATAGTTATAGGTGAACTCACAATGTTCAAAAGTAGGGGTACTTCCACTCATGGTGTAAACTGCTCCACCATCATTGTAGGCTTCATTTTCCACAAATTGGCAATTGGCGACCGTGAACGGTCCAGGACCGAAGCTCAGCAATCCACCGCCCACATCATGTGGAGCAGGGCCAGGTGTGTCGGCATTTCCTTTGGTGATGGTGAAACCATCAAGTCGGCTGGCAGTGGTCCCTCCAGCATAAGCGAGTACGTGGTAACTGTTGTCACCGGTAGTGGCGATCGAGCCGATTTCGCCACTAAGAACAGTAAGGTTGTTTTCCCAATCACGATTGGCGATGCTTCCTTCCCCTCCAGCAAAACCACCATAAATGGACAGCCCTTCCGTGATTACAAAAGATGCGTCCCTTTCACCAACAGTAATACCGAATCCTTCGTCCGGATAATAAGTGCCTTGGGCTACCCAAATCTCATTTACATTAGAACAGAAATAAGCCTCCTCCAGTGCATCAACCAAATAGTTAAAGGCATCCGCCCAGGAAGTACCATCGTTGGCTCCGGAAGCATTTTTATTCACATAAATAATATTGGAAACAGGACAACAGACTTCTCCTTCATCAATCTGGCCGTCGCAATTGTCGTCGATGTCATTGCAAATTTCCGTAGCACCCGGATTGACATCAATATTTGTGTCATCACAATCAAGGTCATTGGTGACATAGCCTGCTCCACAGGAAATACAAAACACCTGTGCATTCCCGGCATCGCCATAGCCATCGGTATCGGTATCGGCGTAGCAAGTAATATTAGGAATGGCAGACTGGTACTCGTAAGCGCCCATGTCATACCCGGCATTTGCCGGACGGGGATTGCCAAGTAGGTCATCGGTTGGTGCGCCTGTAGCTGTCCCAGCGTCAATAGCTGGTGAGCAGACCTGCAAATTTAAATCGCCCTCGATAGTCGGTGCATTGTTGAAATCAGTTAGGCTGACAAAAAGTGGGTCTATGTCGAGGTTGCCAGTTCCAACATGGCCACCCTGCATGATGGAGTAATTTACGGTCGAAATACCGCCAGCATTGTTTTCCAAGGCAGAACTGTTTCCCCATATAATGCAATTGGTTAAATTGCATGAATTGGTTACATGATTGACACCAGCACCACCGCTTGAAGCTAAATTGCCAGAAATACTGCAATTGATTAAGTTAATTTCATTTAGGTTAGTCCCATGGCTTTGGTTATAAAATCCACCACCATGAGTTGCTTTATTCCCCTTTATTATACTATTTGAAATAGTAAGTGAGGCAAAAAGTATATAAATGCCGCCGCCAGCATGGCCAGTTTCATTGCCAGCGATTACACAGTTTTCAATTATTGGCAATGCACCGCCCCCAGTAAAAACAATTCCACCACCACCACCACTAGTCGATTGATTTTCAATTATTGTACAGTTTTTCAAAAATGGAGCTGCTTTACTATCACAATAAATCCCTCCTCCCCTACTTGAATTAACATTTCCACCATTTGCATTTCCTCCGGTAATGATAAACCCGTTTAAAATGGATGAATTGGTAATAACTGAACCTCCTCCGCTAACCACATGGTATGAATTGTCTTCATTATTGGAGAAATTGGCGCCATCATTTTGCATCAAATCACCACTAAGGATGGTGATATTTGTTTCCCAATCCCTTTCTGTCAGGCTGGTTTCGCCTCCAGCAAACCCACCATATATGCCCACGTCGGGAAGTAATTTGAAAGCAGCACTTCTATTATCCTCAGATTGATTAATTCCTTCATCTGGATAATAAGTGCCATCAGCTACCCATATTTCGGTTATATAAGCACAAGTCTTTGCAATTAGCAATGCATCTTGAAGCTGGTTGAATGCATTTGACCAGGTAAGACCAGAGTTGGTACCATTTGCTGAAGCATCAACATAAAGTCTATTTACATTTGTATAAAAGATTTCATCTTGAAATTCGTAAGCACCCATATCATGTCCAGTATTTGCCGGACGGGGATTGCCAAGAATGTCATCGGTTGGTGCGCCTGTAGCTGTCCCAGCGTCAATGGCTGGTGAGCAGGCCTGCAAATTTAAATCGCCCTCGATAGTCGGTGCATTGTTGAAATCAGGTAGGCTGACAAAAAGTGGGTCAACATCAAGATTGCCTGTACCTGGGAAGCCACCTTGTATAATACAGTGATTAACGAAGATTATACCTCCATGTGAATTCCCAATTTGAGTATTATTTCCCCATAAAATACTGTTAGTCAAAGAAAAATCAATCCCCGCTACATTGTAGATTCCTCCTCCTTGATCAGCTTTGTTTCCTGCAATTGTACTGCTCAATACTTTAACTTGGTTGCCAGAATTATTACTAGAGCTTGGTTGATTATAAATACCTCCACCTTGTTGACCAGCTTGATTTCCTGATATCTCGCAATTTACAATTGTTAAGGATCCCAAGAAATTATGGACTGCTCCACCTAGATTCTGAGCAAAGTTTCCTGCAATCAAGCACTTTTCAAGGATAGTTGTATCTCCTTTTCCAATAAATGAAACACCCCCTCCTCTGTTTCCAGAATTAAGAAGGATGCTGCAATTTAAGATTTGAGGCGAAGCATGTGAGGTAGTTCTTATTCCTCCACCTCCATCTGAACTATTGCTATTAGCATTGCCAGCTATTATTGTAATACCATTCAAGATGGTGGAATTGGTTATAGATGTGCCATTTCCACTTATAACATGGTAAGCATTGTCTTCATTATTGGCAAAATTAGCTCCATCATTTTGCATCAAATCACCACTAAGGATGGTGATATTTGTTTCCCAATCCCTTTCTGTCAGGCTGGTTTCGCCTCCAGCAAAGCCACCATAAATGGCCATGTCTGGTATTAATTCAAAAGCTGCATCTCTATCATTATTCGTTTGTCCACCCCCCTCGTCTGGATAATAAGTGCCATCAGCTACCCATATTTCGGTTATATAAGCACAAGTCTTTGCAATAAGCAATGCATCTTGAAGCTGGTTGAATGCATTGGGCCAGGTAAGACCAGAGTTGGTACCATTTGCTGAAGCATCAACATAAAGTGTATTTACATTTGTATAAAAGGTTTCATCTTGAAATTCGTAAACACCCATATCAAATCCGCCATTTGCCGGACGGGGATTGCCCTCAAGGTCAGTTGCCGGAGCACCCGTATTGGTACCTGCATTAATTGCAGGTGAGCAGGCCTGCAAACGCAGGTCGCCATTGGTGGCCGGGGCATTGTTGAATTCTGGCTGACTGACGAAGAGCGGGTCAAGGTCGAGGTTACCCGTCCCGGGATAACCACCCTCAACAATCGAGTAGGTGACAGTAGACTTCCCATCGTTTGCCAGCTCCCCATTGTTTCCCCAGAAGATACAGTTGGTAATGACTGGTGCCGAGGTAGTGTAACTGGCCATTGCTTTTTGACCACAATTGCAATTGTTTCCAGAGAAGGTACAATTCGTGAGAACAGGAGAAGACGCATAGTTTACCATCCCTCCTGATTGCTGGGCATCATTTCCGATGAAAATGCAATTGGTAAATACTGGTGCAGAACCACTGCTATTGGCAACCGCACCACCCCCGAAGGCATAGTTTTCCTGAAAAATACAGTTGTTGACAATCGGGCTGGAATTAGAATTTACCATTCCTCCTCCATCGTCAAAACCTGCGTTTCCATTGGCAATTGTAAATCCATCCAGTATGGCAGTGTTGTCATTGTCGGTGCTTGTAACGACGTGTTTGGTGTTGTCCCCGGTGTTTGTAAAGTTTGCCCCATCGTTTTGCATCAAATCTCCACTGAGAATGGTCCTGTTTGTTTCCGGATTTCGGTCCGTAAGATTGGTTTCGCCTCCGGCAAAACCACCATAAATGGCTACATTGGAAATGAGTACAAAGGAAGCTGTTGGGTCATTATTGGTTTGCCCTACTCCCTCATCAGGATAATAAGTGCCATCGGCCACCCAGATTTCGGTGATGCTATTGCAAGCCCCTGCAATGTCCAATGCATCTTGTAAATAATTGAGTGCATCTGTCCAGGTTTTTCCATCATCTCCGCCGCTTGCATTGGCATCCACATATAGCCTGTTGACTCCAACATATAGATGGCCCTGATACTCAAATGCTCCCATATCATAACCAGCATTAGCTGGACGAAGGTTGCCAATGAGGTCATCTACAGGTGCGCCAACATTTGTTCCTGCATCGATAGCTGGAGAGCAACCCGCCAAATTCATATCACCATCGATAGTAGGTGCATTGTTAAAATCGGGCTGGTTGACGAAAACTGGGTCAACATCAAGATTGCCAGTACCCGAATAGCCTCCTTCGACGATGGAATAAGTTGCCGTTGCTGAATTGCTACTAGAATTGCCAATGGCTGAACTATTCCCCCATATGATGCTATTTTTTATAACAAAATGAGTCGATGTCTCATTCCAAATGGCACCGCCAGCAAGGGCTGAATTGGCTGAGAAAGTACAATTGAAGACCGAGATGAAGTTTGGATCAGTATTAGAATTTGCATTGTAGTAGCCTCCACCATCTCTGGCCGCCTGATTTCCGGCAACCTGACAATTGATAAATTTTGGGTTAGGGGATGCGTTATAGATTCCTCCTCCATCAGTGATTGACCTATTTCCAGTTATAATGCAGCCTTCTACAATAGGCATACCTGAGAATATGGAGATGCCACCACCACCAGTGTTAGCAGAATTTTCACGGATTGTACAATTCTTCAACAAAGGACTTGCATTGCCTATAAGGAATACGCCCCCCCCCAATCCTTCAAAAATAGTACTGTTGGCATTGCCTCCTGAAACAGTGCATCCATCCAAAATGGAGGAACCCGTAATGGAGGCTCCACTCGCATATATTACATGGTAGGCATTATCGCCATTATTCATAAAGTCAGCTCCATCGTTCTGCATCAAATCTCCACTTAGTATAGATAGGTTCGTTTCCCAATCACGATCGGATAAATTGGTTTCGCCTCCGGCAAAACCGCCATAGATGGCCACTCCTTCTTTCAATACAAATGTCGAAGCACGATCATTATCAGTCTGCCCAGGTCCTTCATCCGGGTAATAAGTTCCGTCTGCCAACCAAATTTCATCCCCGCTGTCGGCATGGTAAAGCGCTTCCTGAAGGGTATTAAATGCACAGGCCCAGCTCATGCCATTGCTTGTGGTGTTTTTATTCGCATCTACGAACCAGCGGGTAGTGCCGCTGTACGGCACAATGGTGATGATGGCGGTACAGGTCCCTGTACTTTCGTTGCCACTTTGGTCGATAACTTTGGTAAGTGCATTGGTGTAGGGGCCAATTGAACAATTGTTGAAACTTCTTGGGAATTGGACATCCAATGCGAGATCACCTCCGAAGAGGTAGGATGCGTTATAAGTCTGAATGGAGCAATTGTCAGTAGATGCCCCCCCAATCTCACTGGCCTGCACGGTCACATTTCCGGTAGCATCCAGCTCAACGGTAATGTCCTCACAGCCAATTACTGGAGGGGTGTTGTCAGAAACATTGATCGTTGCTTCGCACTGATCGGTATTTCCACTCTCATCTTCGGCAAACATCGTAACAGTAGTTGTTCCTATGTTGTCGCAAGTCAATGGGTCAATACTGAAATATTTATCGACAATCGACCCACAGGCATCGCTACCGTTGCCGTTTTGAACTTCGGCCGGCGTGAGGTAATACTCCCCATTGGCATCCAGTTCGACATTGATCGTAGCTGCCTTACAGTTGATGACCGGGGCCACATCATCCAGTACTTCCACGATGGACGTGCACTCCGATGATTTTCCGCTGGAACTGAGCACCAGAAGGCGAACAACTCGGTCGCCCACTTCATTGCAATTAAAAGTAAAATCATTAAAGAATACGACCAGCGGAGGAGTAAAAGAAGAATCTACTTTTGCGACCCATTTAAGAGTTAAAGTCTCATTTGCCTCTGCTGTACTTCCATCGTCAATAGTAGCCGCATTGATGGTTTTAAGCCCATTGCTGTTCAAGGTAACTGAAACATCCTTGCAGCGTGCTATTGGGCCATCGTAATCGGAAAATCGGTAATACATTTTGCCATTGTCAGGGCTGAAATCCGAACCGCCCTCTTCTTTGTCCACCTCTTTGGCATCTGAATTGGCGAAGCTGCCACCACCGCCACCGGAATTAGTATAGGCCCCGCCACCACCGGAATAACCACCGCCACCGCCGCCGCCGGATGGTTCCAAAGCCGCTTGACCAGCTCCTCCTCCTCCATAACCATAACCACCATCTCCTCCACTACCTGTTCCGGGTTGTCCTCCAGTAAATTTACCTTTTTCGCCTCCTTGTCCTGCCCCTAAACCACCTGAAAAGGCTCCCCCAGCACCACCGCCAGCACTTTTGTTTAAATCACTTTGACCGTCTCCGCCGCCGTTGCCATTGCATCCACCACTCCCACTTCCATTTCCATTGCCGGACAATCCGCATGCACCATCGTTCCCGCCTCTTCCTCTATTAGCAGCACCTGATATGTCAGAGCCATGGGCTCCTCCACCACCTCCTGCCACTGCCAGGATAACCCAACAGTCATCGGCATCTGCCAGGTCAGTAGATGGATCGGTACATGTTATGGTTGCACCAGGATGATGGTAAAGGATAGCTGTTCCTCCACCCCCGCCGCCGCCGGCGATTTTACCTGATTTATAGGAGTTTCCATGGTTCCCAACTATAAAACGGACAACTCCCCCTTTTTTTAATTGCCCAGTCCCGGTTCCAATGTCAAAACTGGCCCGAACAGTAGCTCCTCCACCGCCTTTTCTTTGATTGATAGCCCCTTTGTAAGCACCTCCATCAGCCCCTTTAAGGGTGAAGGAAATGTAGTTAGTACCGTTCAGGTTGGTAGGTATGGTTTCGTCTTGGTAAGTCCCGCTGAAGGGAATTTTATGGACATCGCCATCGGCAGTTAATTGGGCCCCAGCCGATTGAGCAAACATAAGAAGACAGCAAACGACAAAAAGGCCATTAGAGATAAGGTATTGAAAATTGAATTTCAAAGAGGAGTTGGACAACTTTAAATAAGACATGATGTACTAAATTTAAAAATATAAACAGACCCTATGACTGCCCTTTGTTCAGAACAAAGAGCGAGTCTCAGGGCAAGTTGTCCACTCTTGACAACTCCCTTCTTTAAGGGAAATTGCAAAGAGTGGACGGATATCAAAATTCTAATGGTGCAAAGTTGTAGGTGGGGAAAAGAGTAGTCTTACAGCATTGTTCCAAATGCTAACATTATTGTTCAAAAGCCTTATAAACAAGGAGTTTAATGAGTAAAGAGTGTGTTAGGCTCGGGTCTTACTGGGCTGTTCGCCAAATTCTTCAAAATAATAATTGGAGAAATGCTGGAGGTATTTGAAGCCAACATCCATAGCAACTTCAGATACATTTTTTTCTGTTTTGAGAAGCAAGTGGCGAGCCCTTTGTAATCGAAAAGAGCGAAAGTAAAGAGTGGTCGATTTTCCAGTCAACGCTTTGATCTTATTATGCAATTGAGTTCGACTCATCCCTAGTTCGGTGCATAGTTCCTTTACGCCGAAATTTTCATCGGACATATTGCTTTCCATAGCACTGTGCAATTTAAGCATAAACGCATCTTCCAACTTTTCATTGATCGAGGGTTGCTTAGGTTTTTTATCACTAAACTCCGAAGCGGTATACCGTTCCTGTAATTTTCGTCTTAACTCTAACAGTTTTCTAAGTCTTACTAATAATTCTTCTTTATTGAACGGTTTTGACAAATAGGCTTCGGCCCCTCTTTCCAGCCCTTGAATGCGGGAAGCATCGTCCGTTTTTGCCGTCAACATGATGATCGGTATATGGCTGGTTCGCTCGTCGTTCTTCAATGTTTTGACGACTTCGAAGCCGTCCTTTTTAGGCATCATCACATCGGAGATGATGATATCCGGTACTTGTTCGATAGCTGTGTCGATTCCTTCCTGGCCATTCTGAGCTATTAGAAGCTGGTATTCATCCTGCAAACAAGCAATGAGGTATTGCCTGATGTCGGGATTGTCTTCAATGATGAGTAAAGAAGGCAGTTCTTCAGAACTTGTTTCTAAGGGATTTAAAAATAGATCTGTTTCCGTTACAGAAGGAAGAGTGATTGTTGGGTGTTTGTGAGCCTTGGTCACCAATTTTTCAGCCTCTTTCCTGATGGGTAAGTTTACTTTAAAAATAGTCCCTTTCCCGAGTTCACTATTGACTTCAATATTTCCTCGCATCAATTTGACCAACTCTTTAGTCAGTGCCAAACCTATTCCGGTTCCTTTTACTTTATTGTCGTTTTTAAGGTCATTTGAATCACTTACTTGATAAAAGCGATCAAAAATATAGGGCAACTCATTTTCAGGAATCCCTTTACCTGTATCTTGAATTTGTATTTCTAAAAAAGGTTCTTCGTTATTGGTTATGACTTTGAGCTTAAAATAAATATCCTGACAGCGAGATGTATTTTTTACGGCGTTAGAGAGCAAATTGGATATGATCTGCAATAATTTTTCCGAGTCATAATCCATGTTCAATGAACTTTCCGACGAAGAAAAATGGAGTTGCAAACCTTCACTTTCAGCATAAATCTGGTGAGACTCCGCAATGTATCTGAGGTATTGAATGACATCTCCCTGGGCAAGGTTTAGTTGTAGCGAACCAGCCTCTAATTTTCGTAGGTCGAGGATTTGATTGACCAGGTTAAGTAAATTGGAGGCGTTTGACTTAATCATCTGGGCCCCTTTTTCCATCCATAGATCGGGTTTGCTTTTGACCAAATCCATCATACCATTAATAATGGTCAGTGGGGTACGAAATTCATGAGAGATATTGGTGAAAAATTGGGATTTCATTTCATCCAGTCCTTGCAATTTTTTGTTCATTTGGCTCAATTCATCGGACGTCTTCTTTTCCTTTATTAATTGAGCCTTTTGTGTTTTCACTTCTCTCATTCGAAAATAAAGAAATAACAACAACGACATTACTCCCAAGCCAATTGCAACTGATATCCAAAATTGCTCGACTTCTTTTTGGCTAATCGTTTGATTAAGTAAAATGATTTCTTGTTTTTGTTCCGCATCCTCCACTTTTGAATGGAGGTAGGCCAGTTTGTTGAGGCTTACCTGTTTTTCAATACTATCCTGCAATGGATAATATTCTTTTGCGATAGCGTGGTAATTCTGGTAACTATTTTCCTTGCTATAGATTTGGAGTAAATGTGCCCGGTTCCGTTGAATATCATCAATACTATTTTGTTCCTGCGCCATTACCAAAGCCTCCGAAGAATATTTTTTCGCTTCAGGTAAACGGTCCATTTCGAGATAGACCACCACCAGGTTTTCAAGGATACCCATTAATTCATAGCTCTTACTTTCTTTAGCATCTTTATAAATAGGGAGTAGTATATCTAAAGCTTGTTGTAATTCTCCTTTTTTTGTATAGAATTCTGCCACTAATAACTGTTGTATACGATTAAAAACAGGGTCTCCTTTTCTTTTAGATATGGCTTTAACTTTTGTCAGTTGTTCATCTATTGATTCTAAAGGAAGATCCATGTTCGCTAAAGTCAGATAAGCGAACAATTTCCCTCGCTCGTCACCGATTTGGTCCTTTAAATCGATAGAACGGTCTACATATTCTCTTGCTTTTTCTTGATCTCCAATCGCAACATAGACTAAGGCAATATTATTGGAAAGAATTGCTTCAGAATTAATATTCTTTTTAGACTTGGCCTCTTCCATCGATAGGCTCAGGTATTCAATACTTTTTAAATAGTTCCTTTTTTTTTGGTAGGCAAGTCCAAGGTTAGTATAAAATACACTCTTTTTTGCACCTTTTGTCTTCAAGCCTAAATGGTAATAATATAATGAGCTATCAATAGAACCGGCTCTCTCATGGTAAGTACCCATAAAATTGTAAAAAGAACCTAATGAAAAGTTGTCTTTAAATTTGATAGAACCTGCAATGCCTTTTCTCGCATAGATTAGAACTGAGTCATGTTGGAATTGTATACTGTAGAGCAAGCATTTATTTTTCCAAACATCCAACTGAAGTTCTGGCTTTTGATGGTATATGGCTAGTCGTTCTAATTCTTT
This sequence comes from uncultured Saprospiraceae bacterium, assembly GCA_942490835.1. Taxonomy (GTDB): domain Bacteria; phylum Bacteroidota; class Bacteroidia; order Chitinophagales; family Saprospiraceae; genus UBA6168. The sequence goes on from CALNYY010000079.1 coordinate 303,933, forward strand.
TATAACTTCTTGAGCTTTCACCCTATTTGATCGTACTAGATAGTCAGCCAACCTATTTAATATATCAATACTATCCCGCTCGTTTGCCAACTGCAAAACACCCATTAGGCTGTCTACTTTTTCATTAGTTTGAGCAGAGACTATCTGAATGCTTAGTGCAAGCAGTAATAAAACGTTTCTTATAAGTACTGATTTTTTCATTATTGTAAATAAATCGGATTCTTGAGGAAGGCCAAAGGTAAAAGGAGATATTGATTTGATGTAGTTTGAGTAAAGTCAAATTCTTGAAAAAAGCCAAGGAATGAATATGGAGAAATAGGAATCGATTTGAAAAAGATGTTAGCATACATAAACAGCTTCGAGTTCTTTCGGATGTCAATTGATATTGCAAACAACAATCATGCTTTAAATATATGATTCTAATGAGGGCAAATAATTAATGTGCCGATCAGAAATGTGGTAGATAATTCTCTTTTGAGGTAAGACATGTCTCTAATCTTGCTGAATCTGCAGTGGCATTGTAATAATAACCTTTGTGCCACCCGAAGAGCCGTCTTCATTTTTTAAGTCTATAACCGAAACTTTCGTTTCTACTTTATATAACCTTTGAATAAGATTAATCCGGTCTTGTGTGATTTCCATACCGAGTGATTTTTTTCGTGGTTCCCTTCCCCGGTTTCTTTTTCTTGCTGCTTCTCTTCCTATTCCATTATCTTCTATGGTACAGGTTAAATATCCATTTTGTTTTTCGACGGAAATCTGGAGGCGGTTCGGTTGATTGGTGTGTACGAGGCCATGCCAAATGGCATTTTCAACATAGGGTTGGAGCAGAAGAGGAGGTATTTCTAAATGTTGTGTATCAATAACTGGAGCAATATTGATCGAATATTCAAACTGATTATCGAACCGCATTTTCTCCATTTCTATATATAAATTAAGCGCTTCTATTTCGTCAGCAAGGCATACTAATTTAGTATTCGAATTTTGAAGGATTAACCGAATTAGTTTTGAAAATTTAGTCAAATATTCTGTAGCTGATTCTACATTGTTTTCAACAAAGAATAATTTAATAGAATTCAGACAATTGAACAAAAAATGAGGATTCATTTGTGCTCGGAGCGCCGTCATTTCTACTTCTGCTAATTGAACTTGAAACTGGCTTTTAAGTTCTTCTTTTTCTGTTATTTTTTTAATGCGGTAATCATAAAATGCGTAAATAATTCCAGTAATACTGGACAAGGCTAACAAATAAAACCACCATGTTTCCCAAAATGGATAAGCAATTGAAATTTTTAATTTTTTAACCTCGCCCCATTTCCGTGACTTTAACCTCGCCCGAAATTTAAAAGTATAGTCACCGCCTCCCACATTTGCAAAACTGACATAGTTTCGATCTTCTGTATTTATCCATTCGTCGTGCAGCCCATCCAATCGGTATTGTATTTCTTGCACAGAAGGGTTTTGGAAATTTATTGCTCCAAAATATATTGAGAAAAAGTCTTGTTCGTAAGTAAGGTTGATTTTTTCAACTTCATTCCAGTTTTTCTCTAAATTCAATGTTTTGTCAAAAACTTTGAAATCGTGCAAAGTGACCTGAGGCTTTACATCTATTTCAGCTATTTTTTCTGGCCAAATTTTTTGAACTTGTCCAAATTTGAAAACACCAATGCTCCCATCTTCAAAAAGAAATAAATTTGAATTTTCTGAAAAGCCAGATTCAGGTCCAAAATTTTCTACTCTTAAATCTAATGCATTTATGCGTGAAATTCCTTTCCAATGAGAAATCCAAATATCTCCAGCTTTATCAACTATCATGTCTCGGATGTGGCAGTCCCATAGTCCATCTTTTTCAGAAAAGGTCTTTATTGTCTTTTTTTGAATATCAAAATATCCGAACCCGTGATGATTTTCTGCAACCCAAATTCTGCCTTTTTTATCTTTTTTTATTAATGAAATTCCTTTCATTGGAAAGGCGGGGTCGTTTGTCTTGTACTCTGAAAAGGGGAAATTGACAAATTCATTTTTTTTGTGATCAAAATAGCCAAAACCAACATCTGTTCCATACCATATCCTATTTTCATCATCATGGAAAAATCCTTTTGGATAGCCGTTATAGACAATGGTACTACTATTTAATATCGGATCATTTTTGTATTCGTAAATTTTGTTCTCAATTAAATCGACCCGAAGTATGCCGCTATTTTTAGTGCCGAACCAGTAATTGTCATTGCTGTCCAAATAGCCGCTTATAATCGATTCAAAGGAGGTTGCTGAAAAATAATCAGGAAAGCTCCATCTGGTTGAGAAATTGCCAGTGGTAGAATTGTACTCATAAATCTGGTCATTCGAGTGTCCATAAATATGACCATCGTTTGAGCGGAATACTTTTTTTATATCAACATTGTTTTTAGGTACACCTCCTAATTGGTAATTGAATAAATGAATATTTTTATTGTTTAAATTATATACCCCTGCGGTAGGTGAGCCATCTCCTAAAAATAAAATATTCTCATTGTCTAATTCAAATAGGGATTCGCTAATAAAAGGTAGGTTGATTGTGCTTTCTGGAAATTTTTGTGACCTAAATAAATAAAGCTCTCTTTTACTAATACCCCACTTGTTTCCTTTCTTGTCGTTGAATAAATACCTGAAATTAATTGGCTTGTTATGAAATTGGGCAGAGGTGTCAGTCCATGTTACGCTCCAATCGGTAGTATTAATTTTAGCAACTTTACTTTCCTCGGTATATAATATTTCATTTCCATCTTTAAAAATAGAATAGGCACTTCTGGCTATTGCTTTATTATTTGAGATAAGCCGGATTGCCCTTACTTCTTTTTTGGAAATATTATAAATGAAAGCCACCGGATCACTTGAATAAGGGAGGAACATGAATTCGTTTTCATTTATGGGGCATATTTCCCTTACTCCGTTTGCTGACCCTTTTACGGTTTTTGGATTTTGAAGGATTTCAAGATAATCAATGTATTCCAATTCCTCTGTTTTAGGTTCAAATCTCAAAACCCCATTTAAGGTACCGACCCATAATGCACCTGCTTGAAAATGAAAAGATAAAATGTCATCTAAAAACCTTTCAAGGTCTCTCTTATTTAAAATGTCCGAAGGCTTGTAACATTTAAAATCATCAGTCTTTGGTCGATATAGACAGAAGCCCTCTTTATGGCAGCCTACCCAAATTCTGCCTTCCGGATCTTCATACACCCGCTTTATCCGATCATCGGTTATTGTATTTATTTGATCTTTAGAAGAAGAATAGTGAAATGCTTTGTTAATACTTAAATCCACCCGATATAATCCCCCAGAAAAAGTGCCTCCCCATATTTGATTTTTACTATCCGAGAATACATTAAAAAATGCCTCAGTGGGTAATTTGCGGCCGTCCCCTAATGATGTTTTTGCCGTTTCAAATCTTGAGCCATCAAATTTAACTAAGCCCTCCGCCGTGGCCAACCAAATAAATCCATATTCGTCCTGTGCTATATCATGTAAGCTGGCGGAAGGAAATGTTGGAAGATGCTCGAAACTTTGAAAATTCAAAAAATCCTGTCCAAAAATAAAATTAGTGGTAATAAATGCAAATACACTTAAATAAAAGCGCCTCCCTCGAAAAGTAGAAAGAGGCCAATTTTTCCACATTTTATTTATGATTGTTTTCATTTTCAAAGCAATTCCATCAACAGTTCTTTTTTACTTCTCGAAACTTTTACTTTATCGCCATTGCTCATAACCAAATAACCCCCATCTGCTTTAAGGTAGCGTCGAATATGTTTTAAATGAACAGTGTAAGAATGGTGTACCCGAAAAAAACCGATGTCGGGCAAAAGGTCTTCTACGTCTTTTAGGGTTTTGCTGACCACCATTGTTTTTTTACCATTAATATGTACGTGAGTATAATTACTGTCTGATTGGCAATATATGATATCTGCGATGGTTACAAATTCCAGCCCTGTCGAAGAGGGTAGGGCAATACTTGCATCCTTATCGTAAAGAGTATTTTTAAGCTGGGCAAGCAGAAATGCCATTTGCTCGGTCGAAATAGGGTCTTCTTTTTTTTGTGCGACTTTTTTTACTGCTACCGCCAACTCGTTTTCGTCTATGGGCTTTAATAAATAATCGATAGCATTTACCTTAAAAGCTTCAATAGCGAAATTGTCATATGCAGTCGTAAATATGATGTCGCAGCTTATTTCTCCAATTCTTTCCAACATATCAAACCCTGTCATATCCCGCATTTCAATATCCAGAAAAACAAGGTCTGGCACATAAGATTGAATGGCGGTAATGCCTTCAGCTCCTGATTTGCATTCTGCCAATACTTCCACTTCTGGGCAATGCTTTTCAATTGCCCAATGTAGCATACGACGACAATGCTTTTCATCATCAATGATAATGGCCTTCAATAGGTTCTTTTTTTTTGAAACGGTTTCCACGATGCCAAGTTATTTTATTTCTATTAATAATCATTGCAACAAGCAACAGTTGGGCATTTCCAGTGAGCATTAGGCGTATATGATTGCGTCGTTTGCATTTTGATCTTAATCTATCATTTATTCACACATAATCGGCTATATCCCAAACACTCAGCCAAGTTTCCCAACTACTCACACAAGTATTCCAATTACTCGTTGGCTATTTACCGAGAAAGGAATTGCATCTAATTTTGAAAAATGGACTCCCCTAAAACACTTAGGAACGAGGGATTAATAAAACACACAATAATTACTTTGTAAATCTTGCGTGTTATTATTGCCTCGTTCCTTAAATCAATTGTTGGAAATAATGAGATTATTTTTATTTATTACAAGCCTATTATATTGTACGTATCTCTCTTCTCAAAATTGCCTGCCTAATGGTATCACATTCGATAAACAAGAACAAATAGATGATTTTGCGGTCGACTATCCTGGTTGTGTAAATATATTGGGTGATGTCAGCATTGTAGAAATCGATCCAGGTGGAATTACAGACCTTTTAGGTTTGGCACCTATTGAATCAATAGAAGGAAGATTGTCCATAAGGTCAAATGATAATCTGGTAACCCTTAATGGCTTAGATAATTTATCCAATATTAATAATCAGTTTGTAATTTTTAATAATGAATCGTTAATAAATTTTAATGGCCTGTCAGGTTTAATTAGTATTGGAGACTTTTTAAGTGTTGTACAAAATGAAAATTTACATTCTCTGACAGGGTTGGATAATTTAAAAAATGTAAACAGTATTAATATTGAAGACAATGAGAGCCTTGTTGACATCAATGTATTTCAGGAGGTAGGCCAACTAAATGGTTCTCTCAACATTTCTCAAAATGAAAACTTGCCCAATGTCAATGGGTTGGAGAGCATCAACTCAGTGGGCAGTTATTTATTTGTAGATTATAACTCCAACTTGACTAACTTGGATGGCTTGCTGGGTCTCACTAATGTTGGTGGTTCGCTTCGAATAGAATACAATCCAATTTTGCAAGAATTGCTCGGAATAAAAAATATTTCAACAGTCGGTGGGAATATAGAAATAAGTGGAAACGATATGCTGTCAAACTTAAATGGATTGGGAGTATGTGCCACAATAACGAATGGCGACTTGATCATCTTTAGTAATGATGGTTTGGTCAATTTAACTGGATTGGATAATTTAACAAAAGTAAATGGAGATTTTGAAATTTCAGCAAACTCATTGCTTAATGATATAACTGCACTGGGTAATTTGGAAGTTATTGAAGGTAAATTTTCAATTGTAGATACAGGTGTTAATAGCTTGGGAGATTTGAAAAAATTGTCAACTATCAATGACAATTTTAGTATTCAATATAATTCAGCTTTGACTACAACTGACGGGATGGATAATCTCAATTTTATAGGTGAGAACGTTCTTGTTAATTCAAATGGGATGCTTTCTGATTTAGACGGGTTTGAAAACCTTAATGCTATAAATGGAGACCTTCGGATCATTAGTAATGATATGCTCGAAAATTTAAATGGATTAAATAATATTGCCGCTGTGAGTGGTTTTTTGGAAATATTGGATAACGATGGGTTAATTAACTTAAACGGATTGGGTAATTTATCTTCGGTAAACGGTATTTGGTTACGGATAATTGGGAATGAATTGCTTCAAAATTTGAATGGCCTTGAAAGCCTGGCCGCTATAAGTGGAATAACTTGGATACAAAATAATCCAGTATTGGCTTCTATTGCAGCTCTTCAAAACCTACAAACAGCTGGAGGAATAATCTCTTTAGATAATAATGACAAGCTTGTAAGTTTAAATGGACTTCAAAATATTGATCCAAATACTATTACTAATTTAATTATTGAAAACTCTGCTGAATTATCGATTTGTGAGGTCGAGTCAATTTGCCAATATTTATCTGATCCAACTAATGCCGCTACTATTCAAGGCAATTTAGCAGGCTGTAATTCCCGACAAGAAGTTGAAACAGCATGTGAAGCACTACTTCCAGTTGAATGGACAGCCCCTCTGACAGTTAGAAAAGAAAATAATTCATCGGAACTGGAATGGGCAGTAATAAATCAATTTGACAATCATAAATTTATTATTGAGCACAGTACTGATGGTTCGTCATTTTTGCCGATAGGCGAAAGGATTGGAGATGGAAATTTAATTGAAGAAAAAACTTTTGAATTTATCCATAGTGAACCCAAAGCAGGAATCAATTATTACCGTATTCAGCAATTGGATTTTGATGGCAATTTCACCTACTCAAATATAGCTTCCGTATTTTTTAATAGCGGCCGTGATATATCCATTTTCCCCAATCCGGCAGTATCTAAATTATATATTCAAGGAGAAGAATTGATAGGTGCAAAAGTTGAAATAAAAAATAGCATTGGCAAAACAGTACGCTCCTTTTCTTATACTTCTGGTGTCATTGATATATCGGGTATTGTACCGGGGATATATGTAGTTCATATTTTCCAAAATGGAAATATTTGGAGTGAAAAATTAATTGTAAAATAAAACAGCCTCTAAAAAGGCTGGCCTTCCTGTTTGGAAAGCCAGCCTTTTCAAATCAACTTTTACCTTTTCAAACTATTGATGCTGAACCACCAATTGTTTATTGGTTCTTTTACCATTTTCAAGAAGAGACACGATGTACATTCCATTTGCAATTTTATTATTGCTCAAATTTATTTGCAACCTCTTCTGATCCTTCTCCAATTCTTGTTTGTACACAATCCTTCCGAATAAATCTAATATTTGAAATAAGGCCACTGGTGTTGTCCGGTCGAATTGAACAGTGATTTCATTAGAGGCAGGATTAGGATAGAGTACCAAAGATCCAACCTCGGCCATTTTAGTATATAATTCAAATCCATCCTTTTCTTCGACATCACTTTTAGGAGCAGACATCAGTGGGCTATTGCAATTCGAATTGATCTCGCCAACAGAATTACAGCCGACCGCATTGAAGAAGATGGATATCGCACCTGTTACGCCGCCATTGATCAGGCCATAGATAGCACAACAGTCGCTGAGCAGGAAGTTGTAAAAAATGGTGAGGCTACCGCCTACGGTAGATAAGTTGTCCAGTCCATTTAAGGATGTAAGAGAACTGTTGTAGTATATGCTAACAGTACCAGTTACTTCTTCTATTTCAATCAGATTCGAAAGATTTGTAATGTCGGAGCCAGCAATGGTGAGACTGCCATCAATAATCGAATAACAAGAATTCCAATCGTCGACATCTGCCTGGGATGCAAAGGTGACGTTGCCCGTCCAGGTCTGCCCGCCGGAGACGCCCTCGTCCACTTCCCCGTCGCAGTCGTCGTCGATGCCGTTGCATATCTCCGTTGCGCCCGGATTTATATTAGGATCATCGTCGTCGCAGTCACCAGCACAGACCATGTAGCCGTCGCCGTCGGCATCAACTTCATCTGCCGGCACGATGCCATCGCAGTCGTTATCGATGCCATCGCAAAGTTCAGATGCACCGGGATGGATTGTTGGATCGGTGTCGTTGCAGTCGGTTCCCGCAAGCGGACTGGCAATGTACCCGGTCGGCTGTGTACAGCTTGACTGTGTATTGCCATCTGAGTAGCCATCATCATCGCTGTCTTTGTACCACAACTGCGAAGTGCCACCTGCATCAACTGTGGCCATACCTGTAACCTCACAAACATTGGGAATCCCGAATACTTTGATTACAATGTTGTATGTGCCGGGGGAGAGGTTCGTAAATACCCCTGAGGCAGAGAAGTTTGCCCCATTGTCAATTGAATATTTGATTTGCCCTCCGCCTGCTGTCGCAGAAATGGTGATGCTGCCATCACCAGCTCCTGAACAGCTTTCCGGTGTTGGCCCTATGTTGACGTTTTGAATAAATTCATTTACAGTAACTGTGGCATTGCAGATGGAGGTGTTGCCATGGCCGTCATTTGCTGTCAGGGTTACAGCATTTGCCCCCGCCTGCTGACAATTGAATTGATTTGGTGCAACACTGACAAGGTTAATAGTTCCGCAGTTGTCAGAGGAATTGGCAGCATCATAAACCTGTGATGGAGCAATTGTGATTTCTCCATTGTTCTCCAACGAAATGGTGATATCCTGACAGACCAGATTTGGCGCTAAATTGTCAATAACATTAAAAGAACAGGAGACCTCATCGGTATTCCCATGGCCATCATCAACAGTCAAAGTAACAGTCTGCACCCCATAGTCCGCACAGGTTAAATTGATACCTGGACTGGTTTCTGTCGCTGCACAATTATCCGTTGAGCTTCCATCACCAATATTTTCCGGAAGGTTTCCATGGCCATTTGCGTCGAGGACCACATCAGCTATATTGGCTGGACAAACAGCCACTGGGTCGATATTGTCGTATACAGTGATGGTAGTCGTGCAATCATCTGTATTGCCATTTCCGTCATTGACGGTAAGCGTTACAGGCTGTGTGCCATAAGTGCTGCAATCAAAGGTATTCGGCACAACAGATACAAAGTTCATTTGACCGCAGTTGTCAGAGTAGCTCTTGAAAACATTTGATGGCATCAGGTTACCCTGTCCATTCGAGTCGAGGAACAAATCGTATTTTTTACAAAGAACTTTTGGAGGCGTATCGTCCACAATGGTTACCGTGGCAGTGCAAGTGCCGAGGTTGCCAAAGTCATCCTCCATCGTCAACGTGACTTCGTTGTCGCCGAGGTCACCACAGTTGAACAGGTTGGGAACCACACTCACGAAATCCACTGAAGAACTGCAATTGTCAAATCCCGAGTCATAAACTTTGGGAGGTTGAACGCCAACCGTCCCATTATTTTTCAGACTTTTTACAATGTCCTTGCAGATTACTGTTGGACCAAGATTGTCTTCCACTGATACGGTTGTTGTGCAGGTGCTGCTTTTGCCGGTTACGTCCTCCACCGTCAACGTTACAGTGTTGCCACCCAAATGCTGGCAATCAAAATTGATTTGTGAAATGGCAAGAATGCCAGGGCCACAGGTAGTGAAACTGCCGCCATCGACATTTGACGGTGATAAAATTCCTGTTCCATTGATGTCCAAATGGATAGTTGTGGGTTGGCAAATGGCGGTTGGTGGTTCATTGTCCACGTTTATTTCCGTGAGGGTAATCTGTCCACAATTAGGCGGTGGCTGTGTTGGGAGTTCACTTCCCGTCGATGGAGGAGCTGTCCCTGTATCAAATACTACAACCGGGCAACTTTTAAGGTCAGGACAGCCCAATATGGTCAATGCTTCGTAATGATAGGTGCCGGGTCCTAAAGCGCCATGAAAGGTTCCGCTTCCTGCTGCTTCACCGTCCAGAAACCATTCGACTCCTGGTGCATCGGGATCGGCCTGCAAGCACAAACCACTCCCAGGTGCGAGTTCCACTACCTGAGTTACACATTGTTTTACCAAAAAAACGAGTTCAGCAGTATCGGCCTTTTCAGTGTATTTACAATCTTTTGCAATAAAAAGTCCTTCTTGTTCTCCTGTCCATTCATCATTCAAAACGGTAGTTGTCCAGTTGGCATCGGCAGTGATTTCAACCAAAATTGGTGCAAAATCTACTTTGAATGGCGCATTGAAATTCCCCAATGAGCTGGCAGGGGAGAAGATGGGGCCATTATTTTTCTCATGTAGAAACAGGTTGCTGGCATCATAAAATTTAAACGTGATAGGGCCTTTTGCCAAATTAGCCAGCGTTAAAAAATACAACTCTTTGCCAGAAACCATCTGTGGGCCGGCGACACCTACCAATTGGCCATTTACAAATGCAGCTAGTTTGTTAGCAGAACCCAAAAATTGTTTGCCTCCGAACTCAGGCTGTACTACCAGATTCATAGAACCGGAATTGGTATTTGGCTGCGACCATACCGGCATTGGTGTAGTGCCTTCCGGCACTTTTAGCTCAACCGAATATTCTATGCAGGGGCCATCGAAATTTACCTTATCGTTTAAATTGCCGCTTGGTAATGGCACATAGCCCTGCACAAACTGTATCGGAAATTCTTCAAAAACAGGCAAACCATAATTCTCTTCAATGGTGAGCCGCACCCACTGAGATGCAGAAAAAGCATTTGGAGTGCCTGATTCAGTCGCAGTTACAAGTAGGCTGTCAGTCCCTGTCCATGTTGGATTGATTGGTGTTGCTTGAAGATTGTTATTCCCATCAATATTGCCTGTTAGGTTGACACTTGTACCAACCGACCATGCAACAGGATCGGAATCCTGTGATTGTAAATAATTTTCCAGATCAATATTGTCAAAGGGAATTCCCATGAGAGTGGTGTCATTGGGTACATCCATTAACCCAATTGGAAAATCGTTGGTCAGGGAAATATTGACCTTAAACCCATTTGGATAATTTCCCTTTTGAGCGTTTTTCAAAAACGGAATAGTCTCCAATGCCTGATGGGCAGTGCCTGAGCCTGAAAGCAGGACCTGAAACCCAACCGTCTCACCCTGAACGGCATTTGAATACACGGTAAGGAAATAATATGCTTTGCCATCCATTATGGTGGGGCTTGCGATCCCTCTGACCTCATTTCCGACAAATGCTGCTAACACATTTCCACTATTATTCTCTTCCATTCCATCCAACTGCACCTGCGCAATGATGCTCATGTTGTTCAAAAAATTGGCAGGGTTTACTGCCCATGCGGTGGTCTGAGCCACGGCTGTGTTGCACAATAAAATGGCAATGCAACAGAGGAGGTATTGGTGAATTTTTGATCTACGCATGGTGACAATTATTTTTTTGAGAAAATGACCTGAAAAATCAGGGAAGAAGTTGACGAGGTGTTTTAAAGCCTCCATCAACTCCTTCTACCTGCATCAATTCTTGCGTATTATTTTATCACCACTTTGCGGGACATTATAAATCCACCAGCTTCTACCTTTAAGATGTACACGCCAGTTGGCAGGTCTGGTGCCTCCCAGATTTGCTGGTTCCATCCTGACAAGGCGTTTTGTGTAGTTTGCTTAACAATCCTGCCCATAGCATCGGTCATCGTGATAACGGCATCGCCACTCACTACAGCTTTGAAACGTATGATGGTTTGCTGCTCAAATGGATTGGGTTGAACAACCAAGCCTGCTTCTGGATCTATTGTACTCGAAGTGGACAATGCACCATCGAGATTGAATGGCTTTGGTGTTTCCACCGTACCTTCCTGTCCATCGATAGCGAAGTACATTTCTTCTTGTAAATCCAGGGTCTCATCATTAAACTCATCATAAAGTTTGAATGTAAGTGGCTCGCCCGATTGGTTGGCATAAACCGTTAGGAAAAACATCCATTCACCCAAAGCATCGATGTATGTAGCAGGTGCCACTCCCCGCACTTCGTCTCCTGCAAAAGCACCAAGTGTCATTCCGTCTTCCGTGATATTTGAGCCGTTTTTGGACAACATTCCGACCATAATCATGGTGTGCTCATAGCTAGCCGGATCCACTACCCAGGGTGACAATGAAGCGCCTCCTCCATTCCTGTTCTCCACAGAATGACCGGGGCCGAAACTATTCGGATAGGTCAGCGTGCCACCATTTGCCAACTTTAATAAGTAGCCTTTTGGCGCTTGCATATATTCGAGATTACCAAGCCAGCCAAATCCAGCTACATATTGTGCAAAGGCTGTCTGACTTTTTATCACATCACCGTTCAACGGTGTGAGCGAACTCAGCGCCTCATCTACCGTCAATGGATTCTGTGGGAGGTAACCGATCCAGTTCCATCCTGCGGTTACAGGGATGTTGGTGATAGCCACATCAATCGGATTGCCGAGCATGATGATGGTATCGGCCACATCCGAGCGGTACTGGAACATGGAAGTATTGTTGACAGCTGTCAAGGAACCGATCCAACCATCAATAGGAGCATCGTAATAATTGGCAAAAGCGGTCTGGCTTTTTATCAGTGCGTTGTCAGGGTTGTCAAGACTAATGAGTGCCGCATCTAAACTTGGGTCTGGAAACTGTAAGTTGAAAGAAATCCAATTCCAGCCTCCGTGTAATGGTATCTTGCTGAGCAATAGGTTGTCCGTATGTAAAATGACAGGTGCGTCAGGTGTACCATAAAGCTCATCAGAAACAAAATCGAAAGTCTCGCTGATCTGTCCATAAAGCAAGCATTCTGATGCATCCCATATCTGGAACGATACTGTGTTGTCCAGGAAGTTGTCGCTGTAAACAGTCAGGAAAGCTTCATATTTATCGAATGCTGGTACATATTGCAGGTATGCTTTACCACGCAATTCACCATCAATAAAAGCCCCGACGATGTCCTGTTTGTCCGTTGAAATTTCACCCTGAATATCAAGCTGAACCGAGAAGTTCATGCTATAGGTATAATTCGATGGGTTAATCTGCCAGATGGGCGGACGGCAGAGGTTGCGGAAATCCACTGGCAACGGTTCATCGCCCTGTGCGCCCATCATAAAAATGGTGTCCGTGAATGTGCCGACCACCATGCTGCTATCAAATTCAAAGGTGATGGTCTGTTGTTCGCCTGGCCCAAGTAGCCCATTTTTTGGATAGGCTTCCATCCAAGCAGGTACATCCGATATTTCATAATACTCGGAATTGCCGCCTGTGTTGACTATGTTTTTATAAATGGTCTTGAACTGGTCTTCGTACTTGAATTCTTCAATTTCGCTGGCCTGCCAACGCAATGGATTCCGGTCTACAAAGAACTCCCACTGGGCATGTGTAAACATATTGCCAGCCAGGTCTTCGATGTTGTCGATTTCTGCCCTGAGAATCCTGTTTTCAATAAACTGGTTGGCCACATTCGGAACAATGACAATCTTATTGTCAGCGCAGGAGATGTTTGCATTCACGAGGTCTCCCGTTTGCGTATCGTACAATCCGACATTGTTATTGTTAAATAAGTCGGCCTGTATGAGCAAGTCGCAGCGGATCGGTTCAGTGAAAGTGATGCTTATTTCGTCACCAGCTGAAAGAACGCCGTCAGCAGGTTCTGGTGTGCCAAATATTTCGGGCGGTGTCCGTTCTATTTTTCCTTTGATCACATGTGAAATACCTGGGTTGAGCGCTCCACTAAAGCATTGTGTTACCGCACGTATTTCATATAGCCCATCTTGAAGTGTAGAAGTACCCCAAGGGGCTATCGTGAAAACATCACCCAAATCGGCATTCAAAATCTCAGCAATATTTATCCATGAACCATCGCCTTGTGTACGGCGGTATTGCACCCGTATCAGCTCAAGGTCGGGATCGGATTTATCATAAGAATCAATGGTAATATTCATGGTGTTTCCCATTGCTGGAGTCAATACCCAATCTTGTAATGGGAAAGCCACTTCTACCTCACTGCATGGTTCGATGAAATGCACGTCGAATTCGAGCGCCTTTAAGAAATGATCTTCTGGATCTATCCCTAGTGCTTCTGCTCTTTCGTCTTCACAATCAACCATATAGACGATGGTCAGGCCTTCGTAGTCAAAGGCAATAGGCCCCCGCTCAACCGTAACCAGCACTTCAACGCTTTCACCATAGTTTACTTCCAATGCCACTGGTGGAGCGTTGCCATTGAAGCGAACAATAGCTCCATCAGGATTGAATTCCTGCCAGTGATCTAGGGTATAGGTCCTTGTCTCTTCCGATTGGCTGAGATTGCCCATCGTAAGGCGGAAGGTAGCAGCTTCGTTCATTGGAACATTAACCGCCACATTTGAATCGGCAGAAAAATCGACACCCATACGGCGAAGTGTATTGGGCTCATGCGGGCACTGGGATTGGCCACTGACCAATTCGAATACAGGCGTTCCATAAGCCCTGTCCTTTTTGATATTTACCGTAAAATTATCGCCAATATCATCATCAGAAAGAGTAAACCCAACCGTCTTTGAAGTGGTTGTCGTTGAAGTGGTTGACGATGATTTAGACGTCTCCCACGACATTCCCAATCCAGCTACCAAACCAACACCATTTACTGTTAAACCAAATTCTTCGCTAAATTCGGTACTGAATTCCTGTGTCCAGGAGTTGGTAACACTTTTGCTGACCTCCGTTGTCTCAGATTGTTCGTAAACGACACCAGCATCGAAAGATATATTTTCTACGAAAACTGCTGAATTCTTCAACTGGGTATTTCGGTCAATAATAGCTTGCCAGCGATTGGCACTTTCTGTATCACCGATGGTAATCAGGTTGGGGATAATTACATTTTTGATATTGTACTCTGAATAGATAAAGTTCGTATTGAATTTCTCTGGAAAAATGGTCAACCCTTTATCAAGTATAAACTGACAATTGGAGGTGTCCCAAAGTAATTCATCTGTGATTCCAAACAACATATTCATTGCTCCGCCAAGGTAAAGGTCACCACCCATGGCACTTCCCACGATTAAGTCATTATCACTGGTAGAAATGGTTTTGGTAACAGTCACACAAGTTTCCATTTCATTAGAAGTCAGATTGGTGCCTGATGTGCTAAAAGCCAAGTTGTAATCAGCGGTTGCATCTATTTCAATGGCAATTGAATATGCTAAACCGACATCTGCTGAAAAATCCGGGCCTAATGAAAGTGTAACTTCTTGATTGCTGCCAGTTGTACTCTCTGCTTCAAAGCTCCACGACTGGCAAGTAGTAGTTCCTTCTTCCATATACGCAGAACTAGCATCGCCCGGTGGGTCACGCAATATAAGGGTGGGGAATTCGGGAGAAGTGGAAGCAAAAGTGGTTTCTCTCGCCTGTCTGCCCAAAACCACTGCACTCAAAGTCTGTGTGGTCTGCTCACCATGCGCCTCCGCAGTCACTTGCAGGTTTTTCTCATAAGGGGGAACAATGTTGGGGCTACCAGCTTTAAACTGGTGCTTGAAACTTCCATCGGACATGAGGGTATCGAATTGTTCGAGGTCGGCGATGTTGTTGTTAAATGTCAACGCTGCGGTATCGAGATAGCATTGGCCGCCATCATACGTTTCAAAAACCTCAACAGTGATTTCATATTCGCCCTGCGAATTCAGCATTGGATCACCACATGCATTGGTATCCAGTGCTGATAGCTGCATTTCTGGTGGAGCGAAATAGATGAAATCGGCAGTGTCATTTTCCAATTTCAAATCGAGTTCGACCCCACCTTTGTTTTGGAAATAATTGTAAATCACGGAATTGGAATGCTCTATGACTGAGACCGTCACCGAGTCGGGCGGTAAATTGGTGAAAGTGAATTTGCCGTCGCCTTCTGGCAATTCCAACACTTTTTCGAAGCAGCCATTTAGCGTAGCTACTTTTACTTTTACGATAGCCCCTGATGGAATGATCGATTGGCGGCAATAACCGCCTGCCAGTTGCCCGGAAATTTGGCGCTTGGTCTGGTCACGAAAAAGAATACCTGAAACTGGGGAAGACAAGTTTTCCAGTTCCCAGAAAGCAGGGTAAAAAGTGTGTTCCTCATATTTTGGAGTTAAAGTCACATCCGCACCCGGCTCAAAGTCGGCAGAGAAATAGCCATCTTCATCCGTGAAAACCTGAGGAGAGTGTGACACACCATTGACTAAGATTTCTACTCTATTGACAAAACAATTGGTGCCTTCAAACCGCACATATCCGTTGACAGGAATCGTACTTTGATCCGTAAAATCAACTTGATCAACACTTGTGCTGCTGGGATTGAGTGTCGCCAACCTTGATGATGGCGTGAACTCGTGTGCCAGAACATTTTCATTGGCAGCTGCCGTACTCCAGGTAGCATCGATGACTTCGCCCAGGCCGCTAAGGCCTGTGCCCATGTCGTGCAATTTGGTGCCGGAGCCTTCATTCAGGTTGAAATAATTGGCGAGGTTCGGGTGCGCCACATTAGTGCCGGTATTGGCAAAAGTCTGGATGTCGGAAAGCGGCAAGAGCAGATCGAAAAATGCCACCTCATCAGTAAGGCCAGTGAAATAATTCGAGTGGCCGGTTGCACCATTGGCTTTTGCTCCGAGCTTCCAGGGAAGCCCCGACCAGTCGGAAATGGCGCTGAACGTGTGCGAGCCAATGGCTGAACCATCTATGAAAAAGTTGGCAGCAAGTGAGCCTCCTGTTTTTTCAAAATTTATGGCTAAATGGTGGAATCCCATGCCCAGCGAACCAATAGAATGCTGCTCGTTTCCAATGGCCAACTCGAGGTTGCCATTGTTCAGTGAGAGCAGGAATTGGTTACTGCCACCTGCATCCGCCTTACTTAAAATAGCCTGATTGCCACTGAAGTCAAATGCTTTGATCGTCAATGTAACGGTGGTACTATCATGCAGTACGAAACTTGTTAGGTCAGCGTAGCTACTATTCGCCCCATTGAATTCGAGGCTTTGGTTGAAATGAAAACTCTTGCTTGGTATGGCGGTAAAGGTCTGCCCAGCGCCATAGTTGATGCCTGCGATTTCATAAAAACCGGTTTCATCTGTTACACCCGCATTCACGACGTTTGGTTTGTCAGTGGTCCAGTCAGCACCACAGAAATAGACTTTGTGCTTCGTGGGGGCTTGATCAAATCCTTTATTGCCAACACCTTCGTCAAATTTCCAGTTGTTGACTAACCCATCCATATTAGCAGGGACGCTGCGGTTTTGGAACATTTGTATTTCCGTCTGCGATAGCTGACGGTCAAAAAACCGGATCTCGTCCAACTTGCCGTTGTAAAATTTAGTACCATCGCCAGTTCTTCCTAAAAATAGCTGAATGCTGTCTGCTTGAATACCTCCAACTGCTGTAGTAATGAGTTCACCATCCACATAAAGCAAAAGTGAGGAGCCATTATAAGTGGCGGCTACATAATGCCAATCATTGGCTGTTGCAGCTGGAAAAACATAATCTAATTCTGTCACATCACCTGGATTTCTGCCGATGCCAAAGCGGATACCTTTTTGGCCGCCGGGCAAGGTGTGCAGCCACCAGTTTTTACCAATGCTGCTGCCGAGGTCGAAAATGCCTGCGCCGTCGTTGCCGTCGCCTTGTTTTACCCAACAAGACAAAGTGAATTCACTTCTTGGAAATGCGGGGTTGTATTCGGCAAAAGCCATATCATCCGTGCCATCGAAGGTCAGCGCTGCGCCCAGTGTTGGTGTCAATGTGACGATTGCTCCTGGGACGGGGTTGTTGCTAAAAGATTTTACCTGGCCTGTAACAACACCGTTTGGGTTGAGAAAACCGAGCGATGACCCTTTTGAACCTTCCCCAAATGAGCTGACGCCGCTGACTTCGTAGGTGTAAAATTTGCCAGCAATCACATTGAAATCAAGGAAGGAAAAAGTCTGTCCATCCACGGAGGCAAGCAGGCTGCCGTTGCGGTAAATTTTATAGCCGGTGGAAGCAGGACTGAGCGGATCCGGGGACCAGTCAATTTGCACCCGGTCTTCGAGGTCGCCCTCACTTGCCACCACATATGGTGCTTTTGGCGGCAACAAGAAGCTGGCCCAAAAGCCAAACGCCCCTTTGTGCGTCTGCCCAAAGTAGTTACCTATGGCTGGCTGCCCGACGGTGACGTTTGCCCGGTGCTGCGTATTGAAGGCATTGCTGACGCTGCCATAATTGAAAAAAGCTTTGCCAGTTAGATAATTGTCGTCGCTGGCGGTGGCGCAGTTTGGGCTGGATTGCGACCAGGCTGATGTGACTGCCATGAGCAAGAACACGACCAGTAGCTGGAGGTGGTTATATGAATTTTTCATGTTGAATTGCGATTTGAAAGGTGAAAGGAGAATGGCACTTCAGATCAAGGTGATTTTAAAAATCACCTTGATCTATGCTTGACCTTACTTCTGCGCTGTACCAGACACCATGCTTTCCAATTTCACCAGACGGTCATTCATGTCTTGGCGCAAAGCGGCATTTTCCGCACGGGCAGCAGCCAGTTCTTTCTGTAGCTGCTCCACCTGAGCGGCGAGTTCCTGTGTGGCGGAAACATTAAGGGTGAAAATGCGGTCGTAATCAACCGTATGGAAATCTTCTACTTTTTTACCATAAACAAAGACCTTTTCAGGAGCTGTTTCTGCCCATTCGACGGTAAATGCCGTTTCGGAAAGTACGTCTGCCACCGTCATTGTTTTTCCTCCATCGGGAAAAATCAGTTTCACTTCATCGCCAGTGGCGAAGTCGTGGTTTTTACCTAAAGAAATTCTCAACACCTCGCCTTCCTTCTCAGAATTGGTGGCTACTTCGTAAACATTGGGAATGAATTCGCTGGTAAGAGAAATAGCTTCTGGGAACACTTGCACCACTTCCTGAGCAATAAAACCTTTTTTGAAATCCATGCCTTTGGTGATTACATCAATATGTTGGTAATCGGTCACATTTAGTTTAAGCAGTGAGGCAAGGTCGTTTAGTTTGTTCGAGAGTTGAAAATTCTTTTTGATGCGGCGATCTGAAACTGCACAAAAGCTGGCACCTGTGATGATGTTATTGGCAGCGTATATGGAGGCATTGTGATTGCCTGCACCAACAGGGCCAAAATAACCGTAAATACCATTGGTATAAGCTGCGGAATTAAAAAAACTTCCTGCTGGCACACCGGTTAGGGCGTAACCTGTAATATTCAAGCGCCCGGTCACATCCCAGTTGCCATTCAAATTTGAAGTGCCGCCCGTCAATTTGATTTTCTCTGTGTTTCCTCCATAAAGTAAAGTATTGCCCGTGCTTCCCCATTGTATATACATATCCTTGTCACCTGAGAACTGGGTGTTACGGATGATGCGCATTTCAGCCATAGAATTATGAGTAGAAAGGTCAAGGCCAGTGTTAGGGCCAGCATTTATAGTTAATTTGCTGTTTGCTCCACCTGAGCTGAGATTGACGGGTCCGTTCGTATAAATTCCGCCATGTGCATAGATGGCTCCATTGACGTCCAACTTCTGAGTTGGGCTGGTTGTTCCAATGCCGACATTCCCTTCCATGAAATAGGCCGGACCACCAAATGTGGCAGCATCAGTAGCCATGTTCAAAGTGAGCGGCCAATAACCCCCATTCAAAGTCCAGGAGTTGGTGTTTACACCACCCGTTAAAAAATACATTAAATCAGCGTTTTGATGGATAAATCCTGACCTATTGTCTGTATCCTGGAATGCGATCGTTGGACTTGCATTATTAATGGTCAGCGCTTGTCCAGGGCTTGTTGTACCAATTCCTATATTTCCAGTAGAGGGGAAAATGTTGCTCTGCCCAATGAGGGATAGCGCATAAGGGGAGGAAGTGAGCTGGGCGCGGGGCGTGAGTTCTGTACCACCATCTACGGTGATGCCGAGGTAGTAGGTTTGGTTGAAGGCCGCTGTCAGAGGGTTCACCGAACCGAGCACGACGCTATAAACGCCGCCAGTGATTTCAACATTAGTTTGCGTTTCCGACCAGACGGGAGAGCCACCTGTTTCTAAGGCATAGAGCTTGAAAGTGAGGCTATAGGTGCCATCGTCTACGGCTGCACCGAAAGATTTTTGGATGGTGCCCTGCACGCTGAGGGTGGCTTGAGCAATAAGGTCGGCACTCAGTGCAACCAATAATAGACATAAAGTGAAGATTAGCTTTTTCATTTCAATGATGATTTTTGGTTCTTGGACAATTCAGGTGGAGGTATTACGGGGTCACTTCAAGTGCCCCCGTAATTTTTGCTCAAATTAGCGGGGCACTTCAAGTGACCCGCTAATGCCCTTGGCCAATACCACAGGATTTGTCTAAGAACCTGTTTTTTTTGTGAAAAAATTGATTTAAAAACTGCCTCCACTAAAGGATGCACTGATAAAATCTTTCCTTCTGCCACCGTCATTGTTTATGGCATAAACAAGGAAATTTTGTTTTTTAAAATTGGGATTACAACCTTTGTCATAACCTCAGATACAGCCTTTGTGGAAGTGGATTTCAAAAGGTCGCGGGTGAGGGCAATTTTTTTTGAAATTATTTTGGGAAACACTTCTGGTAGGTCATCCGGTGAAAAGCGAGCGTCTCCGATCCCATTCTTGAAATAACAGTACATTTGAGGCGGATAAACGATCCAGCACATTAATTGCATTTCACTACTACTTACCCCACATTCCCAAACAGCATCTATATAAACCTTTGTAGATCAATTTAATTATGATGCAAATCAAACACGACATTGTCGGTGCTATCAGACTTGGCGCTGTCTGCCTCTTGGCCATGGTTGCATCATGTTTACCGTTGTCGGCTCAGTCGCAAGGCAACGCTGCTGATTCACTGCAAGGCATTAAATGGTTGGAAAGAGCCGTCGTACTGGAAGATGTAGAGCACCGGTGTGATGAAGCCATTGTCCTATACCGGAAATGCTTGCCTATCTTCCAAAAATGCGGTTATATGGAAGGCTATTTCAAAGCAAAGATCGGCATCGCATACAGTTACTCCGAAAGCGGCAGGCCAGATGAAGCCAAATCCCAAATCATCGCTACGATAAAAGAAATGGAGGCGATGCCCGCCCAAAAAGTCCCCACGATGAAATTGGGCGACGCATGGCTGGCTAAGGGCAATATCCATTACACACAGTTCGAGTTCGAACCGGCCGTAGCCGGTTTTGAAAAAGCATTGGCCATATACCAGCAATTGCCAGACTCGTATGAAAAGAAGGAGAAAGTGCAAGCGTATGCCTATAACAACTTGGCTAGTATCAACCTTAAAGCCCAGAACTTCCCCGATGCTCTGGAATATGTGGGTAAAGCACTTGAGCTGAAAAAAATAGCGCTTGGCCCTACCCACCCTTCGACCCTCAGCACCATGGGAGTGCAGGCGGAAATTTGGTTGGAAATGGGCTATTTGAACAAGGCCCTGGAGTTGCAGAACGGGATAGTGGACATTACGAAAAAGGCTAATGATTTAAGCGGGCTGGCGCGCTCCTACCGCAACATCTCTGAAATTTACCAGCGTAAAAAAGATTTCCGGACGGCTGAGGAGTATATCCACATGGCGATTGAATTATATGGAGACGCAGAAGGGCAAACTTTGCAAAAAATAGCCTTTTGTGAATTCCAGTTGGGTAATGTGATGAAGGAAAGCAAACGGTATTCTGACGCAATTTCCTGGTATAAAAAATCCAATAAGAAACACGATGTCACAGCTGGAATTCCCAACGTTCATACAGCATCGTCGCTCCGAAATGTAGCTGCATGTTATGTAGAAATGGGGCAGTATGATATTGCATTAAAAATATATAAGGAGGTATGGGGCTTATTTGATAAAACGCTAACAAAAAACCACCATCTCTATGCGAAATTATGGATGAGCATGGGGGATCTGTATTTTGAAAAGGGCGAAGCGGCAGCAGCGGAAAAAATGTACACACAGGCATATTTATTGGCAAAAAAAGAAATGCCGGATATTTCCAATGACCGAGCAATGGCCTGCTATCATTTGGCTACAATTACTGACGATACAAAAAAGGCATTATCGCTTTGTCAGGAGGGGATGCAGTGTGTAAGTACGGATTTTATTCCTGTTGATATTTTTATTGATCCCTCGCCTGAGAATATTTTACAGGAGCAGACTGGCTTGCGTTTGTTTCAGCTTAAAATAGAATTGTTGCAGCGGGCATTCGCTGAAAGTGGAGACAGAAAGTATTTAGAAAAAGCCCTGCAAACTATTCAAAAAAGTAGTTCATTGGTTGACCTGCTACGCCAAAGTTTTTTTACAGAAAGTGCTAAAAGTTATTTGGCGGAAAATGCCAGGAATATTTATGAAACAGGTGTTGAAATTGCGTTTCTTTTAAATGAAATACAAGAACAACCTGCCTATTTGGAAGAAGCCTTTGGACTGATGGAGAAAAGCCGAAGCCTTATTTTATTGGAAGAATTGCAGGGAGAAGCAGCCAGTAAGCTGGTTAAAATACCTGATAGCATAGCCTTTGAAAGAAATAGACTTAAAAAAGAAATATTATTTCAGGAGACACAAATTCAGCTTGCGGGAAACAACAAAGAAAAAATAAAAGAATTAAATAGTCGGCTTTTTACGGTAAGGGAAAAATACATCCATCTGGAAAAATATATCGACCAGCAGTTTCCTGAAATGGCGCAGTTGATGAATGATCTGGAAAGTATTAACCTTTCTGGAGTGCAGGAAAAATTATCAGAAAATGAAGTGGTCATTGAGTATTTGGTAGCAGGTGATAATTTGTATTTATTGAAAATTTCAAAAAATAATATTGGGTTCTATAAAACGGTCATGCCTGCCGATTTCCAAAAAGAAATTTTTGAATTTGTCCGAATGCTAAAAGACCCTGTGTTTGCTGCAAATATTGCCATGGGAAAAGAGGCGTATTTAGGTTTTGCAAAAAATAGCAGCCGTATTTATCAATTATTAATTGGCGGGCGATTGGCTGGAAATGAAAAAAATATCCTGGTAATTCCAGACCTATGGTTGAGTTATTTGCCCTTTGAAATTTTGTTGACAAATAATGAATATGATTTAGAAACGGTGGATTATTCTTCCCTGCCATATTTGTTACGGATTTGTCCTGTCCATTATGCATTTTCCGCCAATTTGCAATTTGGCCACTCCATTCATGGCAACCGTTACAACAAAGAGATATTGGCTTTTGCACCTGAGTATAGTGGCTCTTCCAATTCCGAATTGGTCACCCGAAATGGGTTCTCGACTTTGTCGGAAACAAAAAAGGAAGTTTCAGACATTAACGCCTTATTGGGCGGGAAGACAGTGACCGGGATTGAGGCAAGCGAATCGAATTTTAAAGAAAATGCTGCCGATTTTGGGATACTCCACCTCGCCATGCATGCCTTTACCGACGAAGAAAATCCAATGGTTTCCGGCTTAATATTTACTGAAACGGAAGATGGTGAGGATGGCATATTGAGGGCTTATGAGTTGCAGGGTATGAGCTTGAATGCACAATTGGCAGTGCTGAGCGCCTGCAATACTGGCAGCGGGAAATTGGAAAAAGGCGAAGGCATCATGAGCCTTGGGAGGAGTTTCAGGCGGGCGGGCGTGCCCAATATTGTGATGAGCCTTTGGCAAGTGGACGATGAAGCTACGAGGAATATTATGGCCAGTTTCTATACCTATTTGAAAGATGGCATGCCCACTGATAGGGCGCTGAGACAAGCCAAATTGGACTACCTTGAAATGGGGCGCAAGACCTATCCTTTTTACTGGAGCGCCTTTGTTTTTATGGGAAATAGCAAAGAAATCGATTTTGGACATTCAATGGGAAGCACCATTTTTCCAGTTGCCTTGTCCATATTGGGATTATTCTTACTTATTTTCGGGGCATGGTTTTTTCGAAAAATGGAAAAGAAAAAATCCTTTATTCCCTCATGGCCTTAAAAGCGTTCACTTCAAAACCCACTGATTCAAAACTCATCGAAGCTATCTGCGAGGGCGGACAGGCCAGGGAATGGGCTACAAAGCTACTGATTGAGCAAAATGTCTTTTTTGTGCAAAAGCTGGCCCGACAATTCCGCCAATCAGAAGAGGACGTACTGGATGCCTATATTGATGCTGTGATGGTGTTGCTGGAGCACGTTGTGCAGAATCGTTTTCGGGGCGAAAGCAAACTGTCAACCTACCTGTATAAAATTTTATTCAACAAATGTCGAGACCTTTTGAAAAAGGCGTCCACTAAAACGATAGAATTAACTGAATGGACACAAAATTGGGAATCTTCCAGTCAATCCATCTTGAAACAATTCATTGAAAAAGAAGATGTCAATACCCTGTATTTATATCTGGATAAAATAGGCGAGACTTGCAAGCAGGTTTTATTGGACTGGGGATATTGGGGATACAAAATGGAGGAAATCGCTGAAAGGGCTGGTCTGGAAAATGCTGATCAAGCAAAAAAAAAGAAATTTAAATGCCTGCAAAAATTGAGGGCAATTGTTGGTGATCCCTGAAATTAAAATGCAAATTAAAATTAAAATTGTCACAATCCAGTTAATAATCCGGTTTTTATATTTAAAAACTTTGTTTTAATTATCATTTTGATTTTGATTTAAAATTCGTCCTGATGGAGAATATTGAAAAAATAGAAAGGTATTTAAAAGGTGAATTATCATCGTCAGAAAAAATGGAATTCGAAAAAAGACTGGCGTCTGATAAAACCTTGGCAGAAGAACTTGCTGCTTTCCGGCAGGATGAGTTAATAATCAAATCAGCAGTGAAAAGGCAATTAAAAGTAACTGCTGAAAATGCATTAAGAAATCGAAAAGAAAAAAGTGTCAACAGAATAATAATGATGCGTAAAATAGCTGTTGCTGCTGGTTTTGCATTGATTGTGGCCATTGGGATTTGGTGGTTAAATGGTACGAGCGGGCAAGACTCGACTGAACAATTAGTTGTTCAATATTTTGAAATGCCTATTCCGCCATCGGTTCGGGATGGAAATGCAAATGTGGATGAAAAATGGAGGCAAGGAGTCACTTATTTTAAAGAGAATAAATTCGAAAATGCAATCCCTGTTTTTAAAGAATTAATATTGGATGAAAATTTTGACCAAAGAGAAAATGCAAAATTATTATTAGGATCATCTTTGCTGGCAACTGGTAAATTTGACGAAGCAATAATTGTATTTAGCGAAATATCTGATGCCAGTTCCTTTAAACAGGACGCAGAATGGTATACTGCAATTGCACTTTTTAAAGCAGGAAATATATCAGCTTCAAAATTGGCATTTGAAAAAATTGCGGCTCAAAAAAAGCATTACAAAAAAAAGGAAGCTGTGGAGATTTTAGAAGGTATGTAGGAGAGGAATATCAGCAACATTTAAAAATGAAAAGAGAGCGTCTTAACCAATCAGAAAAGACACTCCCTTATTATTTTTCATAATCTCAAACTATCACTCTATCACCAATCGCTTCACCTGGACTTCCCGTCCATCCGCCTTCTTAACCACCATATAGATGCCTGTAGGAAGCGTACCCCCTTCAAAAAGGTAGGTTGCTTGTCCTTCAATGGTTTCTTGCGTCATCATTTCCCGCCCATGGATGTCCATGACCGAAATCTGGCCTGTTCCATATTGTTGAGGAATCCGTACGGTAAATGATCCGGAAGTGGGGTTTGGATACAGAACAAAATCCTTTTCATCAAAAGTCAGAATGCCTGTGTTTGCAGGGTTTTGGCTTAAGTTGTTCCCCCCGCAGTTAGAGTTGACCTCGCTGACAGAATTACATCCTGCGGCATTGAAGAAGATGCTGATGCTCCCAGTCACCCCACCGTTGATAAGGTCGTGGATGGCACAACAGTCGCTGAGCAGGAAGTTGTAGAAAATGGTGAGGCTGCCGCCTACTGTTGCTAGATTGTCCAGGCCGTTGAGCGATGTCAGTGCCGAGTTGTAGTAGATGGAAACGGTGCCAGTTACCTCCTCGATCCCAATTAGGTTCGACAGGTCGGTGATATTGTTCCCCGCGATGGTAAGACTTCCGTCGATGATGGAATAGCATGCCAGCCATGCGTCCACTTCCGCCTGTGTGGTAAAGGTCACGTTGCCGGTCCAAGTCAGTCCGCTTCCCACTCCCTCGTCCACTTCCCCGTCGCAGTCGTCGTCGATGCCGTTGCATATCTCCGTTGCGCCAGGATTGACATCCGGATCGGTGTCATCACAGTCATTTTCGCACACCATATATCCGTCGCCATCAGCATCAGTTTCATCGGCAGGGATGATGCCGTCGCAATTGTTGTCGAGCCCGTCACAGGTTTCCGTTGCGCCCGGGTTGATGGCCGGGTCGGAATCGTTGCAGTCGGTTCCTGCAAGCGGACTGGCGATGTACCCGGTCGGCTGTGTGCAGCTTGTCAGGGTGTTGCCGTCGGAATAGCCGTCACCGTCGGCGTCCTTGTACCAGGTTTGGGCGGTACCGCCTGCTGCCACGGTCTTGGTATCTGTTTTTTCGCAAATTTCTGCAATGCCGAACACCTTCACCACGATGTTGTAAGTACCCGGGGTGAGGTTGTTGAAGGTGCCGCTGGCGGAGTAGTTCGCCCCACCGTCAACGGAGTACTTGACCTGTCCGCCCAGTGCGGTGGCGGAGATATTGATGCTGCCGTCGCCAGCGCCCGCACAGATTTCGCCTGTTGCCGTGCAGCTTTCAATGGTAAGGTATTCTTCCAATGTCACGGTCGCAGAACAGGATGATGAATTCCCGCATTCATCCGTACCTGTGATGGTGACTGAATTGGCTCCTTCATTGGCGCAATGGAATGTGTTTGGCGAAGCCGAAAAAGTGATGTTGCCGCAGTTGTCGGTCGAGCCAGTTCCTAACCCATCAATTTCACTTTGTGAAAGTGTATAAGTGCCATCCGTGTTTGGTGTAACAGCCAATGAGCCACAGGACATTATTGGTGCTGTTGTATCTTCCACTGTAATTATCTGGTCACATGAAGTAGTATTTCCACATTCATCTTGAGCAGTCCATGTCCTCGTGATCGTCCATGCATTGGCACAGCTGCCCGGTGCAGTGGCATCGGCCTCAGTGATTGTAATATCACCGACAGCAGAACAATTGTCATTTGCCGTTGCGCTTCCCTGAACTGTGGAAGAGTGGTCGTCGTCACATTCCACGGTCACGCTTGTTGGACAAGTGATCATTGGTCCAGAGCTGTCTTCCACGGTGATGATCTGGTCGCAAGGACTGCTGTTGCCACAGTCGTCCGTGGCCGACCAGGTACGGGTGATGACGGAAGCGCTGGTACAGCTTCCTCCAGTTGTCGCATCGGAACTTGAAATGACAGGCGATGCATCGCAGTTGTCCAGTGCAGTAGCAGACCCGGTGTTAGCAGGTGCAGTGCTTTGGTCGCACTCTATGGTCACGTCATTGGGGCAGGTGATCATAGGGGCGGTAGTATCTTCCACAGTGATGACCTGGTCGCAGGGTGTACTGTTTCCACAAGCGTCGGCGATGTTCCATGTCCTTGTGATGGTCCAACTGTTTGCACAGCTGCCAGATGTCGTATCATCGTTGCTGGAAATAGTTGGCTGGGAATCGCAATTGTCAACACCGCTGGCCGTACCAGTTGCTGATGGGGAATGATCGGCATCGCATTCCACAGTTACATCTGCTGGACAGAAAATAAGTGGCGCAGCATTGTCCTCCACCGTGATGATCTGTTCGCAGGAGGCGGTGTTGCCGTTGCCATCGTCGGCTGTCCAGGTGCGGGTGATGGTGTAGCTGTAGTAGTCACAGCCAGAATTCCCCTGTGTGCTGATATCAGACTCTGTGATGGCAGGAGCACCGGAACAATTGTCATTGGCCATTGCCACGCCTGTCCAGATGGAAGACGTGCTTTGGTGGCATTCTTTGGTTACATTGGCGGGACAGGTGATAGCAGGGTCGCTGTTGTCAACTACATTGAACGAACAGGTCTCAGTATTGGTGTTTCCATTGCCATCGTCAGCAGTCAACACTACCATTTGCACACCAATGTCTGCACAGGTGAAACTGGCCGAAGGGCTGGACTCATTAGCAGCGCAATTGTCGGTGGAACTTCCGTCGCCGATATTGGCGGGGAGCGTTCCGTTGCCATTGGCATCGAGTTCGACATCTGGAATATTCACTGGGCAGATCGCTTCAGGTGCAATATTGTCCACGACATTGAAATAACAAGCTTCCGTATCGGAATTTCCATTTCCATCATCAACCGAAAGCACCACAGTTTGTACGCCAATGTCGACACAAGTGAAGTTTGCCGATGTGCTGGACTCATTAGCAGCACAGTTGTCGGTGGAACTTCCGTCGCCGATGTTGGCTGGGAGTGTTCCATTGCCGTTGGCGTCAAGTTCCACATCTGGAATATTCGCGGGGCAGATCGCAACGGGCGCAATATTGTCCACAACGTTGAAATAACAATCCTCCGTATCAGAATTTCCATTTCCATCATCAACTACCAGTACCACGGTTTGTACGCCAATGTCTGCACAAGTGAAATTGGCCGCTGGGCTGGTTTCAGTAACAGCGCAGTTGTCGGTAGAGCTTCCGTCGCCGATGTTGGCTGGCAGTGTGCCGTTTCCATTGGCATCGAGTTCCACATCTGGAATATTCGCTGGGCAGATCGCTTCGGATACCGTATTGTCCACGACGTTGAATGAGCAAGTTTCCGTATCAGAATTTCCATTTCCATCATCAACTGTCAGCACCACGGTTTGCACACCGATGTCTGCACAAGTGAAGCTGGCTGAAGGGCTGGACTCATTAGCAGCGCAGTTGTCGGTGGAACTTCCGTCGCCGATGTTGGCTGGGAGTGTTCCGTTGCCGTTGGCATCGAGTTCGACATCTGGAATATTCGCTGGGCAGATCGCTTCTGGTGCAATATTGTCCACGACGTTGAACGAGCAGGTTTCCGTGTCAGAGTTTCCATTTCCATCGTCAACCGTCAGCACCACGGTTTGACCGCCAATGTCGGCACAAGTGAAGTTTGCCGCTGGGCTGGACTCATTAGCAGCACAGTTGTCGGTGGAACTTCCGTCGCCGATGTTGGCGGGGAGTGTTCCGTTGCCGTTGGCGTCAAGTTCCACGTCTGCGATCGTTGCTGGGCAGACGGCCACAGGCGCTATGTTGTCAACCACCTTGAAGGTACAGGCCTCGGTATCGGTGTTGCTGTTGCCGTCATGGGCAGTCAGAACGACTGTCTGCCAGCCGAGGTTTGCACAGGTGTAATTGGCCGCTGGGCTGGTCTCTGTCGGGCTGCTGCAGTTGTCGGTGGAGCTTCCGTCGCCGATGTTGGAGAGCAATGTTCCGTTACCGTTTGCGTCCAGTTCTACATCTGGGATGGAAGTGGGGCAGATAGCGCTGGGTGCTTCGTTGTCATTTAGCGTAAGGGTAACTACACATGGGACAACATTCTGGTTGCCGTTTCCGTCATCTGCGGTGATGGTGACCTGGATTTGGTCAGCATGTGTACTTCCAAAAGAGGAATTGGCAGCAAAATTCTGGCTCAGCGTGGGCGTACCGCAGTTGTCACTTTCGTCATTTACGAGTGTGGTAAGGTCTGGCACTTTGCCGGAGCATGCGCCTGGTTCAGAATTTATAATCTGATTGGCAGGGCAAGTAAATGTAGGAGGTGTTATATCATCAACGGTTAGCGTCCATGGAAATACTTGTGGACATGAGCTAAAAGTATCAAGTTTTACATAGAACGAATGTAAGGCTTCTGAGAGAGGATTATTTGGAGTAAATATATTTGTATGCTTGCTATAACCTCCGGCAGAATTGCTGGCATTAGGGTCAGTGAATATTCCTACTATATTGTAGTTAACTGTATTGCCAAGGTCAAATGTAGGGTTAATACTGCTACAATCACCAGTTGTTGGAGAAATAATAACTTCCTCATTATTTACATTGGGAATTGGATTGCCTTGAGGGTAAATTAGGATACCATCATTTGTGAAACCGCTATTTGTATGTGCTACTGGTGTGTCGAAAAGGGCGTATCCATATTGATTAAATGTGGCGGTATTTTCAAGATTTTTAAAACAAGTCAAAGTGGCACAAGCATGATTTCTAAAAATAGCTTGGTTTAACAGAGCAGCCCCCATAGGAGGTTGACTTGCACCGATGGTAATGGTTGCTCCATTAGTAAAAGTGCCGACGGCATGGTGAATACCATTCAGCGTGCAGCCATCAATGTTTATTTCACCAAACTGAAAATTTTGGAATGTGCCTCCATTATTAAGGATCCCACCATTTCCAATGTTTCCTGCGGTTTGCCCAATATTGATTAATCCAAGATTGACAAATTTGTTGTCGCTATAAATACCACTACTTGTTAGATTGTCAATTTGAATTTGAGCCCCTGCATTATTGGTGAATTCTGCGTAGTTCTGGATGCCAAATCCCTCTAATAACTTATTTGCGCCGATTGTTATAGTACCGTTGTTTGTAAAGCTTCCGGTAGACCAGTTTCGGATTCCATGATCGGTAATCTCTTCTATTTGTATATCACCATTCGTAGTATTTGTAAAATTGCCATTGTTCCAGATTCCGTTGTCACCTATTTTTTTATTGGCACCAACAATAATAACTGCATCATTAAAAAACGTGCTGGTATTGCTGCAGTAAATGCCATCCTTTCCTGTTTCATCTATTTTAATTTCACCACCAGGATTATTATTAAAAATAGCAATGTTGTAAATGCCACTACTTCCGACTTTTTTATTGGCCCCGATGGAGATACTGGCCATATTGGTAAAGGTGCCGCCGGAAGCGTTATAAAGGCCATCATTATCTGTTTCTTCGATGGCGATAATCCCGCCGGTGTTGTTGTTGAAAATGGCATCGTTCAAAACCCCCATCCCCTCCACGATGTGGTTGGCTCCGATGGTGATTGCGGCCCAGTTGGTGAAGGTGCCAGATATGTTAAAGAGCCCAGTGGACGTCGAGCGGTCGATATTGATGTCCCCACCGTTCGTGTTGTTGAAAGTGGCCTGGTTCACAATCCCGTAGTGTCCCACGCTGGCCGACGAACCGAGGGTGAGGCCGCCGCTGTTGTCCACGGTGCCTTCGTTGTTCAGCCCTGCTGTAAAATTGAATGGGGAGG
Organism: uncultured Saprospiraceae bacterium; assembly: GCA_942490835.1. GTDB lineage: Bacteria > Bacteroidota > Bacteroidia > Chitinophagales > Saprospiraceae > UBA6168. The sequence continues at coordinate 334,890 of CALNYY010000079.1, forward strand.
TATAGGCTGCCGAGCCGTTGATGGTCAGCCCGGCCGTGTTCTCGATGGTCAGCCCGGCCCCAGTCATTACATGTACGGACTGGGCGAGCGCCGCTGTACCGCTCATGATAATAGGGTCGTTGGTATTGACATCTGGAATAAGAACATGGTCATCGGCAGTAGGCACACAGATAGGACTCCAGTTGCAGGCCGTATTCCAATCCGAATCGATCAGACCTACCCAGGTGCGAGTACCGGGGGTGGCACAGTCACCCGGTTCATCCACCTGACTATCACAGTCGTTGTCATGTCCGTCACATATTTCTATATTGCCAGGATAATTATTGGCGTCATCATCATCACAATCCTGAGAAATATCAGCCCCATCTCCATCATGGTCAGGCAGCGGGCAGTTGGCATTGATGCCGGACACACCACCGCAATTTCCAGAAAGGTCAATGGAGCCTCCCACTGCACCAGGTATTGCGGTCAATTGAACAATACCGCAGCAGTCGTCTATGGCATAGTGTAGAAAAAGATCACCGCCGATAGAAGTCAGATTGGACAATGGATCAAGGTTGTCCACATTCATATCGAGAATGTGAAAGTCTCCCCCAACCGTTTGCAGGTTTGAAAGACCTGATAAATCAGTTAGAGTACCTGATCCACTTACAGTGACTTCTATGTGTAAAGACCCTCCGATGGAGGTTACATTGTTTAATGGAGAGAGGTCTAAGTCATTATCCCAGCAACAGATAGATAAGTCACCAACAATATGGGTACAATTTTGAGGAAAACTGTTCAATTCCGCCTGAGAGCTAAAACTGTAATCATTTTGAGGGCAGTTTTGTGCGTTTGCCGTTAAAATATTGACAGAAAAACATGCACAGATAAATAGAGCATGGAGTAATATCTTGGTTACCGTTTTCATTTTATGAAATTTTAAAAAGTTGAAAAATGCCACTGCCAGTCCCTGCTATGGCGTGCCCAGCAGCAGCGTGGTAACCAATCCTGTCCTATTGCACAGGGTTGGTTACAGAGGTGCCTGATTTTTTAGTTTATGATTTTGGTTGCTTGGAGTGCTTTATTTGTTGTGTTAAGTAGTCATAGAAATTAATTACTGATGTTACGCACAAAGCCACCTGCTTTTGCCATTTTTCGAACATGCGGGCCGAACTGGCATCCGATCTTTTACTGTCATTCTACTCGGCCCGTGGGGTTTTCAGGGGTGAAGGGAACTCCGTCGGAGTTCCCTTCACCCCTGAAAACCCCTAAGGAGCACACGACAGTGACGCCAAGTGTTTAAATGTTGATGCTCCGCAATTCGTGATTGGCAAGAGATATTCTGCAATCACTCAAGCTTGCTGGCGTTTCGGCAGCCGTGCGTAACGTCAGTTAATTAGTCAGATGATAATCTTTCTTATAAATAACTCAGCCACCGTTTATCCTTATTATTCATTTTGTATTCGCCAAACCATTTACAAATGGGATAGTGCAGCAAGACTATCAAAGCCCATATTATATAGGTCATTAAAAGCCCAACGCCGTATCCTTTCAAGTCTGGAGAAAATGAAACAAAAGTTTCGAGGATCATGCTTTCCCAACCAAATCCGGTAACTTCAGCCAACAGCATGGCGAAAAAATGGATGACATAAATGTGTATGATGTAAAAGAAAAACGGTACTCGGCCAAAGACGCTTAAAAATTCTGAAATCTTATTTTTTGTGTTATCTGTTAATGCTAAAAACACTAACGCCGGGCCAAGGGTCACCAATAAAAATGCAAGTGATGGTGGGTATTTTTTCACATTGAAAAAAGAAAAAATGGTCTGCGAAAAATAATCGTAAACTTCCCAGTGGTTTGGGTTGCCGTACTGATTGAACAGACGCACAACAAAGAACATTGCAATAGCTGATAACCCCAATGTTTTTAATAGTTTCACTCTCTTTTTCCTGTCGTACGATTTTTTATAAAAACCACCAAAATAATACCCCAGCGACATCACACCGATCCACGGGATCAACGGATAAACCACCCTGAGCTTGAATCCATTTTCAAAAATAAAAGCGGTTCGCTCATGTAAAAGAGCCCACAGGATATTGCCGTCAAAAGAAAAATTGTCAAATAGATTATGACCAAAAATAAGCAGGCAGCTAAACATCAAAATAGCCCGTCTGGGAGCATGGATGATTCCAGCCAAAAAGACCATGCTGATACCCAATGACCAAATCACTAATAGCGCCACAAATGAATAATCGACCTGAAAACGCCATGCAAATTTGACAATGGTAACTTCGATCAGTATTAACCAAATACCACGCTTCAGTAAAAACTGTGATAGCTCTTTCTTGGTCTTTTTCTGTCCCACCAAAAAGGCAGAGATACCTGCTAAAAAACAAAATACTGGTGCACAATAGTGGGTGATAAACCTTGTGAAAAAGAGCGGTAGGTTTGTTGCCGTTGGATCAGTTGGGTCAATGAAAAAAGAGGCATCATGAAAATAGTCCCGTGTATGGTCGAGCGCCATTAAAATAATGACGAGCCCTTTTAAGATGTCGAGGGACTGAATCCGCTTAAAGCTATATGCCATTTTAGTTTCCATTGTCGTCCTCGCCTCTTTTGAAATTAGCGAAGTTGACGGAATTACAATGTTATTTTGCAACATAGTATTGACTATTAAATTGAACGAAGAAATCCTCTGAATAGAATAAGGGAGAAGGCGACTCCTCCCTTATTTTTATCGATTACATCCTTTACCGCTCCATGGCCAATTCACTTTTCGCCGACCTAATAAGGGATAAGTACTCCTCCATCAATGCATCTGCTTTGTCTTTGCCGCCCATGATTTCGTTGAGGGCAGTACGCCATTTGATACCATTTGGGTTGATTTCCCAGTTCATGTCTTCGATGCCACCTTCCATGTCCCAGATTAGCATCAGGTCATATTGGCCAGTCTGCATGAACAAGCGGGTGGGCTGCTGAGTGCCTGCTTTTTCGCTGGCTTTTTTGAAATGCTCGTCAATGATTTCAAGGACTCGCCCCATTTTACCGGAGTGGTAGTCTATCATCACGATGGATTTCCATTTTGGGTTCTCGTACTTTTTGGCGGTCACATCCTGTGCAGTTAATTGTGCTGTGAAAAACATACAGATAGCTAATGCGGAAGTCGTGATAAATGCTTTCATTTTTTTTTATTTTATAGTGAAAAGAAATGGTTGATAATAGTTGCCAACCTTGCTCCCACAAATATGAAGGCAACCCCTTCCAATAGGCATGGACATATCCGTCAAAGGCATGGATATTTTCGGCAATCTTTTTAATTGATTGTTTATCAGCTATTTGTGAGATATAAAATTGCTGGGTTTGGCAGGTTTAATGCCTTATGAGGAAACATCAGTAGGTGGGAAGCCAAACTCTTTGGAGAAGGCCCGGGAGAAATAAAGCGGGTCGGAGAAGCCGACTTCATAAGCTACTTCGGAGACGTTTAATTCGCCTTTCGATAGCATCTCTTTTGCTCGGTGAAGCCGAACACTTCGAAGGTAGGCTACGGCAGATTTTCCGGTCAGCGCTTTCAATTTTCGCAAGAGTTGGGATTGGCTCATGCCTGCCTCCTGTGAAAAATCCACCACCGAAAATTCAGCATTGTCGAGATTGGCTTCAATAATATCGTTCATCCTTTTCAGGAAAGCGTCTTCGATTTGAAGTGATTTGTTTGGAGTAGGCTGGGGGATCGGAGTTTGGGCGTATCGGGCCTGTAATGTTTGCCTTAACTCGACCAGTTTGTCTAACCTGACTTTAAGTTCTTTTTTATTAAAAGGTTTGGCGAGGTAAGCGTCGGCACCTCGTTCCAGCCCCTCCAGTCGGGAGTCCACATCGGCTTTGGCGGTGAGCAAAATGATCGGAATGTGGCTGGTGCGCTCATCGTTTTTCAAAAAATTGGTCACCTCGAACCCATCTTTTTTGGGCATCATCACATCGCTAATGATGATGTCGGGGACAATTTCAAGTGCTTTTTCAATTCCTGCTTCTCCATCTTTGGACCAATGTATAATATATGATTCTTCTAAAATAGATCGAATATAATGCGCCACATCTTTATTGTCCTCAATGATTAAAAGGATGGGCAGGTCGCCGTTTTGGGCGATTCCGTTTTCTTTTTTGCGGTCTGCTTTTTCCGTCAGGGTGTCGGGGATCAGTTCTTTTTCAAGTTCCTTTCTTCGGGCCACTTCCTCGGGCAGTTTGCCAGCAGGGGCAGTATTTAATATCGGCAACCAAATTGAGAACGTGGAGCCAACTCCTTCCTCACTTTTAACATTGATAATTCCACCCATCAACTGCACTAGTTCGTGGGTCAGTGATAATCCGATGCCTGTGCCTTCCCCTTTTCTGGTGTTGGAATTATCGGCCTGATAAAAACGATCGAAAATATGCGGTAATTTATCAGCAGGGATTCCGACACCTGTATCTTTCAATTTCATGTGGAGTACCGCCTTACCATTTCTGGTTGTTCTATCTGTTTGAAATAAAACAGTACCTCCCTCTGGGGTGAATTTTAGCGCATTGGATAAAAGATTGTAAACTACATGTTGCAATTTGACTTCATCAAAATCCATTACCAATTCATCAATTGCAGAAGTAAACTGCAAGTTTATTTTGCGTTCCTGTGCCATAGAGTAAAAGCTTTCCGTCAGGTACCTCAAATAATTGATCACATCATCTTGTACTGCATCCATTTTCATCGTGCCGCTATCCAGCTTTGACAGGTCAAGTAATTGATTGATGAGTCTGAGTAAATTTTTACTATTTCTTTTTATTAAAGAGCGTTCTTGCCGATGTCCACGAATATTGTCAATCATGCCAAGGATAACGGTCAACGGCGTGCGGAATTCATGGGTGATGTTGGTATAAAGACGGGTTTTTACAGTGTCCAATTCCCGCAGTCGAAGAGCTTCCTCCTGTTCCAGTTTTCGCTTTAATTGATTTTGATAAAAATAATAGGTTGCTAATAAAAATAGTGTAATAAATGAAAAAAATGCTGTCTTGGTTTTGTACCAGTATTCCTGCTTTATTATTGGAATTGCAATTTCTTTGTTATTCCAAACACCAGGGCTTACTGCTGCTTTTACCCTGAGTATATAATTGCCCGGTGGAAGGTTCTCGTACCGTAATTCATTTCGTTCTTCTGGGACAGACCAATTATCATATCCCTTCAACATGAAGCTATATTGGGTGGTTGTAGAGGTTCGGAAATCGGCAAGTCTGAATCCTAATTCAAAATATTTATCAGCGGCTTTTAGGTTTATTTCTTTTATATTTTCTAAACCGCTCTTTTTTACAACAGTTTCGTTTTTCTCTCCATCAAAAAAAGTTAAATGTGTAAGAATGATTGGTAAATCCGTTTTTAAATTTTTGGAAAGTAATTCGTTTGGGTAAAAGGCATCCACACCGTTTAACCCACCAAAATACAATCGACCAGTACTACTTAAAATGGCTGATTTCCGATTGTACTCTTTGTTCATCAATCCATCTTTTTGTGTGAAATTGACAAAAGAAGATGTACCAAAATCAAAGAAAGAAATGCCGGTACCCGTTCCCAACCATAACCCTTTGCTGGGTTGTATTACCATGCAGTAAACCCTAGTTCCCTGGAGGCCGTCTTCTGTTGTAAAATGTTGAAAATGTTCCTCTTGAGGTGACAGTTTGCTCAAACCCATTGATGAACCAATCCAGATGTTTCCCCCTTCGTCTTCTGCAATTGCATAGTTTATTTTTGAAAGCAAGCTGTGCTGTTTCGATTTGTTAAATAAATAATGCTTTATAATATCGCCTTTATTATTTAAATGAAAGATGCCATGTTTTCCAGTTACGATCCAAATAGTACCATCCTTACTTTGAAGGATATCGTTGTATTCTATGGGGTTAAAATCTTCTAAAAAAGGTTTGAGTGAATTTAATTTAATTGGAGCTTCTTCGACATTTTTAAAAATAAAAAGATCTGTGTTTTCATTAGTGCACACCCACAGCCTTCCACTCTTGTCTGTCAAAGAAATAGATCTGATAATACTGGTGGCATTGATTATTTTACCCTTTTTATTTTCTGGGTCAAATAAATAATTATCCAGCACAATTTTTTCATTGAAAAAATTAATGCTCATTGCTTCCAATTTATCTTTTAATGGTTGGTGAAATTGGCGGAGAGAATTGTTTTTGGGATTTAATATGGAGATGCTTCTTTCATAGCTTATATAAATCTCTCCGGTAGGAGCTTCTTTTATCCCTTTTATATTGCAAATATTTTGGATGCAATTTTCATTTCCGTTCTTTAGATAGTGGACAATATTAGGTCGGGCTTCCATCTTTACAAGATCTGATCCGCCAAGCCAGTAATTGCCCGATTGATCTTTTAGTAAGCAGGAAGTCCAAAAAGAAAATCCCCCAAATTCTTCTTTTCCAAACCTCAGCAACGTTTCACTTTCCCTGTTATATAAAAACAAGCTGTCTACCCAGGTCCCAGTGCTGAAAATATAATCATCATCCATCCACATAAATTTGGATGGCCCGAATTCATTTCCTAAGGCAATATTGATTTCCTTAAAGGCACCGGTTTCTTCATCCCAAAAATGGATGCCACAAGATTCAGGAGTTGGGCTTTGCGAACAAGCATCTTTTACCCAAAGCGCGCCATTTGCATCCACTTGCGGAGAGTAAGGACTTTTATCTGGGAATTCATATCTTGAAATAGTTTTGCCATGCTGATCAACCTCAATGACGGCTCCATCGATAGACACCAATACGCCTTCCTTCCCCACTTCAATTCTAGTATCATAGGTCGTGTGGAAAGTATAGACTATTTCAAATGATTTAAAGTCTTTTGAATTGTAGAGAAAATGGTCATAGGATTGGCTATTGTTTTTGATTTGCCGCTGCATCCAAAGTGTGCCGGATGCGTCTAAGGTTTGCCCAGCATAAAAAAGGCGTCCCTTTCTTTCAGGCCTTTGATAATATATAGTGTCAAATGATTGGTCTAAATAATTAAACACACCAACACTAATACCATTGTTTAAAATTAACTCACCAGCTTTTCTACCTTTAATAGCTTGTACCCATTCGAAAGGGATGTGGTAATTTTTACTGCTGCTGTTGTAATGTTTAAAATTCTCTCCATTGTACTGGAATAGCCCCTCGCTACAACTCACCCATACATAGCCAAAGGAATCTTGGAAAATTGAATTTACACCGCCAAGGTAAACGCCATTTTTTGTTTCAATTTGTTCAAATTGGTACTGCGTGGATTGGGCATAGGAAGAGGTAACAGAAAAGCAAGTTATCAAGAGAATAATAATCGATAGGTATCCAATCTGGGAGATGGATAAAATGTTGCTATTGCTGGGATGTTGTTTCTCTGCCACAATTTTCTTTGATAAAAAGAAAAACCAAAAATAACAAAGAAGCTGATTTAAATCAGCTTCTTCGTTACATTTCTAAATACATAATTTATATCAAGACACTCCCTAATATGCAAGAGTTATCCCAAAATATGGGGTGATGCTTGCTTATCTGGCAAAAAATCATTTCATCATTTACTCGATCACCAACCGCTTCATCTGGACTTCCATTCCATCGATACCATTCGTTCCAATATCCTGTATTTCTATAGACAGTTAAACAACATAGTAAGGGTAGACTCATTCGGCGTGTGTTGGATGGGGAGGTATAATGAAATGCCACACCGATCAGATTTAAAATAGATAATTCTCTATTGAGGTAAGACAAGTCTTCAGTCTTGCTGAATCTGCAATGGCATTGTAATAATAACCCTTGTGCCACCCGAAGAGCCGTCTTCATTTTTTAAGTCTATCACCGAAACTTTTGTTTCTACTTTATATAACCTTTGAATAAGATTAATCCGGTCTTGTGTGATTTCCATACCGAGTGATTTTTTTCGTGGTTCCCTTCCCCGGTTTCATTTTCTTGCTGCTTCTCTTCCTATTCCATTGTCTTCTATGGTACAGGTTAAATATCCATTTTGTTTTTCAATGGAAATCTGGAGGCGGTTCGGTTGGTTGGTGTGTACAAGGCCATGCCAAATGGCATTTTCAACATAGGGTTGGAGAAGAAGAGGAGGTATTTCTAAAGTTTTAATTTAACCTCCAAGCAGTTCTGTTAATGAAGGTAAAGGAATTTATTCCTTTCAAGGTTTTTACATTTGGCCTTGTATTGAAATTTTAAACTACCCACAAGCGCAAAAACACCATTGTTGGAATTGGTGAAAATGTTCTGGCTGTTAATCCTTTCTGCATTAATATTGTCGGAGTCAGTATTCCGCCCTATGTATAATTCGCTGCCATTAATATTGAAGTTGTCTTCTATCCAGTTTTGCACATCTCTAAAAATAATTGTCCGGCCGAAATTGAAAAAACCATTGGTGTTGATGGTCAATTTTCCTCCACTTTTTCCACGTACCTATTTAGCGACCAATGTGCCACAGGCCATAAGAGGAACAGTAGTGTCCTCAACGGAAATGGTATAGTCTCAGGTGTTGCTGCAAGGCTTTCCCTAAATTATCCTGATCAGATCACTGATCCATTTTGACAAACCTCTTTACCACCGGGGTCATTCCTGTGGCCCTGATTGAGAGGCTGTAGACGCCTGTTGGCAGGTTGGAGGTGTCCAGCCTGAGCAGTTCGCTTTCCAGTTCACCGATCTCCTTCAAGATTACCGACCTTCCCATGTTGTCGGTCACTGCCAGTGTGGCCGGCACGTTGCCGAAGTTGTTGACAGCCACGCTGAGCTCTCCCGATACTGGGTTGGGGAACAGCGCCACCGAAGGCTTTCTGCCCGTCTCGACCGGTTCGAATGAAATACCGTTCGGATTCTGCACCAACGGGCTGGGGTTGCAGTTGGAATTGATCTCCGATGTGGAGTTGCATCCCGTGGCATTGAAGAAGATGCTAATGGTGCCCGTTACCCCTCCGTTTATCAGGTTGTAAAGCGCACAGCAGTCGCTGAGGGAGAAGTTGTAGAAAATGCTGAGGCTACCGCCGACAGTTGCGAGGTTGTCCAGCCCGTCGAGGGAAGTGAGACTGCTTCCATTGTAAAAAATGCTGACGCTTCCCGTTACCTCCTCGATGTTGATGAGCGGCCCGAGGTTCGAGATATTGTACCCCGATATGGTAAGGTTGCCGTCGATCTTTGAGTAGCAGGCCTGCCATGCGTCCACATCTGCCTGAGAAGCCAAGGTGACGTTCCCGGTGAAGGTCTCTCCGGAAGACACGCCCTCGTCGATGTCCCCGTCACAGTCATCGTCGATGCCGTTGCAGATTTCCGTTGCGCCAGGGTTGACGTCCGGATCGGTGTCGTCACAGTCATTTTCGCAGACCATGTACCCGTCGCCGTCATTGTCCTGCTCATCGGCAGGGACAATGCCATCACAGTCGTCGTCGAGCCCGTTGCAGGCCTCCGTTGCGCCCGGGTTGATGGCCGGGTCGGCATCGTTGCAGTCTGTTCCTGCAAGCGGGCTGGCGATGTACCCTGTTGGCTGTGTGCAGCTTGTCAGGGTGTTGCCGTCGGAGTAGCCGTCACCGTCGGCATCCTTGTGCCAGACCTGGGCGGTACCGCCAGCGGCCACGGCCTTGGTATCGGTCTTTTCGCATATTTCGGCAATGCCGAACACCTTCACCACGATGTTGTAGGTGGCTGGCGTTAGGTTGGTAAAGTTCCCGCTGGCGGAGAAGTTCGTCCCCCCGTCGATGGAATACTTCACCTGTCCGCCCAGTGCGGTGGCGGAAACGGTTATCGTTCCGTCCCCAGCGCCTGTACAGCTTTCATCCGTCGCCGTGCAGCTATTGACAGTCAGGTAGGCGGTCACGGTCACGGTAGCCGTACAGCTGCTGCTGTTGCCGCATTCGTCGGTTCCAGTTACGGTGACGTTGTTCGCCCCTTCGTCGGCACAGTTGAACGAGCTCGGTGCTGCCGTGAACGTCACGCTCCCGCAGTTGTCGGTTGACCCTGCACCGAGGCCGTCTATTTCGGTTTGTGATAAAGTGTAGGTGCCACCGGAACTTGGCGTGACGGTCAATGCACCGCAGGACATGGCCGGGCCTGTGGAGTCCTCCACGTTTATCGTCTGGTCACAGGAGCTGGACTGCCCGCATTCGTCGGTGGCGGTCCAGGTACGTGTGACCGTCCATTCGTTGGCACAGCTGCCGGGCGTTGTGGCATCGGACTCGCCGATGGTGATACCGCCGACTGCCGAGCAGTTGTCGGTGGCCGTGGCCGTGCCTGTATTGGCAGAGGTGTTGTCCTCGTTGCATTCTACCGTTGTATTGGCTGGGCAACTGACCGTTGGCCCCTGTGAGTCTTCTACCGTAACTGTCTGGCCGCAAGAGCTCGGGTTGCCGCATTCGTCGGTGGCCGTCCATGTACGGGTGATGGTGGATGCATTTGCACAGCTGCCCACTGCAAAATTGTCCGATTCGGTAATGGCTATGTCGCCCACAGCGGAACAGTTATCTGTTGCAGTTGCAGTGCCAGTCGATGCCGATGTGTTGTCTGCACCGCACTCCACGGTCACGTCCGGAGGGCATGAGATGGTCGGGGCTGTGGAGTCCTCCACGGTAATGACCTGGTCGCAGGAGTTGGAGTTGCCGCAGGCATCGGTTGCCGTCCAGGTCCTCGTTATCGTCCATTCCTGTGCACAGGTTCCTGCGGAGGCGGCATCGCTGCTCGCAATGGCCGGCTGCGTGTCGCAGTTGTCCAGGGCGGTGGCCGAGCCTGTGCTGGCAGGCGAATGGTCTGCATCGCATTCCACGGTCACCGCAGCGGGGCAGGTGATTGCTGGCCCCTGTGAATCGACCACGTTGATGGTCTGGTCGCAGGTGGCGGTGTTGCCGTTGCCGTCGTCTGCCGTCCAGGTGCGTGTGATCGTCCATTCGTTTGCACAGGAACCGGGCGCAGTTGCATCGGATTCTGAGATGGTGGGCGAAGCGGAGCAGTTGTCGGTGGCGGTGGCCGTTCCCGTCCAGGTGGATGAGGTGCTCTGGTCGCATTCCTTTGTCACGTTGGCCGGGCAAGTGATCACTGGATCGGTATTGTCCACGACATTGAAAGAGCAGTTTTCCGTGTCCATATTGTTGCAGGCATCGGTTGCTGTCAGCGTCACGGTCTGTGGGCCAATGTCGGCGCATGTATACAGTTGCTGGGGGCTTGTTTCTGTTGGTGTCCCACAGTCGTCGGTGCTCAGCCCTCCACCGATATTGGCAGGCAACGAGCCATTTCCATTGGCATCGAGTTCTACATCTGGGATAGAAGGGCAAACTGCAGATGGGGCGCCGTCGGGGTTCACCGTATAGGTATAGGTGCAGGTATGGGAATCTTCCGTCCCTGCATCAAAAACGCCGGGCGTGCCGCCTGGCAGGTCGTCCCAGGTGAACACGGTGCGGGTGATGTTCTGGACGGTACCGCCACAGACATTGGGCGAGGCATCATCGGATGCGCTCACGAGAATCGTTCCGCATGGGTTTGCCCCAAAGGTGATGTTGTAGGGCGGTGCTGCTGCCCCTGCCTGGTCAACTGGCAGGGCGGGTATGCTGCCGAGCGTGCTGCAGTCGAACGTGCCGAGACCGGTGTTCATAGGACAGGTGGCCGTGAATTGGCAGCAGAAAGAGTTCGGGTCGTTGATATTGACCGTAGCATTGCACATAGAGCTGTTACCGTTTCCGTCGTCCACAGTTAAGGCCACTGTGGCAGATGAGCCATCGGCACAACTGACGGAAGTTGGGTTGGCAGAGAAAGTAACAGATCCACAATTATCGGTACTGCCAGCACCCATGGCATCGATTTCTGCCTGGGAGAAGGTATGTGTCCCCGGAGCCATGTCCAAATTAACGGATGTTGTATTACAGTTTGGTGTGGGGTCCTCATTGTCATTCACCGTCACGGTAAAGGTGCAACCGCCTGTATTTCCCGATGCATCGGTGGCGGTGCATGTCACTGTAGTTGTGCCGACGCCGAAGCTGGAACCGGAGGCCGGGGCACATATGACGGTCGCTCCGGGGCAATTGTCAGAAGCGGAGGATGAATAAATGACCACTGCGTTGCACTGGCCGGGGTCGGTTCCAACGGTGATGTTTGCGGGGCAGTTGGCCGTTGGTTTTTGGGTGTCGTTGACAGTCACGTTGAACGAACAGATACCGGTGTTTCCTGCTGCGTCGGTTGCTGTGACCGTCACTGGGTTGGTGCCGACTGCGAAGAACGAACCGGACGCCGGGTTGGCAGAGGAAGTTGCCCCGGGACAGTTGTCCGTTGGGTCTGGGATGGAAAAGGAGACGGTGGCGCCGCACAGTCCCGCATCATTTACAACGGTGGTGTCTCCGTGGCAGATTGCGGTCGGGCCTTGGTTGTCGATCACCGTCACGTTAAAGGTGCAGTTTGCCGTGTTGCCGGAGGCATCGGTAGCGGTGCAGGTCACCGGTGTCACGCCCACCCCGAAACTGGAGCCGGAAGCGGGGCTGCAGGAAACGCTCGGGCCGGGGCAGTTGTCCGAAGCCGAAGCCGTCCAGCTGACATTTGCGGCACAGGTCCCGGACGCAACGTTCACAGTCTGGTTTCCGGGGCAGTTTGCGGTCGGGCCTTGGTTGTCGATCACCGTCACGTTGAAGGTGCAGTTTGCCGTGTTGCCTGCTGCATCGGTGGCGGTGCAGGTCACCGTGGTCACGCCCACGTTGAAGGAAGAACCGGACACCGGGCTGCAGGAAAATGTCGGACCGGGACAGTTGTCTACTGCTGACGCTGCACCGTAGTTCACCGTCGCCGTACACTGGCCAGGGTCCACGTTTGTCGAAATATTCACAGGGCAGTTGGCCGTTGGTTTTTGGGTGTCGTTGACGGTGATGTCGAAGGAGCATGTGGCCGTGTTTCCTGCTGCGTCGACAGCCACACAGTTGACCGTGGTTGTTCCGACAGCAAAGAAGTCGCCAGACATGGCACTGCATGCGATCGTTGCACTGGGGCAGTTGTCGGAGACGGTAGCATTGAAAGTTACGTTAGCACCGCACAGTCCCGCATCATTTCCAACGGTGATGTTTCCGGGGCAGTTTGCCGTCGGGTCTTCACTGTCCCCTAATACTTCGATGGTAAAAGTGCAAAGGGATACATTCATGCAGGCATCGGTCGCTGAATATTGAACAGTATGAGTGCCTTCTGGAAAGGTCGTGCCGCTCGGGTCTCCCGCAACCTGCGAGATAGAAGGCATTCCACCGCAATTGTCCGTGGCTGTTGGTGCTGCCCAAGTGACTGTTGCTCCACAGCCGCCGGGATCCATCGAAAGGGGCCCGACATTGGCAGGGCATCCAGAGATGACCGGGTCAGTCGTATCATCAATATTTATTGTTTGTTGGCATTGGACAGTATTGAACCCGAAATCTTCCACCGTAAATGTCCTTGTCACAACTATCGGGCAAGTTCCTGCTGCTGCATCTTGATAGGTAATAGAGCGTTGGGGAGTACAGTTGTCAGCCCAGGTTCCTCCTTCTGTGGAAAATTGAGTAGAGGTTATTAGAGTTGAAGAGGTATTAAACCCAAGACTTATATTCGGATGGTTTGTAATGTCTGCTGTAGTGCACCCTTCTACTGTTCTCATTGGCGGGCAAGTTGGGATAGTGGGTGGTGTATTATCCTCGATAGTGAAAGTCTGCGTAACAGTTTTAGTATTTGGGCAATCATCAACCACTGTGAAAGTACGAGTCACTACAATTGGATGAACTCCAACCCCGGTAGCTACGTCCTGATAGCTAATGGAAGTGATGTTACTGCTTGTAGTGATACTTCCACCTTCAGCTATGAATTGAGCCTGGGTAATGATAGCCGACGTCGTAGAAAATGCCAATGACGAAGTTGGTTGCACATCAGCAGAAGAGCAGCCTTCAATAGTTGCTGGGTCAGATGGGCCGGAAACAGCTAAGTCGCAGAGTGATATTGCTTCAAAACAGAAATTATCCAAAGCAACGTAAAATATTCCTGAACCTACAATTGTAAATTCTAAATCGGTTAAAACTGCATTTTCAAGTGTAGTTCCAACAAAGCTGATGTTATCATAATCACTTCCTGTAGTTCCGGTTGGAGTCACAGTTATTGTTTCAGATACTGTTCCACCGATAGCTAATGTTCCTGTAAAAGTTACATCACCAGATACATGAGTGTTTCCGTCATCTGTCCCTGTCCATGCATCAATTTGTATGATTCTAAAACCAGTGTTTGCAGATGTAACTTGAATTTTTCCAACACTACCTGAACTATTTCCATCTCCAGTACCAGTGCCTAACCAAAAGTTAGAAGGACCGCTACCGAAATTAATAACGTTTTCAACAAACAAATCACCAGTAGAACTGAATTCCACTCCACTTTCAATAAAGGTGGTTTGAGTTGCTGTTTCATCTTCAAAAGTTTCACAGATAGAATCATCGTCCAAAATCTTACCTATACCAATACCATCTTGAATCACTGCTCCGGCACTGACATTGCTCAAGGTCATCTGGAATGTTTCGTTAGGTTCTATGTCGCTGTCAGCTGCCACAATTACATTAACAGTTTGGGTCAAAGGACCAGAAACCGCAAAGCTCAACTGAGTAGTAGGAACTGTTGTGTAATCGGTACCTGCTGTGGCTGTAATAGCCGAAGAGGCAATATCAACTGTAAATGCAGTTAAATTGTTGGTTCGTGTTACCTCAAACTCAAAAGTGGTTGATCCTCCACCCGTTCCTTCCAACTTGTTCACATCGCTCACTGAAACCTGGGCAGAAGTGACCGTGCCAGTACCAAATTTGAAATTATCTAAACTGACATAATTCAGGCCACTGGCAATAATTAATTCAATGGAAAGTAATTGTTGTCCATCCAAAGGACTTCCACTAAAATCAACTGACACAAAATTGTTTCCTGATGCATTGATATTCACGGTATGATCGGTAGTACCACCAGCGGCCAAATGTCCTCTAAAAGTCAGGTCTCCTGCGGTTGGATTATTGCCATCATCATTACCAACCCAGGCATCTACTTTTGTGATATTAAACGAGGTGCCAATATTGGCTATTTGTATCAGCCCAACGCTTCCTGAGGAGCCACCATTGCCGGCTACTGTCCCCAACCAAAAATCAGATCCGCCTGCCCCAAAGTTGATTCCATATTCCACCTCTAAATCACCAGTTGTAGTAAAATTGAAACCATTTTCAGAAAATTCTTGAGTCTCATCAGTTTCATCCTCATAATCTTCGCATATCTCATCATCTTCTACAATGGTGCCCACACCTTGCGGATCGAGAATAGTTCCTCCAGTAGGATTGCTTAGGTTCATGAAAAAATCTTCTGTACCCTCAATGTCATTATCACTTTGGACTGTGACCGTTACAGTTTGGGTAGTAGCGCCTGCTGCTAAAAAGTTGATAGTTGTAAGCGGAAAAGCTGTGTAGTCATTATCAACAGTAGTAGCTGAATTGTCAGCTGATTGTACCTGTACCGACCCTGCATTGGTATTATCCGTTCGGGTAATAGTGAAATTAAAATTGACTGTTCCTGCTCCATTGCCTTCCGCCATGGTTACATCGCTGATTGAATATTGGTTGATGACAATTGGAGCTGTGGTAAAAGCAATATCATCCAAAGAAATGTAGTCTAAATCTCCAGGCAGCACTATTTCAAGAGCAGTTAATTCTGCCCCTGATAAGGCTCCAGTAAAAGTTAATCCAGTATCCCATCCTGTTCCTGTGTTATTTGTAGGAGTTATCGTAACAACTTCTGTTGCTGTACCGCCTGCGGCAAGGGTGCCATTGAACGTTACATCTCCGGCTTTAAAACCTTGATTTTCCCCTGTCCAACCTGCAAAGGAAGTTATAGTAAAAGAAGTACTTGCATTCTGAATTTGGATACTTCCTACAGTTCTTCCATTAGTCTGATTAGCATAATCAGAATCCATATACCAATTTGATGAGTTTGCACCAAAATTGATAAAGTTTACTACTCTTAAATCTCCAGTTGAGATAAAATCGATTCCGCCTTGGGAAAAGTTTTGTGACAAGTCCGTTTCTCCACTTTCAAAAGTCTCTGTTTGAGCTGTCAATTGAGTGGTGATGGCTAAAAACATGAAGCAGGTTAAACCCAATAGAAATAGTAGTGGACTTTTTTTCATTTTGGTTTCTTTTGAATTTATAAGTTGGATATTCATCATGTTATTTTCGGTTATTTTCTTTTTCTGAGAGAAGTTGTTTGATTCCATTTTTTCAATAAAATAGACTACTCTGGCTTGCTCTTTATTCTTTCAAACAAGAAAATCAATCAACATTCATTTGATGAATTGGCTGGTAACACAAGCCGACCCGATAATGAATTAGCGTTAGGAAAACGGTCTTTGGAAATATTAATAGGTGATAGGAAAGTGCTTGAGTAATAATTAGGGGGATCAAAAACTCAACTGCAAGATAGAGGAAATCGAGCCAATTAGAAATATTGGAAAAGAAATATGGAGATATTTCGATTTTATTATTTTGAATCCTTCAAATTATTTTGAATCAAGATTTTAATTGGATTATATTTCTATCTTGCTGCACATTCTCCCCTTAAGTGCGCTTACCGAATTCTTCAAAATATAAATAGTGTTTGTTTCGTACAGAGAAATCATGAATAATAATGACCTTGCTCCAATTTGCATTGCTTCTCCAGTCAGGCGTTCTGGCACTACCTTGTTGCAGAGGTTATTGTGTTCAGCTTCCAATGGGTTGATATATGGTGAAAGCTGTGCGAATGACCTTTTCATGCTATCCAACCTGTTTTTAACTAAGCAGAGTTATTTCGAAGCAAGCAAAGATTGGAGAAACGGCCAGTTGCGCTCGGTGCTGGAGGGGGATGTAAATGACTGGATTCCAGACTTGATGCCGGATATAGATGGTTACCTGGATGCTTATAAAACGGCCGTTATTTCCCTGGTCGCCCATTATGGAAATTTTGCCCGACAACAAGGGCGCACTGTTTGGGGAATGAAACTGCCGGAGTGGCATCCAGTCAATTTGGCGCACCTTCACAAGTTGCTTCCTGCGAGTAAAGTCATTTTTTTGAAACGCAACCTGATAGATTGCGTAAAATCAGCCAAGAAGCTTGAGATGGTGAATAGTTTGGAGGAGCTGCAGCACTTCTGCCAGATCTGGAAGCAATATGTTGATTTGGCCGATAAGCACCTAAAAGGTGATTGGGTTCTTCCTATTGATTATGAAATGCTGGTGACATCACCAGATGAAACACTAAATATTATTGAAAGCTTTACTGGTGCAGTTGGAATAGATCGGAGCGTGATGAAAGTAAAAATCAATACGTTCAATAATGATGAAAAGCTGGATAAAGAAGCAGCGGCATACTTGGAGCCAGCCCTTCTTTCTGACGGGGAGATGGATGTGATTGAATCGATTGAATGTACGTCTGTGATTTGAGGATATGCCGATGAAGAAAAGGTTTGTTTTTCCCCAAATATACATGCCGATCTTGCATCGGTACCATTTCAGATTCGGTATAGATGAGTTGCTATGAAAATATTATCATAATTCATGGCCGATTTTAAGTTGTTTCCAAAAGGAAAAAAAACTCAGACACCCTCACTTTCTTTATCTTTTTGCCATTTTCTGATTTTCATAAATTATTAAAATGGCTCAGCTCAAAGTCTTGTTTCTTAACATATAAAACAATTGATGTATGGAAGGTATGATTGGTGAAATTAGGATGTTTGGTGGAAACTTCGCACCTCGAAAATGGGCATTTTGCGAAGGTCAATTACTGCCAATTGCTGAATATACAGCCCTTTTTTCTATCCTTGGCTGTACATATGGCGGTGATTGCGAAACCGACTTTAGGTTACCTGATCTCCGTGGCAGGGCAGCTATGCACGCTGGAACTGGCGCTGGTTTAGCTCCCCGGCCTTTAGGGCAAAAAGGTGGAGCGGAAACTGTCACGTTGATTCCAAGCCAGATTCCAAGCCATTCTCACATAATGCAAGCGACCAGCGACGCTCCTGATTCTAATGATCCATCAGGCAAAGCTTTGGGTGCTGGTAGCAGAAGTGTTTCATTGGAAGAGCATTTTGGAGACAGTGCTAATCCTGTAAATATGGGTTCGGTTGTTGGAAACACTGGTGGTGGCCAAAGTCATAATAATAGTCAACCTTGTCTGGCTGTCAGTTTTATTATTTGTCTTGAGGGTGTATTTCCATCGAGGAGTTAAACCCTACTATACTTTCTGAATTATTCTTTGAATAAAATTTTCAATGAAGTTGCCTACCGATTTTTTGATTTCAAAGCAAATCAGTGGGAATCTTCCAATTAAATATTAATAAATACATGCAACCAACTTTAGCTGAAATCCGCATGTTCGCAGGAAACTTCGCACCATCCGGCTGGGCATTTTGCAACGGACAAATATTGCCTATAAATTCCAACCAGTCACTATTCTCCCTTCTCGACACTACCTATGGCGGCGATGGTGAAACCACATTCGGATTGCCCGACCTCCGTGGAAGAGCTCCTGTTCACCAAGGGGAAGGGCCAGGGCTTACTGACCATAACTTAGGTCAAAAATTCGGGTCGGAAACCGTGACCTTAACCACCAACCAATTGCCATCGCACAACCACACCATGCAAGCCACAAGTAATGCCCCTGATGCAAATAATCCAGCAGGAAAAGCATTGGCCACTGGCAGCAGGAGCGTTTCAATGGACGACCGGTATGGGTCGAGCGATAATGCAGTATCAATGGGATCTGTAACGACCAATGCTGGTGGAGGCCAGGCTCATAATAATATGCAGCCTTATCTGGCTGTCCATTACATTATTGCCTTGCAGGGGCTTTTCCCATCAAGGACTTAATGCCATCAGTTTTAATAAATAAATTCAACTAAAATATAAATATATGCAACCTATACTTGGAGAAATCCGCATGTTCGGAGGCAATTTTGCACCAGTAGGCTGGATGCTTTGTGACGGGCAGTTGTTAGCTGTTTCCTCATACGATGCGCTATTTTCGCTTTTGGGCACAACTTATGGTGGCGATGGTGAAACGACTTTTGGATTGCCCGCATTGAGAGGAAGGATACCTATTCACTCAGGTAATAGCACAGGGCCCGGTTTGTCTACGCGTCCATTGGGGCAAAAAAGTGGGACGGAAACGGTCACACTTACTACCTCGCAAATGCCCAGCCACCATCACACGATGCAGGCCACCAGCAACCCTCCCGATTCCAACAACCCTTCCGGCAAGGCATTAGCCACAGGGTCACGCAGTGTGAATATGGACCATATTTATGCTGAAAATTCGAATCCCGTACCAATGGGATCGAGTGTTACCAATAATGGAGGCAGTCAGCAGCATAATAATTTAATGCCGTATTTAGTGGTCAATTATATTATTGCTGTTGACGGTGTATATCCTTCCGAAGATTAATCGGGGCTTCCCAATTCTTTTTTATAAGGAGACAAAATAAAAACTAAACCAATGGTGGTCACTGACCCCGTTTTAGAAATTAAAAGGCTGACTACCCGTTTGTTACAGCCTGAATTGACAAAGCCTGATGCAGTTCATATCATTAAAGAATTGCACGCAATTATATCCTTTCACTCGCAGTTTTCAGGAAAACAAAACTTGCCAGAAAATACGCAAGACGTTGAGCTGCATAATGGTTATGCCATTATGGCCAACGAAGCTGCCGAGTGCTTGTTTGATACTTGGCGGACTGTCAAGTTTTTGCGGGGGACTTATCGGGCAATATTGGATTGCCGCAAAAGAAACCCAGAGCAGCAAGTCTGTATTTTATATGCAGGGTGCGGGCCATATGCGTTGTTTTTTACGCTGCTTGCTCCGTTGTTTAAACCTTCCGAATTAGCCTTCACCTTAATAGAAGTTAATGGCAAATCATTCAAAGTTGCCCAACAGCTGATCAGTGAGTTGGGGTTGGATGACTATCTGGAAGAAATGTTGCTTTGCGATGCGATCAACTACAATTTTCCTGTTGAAAAAATTTACCATATCCTGTTCAGTGAGACCATGGATAAAGCGTTGAGGAAGGAAGCGTTGGTGCCGATACTCGT
The DNA here is from genome assembly GCA_942490835.1 of uncultured Saprospiraceae bacterium. GTDB lineage: Bacteria > Bacteroidota > Bacteroidia > Chitinophagales > Saprospiraceae > UBA6168. The sequence continues at coordinate 354,983 of CALNYY010000079.1, forward strand.
GAACCTGATGCCACAGCTTCAACCTTTTACAGTCGTAATTCCTCAGACTGTAGTCATCGAAGCGGAACTCTTTCTACCGTTTGAGACTGAGGACGGGAGTAAGCCAAAATGGCACCAGTTGGAAAAAACGAAAGGGGAAGACCTGGGTGTTGTCTTTGATTTGAAAAAAAATCTTGATGAGGGCCTGATTGATGCGAATGGCTTTTTGAACAATATTAAAGTTGCTGATTTAGATCGTTTTGGTTTTTTAGTCTTTAAAACCAAAGTGACTGTTTTTGAAGATGTTGTATTGGGACATGAGGAATCAGATATTACTCAAATGTATATACGGAGATTAAGTGCTCCCCAAGGAGAACAGGACATTGTTTTTCATTATCCTTTAAATAAAAGACTTGGCCTTCGGTTTATTACTTCCTGAATTTAAGGCTTGTCAGTTGACTTAGAATTTTAAAAAAGGGATATTCCGAAAGTCTTCTATCTTTAGGGAATATTTTTGAATTTTAAAGTCCGTGTGAATAATAGCAGCGTGTAAATTTTTCCAACTGGCTCTATTGCTGTTTAGGTATCTTTTTTGCACAAAATCTTTCCGAAAAGTCCTGTTTCCGATATTTCCAAATCCGGTTGAACCGAAACTACAAACAAAATAAATAGATGAAAAGAAGATCATTCTTAACCACAACCGGATTAGTAGGTGCTGGATTCAGTACTGGAATGGCTGCTACTGCTTCTTTATTGACTTTCCCTTCTTGCGAACCATTTGATAAGCTTGACATTTCAGCAGGGCATCATCAGATGTTGGAGGTTTTTGCCAACAGGGTTTCCCGTCGATTGAAAAAACATACCAATGGAGATAAGCTGACGAGGGAACTGGTCAATCCAGTTGAAATTATTTCCATCGATGAGAGTGGAAATAATTTATGCTTTAAAAATGCTTCAAACAATTTCGTAAGATTGGAAAAAGATGGGCATCGTATCAAGATAAAAATCAACAATTTTTTGGAGAACTTGTAAATTTGAAAGAGCCATTTTTTCAATTGCCTATTTGGGAGATTTGAATGAATCTCATTTTCGACCACTCATTTGAATTCTATATCACGGAAGATTATTGTAAAACTATACTCAAAACGAAGTGGTTTGGGAATTTGATTTTCTACAAGCCAATGGTTTTGAGGATATGCCGATGGAGAAATGGTTTAATTTTTCCCAAACCATTTCGGAATCGGTATATTATAAGATTGAATGGAACATGCGGTTCTGTCCAATCGTTTTTTATTATTTACTTTATGCAGCAAAGTTCGAATAAGATTTATCCCTGATTCTACCTTCACAACGAAAATCCTAAAACATGAAGATGCCAGAAGCCATTGACCTTCTTCTAAAGATTGATGATCAGCAAATGCAGACAAATGTTGCTCATTTTAGAGATGGGGACTGGATTTCCAATTCAAAAACAAATCTTTTACATGGTGCTCGATATGCAACTTTATTCAACGCTGAATTTAATAAACCAGGCAATTATTCTTCAATCTTAAAACGGTGTACCCATTTCCAAGAGGTGTTCGGACATTTTAAATGCCGGGTAAATTCAGCCAGGCTAATGAAGATTGAGTTAGGCGATAATATTTTAATACCTCCTGCCCGAGAAAAGGGCGTTGATAAAATAATCATTCCGATTCAAGCTGATCCTAAAGCTAATTTTTATGTCAACAGCAATTTGGTAAATATGCAGCCAGGTGAAGTTTGGTTTGTGGACATTGATTTGCCTCAAAAAATAGAAAATAATGGGAACAGCTCTTGGGTACACTTGGAATTGGAATGTGTACCCAATGAATGGCTGTTGGATCAGATAAAAATAGCAGTAGACACAGTCCGTATGATTGACTTTCTACACGAAATTGAAATAAAAACATCCTGTGAAAAAATAGACGGAGATACCTTTCTTCCAGGCTTGAAAATATATGAAGGAGGTCTCATCATTGACAAAAGGAAACTAAAGTATCCTGGCGATATTTTACATGAAGCGGGACATATAGCAGTAGTTCCAAAAGATCGTAGAGATAAGCTCAACGGCGATGTTAGTGAAAGTACGGATCAATTCCAGGGCGAAGAAATGGCCGCTAATTTATGGTCATTTGCTGCTCTCACAAAACTGGGAATTCCCGTAGAAAAAGTCTTCCATAAAAATGCTTACAAAGCGACCGGAGAGTGGTTCATCCAAAATTATAATGATAAAAATTATATCGGGCTGCCGTTATTGGAATGGAAAGGGATGGCGGCTGGAGAGGTAAAAGCTGAGAAACTTGGCGTAGAGCCATTCCCTTCGATGATTAAATGGTTGCAATGATTTGGGGCGTTCATTGTATTTTATTTTGACCAATAAACATCAAAAAGCCCCGCCAAGAATCGCTTGGCGGGGCTTTTTTAAAATGTTTAGAAAATCAATGATCCAGTTTGACAAATCTTTTTGTCAAGGTTACTGACCCTTCTGCTATAACAGTGAGGTTGTAAAGGCCTGGAGGCAGATCAGCTGTGAGCATCGTTATTGGTCCGCCATACACCTCATCTACAGATTCGACGATAATGGTCCTTCCCATATTGTCTGTAACCTTGAATTCTGCTCTCAACCCTTCCATTCCCTGGGTAACCACTGTGACCTCGTCAATCACAGGGTTAGGGAACAGTACAATGCTTGGTTGTTTTCCCGTATCGAAAGCTTCACTGGTAATACCGTTCGGATTCTGCACCAACGGGCTGGGGTTGCAGTTGGAATTGATCTCCGATGTGGAGTTGCATCCCGTGGCATTGAAGAAGATGCTAATGGTGCCCGTTACCCCTCCGTTTATCAGGTTGTAAAGCGCACAGCAGTCGCTGAGGGAGAAGTTGTAGAAAATGCTGAGGCTACCGCCGACAGTTGCGAGGTTGTCCAGCCCGTCGAGGGAAGTGAGCGGCGTGCCGTTGTAGAAGATGCTGACGCTTCCCGTTACCTCCTCGATGTTGATGAGCGGCCCGAGGTTCGAGATATTGTACCCCGATATGGTAAGGTTGCCGTCGATCTTTGAGTAGCAGGCCTGCCATGCGTCCACATCTGCCTGAGAAGCCAAGGTGACGTTCCCGGTGAAGGTCTCTCCGGAAGACACGCCCTCGTCGATGTCCCCGTCACAGTCATCGTCGATGCCGTTGCAGATTTCCGTTGCGCCGGGATTGATCGCAGCGTCCATATCGTCACAGTCGCCGTCACAAACCATGTATCCGTCGCCATCAGCATCGGTTTCATCCGCTGGAATGATCCCGTCACAGTCATTGTCCAGCCCATCGCAGGCCTCCGTTGCTCCCGGATTGATGGCCGGGTCGGCGTCGTTGCAGTCGGTTCCCGTCAAGGGGCTGGCGATGTACCCTGTTGGCTGCGTGCAGCTTGTCAGGGTGTTGCCGTCCGAGTAGCCGTCACCGTCGGCATCCTTGTGCCAGACCTGGGCGGTACCGCCAGCGGCCACGGTCTTGGTATCGGTCTTTTCGCATATTTCGGCTATGCCGAACACCTTCACCACGATGTTGTAGGTGGCTGGCGTTAGGTTGGTAAAGCTCCCGCTTGCAGAGAAGTTCACACCCCCGTCGATGGAATACTTGACCTGTCCGCCCAGTGCGGTAGCTACGATCACAATACTGCCATCGCCTGCACCTGCACAGGATTCACCTGTTGCGGTACAGCTTACAATGGTCAGGTAGGCTTCCACCGTAACCGTTGCATCGCAACTGTTTGAATTGCCACATTCATCCGTTCCGGTCACGGTAACATTGTTTGCCCCCTCATCAGCACAGTCGAACGAGCTCGGTGCAGCGGTGAAGGTGACGTTTCCGCAGTTGTCAATAGAACCTGCACCGAGGCCGTCGATCTCTGTTTGGCTCAGGGTATAGGTGCCGTTTGCGTCCGGTGTCACGGTCAATGTGCCACAGGCCATAACTGGCCCAGTGGTATCCTCCACGGTGATGGTCTGGTCGCATGAAGTGGACTGTCCGCATTCGTCGGTGGCGGTCCAGGTACGTGTGATCGTCCATTCATTGGCACAGCTTCCAGCTGCCGTCACATCGGATTCACCGATCGTGATATTGGCAGCACTGGAACAGTTGTCTGTTGCAGTGGCGGTTCCCGTTGTGGCGGAAGTGTTGTCCGCATCGCATTCCACGGTTGTATTGGTAGGGCAGTTTATGGATGGCCCTTGTGAATCTTCGACCGTAATTGTTTGGTCACAGGAAGACGGGTTGCCGCATTCGTCGGTGGCCGTCCATGTACGGGTGATGGTGGATGCATTTGCACAGCTGCCCACTGCAAAATTGTCCGATTCGGTAATGGCTATGTCGCCAACAGCGGAACAGTTATCTGTTGCCGTTGCCGTTCCAGTCGAGGCCGATGTGTTGTCTGCATCGCACTCTACCGTCAAGTCCGGAGGACATGAGATGGTCGGTGCCGTGCTGTCTTCCACGGTGATGATCTGGTCGCAGGAGTTAGAGTTGCCGCAGGCATCGGTGGCTGTCCACGTCCTTGTAATGACCGATCCGCTGGCACAAGTACCAACTGCCGTTGCATCCGTACTTCCGATGACAGGTGCGGTGTCGCAGTTGTCAGTTGCCGTAGCAGAGCCGGTATTTGCAGGGTCACTGCTTTCATTGCACTCTATGGTGATATTGGCGGGGCAGGTGATGGTCGGGCCTTGCGAATCGACCACGGTGATGGTCTGGTTACAGAAATCACTGTTCCCATTTCCGTCGGTGGCTGTCCAGGTGCGTGTGATGGTGTACTGGTAATAAGGGCATCCGGAAGTTCCTTTTGTACTGGCATCCGATTCGGTGATCGTTGGCGCAGCGGTGCAGTTGTCGGTGGCCGTTGCCATGCCCGTCCAGGTGGAAGTGGTGCTCTGGGAGCATTGGCGGGTTATGTTGGCGGGGCAGGTGATCACGGGGTCTATATTGTCGATTACTTCGATCTGGTAACTGCAATCCTTCATGTTCCCTGCGTCATCGGAAACCGTCCATACAACAGTTGTGGTGCCCTTGGGGAACGCTGCCCCTTGTAAAGTGGCAGCGTTCGAAAAGTCGTTGCTGACAATGGCGTGGCAATTATCTGTTGCTGAGATAGGGTCAAGTGCTGTACCGGGTACGGTATAGGTACATGTCCCGGCATCCACTGGATATGGGTTGACAATGTTCGTGCTGCAGCTTATAGCTGGATCTGTATCATCTATTAACGTGACCTTAATTGAACAAGTCCTGACGAAATTACCACAATCGGTTATTGTCATTGTGACTGTTTGGGTATCACCATGGGACCCACTAAAATTACTGCTCGGAGGGGGGGATTGTGAGGTTATTACCCCTCCGCAGTTGTCGGTATATTGGACATGCCCCGTGTAATCTCCCAAAATACTGCTGCATGTGCCTGGTACCGAACTGGTCAATACCGTTTGGTCAGGCCCACAATCGGTAATTACCGGAGGCTCATCATCTATCACGGTCACATTATAACTGCATTTCCCGGAATGACCGGATTGGTCGGTGGCTGTCCATTCTACCATTGTTGTCCCTTTTGGGAAAGCAGCACCTTGGAGCGTTCCTGTACCGGTAAAATCATTGATTACACTCACTACCGTGCAATTATCGCTTGTATAGACAGGGTCAAGTGCTGTATTCGGGACGGTGTAGGTGCATACCCCTGCATCCGTACCATACGGGTTGTTTATGCTTGCACAGGTAATCATGGGATCAATGTTGTCCACGACATTAAAATTACAAGTTGCGCTGTGCTGGTTGTCACATGCATCGGTCGCTGTTAGAGTTACCGTTTGGGACCCCAGGTTGGCACAGGTGAAATTTGCCGAAAGGCTTGTTTCTACAGGGCTTCCGCAGTCATCAGTGGAGAGTCCGCCGCCAATGTTTGCGGGGAGTGTTCCTTTGCCATCAGAATCGAGTTCTACATCGGCTATTCCAGCGCACATGGCTACAGGTAGTGTTGTATCATCAATATTTATTGTTTGCTGACAAGTTGTAGGGTTATCACAATAATCTTTCAAAGTAAATGTCCTGGTAACTATAATGGGGCATGTCCCAGCTGCAGCATCCTGGTAACTATAATTGATATTGGTGGCAGCAGTGCAATTATCGGTAGCCGCTCCATTTTCTCCTGTAAATTGGCCTTCAGTGATACTTGCTGAAGTAGTTGAAAAAGAAAGTGCTGTCAACCCGCCATTCTGGATGTCAGCAGTCGTACAACCCTCTACTGTGATTGTTGCAGGGCAAGGATTAATTACCGGAGGGGTCGTGTCGTCTATATTGATGGTCTGAGAACATTGTATGGAACCTGAGTCATCACTGATGGTCCATGTTCTTGTCACTACAATTGGGCAGGTGCCTGCGGCTGCATCCTGATAATGATAAGTCAAGGGTCCGCAGGTCGCTGTGGCTGCCCCCCCTTCATTTGAAAATTCAGTACTATTTATAGTTGCACCAACAGGCGCAAAAGGCAAAGCCGTTATCCCCCCATTTGTAATTTGGGAAGTATTGCAAGCTTCCACAGTCAATACCTGGGGGCAGGTATTTATGGTTGGCCCACTTGTTTCCATAGTTACTTCTACACTGTTGGAGGTAGCATTCCCACAACCTGATCCGGTGCAACTTCTAATTACCCGATACCATCTTGTAGCTGTCAGTGCGCCCGTGTTATAGGTGCTACTGGTTGCACCACCGATATTAGAAAAGCCTGTAGTTGCACTAGTCGAAGAAACCTGCCATTGGTAAGAGCAAGTGCCTGTCCCACCGGAAGTGGAAGAACCCAACGTTGCATCATCTCCTGGGCAAATTGTGGTTGCTCCAGACGCGGATATACTAGGGTCGGGTACCACCGTCACCTCGATCGCATTCGAGGTCGCATTCCCACAGCCGTTGCCATCACAGCTCCGGATTACCCGAAACCAGGCTGTTGTGTTCAGGACGCCCGTACTAAGAGTGCTGGAATTTGATGGCATTATGTTGGCAAAACCGCTGCTTGGGCCTGTAAATGATATCTGCCATTGGTTGGTGCACGTGCCCGTGCCGCCAGAGGTCGAGGCACTCAGCGTCGTAATGCCGCCGGAACAAATTGTCGTGGCGCCGGAGGCTGAAATAGATGGATCAGCTACTACTGTAATCGTTTGGGTATTTGAAGTGACTAGTGAACAACCGCTACCATTACAGGAATAGGTAGCTCTGTAGTCGGTATTAGCGGTTGGGCTTGCGCTATAAGAACTTGAATTCGTACCTACATTGCTCCATGTGTTCGCTCCAGCAGGGCTGGACTGCCATTGGATAGTGCATGTACCAGAGCCGCCAGAGGTGGTTGCCGTCAATGTCGCTGAACCTCCTGTACAAATGGTTGTGGCTCCGGATATGCTGATGGTGGGGCTGCAGCCACCAGGAAGTGGAGGACAAAAAGATCCACTAGAAACTTGCATTTTTACAAAATAAGAGGAACCTAAAATTAGTAGTTTTCCATTGGCATCAAGAACAGCGTCTACTGGAGAACCTGCACCTGACTGATCATATCCATTTACATTGTCAACTCCAAAAGTATTGTCAACTGCTCCATTGGTATTGACTCTTATTGCTGCATATTCATAATTGATGTTTCCTAAATTTTGGCCTCCAACCATTCTATTATTGTATGACCCTGGATTACCCACTAATAATGCTTTCCCGTTGGCATCTAAAACCATAGCATCTACATTATCTGAACTGGTTGTATTTCCAACTTCATACCTCAATATTCCGTTTGTTCCAAAAGTATTATCGAGTCCACCGTCTACGTTTAATCGCACAATGTTGTATTTATCGTTTGAACCATCAGTATCAACAGCAATCAGTATTTTGTCATCGCTTTGGATGGCTAATCCTACAACGTAATTTTGTTTACCGGCCTCTACTTCAAAGGTTTGATTTGAAAATGTGCCATCGAGTGATGATCCATTCCATCTCGCCACCATGATTTTTATATTTGTTGGATTACCTGATGTACCAACACCTAATTCACCGACTGAAATTATTTTACCACTGCTTTGTGGTGCAACAAATCTGAAGAATTCATTAGGTAATTGTGCAGAACCACTTGATGTCCAATTCCTAGTGCCGTTACCTATATTACTTCCTGATTCGTTAAATCGATATACTGCTGATACTGCATCTGAGAGGTTTCCACTTCTTCCAATACGCATTCCTGCTACAATTATATTGTTACTTCCATCCAAATAAGCCTTCTCGCCATATGAGCCTGTATTTTGCTTGTAAGACTTTTTACCATCTCCGTCAAATGAAGTGTCTAAAGTTCCATTATCGTTGTATCTCAATAAAGCGACTCGAACAGTTGAACCACCAACTGCGGGATATTCTATAGTAGTACCTACCACTACAATTTTTCCATCAGGTCTTATTAATACGGACTTGACATCATCACTCCCATTCGTGAAATTTACAAGAGCAGCTTTACCATTCGTTCCAAAGGTATTATCTAGCGTTCCATCAGCATTGAATCTCGCTAATCCCATATCGTTATTAGCTTGCCCACAACAAGCTGAAGGTGAGGCATAATTATAACCAACCAGAATTTTGCCTGCATTTGGACCACTTGTGTAAATGGCCATAGTTTGAGGTGATTCTGGGTGAGATAACCCGTGGGCAACTGCTCCATTGGTTCCAAAGCTGCAGTCAAGCAACTGCGCATGCACTGACGTAGATGCTACTGCAAAAAATAAGACCGCAATGAATGGATGAAATCTTTGGAACATTGAAATGATTACAGAAATTTTCATGGTTATTAATTGATTTTTTAATCTTAGCTGAATTCAATTCTCCGACGCTGGCATCAAAGAAAGTTGAATACCCCTCAACTTGATTAAGGTATTTTATAAATATTTTTTATAAATTCTTATTAACGGTTATTGTGTACACCAATAGCATACGATAGCTGATGGACAGTTTAAAGAATCTCTATTCTTGGGAATTGAATCTTTCTCGGATTTTAAGATGGAAAAATAAAGGTAGAACAATTATTTTCAACAGTGAGCCTCATCCATAAAATTAATTTTATCACCATAGTCATAGGGTAGTATCATGTAAGAGTTTTGAGTAACTCGGGAAAAGAAAGTTGATTTAGTCATATAGCAAATAGTATTCCCAGTTGATTGGAGCTATGTCTAAATATTTAAGCAGGTTATTTGTATTGGACAATAATTAGAATTTCACTGTTTTATTTAAGGTTCTGGCGCAATTTCTGTTGAAGAATACCCATCCTATCCTATGAATTATCCAAAAACAATCTCAAACTGTGTTTTCACAAGTTGCTGAAATTCAGCCTGTAAGACAGGTGGGCGTTTGAAGTGACTGCTTATCATTTCCAAAAAAGTGGTAAATAAATACTTTCAAGCTTGGCCAAATCCTGTCACATTTGTCTAAATTAGGGCTGGATTTTCTGACTTGCCGATGCTTGCTTTGCCCAGTCCTAAAACTTTATTGATTCAACAATCCTCCAATTTACCACCTAACATTGCGAACAAAGCACTTAGCATAAGACATTGATTTTTCACAGGCTGTCATTTTGTGTTTTTTCAAATATAAATGGCTGCTCTTGAAACCAACTATATCCACATGGCATCACTCAGTACACGTCAAGGCCCGCTCGGTACTCGGCTGGCCGCACATCTTTTGCGCCGCACCACTTTTCAATTCACACCAGCTCGGTTGCTTGCTTTTTCTTCCAAAACTGTACAGGAAGCGGTAGATGAACTATTCAACCCGCCGCCTTATGTGCACCCGGAAGGCCCGATCAATGTAGACGATGGGGTGACAGCTTGGCTTACCACTGGCCCATACGATAATCATCCAGAAAGCGGGGGAGTGCGTGAGCGCTCTGTTAGATTGTGGCTGTACAATGAGCTGTTGCACGATACATCACATCCTCTCTTTTGAGGTGACCTTTTTGAACAACTTCAGCTTATTGTTATTTGCATCAAAATCTATCGAATAAAAAAGCCCAGCTTCAATATTGAGGCTGGGCTTTTATGTTGACAATAAGTGATTCTATTTCTGAATAACTAATTGCTTAGTTAACACAGTTTTACCTTCTTGTAAACTAACCAGATAAATTCCATTTTTGAACACGCTGGTGTTCAAATCAATTTTCAACTGGTTCGTTCCTTCTTCTAATTCTTGAGAATATACGACCCTGCCTAGCAGGTCGAATACCTTTAATTTGGCATGGGTTGCTATTCTTCCCATTTGCACCGTTACTTCTGAATCGGTAGGGTTAGGGAACAGTACAATGCTTGGTTGTTTTCCCGTATTGAAAGCTTCACTGGTAATACCGTTCGGATTCTGCACCAACGGGCTGGGGTTGCAGTTGGAATTGATCTCCGATGTGGAGTTGCATCCCGTGGCATTGAAGAAGATGCTAATGGTGCCCGTTACCCCTCCGTTTATCAGGTTGTAAAGCGCACAGCAGTCGCTGAGGGAGAAGTTGTAGAAAATGCTTAGGCTACCGCCGACAGTTGCGAGGTTGTCCAGCCCGTCGAGGGAGGTGAGCGGCGTGCCGTTGTAGAAGATGCTGACGCTTCCCGTTACCTCCTCGATGTTGATGAGCGGCCCGAGGTTCGAGATATTGTACCCCGATATGGTAAGGTTGCCGTCGATCTTTGAGTAGCAGGCCTGCCATGCGTCCACATCTGCCTGAGAAGCCAAGGTGACGTTCCCGGTGAAGGTCTCTCCGGAAGACACGCCCTCGTCGATGTCCCCGTCACAGTCATCGTCGATGCCGTTGCAGGTTTCCGTTGCGCCAGGGTTGACGTCCGGATCGGAGTCGTCACAGTCATTTTCGCAGACCATGTACCCGTCGCCGTCGGCATCGGTTTCATCGGCAGGGATGGTGCCGTCACAGTCGTTGTCCAATCCGTCACAGGTTTCCGTTGCGCCCGGATTGATGGCCGGGTCGGCGTCGTTGCAGTCGGTTCCTGCAAGCGGGCTGGCGATGTACCCTGTTGGCTGTGTGCAGCTTGTTACAGTGTTGCCGTCGGAGTAGCCGTCACCGTCGGCATCCTTGTGCCAGACCTGGGCGGTACCGCCAGCGGCCACGGCCTTGGTATCGGTCTTTTCGCATATTTCGGCTATGCCGAACACCTTCACCACGATGTTGTAGGTGGCTGGCGTTAGGTTGGTAAAGCTCCCGCTTGCAGAGAAGTTCACACCCCCGTCGATGGAATACTTGACCTGTCCGCCCAGTGCTGTGGCGGAAACGGTTATCGTTCCGTCCCCAGCGCCTGTACAGCTTTCATCCGTCGCCGTGCAGCTATTGACAGTCAGGTAGGCGGTCACGGTCACGGTGGCCGTACAGCTGCTGCTGTTGCCGCATTCGTCGGTTCCAGTTACGGTGACGCTGTTCGCCCCTTCGTCGGCACAGTTGAACGAGCTCGGTGCTGCCGTGAACGTCACGCTCCCGCAGTTGTCGGTGGAGCCTGCACCGAGGCCGTCTATTTCGGTTTGTGATAAAGTGTAGGTGCCACCGGAACTTGGCGTGACGGTCAATGCACCGCAGGACATGGCCGGGCCTGTGGAGTCCTCCACGTTTATCGTCTGGTCACAGGAGCTGGACTGCCCGCATTCGTCGGTGGCGGTCCAGGTACGTGTGACCGTCCATTCGTTGGCACAGCTGCCGGGCGTTGTGGCATCGGACTCGCCGATGGTGATACCGCCGACTGCCGAGCAGTTGTCGGTGGCCGTGGCCGTGCCTGTATTGGCAGAGGTGTTGTCCTCGTTGCATTCTACCGTTGTATTGGCCGGGCAACTGACCGTTGGCCCCTGTGAGTCTTCTACCGTAACTGTCTGGCCGCAAGAGCTCGGGTTGCCGCATTCGTCGGTGGCCGTCCACGTGCGTGTTATGACTGAAGTATTCGCACATGCACCCACTACTGCATCCGATTCCGAGATGTTGATGCCGCCCACAGCGGAACAGTTATCTGTTGCAGTTGCAGTGCCAGTCGATGCCGATGTGTTGTCTGCACCGCACTCCACGGTCACGTCCGGAGGGCATGAGATGGTCGGGGCTGTGGTGTCCTCCACGGTAATGACCTGGTCGCAGCTGTTGGGATTGCCGCAGGCATCGGTTGCCGTCCACGTCCTCGTTATCGTCCATTCCTGTGCACAGGTTCCTGCGGAGGCGGCATCGCTGCTCGCAATGGCCGGCTGCGTGTCGCAGTTGTCCAGGGCGGTGGCCGAGCCTGTGCTGGCAGGCGAATGGTCTGCATCGCATTCCACGGTCACCGCAGCGGGGCAGGTGATTGCTGGCCCCTGTGAATCGACCACGTTGATGGTCTGGTCGCAGGTGGCGGTGTTGCCGTTGCCGTCGTCTGCCGTCCAGGTGCGTGTGATCGTCCATTCGTTTGCACAGGAACCGGGCGCAGTTGCATCGGATTCTGAGATGGTGGGCGAAGCGGAGCAGTTGTCGGTGGCGGTGGCCGTTCCCGTCCAGGTGGATGAGGTGCTCTGGTCGCATTCCTTTGTCACGTTGGCCGGGCAAGTGATCACTGGATCGGTATTGTCCACGACATTGAAAGAGCAGTTTTCCGTGTCCATATTGTTGCAGGCATCGGTTGCTGTCAGCGTCACGGTCTGTGGGCCAATGTCGGCGCATGTATACAGTTGCTGGGGGCTTGTTTCTGTTGGTGTCCCACAGTCGTCGGTGCTCAGCCCTCCACCGATATTGGCAGGCAACGAGCCATTTCCATTGGCATCGAGTTCTACATCTGGGATAGAAGGGCAAACTGCAGATGGGGCGCCGTCGGGGTTCACCGTATAGGTATAGGTGCAGGTATGGGAATCTTCCGTCCCTGCATCAAAAACGCCGGGCGTGCCGCCTGGCAGGTCGTCCCAGGTGAACACGGTGCGGGTGATGTTCTGGACGGTACCGCCACAGACATTGGGCGAGGCATCATCGGATGCGCTCACGAGAATCGTTCCGCATGGGTTTGCCCCAAAGGTGATGTTGTAGGGCGGTGCTGCTGCCCCTGCCTGGTCAACTGGCAGGGCGGGTATGCTGCCGAGCGTGCTGCAGTCGAACGTGCCGAGACCGGTGTTCATAGGACAGGTGGCCGTGAATTGGCAGCAGAAAGAGTTCGGGTCGTTGATATTGACCGTAGCATTGCACATAGAGCTGTTACCGTTTCCGTCGTCCACAGTTAAGGCCACTGTGGCAGATGAGCCATCGGCACAACTGACGGAAGTTGGGTTGGCAGAGAAAGTAACAGATCCACAATTATCGGTACTGCCAGCACCCATGGCATCGATTTCTGCCTGGGAGAAGGTATGTGTCCCCGGAGCCATGTCCAAATTAACGGATGTTGTATTACAGTTTGGTGTGGGGTCCTCATTGTCATTCACCGTCACGGTAAAGGTGCAACCGCCTGTATTTCCCGATGCATCGGTGGCGGTGCATGTCACTGTAGTTGTGCCGACGCCGAAGCTGGAACCGGAGGCCGGGGCACATATGACGGTCGCTCCGGGGCAATTGTCAGAAGCGGAGGATGAATAAATGACCACTGCGTTGCACTGGCCGGGGTCGGTTCCAACGGTGATGTTTGCGGGGCAGTTGGCCGTTGGTTTTTGGGTGTCGTTGACAGTCACGTTGAACGAACAGATACCGGTGTTTCCTGCTGCGTCGGTTGCTGTGACCGTCACTGGGTTGGTGCCGACTGCGAAGAACGAACCGGACGCCGGGTTGGCAGAGGAAGTTGCCCCGGGACAGTTGTCCGTTGGGTCTGGGATGGAAAAGGAGACGGTGGCGCCGCACAGTCCCGCATCATTTACAACGGTGGTGTCTCCGTGGCAGATTGCGGTCGGGCCTTGGTTGTCGATCACCGTCACGTTAAAGGTGCAGTTTGCCGTGTTGCCGGAGGCATCGGTAGCGGTGCAGGTCACCGGTGTCACGCCCACCCCGAAACTGGAGCCGGAAGCGGGGCTGCAGGAAACGCTCGGGCCGGGGCAGTTGTCCGAAGCCGAAGCCGTCCAGCTGACATTTGCGGCACAGGTCCCGGACGCAACGTTCACAGTCTGGTTTCCGGGGCAGTTTGCGGTCGGGCCTTGGTTGTCGATCACCGTCACGTTGAAGGTGCAGTTTGCCGTGTTGCCTGCTGCATCGGTGGCGGTGCAGGTCACCGTGGTCACGCCCACGTTGAAGGAAGAACCGGACACCGGGCTGCAGGAAAATGTCGGACCGGGACAGTTGTCTACTGCTGAAGCTGCACCGTAGTTCACCGTCGCCGTACACTGGCCAGGGTCCACGTTTGTCGAAATATTCACAGGGCAGTTGGCCGTTGGTTTTTGGGTGTCGTTGACGGTGATGTCGAAGGAGCATGTGGCCGTGTTTCCTGCTGCGTCGACAGCCACACAGTTGACCGTGGTTGTTCCGACAGCAAAGAAGTCGCCAGACATGGCACTGCATGCGATCGTTGCACTGGGGCAGTTGTCGGAGACGGTAGCATTGAAAGTTACGTTAGCACCGCACAGTCCCGCATCATTTCCAACGGTGATGTTTGCAGGGCAGTTGGCAGTCGGATTTTGGGTGTCAGGGGTTGCGCCTACTACGACAGTGGTGTTAGCAGAGCAGGAATGATCATTGGAGCAACGCACAGTGACCGTGTATGTGCTGGCCGCCAGTCCGTTGAAGGTACTGCCTGCTTGAAAACCGCTGCCAATGGAATATTCCAGTGAGCCTGTGCACCCTGTTTCACTGGCACTTACCACTATGGAACCGTTGTTTTGTCCGCAGCTTGTGGGTGTTGGAGTGGCAGAGCTAATAGAGACGTTGCAGGAAGATGGAGCTGTCCCATTGAATTCAAAGGCACCTGAATCTGCGTTGCCATTCCGTCCATAGCCCCGCTGATCCTCTGTAGGTGCCGCAGCCACAGCATTGTTGATAGCGGAGCTGCCATTGGAAAGCGCTAGCGTTTGTGTCGGCCCGCCATTGTTTGCCAAACTTCCCGATAAGTTCAGGCTTCCGTTATTTCTTGAATCATTGGTGCTGTTAAGGAAGCCACCACCTCCGCCCGATATATCCGAGCCGTCATCTGAAATGTTCCCCCCATTTGAAGTGTTGTTGAATTCCAGAGGATTGATGCTCTGCTGGAGCATATTTTTTAAAGTACCGCTATCAAACCTGTTGTTTGCAAAAAGGCAATTTTTCCATGTTACCTGTTGATTGCCATTAGCCGATAAATAACCGGGATTGCCCCCGGAATAACCATTTGGGACATCCGTGAGGGAGGTATTGTTTGCAATGGTGCAATTGAGGAAGTTTACGGTGAGGTCCCCAAAACAACCTGGATAGCAACTAGATGGGTTATTGCCCTGATCTATCCTTACAGCGGCTCCACCGTCAAATGTTATCTGGGCATCCGTGTCCATGCGATTCCCACTAAATGTAGTGTTTGTAATATTGACAGTTTGTCCCGGCAGGTTAAAATTCGATATGTCCATGCCAGCACCTCCGCCCCTGCAATTGGTACAGGATGGGGTTCCGATCGAATTGTTGGCAATTAAGCAGCCGGTAATGGTTGTTGAAGTATTGTAGATGTAAACGCCTCCACCGCTGAGGTACTGATCGTCATTGTCTATTTTGTTGGCAACACATTCAGTGATTGCAGACCTGTTCACGGTCAAACCATTTGCTGCATCGGCCATGATCCCCCCACCTGCACGGAAATTTGAAAACCCAGGATATTCCTCTGCCCGACCTTTGTTCAATGTGACATCATTGAGCGTCAGATTGCCGTTCCCACCTCTAACAGTAAATATTCCGACATCTGGAGAGCTGTTATTGTCGGAATCGCCGCTGATGGTCAGCATGTCAGCGCCAGGTCCCTGCACAGTCACTTCGGTCGTGACAACAGGGAGTGCTGTTTGAAGCCTGATCGTACCTGTTACAGTAATATCAATGATGTCTGCGCCAGGATTATTGTTAGCATCAATGATGGCTTGCCTGAGGGTATTCGCGCCAGCATCGTTCAAACTGGTAACGAAGATTTGCGAATATGCCGTTGAGGAACTTGTAGAAATTATAATCAATAGGAGGGACAGAAACTGTAGATTCGTTTTCATGATTGAACTAAAATTTGTTGTATCCCCTAAGTTCTCAATATCCTAGCCATTGTATGATTTGAATGTTTCTTTTGATAAGTATTGGACAAAGAAATTATTGATTTTACAGTATGGATTTTTAATTCTTGTTGAATTATGTGTCTTAGGACAAAAAGATTAACAAGTTATATTTGCTCATAAAAAGATGGGACGCAAATCAAAAGGTATAGATTAAACTGGGGCAGAACAAACAGAGCAGCAATCAGGTTACAAATATTCCAAGTCATCCAATTTTTCAAGGAGGTGTCACTTTGTCCTGTATTCAAGGGCTAATCAATTCATTTATAAAAACTCCCAAAAAAACATCAAAGCTGATTTTATTGTTGAAACACTCGATGCAATGTCATTTGAAATAACGAAACCCACAGTTGTCGCATTGGACAATGTTCATGTTCATACTGCCTGAAAAATCAAAGAACTTCTGAATGTATGGTAAAATAGAAGTTGTATATTTTTTACTTACCTCCATATTCGCCACACTTGAATATTATTGAACGACTTTGGAAAGAAATGAAACAGGCTTAGATAAAGCCCAATGATTAAGCTTCTGCTGACCAGTTATTCTATGCCGTTGATAGAGTTTGTTCAGCTATTGGCAATCAAATATTCCTCTAAAATAGAAGATGTCAAATAAAGGCTTCTTTATCTATTCTGGTAAAGAAAGGAATGTCAAATTGTATTGTCTGGCGCAATTTCTGCTACTTTATTGCTATCCTATCCATTGAATTATCCAAAAAAAATCTCAAACTGTGTTTTCACAAGTTGCTGAAATTCAGCCTGTAAGACAGGTGGGCGTTTGAAGTGACTGCTTATCATTTCCAAAAAAGTGGTAAATAAATACTTTCAAGCACAGCCGAATCCTGTCACATTTGTCTAAATTAGAGCTGGATTTTCTGACTTGCCGTTGCTTGCTTTGCCCAGTCCTAAAACTTTATTAAACGGGTTGTCCTCCAATTTACCACCTAACATTGCGAACAAAGCACTTAGCATAAGACATTGATTTTTCACAGGCTGTCATTTTGTGTTTTTTCAAATATAAATGGCTGCTCTTGAAACCAACTATATCCACATGGCATCACTCAGTACACGTCAAGGCCCGCTCGGTACTCGGCTGGCCGCACATCTTTTGCGCCGCACCACTTTCCAATTTACACCAGCTCGTTTAGCAGCCTTTTCCTTAAAAACTGTGCAGGAAGCAGTAGATGAACTATTCAACCCGCCGCCTTATGTGCACCCGGAAGGCCCAATCAATGTAGACGATGGGGTGACGGCTTGGCTTACCACTGGCCCATACGACAATCATCCAGAAAGCGGGGGAGTGCGTGAGCGTTCTGTTAGGTTGTGGTTGTACAATGAGCTGTTGCACGATACATCCATCCGTCATAAGATGACTTTTTTCTGGCACTCCATTTTTGTGTCGGAGAGCGATGCAGATTGGCGCATGTTCGATCAATGGCGTTTGTTCCAGCATTTTGCACTGGGGAATATCAAGACGCTGGCCTATAAGGTCACTCTGGATAACCAGATGCTTCGTTATCTAAATAATAATGTCAACCGGAAAGGAAGCCCAAATGAAAACTATGCAAGGGAGTTTCTGGAGCTATTTACTATTTTGAAAGGGGAGCAAATCGGCCCTGGCAACTACACTAATTATACGGAATACGATATTCAGGAAGCGGCTCGGGTGCTGACGGGTTTCCGGGACACTGGCTTTGATAATAAAGACCCTGAAACGGGACTGGCCACTGGCTATGGGAATTACAACAACCACGATCCGGGCAACAAGAAATTCAGTAGCGCATTTGGTTATAAAACGATTTTAGGTGCTGTGGATGCGGATGATATGTACCGGGAATTGCAGGATTTTGTGGACATGATTTTTAATCAGGAAGCAACAGCGCTTTCATTTGTCCGTCGAATGTATATTTATTTTATCAGCGATCGGGTAACAGAAGAGATTGAAAATGAGTTTATTGCTCCGCTGGCTGCGCAGTTGCGTAGTGATAATTTTGAAGTGGAAAATACGCTAAAACTGTTGTTGTCAAGCATTCATTTCTTTGATGAAGATGACAGTGACAACAAAGATGAAATCATTGGCGGAAAGGTCAAGCCACCGCTCGATTTGTTTTTCAGCAGTGTCAATATGTTTAATGCCAATCTGATGGGTAGCCTCACGCAGAACTACATCCTTTACGACACTCCGGCATACCGTGTTATCATTCAGACTTTGAAACCAATGGGCATGCCCGATTACCCAATGTCAGTAGAAGGTTATCCCGGGGCTTTCAAAGGCCCATCGTACAGCAAATTTTGGTTCGACCAATCAAACATTGCTTATCGGTACAAATTGCCCAATATGCTGCTGGAAGGCAAAGGCGCAACGACGAACAACGCCATTCCATTTAAGATCAATATCGTTCCGTTTTTTGCGGATCATTTTACCCACCAAGAATATGCGTCTGAGTTGGTTCGCCAATTTTTGGAACTAACCCTGCCTGAAAAACCAGATGAGGACAGGTTCAATTATTTCCTTGATATATTACTTGGAGGGCTTAGCCCGATCAACTGGATGTTCGAGTGGCAGGAATACATTCAAAGTGGCAATCAGGATTCTGTCGGAGTAGCTCTTTCGGCGCTATTCGAAGCGGTTATTCGCTCTCCTGAGTACAATACGTTTTAGGAGGCAATGAGAGAATGAGTGGATATTATAGGACTATACTTTTTAAGCAAACCAAAAAACTGAACTATTTCAAACTACCCTAAAGAGCAGAAAGCGGAATATGCTGAATGGATTCGGAACAAGACCAAGCAGTTTGCAATTGATTAAGTCAGCTACATCAACTGGAGCGAATTATAGAGCGGCTTGTAGGGCGAGATCAAAAGCTGAATTTTTTTCTAAAATCAGTATTACTGTTTAAGAGGCTGATGAAAGTCAATACTGGTTAGAAATTTTAGACGGATCAAATATTGAATTATTGAAAACAGAGCTAACAAGGCTACTAATGGAGGCAGAAGAAATAGTAAAATAGTAGCCAAGGCAAGAAAAAATCAATGAATAGATAAGTGTTTGAGGTGACTACAAAACAAAAGTATTCACTCATTCATTCATCCAATCATTCACACATTGATATGAAAAGAAGAGACTTTTTCAAGACAGCAGCGCCTTTAGGTTTATACCCAATTTTTGCTGGAGGCTTACCGATCAGATCATTGGCTGCGACGAGTCCATTTGCGATCAATCCATGCGATGTAACCGATCGTTCGATGGTGATCATTTTTCTCAATGGGGGAAATGACATCATGAACACGTTGGTGCCGCTCAACCAGATGAGCGAGTATGCCCAGTTCAGGCCAGATATTCGCTTGCCAGAAAGTTCATTGATTACATTGGATGGTAACTTGCCGGATGATAGGCAGCTTGGCCTTCATCCAGGATTGATGGGGATGAAAAACCTGTATGATGAAGGCATGCTTTCCATAGTGCAAAGGGTGGGGTATGATTTGCCCAATAAGTCTCACTTTAAAGCCCTCGATAACTGGCTAACAGGCAGCGGTGGCGCTGTCCAAAATAACCCTACAGGTTTCTTGGGGCGCTTCCTGCAAGACCGCTATCCTGGGTATAATGGTAATCCTTTTCTCGGTGAGCCTGATCCACTTGGAATTCTGTTTGGCTCGATGAATAAAACAGGTTTCCACACTTTCGAGGAACACAGCTATGAAATCAATTTATCTGGCCAAGATCCTGCTGGGTTTTATTCCTTGATTTCCTCTTTGAGTGGTCAGCCCATTGGAAATATTCCTGACACAGAATACGGCGAAATGCTTAGGCATATCACTGAAATTGAAAACAGTGTGAATGTATATGCGCAGCGTATCTCTGAAACTTTCAATGCAGGGACAAATAGTAGTACCGTTTATCCAAATACTAATCTTGGAAACCAGTTGAAGACCATTGCCCGCATGCTTAATGGCGGCAGCCGAACCAAGCTGTTCATGGCTACCACTGGCGGATTTGATACGCATGTAAATGAAGTGGTAGAAGACAACACAATTACTGGCAACCATGCCAATCTCATGCAAAACATTGGAGATTCAATGAAAGCATTCCAGGATGATCTGGCGGCTATGAGTCTTGATGGAAATGTAGTGACAGTAATCTTTTCAGAATTTGCCAGAAAGATCATTCAAAATGATAGCCTTGGTACTGATCATGGTACGCTTAGTTCCATGTTTGTTGTAGGTAAAGGAGTAGAAGGAGGTGTCATAGGAGACAATATAGAATTGGAAAACCAGGACAATCAAGGCGCTGCGCATCCAAGTCAATTACAAAATGACTACCGTTCCGTTTTTGCCTCACTTATGCAAAATTGGCTGGGAGCTTCAGATGCATCGCTCGGTGCGACCTTCTTATCACAGGATTATTATTCCAGTTTACCGTTATTGGTGAATGCTGCCAATGCAGTACCACCAAGTTGTTATTATGAGCCAGATACACCTATCGTTTGTGCCTGTGTACAGGTCAAGCTCATGCTGGAAGGCATGTATGACGTTTCGACCCAAGCGATGCGTACGACGTTGAAAGACACTGGTTTGTTGCCATTGGGACAGCCCTATGGTATTTCGCCATTTAACCACACGGGAACTGAAACGGCAACAGCTCTGCCTGATGATGCTGTAGATTGGGTATTGTTGGAACTTCGGGACGCTGAAGATTTGAATATTGTGATTGCCCGTAAAGCTGTTTTGCTCCGCAAAAATGGATTTGTTGCAGAAGCAGATGGAACGCCAGGTGTTATTTTCGATGGTGTTGTGGATGGTTCCTACCATTTAGCGGTCTTCCACCGCAACCATTTGGGAGTAGTCAGTAATGAACCGATCAACGTCAATGCGCCAGCTTTTGTATACGATTTCTCAAAATCTGAATATGCCGCTGCGGGAGAATCGCAGTTGAAGAAAGTAGGGATGGCCTGGTGCATGCTGGCTGGTGATGCCGATGGAAATAGTGTGATCGACAATCGGGACTTTAATATTTATGAGCAAAACAATGGTCAATCATCCATCTACCACTCCGCAGACGTAAACGCTGACGGCCAAGTAGATACTGCTGATTATGATCTGTGGTTTGAGAATAGGAGTAAGCTCGGTGAGCTGAAGTAAATTCATAGCACCGACTTTCTTTAAATAATTTTGAGCCACCCAAAAAACAGGTCGCTCGTTCAAAGTCTCTTGACTTGAACGATATATCAGGTTCCAGGCTGGAGTCTGAAACCAGCGATCTTAAGTAATGTGGCGGTTTATGAAGACTAAATTAGTATGTTGTTATTCATGGGTTAGTTAGCCCGTGTCACTGTTTAAAAAAAGCGATTATGAAAAGCATATATACTTTCCTTTTTTCTGTTCTTTCAACAGCTTTTGTCTTTGGACAGGGCATTGATATTCTGCTCGAACCTTCCAAAGATTGCAACGAACGGGTTTATTGCACCACCATAGAGTTGCAGTCCAGCAGCCTGACTGGCGACCCTGTCAACATTGGTACATCATCGCTTTTAATGACCTATGACGAGCGGGTGCTTTCATTCAAAAATTATGTTTCGGAAAACTTTGATGGTAGTGGCTCGTGTACAGGATGGCTGCCCCAGCAATACGATGCTATTTCCCGAGTGGGAGAGATAGACATTACAGTTGTGCTCAATGAAAATGGCCACAGTTGCCCAACGATTGGCAGTACACCAATTCCTTTAGCCAATATCTGTTTCGATATTTTG
The DNA here is from genome assembly GCA_942490835.1 of uncultured Saprospiraceae bacterium. Classification (GTDB taxonomy): domain Bacteria; phylum Bacteroidota; class Bacteroidia; order Chitinophagales; family Saprospiraceae; genus UBA6168. The sequence goes on from CALNYY010000079.1 coordinate 376,945, forward strand.
CAACAGGGTGCATCTCCAAATATCCAGTTCGACCTAGGGCATTCCCAATTCAATGAAAATATAATCGATGACGGCTCTACAGAAATTGCCATCACCAGTGCTGCCTCACTTACAGAGCCGAACATACTGGCTTGTGACTGTGAAGGAGAAGGTGTTGCTTGTGACGATGGAAATATTTATACGGTGAACGATAAATATGACGTGTATTGCCATTGTCTTGGTGAATACCTCGATTCGGATGAGGATGGAGTATTGGATGGAATAGATGCTTGCCTTGACCAGTCTTATGAGGCAGAATTTGCTGAAGTGTTTGACGTGGCCTATCGCAATAGTGTACCGCAGTTTTCTGGGCTTGGCTATATTGACTATTTGCATAATAATAATGATTACATCGAATTCACGGTGAATGCAGTTGAGGAAGGTGAACACCAGTTGGCATTTCGGTATGCACTCGAATCTGGTAATCGGCCATTGGAGCTTTCTATAGATGGGCAGATAATAGTTGCGAGTCTTGACTTTCCTGCATCTGGTGACTGGTCCAATTGGGATACAGTTTCGATTAATCATACGCTAACAGCAGGCATGCACACCATAAAGCTTTTAGCAATTGGTTCAAGTGGTGGAAATATTGACAAGCTGATTCTTTCTTACTGCTCAGGTTGTGAAGAATCAGGTCAGATATGTGACGATGGAAACCCATGTACAACTGATGATATAATTGGCGCCGATTGCAATTGTGGCGGAAAATACGAGGATACCGATTTTGATAATGTGTGCAATGTATTTGACTTGTGCGAAGGCTTTAACGATGCAGTAGATTCGGATGGAGATGGCGTGCCAAACGGTTGCGATTCCTGTGATGACAACCTTATAGGTACTGCCTGTGACGACAACGATCCATGCACTCAAAATGATATTTATAATACAGATTGCCAATGTGCAGGAACATTCACTGGAGATGATGCAGACAATGATGGCGTGTGTGACGATTATGATATTTGTCCCGATGGAAATGATGCCTTGGATGCTGATGGCGATGGTATACCAGATGCTTGTGATCCATGTGATGATCGCCTTATTGGTAGTCCATGCGACGATGGTGACCCATGTACCTTATTGGATGTTGTGACTGCGGATTGCGGTTGCGAAGGGTTTTTCTACGATTCCGATAATGATGGAATTTGCACGGCTCTCGATCAATGTGAAGGATTTGATGATAACATAGACAACGACGGCGATGGCGTGCCAGATGCCTGTGATCTCAATGTCGCCATTTCTGAAAAATTGGAAATAGGGAAAGTATTTGGAGTAGGAGAAGATTGGATAACTATCCAACTGGACAATACATACGAATCAATGGTAGTCGTAGCAACGATCGTTCTATCCAGCAATACCCAACTACCGGCAGTGGTCAGGGTCAGAAATGCATCAGGGAATTCATTTGAAATGAAAATACAGTTTCCGAGCGGACCTTCAACCAGTTTGTTTGCAAGTTATAATGTGGAATATATGGTAGTAGAGGAGGGTGTTTATACCGAAGACGATTTTGGCGTTAAAATGGAAGCCAGAAAAGAATTGTCGGTTGAAACGGCTGGATCATTTGGCTTCAACCGAGAAGAAAGGGATTATTTGCAGCCGTATAGTTTCCCTGTGATTGTTGGTCAGGTAATGACCTATAACGACACCCGTTGGTCGCAGTTTTGGTCTTCAAAACATAACAGTGGAAGTACACCGGCAGATTCTACGGGATTTGCCGCAGGCAAACAAACTGCCCAGGACACTATCTTAGATCGATTGGACGAAACGATTGGATTTGTGATATTGGAATCAGGAAATTATGGCCTCGATGGCCTGCGATTTGAAGCTAAGGTTGGTGAAAATACGGTGGCTGGTGTAAGCAATACAGACGAAGGATTTCCATACAATTTAAACCTTGATGCTTCCAACCATGCAGTCTTGAGTGTTTCTGGATTCAATGGTAGCGATGGCGGATGGCCAGTGCTATTTGGTGCGGAGCCGCATAGAGGCAGTACTTTGTATTTGGCTTTGGACGAGGACATGATTTATGACACAGAACGTTCGCATACGACTGAAGAAATATCTTATGTGGCTTTTGAATTCACCCAACCGCTTTCAGTGCCATCTATAGCTGCTTTGAACACCTCCTGTAACGAAGGTGCTGATGGCTCGGCGTCAGTGAGTATTTCGGGAGGAGAAGAACCCTATACTTATAAGTGGAGTACTGGAGAAACCAGCACCACCATTGATAATCTTACTGCAGGAAATTATAATGTAACTGTCACAGACAATAATGGAACAACCCAAACTGCAACTGCCACGGTAACCCAGCCTTCTGCCTTCCTTGTCAATGTTCAAGGTAGCTCAATAACCTGTAAGGGTGATGGTAATGGATATATTTTGGCACTTTCTTTTGGAGGAACAGGCCAGCACAGTTACACCTGGAACAATGGCGAGTCGGGCCCAGAAATCAGCGATTTAGAATCTGGTTTGTATATCCTGACCATAACGGATGATAACGGTTGCACTTTTGTAACTGACTATTTTATAACAGAACCTGATGAACTTGAAGTTTCAGCAGTTGGTGAAGATGTAGCTTGTTTTGGTGGAAATGATGGTGTGGTGAACACATCCTTTAATGGAGGTACTGGTAATACACTGAATTATTCCTGGAGCAATGGAGCCACAACTAAAAACTTGCAAAATGTCCCAGCAGGCACCTATTCTGTCACTGCTTCTGATGGCAATGGCTGTACTGCTACGGCAACCTATACCGTTGATCAACCTGAGCTGTTCGAGGCTTCTACAACAAGCACCTTTGTAAGTTGTAATGGCGGTACAGATGGTGCTGCAACTGCAAGTTATTCTGGCGGTGTTGGCAATGTTTCCTATCTATGGAGTAATGGTGAAACTGCAGAAACCATTGAAAATTTACCAACTGGTACTTACAGCGTGACGATAACCGACGGTAATGGCTGTACAGCCACTTCATCCGTCAACCTGACCGATCCGGCCATGCTGGCAGTAGATGTTGCTGGTAATAATGTAAGCTGTTTTGGTTCAACAGATGGGCAGGCGGATGCATCTTACTCGGGAGGGACAGGTGATGTGAATTATCTGTGGAGCAATGGCGAGACTACAGCAACTGTTACTGACCTTGAACCTGGTGAATATACTGTAACAACTACCGATGAAAATGGCTGCGAAGCTTCAACAACAGTAATTATTGAAGAACCATCGGAATTAACGGCAGTTGGTGAATCGGCAATTGTTAGTTGCTTTGGTGGTGAAGATGGTGTCGCAGAAGTGCTGCCTTCTGGTGGTGTTGGAAATTATGCTGCACTTTGGAGTACAGGTGATGAAACAATGCAAGTTAATGGCTTATCTGCCGGAACTTATAACGTAACAATTACTGACCAAAATGGCTGTGAAGTTGAGGAGGAGGTTATTGTCGAAGAGCCGGAAGAACTTTTGGTCATATTGGATGCGACACAGGTTACTTGTTTTGGCGATAGTGATGCGAGCATTACTTCAACGACTTCTGGAGGTAATGGTGATGTGTCCTACTTGTGGAACACTGCTGATACTTTGGCTTCGCTAAATGGTGTGCAAGCTGGCGATTATACGCTCATAGTGACTGACCAAAAAGGTTGTACCGGCGAAGAAACGATCAATGTCGGTACTCCTGATGAACTGCAAATCACAGTTGACCAAGTAATCGATGCTGTGGGAATGAATGCCGATGGTGCAATTGAAATTACCATCACTGGAGGTACTGCTGGATATGCTTATCAGTGGTTCTTGAATAATGACCTGATTTCAGAAGAAGAGGATCCAACTGGCTTGATGGCAGGTGAATACATGCTCGTACTCACCGATGCGAATGGCTGTGAAATTTCCCTTACTGTGGAAGTAGAAAGCGTGACCAGCGCCGAAGAACGCAACCTTTCCCAACATATTTACCTGACTCCGAATCCAACAGCTGGGCGGTTTACCTTAGTGCTTGATTTTCCAACCAAAAAAGAAGTGTATGCTTCTGTTTTTAATGTGGCAGGAAAGGCAATTATCCTGAATGTTCCAGTTGATGGCCAGCGTGATTTTGATTTGACGGATAAGGCTGCTGGAGTTTATTTGTTGCGAATAAAAGTAGGAGATTTGGAAGTAACGAAGCGAGTGGTTGTGAGTAGGTAATGTTTTTTTTTGATTAAAAGATTAATGGATTAACGATTTGAGATTTGAGAACTTGAAACTCAATAATCGTTAATCCATTAATCTTTTAATCGTTAATCATAACCTATGTCCCTTTTTGGATTTTTAAAAAAGAAAGAAAAAGAACCGGTCATAATAGACAAGGTATGGATGAATCAGAAGGCAAAAGAGCTGGGATGTTTGGCACACGTAGGATCGAACCCCGGAGCTACTTTAATCGCTTGGTCAAGCCTGACTTTTGATCGATTTCAAAAGTATCTAAATGAGGAAAATGGATTAGCGGTAGAAATTATGATGGCTGGTTTGACGATGCCCAATCGCATGAAAGGACGGGAGATTTGCTTTTTGGAGCACCATTTATTTTTGAAGAAAGAAATAGAAATGCTTCAATCCTGGAAATGTGAAAAAGCCGTTTTTCTGAATAGTCTGACGGATCCTGTTTTTTACACGCTGAATCCTGATAGGATTTTATTGCTAATGGAAAAAATGGGTATGGAAGAAAATGAATTGATCGAGCATGCAATGGTAACAAAATCGATCAAACGAGCTCAGCAAAAAATGGAAAAAGAAAGAATGCTACCTGAAATGTCGCCTGCGGTAAAAGATTGGTGGAAACATATCCGCTAAACGCTAATCTACCAATCCAAATTCCATATAATTCCCGCCCAGTTCATCAGAAATCCTTACAGCTACTTTATAATATCCTGGTTCCAGCCATTCTCCATCAGGAGCTGTTTCTGTTCCGCATACGCCTTGACAAGCAGAGGCAGTATAATACCTGGTACCCTCAATATCTCCAACGGCCTCAACGAGGGCATATCCATATTGTTCACCCAGTGCATCATATTGAAAATAGTCAGAGGTTTTACCACCTTTCAACAAGCCAATATCGACTTGACTGATCCGAAGGTCATGAATGTCTTTGCCTGTTTGGTTGACAAATTTTACCATCACAAAGTCAGTAGCAGGCAAGTCTTCATCTTGATTGCAGGCAGCAAAAAGGAAAGGGAGTAGTAAAGAGAGTAAGGCAATATTTTTCATTTCAGATGCTATTTCCAATTTTGAAAGAGTTGCTATGTAAACGCTTGAAACGGTAATTATTTGAATTGAGAAATAGAATATGTCCTATCTGTCTCCATATCGACATTTATCCAAACAATGAACCCAATTGTGCTAAATCCACATTTCCACCGGAAATGATCAGGCCTACTTTTTTGCCTTTAAAGGAGGCTTTTTCTTTTAGCAGAGCGGCTAAGGGAACAGCTCCTGACGGTTCTACAACAATCTTCATTCGTTCCAGAATTAACCTGAGTGCATCCACAATTTCCTGCTCCTCCACCAAGATGATACGTTCCATGTGATTGTTCAAGACCGCAAAAGTTTTATCACCCAAATTCGTTCGAAGTCCATCAGCGATGGTTTTAGGGCTGGTCTGCAAAAATATTTCTCCTTTGTTCAATGATCGCCAGGCGTCGTCAGCACCATGCGGTTCAGCACCGATCACTTTTGTTTTTGGTGAAAAAAAATGGGCTGCCAATGCAGCTCCAGAAGATAATCCGCCGCCACCTACAGGCGGGATGATAAAGTCCAGATCAGGTGCTTTTTCAATCAGCTCCATAGTGGCAGTGCCTTGCCCAGCGATCACATCGTAATCATTGTATGGATGCAAAAAAGTAGCACCTGTTTTGTCGATAACTTCGGCTACTGTATCCTCTCGTGCTTGCAAAGTAGGAATGCATTCGGTGATCTCACCACTATAGTCCCGAACAGCCGCTTTTTTCACTTCAGGCGAATTGGACGGCATAACGATATATGCTTTCACTCCCATCATTTTTGCTGACAAGGCTACTGCCTGAGCGAAGTTGCCCGATGAATGCGTCGCTACTCCTTTACTTCTTTGCTCTTCGGTCAATTGCAAAATAGCATTCGCAGCGCCCCGCATCTTAAAAGCACCCATTTTCTGGAAATTCTCACATTTAAAATAGACCTCTGCGCCACTCATGTGGTTAATAGTCTCGCTCGTCAGAACTGGTGTTCGGTGGATGTAAGATGTTATTCGCAGCTGAGTATTGAGGAAGTCTTGGCGGGTGAGTGTCATTGATCTATGGTTTCACAGTTTCATTGCTTCATGGCTCAAAAACAATGAAACCATGAAGCAATGGAGCAGTGAATCTTATTTCGACATTTCATACAGCTTGTCCAAATTCGGCGAAAGAATGATCTCCGTTCGGCGGTTTTTGGATTTACCTTCATTGGTCGTATTTGGCACAATAGGGTGGTGCATGCCTTTTCCAGCGGCTGTGATACGATATGGTAATACACCATTGATGGCCAATAGCTTAGCGACTGTGACTGCTCGATCAGAGCTGAGTTGCAAGTTGTATTCAACAGCACCCGTATTATCAGTGTGACCTTCCACGATTACATCAATATCAGGATTTGAAGAAAGCGCCTTAGACAATTGCTGGATAGCTTTTTGGCCGTTCGCATCTACATTGGTACTGCCCTTGGCAAACAGCAACTGATGACTCATGGTTACGTAAATTTTGCCGTTTTTTTCGCTGACGGAAAGTTGGGAATCATCGAATCCACGAAGTGCGCTGTTGAGGCTGAGGCGCATATTGGCCATTTGGGCATCTTTCTCGGCGAGCATTTTTTCCAATTCTGCTACTCGTTCTTCCCGTGATTTTATATCGTAGGATTGAACACCCACTTGCTCCTCCATGCCTTTGAGTTGGCGGTCACGGAGATAAAGTTCGTCTTCTACATTGGCGAGCTGCTCTTCCATGACAGCACGGGTGATGGAGTATTCGGAAAGGAGCTTGGCATTTTCGTTGGAAGTTTCATCGTAGCGGCTTTCGAGAAGGAGTTTGGCTTCGGCTATTTTATCCTTTTCCAATTTTTCTTGCGCCAGAATCTCATTCACTTTGCGGAGCTGGTTTTCAGCTATCCGTAGCTTGCGTTCCAGTTCTTCGTTCTCAGCCTCCACGGCTTTGCCACTTTCAAACTGTGCTTTATAATGGTCACGAGCCGTTGTCATGTCATTGTATTTCTGTGTAGAAACACAACTGCTAGTGGCAACAGCGAGGATGGTACATGTGATAAATAAGTTGCTGATTCTCATTGAGTAAGTATTTTGGTTTAACAGCACAAATATAGTCTTTTGGAGGTTGTGATGGAAAATGTATGATGGTAAGGATTTTTCCTGAAACGTTCTCGCCCAAGGGGTTTAAACCCCTTGAAAAAAGCCTGAAAAATCGATTCGTTCAGTACAAATATTTGCATCATACATTTTCCTACATGGTCCTTTTGGGGGATTGCACGTTATTTATAGCAAACGTTCCGCCAAATGAGATTGTCAACAAAATAGACGGTGCATGAAATCAGAGAATTTTGTAATTTTGGAAACCTATTTTTAAATGATCTTTTACCTAAATGACCTTACAACGGATAAAATTAGCTGACTTGACTCGCCAATATATCCAGCAATTGCAGGAGCAATATGCAGGTAAGGATGTGGATGTTGAAATTACAATCCCATCCGAAAGCACTGCTTCAACTGATGCCGATGAAATGAATGAAGATAAATTCTGGGACATCATTGCCTTGCTTGATTGGAGCAAATAAGGTAACGACGATGCAGTCATAGAGCCTGCGGTTCAGCATCTTTCCAGGCTGCCTGCAACTGCCATCCTGACTTTTTACGACCTGCTTTCCGAAAAACTTTTTCTACTTGATGGTAAAGTATATGCCGATCACTCCACCGAAGATGAAAATGGCATTTCCTCTGATCTCTTTTTATATGGACGTTGTTGCGTGGTTGCAAATGGTAAAGAGCATTTCGAAAAGGTGCTTCAAAACCCAACCTCCTTTCCTAAAGATTTGTTTTTTGAAACAATTCTTGATTTACCTGAACGGGCTTGGTTTAGGAAAACAGGTAAGAAACTGGAACACACCCCCAAACACATTTTTGAAACCGGGTTTAATCCAAATGGCTGGGGAGCAGAGACCATCACCCTTTGACCATGAGCAAGCACGGCAATTCCCTCCAAAACCCAAATCCTCACCACCTTTATGAGATCAAGGATAAGCACCAAAATGATGTGTTCAAATATGGCATTTCTGATGACCCAATTGATAAAGATGGTCAATCCAAACGACTGCGAAATCAAGTTGATTTCCTCAACAGGGCTTTAGGAGCAATCCGTTTTATTGGAAACATTTTGGTGTAAAATATCCCGGGCAGGGCGAAAGCAAAACAAATCGAAGATGAATTCATTGATAAGTATATCGAAGAAAACGGTAAAAGACCAAGGGGCAACTTGACAGGCGGTACAAAATAATATTTTATGTTCATTGTATTTTATCTTGCCCTTTAGCCCTTAAATTATTTCATAATGGCCGCCCACCATTCACCTTTAATTAAAATGTACGACATCTCATCGATAAAGAAAAAAAGAAATGTTCTGGATTTCTCGACCTTATACATTTGGAAAAGGAAGTTCCGGAGTTTGTTAAAAAAGCACCCACAAAAAATCCCCACACTCCCAAAGTGGTTTTTAAATCGCTTATTTATTCATCACTAAAAATCACTTTAAATGAGAATTTCAATTACGCTCTCCGCACTATTCTTTGCTTTATTTTTTTCCTGTAAAAATGACGATGACGCAACGGGCGGCCCAGTGCAACAATCTAATTATACGCCACTCACCATTGGCAGTTATTGGGTGTACGACTGGGTAAGAGAGGATACGCTTGGCAATCAAACAATGATGAGCCAAGTGGATACCATGACCGTCGTGGGGGATACTGTGTTAAATGGGGTTGAATATGCTGTGCTGGAAGGAACTTTCCTTGGCGGGCCTCAGACAAAATTCCAACGTGATTCTATTGGTTACTTAGTGAATAGTAATGGGGCTATCCTGTTTGATTCCAATAACAGCACCAACCTGATTTTCTCGGACACCATTTTCGCTGGCCCTTCACCTCATGTCTTTATGGAGTACAGAATGGAAGGTGTTATAACAAGTGTTGATGTTCCTGCAGGCATCTTTCAATGTGTCAATTATCAGGGCACTATAATCCCCGCCGACCCTAACCATCCTCATGGAACGAGGATCACCAATCAGTACTATGCCGAAGACATTGGCCTTGTGAGATCAAGGATGTTCTTTTTCAATTCACCTGATTATATCGTGAGTCGATTGGTGGCCTACCATATTGAGTGATACAGATTTCGGTTTCGCCAAAATGTCAATAAAACGGTTTGGATGATTACATTTGCCCGAATCAATAAAAATGATCATCAATGCTGGAAAACTGGCTGAAACCGCTTGACGGAAAATTTCTACACACGAATTTTGAAAAAGAAAAATTGGGTAGTCAACTGCAATTTTATGTGGACAAACTGCCCAATCTAAAAAAGACACAAGTAGCCATTATCGGAATTGGAGAGGACGAGGCAAATGCCGTTCGCAAGGAGTTGTACAACATGACATTTCCGTTTCCAAAATTGAAAGTGGCGGATTTGGGAAACCTTCGACGTGAGGAAAATGGCTTTATCACGCAGCTGATCCGTGAATTGATTGAAGGAAATGTTTGTCCGATTATTATTGGGCATGATGGGAAATTCACGCAGGCGCAATTTATGGCACACCATACGAGCCAGCCATCTGTTAATTTAGTAGAAGTAAAAGAGCGAATTGCTTACCATCCCAAGAAAACGGAATTGGAAGGGTATTATCTGAATCCAATTTTGGAAGGGGAGTACCGCTTGTTCCATTTTACAACTATAGGTAGCCAGTCGCATTTTGTAGATGAAAGTGTTTATCACTTTTTAGAAAAAAGCTACTTCGACTATATCCGTTTGGGTAAAGCAAAAGCAAACTTGGCTGATTTAGAACCCTTTATCCGAGATTCGGACATGCTGAGTTTTCATCTTAGTGCTTTGAAATATGCGGATGCACCCGCAACCGATAACGCCACTCCAAGCGGTTTTTTCAGTGAGGAAGCCTGTCAGATCAGTCGCTATGCTGGCATGAACGATAAATTAACTTCAATCGGGTTTTATGGCTATCAAGCACAAATTGACAAAACTGGGCTAACGGCACAGACATTAGCCCAGATGGTCTGGTATTTCCTCGATGGTTTCAACAACCGTCAAAAGGATTTCCCCGCATCCATGGAACAGTTGGTAGAATATATCATTGAATTGAAAGAATACGATCATCAACTGACATTCTGGAAAAGCAACAAAACGGGTCGCTGGTGGCTGCAAGTACCTGCATTGACAAAAAAGAAAGTTCAGCGTCATCGATTGATTCCCTGTTCGCACAGCGATTATATAGAAGCATCAAATGGCGAATTACCCGACCGATTGGCTAATGCATTGAGGAGATTTGATTAGAATGGTATGACGGTATGATGGTGTGTCGGTGTGACGGTGTGTCGGTATGTCGGTATGATAGTAAATTGTTGGAACTGTAATTTTGCCTAATAGCACTGCCAACTGCCAACTGCCAACTGCTTACTGCTTACTGCTTACTCGTCTCCAGCAATCCCCCTAGCACTTCCCACACGTTCTCCACTAAAATCAACTGTCCAGCTTCGTTGGGGTGGACTCGGTCGTTCTGGTTCAGTTCAGGAATGCCAGCTACTTTATCTAAGAAAAAAGGAATAAGAGAAGTGCCATGTTTGGTAGATAGATCAGGGTACATGCTGCGAAAGGCGGAGGTGTAGCGGTCGCCCATATTTGGTGGGGCTTCCATGCCAGCAAGGATAATTTTGGCTGCTGGATATTTTTCTTTGACGGTTAGAATTATCGCTTCCAGGTTCTCTTTAGATGCTTCTGGTGAAAGGCCACGTAGTGCATCATTGCCACCGAGTTCCAAAACAAATATATCGACAGGTTGTCGGATCACCCAGTCCACTCTTTCTTTTCCACCTGCCGTTGTTTCGCCGCTCAGCCCAGCATTGATGGCTTTATAGGAGAGGCCAAGGGAATCAATCCGCTGCTGAATCAATGAGACATACCCTTCTGAGGGATCGAGTCCATAAGCAGCTGTGAGGCTGTTGCCAAAAAAGATGATGTTTTTAGCGGCTGGTTTCTTCTCTTCCGTGGCGGCTTGTGTTTGATCGCTCATTTCCGAATTTTCGGTTGGTGCGTTTGACTGCTCCCCGGCACAGGCGAAGAAGAGGGTTGAAATAAAAAGCAGGTAGTATATTTTGAAATTCATTAAGCTGATTTTTGCGACAAAGAAAATGGGTTCGTAGAATATGAAAAGTGTTTTTAGGAAGAAAGGTTGAAATTCTGCTAAACCTATTTTGGTGAAAAATGTACAACGAATCCCCAGATTCGTTGCTATTCACTTACAAGCCTCATCGAACCTGGGGATTCGTTGTACATGAAATGCTCAAGAGTTTAAAAAATCAATATTCCTTTTCAGGCCCGAAAACTTGGTTCGCTTCACTGCCGATTTTTTGAAAACTGTCCTGAAAACCTCCTCTGTCACTTCCTCCCAGTCCTTTTTTTTCATTTCCAACAAATCAGGATGTGGCTCAAATGCTGGTTCGTCGTGTGGGGTCGAAAAGCGGTTCCATGGGCATACTTCTTGACAAATATCGCAACCGAACATCCAGTTTTCCATCTTGCCTTTAAATGCTTCGGGAATGGAATCTTTCAGTTCAATAGTGAGATAAGAAATGCATTTGCTCCCATCCATCAGGTAGCCTTCTGGAGAAATGGCATCGGTCGGACAAGCATCTATGCAACGGGTGCAGGTACCACAATAATCCTTTATCGGACTATCAGCTTGGAGCTCCAGGTCAAGTATGATTTCAGAAAGGAAAAAGTAGGAACCTGCTTTTGGATGGATGAGTAAAGTGTTTTTACCAATCCATCCAAGCCCCGCACGTTTTGCCCAATCCCGCTCCATAACAGGAGCAGAGTCGACAAAGCAACGGCCGTTCGCCTCCCCGATATTTTCATTAATGAACTGTAGCAAATCTTTGAGTTTTCTTTTCAGCACAAAATGGTAATCTTCACCATAAGCATAACGGGCGAGCTTGGGAGCATCTGGATCAGATTGTTTCCCTTTCGGAAAATAATTGTGCATCAGCACAATGACCGTTTTTGCACCTGGAACAAGCTTAGTAGGATCTACTCTTTTCTCAAAGTAGTTTTCCATGTACAGCATCTCGCCATGATACCCAAGCCCAAGCCACTGTTCCAATCGCTGTGCTTCTTCCTCCAGCTTTTGTGCTTTTGCAAATCCAATAAAAGAAAAGCCGAGCCGGAGGGCTTCAGTGCGGATGAGTTGGGCGGTATTTTGATGATGGCCTTTCAATTGGATGGAAAATTTATGCAAATCAGGGATCAAATTCCTGATTTGCATAAATAAATGATAAAATCTTATTCGCCATCCAACTCGCGCAATTCCTTTTCAAATTCTTCAATGGTGGGCAAATTCGACTTCAATTCTTCTGGGATTGCCTCTGTTAGCCTGAATTCTGATACCCCGATTGGCTTCGACATATCTTTCAAAGCATATTCGACAAGGACGTCTTTTTTGTCCTTGCAAAGAATCACACCTATAGATGGATTGTCATTTTCATCTTTCACTATATCGTCGATGGCTGACAGGTAGAAGTTCATTTTACCGGCATCTTCCGGTTTGAATTTTTTCATTTTCAGGTCAATCGCCACATACCTCCTGAGTTTTAAGTGGTAAAAAAGAAGGTCAATGCGGAAATCTTCATCAGCAATGGTGAGCGGGTATTGCCTGCCTACGAATGCAAAACCCTTTCCCAGTTCCAAAAGGAATTTGGTTACATGCTTTAGCAGCTGCTCTTCCAAGTCTTGTTCAACTGCGTCAGAACTCAGTGTGAGGAAATCAAAAATGTATGGGTCTTTAAAGACCTGTTGGGCCATTTCGGAGTCGGCTGCAGGTAATGTTTGCTGAAAATTGTTGAGAACTCTTCCTTGCCGTTCGTGGAGCTTGCTCTCAATTTGCAGGACGAGCATTCTTTTGGACCAACCATTTTCGATGGCTTTTTTTGCGTACCAAAACCTTTCAGCTTCATCATTGCATTTATAAAGGAGGATGATATTATGAGCCCAGCTAATTTGTGCAACCACTGGTTGCACAAATTCAAAATCGGGATAAGTGGCAGCAAATTGCCTCATATACAGAATGTTCCGTTTGGAAAATCCTTTCATTCCCGGAAACTCTTTTTTCAAATCAGTGGAAAGTTGTTCGGCAACTTTAGCGCCCCATCCTTCTTTTTCTTGTCGCTGCAAGATCATGTTGCCGATGTCCCAGTACAGCAAAAGCATTTGCTGATTGACGGTGACCATTGCCCGGAGCTGGGCCTGTTTGATTTTTTGCTTTACTTCAACGAAGAATTGACGATAGGTGGTGTTTGAGGGTAAATGGTTCATGATTTATTGGGTTTAACAAAAATTGGTTTCGTGGCTCTAAAATACAAAACTCAACTCACAATCTGCAACTTCGCAAACCGCAGCATGATCCTTTTCTGCTTTTCTGTTTCGAGAGCATCGAAGAAAATGGTAGCGACTCGTTTGTCCCTTGAGCCGTCCACAGCGAGCACCTTGCCTTCACCAAATTTTAAATGAAGGACTTTCATGCCAGCATTGATCTCGCTCGAAGGGCTGGGCTTGAAGTCTTTCGGATCAATGACAAATGTTGGAGCTTGCACTGTTCTTTTAAAATTGCCAGTTACACCAGACGTTCGTCTTTGTTCATCTGGTCCGCCAGCACCGCTTTTGAACCTGCCCAAATTCGTATTTGATTGTTTGCCAATGGGGGTAGCGACGTCCAAATGTTTCATCTCTATTTCCTCCAAAAATCGACTTGGGGAGTTGAACCGTTCTTGTCCAAAACGATAGCGACTATTGGCATAACTGAGCGTGAGGAACTGCTCAGCACGAGTGATCGCCACGTAAAATAACCTTCGCTCCTCATCTAATCCCTCTGGCGTGTCCATGCTCATGAAACTCGGGAACAATTGTTCCTCTAGGCCTGTGACAAATACACTTTTGAATTCCAATCCTTTAGCAGCGTGTACCGACATCAATGTGACATAATCATCCGTAGAATTGGCTTCGTCGAGGTCGGTCATCAGAGCGATGTTCTGTAGATAGGCAGCTAGCGAGCGGTCGTTTTGATCGACGGGCCCTTGAGCAAAGCCATCGACTTCCTCATTTGCAGTTTCAGTTTCATTTTCCAAAACATCATTTTCCACAAACGTTTTAATGCCATCCAACAAACTCCTCACATTCTCCGCTCGGTTCATGCCTTCCACCGTTTTATCGGTGTTCAGATGCTGCATCAATCCTGATTGCCGGGCAACATACTCGGCAATGGTATGGGCATCGCAGGTTTTTGATTTTTGGATAAAATCCTGAATCATTTTCACGAAAGTTGCAATCGAATTTTTAGTTCTTGCAGGTAGGTTTATCGTGAAAAGCGCCTCCCACATGGTCGAATCCTGTTCGGCGGCGTGAGCGCTTATTTTCTCAATGGTAGAGTTGCCGATGCCCCGTCGCGGGTAGTTGATGACTCGACGCAATGCCTCCTCGTCCCGTTGATTGATGCACAGGCGGAGATAGGCAATCATGTCCTTTATTTCCTTTCTTTGGTAAAATGATTGTCCGCCAAATACTCGATAAGTAATGTTGTAATTGCGTAGCCATTCTTCAAAAACCCTCGATTGGGAATTGGTGCGATAAAGGATGGCGATCTCATTGTTGGAAAGGTGGTCTCTATTTTTTTGTTCCACAATAAAACTGGCAATCCGTTTGCCTTCTTCACTGTCTGTCATCGCTTTGATGACCTTGATTTTCTGTCCATCTCCTTTGCTGGAGAAAATCGTTTTCTGGATTTGTTTGGAGTTGTATGAAATGACCTCGTTGGCAGCCTTTACGATATGATCGGTCGAGCGGTAATTTTCTTCCAACTTGAAGGTCTGTATGCCGAAAGTTTTGAAATCTTGCTCAAAATCCAAGATGTTCTGTATGGTTGCTCCACGGAAAGCATAAATACTTTGGGCGTCATCGCCTACTACACAAATATTTCGTGGGCTGCCTTCGTAGTTGATGAATTTTTTGACAATGGAATATTGCAGGAAATTGGTATCCTGAAACTCATCCACCATTACATAGCGGAATTTCTTGCGGTATTTATCAGCAACTTCAGGGTGGTTTTGGAAAAGCTCGTAAAGCCTGAACAATAAGTCGTCGAAATCCATTGCTCCTGACTTCTTGCAGCGTGCCGTATATTTTTTATAAATCTCATAAAAATAAGGTCTGCGGGCTGCTCGATCTTCCTCTCTGAGGTCAGCCTTTGTCTCATATAATTTAGGAGTAATAAGATTGCTTTTGCAGGAAGAAATTCGAGAACGGATGTTGTTGACATTGTATGCTTCCTTGTTCAGGTTCATTTCCTTGACAATGGAACTTATGACGCTTTTGGTATCGTCCGTATCATAGATAGTAAAATTGGAAGGGTAGCCAATATGCTCGGCTTCGTATCGGAGTATTTTTGCAAAAATGCTGTGAAACGTGCCTGCCCACACCCGCTGAGCCCTGCCACCAACCACCTTCTCGATCCGGTCTTTCATTTCACGGGCAGCCTTATTGGTAAAGGTAAGCGCCAATATTTCCCAGGGAGCTGCCCCTTTTTCAATGAGATGGGCTATGCGGAAAGTAAGCACCCGGGTCTTTCCAGAACCGGGCCCAGCGACTACGAGGACTGGCCCTTCGGTAGTAGTCACAGCTTGCCGTTGTACCGTGTTTAGTTGTTGTAAATATGTTCCTTGTATCTCTATCTTTTCTAAATCAAGCATGGTTTCGTTGTTCTTAGTTTTTAGTCGTTGGTTTTTCGTTTGTTAAAAAAATGGGGTTCTAAGACAAATTCCGTGGAGACATTACAGGGTCACTTTGGGTGTCCCTGTAATTTAGTTCAAATTAGCGGGTTACTTGAAGTGCCCCGCTAATTTCGCAGATCAAATCCAAGTTTGTTCTATAAATTCATCATTCATCATTCATCATTACCCCCAGTTCCTCCCAATACTCCACAGCTCTGCGAGTATGGGGAATGCAAATGGATCCTCCAACTAAATTCGCAATAGAGAAAACTTCAAAAACCTCATCAGTGGTTACTCCAAGCTCATGGCAGGTGCCGAGATGGTAGCGGATGCAATCGTCACAGCGCAACACCATTGAGGCTACTAAGCCGAGTAATTCTTTGGTTTTTAAATCAAGTGCGCCGTCCGCATACGTAGTTTTGTCCAAAGCAAAAAAACGGTTGAGGGCTTTATTGTTTTGTGCAAAGATTTTCTCGTTCATCTTCGTGCGGTAATCGTTGAAGTCTTTGACTTGAGACATGGAAATTGAAGTTGGTTAGAAAGAAAAATGATTCGGCAAAGGTAACAGAATTGACCCCTAGAAATGATAAGCTAAACAGTTACCTCTATAAAAAAACGCATGTTTTCCCTTGTCATTTAAATTAGAGTGTGGCATTTTTTTTGGATTACTGCTTGGACATCTACCTCATTGATTGTTCCCGCACACGCTTCTCTTGCACCTCCTCCCGCGTATTTAGCATAAAACATTGTAAAATGAGAACTAAGAGTTTGCATTGTGAAACAATAGGTCAACTTGTTGAAGAGATAAGGTTGTGCAGGGAAAATTCTTTTAATCCTACTCTTGCCATTGTCTTTAGTTCACCTGCTTTTGACCTTTCAGAATTGGTTTCAATATTTGATAAAAACGAAATTGACCTGATAGGGTGTAGCACTGCTGGCGAAATTGTAGATAGGCAGTTAAAAGAAGAATCAATAGCTGTGTTATTGATGGACATGAATAGGAATTTTTACAAAATCCAAACCATTGAATTTGATTTGGCTGAAGTATATGTTAAGTCCTTCGAACTCGGTCGAACCATCAACAATACATACGCTGATCCAGGTGTAATATTAATGTCTGGTGGTATCAGGGCCGATGCCTTGCAATTGATGATGGGAATGAAAGACGGCATTGGCAGGGAAATACCGATGTATGGAGGGCTGGCTGGAGATGACCTTCAAATGTCTCGGACATTTGCGTTTTCAAATAACTTTATTTCAGATGGAGGGACAGCGGCCTTGGTTATCAACACCAAAAATATTGACCTCCAAGGATTGGCAACCAGCGGTTGGAAACCTATTGGTGGCGTGAATACTGTCACTAAGGCTGAAGGAAATATCCTTTATGGCATCAATGGTGAACCTGCATTGGATGTATTTATGAGGCATTTTGGGTTTGAAGGTGAGGCAAGTACTAAAAAGGATCAATTATTAAGGATCCAGACCAATTTTCCATTGCAGTTAATAAAAAATAATACTGATTCGGTACTGCGATCACCTCTCGTGATTGATGAAGAAAACCGTTCACTGATTCTTGCAGCCGGAGTAGAGAAAGGAGACCAGTTTAGGTTTTCAAATTCTCCAGGCTTTGAGGTTATTGAGCAAACCGTATCAGAATTCAACTATCTTAAAAACCAGTCTCCTGAAGCTGATGCTTTGATATTGTTTTCCTGCATAGGGCGACATGGAGCTTTTGGCCCGGTGCTCGAAGAAGAAATAGAAGGCCTTTTCAATTATTGGCAAAAGCCAATGATCGGTTTTTTGAGCTATGGTGAATTCGGCAACACAAAAAACGGTATCTGCGAGTTTCACAATGAAACTTGTTCGCTGGTTTTATTGAAAGAAAAGTATTAGTATGAATAAATCATTGGACAGGATCACTTCGATAGTGGAATCCTTGGACTATCTTTTAGCAAAAGATCAAATAGCTCTTTTGTCTGAAATCAGCTCTTTGGAAAAGCAGCTGATGAAAAACGACTATAAACTCTCAAGAGTGACTCAGGATCGTAAGATTACAGAGAAAGTCCTTCAAACTACCATGAAGGACTTAGAGCTGAAAAAGGACATTGAAAAAAAACAAGAACAGATAGAAGAAATCAACAAAAAGCTGCTATTGCAAAGCGAAGAATTGAAACGCCAAAAAGCGATCATTGAGGAAAAATCGTTTGTGTTGGAAGAAAATCTCAAGAAATTAGAACTCTCTTATAAAGAACTGGAGCAATTCGCTTATATCGCTTCGCATGATTTAAAAAGCCCGCTCCGCACTATCTCCAATTTTGCTCAATTGGTTAAAAGAAGGAATTACGATATTCTTGATATTGAAAGCAAAGAATTTGTCGATTTCATTGTCTCTGGAGCAAAACAGATGCACGAAGTTATCTGCGATTCATTGGAGTATTCCAGAGTAGGCAACAACGAAAATTCTTTCCGGAAAACAGACTTAAATAATATTTTGGAAATTGTCCGTTTCAATCTGAAAAAAGAAATTGAAGAAAAAAGAGCCACGATAGAATCAGTCCAATTACCTACCATAAATGTCAATAAAACCAGTGTTCTTCAGTTGTTTCAAAACCTGATTTGTAACTCTATCAAATTCAGTAATGGTGTCAAGCCGTTTATTGAAATATCTTGTGAAAAGATCGAAAAAGGATTTGAATTCAAGCTGTCTGACAACGGAATAGGTATGGATGAGAGCTATCGCGATAAAGCCTTTCTCCCTTTCCAGCGCCTGAATGATATGGAAAAACCAGGGACAGGCATCGGGCTGGCGATTTGCAAAAAAATCGTAAAAATGCATGGAGGCGATATTTCTTTTCAGTCAAAAAGAGGCCACGGAACTACTTTTGTTTTTACACTTTTTGATAATCGAGAGGATGTAAGCCAGCAGGTGAAAGAGGAGGCTGGCTACAATGGGTATTAATACGCTCGCCAAAACGACAAAGTCCCAAATTACATCACGAACGGGTTTGTATTTGTTACATCTTTATGTTCATAAAGAAATTACCCGGCATGATTACAAGATCAATTTTACTACTCTCGGCAATAGGGCTGCTGCTGTCCTGCAATAAAAAAGCAATCGATTCGACTGTTCCGGATAATACTGTTTTAGAGGAACATTTCCACGGTTATTTATTTATTCAATGTGAAACACCACCTTATCATTTAAATGTGGATTCACTCATTGCCAATTGTTCTTCGGCGAGTTTATTGCCAGATAATTTGCCCACACCAATATCCCATATAACAGGGGCAATGAATGCCTGTAGTTTCGACTACAACAATGGTTTATACGGATCAGCAGGTAATTTCGATGTTCGGTTCAATTATGAGGGAACCTCTATTTCATTTGAATCTTCCTTGCCAAATTCAACACAGCAAACTATTCCTATAGAGATATGTGGCAGTATTTACACTGCTGGAGAGTATCCCTATTTGGGCGGCATACGGCTAAAAAATGATGAATTGGAACTGGTTGTCCAAGTAGTAAATGAATACATTGGTGGTTGCTTCCACAATGCCGTTTATTGGGAACTCACCCAGTTTTGAAAACGGGCGACTTTGTAGTCCCCTTGTCCCCTTAAAACTCAAAACTCAAAACCTGACCCCTGACCCCTGACCCCTGACCCCTCACAACTCCCTTATCCAGATATTCCGATAGCTTACTTTTTCACCATGATCTTGCAATTGGATAGGCGCTTTTCCATGAGCTTCGTTTTGCGGAAGACCAGTATAAACAGTAGTGCCCTGTAACTCAAAATGGTTTTGGATAAGCACGCCATTGTGGAGCACAGTAATATATCCAGAAGACACCTTTATGCCGTCCCTATTGAAGACAGGTGCTTTGAAAATAATATCGTAAGTCTGCCACTCGCCAGCGGGTCGACAGGCATTTACAAGAGGTATGGATTGTTTGTACATCGACCCGGCTTGGCCATTGGCATAGGTGGTGCCGCCGTGACTATCAAGCACTTGAACCTCATATCTATTTTGTAAAAAAATACCACTGTTCCCACGGTCCTGGCCTTCATCTTTATCGTCAGCGGGAGTCCGCCATTCAATATGGAGTTGGCAGTCACCAAAAGTTTTTTTGGTGAAAATTCCGCCTGTCCCTTTTTTGACAGTCATAGCCTCGCCCGACAACTCCCATTTTACTGGTGAACTATCTTGATGCATCCATTCACTCAGGTTGGAGCCGTCGAAAAGAACGGTTGCGTCAGAGGGAGGAGCAGTATGGTCACCAGGGGTGACGACTCTCGGAACGGGGTTCCAGACTTCGGTCAACTTTGGATCGGTGATTTGCGCGACAAGCCCTTTTAGTATGAAACACGTGAAAATGATCGTCAGCAATTCTTTATTCATTGGAAGCAAATTTAGTGGAGGCACGAATGTAATAAGTTGTTCAGGAATTTAATGAGTTGACAAAGAGGAATCACACAGAGTTGAATAATTGAAATGCATTTTTCAAATAAAACTATATGTGTTATATTTGCAACAATATATTTTACATGAAATTTATTTACCTCTTCATCAACATCCCGTTCTTCTGGAAATGCAAGATTGGCATTTCCAGAAATGTTAGATCCCGCCGAAAGATTGTGAGTAAGAGCACGCCTGGGTATGTGCTGCCGATATGGGTGGTTTATATTCCTTTTGCAGAGCATTTAGAACAGCAAATGCATGGCTTTTTCAAAATGTTTCACAGTCCTTTTCAAAGTGGTTCGGGCAAGTCAGAATGGTTTTTGACAGTACCGGTATTGCCATTGGCTTGGCTGCTGTTGAACTTTATGTTTGTGTTGTATTGGTCGCCAGTTTGGGGATTGATCGCATGGTTTGTGATGCAGGAAAGATGATTTAGTTCTTTTCAAAAAAAAACCGCCAGCACAAAAAGGCTGACGGTTTTTTTCTAAATAAGTTCTAACAACATTTCAAGTATTGTTAGAACCAGCTTTTAAAAATTATAGATTGAAAGCTACTCTTGCAAACAAGTACCTGCCTTGGAATCCAAACTGTTGTGAGCGGCGAGAGTACAAGAAGCGGCCACTGCTTTGGTTACCTGGATCATTTTCATCCGGATAGACATCTAATAAATTATTGGCACCAACGGAAATTCGAAGATTGTCCAATAGCTTATATCCAACAGAAAGGTCTGTAATTGTTTTTCCACCATAAATCTGCTGATTATCTACACTATTAGTAGCCTCTGTCACTTCTCCAAAATAGACAGCTCTCAAGAATGCGTTGAATTTGCCCACATCAAGGTTGAAAGTCAGGTTGACCTTGTTTCTTGGCACTGCAGATTCGAGGAAGATACGGCTTGTTTCATCAAAATAAACCGACTCCAACCCTTTCAATTCTTCAGAAGTCTGAACCTCACCTGTCTGCTCCGTTTTTGCAAATGTACCTGCCAAACTTGTATTCAACGAGCCTCCAGAAAAACGAAGATTGTGATTTACAACTACATCGATTCCACGCGTACGAGTATCAATTGAGTTGGCGAAGAAATTGGCACTTGTAGCATTTGCTTGCGCAAATAATGCGGCCAATTCATCTTGCTGTTGTGGCGTTTGTCCATCTCCTGGATCAAATGTACCAGTCAATACTACCCGGTCGTCAATTTCTACTTGGAATGCATCAATCGTAAGTGAAAGATTGGCATCTGGAATACGGCCTGTGATACCAGCAGAGAAACTATTAGAAGTTTCTTCTTTCAGTTGAGGGATACCGAGGATACGGGCAATCCTAGAATTGTTACTGAAAGTACCTACTTCATTAGGAATGCCATCAACGAATAGGGTAGAGGTTGAGTTAAAGTAAATCTGGTGCAGAGACGGAGCACGGAAACCGGTGCTGAAAGCTCCTCTCACAGACCAATTCGGTGTCAATTTATAACGTGCAGAAGTTTTGAAATTTAGCGTCGAACCAAAGTCGCTGTAATTTTCAAAACGCGTAGCAAATGTCAAAAGGAATTCTTCGGTCAAATCTGCTTCTACATCAAAATAAGCAGCCATGCTATTTCTGAATTCATCCAGTTCATTGGCCAATTGGAAGCCAGGGAATACCTGAGCACCACCTGGACGTGAACGGCCAAACCAGTCTCTTACCAAAGCGTCGTCAGGCGTAGTTGGTGTTACTACTTCACCTGATTGATCGTAGCTGGCATAAGAATTCAATCCACCTGCACTGATCTCATAGTTCTCAACACGGAATTCAGCACCAAAAGCTAAGTTGAGGCCAGAAAGAATGTCCTCCCGGTAGCGGCGGAGATCGAAGTTGGTTGTATTTTGCCAGAAAGAGAACCCTCCAGAGTCAAACTCGAAAGGAGTGGATTTCTGCAAAGTAGCATTGTTTGAATTCTGGACATTGTAACGGAAAGAGTTCTGTCCATAGGTATTACTAAAATCAGCTTCCCAGCCTTTTACCATACCTCTGATTCCAACAGCCATTGATTTGTCATTGATATCGGTATGAATTTCTGGTAAAAATCCATTTGGATAAGCTTGTGTAAATGTACGTTCTTGGTTTGGTAGGCGATAAAACCCGGTGGCAAGTCCGTCTCTATTGCTGAGCCCACCGAAAGAATAAATGGTAGCAGTTTCGTTAAGCGGCAATTCCATATTCATGAAAAAGCGGCCACCACGAATAGCTGATTGTCCGACTCGCATATTGAAATCGGCACGTTCGAGGCCACGAGCTGCAAGTTCTGCATCTGTTGCATCTGCAAAGAGTGGATTAATGTCCGCATCAGCAGCATGCAGCGTTGCAGCATCTGCGTTTTGGATGGTTGCTAAATCGCTTGCTGACAAATAACTAAGCCCAGCAGCCAAGTTTTTAACCTCATCATCAGTGAGATTGGATACATCCATTCCTTGTGCGACAGCTAAGCGTTCAATACCATTGAAATTATTAAACACAGATCCCCTCCATTCTTTCATTCTGCTCGTCCATCCACGGTCTTCAAAGTTTCCAGTGAAATTGATGAAGCCTCCTTTATTTCCAAGCGGTAGGCCATAATTAAGATTAAGGTCATATGCTTCTCCATCTTGACCACCTGTGAAGAAGTTGGAGCCGTCAGAGAAATAAGCTCCAGTGGTAAACTGGGCAGACAATTGGTTCACATCATCCTTCATAACAAGGTTGATGACACCTGCAATGGCATCAGAACCATATTGTGCAGCAGCACCGTCACGCAATACTTCTATTCTTTCGATGGCACCTGCTGGAAGTGCATTTAAATCGGTACCTACATTTCCACGACCAAATGTTCCGTTTACATTTACCAAAGCGGAAGTATGGCGACGCTTGCCATTTACAAGTACTAAAACCTGATCTGGTCCGAGCCCTCTCAACGATGCTGGATCTATGTGATCCGTTCCATCAGAAATGGTTTGTGTATTAGATGTAAAAGAAGGTGCAACATAATTCAGCATCTGGTTTATGTTGGTTTGAGGAGCTGTAGTTGAAAGTTTACTTATGTCAAGCACATCGACAGGTACAGCACTTTCCAGTTTTGTCCGGCCAGCACTTCTTGATCCTACAATGATCACTTCACTGAGTGAAAGTTCACCATCTGTAAGTGTAACGTTTACTATGTCTGTGGCACCGAGCGAAACCTCCTGAGTGGCGTAGCCAACATAAGTCACCACAAGTGTTTGTGTGTTCTCGGGTACTTTGATAGAATAATTTCCATCAAGGTCGGTAATGGTTCCAATGGAGGTGCCTTTAACTTGGACAGTAGCACCAATGAGCGGCCCAACATCATCCGATATCACACCTGAAACGGTGCGTTGTGCATGTACGGCGAAACTCAATAGGAGTCCTGCAAAAAGTAAGAGTAATTGTTTCATATAATAAGATATTAGTGAGAAAAAATATGTGTTTAGTTCTTTAGATCAATTAGACAGGTTCAAAAAGGAACGAGTTGCAGTAGTCATCAAGACTAACAATCTTTTGTCAATGAAAGGACAAGCTTGGACTTAAAAGGACAACAACTGTAGTTTTTGAATAGTGTTATTTGTCCAAATAAAGATTGAGTACAGCTATCGTAAATCGATAAGGAAACTGAATAGTAGGATAGTCAAAAGGGATTTGGAAAGGCTAATATAGGGAATTACTTGGGAATGGAATTTTTGGAAAGAGCCAAAAAATAAAAAGCCACTGTAAAAACAGCGGCTTTAGTATGTGGTGAGAGAGGGAATCGAACCCCCGACACATGGATTTTCAGTCCATTGCTCTACCGACTGAGCTACCTCACCTTCTCTTGAAGTAAAAAGCAAAAAGTTGAAAGTAAAAAATGTACTTGAAACTGCCTTTCTTCAAAAGCGGTCGCAAATTTAGATGCTTTTTTAAATTTTCCCAATATGGGACAATTTTTTTTAAAATAAACGAGAATGTCAAAGTTTTCGTTCGAAGCCAATGTCTCATCTTCACCAATATTTGCAGGAGGTTTCAATTTTTCAACATTAATATATTAAAATTTTATTAATGTTTGGCTTCAATTTTGCGAAGCTAAAAACCAAACAAGGACGCTGAACATATACGCCTTTACCCATTGAATTTCATACACTGAGAAAAAAATCCCTTCATGAACGTATCCCCCTCGGCAGAGTACCAGCAGAGTCTTGAAGAATTCCGCCAATTACTTTTTCACTTGCAAATGCAAGTTGGATCTGTCCACGATCTTTTCCAATATTTTAAAGAGGAAGAAAGCATGGAACATTTCGAGGCTTTGAAAGCCATCGACCCCAATCTGATGTCACAATTGTTGGCTAGAGAATATGTATTGGAAGCTCGCAATAGCCCAAATCCTGACAATGCCCGCACGCACTTGGAAACAGCCTTACAGCTCGATCCAACTTGCCCTGAGGCTTTGCTCGAACTGGCAGTGATCAGTGATACACCTGAAACAGCGATGAAATGGTATCACAAATGCATGGAACAATCTGTCAGCCAGTTGGGAGAGGAACGATTTACGCAGTTGATTACCACTTTCAAGGACAATCCTTGGCAGCAAATGGAACTCCATACATACCTGAAAGCAAAAGCAAGTTTGGCGGAAAAACTTTTTAGGCAGGGATATTATGATGTTGCCGCACTGCATTTTGAAGAAATGCTCCAATGGAATCCAAGCGATGACATTAGCTTAAGACATTATTTAATGACTGCTTACTTATGTCAAGATAAATTGGAAGAAGCAATGGAACTGAGGATGAAGTTCAGGAATGACCTTTCCGCACAATGGTATTATCACCGTGCATTTTTACAATTCAAAAAGGAGGGAAGTACTCGTCGATCTAACAGATTACTTATGCGTGCGTTCAAAAGAAATCTTTGGGCCGCAGTATATATGCTCGGGTTGAAGGAGATGCCAAATTCATCCATCAATGCTTCAAGTTTTCCCGGTGGCAAAATTGGTTCGAATACTGACACTAAAAATGAAGTTCCTTTTAAAGAAGGAGGCCGCAGGGAAGCAGTTGAATGTGCGCGCTGTATTGCGCCTGCCATTTTTGAGGATCAGGCACTTGCAGCATGGGTGTGGGATCTGATGAAAGGAATGGTTTAGGTGCTGTTGATCATTTTTAGCCACACTACTGGATATAAAAAAGCCCCGATGCAATATTGCATCGGGGCTTTTTTGGTTGTTGCGACTGCCAATTAATTTGACAAAAGATTAGGTCCGGTTTCGCCGCCACCAACTACAAAAGTAGCTGCGACACAAAGTACGAACAAAGCGATTGCCAATCCCCAGGTCATTTTTTCGATCAAGTCGGCAGAGCGAGCTGCACCAAACATTTGATTGGCTTGTGAACCACCGAATGTTGAGTCAACGCCACCACCTTTTGGGTTTTGGATCAAAACAGCTGCGATCAACAGGAATGCTATAATTGCGATGAGAATAGTTATTGCGACCATAATATTATTGTGATGAATGAAAAATTAGGAACGATATTCAAACGTCTTATCCATTAAAAAGATGCATACCCTACCGTTCTTAATTCTTGAATTGATTTATTTCTTTTTGAGTTTTTCGATTTTGCCCGCAAAGAAACTGCTTTTTTCGGGATATTGCAAACTCAGTTTCTTGTACATTTCAATTGCTTTTTCATTGTGTCCTTGCCTTGCAAGGATTCCGGCTAAAGTCTCTGTTACAATTGAATTATCTTCTAAAAGGCTATTAGAGGCCACATCATTCGCTACATCGGCAGGTTCCTCATACTCCTCAATGTTCAGTTTGCTCTTTTTGGTTTTGTTTTCTATCTGATCAATTTCTTGGTCGAGGATTCCAGATTTAGGTTCTTGAGATTGGTTTTTCCAACTTTCAAAAACTTCTTTGGGCGAAGGGGTAGGCGTGGAAGGTTTATCAATTTCATCCTCTTCACTTTCCCCATTTGTGAGCTCTAATTCAATATCTTTAGGTGCAGCATTTGGAGTGTCAGGCCTTGTCGATTGGTTAGGCGTAGCTTCGTCATTTTCTTCTGCGATGTTTTCTTCTATAAACCCATTTGCTCTTTCCGAAGGCTCATTGAGTTGATCGCTCGCAGGTACATCCATCTCATCCAGAACCATATCACCCCGAGGTTCGGTAGCGTTATCTTCAACTTGCTCACCCGGCTCAATCTCCTGATCCAATAAGTCTTCGAGGACAGGTAAATCTTTATCTTCTTTTTCAGCATTTGAAATTTCAGCTGTTTCTATTGCTGCATTTAATGCATCGTCCAGCAAATCTACTGGGTCATCGGAGTCGACAAAATTTAAAGGTGCAGCTTGTGCCTTCGCTTGCTCCGATTCAGGAGGGGCTATGTCTTCTGTTTCTTGGAGTGTCGATAAATCTTTCAGCTCTAAAAATTCTTCAGCAATTTCAAAGCTCTCTTCCATCACCTGGGTTTGATTATACTTCAAAACCAGTTCATGCAATTTTTTTCGATCGAGGCTACTGAGAGAGGCGAGGGCGAGGTTGCGGTCGTATTCTTTTTTATTGTCAAAAAGACTTTTTACCAACATCAAATACCGCAGGTTGGCAGCATAGGGATACTGCAACATCAAACTCTTCAGTTCGTGATAGCTAACCTGATGGAGCATCGAAGGGTTTTTTATGAATTCATGAAAATTTGCTGCATTCATGTTGCTCTGGGTACTGGGGTGGAAAACAAGTAACAAGTAAAAAGGCAAAAGTAAAAAGTGTTTATCCCAACTTCTGCTTTTCAATGGGTTGCAAATTTAGTTTCTTTTAAAGTGAAATTCAATTTTGGGGTTGATTTAGAAAAGAAATGAGCTGCCTGACAGCTTTTCCTCTATGGCTTATAGCATTTTTTTCTTGTGCATTCATTTCGGCAAAAGTGATTGAATAACCTTCAGGTTCAAAAATTGGATCGTATCCAAAACCGCCTTCCCCAGATCGTTCTTGCCTGATAGAACCTGGTGCAATGCCTTCAAATGTATATTCTTTGCCTCCCAAAATAAGAGCAATGACAGTTTTGAATCGTGCTCTACGATTTGTTTTTCTTTCCAATTTTTTCAAAACCAAATTCATGTTGGCATCTGCATTTTTATTTTCTCCGGCATATCGAGCAGAAAGTACTCCAGGTTCGCCATTCAGCGCTTCTATCTCAAGGCCGGTATCTTCCGAAAAGCAATCATTGCCATATTTTTCAAAGACATATCTTGCTTTTTGTAAGGCATTGCCTTCAATGGTAGGGCTCGTTTCAGGAACATCTTCCGTACAGCCAATATCTTTCAAGCTGACTACTTCAAACTGGCCGTTCAAGAGTTGGTTTACTTCGGCGACTTTATGTGCATTGCCTGTTGCGAAAACTATCATTGTATTAGTAAATTGTGATTAGTAAATAAAACCCTCAATACCTACTCCCCAACCACCATTTTCAAACCTTCCCATAGTGGCCTTTTCAGTTCAGCTTTAGTCTGGATTTTGGAAAGCGGGTGGGCGAATAAAAATGCTTTTTCATTGAAAATAAAAGGCTGATATGGTTTTGCATCAAAGTTCAATCCTGCGGTGCTTGGTTTTATGCCAAATAGAATTACTTTTTGAAAATTCTTGTCTTGATTTAATTGAGAAAATGAAAATTTTTGATCTTTAGTTAAGTAAATAATAAATACATCATCCGCAGCAGATATGCCGACTGAGGCGAGGATTTTTTCCAAAAACTGAGATAATTCTGGTGTGATTTCTTCAGCAAGGCCAACCAAGATGTTTTTTTGGTTGTTACCCTTGCCTAACGATTGAACGTTTTCTTGGAGGGGGAAAACCTGGAAATCAAAAATTCCGCTTTTCGAAATGTCGTTTCCTGAAATCATAAAACGAATAAAATTTTGAATTGATGTTTGAATTGATGCCCAAATAAAATTTTTATCACAATTTTAATGGAATTACAGTAACTTTGTGCAAAGTTAAGATATATGCAGTTGATACAAAAAACACTGCAATAGTAGAAATACCCCTGATTCAAAAGTGATAACAGGCCCTGCTCAAACCTTTCTTTTGAGTTTTTTTTGTAAACATTTCAAATTTCGACGCAAATGAATATAACAATCACCAAATCTACGACTTCCCGCCTTTCAGAAGTAGATTTTAACAACCTTCCCTTTGGCCGTATTTTTTCCGATCACATGTTCGTTTGTGATTATGAAAATGGCGCTTGGCAAGACCCTCAAATTATACCATTTCAAGATTTTTCCATGCACCCAGCTTCTATGGTGCTTCATTATGGGCAGGCCATTTTTGAAGGCATGAAAGCATCCAAAAATCTGGATGGGCAACCTATGTTTTTTCGGCCTGAACTACATGCTGCCCGAATCAATGCCTCAGCCCAAAGAATTTGTATGCCCGATTTTCCAGAAGATCTTTTTCTGGATGCAATCCATAATTTAGTAAAATTGGATCAAGATTGGATTCCACAGCAAGAAGGCAGTGCGCTTTATATCCGCCCTACCATGATTGCAACCGATAAATTTATTGGTGTAAAACCTTCCAGTACCTACCGTTTTTTCATTTTCACTTGTCCTGTTGGACCATATTATGCTGCACCTGTAAAATTATGGGCAGACACAGAATATATCCGTGCTGCAATAGGTGGGACAGGAGAAGCTAAATTCGCTGGCAATTACGGAGCGGCATTGCTTCCGGCACAGCTTGCACAACAAAAAGGATATGACCAAGTTCTTTGGCTGGATGCGAAAGAATTCAGATACATTCAGGAATGTGGCACAATGAACATCATGTTTGTGATTGATGGGAAAGTTTACACGCCAGAACTTTACGGAACAATTCTAAAAGGAATTACCAGAGACAGTGCAATACATTTATTGAGAGATGCGGGATATGAGGTAGAAGAAAAGCGGATTACGATAGATGAGATTATAGAGGCGTACAATAACGGTACTTTACAAGAAGCTTTTGGAATAGGGACTGCAGCTGTTGCGTCGCATGTTTCAAAAATTGGCTACAAAGACATGGTGATGGAGCTTCCGCCTTTGAGTGAACGCAAAGTTGGAGAATTTGTCAAATCAAGTATTAATGGCCTTCGTTCTGGTAAAATT
Organism: uncultured Saprospiraceae bacterium; assembly: GCA_942490835.1. Classification (GTDB taxonomy): domain Bacteria; phylum Bacteroidota; class Bacteroidia; order Chitinophagales; family Saprospiraceae; genus UBA6168. The sequence continues at coordinate 406,648 of CALNYY010000079.1, forward strand.
AAAGATACAAGAGGTTGGGTAGTGCCAGTTGAAGTGCGTGATGCAGAACTTGTCTAAAATAGATTCGAAGTATAAAGCTGAAGATGCCGGGCAATGTGCCTGGCATTTTTTTTACCCAAAAACAAGATTATTTTTAGATGACGAATCCTAATATACCGATTCCGAATTGGTTTAAGAAAAAATAAGCCATTTCGTCATCGGTATATCCTCAAAACGAGAGAGTTTCGAAAAATAAAATTCCCTAACCACTTAGTTTTGAGCATAGATTCAATTTTAGTCCACACGCCACCATTGTAATACTGGAAAGCCAATTACATTTGCTTTTAAATTCCCATTCTTCATGACCATATTGGTAAATACTGTTTTTGCAATATACGCCCTGTCGCTTCTCCTAATCACGTTTTACTGCCTCATGCAATTGAACCTGCTATACCACTATAAGCAGTTTCATTGGAAAAAAAACAAAGCTGTTCAGCCTGATGATTCAGCGAGGATTTCTGACCATCCCCTCCCATTTGTAACTATTCAATTACCGATATTCAATGAAATGTATGTGGTGGATCGGCTGATTGATAATATCATGCAACTGGATTATCCAAAAGATAGATTTGAAGTACACGTTTTGGACGACAGCAATGACGAAACAATTAACCTGACCAAAAAGAAAGTAGAAGAGTACAAAGCGCAAGGATTCCAAATAGAGCAAGTAATCAGAAGTAATAGAAAAGGATTTAAAGCTGGGGCTTTAAAAGATGGAATGCCACTGGCTAAAGGGGAATTTATTGCCATTTTTGATGCAGACTTTTTGCCAAGAAAAGATTTTCTTAGAAAGACGCTCCACCATTTTGAAAATGAAAAAATAGGAGTCGTACAAACTAAATGGGAGCATTTGAATGAAAATTTTTCCCTCATCACAAGGTTACAGGCATTACAGTTAAATGTACATTTCAGCATAGAGCAACAAGGCCGTAAGAGTGGCAATTACCTATTACAATTTAATGGGACTGCAGGTGTTTGGCGAAGAGCGACAATCGAGGATGCAGGCGGCTGGGAAGCCGATACGCTTACCGAAGACCTGGACCTGAGTATTCGTGCCCAACTAAAAGGCTGGGAAATTATGTACCTGGAGGAAGTTGGTTCACCTGCGGAGTTGCCAGCGGAGATGAATGGGCTCAAATCGCAACAATTCCGTTGGATGAAAGGTGGAGCAGAGACTGCTCGAAAGATGTTGCCAACTATTTGGAGATCGCAACTTTCATTCGCCCAGAAATTCCAAGCTTCTATGCAATTGTTGGCCAGTACCATTTTTGTGTGTGTGTTTGTTATGGGGGTGTTGAGCGTACCAGCGCTATTCCTATTTAGCCAGTTGAAATTTGGAGCAGATGCCTTGTCCTGGGGACTATTGGGGATGGTTGCGTTTATAGCTGTCCAATATGTAGCAAATGTGCAAATGCCAGCAAAAAAGGGGGGATACTGGAAAAAATTGCTCAAGTTCATCGTTTTGTTTCCTTTGTTTCTTGCACTGAGTATGGGGCTTTCATTGCATAATACAGTCGCTGTTTTACAAGGCTGGATAGGAAAAAAGACAGCTTTTATCAGGACACCAAAATTCAACATAAAGGATATTAAAGACAGCTTCCGTCAGAGTAATTATATTTCTACTAACCTATCATGGACGACCATTTTGGAAGGAGGGTTCTGTGTATATTTCCTTTTAGCGGTCGTTTTTGGGTACGAGGAACAGAACCCCGCATTTCATATTATGCATATGCTTCTGGCGATTGGATACGGAATAATATTCTTTTACACTTTGAAGCACATGAATTTAAAACATACGAGGTGAACCCTTTTCTTACCCTTTAGGTTAAATTTGCCATCCTAAAATTGCCGCTGTATCTCCAATGGGTGTTTTCCATTGGATGGGCAGCATCAAAATTTCAATTTTTCAATTTGGAAAAAGGTATAGTTACAAAGTCCACTGGCAGTTGGTACAGCGTTCGACTTGAGAGCGGTGAGTTATGGGAATGCCGAATAGTAGGTAAGTTCCGTCTCGGCAAAATGAAACTCACTAATCCGATTGCTGTTGGCGATGAAGTCAGGGTGATTGCTGAAGATGAAGGTCGTGGCTCCATAAAAGAAATTTTGCCTCGAAGAAATTATGTCGTTAGGCAATCTCCCCGAAGAAAACAGAACCTCCATCTGCTTGCCAGTAATATTGATGAAGCGGTCGTCATTGTCACCATAGTTTCTCCCAACCTAAAGCAAGGTTTTATTGATCGTTTTCTTTTGATGACAGAGCCTTATAATATTCCAACCACCATCGTTTTCAATAAGGCTGATGTTTATGATGAAGAAGACCTCGAAATATTTGGGGCTTTGAAATATATTTATGAAGAAATCGGCTACGATGTGTTGCTCGTTTCTGCGCTTGATGGCAATGGAATAGAAGTATTTAGGGAAAAGCTGAAAAACAAGATAAGCTTGATAGCTGGGCAGTCTGGGGTAGGCAAGTCTACGCTTATCAATGCCGTAGAACCAGCTCTTGATCTCCGCACAACTGAGATTTCCGATTATTCAGGAAAAGGACAACATACCACAACTTTTGCCGAAATGTTTCCTCTTACTTTTGGTGGAAATATCATTGATACACCGGGGATTAAGACCCTTTCATTCAGCAATCTTGAACCGGCGGATGTTGCCCACAATTTCCGTGAGTTTTTTGCAACTTCTCCAGATTGTAAATTTGGAGGCCAATGCTTGCACCGATCTGAACCCAAATGTGCGGTAAGGGAAGCCATTGAAAATGGTAAAATTAGTGAACTGCGATATCAGAATTACTTGACCATTTTAGATGAAATAGAAGACCAGAATTATTGGGAGAGGCACGAGATGTAATATTTTGAAGGATTGAAGGATTGAAGGATTGAAGTTGTGTCTACTTAAAATGTTTCAGCATAATGACTTCACGCTGGGTAAGGTGCCGGAAGCGGCCACGGCCAATGTCTTTTTTGGTAAGGCCTGCGTAATAAGTGCGATCGAGATGGACAACCTCATAGCCGAGATGTTCAAAAATGCGCCGGACAATCCTATTGCGCCCTATATGTATCTCGATTCCAATTTCGCTTCTTTTCCCATCCACATATTCAGCCCCATCCACTTCGGCAATTCCATCTTCAAGGTTTAAGCCATCACGGATTTCATCCAGATGTTTTTGAGAGACATTTTTGTCCAGTTTTACATGGTAAACTTTTGTGACCCGATGACTTGGGTGGGATAGCTTTTTAGCAAGGTCGCCATCATTGGTGATGAGCAGGAGTCCGGTCGTTAAACGGTCGAGGCGACCCACTGGAAAAATTCTTTCTTTTACTGCATCACCGACAATATCCAGTACCGTTTTGCGTCCCTTTTCATCACTGGAGGTGGTGATGAAGTTTTTTGGCTTGTTGAGAAGAAGGTACACCTTCTTCTGTTCCAATTTTATAGGCTTTCCTTTGAAAGCTACTTTGTCTTCTGGCAAAACGAGATAGCCCGGATTTTTCTCTATTTCCCCATTTACCGTTACATCTCCATTTTTCACATGTTCGGCGGCCTGCCTTCTTGCGCATATCCCACAATGCGCCACATACTTATTAAGGCGCATCGGACCATCAGCAGTTGGCTTTTCCACAGGGGCTTCTCTATTTGCAGCGTTTTTCTTCACCTTTTCGGGGCGGTTGCCAAATGGCGATCTTGTAGATTTTGGTGAATGTTTTTTCATGAAAATAAGAAGTGTCGAACTTTTTTATACTGCCACACTATACTCCCGCAAAGCCTCATTCAACGATACCTTTTTATCGGTCTGCTCACTTCGCTTTCCAATGATCAAAGCACAGGCTACTTGATATTCTCCTGCGGGAAATTTTTTAGCATATGTGCCGGGAATAACCACCGACCGAGCAGGGACATGGCCTTTGTGAACAAGTGGTTCATTACCAGTAACATCTATGATATGGGTAGATTTTGTGAGTACTACATTTGCGCCAAGCACTGCTTCTTTTTCAATATGAACACCTTCTACCACAATGCTCCTTGAACCAATAAAACACTCATCTTCGATGATGGTTGGTGCTGCTTGCGGCGGTTCAAGTACTCCTCCAATTCCGACCCCACCGCTCAAATGCACATTCCTGCCAATCTGTGCGCAAGAACCCACTGTTGCCCAAGTGTCGACCATGGTGCCGCTGCCTACCCATGCTCCTATATTGACATAACTGGGCATCATAATGACCCCGCTTTCGAGGTAGGAACCATATCTTGCTATAGCATGAGGAACGACCCTTACACCACGAGCTGCGAAATTTTTCTTTAAAGGGATTTTATCATGAAATTCAAATGGAGGAACTTCAATAGTTACCATTTTTTGGATAGGGAAATAAAGGATCACTGCTTTTTTGACCCAATCGTTGACTTTCCATTTTCCAGAAACAGTAGGTTCAGCCACACGCAGTTCACCAACATCCAGCATGGCAACTACGCGATTGATGGCTTCTTGTGTTTGTTTTTCTTTCAGCATGGAGCGATTTTCCCACGCTTGGTTGATTATTTGTTCGAGTGCTTGCATTAATATAAGATAGATGGATTGAAGGATAGATGACTTGAAGGATTTATACTGTTTTATCCTTCCTACCTATATTCCTTACCTAAGTAATTCTTCTGGTTTTATCTCATTGTCTTGGACGGGGTAGGCGCCAGGGTAGTCTTGTTTCAGGATATACAAAGTGCGGAGAGCATCTCTTTTTGTTGCGAAGGCGCCAGCTCTGACTTTATAATATGGCTTGGCATGCAACCAATCTACAGGAATGCTGGGGTAGAGGTTTCCAAATTGACGAAGTGCTGTTTCCATTCTTTGCCTATCATTGGTTGCAAGGATTTGAATCCGCCAACCTTTGACGGATGTCTGCGATTTGTTTTGTTCAACAAACTTGTCCATGAGCTGCGACACCTTAGGTTCAACTGTCTCAGTAATGCCTTGAGCATTTAATGTGGATAAAAAGGCAAATGATCCAAGGATGGATAAGGAAAGAAAGAACTTTTTCATGGTAAAAAATTGAACAATTGAGCAACTGGTATTATCCGTTTACTATTTGAATACTCGCAGAACATCCCAATCTGTCTGCACCGGCTTGTACCAATATTTCTGCAAATTGTCGGTCACGGATACCTCCAGATGCTTTTATTTTGATGGAAGCTGGTAAGGAATTTCTGAGCAAGGAAATAACTTCCGCAGAAACACCCGGTCCATTGAATCCAGTTGAAGACTTAACAAAATCAACACCAACTGGCACACAAATTTCAGCTATTTTAAGGATTTCAGCTTGAGAGAGCACTCCTGTTTCGATAATGATTTTGATTTTTTTACCTCTCATATGGCAGGCAGTCGTCAAAGACTCCAGTTCATTTCTCACAAAATTCCAATTGCCATTTTTAACTGCACAAAGGTTAATGACTGCATCAAGTTCATCAATTTCCTCATCGATGGCACGTTTGATTTCTTCCACTTTTGCGGCGGTAGAAGAATAGCCTGTTGGAAACCCGATCACAGTGGCAACTTTTACTTTACTGTTTTTCAAAAATCCTCGAGCGTCTTTAACATAAAAAGGTGGAATGCACACTGCGGCAAATCCATATTCAATAGCTTCGTTACAAATTCTCTCCACATCTGTCAGAGTGCAAATAGGGCTTAACAGAGTATGGTCAATTAAGTGGGCTAAATCCATGATTAATATTAACGAACAGGTGTTTAAATGGCAGTTCATCCAACACGATAGTTGTCCAAGATGCCAATGCGGCGGCAATTTACACCAAAAAAAAAATATTCTACCAGCCTAATCTGCATCTGCCATCTATTTTTCAACAATGAATCGTGCTTTCGAGCCAAATTGTTTTATCTTTTTTTTGAACAATATTTATCGTAACTGTCTCATATTCATTTCCTTAAAAATGTTAATTTGTTTGGCTCAATCGCATTTAGGGTAAGATTAGATTTTTACTTATTTAATCTCCACAGTCATAAAAGACTTATCCACATTTGTAGCCTTTTACCAGCTCCACATTTGCAAGATATTTCACGTAGTTTTGTAACACATTGAAAAAAAACAATGTCATCGGTAAAATACAATTTACAACAATATGGCAGAACAGGACGGCGCAAAGAAGGTCAAAGACATAAAATCTAATCTCCGCAAAAGAGATGGCGAACTTTCCGATTATGTTTTTGGGAAAGTACAACCTCAAGCTACCGATTTGGAGGCCGCAGTGCTGGGAGCACTGATGTTGGATAAAGATGCGCTGCCGATTGTCCTTGATATTCTCCGCCCAGAAAGTTTTTATGTCGATGCCCACCAGCTTATTTATCGTGCCATCCTGAAATTATTTGAAAAATCCCACCCAGTTGATCTTTTGACGGTAACTGAAGAGTTAAAGAAGGCAGGAGATATTGAGACTGTTGGAGGGGCATATTATTTGGTGGAATTGACAGGGCGTGTTGGATCAAGTGCGAATATCGAATACCACGCAAGAATTGTGGCTCAAAAGCAAATTCAGCGTGAACTGATAAAAGTTTCTACTCAAATAATCAGGGATGCTTACGAAGATACAACTGATGTTTTCACCTTACTCGACGATGCGGAACAGGGACTATTTGCCGTTACTCAAAACAATTTGAGCCGACAATATGAGAGCATGGGTGAATTGGCGAGCAAGACCTTGAAGATTTTAGAAGAACTAAAAGACAAAGAAGATGGGCTGACAGGAGTACCTACTGGGTTTACCGATTTGGATAGATTAACTTCAGGTTGGCAGCCGTCCGATCTTATCATTTTGGCCGCACGGCCGGGTATGGGGAAAACGAGTTTTGTGCTGGCGCTTGCTCGTAATGCTGCGCTCGAATTCAATAAAGGAGTTGCTGTTTTTTCTTTGGAGATGGCAAGCACCCAGTTGGTGCAGCGTCTCATTTCGCTGGAAGCTGAAATTTCTGGTTCTAAACTTCGATCTGGAAAATTAGAGGAATATGAGTGGCAGCAATTGCACACTACCATTGAGAAAATGAGTGAGATACCCATTTATATTGATGATACACCGGGCATCAATATTTTTGAATTGCGGGCAAAATGCCGGCGCCTAAAAATGCAGCATGATATTCAAATGGTTATTATTGATTATTTGCAATTGATGAGTGGTGGCGGCAACAATAAAAATACAAACAGGGAACAAGAAATCAGTCAAATCTCCCGTGCATTGAAAGGACTTGCGAAGGAATTGAATGTTCCGGTAATTGCTTTGTCGCAGCTTAGCCGTGCGGTGGAGGTGCGAGGAGGAAGCAAAAGGCCACAACTTTCCGATTTGAGGGAATGTTTGACTGGAGATACCCGTGTTGCTCTTGTTAATGGCGGTTACGAGCCAATAAAAAATCTGATAGGTTCTGGTGCAAATGTAGTTGCTATAGATGTAGAGTCACAAAAACTGACTCAGCAAAATACTGACCTCGTTTGGGAATCGGGAGTTAAGCCTATATTTGAAATTACACTAAGTAGTGGTCGAAAAATTAAAGCGACAGCAGAACATAAATTCCTGCATATCAATGGTTGGAAAAAATTAAAAGACTTCCAGATTGGAGAACGGCTTGCCATTTCCAGAATGCTTCCCGAACCTGCCGAAGCGTTATATATACCTGATGAACGACTTATTTTATTGGCACATCTTATCGGTGATGGCAGTTATTTAAAAGGGCAACCTTTGCGATATACAACAGCATCCGAACACAATAGCAAGGTTGTAGCAGATGCTGCTATAAACCAATTTGGTGTAAGGATAAACAGGTATGAAAGCAAAGGGAGTTGGCATCAATTAGTATTCAGCGGCAATGGTAATAGGTGGCATCCAGCAGGTATTAATTTATGGCTGCGTGAGTTGAAAGTATTCAACAATCGATCTCATGAAAAGCATCTTCCTCAAGAAATTTTTAAACTGAATAACGCTCAAACAGCTCTTTTCCTCCAACATCTATGGGCAACGGATGGCACTCTTTTTACTCCAAAGCAGAATGGAGTTAGAACTTCGACACGGATTGTTTTTTCAACAAACAGTCGTCAACTGGCTGAAGATGTTGCTCATTTATTATTGAGGTTCAAAATAGTGGCAAGGATTAGAAAGGTCGGCCAAGGCAAGCACAGGCCAATGTTCAACACGGAAGTATCTGGGTCTGCAAATCAGATAAAGTTTCTGGAAGAAATCGGAGCATTTGGAGAAAAGCGTAAAGATGCTGCCAAGTTAGAAGCCTATCTCAAGGAAATAGTTTCCAATACCAATACTGATACGTTGCCTAAAGAGATTTTCAGTAAAGTGAAGAAGAAGATGAGGGATCATAAGGTTTCCCAAAGAAAAATGGCTACCATGAGGGATACTGCATACGGAGGCACGTCCCATTTTAAATTTGCCCCATCAAGAGACGTATTGGAGAGCTATGCGGAGTTACTTGAGGATAAAGAATTGTTGAAGTGGGCGAATAGTGATTTGTTTTGGGACGCCGTGAAATCTATTGAGCCTGCTGGTGAGGAAATGGTATATGATATGACTGTTCCTATCCATCAATCATTTTTAGCTAATGGCATTGTAAGTCATAACTCCGGTGCAATCGAGCAGGATGCGGATATTGTTTCTTTTATTTACCGTCCTGAGTATTATCAGATTTTGGAAGATGAGAGTGGTCAGTCGCTCAAAGGAATTGCAGAGATCATAATTGCGAAACACAGGAACGGTGCACTCGATACAGTCAAGCTCAGGTTTACCGATCATTTTGCCAAATTCTCTGATCTTGGGGATCCAAATTTTGATGCATTTCCATCTTCCGATCCATTCTCAGCACCTTTTGAACCAGCCAATGTTATAACAAGGCCTTCCAAGATGAATGACGATGAAGACATTCCTTTCTAATGGGTGGATTGTATTCCCATTCTTCAAGTTTTTATCTGTTTTGTTTTATTGGCAAGAAAAATGAACTTTGTGTCGTAAATCAAGCGATGCAGACATAATCAGACAGTGTGAAGTTATCTTCCTATAAGTTGGCCAGAAACTACCGCTGTCAAAAATTAACTTAGAACTTTCCCGGCGCAACTTTTCGCGTCCAAAGAATCATAGCCGGTGAGGATTTAACCAAACAAGAATAATTTGAGGTTCGACGAATTTGATTTTGACCCGCAGGTTTTAGACGGATTGAATGCGATGGGTTTTGAAAACGCTACTCCCGTTCAAGAACAAGCCATCCCCCCAATTTTGCAAGGAAGAGATATCCTCGCAGTTGCACAAACAGGTACTGGAAAAACAGCAGCTTTCCTACTTCCTATTATCAACAAGACTACGGTTAGCCCCAATAGCGGCATTGACACCATTATTTTAGAGCCAACGCGTGAGCTGGCTGTGCAGGTTGATCAACAACTAGAAGGGTTTTCCTATTTTACGCCTGTTAGCTCCATAGCTATATATGGTGGAAGGGATGGCCATTCCATGGAAATGGAAATGCGTGCATTAAAAAAAGGTGCGGACATTATAGTTGCTACACCGGGTAGACTTTTGGCACATTTACAATTGGGGTATGTGAAATTGGACGGCTTGCGACACCTGGTGCTTGATGAAGCAGACCGGATGTTGGATATGGGTTTCATTGCAGATATCATGACTATTGTAAACAAGCTTCCTATTAAGCGGCAGAATCTCATGTTTTCAGCAACCATGCCCCCTGAAATCAGGAAGTTTTCCAAAGGTATTTTGAAAAATCCGGCAGAAGTAAGCATTGCTATTTCTAAACCAGCAGAAGGGATTCTACAGGGCGTTTACATGGTAAACGATAGAGATAAAAACAGGCTTATCGAGCATGTCTTAAGAAACCAAAAAAACAAAACACAACGGGTTTTGATTTTTGCAGGGACTAAACGTGCTGTGAAGGATTTGACATCTCACCTCAAAAACAAAGGTTTTAATGCTTCTGCAATTAGTTCAGATTTAGATCAGAAAGAACGGGAAGAAACCTTATTCAAATTCAAAGGAAAATCAATGCCCATTCTTGTTGCAACTGATGTGTTGTCACGAGGGATTGATATCAAAGGAATCGAAGTTGTAATCAATTTTGATGTTCCAAACGACCCGGAAGATTATGTACACCGGATCGGAAGAACTGCACGTGCCGACGAGACGGGCGTGGCGCTAACATTGGTTGGCAGGGACGGGTTGAGGAAGTTTTCAAGGATTGAACACTTGATGGAAATGAAAGTACGCCGGTTGCCGTTGCCAGATGGGTTTGAAGAATTGAGCAAAGGAAGAAGTAGTGGTGGAGGACGCTCAGGAGGGCGAGGGCCTTCAAACAGGGGGAAATCAAATAGATGGAGAAATGACTCGAATAGAAACGATTCTCAACGTAGAAGTGGTGGAAGAGGAAATCGATCATCTTCAAACAACAACTCATCCACCAAGAAATAGAATGATTTTAGAAATCCCAATTAAATTGGTCGAGGTTTAATAAACTCAATTTCAGCAGTTTGATGCTCTCGTTGATGTCGTCCTTATGAGCCATTTCAATTGCAGAATGTATATGCCGAGTGGGGATGGAAATGGCTCCAGCAATTGATCCTTGTTTCCCATACCGTTGAATGCCCATCGTATCCGTACCACCTCCCGTCAAAATTTCAGCTTGCCACTTTATATCATTTTTATCAGCTAATTCTTTGAGGTATTTTACCATGCGGTAATCACAAATAGTTGCGGCATCCATAATCTTAATCGCCGTTCCTTTTCCAAGTTTTGTGATCATTTCGTGTGGTTGTGCGCCAGGCACATCAAAAGCAACGGTAGTATCCAATGCAATCCCAAAATCAGGGTCTATGTGGTGTGCGGAAGAAATCGCACCTCGAATTCCAACCTCTTCTTGAACAGTGAAAACACTATAAATGTCAAAAGGTACTTTTTGATCCTTCAAAGAACGCAACACTTCCAAAAGTATAAACACCGAAACTCTGTTGTCAATACTCTTGCTGTTTACACAATCCCCCATTTCTATCAATTCCCGTTCCCGAGTGATTGGATTTCCTATTGAAACAACCTGTTCGACTTGTTCCTTGCTCATGCCAAGATCCACGTAATAATCTTGGATTTGAGGAGCTTTGTTTCGCTCCTCCGCTTTCATCACATGTATAGGTTTTGATCCCATCACGCCCATCAAATCTTTTTTTCCATGAACGATAACACGCTGAGCTGTAAGTGTTTTGGGGTCGAATCCCCCTAAAGTATGGATTCTGATAAAACCATCATCATCAATATGCGTAACGATAAAACTAATCTCATCTAGATGCGCAGCTACCATTACTTTTTTGTCCTTTAATCCTTTTCTCACAGCGATTATATTGCCCATATTGTCAACAGATACACTGTCGACCAGAGGGCTTACTTCATTAAGAACAAATTCTCGAATGGGTTGCTCAAAACCTGGTGCACCAGGAAGTTCACAGACTTTTTTGAGCAGAGGTATATTGATCATTTTACCTAATAGTTTGTAATCAAGGATTGAATGGAATGGCGAAGTTACATTTTGAACGCATTTAGCACATAGAATAATAAGATCAATTTATGACTTTTACGTTTCACAAAATTGGCCACTGAATCTTTTAGTATCGGTCAAACTCTTAAAAAAGCGAATGTCTTTATTAAAAAAACTGGCAGGAGAGACAGCAATCTACGGTCTGAGCAGTATCATAGGGCGGGTGCTTAATGTCTTGCTTGTTCCGCTTTATACCAATCTTTTTTTCGAAGGCGAATATGGGATTGTCACGCAGCTATATGCTTGGGTTGGCTTTTTGATGGTCATTTTTGTTTACAGAATGGACACGGCTTTTTTCCGATTTGGGTCGGAGGCAGGAGGAAAAGAAAAAATATTCTCAACCAGTTTTTGGTCGGTTGCAGCTTCTGCAATTGGTTTTTCCCTTTTATTGATTCTTTTGAAAAATGATATAGCAGATTGGTTTTCCTTTTCAAAAGAACAATCAATCTATATCATATTTTTCGCATTGGTTTTAGCATTTGATACCCTTTCGGAAATTCCATTGGCAAAACTGAGATTAGAAAGCCGCCCAAAGAGATTCGCTTTTGTTCGGCTGTCTGGAATCGCATTAAACATTGGACTCAATTTATTTTTCCTACTCCTGTGCCCGTGGTTAGCAGAAAATGGCTGGGCAGCGGGGTTGTTGGATATAGTTTATGACCCTTCGTTTGGTATAGGCTACATTTTTCTTTCCAATGTGATAGCCAGCGGGCTTGTTCTGTTATTGTTATTGCCAGAGATGCTGACGCTCAAGTGGGAGTTTGACATTAAGGTGTGGACCACAATGTTCGTCTATGCTGCCCCGCTTATATTGGCAAGTTTGGCAGGTATAGTCAATGAAATGATTGATAGGGAATTGCTCATAAGATTGTTACCGTATGATTTAGAAACGAATAGGGGAGAGCAGGGGATCTATTCAGCGTGCTACAAGTTGGCGATGCTTATGAGCCTATTTACACAGGCATTTCGATACGCCGCAGAACCATTCTTTTTTGCCAATGCTGAACATAAGGATGCTAAAAACCTTTATGCTGATGTAACGAAATATTTTACGATAGCGGGCGCATTGGCTTTCCTTGTGATCCTGTTTTATCTTGACACCATAAAGTATTTTATTGGTGAAAATTTTTGGGAAGGGTTGGTGGTCGTGCCCATTTTATTGATGGCCAATTTATTTTTAGGGTTATATTACAATGTTTCCGTGTGGTACAAACTCACAGATCAGACTTCAAAAGGGGGACTGATAGCAATTGGAGGTGCCATAATCACCATTATACTAAACATATGGTGGATTCCACACATTGGTTATATTGGTTCAGCTTGGGCAACGTTGATTTGTTACTTCAGTATGACAGTTGCATGTTGGTATTGGGGACGATTTTATTTTCCTGTGAATTATGACCTGAAACGCATAGTGTTTTATGTAATATTTCCCTTAATTTTGTTTTTTGTGAGTTCAGTATTTAGGGATACATTTGCCCCTTCTATGCTGCCATTATACGCTATAAATACGATCCTAATTTTGATATTTCTTTTTGTAGTTTGGCGGCTTGAGCGAAAATCCCTGTATAAACACCTTGATCCTACCTAAATGCCTCTGAGTCGAACTTCTTTTACACCATGTAATTAAGTGTCAGTAAGTTAAACTTTAAATTATTTTTTGATCTGGCAAGTCATTGATGTGTGTGGTTGAGCATTTTTATTAATTTTGTAAAATATTTTTAAAATGCTAACATATTGGTGATAACATCCGTTAAAAGCGGTGTTATTTCAAAATGACCGGTTAGATTAAGCATTATAACCGATTTATAAATTGGCTAAATCAATTAAGATGAAAGAACTTAAACTTGTTTTATTGACATTCTTGCTCCCCCTTTGTGTCTTTTCCCAGAACAACCTCCAAACCGAAGAAATGAAAGAGTCAAGTGGAGAGTGGTCCGCTGGCCTATTTGTTGGCTATTCCAATTATTTGGGAGACCTTGTTGAACCAACTTTTACTTTTGATGAATCAAATCCTGCCTTTGGGCTTTTTGTAAAAAATCAACTTTCACACCGTTTCGGTTTGAGAGCAAGCTTATTATATGGCACTTTAAGTGGCTCCGATGCCAATTATGATAGAAATCCATTAAGAGGCGCTTCTTTTGAGTCCTCCTTAGTTGAATTGGCTGTAAGAGGAGAGTATGATTTCCGCAAAAAGAAAAATTACGATTATCAGGAAGGCAATACCGAATTCACCAAATCCGGAGCCTATCAGAAGAAAATTGTTCCTTATATTTTCCTTGGCTTAGGGACAGCGATCACAAATCCTGTTGTGACGTTTGATGATCCATCAAGGCCTGGAAATGCGGATGATCTTAATGCTGATTATTCTAAGACCCATTTGGCAATTCCTATCGGTGTTGGCCTTCGTATTGACCTCAGCCGGAAAATGTATATGGCATTGGAATGGGGAGAGCGGCTTTCTTTCACAGACTATTTAGATGGCATTTCCATTTCTGGAAGTGATGATTATAATGATGTATATGCAATGGGTGGGATCTCATTAGGAATGAGGTTTGTGGATAAGGATTCTGATGACGATGGCTTGGCAGACGACCAAGATAAATGCCCTTCACAACCAGGGCCAATTGACCTTGGCGGATGCCCTGATACAGATGGTGATGGCTTGGCAGATAGAGATGACAACTGTCCAACAGAAGCTGGTGATATTGGAAACAATGGTTGCCCAGATAGCGACGGGGATGGCATTGCTGACCATATTGATGATTGTCCAGGTATCGCTGGTCTGCGAAGGTTTTCAGGTTGCCCTGATTCAGACAACGATGGTATAGTGGATAAAGAAGATAGTTGCCCTAATGCTCCTGGTATACCAGCCATGAATGGTTGCCCTGATTCTGATAGAGATGGTATTACTGATGACAAAGATATGTGTCCAGATACACCAGGAACAGCTGAACATAGCGGATGTCCTGATACTGATGATGATGGGATAGCTGATAATGAAGATACTTGTCCAGAAATTCCGGGAATTAGAAGGTTTAGTGGATGCCCTGATACTGATAATGATGGAATAGCCGATCCTGAGGATAAATGTCCAACTTTAGCAGGAACTAATGCCAATGATGGTTGTCCTGAAATAAAAGCGGAGGATAAAGCTGTTCTGGACTTGGCAATGGAGAATGTAAATTTTGAGACAGGTAGTGCCAGATTGCTTTCTTCTTCAAGAGGCGTTCTCGATCAGATTGCAGAAATTATGAAAAGATATCCTGGGTTTGTGTTGTATATAGATGGATATACTGACAACGTAGGGAATGATTTTGCCAACCAACAGTTGTCAGATCAGCGAGCAAAAAGATGTGGTGATTATATCGTCAATCAGGGTGTTAGCAGATCAGCTATAATTGCAACAGGTCATGGCGAGAATGATCCAATTGCTTCCAACAATACCGCTGCCGGCAGAAGAGCAAACAGAAGGGTAACTTTCGTTTTGCAGCCGAAATAGTATTTAATATTTATTACTAAACATGAGTTATCCCGAATTTTATCCAAAAGAATTGCGGGTTGGGAGTGACAAAACATGTGGGTGCGGGGGCGGCACGGTGCGCTTGCATTTGTTTTGTCTTGATTTTTGGTTACTTTTTATCAAGAAAAAGTAATAAATAAACTGATTGTCAAATGATTAAGTATCTCCTTTTTTTCTTGATAAAAAAAGGAGCAAAAAAATCAAGGCTGTATTTGTTTCGGCTAAAAATTGGATTTCCCTCCCACTCACGACCAGAGCCGCTCCTTCGTCGCTCGCTGATCGCTCTATTGCAAATTCTGCAATCCCATTTTCTTAACGCCAAATCAAATAAGGCCGAACCAAAAGCAGCAGAATATCAAAGTGTTAAAAAACAAATCCCGAATTTTCATTCTTGAAAATTCGGGATGATTCATGTTTAGTTAGAATAATGTCAACGATTAAAAACCCAACATATCACTCATTTCGAAATAGCCTTCCTTCCCTACCAGCCAAATTGCTGCCGCAAGCGCACCAGATGCAAATCCTTCTCTCGAATGTGCAACATGATTTATTTCAATCGAGTCGATTTTTGAGTCCCACTTGATAAAATGAGAACCTGAAATATTTTCGACCCTTTTTGAGACTATCCCCAGCGTATTTTGATCGAATGAAACCTCTGTTGTTTCTGACTCTTGTAAGATTCCAGTCCAATCATTTTTTCGGGAAAGATTAGATAAGATTCCTTGCGCAAGTGTCACAGCTGTCCCGCTGGGATGATCCAATTTTTGGGTATGATGGATTTCTTCCATTTTGACATCATATTGTTGCTGACTTTCCATCAACGATGCCAGAAATTTATTTACTGCAAAAAAGATATTTACACCAATGCTAAAATTGGAAGCATAAAAGAAAGCTCCATTTTTTTGGGCATTCAACTGCTTTGCTGCACCCATTTTTTCGAGCCAACCAGTCGTGCCACAAACTACTGGTATTCCATTGTTTATGCAAAAAGAAATATTTTCAAAGGCAGTTTCAGGCCTGCTGAATTCAATAGCAACATCTGCATTTAAGATGTTTTCTCGATTCAAGTCATGAGGATTCTCTGTCGTAATTTTAAGTACAATCTCATGATCGTTTTTGATTGCAAGCTGTTCTATTGCTTTTCCCATTTTACCATAACCAATCAGTGCAATTTTCATGTAATAGAATTTTTTTGTTCTATATCTGTGACTTCATTTATTGATCAAAGTCAATAGTAAGATTTTTGTTGTTACATAAGCCAATAATTAGGCTTTGTAGTTGCCCTTCCATTTTATGGAGGGGCACTTTTTGTGCTGCAAAAATGCAATTTTCTATAATTTTACATTTTTACTACAGAACCTCTTCAGTTGAGTATGGAGTAATTGGTGATGCCTTCTGCAAAATATAATAGTTCCTTTGTCGATAAGTCATTCGACTCTTCTCCAATTTTTCGACATTTGCCCCGTTTTTGAAATTAGGGCTCAGCAAACGTAGCTCATAAAATAACCAAAGATATTTTCCAATGGCTAAGAATAATCCAACTGCGACAAAGAAAAAGAAAAGGAAATCAACCAAGAAGAACTACCGTCAAACCATCATCACTGTTTTAATGGTATTGGCTTTGATAGCATTTGTATTGCCCGATTTGATGCCGCTGTTTACCGGTGGTTCCAGCAACCGTCCAGCCGCTACTTCCAGTTCAAGTACATCATCAAAACCTGCTACTATGCCTGAGCCAACGTTTACCAAAGAGGGTCAACTCTCATTGATTAGTGGAAAAACTGGTGAGGTGATAAAAGATATTGATATTGAAAAAGCGGATAATGAAAAGGAACGCACTATTGGTATGATGTACCGAAAGTCCATGCCTGATACGCAAGGTATGCTTTTCATTTTTGACAAATCTGAACCTCAGTCCTTTTGGATGCGGAATACTTTGATTCCATTGGACATAATTTTTATAGGAGAAGACAAAACAATCAATACAATCCATTCCAATGCGACTCCTCTCAGCGAACAATCACTTCCAGCCAATGAGGATTCAAAATATGTATTGGAAGTGAGAGGAGGTTTCTGCTTGCAATATGGTGTGGAAGTAGGAGATAAGATAGATTGGCAATAGCTGCGGACTTAAAAAACCCACTAGGTCAAGCCAAGTGGGTTACAAAAAATCTAAAGCTATGAAAACTAAAACCTTTTATTAATTGAGGATTGGAGGTGCAAATGAAAGAAGGATAGAATTTTTACAAGTGTAATCTTTCCTTCCTTGCCAGTAGTGTTTCTTCCGATTCTACCCGCTCTGGGTCTGGCACACAACAATCAACTGGGCAAACGGCAGCACACTGCGGCTCTTCATGAAAGCCTTTGCACTCCGTGCATTTATCGGGCACAATATAATAAAAATCGTCAGATACCGGATTGTTTTTATCATTTGCATCCACCACTTTTTTGTCTTCCAGGGTATAGTCTCCATTTAAGGATGTTCCATCAGCGATGGCCCATTCAATCCCTCCTTCATAAATCGCATTGTTCGGGCATTCTGGTTCGCAAGCTCCACAGTTGATGCACTCATCGGTTATCATTATTGCCATTTCAAAACTGTTTTTATTTTTTCATTAACAACCTCGTAGCGGTTGGGTTTAGTAGGGCGCAAAAATAAGGGTAGGTGCAGCAAAAAGCAAACTTGCATTTTCTGAAGCCGGATTGGGCAAACTTTTGAGTTTTGTCATTAACCCTTCCGAGCACATAGAAAGTTGGGGAGGTCGAGCGGGTAGTTGGGCATGTTTTTTCACTCAATCTCCTTTTCATTATATTTGTAGAGAATTAAAATTATCGAATCATGAGCGCAGTACAGATAAAAGAAGAGTTGCACCGATATATTGAGCTGGCAGACCCAAGAATGGCTGAAGCATTGCTGGCTATGTTCAAAAAATATTTCCAACCTAAGGATGGCGATGTTGTAGCTTATACGACCAAAGGTCAATCATTGACCAAGGAGCAGATAATCAAAGAGGTAATGGACGCCGTGGAGGATGTAGAAAAGGGTAATTATTTTACAAGCGATGAAATAAAAGCCAATATAAAGAAGCGATAATCAGAAAATGCCCAACCTCAAAAAATATAAAGTTTTCTGGTCATTCCAAGCGAATGAAGATTTAGCAGATATTTATGCTTATATCGAAGATGACTCGCCCGCCGCAGCCGACAAAATTATTGATACCTTATTGGAACTGGGTGAATCTTTAGAGACCTTTCCCGAAAGGTTTCCAAGAGAATGGAGTATAGAAGATGCCCCGCTGATTTTCCGTTTTATTCCAAAATGGCATTATAAAATTATTTACACCGTAAAGGAAAAAGAAGGTTTGGTCATAATAGCACGTGTTTTCCACTCCAGCCAAAATCCTGAAAAAATAGGAACAGGATAATCCAACTAACTTCGACACCAATTCAACTTAATTCCACATTTAATAATAAATGAACCAGCAAGTGCCAATATCCGCATCAGCCCTACGCCGTAAAATGTCAGCGGCAGAGTTTATTAAAATATGGAAAGGGGAGTATGAAGGAGTTGAGGGATATGAGGAATTTTATCAGAGAGGAAAACAATTCTCACCGAATAATTTTATAGAATATGATAGTGGGAATTTGTATGTAAAATTCGTGAACTATTCAATCAATGAAATAATAGATATTAAAAATATTGACCATGTGCTCTCAAATTTAGTATTGTCGAACACCTCATTAGGGCATTTAAAAATTGAATATTCTAAAACAGAGGATATATGGATAATAGATAATTCTAAAATAACAATTTTTACCTCTCACGATTCTAAGTTGAATAAAATATGGTTTGACAACTCTTTGATTTTAGCTTGTATAATTAGATATTCAGAAATATCTGAGTTCTTAGCAAGCACTATTCAAGTCCAACTTTTATACTTCCAGTTTTCACAAATCAATTTTGCTGAAGTATCTTTAAATAGTTACGTACAAGAATTTGGTTGTAAGTTAAACATTGAAAATAAAACTTCAATTGAATTTTATAACTCAACATTTGAGAGGCTTGATTTAGGAAAAACAAATATTTCTGAGAGCTCTTCATTGAAAATAATTGATTGTAAATCCAACAATTTGACGATTGAAAATTGCTGCAACTTTGGTTCAATATTATTTAGCAATTTAAGTGCATTACATGAATGGAAAGCTATTGAAAAAAAACAAAATGGTTCTGCATCTGAGAATGAACTGGAAAATTATGAATTTAAGCAAGTAGAATTAGGCGAAAAGCCTCCTATTTTGCATTTGTCCGACTCTGAACTTGGCAATCTCCAATTCATCAACTGCGATCTCCGCAGCTTCGACCATTTTGAATTCCGAAATGCCAAGCTGCTAAACGCCTTTGTTGCTGGAAGTCAAATGCCGGATGCAAATGCTTTCCGCCTTCCAGGAGAGGAGCAACCTCCAGCATTGGCCGCCGAACAAAAACGCCTCGCATTCGGCCAATTCAAAAAAATATATGAAAATCAGGGAGATCAAGCAGGGGCATTGCGTTATCTCGCTTATGAAATGGAGGCATATCGGAAGCAGCTGAAATTAGGAAAAAAGAAATTGGGTACATGGAACTCAAAAGCTCGCTGGGACAATAGATGGGAGCGGTTTATATTATTCCTTAATCGTCATTCTACCAATTATGGTAACAGCTGGGGGCGGGGTGCAGTAGTTACATTATTGGCGATCATTGTTGCATTTGGGGGCTATTGTTTGATTCTGGGTTATCGGCTTGGTAACGATTTTGGAAAATTTATTGATTTAGCTTCATTTGCCCCGCAGTATCTCAATCCTTTCAGGGATGAAGATTCAGGTCAGTTTTTTGAAATATTACAAAAAGATGGATTGGATAATATTAGCGGTTTGGCCAGGCTATGGGATTACTTTTGGAGAATTATAATTGCCTACCTTGTATACCAGACCATCCAAGCATTTAGAAAATTAGGCAGGTCGAGCGGGTAAGCAATGCATTGAATTGAAATAAGATACCTTAATTTCTAATTTCCAATAGCTAAAAAAGCCCTCGCCTAAACAGCGAGGGCATTATCAAAAAGAATTAAAAAATTATTCCGCAATTATTTTTTTCGTGATCATTGCGCCATCGGCCAATCGCATCCGGCAGAAATAAATACCAGTGGGTAGTTCTCCTGCTTCTACTTCTACATTGTTGAGATGGCCTGCTTCCACCGTTCCCCTAAAAACTTGCTTTATCGTTCTACCTGTCAAATCCAACAAATCTATAGCAGCGTCTCCGTCAACAGTGGATGTAAACTCAATAGTAGCATGCGACTTGAAAGGGTTTGGGAATATTTTCATTGAATTCCCAATAGCCACATCGGTCTGATAGCCAAATAATGCCTGATTATTATTGCTCATGTTGCCAGCAGGTGGGCAATCATGGTCGGTGCCACAGGCTGCCAACTGATCGCCGTGATCGAGGTGAGAAGCAACAGCTGCAACTGCCACACAAAGCGTGTTAGGGTTGTTACCATTTGGAGAGTGGCATATTTCAACTTTGTCCAGTTTTTTACCACATCTGACATCAATGACACAAACGGTTACAATGTCTGTTGCAATACAACCATTGGCATCGGTAATGGTAACCTCATAATCTGTAGTTTCAGTAGGACATACTTCTATATCCTGAGTGTTTTCACCTGTGCTCCACTGGACGCTATAAGGAGGTGTACCTCCCATCTCGCCTGACCAGCTCAGGGTAGCACATTCCGCTGGAGGGTAACCGTAATAAACGGTCTGATTATCACCAGCATCAATGAATAGGGCAGGGGGCACATTTACGGTAACAGTAAACGGACTTCCCTCACAGTCGCCTTCCTCGCTGGTTGGAGTTACGGTATAGATAGCAGAAGCAACTGCCCCAGTATTATTCTCTAATGATTCACTGATATTATCGCCAGAGCCATCTCCGGCTCCTCCAGTTAAACCATTGTATTCAACCGTCCAGCTGAAGTCTGACTCCACATCATTGGAGATTTTTGTTTGGAGACTGATGTCAAATGGGTCACCAGAGCAAAGTACATCTTCTACATCATTTACTCCTTCTGGGTTTGGGAAAATGGTTCTTTCTATTGTAAAATCTGGCCCAGTACAACCATCATAACTTGGGGTGAAAGTGTAAACGGCAGTAATTGGATCAGGTGTATTGTTGAATAAGTTTTCGTAAATATTGGTTGGGCAATTACTGTTGCAGTTGCCATCTCCACCAGTTAGTCCATTGTAATCTACAGTCCAAGTGAAAGTAGCACCTGCCTCGTTTTCATTTTGCAAAAAGAAAAGAAATATGTTTGCATCTTCCCCAGAACAAGGGCCTATATATTCATTATTATCATCGAATTCAGGCATGCCTGGAGTTCCCACTCCTACAGCATACCAGGCATTTTTTACTTGTATAACTTCATTTGAGCAGGCGCCATAACGGGATTCAGCTGCTGCAATCGCACCAGTACGTGCATCTGCGTAATCACTATCAGGACCCAGCTGGTCAACCAAGTTGTCATAAGCAATGGTACGGGCTTTTTCCAATCCAATCCCTTCAACAAAATAAGTGTCATTATTATCATTTTGACCGGTGCCTCCTTCTGCCAATAGGTAGAACCAATGATTTTGCACACCACTGTTTGTATGAACACCACCATCATCTCCACATGCATTGCAAGTTGATGCCCAGTTGTCACCTTGGTAGGTGTCAGGGTCGTTTTTATCTTTTGGGTTAATAAAACTTCTGTTATTGCCACTTACGTAGTCTTCTCTGTGCAACCAGTCAATGTTTTGATCGTTTTCATGCCAGCGCTCACAGGTTTCACCAAAAATATCGGCAAATGATTCATTGAGTGCCCCCGATTCACCTTGGTAGGTTAAGTCGGCTTCGAAATCTACAACCCCATGGGTAAATTCATGAGCCACTACATCCAAGGTGTTGTAATATTCTTCATCTGTATCTCCTGCGCCAATTATCATGGCACCGCCTCCACTGTAAAATGCATTTTGGGTATCTTCCCTATGCCTAAATACTATATCTCCCCCAGCATTGTCGTAGCTGTCTCGGGTATGTATTTCGTCAAAGTAATCCATAGTAACTCGGGCATGGTAGTGGGTAGTGGCGGGGCCTCTGAGTCCATTTTCTGTCCAACTGTTGTCGTCATCCACATAGTCGGCATCACCGGCTTCTTGAATGGAGAGAATTGTTCCATTATGCTCGGGGCAATCATCAAAAAGGATGTACTGGTCCTGGCCAATTTCATCTGTATAAATAGTTTTTGTACCGTTCCAAGTAGTTGCAGCCGTTCCCTCATCACACTGCCACACCAGCGGATAAGATTTTACTTTATCACCATTATTTGCATCAATGTAGAGTTCCTGATCCAAAATGCTTGCGGCATCCCTTATTTCAAATTTCCAGGCAAGTAAGAATGTTTTACTATCTCCAATTTCTGCACCTTCATTTTTCACCCAAACCAACTGGCCTTTGGGGAAATAAGTGGCCGTAGGATCTTTTTTCCATTTTTTGAGAAATGCCTCTTGTGCCGGAATTTCCCACTTGTATTTTTCGGCTCCAACTGCTCTAAGCGCATAGGGAAGTGCTTCTTTTTCAATTAATAAAGGAGTAGTACTTTGATTTTCTACTTTCTCCAAATGCCCATTGAATGATAGCACTTGTCCTTCTTTTTCTCGGACTATGCACCATGCCATATCGATTGGGATACCTTTATAATGTTGGATAAAGCGGTGGTTGGTTATGCCAAGGTCGTTGGTGCTTTGTTTTATTTGCTCAAGGCGGTGATTATCTTGGATGTTCAAATTGGACTTAATCCAAGTCTGGAAGGATTCAAAAGGGACGGTCTTGTCTTCCTGAAATTTTACATAAGAAGGGTAGGGCCTATTGGGTTTCTCCTGAACAAATTGAGCTCCTTTTACTTTTTGGGCGGCTTCTACGCCCGTGTATTCTTTTGGAAATTGTTGCTCTTGGCCAAAACAGAAATTGGCTATTAAAGAAAGAACGAAAATGGCAGATATGCCATTGATCTTGAAAATTGTAACTGTTTTCATTTTATAAATTTTAGTTGGATTATGAGCAACCTTCACTATGGATTATATGGTTGCTAAATACAGGGCAAAATTAGAGGCAGGTGCGAGCGGAACTGATTAAGTGTTTATAAAAAGTATTAAAAATTATTAAAGCAAGGGAAGGGTGGTTCAATTTTTATAAAGCGATTTCACTTTCTTTCAAATTTCCAAAAACATTTTTCAACAATTCAGGGTATAAGGGACATTCACCCATCATACATTTGTCGCTTGTGCAATAATCGAACATCATCCGCAACAGAAGAACTATATGTACACCTCTTATAGAATACGCTCTCGATTTTTATTCCTCTTTTTATTATTCCTCCTTACCCAATCTGTTTTTTCCCAAAACATCACCTTGAAAGGAGTTGTGCTCGATGCCCACTCGAAAGACCCCATTCCATTTGCCAATGTGTATCTGAAAAGTAACCCTACTAAAGGAACCGCTGCTGACTTTGATGGTCTTTTTGAACTTCAACTGGGTTCTCCGCCCGATACACTTGCTGCCTCTGCCCTTGGTTATAATGTTTTGGTATTTCCATACAATGGAAAAGAAGAACTGAAAATCGAATTGTCCTCTTCGTCGGTAAACTTGGTTGAGGTAGTTGTAAGAGCTGATGGTGAGGACCCAGCCTATGCGCTCATGCGTAAGGTGGTTGCCAGAAAGCCCCAAAATGACCCTTTACGGAAAGATTATTACTCCAGCGAGGTGTACAATAAAATGCAGTTAGATTTTATCAATGTGACGGAGGAGTTCAAAAACATGAAGCTAAACAGACCTTTCCGTTTTGTCTTTGACCATATTGATAGCCTTTCTGAGGATGAGCCTTTTTTGCCAATGTTTATTACTGAATCGCTGTCTGACTACCATTATCAAAAAGATCCGAGGCGCCATAAAGAAGTTATCAAAGCAGTGAAACTGATCGGGGATTACGAGAACGAGAGTATGGGGCAATTGGTAGGTGTGGCAAAGCAAACACTAAATCCTTATGACGACTGGATGGACATGGTGACCAAAAAATTTGTCAGTCCAGTGGCTGATAATGGTGCTGCACACTATCGGTTCTATTTAATTGATTCTGCTTTGATTGATAATAAATGGTGTTACCAGGTTCAGTTTTTCCCAAAGCACAAAGGTGTGAATGCGTTCAATGGCGACCTATGGGTACACGACACGACTTTTGCAATCAAGCGCATCAAATTGCAATTATTGGAAGAGGGGCACTTGAACCACATCGAAAAACTAACGCTGGTACACTCATTCCAAATGGTGGGCGACTCGGCTTGGATGCCACAGCGGGACAATATCCTCATCACAACTAATACGCTGACAGAAGCCTTTGTGCCATCTTTTTTTAAAAAACTGAATGAGGCGGCACCGGGAATCCAAGCCAAAAGAACAACCACCTATAAGGACTTTCAGTTTGAACGAAAACAGTCGGTTGAGGAAATGAACGTGAGCCAAATGCTGACAGCTGATGCATTTGAAAAAGACGATGATTTTTGGGAAAACAACCGCCATACAAAATTGGGCAAAAACGAGCAAACCGCTCGTTTTTTGGTGGATACGATTAGGACATTGCCTGTATATGAAGCATGGAAGCGCATTTCGACGACCTTGTTCACGGGATTTATGTGGGGGGATTATGTGGACATCGGGAATTTCTATTCGTTCTTTTCGGTCAACGACATTGAAGGTTTTCGTACCAAATTTGGACTGCGGACGAGCACCGAGGTGAGCAAAAAATTCCTGGTCGGTGCGTATGGCGCTTATGGATTCGACGACAAGCGCTGGAAATATGGGGTTGATTTTGAATATGTATTCAGCACCAAGCCCTGGACAACGATCCAATTGTCCTACCTGAACGATTATTTCCCGACACCCAATTTCAGTAAAACTTTTAGTATCGGTGGGGAGGGCATAGCGACGAGTTATTTTGCCCGCAGGGGCGGCATTCCGTTCAAATTGCTGGATGTGGAGCATTTTTCGGCTGCATTTTTTAGGGAATTCAAATCAGGATTTTCTTTTAAAGTTGGTGCATTGCAACAGCATTATCGACCTACTTTCAATTTTACCTATCATCCCGATGCTGAAACCAGTTTAACTGCCTACTCATCCAGCGAGGCTTCTTTTGAGGTGCGGTATGCTTTTGATGAACAGTTTGTTGCAGGTTCATACGAGCGGTTCAGCCTTGGAAGCCGATATCCAATTGTTTCGTTGAAATACATGCAAGGTTTTCGCACCAAGCGGCTCAAGGGTGATACTGACTTTCAGCGGGTAGAATTGCAGGTGACCGATAATATTCGATGGGGAGCAGTGGGCTATACCAATTGGAGATTGGTAGGCGGAAAGATTTGGGGGAAGACACCCTATCTAAATATGTTTATTCCGGTAGGCAATGAAGGACTAATTATGAACGAACGGGGTTTTAATCTGCTCACAGAATATTCATTTGCTGCTGATCAATATGCCTGGGTCAACCTCGATCATCATTTTGATGGCTTCCTTTTGCAATGGGTTCCCTTATTTAGAAAAATAAAAATCCGGGCAGTCGCTAATGTCCGAGCCATGATCGGCGAAATGTCAACTGAAAACCGATTGGCCAATGCGCCAAACCTTTTTGAGAACACCACCGATGCAGATGCGGTCCGTATTCACATCCCCAACAAAACGCCTTACACCGAGGCCAGCTTCGGCATTGAAAATATTTTTCGCTTTTTTAGGGTGGATGCTATTTATAGGGTGAATTATCCAAATTTGCCTTCCAAACGGTGGGGCATTCGGGCAGGGGTGAATTTTACGTTGTGATGGTTTTGCAGATTTTAGCTTCCAGCAGGGTGCGAATTAATTCGCACCCTGCTGGATTTTAAAACCGCATTTTTATTTATCAGACCACACCGCCAACTCATTTCCTGCCGGATCCAAAAAATGAAACCTCCGTCCTCCCGGAAAAGAAAAAATCGATTTGGATATTTTTCCACCAGCTTGCTCCACATTCTCTTTTACGGCTTCTAATTTATCGTGGTAAAAAACAATTAAAGCACCGTTCGTTATTTTATCTTCAGACTTATCGAATCCTCCGTCCAATCCACTTTCCGAAAATGCAGTATAGGTAGGGCCATAATCCGTGAATTTCCAGCCGAATGCTTTTGAATAAAAGGCCTTTATTTTTTCAAGATCAGGTGCTTTGAATTCGACGTAATTTATGTGGTTGTTTGTCATGTTCAATTTTTATTTTACAGCCATTTATTCCCCTTTATATTTTAATTGCAGTCCATAAATAAAGTTACGTAAATATTGATCATGGCAAACTCGGTATTGCTTCTGATCAGGTTTTCGGAAAAATGCAGAAATTTCATGTTTGCTAACTGTTATATCTGCCAATTTAAATATCTCTATAATTTCATCGTCTTTTAAATTTAGCGCAATTTTTAATTTCCGGAAAATAATATTGTTGTTTAAACTCTTTTCAGGCTTGGGTACTTCTTTATCTTTGTTTCCACGTTCATGGACAATCATTCCATTTAGTAAAACTGCCAATTGTTTATCATAAAGCGGCTTAAACGCAGGATCGTCGTCTTTTTTTAACCAGTCGCTGATTTCTTCCCTTGTTGCAGATTGGCCGCCCAACTCGAATAAATCCATCATTTCCGAATCTTCGAGATCGAAAGCATAACGGAGGCGGCGCATAATAGCGTTGTTTTTCATTGTTTTTTTAGTCTCTTTAATTAGTGGCCAAATATACCAATAAATAGAAGGTGGGATAAATATTTGCATTTTCAGTGGTATTAATTTTAATGCTACACTTTTAAGATCCAACAAAAGGACAGTTTACAATTACCTTAATACTAAAATAGGCGAGTCGGACGCATGCCCGCTCGCCTATCGATTTTTTTTGTATTGGCTAAAATTCTTGCTTATTTATTTGGCCGGATATTCTGGTTGACTCTAAAAAAATTATTAGGATCGTATTTGTTTTTGATTTTTACCAGCCTGTCATAATTATGCCTATAGCTTGCCTGGACTCGTTCCTGTCCTTCGTCCATCATGAAATTGGAATAGGCACCCCCTAATGAATATGGGTGAAGAGCTTCCCAGTAATCTTTGCACCATTTGGTGATTTTATCTGCATTTGTTGGATCGGGATCAACGCCAACTATAACACCAGCATAATTGGCATTTCGGTATGCCCAGGGGGTGTCTTCCATGCCGACTCTGCTTGCTGCCCCGCTGATGGGGTACAGATGCATTTGAGAAAGTGGGGTAGGAATACTTGATCCAAATTTTAAATGTTGAGCACTTGCCTCAGGTTTTAAATCTTTGAAAAAATCTGCTCTCCAATACCATTGTAGCCCAGGAGGCATCATGCCATCAAAAAGGGTTTGAATAGCAGGGTAGGGCATAGGCCCCATGTGTTCGAACAGTGGGTTCATGTCACGGACAGGTTGAAAAACATCTTCTACTTTATCCATGTCGCCAACATAGCACCAGATTATTCCGCAAAACATTTTATTGTGTAAATGCTCTGGAAAAGGAGCGCCTGGAATCACCATGGTGGCGATAAAACCGTTTAAGTCTTCAGGTGCATTGTGAATAAATTCGTGGTACCAGGCCATGACTTCTTCTGTTTTCTCAATAGGCCATAATGTAGGGCCACCAAAAACAGTTTTGACGGGGTGTGCCTGAAATTTGAAGGATGTGACGATGCCAAAATTCCCGCCACCGCCACGGATGGCCCAAAACAGATCTGTATTTTGTTGTGCATTTACAGTAACAAAACTGCCATCGGCCAAAACCATGTCAGCCTCTAACAAATTGTCAATTGTCAATCCATATTTGCGAGCCAAATAACCAACACCACCTCCGAGTGTCAGCCCTCCAATGCCCGTTGTGGAGATCATACCGGTAGGTACAGCCAGACCAAATGGATGCAATGCATGGTCAAGTTCGCCAGAAAGATTGCCGCCTCCGACCCTGACGGTATTATCTGATGTATCCACCCGCACGAATTTGATACCTGACAGGTCAATCACCAATCCATCGTCGCAAATTCCCAACCCACCGCCATTGTGACCGCCACCACGTACGGCTACCAAAAGGTTGTTTTTTCTGCCAAAATTGACTGCGCTGATCACATCTGCAACATCCACACATTTTGCAATGATACCCGGACGTTTGTCGATCATGCCATTATACACTTTTCGTGCATCGTCATAGCTTGTGTCTTGAGGTAATATTAATTCTCCCCTTAATTCGGTTTTAAATGCCTCTAGTGTAGAGGCATCGATTGCTTTCATTTTACTCATGATTTTCTTTTGTTTAATAAATTTCCCATCATCTGGGATCGTCGATTATGGTTTTGAAATAGAACAATTGCGATCTTATCGGTTATTCTTTGACACAAGTATCCAACTCTTGGGGACTAAATGAAATGGAAGATTATCTGCTGGTTTGTTTGATTGAGTAGGCTATTGCATTTTATGAGTACTGCAATTTATCGGAAGCTGTAGTTGGAAAGATTTGGACCTTCTAACCGATGGAGGGTTCAAGAAGGTAGGACAAGAGGAGGTGTTGTCAGTTCTGCATCTATACCGATTCCGAAATGGTACCGATGCAAGATCGGCATGTTCATTTGGGAAAAAATAAATCATTTCTCCATCGGCATATCCTCAAAACCAGTGGTTTGTGGAAAATCAAATTCCCAAACCACTTCGTTTTGAGTATAAATAATTAGACTTTATAAATCAGACATTAGACTATAGCCAACGTGTTGTATTGCAATCATTTATCTATAGTCTTTCATCTAAAATCTAATATCTTTCTACCTGCACTCGCAATACACATCGTACTTCAGCCAGGTTTTGGACATTGCAAAGTGAGACTGACTTGATTCCAAAATGTAAATCTTAGGCTTGCAAGTGCCCGCAGTACAAGTCCCATTGCAAGTGTATGTTTTGTCGGCATAGTCTTGCGCTTCTGCAGTTGTTTGGTCATAAGACCTTCTTGGCCCTAAATACCATTTAGAAATTTCTAAAGGAGTGCTATTTAATTTGGCATTGCTGCAAGGTGCCTCATTGCATTTACAGCAAATTGCTTTTGCCCTGGCAGCTGCATCTTTCATCCGGTTTAGTTTGGAAATAACGATTCCAATATCAATAAAGCTATCCAGTACTAATCCAGCGCCGATCCAAGGTATGGATATTCCTCCCGCTTTTGTGATAAAGGTTTTTGCCAAATAGGCTATTGCTACGCCAGCTATATCTCCAACTACATCATGAAAGATGGCATTCGGTATGCCTCCAACAAATTTTTGTATAAAAGCAATTAACTGCCTGTCAATATCCCTTTCACATGCTGTAACAGCTGCTGCAATTGTAGCGGGATTGCCAGTGCAGGCTAAACTATCCATGTTGCATGCATAGTCTGAAACCCGCATGCCTTTCGGGTTGGACATAATATGGTTGATGGTAGAGGCAATGGGAAAAAAATCTACAAATGCCATAATTATTGTTTTAGATTTAATTGAGCTGGATCAGGAGAGAAGCATTGTTAAAAAGTATAAACCGTTCAGCTCTTAAAAGTTCGGAATGCAATGAATAGGTAGGGGAACTCCTCTAATGGTGATTAAAGGCTATGCATATTTTTATTTTTCCTCAAATGAAATTCCTTTTATTATCATTTCCAATGCCCATTTAAGTGTGTTGTCCGTCTCTTCATTATTTAATTTGCAAACATCCTTGCATGTAACAAGTGAATCGATACCCATTAAAACCGAAGAGGTGCAGATCAATTTATTAAAAACATCATCACCCAGTTGTTTTTTAAATGGTTTAAGCGCATCCGTTAATGACTTTACTCTTCTTGCGCCCCTCAGTGGTTCTTTTGAACGGATAGACTCCGAAAGCACAGCACTTAAATACCTCCTGAATACGATTTCATTATTTTGGGCTAATTGGTTGTAATGATTTTGGATATGAAAAATCCTATCGGCCAATGGCAGATCCTTTACTTCTTCTGTGATTTGGTCGGTCGAAATATGATGGAAGTCGAGCGAGGCTTCCATGAATAGTAAATCGATGTTGGAGAAATACCTGTACATAGTTGCCCTTGAAATATTCGCTTTTTTAGCAACATCCTCCAATGTGATTTTTTTTTCTTCCTGCATTAAATCTTTTGCAGCATTAAGGATCACCACACGGGTTTGAAGCTTCTGCTTTATCCTGCCAGTTTCAATGATTGATTTTTTCATGAGACAAACTTCTCATAAAGTTTGGAGAATCCAAAATCACCTCCTACTTTTGTGAGACGATTGTCTCATTAAACAAATTTTAGAATGCAAGAAAGTAACAAGTTATGGGTTTTAGGGCATAAAATAAGCCCTGTGAATGTTTCAGGAAATTATGATATGGTTATTGGAGAAACTGCTCCAAATGTTCCTGGACCACCACCTCATTCTCATTCGGGGTTGAATGAATTATTTATGGTATTAGAAGGGGAAATGGAGTTTATGGTCAATGGAGAAGTCAGGAGAGTGGGACAAGGGGAGTCCGTTGATTTGCCTCCAAATGTTGTCCATACATTTAAAAATGCTGGAGCCATTAATTGTAAATGGGTGAACATCCATAGTCCTAAAGGATTTTTATCATTCTTTGAACAAATGGGTGTACCGGAAAGCGAGGCGAATGCTATGGAAAAATCTGTTGATGAAAGCATCATAAATAAAGTTATGCAAACAGCAGCGAGTTTTGACATGCATATAAAAATATAGTCGAATTATACTCAAAACGAAGTGGTTTGGGAATTTGATTTTTTACAAACCAATGGTTTTGAGGATATGCCGATGAAGAAATGGTTTAATTTTTCCCAAACCATTTCGGAATCGGTATAAACATGAGTCATCCCGAATTTTGAGCTATAAAGAACATTAGGCACATGGAGATGGCCATCCTTAACCTGTAGACCGGTACCGAAGCATTTCGGTACCGGTTTCCTGTTCTATGGCACCAGTTCCTGAAGAGCTGCCGGGTCCATCCTTTCCATTTCATCAGCCTGCCGAGCAGGAAATCATAGGCCAGTGCGACTATGGCAAGTAGCTTGAGCCTGTTTTCCCACGACCACAGCCTGGGCGATTCCATGGCCAGTTCGGACTTGCCGAACCGGAAGGCCTGTTCGATGTTCCACCGGTGCATGTAGCTGAAGCAGGCCTCCCAGGCCTCCTTCGCACTTTCGATAGGCAACGAGGTGAGCAGGTACATGGGGCCGTTGAAGTTGTGCTTGTCCCTGACGATCACCAGAAAAAACTGGTTGTCAGGCAGTTCGGGGTGTTTGACCGGCGCCCATGCGACGCTGACCCGCTTGGACTTTTTCCGTTCCTTGTCCCTTACCAGCTTGGAGCCTGCGGCCTTGAAGGAACGGGCCAGCAGGTGTGTTTTCTTCTTCTCCCCCTTGGCATTGACCAACAGGTGGTTCTTTTTTTCCAGCGAAGGACAAAGTCCTGTCCGAACCCCACCAGCCAGTCCAGCATGTTGATGTTGGCATAGCCCCGGTCCAGCACGTGGACAACGGCCCGCCCCAGCTTTTCGTGCAGCTTTTTCAACAGCCGGTAGACGATGTTGGGACCATGTTCCTTGAACTTCCCCCGGGTGGTCCACCAGGCCATCTGGCACACACTGGGCACCTCGCCCAGTGCCGAGACCATCACGGCCGTCCACTTGAAGCCGGGCACGCATATCCGGCTGGCAGGGGGGCGGTAAAAACCCCGTTTTATTTTCGTCAGCCGTTTGCCCTTGCTGCTGGCCACGCTGCACAGCCCCTGCAAAAACCAGCTCTCCGGTTTTTCCACCCGGCTGTCGTCCCACAGCAGCAGTGCCTTCTTGCCCTTTTCCTTCAGGGCACAGATACGCTCCAGCGCCCTCGAAAACAGGAAATCGTCCACCAATGCAGCACTCCATTTCTTGCTGCGCAGCAGGTTGCTGATCCGTTTGGTGCCTGCGGGAGCTTTGTCAAAACCACAAATATAGCCCCCTAACTCACTGAGCAACAAACCCATAGAGGGGTTCCTGAAAGTCAGTACGACCATGAAAAGGTTGAAAAATGTGTTGACGAGACGCTTGTCTATCTGTTTGTCCAGCGATTTGAGCAATGGGGAAAGGTAGCGGTCAGTCTGGTGGAGGATGAAGGAGGCAGCCTTTTGTTTTATCGGCCGGCCTGCTTTACTTTGCAACAATGTTTTTATAAACATAAAGCCTCTTGTGTTTTGAGTTATCAGAATTCTCAAATTTACACAAGAGGCTCTTTTTTGGCGAATCAACCCAAAATTCGGGATGACTCATGTTTGCAATACTATTGTTCTAAATTTTTCAAATAATTCCACTCCACAATTTTTCCTTGTTTTTTTAAATTCAAGCAAAATTCATTTGAGCAATAAGGGTATAATAAAAATTTTACGTTGGAATGGTTGTCAAAGAATTGCCCATATATTTCTCTGCTAATTGAATTTCCATGCTCGAACCTGGAATCTTTTATTTTATCGAATACTTCAGGATTTTCTGTGTGCAAAAATCCTATCACTTCCTTTTTATTTCTCAATGCAAATTCAAACTCCTTTGCCGACCATATTGAGTTTAATAAATTTTCTGTAATAAATACTCCAAAATAGGGCAAGCTTTCGATAGCATCTTTTACAGATTGATTTATGTGATCATATTTTAAAATTTCTGTCTCAGCCAACCAGGTGAAAATATTTTCTTGCATTAATTTTTTAGACAATTCAATAACAGGTGCTAAGTCTTTAAAGCTGTGCGATAGAAATAGATTCTTTGAATCGATTCTGTCAAGTTCGTCAATAAGTATTTGTTGGTCTTGTTTATAAATGTCAATTACATTTCTTTGTTTAATTCGATTAGTACTTCCCCATAAGACATCCAAATTATTTTTAGAAGGCAAGGTCGAAAACCTAATCTCACAATTTTCCGATTCTTGGAAATACTGAATCAAGAACGCATCCAATTCAAGAGGTTGAAAACCTTGAATATCGAGTTTCTTGATCATGGTTCTTGCCGTTGACCATTTAAGGTTTTCATCATCATTTAAATAATCGATAATCTTGGATAGTAATTCTTTAGTCATCTTATTTTTTTAGATTTCCATTGATGCAAGATGGTATCCTGTGGCGTCTCTACACTCCAAGCCAAAAGTTGAAAATCAGTACCAACGATCAGGCCTCATGCGAATTTAACATAATTGTCAATGCGGGAACAGTTACTTCAGATTTAAAAATTTTCCTTTGCTTTGCCGATCGTTTGTGATTGGTGATTTGTGACCAGAGATTTAGTCGAGGCGCTCCGAATCACTATTCACTACTTTCTAATCACTAAATCATGTCAAAAGAAAAAGAACATTATTTTAGCAAGGATGAGTTGAAGGATTTCGGTAAAATCACTGAGTTTCAAGAGCAGATGGGCAAGGATTATTTCAAATGGTACGGAAACGTGATGGCCGAAGGTGCCTTAACAAAGAGGGAAAAATCCCTCATCGCCCTTGCTGTCGCTCATGCCATCCAGTGTCCATATTGTATTGATGCCTATTCAAGTGAGTGCCTCACGCAAGGCTCCGACGAGGAACAAATGATGGAAGCCGTCCACGTAGCTGCAGCCATCAAAGCCGGCACCACGCTCGTTTATGGCGTGCAGATGATGAATCACGTAAAAGAAAAAACGATGTAAATAGTGACTAATGATGAATGATTAATGACTAAGTGTTAATGTAGTTATTCGCCATTCATCATTAGTCATTAGTCATTAGTCATTAGTCATTAGTCATTAGTCATTAGTCATTAGTCATTAGTCATTAGTCATTAGTCATTAGTCATTAGTCATTAGTCATTAGTCATTAGTCATTAGTCATTCGTCATTAAGCTTATGTCCATACACCAAAAAAGTAAATCCCTGATCTCACGGGAGGATGAATTGTCGAGTTCTTTTTATCAATTGAAAGTACTGAACGGGCAGGAAGTAGCCGAGGCTACCTTTCCGTCATTTGCTGAAAAGGTGGCGAACCTTGGTTTCCAACCATTCAAGCCAACGGGTATCGAAAATTTCCAGATCAATATTGGAAAGCTCTGCAACCAGACCTGTGCGCATTGCCATGTGGATGCAGGACCCGATCGCAAGCATGAACAGATGAGCCGGGAACATTTGGAGAAATGCCTGTCGATTATTTCGGCTTCGCCAAATATCCATACCGTCGATATTACAGGCGGTGCACCGGAGATGAATGCCCATTTCCGCTGGTTTGTGGAAGAAATAACCAAACTTGGGAAAAAAGTAATTGACCGCTGTAACCTGACCATTATAGTGGCTAACCCTAAGTACTATGATCTCCCTGATTTTTTTGCGAAGCATAAAGTAAATGTCGTTTCATCGCTCCCATATTACAGCAAAAACAGAACGGATGCCCAGCGTGGCGACGGCGTGTTTGAGGATAGTATAAAAGCCTTGCAAATGTTGAACAAGGCAGGCTATGGCCAGCCAAACACGGGGCTCGAACTCGACCTTGTTTACAACCCTACGGGCGCTTTTTTGCCCGGTAGTCAAGTATCTCTGGAAAGCCAGTTCAAGTCGCAGCTCAAACGCCGATTCGACGTGGACTTCAATAACCTGTACTGCATCACCAATCTTCCCATCAGCCGTTTTCTCGAATACCTTCTTGAGTCTGGCAATTACGAAGAATATATGCAATCGCTCGTCGATGCTTTCAACCCTGCCACCGTAGAGGGCGTGATGTGTCGCAATACCATTTCCGTCAGCTGGGACGGCTACCTCTACGACTGCGATTTTAATCAAATGCTCGACTTGAAAGTAGCTACCACAGGCAGCCAGCACCTCGACGATTTTGATTTGGAGAAATTGAGCAGTCGAACTATCATGCTAAATCAGCACTGCTATGGCTGCACCGCTGGTGCCGGGTCGAGTTGTGGGGGGGCGATAGAGTAGTTTCAAAAAGATTTTGACAAATTCCTTTTGACTGTAGCCTCCACCCGCCGCCACAACTGAGTCCTGTAAAAAGGACCCCAATACCCCCGCACATGAAGGGTGTTCTCGCCTTCCAGCCAAATAGTGCAAGTATAGGTTTTGCCATTTCCGGGATCCATGATTTTGCCGTCCGTCCATTCCTTGCCTTCTTTTTTAAAATCGGAAAGGATGGTCATTCCCAGCATTTTTTGATCCTTTAGTTTGCCGGGGCATTCCAGGCAAATTGGGTTTTCACCTTCCCATGGCATCAGGAATATTTTCAGGATTTTTCCAGAAAGACGCCCATTTTGCTCTGTTATTTCTACCAAAGATTTGACCTTTCCCGTCGCATCATCAATGGTTCTCCAGGTACCGACAACAGGATTTTTTGAGTTTCCATTTTTTTCCAAATGCCAGGTTTGGGTGCGGTAGATCAGTCCCATTGGCCCGGCGTAGCCCCTCACTTTCAATACATTGGAGCTTTCGAGCCAGAGCTTGCTATCGTACACTTCGCCGCTGGCAGGGTCAAGGATTTGGCCTCTTGACCATTGGTTGTCGTGTGGGTCATTGTTCGATTTTTTCAAATCCCACATGAAGGTCATGCCGATCACAGGCTTGCCTTTTCTTTCACCTGGACATTTTGCGCAAATAGGATTTTCGCCCTCCCAGGGCTGCAGGAAAATCTTCTCAATCCTACCCTCAATCCTGCCCCTTTGCTCTTCAATGGTTATTTGTGAAAGCGCCATTCCCGATCCCTCATGGAAAGTCTGCCAAGTGCCAGCGACCGATTGGGCGTTCACATTTATCGAAAACAAGAGGATAACCATCGTGCTCAAAAACGTAATCCCCATCTCTTCGAACTTTTGATCCGATTCTGTTTTTTCTGATACATTCCGTTTGTCCTTTCCTCTCGTCGTCACTTCTTCAAAAGTGGCGATGTATTTTTTGTCTTCTGTGCCGAACCAACGATCCCACCAGGTGAAATAAAGCCCGTAATTGGTATCGAAATTTTTATGGTGCAAATCGTGGTGGGTGGTGGTGGTGTGTAGGTTTAGGAATGGGATTTTTAAAAACCATTTTGGCAAAAATTCGATGCCGAGATGCCCCAGCACATTCCTGGTTATCATGTAAATAAGGAAGGCCAACAGCGCATAACTATGGACAGGCATCATGAACACGATGATCGGGAAAATGCCTGCCTCCACCACTGCCTCTATCGGATGAAATGAGTAGGCTGCCCACGGCGACGGATTGGTAGAACGGTGGTGCACAAGGTGTACATGTTTGAAAATTTTGGGGTGGTGCATCAGCCTGTGTGCCCAATAAAAATAGGCATCGTGGATGAGTGTCAGGATGAAAAAACTTGCGAAAAACCACACCCAACCATATTCACTCACATCTTGATAAATCTGTGTATAGCCTGCTTTTTGCGCCAGTACAATTCCTGAACCTATCAATGAAAAAATGACGACCGTGCTCAAGGAATAACGGAATTCCATCCACATCTTTTTTGCTTTTGGAGATTTCCGCTGGATAATGCGGTGCTCAAATTGGCGAATAAAAACTACCCAGAAAACCAGGTAGGCCAGACTGGCTGCCACAAAATAGCGCAGGAAGTCAACGACGATCACATGGGAGAAAACTTCAAAAAATGGTAATGCTTGCATGGTGAAAAATTTTAAGTAAAATGATGGAACAAAGTTGGTGGCAAGCAAGGCGCTGGTCTTTTCTAAAATGAAAAATGCTGATGGATTTTGAAATCCATCAGCATTTTATATAGTATATGTAGCCGGAAGTTGTACTTCCGGCAACGCCGTGGTTTAGGCAAAAACATTTTCGTGACCAGAGTTGCGGATAAAGAAGCAAGTCGTTCCAACTTTAGCAGAAATCTCTTTGTACAAGGGAAGATCTTTGCCCGTAAACAATCCAAAAATATTCAAGTCTGCATTTGGTGCTTCCATCAATTTTTTATCAAACTTGCCTTCTAAAATCAACAATTCGTTAATCGGAAGTCTGGCCAGATCAGTCAGTTGTTGGAGGAATGCTTGGGCTTTATTTACTTCCTCTTTGTTGTCCACCACCGTTATTAGCCGGACAGTTGCATTCCAGTTCTTTTTTAATTTATAAGCAATCAACAAGGCCAAATTTGGATTAAACTCACCGTCGAACACATCCCAATAAGGGCTTCGGTTTCTGATCCAAACATTGATGGTTTGTTTCTGCCCCAACATGGCCTTGCTATGAGGAATGTACAGTACAATCCCGATTTCGAGATCTTCCGATTCTTTAA
Source organism: uncultured Saprospiraceae bacterium (assembly GCA_942490835.1). Lineage (GTDB taxonomy): Bacteria > Bacteroidota > Bacteroidia > Chitinophagales > Saprospiraceae > UBA6168. The sequence continues at coordinate 444,229 of CALNYY010000079.1, forward strand.
TGATAGCTGGGTAAGCCTCCACGGCCGAAGCGGTTTCCAAAATATTTAGGAAAATGATATTGGGTCGGAAAAATGCACCTTTCAAAGCTTGGTTTCCATAGTTTACACCTTCTGAAAATTGAGCTGTTTTCATGACAATGGTGGACGAATACACTCCCGCTTTTTTGAAGGATGCAGAGATTTGATCAAGCTGCTGTTTGATTTTTGGAATGCCTCGATCAGTTACACCCATCAGTACAGCAGAGCCTTTTGGATAAGAGATGTCTTTAATAATGGAAAATGCCCCTTTTATGATGACGGGATCGGTAGCAGGAATCAGTAAATTAGGTTTCCAAGAGCGCTCCTCTTTGTGCGCATTATCAGCGGTTCGCTTAGCCGCCCATTCGGCAAATGAAGTGAACAAACCACTTCGCACATCCTCAAATTGGATTTCCAGTTTTCGTCTACTTAAAATACCGTAAACAAAAAACATGAGCGCCCACGAAACCAAACTGATTGTGGGATTGATGATAAACATAGCGAATAAACTTCCTGCTAACCCAATCCAAGGTACAAACTTGGGAACATTGAAAAGAGGGCGAAAACTAATTAGTCCCAACTGCTGCTCAACGATGACTACTACATTGAGCATGGCATAGGTGATCAGGAAAAACATGGTAACCAATGGAGCAATGGCATTCAAGTCCCTCAGCAGCATGGTCACAAAAATCAAAATGCCCGTTACAATCATTGCATTTCTGGGCTGGCCAGTGCCATCTTGGTATTCTATCCAATCACTTTTTGGCAACACCCGATGTTGTCCCATAGCGAATAGAATTCGGGAAGAACCTACAATAGAGGCCAAGGCTGATGAAAAAGTGGCACCCAGTACGCCAGCTATGACCAATGGCGGAAAAAATGACTTATCAATCATGACATTATAATTGCTGATAAGCTCTTCTTCAGTCGCTGCTCTTCCAATCCAAAAAGACAAAACCATATATATGACAAGACTCACCCCAATAGCCCACAGCGTGCCAGATGGGATGCTTTTGCGGGGGTCTTTCAATTCGCCGGACATATTTGCACCAGCCATGATACCCGTTGCTGCTGGGAAAAATACAGCAAATACCAGCCAGAATTTTTCGTTACTTGTTCCTTCAACTCCACTGAATGTACCCCATTTTACAGCCTCTTCCGTTGATGTGGACATTTCATGAAAGTAAGCTGCGAAAACAATCGATACCAGCGATAGGACAATGATGCCCATGATGATATATTGGGTCTTAATAGCCAAATCGGCACTTTTGTATGCTATCGCAAAGAGAATTGTGAATACTGCCAAATCAACTAAAAAAGGAAAGTGGTTTGGAAAAATGGATAACCATCCTTCCCTAAATCCAAAAATGTACATGGTAACTGCCAATCCCTGAGATACATAACGAGGAATCCCTAGGCTTCCGCCGACCTCAAGTCCCAAAGCCTGAGAAATGATAGCATAAGCGCCTCCCGCCCCAATCCTAATATTGGTCGTGATAGATGACATGGATAATGCAGTGCAAAGAGTAATACTGTATGAAAGCAAAATGATTGCCCAGGCTCCGAGCAGCCCTGCATTGCCAACTACCCAGCCGAGCCGCAGGTACATAATGACTCCCAAGATAGTCAGAAGGGTAGGGGTGAAAACACCTCCGAAAGTGCCGAATTTTTTCATTTGCTCCATGTGGGAGTTGATTAATTTCTTGTTGTTTGCTCGGTCAGGATACGGTAATTTTAGTTCATAGTGTTCTTACTTTTTCTTGATAAAAAGTAAGCAAAAATCAAGGCCAAACAAATGCTCTCCCACCATGCTGCCCCCTCGCTCACTTGTTTGGCCGTTCCCTGCTCACCAGTTATAGCTTTGATATTTCTATTAGAAAATACCGTGTATTCTTATGCCAATAATATTACAGTAATTAGGATTAACAACCAAAGAAAATAATTCTTTACGACTATTTCCCACCAAATTCAAAACCGACCAAAAAACCGATGCTGTCGAAGGCAGGATTGCGGTCGTCGCCAAAGAGGAAGGCGTTGGAAATGTGCATGTTCCGGACGCCAATTTTCAGGTAGGTTGCTGGCTGCACCAAAAAGCTGCCGCTCAGCCCATAAAAGTTGGAGAAATTGAATTTTGTGCCTCCTTCGGGGAAATTTTCGGCCGTGCCGATGAGGCCAGCACCGTTGTCGAAATAGAACTTGAACCGTTTTTTATTGATAAAATACCAGTTGAAATAAAGAGCACCGCCCAGCCCAGCTGTACTGACTTCATCGTTCCTGAACTTATAAATAAGCACTTCCCCGCCCAATTGCAGCCATTTATGTAACTGCCTGCCCAGCCTGGCCTTTCCCATGAAAACATCTGTTTTACTTGTTTTTGGGTCGTACTCCTGATGGAATTCGGCATAAAGGGAAGTTTGCCAATAACCTTTGAAGTCTTTGTTTTTGCCAAAATGAGCACTCGCACCCACCCCCGCCAAATTGTACAGCAAGGCAAATTTGTTCCCCAAATCAACCGGACCAAAATCCAAAGGGTTTTGCCATTCGTATTGAGCGAATACAGGAAAAGAAAATGAAATTAAAAAGGCAATGGAAAGGACATGTCTCATGATCCAGTTTTTAAAATAAGAGAATGCCCAAAATTGGATCATAGTTTTATCCCCATCTATTTGATATTGAAAAATGCTGATGGATTTTGAAATCGAGGAAAATTCCAATTCCAACAGGGGGCGAATTCATTCACCCCCTGTTGGAATTGGAGGTATTCATGAATTACCCTTTCCGCCACTCCGTCGGCGTCATCCCCGTCATTTCCCTAAAAGCCTTGTTAAATGGAGCGAGGGAGTTGAAACCCATGGAATAGGCGATTTCCAAAATGGTCAGCTCCTTGTTTTTAGGATCTTTCAGCAGCTGGCAAGCCTCCTGGATGCGATAGGAATTGAGGTAGTCATTGAAGTTGCGGAAGCCGAGTTGCTGGTTGATGGTCTGGCGTAGTTTGTATTCCTTCACGTTCAGTTTTTCAGCAAGCAAGCGGATGGTGAGCCCTTCTGTTTGGTAATATTTTTCACCCTCAATCAGGTTGGTCAATTGTTTGACCAATTCAATATCCACCTCGGGTTTTGGGGTAGGCAATTCCGCAATTGCAACTTCTTCAAAAAAGCCGGGCCTGAAACTGAGTCGTTGCATGGCGAAATAAAACGTCAGTCCAGCAATTACAGCCTTTTGGAACAACTCCATCCAGAGTGGTGCTTCCTCTTTTTGAAAAGCCACCTCTGCCAATATGGTCAGGGTGATGAGTACAGCGGCCATGAGGATAAATGCGTTCCGGAAATGCAGGCGGGAAAGTATCAAATCGGACTCCCTGTTGCGGGAAGCTTCCACGATGGCCAACACCACAAATAACAATGCAATGGCCTGTTGAGTCAGACTGAGCACCAACCTGCCGCTTTCAGGAATGCCCGAATCTTGAACCCTGTTGGCGAAAAAAGCGAGATAGAAGACCAATAGCACAATGGCAAGTGTCCACGCCATCCATTTGCCGAAGGCAAACTTGTCGTCAAAAAGGGATTTGGAAAAAAGCCAAAAACAGAATGGTGTAGCAAAGGCCGGCGTCAGCAAAAAAAGGAATGCATAATACTGCTGCATTGGCTCCCAATCCACCAGTAAATAACATAGTACTCCCAGGCAAAACCCAATGGCCGGCACCGATTGGGTGCGGGCAGTATTGGATCGCCATAGCTGCACAGTTATCAGTACAAGGCAGCCTACTGTGGCAAACCGGAATATGTCGATCAGTTGGTGCATGGGTCAAAGAAAAGGATTTTTGTGAATTATTGGTGACCTCGCTGAGGTGGTATTCACTTGATTTGGTGCTGCCATTCACAGGCGTCGGACACCTCGAAGGTGTCCGACGCCTACTCTCCACCCATACATAGATTGATTTCAAGGGGTTTAAACCCCTTGGGGGATATCAAATACTTTATTGGGTGCAAGGTTTGTGCAATTTGTTATGCACACTTTGATTATCATATTATTCCGATATTGTGCGCTACCGCAAAATGAAAAACACAACAAACAATGAAATCTGCGATCAAACTCTTTTTGATATTATTTGCCATTTCAATTGGTCAGGCCTGCTCAACCGAAGAAGAAAAACCCCAGGGACGGCCAAATATCTTGTTCATCATGTCCGATGACCACGCTTATCAGGCGATCAGTGCTTACAGTGATAAGCTTATTCAAACGCCCAACATTGACAGGATTGCAAAAGAAGGGATGCTGTTTTCCAATGCCTGTGTGACCAATTCTATTTGTGCTCCTTCCAGGGCGGTGATCCTCACGGGCAAGCATAATCACATCAATGGCAAGATCGATAATAGGATGCCGTTCGATACCACGCAGGTCACTTTCCCACAACTGTTCCAGCAGGCTGGCTACCAAACCGCCATGTTCGGCAAGCTGCATTTTGGTAACAATCCAAAAGGCGTGGACGATTTTATGATACTGCCGGGGCAGGGGAATTACATCAACCCAAAGTTCATAACGCCACAGGGCGATACGACCATCACAGGCTATGTCACTGACATCATCACCGACCTGACTTTGAACTGGTTGGAAAATGAAAGGCAGGAAGACAAGCCGTTTTTGATGATGTATTTGCACAAAGCGCCTCATCGGCCCTGGTGGCCGAGCCCTGAGAAGTTCAAGGAATTTACCAAAAAGACCTTCCCCGAACCTGCCACTTTATTTGATGATTACAGCAACAGGGGATCTGCCGCCAAGTCGGCGGAAATGAACCTGCTGACCCATATGATGTACAGCCACGATAGCAAAATAAGGCCGGAGACGATCATCGAAATGGGCGGGGCAGAGCCTGTCGTGCCAGAGTTCAACAACAGTTTTCATGGCCCATACAACCGCTCCACCAAGGAGCAAAAATTCGAGTACGACCCCGTGCTGGATTCAATCAATAACTTCTTTGTGCAGAACTGGCCGGGCATGACCGACGAAGAGAAAATGAAATGGAAATACCAGCGCTACATGCAGGATTACCTTGGCTGTATTTCTTCTGTGGACGATAACGTGGGCAGGGTGCTCGACTATTTGGACGAAAGTGGCCTGGCGGAAAATACCCTCGTGGTATACACCTCCGACCAAGGTTTTTACCTCGGCGAACACGGCTGGTTCGACAAGCGGTTTATCTATGATGAGTCATTCAAAACACCCCTCATGGTGCGCTGGCCACACCATATAACTGCCGGTACCACCAATGATGAAATGGTGCAAAACCTTGATTTTGCGCAGACCTTTCTGGAGGCTGCTGGGATAGCTGCTCCTGAAGATATGCAGGGTGAAAGCCTGTTGCCTTTGTTGAAAAACAAACCTTCCAACTGGAGCAGGGATGCCGTGTATTACCACTATTACGAATACCCATCAGTTCATATGGTGAAGCGGCATTATGGTATTGTGACCAAAGAATTTAAGCTGGCACATTTCTATTACGATGTGGACGAATGGGAGCTATATGACCGATTGAAAGACCCGCAGGAAATGAACAATGTGTACGACGACCCGGCCTATGCTGAAACCATTACGGAGCTAAAAACCAAGCTGCAGGAACTTCGTGTCAAATACAAAGATTCGCCGGAATTGGATCAGAAATACATTGATGTTTACGAGAATAATTAAATGAAACGCAGAGGCAAATCAGGTAGGGGTGATTCATGAATCACCCCTACCTGAATCACCCTACCCCAAATCACCAACATGGTCATTCCTGCACCATTTCAAAAACCAACCGCTGTCCCACATAATTGGTGTAATCCATTTTTACAAAACCATAATCTTCGTTAAAAAGTAGTGTCAAAGTGCTCTCGCCCAAGTCAAACGAAGAGCTGGCCTCAATTACCCAGCATTTCAATTTCCCAAAAGGCAATACGGTGTCTTCGTGTTTAATAACCTCATAACTGGACATGATATCCATCCCATCCCAATCGCCCCAGCCACCGAGGCCGCCTATGCCACCCTTCCAGGTCTTTCCAACTTCAAGTGGCAATTTTACCTCTGGAAAAGGAGCTACTTCTGTGAAAATATATTGGTTGTGACGGATGGGGTGCATCCAGACTTCCCTGTCGTTTTCAATTACGCCTTCCATAGTCGAATCGGTCCAGCGACCGGCCATATCGTAAGTCTTGTTTACAGCGTTGTTGACGCAGAAACTCATCTCTTCCCTTGTAAAACTAAAATTCAGGGAGGCCACATCCTGCAATTCTGGCTGCATCTCCCAGCGCTCACCAGTTGGGATTATTTCGACATAATTATCAGTAAGCACCTTCCCATCCTGATCGGTATAAACTGCATGGTAACGATAGGTGACTCCCTTGCGGAAAATCTTCCGAATCTTCCTGACTTGTGTGCCGTTGTAGTCGTCGTACAATGTATCGAGAGTAGAAGGCAATTCTTGACTTGCCCGTTGATCTTGACTATTGCATGCGGAGAAAAAGAAAAGGTGAGCAGATAAAAGAGTAATGTATTTAAGCATAACAATCGGGTTTAGTTGCACCAAAAGTAATAGGCAGATCGAGTCGGCTTGAATGGTAGACAGTTTTTAACGAAAGATTTGCATTGTGAATGGTACCGTAGGGGTGATTCATGAATCACGCCTACTCCTACATTTGAATGCGTGTTATTCTTCCAGCCATTTACCTATTGTTCGAAACCAACATTCTGCACATTAGAACACAGATTATACACAGATTTTGAAAAGAGATTATTAAATTAGCATCTCGTGGTATTTAGGAAACAAAGCAATTCCGCTTTTATGGTGAAAATGAAAGTACCCCATTTCGCTCTCCTCAATTGATCTATCTGGTTTTTCGACTCATTCAGACTTTACTTGCGATACCTATTTCACTTAATCAAATGATAATTTTATGCTTATGGTATTAAACTGTAGAAAGTAAATAGAAAGACAATAGATTTTAGATGAAAGACTATAGATAAATGATTGGAATACAACAATTTGTCTACGGTCTAATATCTGATTTCTAAAGTCTCCTTACTTAAGTGATTTTCAATTGAGCATTTACCTAAAACGCTAATTGCATCATATGTGCAAGTATTTGGAACATAAGTGCAAATGATTCCGCCACGCTCTGGTTAGATTTGAGACTGCTCCAACTTTACATCAACAAAGGCCATTATTCAGTCCTCTAAAAAAAGTAAACAGCTATGACCCGAGATCAAAAAATACAATGGAAACAGATTAAGGCTGTATTGATCAGCTTATTATTGCTCTTCTCATACTCATCTATTTTTGCAACTTCCTACACCTGGAGCGGTGGCACCGGCAATTGGAGCGTATCAACAAACTGGACGCCGAATGGCGTACCCGGCGTCGGTGATGATGTGATTATAAATACCGGAACGGTGACACTTGATGCAGTTACGACTGTCCTTTCGATTTCACTTGGAGGAGGTGATCTGGTATTGGACAATGCTTTGACAGTTTCAGGAGATGCTGCTTTAACCAGTTCATCCAGTGAAATAAGCGGTGTAGCGGATTTGACGATCAGTGGTAATTTGACATGGGATAGTGGCAAAATAAGCGGCAGTGGATTGTTTTCATTAACAGGGACATTGACTGGCTCTGGGGCGAATCCAATATTAAATACAAGATCGTTGACGCTTACCGAAGGAGGCACATGGACCAATCAGACCTATAATTTAGAAAGTGGTGCGTCTATCACAATCCCAATGGGAAAAACATTGACTATTGACAACACGAGCTCAGAAAGTCTTGATGGCCCTACTAGTAATGGTGGCACACTGATCAACAATGGCACAATAGAAAAAAACGGAGCGGGCACTTTTAGCATAACAGACAACGAGTTGGACAATAACGGGGACATCAACATAAATGTGGGGAGTTTTTCATTTTCCAGTAGGTCTGTCTCCACACACGACAATGGTACCGTAACAATTGCCAATGGTGCAACATTAAATTTTAATGGGAGCCAAACCACTAATACATTTACCAACACTTCCATCTCTAATAATGGCACTTTTAGTGTTGCCTCCTCTACTGCTATCGTGAATATTAACACAGGATCAACCCTCAATAATGATATCTCCTTAACAGCGGGATTGTTAATTCTAAATGTCGCCCAGACTTTTTCTACATTATCGCTGACTGGAGGTGATATGACTTTAAATGCAAACCTTACAGTAACTAGTACGGTGACGCTGGATGGTAGTGGCAGTGTCATTGATGGGAATGGAGATATAACAATCGGAGGTGCTTTTACTTGGGATTCTGGGACTATCACAGGAAGTGGAAATGTAACAGTGACCGGAAGTTTGACAGGAACAAGTGGTAGTTCCTTTTTGGAGACAAAAATAATGACACTGAATTTGGGAGGTACACTAACGAATCATAGCTTTTCACTCAAGGACAATGCAAAATTTATAATCCCTTCTGGACAGACCCTTACCATTGACAATAGTAGCACAAGATCATTTACTGCAGCCTCTGGCAATTTTGGCACCATTGAAAACAACGGAACTATTGAGAAAAATGGCACAGGTGTTTTGGAAGTGAAATTCAATACATTTGACAATAACGGCATGCTGAACATCAACAATGGCACTTTTTATTTTACAACTGGTTCAAGTTCTACTCACGACAATAGTACCGTGACAATTGCTTCGGGTGCAACCATGCAATTTTTAGCCAACACCCATGATTTTACAAATAACACTATTGCAGGTGATGGACTCTTTAAACTGCTTTCAACTGCTGTTGTAAATATTAATACGGGGTGCACATTTGAGCCAGCCACTGAAATGGCAGGTGGTACTATTAATCTCAATGTTGATGCTTCCATTCCGTCTTTGGATATGTACTCGAGTACCTCAGATTTGGTGCTTAATTCAAATTTGATAGTAACGGGAGATGTTACTTTATCTACCAGCAATGCAGAGATAAGTGGTTCCGGTGATTTAACGATAGATGGGACGCTTACCTGGGCCAGCGGTACGGTGAGCGGGACAGGCGCATTCACCTTAAATGGGGCGTTCTCTGGGATAAGTGGTAATAATGCCAGATTGGATACCAGAACAATTATATTCAATGCGGGAGCTACATGGACAAATTTTGAGCTGGATGTTTATAACGGAGCATCAATCACCATTCCTTCAGGGCAGACCCTCACAATTGATAATAGCGTTAATAAGGCGACAAATGGTACACCTGGCACTCCCGGAACAATCATCAACAATGGTACGATCATTAAAAACGGTGCTGGAGAATATGGCATTAACCACAACACCTTTGATAATAATGGTACAATAACCATCAATGAAAGAATTTTCAGTTTGGGATCTACTGCCAACTCAACACATGATGGTGCGACCATAACCGTTGCTGCTGGGACAGAGTTTGAACTCAGTGGCCCGTCGACTACCCATACATTTGATAACACTGCTATAAGTGGGGATGGCCTCTTCAAGATGTATACAACATCCGGATCAGTAAGTATCAATACTGGAAGTTCTATTTCGACAAATGTATTTGCAGGACAAAGTGGTTCATCAATATTTACGCTCAATGTAGCAACCACGATTCCTTCTTTGGAAATATCAAACTGTGAAGTAGTCTTAAATGCCAATTTGACTGTTACTGGTGATGCTGATCTGTTTAGTAGTGGCGGTACAGTAATCAGTGGGCCTGGGAATTTAAATATAAACGGCAATCTTGATTGGGGCGGGGGTACAATTACGGGTTCAGGAAGTTTCTCTATAGGTGGAACATTGACTGCTGATGGTGCCAATACAATATTGGATATGAATAACCGATCCCTGTCACTCACTTCTGGCGGATATTTTTCGAATTTGACTTTTTCTCTAACAAACGGTGCCTCTTTGACTATACCCCCTGGGCAAACAATGACACTACATTGGTCAGGAATAGCAGGATCTGTGAGCGGTGGAAATATTATCAATAATGGTATTATCGAAAAAACAGGAACAGCATCCTATTATTTGCAAAATAATGATATTGATAACAACGGTGCTGTCAATGTAAGTGAAGGGAAATTATATTTCCGTCGAACCGCTGGAACCAACTCTTCTGACCATGATGGAGCTACTTTTACCATTGCTTCAGGCAGCGAGTTGTATTTTGATGGTGGAAATATCATTGGTTCGAGTATTCATGATTTTGACAATACCTCAATAACAGGTCCAGGGACTTTCTACGTAACCAAGTATGCGGAAGTAAATTGGAATGCAGGAACAACAGTCTCCGATATACCTCTTGTGATAGAGAATGGCTATCTCGATATCAATGTTGATCTCACGCTTAATTCACTCACTAGTTCAGGTATAGATGGCGTTCTTGGAGGTGCGTTTTCGACGCTTACTGTAACCGGGGATGTGATTTGGAGTCAAAGTGCGGATATTGCACCTGATAATCCTGCAACAGTAAATATAGGTGGCGTTTTTGATTTGAACAGTACTGGGACTGGTACCAATATTTCCAATGCAACGATCACCCCCAGCGGTGGCGGGACTTGGACGAATTCTTCCTTTACGATGCAGAATAATTCTGAGTTTATAGTACCCTCAGGTCAAACTGTAACGATTACCAATCATCAATCTCAAAGTCTATTAAATGGTACCGGAAGTGGCACACTGACCAACAATGGTACGCTTATAAAAAGTGGCAGCCATCCTTATACGATTAATGTGCCTTATGGGACAGGTAGTGGAAGCATAACTGACATCCAAGAAGGTACGCTTACCTTCAATGACGACTTTGACAACGGTGGCACTGTCAAAGGCATCGGCACGCTAAACATCTCTGGCGCCACCGTCAACGACTATGGCACTTTCGCCCCGGGCTCTTCTCCCGGCACGCTGACCATCACGGGAGACTATATCAACGAAACACTGGACATCGAGATCGTGGACGGCATGCCCGTTGAGTTTGACCAATTGATCGTCAGCGGGGCGGTCACGCTCGGCGGCACGCTCAACCTGACCGAGACAGGAAATGTGCCAGCGGGGTCGTATACGATCATCACTGGTTCGAGCGTTTCGGGCTCTTTCGCCACGACCAACCTTCCGGACTGCTATACGGTGGAGGTGAGCGGCGGCAACGTCAATATCAACAAGGGGATCGCCAAGATATGGGACGGCAGCAACGGCACATGGAGCACTGCATCGAGCTGGCTGCCGAACGGGGTCCCCTGCGAGTACGACGACGTGGTGATCAACAGTGGGGTCTGCGACCTGAACGTGGCGCCTGAAATGGCCTCGCTGACGGTCAACAGCGGTGGGACATTGGCGGTTACGGATGGTTCGGCCTATACAATTGATGCGCCAACGGTGATCGCTGCGGGTGCCGAATTAAGGATCGCATTAGGTGAAGTTATTCTAACAAGCAGTTTTGAGAATAATGGTTGTGTCACTGGGGGCGGAGTTATCGACAAGACAGGCGCTACCATCGTCGGCGGGGACGGTTGCTATTCCCCAGGCCTTTCCGCCGGCACCCTGACGGTAAAAGGCACGCACACGAACGAGGAAATCCAAATGGAAATAGGCGGCACCGGCGGCGGGGTGGTGAAAGACCTGCTGGAGGTGACCCAGACGATAGAACTGGGCGGCCTTTTCGAGCTGGGCTATCTCGGCGGGACGGTGCCTGCGGGCACCTATGAGATGATGGCCTGCAGCGGCGGCCCCAATTGCGTGACGGGCACGTTCGCAACGGTGATCTTCCCGCCCGAATGCCAGGGCGGGTGCAGCCTGGAGATTTCCCCCGCCGGGTCGGAGGTCAACCTGGTTACGACCGGGGACATCCAGTTCACGGGCGAATGCACCTGGCTGGGCGGCAACGGCCCGTGGAACGACCAGACGAACTGGAGCTGCAACGACGTGCCAAATGCCGACGACGACGTGATCATCGGTGCGGGCCAGATTTCGCTGGGCAGCCCTGTCAGCATGAAGACCTGTCAATTTACCGGAGGTGAGATTGCGGGAAGCGGGAACATGACCGTCGCCGAGCTGCTGACCTGGGCGGGCGGCACATTGGGCGCAAACGGCAACCATGACATCGCAAGCCTCAACATAACGGGCAGCTGTTTCCTCTCGGAAGGGACCCTCCTATTGAACGGTACCGGCACATGGGAAAACGCCAACCTGCAGCTTTCGAATGGCAGTATGTTCAAGATCGGTGCCGGTGAAACGCTGACCCTCAACCTGACCACGAACCGCCAGATTGACGGTGGTGCCGGCGGCGGCACTTTCCAGAACGAGGGCGGTACGTTCGTGAAAACAGGCGGCGGTGACCTCAGCGTGAACATCCCCTTCGTCAGCTCCGGCAACACGAACCTGCTCGACGGCGTGCTCAACCTGAACGACATATTCAACAACCTCGGCGGCATCCTGCACGGGGTCGCCTTCCTGGATGTGGTGGACGCAACGGTTGAGGACTTCGGGACGGTCTCGCCTGGCACATCGCCCGGCAACCTGACTGTTTTGGGGGATTGGCTCAACAATACCTTGCGGTACGAAATAGAAGAAGTGAGCGGCATGGTAAACCACGACCTGCTGCACGTGACCCAAAATGGCACTTTTGACGGTACGCTCGAAATACTGCATCTCGGGGGGACTGTCCCTTATGGGGATTACCCTATAGTGACCTGCGGTGGCACCTGTACCGGGGCTTTCGGCCCAATTACCTATCCGGCATTTTGCGCAGGGGAATGCAGCATCGCCTATTCTGGGAACGATGCGGTACTCCACTATTCGATGGCACCGCTCCCCGTTGAGCTGTTGCGGTTCGGCGGGCATTGGGAAAACGGCACGGTCCAACTGGAATGGGAAACGGCATCTGAAATAGACCACGACGGGTTTATTGTAGAAAGGAGCGGTGATGGAACAGTTTGGGAAGGGCTCGGTTTTGTGGCGGGCACTGGCAGTGCCACAGCAGGCAGCCGCTATACTTTCACGGACAGCAACCCATCAGTTGGCCAGAACTATTACCGCCTGAGGATGAGGGCCCTGGACGGGCAAGATGAATATTCCCATGTGGTATCGGTCGGTGCGGAGGGCAATAACTGGCAGCTGTACCCGAACCCCGTTGCGGACGAACTGCTGGTCACGTTTCCAAATAACACCAATGGCCACCTCCGCCTTTTTGACTGGACGGGCAGGCAAATTTTGGAAGAGAAACTGGACGACAGGCCAATGGTACGGTTCGATATGGCGGCATTGCCGGCTGGGGCCTACTGCCTGAGGTTGGACGGGGGAGCTGGAAGGGTCGTTTTGAAAAAATAGATGGTTGTTTATTTTGGAAGGCACCTGTTTCTGTGTTGAACCTTGTCAGTGTTTTAACAATAGCATTACATGGTTTGATCCCTTTAGGGCTTAATGTATTGCGAATCCCCAGATTCGCACTAGCTGTGGATGCGAATCTGGGGATTCGCAATACATTGGGCCTTCAAAAATTTCAAGCTCCGCATCTTAGGGTATCAGTCTTACATTTGATGCACTGCTCAAGAAATTTATCACAAAAATTAGTTACCGATTGGTTGAAACCAACATTCTATACATTAAAGCACCAGTTGTACAAGGTTTCTCAATAGAGAATATTAATTTAGCTTTTCTAAGTCATTGGTAAACAGACCATACGTGTTTTCCAAAAGCAAAAAGAAAGCATTCCAATACTAACAGGCTTCTATTCCGATTTTTAATTCGACTGGTTTTTTGAAATTATTGATTTTACTCACTTGTACTTATTGCATCGACCCAAATGATAACGTTCGATGTAAACTGTAATTAACAAGTATTCAGGAGTGTAGGTAGGATGAAGCATTTGTAGAAGTACAATTGCATTATACGCTCACTGCATAGAATTGAAACTGCTTCAAAGATGAATTGGTGAAAGCTGTCCATTCGGTTTTCCTGAAAAAATCATAATTATGACCCAGAAGAAACAAATGATATGGAGAAGACTAGCGATGTTATTGAACGTCACCTTTCTATTTTTTACAGCTATCCATTTTTCATATAGTACCTCTTACACTTGGAGCGGAGGTACTGGCGATTGGAGTGTCAGCACCAACTGGACGCCGAATGGTGTGCCGGGGAGTGGGGATAATGTGACAATTAGTGCAAGTTCAGCTGCAGTAACCTTGGATGCAGTTACCACTGTGCAGTCCCTAGTTATAGATGGTAGTAATAGCACCCTATCCCTTGATTTTGACCTAACAGTTTCAGGAGACCTTTCCCTGCAACAAAACTCAGCGACAATTAACGGTAATGGTAATCTTAGCGTGGGAGGCAACCTTGTCTGGGATGGAGGTACTATAGCAGGAGCAGGTACTTTTTCCCTGACAGGAACCTATAGCTCGGGTCCTTTTAGTAACACCTTAGATGGCCGATCCCTAACGCTTTCTTCTGGTGGTACTTTTACCAATTCAAACCTCGACCTCGACAATAACGCAATTTTGACAATACCTTCGGGCCAGACTTTCACTATGGACATTACCGGTGCAGGCTTGAAAGAAATTGGCGGCGATGGCACAGGTACTGTCATAAACAATGGAACAATAGCTGTGACCGGAACAGGATCCCCTCGGTTTAGGGAGGCCTCTTTGACCAACAATGGCGCAATTACCCTCAACGCTGGTGGCCTCTCCTTTAGCACAGGCACCCATACGCACGACGGTGCTACCATTACCATCGCTTCGGGAAATATTTTAAAATTTGAAGGCGGCACCAGTACCTTCCAAAACACTACTGCCATCAGTGGAGATGGCAGCGTTTACATTAATAGCTCCGTGGCTACATTGAACCTGAACTCAAGCTCCACTATCTCAAATTATGTAGATTTTGCGCAAGGGACTTTGATCATAAATACCGCTAACACATTCCCATCATTGGACATCACAACTGGTGGAGACATGACCCTGAATGCGAATCTCACCATTACCAATGATATGTCACTCGCCAGTAGCACAAGTATAATCGATGGGGATAGTGATCTGAGCATAGGGGGTGACTTTACATGGACCAGCGGCACCATATCTGGAAGTGGAAATGTAACAGTAACAGGTAGTTTAAATGGAACAAGTGTGGGCACTTTAGAGACTAAAGTTCTAACCCTCAACGCTGGTGGGACGCTTACAAACCACACCTTTACCCTTAAAGACAATTCTAAGATCATTATCCCTTCCGGCCAGACACTGACAATAGATAACAGTTTCACTAAATCTTTTACTGGCTCATCCGGCAATTTTGGCACCATCGAAAACAACGGTACGATTGAGAAAAATGGAACAGGACTACTCAGTGTGCTTTTTAACACACTTGACAATAATGGCACATTGAATATCAATAATGGTACTTTTTTACATTCAACTGCTTCCAACTCTACCCACGATAACGGAACAGTAGTAGTTGCTTCAGGGGCTACATTCCGTTTTAGTGGAAATGGAACGCATGAATTTTCCAATACTGCAATCAGTGGGGATGGGCTTTTCAATGTACAAGCTACTGCCACTGTAAACATCAATGCTGGTTGCACCTTTTCGTTGGCGTTTGAAACGAGCGGAGGGACTACAACATTTAATGTTGCTGCGACTTTTCTTTCGCTTTATATGAATGATTCAGGTGACATCCTTTTGAATGCAAATCTCACCATAACTGGCAATGCTGAAATCAATGGCACCAATGTGGACATTAGTGGTAGCGGCGATCTCACCATCAATGGCACCCTCACCTGGGGCAAAGGAAAGATTAGCGGAAGTGGCGATTTTACTTTGCTTGGTGTTTTTACTGGCGTAAGTTCGCAAAATGGTAACCTTGATACTAGATCACTCACATTTAATGCTGGAGCGACGTGGCCTAACTTTAGTTTAGGTATTTTAAACGGAGCAACCATCACAGTGCCTATAGGCCAAACGCTAACAATTGATAACAGCATCTCTAGGACAACCGCTGGGTCTGGTACAATCATCAACAATGGGACAATCATTAAGAATGGGGCTGGACAGTATTTAATACAGCAAACTGATTTGGACAATAACGGCACAATAACCATTAATGCTGGAAAACTGAGTTTGGGTACTTCTACCAGCTCCACACACGATGGTGCAACAATTACTATTGCTTCAGGAACAGAGTTTGGGATAGGTGGTGGCGTGACAACCCATACATTTGATAATTCGGATATTAGTGGAGATGGTACCTTCAGGTTAACAACAATATCTGGAACAGTTAACATCAATGCTGGCAGCACCATTTCGACAAATATATATGCAGGGTCTGGAGGTAATGCAACTTTAACCTTAAATGTGGCCGCAACGATTCCTTCACTTGAGATCGTAACGAGCGCTGTAGTGTTAAATGCCAATTTAACAGTAACGGGAAATGTGGACATTACTGCCAGTAACAGCATAGTGATAAGTGGTCCTGGCAATCTGGATATTGGCGGTGATCTGGATTGGGGCGGCGGGACTATTTCAGGGGCCGGAACCCTTGCGGTTAGCGGAACGATGACAGCAGATGGGAGTAGTACAACTTTGGATGCTCGATTACTTTCTCTCCCTTCGGGAGGGTATATTTCGAATGGCACTTTCAATATACAAAATGGTGCAAGTCTTACTGTCCCCCTTGGGCAAACACTGACGCTGCACCGTACTGGTGGAACAGGATCTGTACGAACAGGAAGCATAATAATTAATGGTACTGTTGAAAAAACAGGGGCTGGTAATTATAATTTCGATGGAATGGATGTGGACAATAACGGAACGATTACTGTCAGTGAAGGGAAACTTTCTTTTGATGACAGTCCGGGGTTTTGTACTTCTGACCATCAAAATGCAACCATTAACATCGCATCGGGAAGCGAATTAATTTTTGATGGAACAAATGTCGGAAATTCAGGAATACATGATTTTGCCTCCACCACCATCAATGGCCCTGGGACTTTCAGGGTAAGTAGTTTTGCCGTGGTCAATTGGAATGCTGGCACCACCATTTCCAACCTGCCTATTGTTTTGTCTTTTGGTATTCTTAATACCAACATTAACCTCACCTTTGCCTCTTTGTCCCTAAATGGAGCGAGCAGTGGACTTGGAGGGACATTCACTACCCTTGATATTACTGGTGATTTGATATGGAGCATATCTTCCATTGCATCTACGAATCCCTCCACCATTTCTGTAGGTGGTGTCACGACAGTGACTGGTTCTGGTACGACCCTCTCCAATGCAACCCTGACCATGAACGGTGGAGGTACCTGGACACAGACAAATTGCACTGTGGAGAACAATGCCGAGTTTATTGTTCCTTCCGGCCAGACGCTCACCATCAGCAACACTGCCACCCGAACCCTCACGAACGGTTCTGGCGGCGGCGGCACGCTGACCAACAACGGCACGCTCATAAAATCCGGCTCCGCCATTTTCAACATCAACACCCCCTATACATCTGCCTCCGGCAGCACGACCGACATCCAGGCAGGAACACTTGACCTCAACAACACTTTCGACAACGACGGCACGGTGAAGGGTACTGGCACGCTAGACCTCACAGGCGCCACGGTCAACGGTTTCGGCACATTCGCCCCCGGCTCTTCCCCCGGCACGCTGACCATCACGGGCGACTACACCAACGAAACGCTGGACATCGAGATCGTGGACGGAATGCCCGTAGAATTTGACCAATTGATTGTCAGCGGGGCAGTGACGCTCGGCGGCACGCTCAACCTGACCGAGACAGGAAATGTGCCAGCGGGGTCGTATACGATCATCACAGGTTCGAGCGTGTCGGGCTCCTTCGCCACGCTCAACCTGCCGACCTGCTATTTTGTCGAAGTCGTCGGGGGCAATGTGAATATCATAAAGGGGACGGCCAAAGTGTGGGACGGCAGCAACGGCACGTGGAACACTGCCACGAGCTGGCTTCCGAACGGGGTTCCCTGCGAGTACGACGACGTGGTGATCAACAGCGGAGTCTGCGACCTGAACGTGGCGCCTGAAATGGCCTCGCTGACGGTCAACAGCGGCGGGACAATGTCGCTTACGGACGGTTCTACCTATGCCATCGATGCCCCAACGGTGATCGCTGCCGGGGCAATCATCCAGATCGATTTGGGCGAGCTGGTCTTTATCGACGACCTGACCACGGACGGCACGATGGCCGGGTTCGGGACGGTAAACCTGCTCGGTGCAACGATAATAGGCGGTTCCGGGATATACTCCCCTGGCGCATCTGCCGGCACGCTCACCGTAAAAGGCACGCACACAAACGAAGAAATCCAGATGGAAATAGGCGGCACCGGCGGCGGGGTGGTGAAAGACCTGCTGGAAGTGACCCAGACGATAGAACTGGGTGGCCTTTTCGAGCTGGGCTATCTCGGCGGGACGGTGCCTGCGGGCACCTACGAGATGATGGCCTGCAACGGCGGCCCCAATTGCGTGACGGGCACGTTCGCAACGGTGATCTTCCCGCCGGAATGCCAGGGCGGGTGCAGCCTGGAGATTTCCCCCGCCGGGTCGGAGGTCAACCTGGTAACGACAGGCGACATCCAGTTCACGGGCGAATGCACCTGGCTGGGCGGCAACGGCCCGTGGGACGACCAGACGAACTGGAGCTGCAACGACGTGCCAAATGCCGACGACGACGTGATCATCGGTGCGGGCCAGATTTCACTGGGCAGCCCGGTCAGCATGAAAACCTGTCAATTTACCGGAGGTGAAATAGCGGGAAGCGGGAACATGACCGTCGCCGAACTGCTGACCTGGGCGGGCGGCACATTGGGCGCAAACGGCAACCATGACATCGCAAGCCTCAACATAACGGGCAGCTGTTTCCTCTCTGAAGGAACCCTCCTACTGAACGGTACCGGCACCTGGGAAAACGCCAACCTGCAGCTTTCGAACGGCAGTATGTTCAAGATCGGTGCGGGCGAGACACTGACCCTCAACCTGACCACGAACCGCCAGATAGACGGCGGTGCCGGCGGCGGCACTTTCCAGAACGAGGGCGGTACGTTCGTGAAAACAGGCGGCGGTGACCTCAGCGTGAACATCCCCTTCGTCAGCTCCGGCAACACGAACCTGTTGGACGGCGTGCTCAACCTGAACGACATCTTCAACAACCTTGGCGGTATCCTGCAAGGGGTCGCCTTCCTCGATGTGGTGGACGCCACAGTAGAGGATTTCGGGACGGTCTCCCCTGGGACTTCGCCGGGCACATTGACCGTATTGGGGGATTGGCTCAACAATACCTTGCGGTACGAAATAGAAGAAGTGAGCGGCATGGTAAACCACGACCTGCTGCACGTGACCCAAAATGGCACTTTTGACGGTACGCTCGAAATACTGCATCTCGGGGGGACTGTCCCTTATGGGGATTACCCTATAGTGACCTGCGGTGGTGCTTGCAGTGGAACGTTTACCAGTATTACCTATCCTGCGTTTTGTGCAGGGGAATGCAGTGTAGTTTATTCCGGTACGGATGCCGTCCTGCATTACCAACTGGTGCTGCCGGTGGAACTGTTGTCGTTCACCGGAAGATGGAAGGACAATGCCGTCCTGCTGGAATGGGAAACCGCAGCCGAAATCAACCATAGGGGCTACTTTGTGGAAAGGAGCTTGGATGGGACAAGCTGGAGTAGCATCGGATTTGTGGAAGGAAGGGGCAATGCCACAGAAGGCAGCCGATATAGTTTTGCAGACGGGAGGCCTCACAACGGTGAGAACTATTACCGACTAAGGATGGAGGACAACGACGGCACGTACGAATATTCCAATGTGGTTTCTATACAGTCCCGGAAAAGTGATTGGCAGATTTACCCGAACCCAGTTGAAGGAGAACTAGTGGTTACCCTGCCGGAGAACACCAATGGAAGCTTGCAGTTATTTGACTGGATGGGGCGGACGCTTTGGGAAGGGTCAACCGATGGCCAGCCTTTGGTGAAAGTTGATATGTCGCACCTGCCTGCTGGGACATACTACCTGCGCATGAATAACGGACAGGGCAGGGTTGTTTTGAAAAAATAGGACTAAATTAGCTGCAAGACATTTGCCAGCCAGCGAATGTCTTGCAACCTGTGCCTTCAATGAAACGAATGATGAAAAATTTACTCACCTCCCTTTTCCTGTTATCAATTGCTATACAAGCAACTGCCCAAAGCCCTGACTCAACAATCATTAATCAGGTAGATAGCTTGATCCAGATTTCAAAAGCACTTACAGGTGATCGCAACTTTCCCGAGGCTCACAAAATCAATGATGAAGCGCTTGATATTTCCTTAAAGTCAGTAGGTGAAAAGCATGCTTCTTATGCTGATTGCCTTTTTAATAAGGGGCGTATTTTTCATTTTATGAAGAATGTAAAAGAAGCTGAACGCAATTACAAAGCTGCTGCTCAGATTCAAGAAGAAGTGTTAGGGGAGCATAGCATTGTGTTGTCAAAATCTTTAAACAATCTATCAATATTGCTGAAAGGTGCTCAACGACACAAGGAGGTAGAACCACTCTATTTGAAAATTATAGAAATCCAGCGGAATACAGTTGGAGAAAACGATCCCAAATATGCCGACGCTCTCAACAATTTAGGACAATTATATTGGATGCTTGGGCGCTTTGAAGAATCCGAGTCATATTATTTGGAAGTAAAAAAAATAAGGAAAAAAGTACTGGGAGAAGATCATCAAGACTATGCACAGATTCTCCACAATTTGGCTACCACCTATTCCGACTCTAAACGCCTTGAAGCTGCCGAGCGGTTATACTTCGAAGCAATGCAGCTACAAGAAAAGACTTTGGGAAAAGAGAGTTGGGATTACGCCTGGAGCATCAACAACCTTGGCTTACTGAATTTAGATTTAGGGAAATATGAAGAGTCGGAAGCAAACCTTATTGAGGCAAAAGATATTTGGGAAAAAATAGTTGGCAAGGAAACCGAAGAATATGCAGCGGCATTGGATAACCTTGCTTCCCTCTATTTCAAAATTGGCCTGTTTGATGCTGCTGAACCACTCTACTACGAAGCTTTAGAGATTAAGGAAAATTTGAAAAGCGATGTTGCAGCTTTAGCAGTGAGCTATAACGACCTTGCTGTGTTACACATGGCCGAAGAGGAGTACCAAAAGGCAGAACCCCTTTTGCTGAAAGCTAAAGAAGCGATTGAAAACACAATCGGCACGGAACATAACGACTATGCTTGGTGCGTCAATAATCTTGGAATTTTATATGATAAAGTAGGCAGAGATAAAGAGGCCACTGCATATATTGTAGAAGCCAATGCAGTGCGGAAAAATGTCCTTGGGGAAGACCATCCAGATTATGCCAATGGGCTGGAAGATTTAGCCATTTTTTACCAAAAAATCGGGAAAACAAAAGAGGCATTGGAACTCCACCTTACGGCCAAATCCATTTTTGAAAAAGCATATGGCAAATCACATCCTCGTTATGAAGAATGCATCCGCAATTTGGCAGCATTTTACAGAAAGGAAGGTGACTTGGCAGCTGCCTATCCATTGGTGTTGGAGGCCAATCAATTGCAGCGGGAACTGCTCACGAGGGCAAGCAAGCACCTAACTGAACAAGAGCTTGCTGAAAGAGTCGCTTCGTTTGGGCAACATTTAGATGAGCTATATGCTTTGGCTCAAACAACCGCTTCTGCTGAAGCTGGATTAGCTTATGACAATGCCTTGTTTCACAATGGATTTTTGTTGAATGCATCCAAGCAAATGCGGCGCATGGCATCCCGAAATGGAGATGCTGCTCTTGAATTTGAAAAACTTACGGCCCTTAATCGTCGACTGGGAGATCAGTATGCCCTTCCACAGGAGGAAAGGAGTGGAATAGGTGAGATGGAGTCGCAGGCAAACGAACTTGAGAAGCAGTTGGTGAAAAAAGTCGCTGGAATGGGCAGCGCCATTCAGCAAGTGACCTGGCAGCAGGTGCAGGAAAAGCTACAACCAGGCGAGGCTGCCGTTGAATTTCTCCGTTTCCACGATATGATTCGGGATGAAAGTCCGAAATATGCTGCGCTGGTTTTGAAGTCAGATAGCAATAAACCAATGTTTGTACAGCTATGTTCAGAGGCGGCATTGGATTCCCTTTTTGGTGGTTCACTCGAAAGAAGAGGAGAATATGTAGCAGGGCTATACGGCAGTAATGAAAGAGGTGCGACCGCGGTTGAACAACCCAAAAGGACTTTGTATGAACTACTATGGCAGCCAATGGAAAGTAGCTTGGAAGGTGTTGAAAAGGTGTATTTTGCTACAGCTGGAAAACTCCATAGACTCAATTTAGGGGCCATAGGCATAATAAATTCAAGAAAATGTATAGCAGACAAGTATAAGATAAATCAATTAAGAAGCACTAGGCAATTAGTAGTTCCAAGCCCGCAAGTTCTTTCCAATAATGATGCGGTTGTGTTTGGAGCCATAGTCTATGATATTGATACGACATACATCAATTCAGAAGAATTTGAAGAAGATCTTCTTGCGAGTCGAAATAGGTCTCGCAGTGGAATAGCACTTGAGCATATAGATACGACTACTCGAGGAGGTGCATTAAGGTACTTGGAATATACCAAAGACGAAATTGAATACGTAGAAGAATTTGTGGCTGCTGACAATATGAATGCATCATTCAGTACAGGTATAAATGCCACAGAAGAGGTATTTAAGGAAATGTCAACCTCTGGACCTTCTCCAAAATTATTACATGTTGCCACACATGGTTTCTTTTTCCCAGATCCTAAAATAAAAAAGAGGCTTAATGATTCTGAAGCCGCATTTAAAATTAGTGATAATCCATTAATGCGGTCGGGGCTTGTACTAGCTGGCGGCAACCATGCCTGGACAACTGGGAAATCATACCGATCCGAAATGGAGGACGGCATTCTCACGGCATTTGAAATCAGCCAAATGGATCTATCAAATACTGAATTGGTAGTATTGTCGGCATGCGAGACAGGGCTGGGTGATATTGTGGGAAGTGAGGGGGTGTACGGTTTGCAACGAGCTGTAAAAATTGCTGGTTCAAAATACCTTATTATGTCCTTGTGGCAGGTCCCGGACAAGCAGACATCTAAACTGATGAAAAGGTTTTATAGTAATTGGTTGGAAGACAAAATGGAAATCAAAGAAGCTTTTTATGCTGCACAAAAAGATATGCGTGAAGATTTTGATCCATTTTATTGGGCAGGCTTTATTCTGGTAGAATAAAACATTCCCTTTCGCCGATAACTTTTTCTATCTTACAGGATCAATGATAAATGCATTGTCCGATGAAAACATTGATATGCTGGTTTGTCCTATTATTTTGTTTTTCCCTCTATGCCCAGGAAATAAGGGGTAACATCTGCCAATAAAAATACTTCCAAACCTGAAACAATCTGAACCCTAGTAGTTAGCATTTCCGATTACCAAAGAATCTGCCATCCCTGATTTGCATTATACTGGCAAAGAAGCAGAAGAATTTGCCATATAGTTGCAATCACCTGCTGGTGGGAAGATGGATGAGAGCCATATATAATTTCCCCTGTTAATCAAAAGCCTAATTAGAATAACAAACCAAAAGGTATAGTTAAGTAGTCTATTAAAAGAAAATACATTTGCACCTCTCACTGCTATTTTATGAAAAAGACTATTTACGCTGTATTGCTGCTCTTACTTGGTTGTACTCCTGGCTTATTTTCCCAGATAAATATAGAAGGAACGCTCCGTCTTGGTGATACCACGCAACTGCTTCTGTTGAAAACAATGGACGGTGACCAGTTTGTCGGTTATCTGCAAAGCTGGTCTGTTGATGAAATCGCATTTGTGCTGCAGACAAACGATTCTTTGAAGCTAAAAACTTCTCAAGTAGAATTAATCAAGGTGCTTGATGAAAAACCTTTGTCGGATCCAATTGACCCGAACAAAGGTAGTTTTGTTATATATCTTGAGTCGGGGAATGCGCTGGAAGGACAATTTATAAGTTATAATAAGCGCTCCATTAAAATTAAACATGGTGGCAGGCAAAAGCGGTATTTCGCTTCAAACAGTGTCGAAGAAGTCGTTTTTGAACAAGGCGGTGTCTGGAATTTTGAAAACAACTTCGTGATGGTTTTGAAAAATGGGGATAAATTAAAAGGCCATCTTTTGCACATGGATGAATCTTCGGTTCGTTTTCAACCTTACGAAGGAAAGCCTTGGGATTTCGCCCGTTCGCAGGTCTATTCAATCAATAGTATGAAATCCTATCGTCCAATGTATGGGCATAGGCGGGCTCTTTTATTAACGCCCACTGGCTTTAACCTTCGAAAAGGAGAAAGCGAGTTTCGAAATATTGACTACATCCACAATAGTTACGCCGTCGGTTTTTCTGACAATATATCCGGGACGTTTGGACTCATGGGAATAGAGCCATATATCCAGGTAAAAGCAACCTACGATTTCTCAAAATACATTCATGTTGGAGCTGGTGGCGGCTTGTCGTTTGGAGGAGCGGTAGGGTGGTTTGCAACGACTACCATCGGTACGCCAGACTATTATTTCAATGTAGGTTATATGGAAAATAAAGGCTCGCTTACATTTACTGATACAGATATGGATGCTATTTTCTTTGGTGGTTCTCTTCGGGTTGGCAACCGGCAACGACTTATGGGGGAATTTACCCATTTGTCGGAGCGCAGGGATATGTTTGATGCCAATGGCTATGGTACCAATACATTTTCATTTGGCTATGGATGGTTCTCGCGTCGGGTAAGTTTAAATGTTGGTATTATGATGGTGGAAAATTCTAATGAAGAATTTTGTTCAGGAAACGGAGGTGGGACTTTTTTCTTTGGTCCATGTGACAGGCCTGAATATTTTTATTCAGGTATCCCGGTAATCTCGACTTCCATAATGTTCGGGAATAAATTTCAATGAGGGGTCAGGTTTTAGGAGTCAGGAGTCAGGCGTCAGGAGTCAGGGTTCAGGTGATAAAATCATTTCATCCGCTAAAATAAAGAACCAAGTATCAGCTTTATTCCTTATTGGCCAATTGGCCACACGCAGCATCTATGTCTTTGCCCCGGCTGCGCCGAACCGTTACTACAACCCTTCTTTCAGTCAGGTATTTAGCGAAACGGTCAATCTGGTCTTCCGATGATTTATGGAAACTAACCCCGTCGATAGGGTTGTATTCAATGATATTGACACGGACAGGAAAATCCTGGCAGAGTTTCACCAACGCCGCAGCGTCTTGGATACTATCATTGAAATTTTGGAAGGTAATGTACTCGTAACTGATCCGTCCTCTGGTGTTTTTGTAAAAATAGCGGAGCGATTCCATGAGCACCTCAAGATTGTTCTGCTCGTTAATTGGCATGATTTCGTTTCGCTTTTCATCCGTGGCAGCATGCAGTGAAAGTGCGAGGTTGAATCTAACCTCGTCATCAGCCAGTTTTTTAATCATCTTTGCAATACCGGCAGTACTTACAGTGATTCGGCGTGGCGACATGCCAAGCCCTTCCGGAGAGGTTATTTTCTCCACACTTTCCATCATATTGCTGTATGCTAAAAGTGGTTCGCCCATTCCCATGTATACAATATTGGTGAGTGGGTGGCCAAAAGTTTCTTCCGCTTGCCTGTTCACCAAAACCACCTGATCATATATCTCCGCAGCATCCAGATTGCGGACACGTTTCATCTGCCCAGTAGCACAAAACTTGCAAGTCAGGCTACAGCCGACCTGGCACGATACACAAACCGTAAATCGATTGTCTTCTGGCACAGGGATCAGTACCGATTCGATAAGATGGCCATCGTGGAGGCGGAAGCGGGTCTTGATAGTACCATCAAGGCTGCGCTGTACTTTGTCTTCTGTGATGGCGTTGATGGTAAAATTTTCATCGAGCAACTGTCGGAGGGGCTTTGAAAGGTTCGTCATTTCCTCAAAGGAATGGGCGCTCTTTTTCCACAGCCATTCCCATACTTGGTTGGCCCTGAATTTCTTTTCACCCATTTCGAGCATGATGGCCAACAACTCTTCTTTGCCCAATTGCCTTATATCCTTTTTAATGGTGGTTTCATTCATGTTGCAAAGGTAGTATGAATCAAAAGATTAGCATAAATTAACACCTCATACAACTTTTAGAATTTTTCACTTCAAAATTTGCTTATTTTTGGAAAAAATCAGCATCATTATTCATTGTAATATGGACTATAAACCATTTATATCGATCAACCCTACTATAAGATTTGGCCGTCCGTGTATCACTGGGACACGAATCGCTGTCTCAGATGTATTGTCATGGCTTGCAAATGACATGAGTATCCAAAAAATAGTCAAAGATTTCCCTGAGCTGAAGGAAATTCAAATAAAAGCTTGCCTTGCCTACGCTGCTGAAAAAGAAAGGAAACTTAAAGTAGCCACCACCTGAAATGCTCCTCTTCGATCAGAATATATCATATCGGATTGTCAAAAAGTTAAAAGGCAGTTTTCCGAAGAGCGTGCACGTTTCCAAATTAGGATTGCCTAACCCAGCCAGTGACCTTGACATTTGGGATTATGCCAAGACTCATCAATTAATGGTTGTGACTTTCGACGAAGACTATTCCAATATTTTGACACTCAGAGGAGCACCTCCCAAAATCATATGGCTGAGATTCGGTAATAGCAGTACTGCATTTATTGCAGAGAAATTAATCCACAATCAACAAAATATTTTGGATTTAGACCAAGATCCTGACTTGGATTTGTTGGAAGTTTATTGACTAAAGAAATATCTTTTTTAGGATAGACTTTATTCGAAATAAAGAAGCGGCCATTAACGCAGCAACCAAAGCCTATCAACTGGCTTGGTGCGATGGGTCGCCGTGGGCCTATCATTATGGACTGGATAATGCAAAGAAGTACTTGAAGGAATTGGGAGTGGAGGAGCCGGAAGTGCCTGAAAGGAAAGAGAGAGGAGATTCAATTGGATATTTAAGATCAGATGATTTTTGATTTATTGGGAACAATTTAAAATCACACAACATGTAGTTCTTGATTTTTAATCAAAGAAGTTGTTCAAAAAAAGCGGGCGCAGCAAATAGAAGATTTGCTGCGCCCGCTTAAAAAAAATATGGCAAGCAACTACATCGCACCGCTCAACCTCGTATCCTTGCTGCGTTTCCGCCCTGGGGAATTTCGGAGGGAACTGGTCGTGTAGCGCTCGCCGGCGGCAAATGTAGGAAAGTTGGATAAATGTATCATCGTTTAATTGTTGTATTGTTTCAGAGAAAGAAATTTTGGTTCTTGGTTCTTGGTTCTTGGTCAAACCATTACATTCTCATAACATTAATCAATCCCAACATATTGAAACTTCCATTACATTTGCACCGTTGAGAATTGTTCCAATGCTATAGGTCCCTTTTCGGGATAATTTGTTTTTTGAAATAAGTAAGGTCAGTGAGTTTGGTAATTTTTCCCATTTCCAGCACATCGAATGCCCATTTCCGATCAAGCGAAGTTCTTTCCCAAGGCGGCGCACCCAATTGATTTTCTGAATAGGTCTGCTGACACTGATCTCTCTATAATTAGTTAGCTCTTAATTTTTTATAAATTTTCTTTTTCCAATTTTTAAAATTCAAAGTATGAACATTTTTGTTGCCAAACTAGATTTCAGTATTACCAGCGATGACCTTCAAACCGCTTTCGAATCTTATGGGGATGTAGCCTCAGCCAAAGTAATCATGGACAAGTTTACGGGAGAATCCAAAGGTTTTGGATTTGTTGAAATGCCCAATGACGAAGAGGGCAGAAAAGCCATAGCCGAGCTAAATGATAGCATGATGGCTGGCAATCCAATTGTGGTAAAAGATGCCGATGCGCCTAAAGATGACCGCCGAGGCGGTGGCGGCGGCGGATACGGTGGCGGCGGACGCAGACCACGAACCAATAGCTACGGCGGCGGCGGCGGTGGCGGTGGATATGGTGGCGGCGGTGGATACGGCGGTGGCCGACCACGTAGAAATAGCTACGGCGGTGGTGGCGGTGGCGGATACGGTGGAGGAGGAGGATATGGCGGCGGCCGAGATCGGAATGGCGGCGGTGGATATGGTGACCGCAATGACAGATACGGCGGTGGTGGCGGCGGCGGTGGAAGATATGACCGCAATGACCGCTATGGTGGCGGTGGCGGTGGCGGCGGATACGGTGGAGGAGGAGGATATGGCGGTGGTCGTGATCGCAATGGCGGCGGATATGGCGACCGTAATGACCGGTATGACAATGGCGGCGGCGATAGGTACGAGAGCGGTAGCGCATACGATCGCAATACAGGTGATAAGCCCTACAAAGGAGGTTTGCTCGATCCTGATTTTAATAAAGACAAAAACAATGAGGATAAGGATTGATCCATTCGGTGTTCAATCTCGTATTCTAAAAATAAAAGCCCGCAAGATTGCTTGCGGGCTTTTTTTGTAGATTATTTTTCCAAGGGGTTTTATTGATTTTCAATAAATATCCGTCAAAAATACAAAACGCTCATTCAAGTCTCCTGACTTGAATAACTTATCTGAAACGCCAGAGGCGTTTCAGATATTTGGTTTCAGACTGGAGTCTGAAACCAGCAACGTTTTCAAGGGAAATAGGTGTCGGACACTTTTTTAGATTAAAGAAAACGCAGAAAATAAGCAGCACTTTTTTAAAGCCAATGAAGTGTCCGACACCTTTCACCAAATGAAATCATTCAGAACCGCATAGATTTATTCTTTAACAAATTTACTTGTCCAAATGGACTCACCTACCTGAAAAGTAATGAGATATATTCCGGGGTGCAAATCAGCAACTCGTAAAGCATTGGTTGGATGCTCGTCAATTTGCATGGTTTGCCCCAATAGATTGGAAATGCTGATACGATTGATCTCCAATTCTGAATCTACAGTCAATACTTCTGAAACTGGATTAGGATAATAGGAAATATATTGTGCTAAAGTTGGGTCATATGTTGCATCCAGTTCAATGATGTCGTCAGCATATCGCGGAAAGAATTGATACCCTCCATCACAAGGTGAGTTATCGAATTGACCTCCCAGGCCGATAGCATGGAACGGCACCGTTGGTATAGGCATAGAGGCTAACTCTGTATCATCATCAATGCGCATGGTACTGGTGAATGTACCATTGGTGACCTGCACATTAAAACTACCACCTCCACCAATCCATTCGGCTGGATCTACAAAATGTAGATTCGTAAGCTGTACCAATTCAGATTCAAAACTTTCATTTAAAAAAGCTGTGACTGTCGGTGTCTCCAAATTATTGCCAGTTGATTCTACCCACAATGTGTCAGGTGTAAACTGTGTCAGGCAATTGAATTCTGTGATGGTTCCTTGTGCAATCAATTCATCGCCTTCGGTCACAGTATAACCAAAGTCATTGCCACTAAAGAGACTGATGCCACCTGTATTGTCAATCAATGCAAATTGGATATTTCCGTTGCTTTCCTGAAAATTGATGCCGTGGACAATTCCTTGTATTTGACAAGTTATTCCAACAGAATCAGGTATACCATTACTGTTTACAGTAGTTACACTACCAATAGGATAGGCAGGGTAGGAGGTAGGACAAACTACTGTGATGGAAACTTCGGCTTCATCACAACCATTCATATCACATATTTCATAGGTGAATGCATCTTGCCCACAGAAATCGGGATTTGGCATGTAAGTGATGTCATTTAATCCATTAACAGTAACAGTACCGTTATCCGGGCCACTGGTCACCATCATCGAGGTCAAAGGATTTGGCAAAACATCATTTCCTAATATAGTGATGGTTACGTCTACATTGATGTCGGTTGAAACGTTGTCATTACTTGCAACAGGCATGGTCGGTGCAATTGGAGAATAAGTACAAGTTGGGAATGGGGTCGGAGCACTTGCATTGTCAGCAACATTGTCAAATACATTAATGCCACTAAAAGTCCAGTTGTCCAGCTCAAAATTTGCGTCGTCAGGGCCTGTACCACTTTTACGGTAAGCCCAACCATCCAAATACTCCCAAGGTTGGCCTGTACCATCTGTATCTACATCTCCAAATACGTCAATCACAATATTATTTTCATATAATTCGATTGCATCGTCTCCATTGATGTTAGCAGCATCTCCAGTCGTGGTTGGGGAAATGCCAAAGAAATCAGCAAACAACATACTATCGTTCACAACATAGATGCAATCACCTGCTGAAACGGAAATGGCTGGCAACGATGTCTCTACCCCTGAAGATCCAGAGCCGTTGTTAGCAGAACCGACGCCAAATATGCTAAGATCAGGAATGGTGTCAAGCGCTTGCAACTCTATCCCTTTTGCCCAAGTGCCACCAGATTCAACTTGTGTATCAAATACACCTGTAATCACTAGCGGCTTCGTGATTGGAGAATCATTGTCAAGTATGGTTAAGGTGTAAGTCCCTCCATTAGGTGTGATGGTAGCACCATTGGTTGGATTGGCCATGTCTACAATCAACAGTTCAACTTGTTCGATGTCAGCATCGTCCACAATAACGATCGGCACAATTTGCGTATCGAGCTGAACGCCAGCATCGAATGTTACTGTTTGCGGTAATGTCAAAACATAATCGTCGCCAGGAGTGGTTGTTGACAAGCCGTTCAATTCAAAAGTTACTTCAGTTGTATTTGCATTGCCATTGCTAAGAATGACTGTGGCAAATACAGTCCCGGCATTTTCCAATACATCAAAACCAGAAAAAAGAAAACTCAGGAGTGGTCCTGTTGGACATTCATTTGCAGCACCAGGAGTGCCGAGTATTTCAATACCATTCACCTCTACTCCTGTTGGGGTAATAGATGGGCCCCAGTTAGCAGCATCGTTATTGTCTGCATTGACATCGCAGAGCGATAAGGTAGGGCCAAATCCATCTGGTTGGGATGGCCAAGGTGCAGAATCACTATAAGAAACAATATCAATCATATTACTCGATGAATCACTGAGGATCACATCTTCGCCTGTATTATTCAGCGCTCCGGTAAACTGGAATGGGGCAAAACCGAAAGCGGTCTCAAATGCAGTTAGGTTATTCGCTACTACCACATATTCGCCTGCCTGTAACGTGAATGCAGGAAATGTGAAATTAACAGCTGAAGTTAGGGTCCAGCCTGTCATGTCAACAGAATCAGAGCCATTGTTGAAAAGTTCTACAAACTCAAAGTCGTCGTTTCCAGGATTGTTGTAGTTAAGCTCAGTAATAACTATGTCATCTGATGAAGGTGATCCAACAACCGTTATTTTTCCGGTCATTCCTACACCAAAATGGGGATCGCAATGATAATCGTAGGTGCCAGGTGTATTGAAAGTATGGCTAAACATCCAAGGAGCTGGAGCTGCACCACCGCTTGTGAATCCCTCTGGATTGTTTGGGTAGCTTTGAATTGAGCCATTTACATTGTGTGTGCCTCCCTGGTTGTCCCAAGTCACCGATTCACCAACATTGATAGTCAGGTCATTAGGTGAAAAGTTAATTCCAGATAGCGTAACCGTGTGTTGGGCTTGAAGAAGGGATAGCGTTGCGAAAAACGAGAGCAAAAATGTAAAGATTGATTTTTTCATAAAGTAAATGAGATGTTAGGTTAATAAGTAGTAGGCAAACAGGCAGGACTGTAAGGAGTGCCATGGGTTTATGATTCGTTTGCCAACTTGATATTCACATTAAAGAATTTCGTAAAATTAGTTGAAGTGGATGAATTGCGGGAAAGCAAGGATGATTTATTTGTTAATCTTCACTTGATACAGATCATTGCCTGTTTTTGTTTTAGTTTTTTTCTTTGTATAAAAAATTGAAGTTATTGGTTCTGACAACACCTATTAAAGAGATTCAATTTTGTGCGGTACTCAAATCATTCTCAATTATTCATGTTTACGGCCTTTTAGAAAGCGCTTTATTAATTTTTCGTTTTCGGTACCAATCGAATCTACAACAGCTATTTCTTGTCCAAGTCGACTAAGGTCAGGTTGGCCAGCAAGCACCCAGGCTGTGTACCAGGCACTTCCAACTGAAAGAATCGCATCTTTCAATCTTTTTTCTACCATGCCGTTCATGCGATTATGATAAGCAGCGGCATACTCCTCACATTGGGTGTGTACCAATGACTGCCCCCGCATCTCCCTGCACATTTGTTGATCTGGTGGGAAAATATTTCTCAAATCCATTTCAATAGCAAGTACACTATCTACAAGAGAATGGCTTTCGAGTACTATATCCCAGAAATAATTTCGTGGGTTGTCGATGAATTTTGCCTTGCCGACCCAATAGTCATATTCTTCATCTGCAAATAATTCTGGCAATCTGCTTTCCCAAAACGCATGGATTCCGTTTTGTCCGGTAAGCTGACCATTGTAGTTTTCTGTGGTGTGAAGCGGGACATGGGCGTCTGCAATATAATGGCCTATGTCAGCAGAATAACGTCTGATTTTATCCGCATCCATTTCTAAAAATGCACCTGATAGTCGGGTAAGCATATGCTGAAGGT
The DNA here is from genome assembly GCA_942490835.1 of uncultured Saprospiraceae bacterium. GTDB lineage: Bacteria > Bacteroidota > Bacteroidia > Chitinophagales > Saprospiraceae > UBA6168. The sequence goes on from CALNYY010000079.1 coordinate 476,773, forward strand.
GCCATGGAAGGATGCCATGTTCTGAGAGATTATCCACCGCCAACAGTTTTTTACAATAAAAGCTGTCTGGGCTTATATTTAAAAGCAGTTGCAGGCTGTCACAAGATGCAGTCCAGGTGTCGTCGTAGTAATTTTGAAGAAAGTTATTAATAAAAAATTGCCTAAAATTTTGGTGAGGAATATATCTTGACTCGCCTCCCGAGATACCAGGGTGGAATGCCATTTTGCCATCATAATCCAGCAATGCGCCTGTTGAATCTCGGAACACCAGTTCTATTGTGTCGCTTTTTTCATTTAAAAAATATAAATCGGAATATTGGATAAGTGCATCCGTCCAAGTACGGGGTACATTATTAAAAGGGAGTTCTCCATAAATATCGAGATCAATATAATGTCGAACAGCTTCATACGGGCTGGCATAACGACGTTTATCGGGGTCGATCGAATGATCAGTCAGAAAGTCGATATTTTTTTTGTAAAAAAACATCATTTCTGGAGGCAATGTAAAAACGGCCTGATAGTTTATTTTTCTGTGACCAAAAAATCCCCAAGCATTTTCATCGGCAGTAGGAAGAAATGAAATGGAAACTATCGTTATTAACGCAAGAAGGAAAATGTAAAAACTATTTTTAAGCACAATTTTCAGATTGAATTTTCTCAGCCAAACTATTACTATTCTTGGTAATAACAAAATCAAAATTTGAATTATACCGATTCTGAAATGTTTTAGGAAAAAGTAAGCCATTTCGTCATCGGCATATCCTCAAAACGAGTGGATTTTAAGAAGAGGTTGTTCAAAATAAAATTTCCAAACCACTTTGTTTTGAGGTACATTTGTGTGAGTCACTAATGCTGTTACCTGAATCAGGCATAAATATTTATAATGCAAAAAATTATCATACTATTTGTTTTTTCATTCCTACTCTCTAATTGTACTTCGACTTATTATTTGGTTCGGCATGCTGAGCGGTTGGATAATTCAAAAGATTCTCCATTGTCGGAGGCTGGAAACCAGAGAGCCTTTGCTTTAAAAGAAAGACTTGAGAATAAAGGAATTGACGTGGTTTATGCTACTAAATACAAACGGACACAACAGACAGCACAACCTACAGCTGATGCTATACAAAATGAATACATTATTTACAGCACAGATCAAACTTATGAGTTTGTAGAGTCATTGAAAAAAATGAAAAACAAAGATATTTTGGTGGTCGGGCATTCCAATACAGTTCCTGAAATGGTGTTGTACTTTACGGCAGACACAGTATTTATTGGGCACAATGATTACGATGACCTGTTTATAGTGGAAATGAAAAGTGGATTATTTGGGAAGAATACAACATTGGAAAAAAGTACTTATGGAAATTGATTAAATCAATTTCAAAATATCTTTTGTGATTTCTTCCTTGTTGGTAAATATTTCGTTGTCGTCATAGAATAAATAAAAAACCGGCTTGTTCCATTTTCTATTCGCCTTTTTATTAAATTGAATTACGCTTTCCCGCATTTTATTAAATGTCAAAGGTTTTACTTGTATCCCGCAAATTTCTTCTTTTTTATTTTTTACGATTAAATCAATTCTTAATTCTTCATCAGGAAAACCTTCTGTAAAAATTATTTCCAAATTTACACTGCCTAATATTTTACTTAAAGCATTGAGTGCTAATTTCTCAATACGATTGCCTTTTAATGATTGAGTGATGAATAGATCATACTCCCATTGGATGCATTGCTCAAGCGTGTATTTATGAAATCCCCATTCTTTTACTTGAGCGGTAAATAATTGTTGGCCAAAAAATTCAATAGAGCCTTGGCTTTTGATGCCACATTCGCAGTTTTTTTCTGCGTGAAATTTAATTAAATCATAAAGCTCTTTTTTGCTTTTGGGAGCATGAACTTTTATTAGTTTCATGACGGGCACGGAATTGCGGGGTGCAGAAATGCCGTATTTCCCGTTTAGTTTATTGAGATCGCCTCCTGTTAAAGCCATGGTCTTTTGAATGATTAAGTTGCCGTAAGATAAAAAGAATTATTTCTTTCACTTAAATTTGGTTCTATTTTTATACCGATTCCGAAATGGTTTGGGAAAAAATAAATCATTTCTCCATCGGCATATCCACAAAACCAGTGGTTAGTGGAAAATCAAATTCCCAAACCACCTCGTTTTGAGTATATTTTCAACCCAGAAGGCTGGATTTTAGCTGGCTTCTTTGCTGAACACAAATTCCTTCCTTCTATAAATACCCCATACAATGGCAAAAGCATTTTCAGTAGCGTCTTGGAATGTTGAACATTTTGGTGCGCTCGATTCAGAGACCGGCCGGCCGGCCAAACCAATTGAACCGATAATTGAATTTTTGGAACAACAAGAGGCTGATGTTTTTGCTATTTATGAGGTGAAGAGTGAATATGTGTTTCGGCCTTTAGTTGAAGCCATGCCCGATTATCAATTCCATATTACGGAAGGCCCGCAAATGCAGGAAATATTAGTTGGAATAAAGAAAAAGCACACTGCATTTATCACCCAAAAAATCGAATTTCGATCAGGTCAATCCAGCCTTCGACCAGGTGTGCTCACTACCTTGGTGATTGATGGCGTTTATTATATTTTATTGTTCTTGCACTTAAAGAGTTTTCCTGACCCGAAAGGATTTGGCCTCAGAGATGATATGATGAAGCGGGCACTTAAATTTAGATTGACATTGGATAGAGTAACGGGTGATCCAGCTAAGACGAATTATATGTTTTTAGGAGACCTGAATACGATGGGGTTTGATTACCCGTACAAAAACCACGACATTTCAGCTGAGGATGAAATAAAGGAACTCGACCGCCGCAATAAATATAAAAAAATGAAAAGGCTAAAAAAGAGTGCAGACCTGAGCTGGTGGAATGGAAGTCCAAATTATGCTCCTGGCGGCAACCTTGATCATGTGGTAGCCTCTGATCATATGAAGTTTACAAAATTCGGTGACGCAGAAGTATCTGTTAGGGGATGGGCACAAGAAAGTGATATTGACAAACAAAAGGAATGGATTGAAAAATATTCAGATCACAATCTTTTATATTTTGAAGTGCATAAACCGGAATGATAAAAAAGCAAGAAATTAGGAAATTGATAAATTGAATTTCCAATTTCCTAATTTCTCATTAACTCTTCTCAATTACATCAGGATAGTATTTACTGGTTCAATGGCTGAGGGTAAATTTTCCTCGTCCAGCATTTGTCTGATATCAATTTCGATTCCGCGACTCATCGATGTGATCGGGACATCGTTAGGCCCTCCCTCAAATGGGTTTTCACTGGCTTCGCCCACAAGTTCCATGGTATGGAATACCCAGGCCACTCCTGTGCTGAAAGGGATAGTCAACCAGGCCATGTGAGTGCCCAATTTCATGAATTCTTGCATCATGCCAAATGGGACGAGGATCACAAAAAGCCAAATAAAATAACGGTTGATTGTGGCATATTGGCGAGGGTAGGGGAAGTTTTTGATCCGCTCCGATTTTCCCTGTTGTGTATAAAAATCCACCAACATTTTTTGCATTTCCATATGGCGAAAATCGTCGATCAAGCCCCTGAGTTTCAGGGTTTTTAACTCCGTAGATTGGAGGCTGATGATATGAGATGCACGGTTGCCTTTGCTCAATGCATAGGCTTTTTCTTCATCAGAAAGATAAGGCGTCAGGTCCTCCTCTATACTTGATTGCTCTTCTGGCGTTTTGAATTTTTGCCGGTATTCTATATTTGATTTTTTCTGTTGGCTTTCCCAGGGTTTGTGCTTCCGCAATTGGTGGCGTAATGCGGTTAGCCAGGCAACGTGGCGCATAACCAATCGATGTTTTATGGTAGCCAATTCCTGCTCAGAAGCAGGGTCGTTCGCAAATTCATTTGTGATGAAATCCTTTACCATAATCGTCCATGACCTACTTGAATTCACAATAGCTCCCCATATTTTTCTTGCTTCCCATACTCGGTCGTAAGAGGCGTTGTTCTTAAATGATACAAGAAAGGCGACTGCCGTACCTATCAAGGCAATTGGCAACCAAGGAATGGCGATCCATGTATGGTCTGCTATTTCATATATGATAACAGGAATTGAGGAAATGAATATGAAAATATAAATGTAACGCCGAGTCCACAATAAGACTTCTTTTAATTTGTAATTTCTTCCTGTGTGCATGTGTATATGGTATTTGATTTTGTAGAGAGAATAGAGATGAAACGATTGATTTTAGATATTATATTAAAGGAGACAAAGAGAATTGACTATCGTCTAAAGTCTAAAGTCTAAATACTATTTCCTTACTTCACCAATTTATTCTCATAGTGTAATAGTACGAGCCATAATTGGTTTTTATTTAATTTTTCGATTTTAAATTTGAGGACATGGTATCCATTTTCAACGAAAATATGTTTGTTTTTGTATTCCCACTTTCCATTCATATGCCTGTCCCAAGTCGAAGTTCTTCCTTTATATCCGTGAGCGAATGCAATTATTTTCCCATTCGTATCAACATAACTTATTTTAGCATCAAAGGAATAATTATATCCTGAATTATGTTTTCTTTCGTCGCTCCATAAATGAAAATCATCGTGTCGATGAAGCTTATATTCATCTTTTAGCTCTAACGATTTAATGTTATTTTCTTTCGTGTATTTTCGCTTCTTTTCCAGGTCCAGCACCAAAAATTTTTCTGAACGCCAATTTGTCCGGATCATTTCAACTGTATCTCGAAGGGTATTTAATGTCCGCTTGTATTTAGGTACTATTTTTTCAACATCAATGTCTTCCACGATTATTTTATTATCCAAAGTAAATCGCTCTATTTTAAGGCTTTTTTTGCTACTGTAAATAGTTTTCACCCATCCATTTAATGTGTCGCCATTTTCATCTGCCCAAAAAATCAATTGTTCTTTTTCAAATTTTTTAAGGCGTTCTTGATAATCATTGTTTTTTTCTATCCTTTCAATCCACTGCCATTTTAGTCGAATTGTCTCATGTGTTATCCGGTTTTCTTTTTCATTAATAATAGTAATAAGTTGAGGGTCGTCTGTATCCCATCGTGGCTGGTATGCATGTACAGCATATTTTTCTCCTTCCCATGAATGGATAAAATCACCCTCTTCAAAAAATGGTTTGATTAAATTAATTTCTTTGCAGGGTTTTGTATATGGCATATTTAGGTGAACCTGAGGGTTAATGGAATTTACCCTGAAAGTCACCATGTTGTTTTCAATTTTTCGGAACATATAAATCCGCCCTGAAGAATCGTCCATTACAACTTCGCCTGGAAGAAAGGAGTAATCGCATTGTGAATATAAATGCTGAAAAAAGCATAAGCCTAATATCAGCAATATTATTTTATTCATATTCAATATTTATTGTAAAATAACCTGTGTCACTTTTGGTCGAGTCCAAATTGTGTGTTTGAGATGTCAATTAGAGCCAACTGTATTTATTTGCTATTTCGAGCGATGCTGGTTTTCCAACATCGAACCAAAAGTCGTCATTGTGAATATAACCAATTAAATTTTCTGTTTCCATTGCTTTTAAATACGTTTCAATGATTGAATATTTATTTACGGTAGGCATAAAGTCGAATATTTTAGGACTCAATACATGGATGCCAGAAAACGCTAATTTTTTAAGCGACTGATTATTTAATTCATTTGCTGATAAATAACTCTTTATTTCGCCAGTTTTTTCATTTTTCCAACCCACCAATTTATTGTTTTCATCGAATATCAAGTATCGTGAGGTAGGGCGGTCTCTAACTGCAAGGGTAGCTATTGCGTTATTATTTAAATGATATTCATAAAGTTGTTGAAAATTTAAATTAGTAAAAATGTCTACATTACAAACTATGAACGGTTTCCCATCATCAAAAAACCATTGTGCTTTTTTAAGTCCGCCACCAGTTTCAAGAATCATTTCCCTTTCATCTGAAATTGCGATCCGTATTCCAAAATCGTTTTTACTTTTTAAGAAATCAACAATCAAGTGAGCAAAATGATGAACATTAATTATTATTTCTTCACTGCCGGCAGCTTTTAATCTTTCAATTGCCCATTGCAACAATGGCTTGCCTTTTACCTCGACCATCGCCTTAGGACGGTCATTTGTTAGCGGTTGAAGGCGTGTCCCAAGCCCGGCAGCAAAAAGCATGGATTTCATTTTATAATTAGTTATTTATGGTCATTGATTTATAAAAACTAAATTCACTATTCACTATTCACTATTCACTATTCACTATTCACTATTCACTATTTTCATAAATTCTTTAAATGCTTTTGCGGATTTACGTGGAGCCTCAAACATACCCATATGCCCGACATCGCCATAAATTTGAATATCGGCTTTTTGCGGTAGATGTGATTGGGCAAGACTTCTTTCAAGCGGAACAGCTGCATCCAATTTTCCTATATAAAATTGAACTGGGCAATTAATATTTTCCAAGATTTTTGAACGGTCTGGTCTCACCCGCATTGCATTTAATGCAGCGATCAAAGATTCAGGTTGTAATTCCGCCGCATAATAGATCATTTTGTTCACTTCCATTGGATAGCCTTTTTCATAATTGTAGGCAAACAACTTTGGGATAAGTTGTCGAACGTAAAGCAAGTGGCCGTTCTTTTTGATAAATTCAATTGACTTCAAACGGTTTGCTTTTGTATCCTCGTTGTCAGCAAACGGTTGAGAGTGAAACAAGCAAAGGCCTGCTAGCCTTGAACCATATTTTTCTGCAAAAGCGAGGCTTGCATACCCTCCCATTGAATGCCCAACCATTATACACTTTTGGATTCTTTCTTTTGTTAAAACAGCCTCAACTGCATCAGCCATGCTTTCCATTGAAAGCGTGCTGGTAAGTTCAGATTGGCCGAATCCAGGCAGGTCTATAAGAATGTATTTTATTGAATTTGGCAGCTTCGGCAGCCATTCTTCCCACATACGACTATCTTCACAGAAGCCATGTAATAATATGACAGGTATGCCTTCATCTCCACCATGTACATAATATGCAATATCCTTGTTCTGAAATTTTACTTTTAGCATTTGATTGTAGTTCCAGGATCAAAAATGGTATCAATTTTTGAAGAATCCTTTGTTTATGGTAAAGATTAGCGACCAATTTCTAACTTTACCCAAAGAAGTTGTTTAAGAATGTCTCACTGGTCTGTAAAAACATCTTTTTGCCTCACTCTTCGTTTTTTTATCGTCCAATAGCGCTGCTATTCAACTCAAAAAAAGCCTCGATTGATACAAAAATCTTGTTTTTCTATCCTCACCAGACATTCTTAAACAACTTCAAAGATAAAAAACCGATTAACAGAATAAACCAGCGAAAATGGTTTCCAATACCGTGAAAAAGCGATTGAGTACTATAGAACAATTGGAAAGGGACCTGAACCTAAAGCAATTGCAGGTGAATCGTTTGCTTAATATAACGCAAGCGATCAACAACAATGTGAAGATGTCCGGCCTTTTCGAGATGTACACATCGTTTTTGAGCTGGGAGATGGGTGTGAAGAAAATGGCCCTGTATTTCAGGAAAGAAGGCAATTGGTTTTGTGCAGCCAATATTGGATTGAGTGAAGAATTGAAAAAAATCGACATTTCTGACCAGCTAACGAAGTTTACCCGTCTAAATAACCTTGTTGACAACGACCACCCTCTGGTCAAAAATTTTGATGTTGTCATTCCTGTAAAACACAAGGACACACATTTAGCATATGTTTTTATTGGTGGGTTTGGCGAGGATGAGGATATGTATAGCAAGGTGCAATTTATCACAACGATTACCAATATCATTGCAGTTGCCATTGAAAACAAGCGGTTGTTCAAGCAGCAGTTGGAACAAGAGAGATTAAAAAGGGAAATGGAACTTGCGAGCGAAATGCAGCATCTTCTAATACCCAAAAGTCTACCTAAAACAAAAGATTACGAGTTGGACAGTATATATATGCCCCATCTTAATGTCGGTGGAGATTATTTTGATTTTGTGCAACATGATGATGGAAGAATCACTTTTTGCATTGCAGATATTTCTGGAAAAGGAGTAGCTGCTGCTTTGCTGATGTCAAATCTGGAAGGAACATTTCACACATTATTGCAGCCGGAAAGTAGTCTGACAGAACTTATCCATGCGCTCAATCAAAACTCACTTCGTGTAACAAAAGGAGATAAATTTTTGACCTTCTTCGTTGCCAGATATGATAAAAACACTAGAGAACTGACTTATGTGAATGCAGGGCACAACCCCCCAGCATTGGCGATGAATGACAAAGTGATCCGACTGGATAAAGGATGTACCGTCCTGGGCGCTTTTGATGAATTACCTTCCGTTGAAGAAGGGGTAGTAAATATAGAAAGTGAAGCTTTGGTTTTCCTATATACGGATGGATTGATAGAGTTGAGAAACGAGCAGGGTGATTTTGTAGATGAAGAGTACAGCACCCAGTTTGTGCTTGAAAATTACAATTTGTCGGCTCAGGATTTTAATAGAAAAATGATGGAAGAATTAGAGCTGTTTAAAGGTACTAGAAAATTCGATGATGATTTTACTGTGCTTACATGTAAGATATTTTAAGAATCACCTCTCCTAATATCATTGAATTTAAATGACTTTTATCCTAAAAATGCCCCCACATATCTAAAAGCCCAAACCCAGAAAGAAATATCCCGTTTAATTAGTGGTTATAACTACTATCAAATATAGAATTGATGAAGAAAAAGGATAAAAATTTTGCTGGGATATTAGCCTTGTTTTTTGGCTGGTTAGGAGTACATAGGTATTACCTAGGACAAAAAAAATGGGGAATGGCCTATACTATAGGTTCAGGATTTGTGATGTGGGCAGGCCGGCTGTCGGTTTTGGGAATTATTCTCAAGTTCATTTGGATTCCAATAATGATTATGGTTTCTTTGATTGATGCGGTCACCCTTTTCGCAATGGATGAAAAGAGATTCGATGAAAAATATAATGGTATGCCGAGGAATGATAGAAGTAGAGAAACAGATTTTGAAAGGCCAGAACCTCAAACCAGGAGAGAGGAGCGAAATATAAAAAGAGAACAGCGCCACGAAGCCCGTAGAGCTAGCCGAGAGTTTCATAAGCAAGGTTCACCTAAAAAGACAACTCGAAGACATAACCCTTATAAAAAGAGTGGAGTTGAAAAGTTTAACGATTTTGACTATCTTGGCGCTATTGAAGATTTCAAAAAATCCCTTGAAATTGCCCCCAACGACATTGCTACCCATTTTAACTTAGCTTGCACTTATTCTTTGACCGAAAACGGCAAACAGGCTTTTTACCATCTTGACATCGCGGTTCAACTCGGCTTTCGGGATTATCAAAAGATCAAAGATCATCATGCACTTGCGTACCTTCGCATACAGGATGCGTTTGATGAATTTGAGGAAAATGGATATAGATTGCCTCCTACTAATGAAAACAAAGTAGAAAAAGAGGAGGAAGATTTGTTGAACTCGCAACCCGACTTACTGGATCAACTGAATAAATTGGGAGACTTACGAAAAAGAGGTTTATTGACAGAATTAGAATTTGAACAGCAGAAGAAAAAACTATTGGGCTAAACATGTTGAAGTAGGATATTAGATAATTAAGGCTATTCGAAAAAATCGGATTATTCCAATATCTCAACATTTATTACCTAATACCCAAAAACCCTTTGGCTGGAATTTTGCAAACCTTACCCATTACTTGAAAATTATGAGAACTTTAATTGAGCTACTATGGCTAAAAGGGAACTTCATCCGTTGTAGTTGCAAGAGCTAAACACAAACACTGATGATAGCAGAGAACTTGATAACAACCGCCGTACTCCCGCTACAGACTTCTGATACTGGAAAGCATTCATTGAAGGTTATGGAAGACTTCAATGTACGTCATCTGCCCATTGTCAACAATAGCCAACTGCTTGGTCTTATCTGTGAAGATGACATTGTCGTCCATAATATCCATGAGCCTATTGGTTCTTATGAGCTTTCCTTAATCAGGCCATTTGTCAAAAAAACAGACCACCTATATGAAGTGATGCGCCTTTTAGCAGAGCATCAGTTAACCGTAATCCCTGTAGTGGATGAAGAAGGTGATTATCTCGGCATGGTTTCATTGGAAGATGTGTTGAATTATTTTGCTAAAACAGCAGCGTTTAGTGAAACTGGAAGTATAGTAGTGCTTGAATTTCAAGGAAGAGGTTATTCTTTGGCAGAGATTGCCCGTTTAGTCGAGGCAGAAAATGCCAGTATATTAAGCACTTTTGTTACCTCCTCGCCTGAATCCTCTTTGGTGGAAGTTACACTGAAGATTAATCGAAATGACATCCACGCCATTTTGAATGCCTTTGAAAGATTTGGTTATACGATCAAAGCTTCTTTTAATGAAGAAGAATATTTAGAATCATTACAAGAGAGATATGATGCATTAATGAGTTATTTGAATGTATAGATTCAAAATATAAATCAAGAAAACATAAACGGAGCGGCACGGGAAATTTTTCCTGTGCCGCTCCGTTTTTTGGTCATTTTATCAATAATTACATTTCTTTACGTGTATGTAAAATGTGTCATAATAGGTTTTGTGCAAATGGAAAATTGCTCTTAACTGTTAGCCACTGGCTTTTGGCTAATAGCAAACTGCTAATGGCCAATAGCATTTTTACAAAACCTAAAGTGGTCAAGTATAAGTTGTTCGTTCAAAACGCAATAACTCAAAACTCGAATAATTCGGATGGATATTTACAAACAACGGTCAAAATGGAAATGGTACCTGGCATTGGCAGGAATGGTGATTATTGCTATTTCAATGCTTTATACCAAATACCTGACAGACCAGTTGGCAGAAGAAGAAAATAAAAAGGCAGAGCAACTTAAACGTGCAACCGAAAGCCTTTCCTTTTCATTTGCTGATACTTCACAATGTGATGTAACTTTTCAAATGGAATTTCTGGAGTCGAATACTTCCATTCCTGTCCTTTGGGTTGATGAATTCAATGTACCCTTGGATGCAAGAAATTTTGGAGAACATAACGATACAAGTACGGTTTTCAGAGAAGAAAAATTTTTAGAGTTTAAAGAAAAAGGGATTGAGCCCAGCATTGTTGAGACGCCCTATGGCAATCAATATCTTTATTACGAACATTCCTTCATCCTTACATTGTTAAGGTTTTACCCTTTTGTACAACTTATTCTAATTGCTGCTTTCATCGGTTTTGGGTATGCAGCCTTTAGTACTTCCCGTCGAGCCGAACAGAATAGGGTTTGGGCAGGTATGGCAAAAGAAACTGCCCACCAGTTGGGTACTCCGATATCAGGTATAGTCGCATGGATCGAACATTTAAGGTTGATGCGGGAAGATGATGCGGATGTAAAAGAGATATTGGATGAACTGGAAAAGGATGTTAGCCGATTGGACTTGGTCGCTGACAGGTTCTCGAAAATTGGTTCTGCGCCCGAATTGAAAGAAGTGAATATCTATGATGAAATGGAGAAATGCCGGGCTTATATGCAGCGCCGGGCACCAAGAAAAGTTATGTTTGATTTCCCCAATCCTGAAAGTTCGCCTATACCTGTTAAGATAAATGCACACCTTTTTGTTTGGGTGATAGAAAATTTGCTCAGGAATTCGCTAGATGCAATGGGAAATACAGGCAAAATTTCAGCGGAAATTTCAGCGGACGAAAAATTTGTAACTGTCAATTTGAGCGATACAGGGCACGGTATAGCCCCAGGTAAAATTAAAACAGTATTCCAGCCTGGATATTCCACCAAAAAAAGAGGATGGGGACTTGGTCTTTCACTGGCAAAACGTATTATAGAAGATTATCATTCCGGCAGGATTTTTGTTAAAAAATCAGCCATTGACGAGGGCACAACTTTCACTATCCAGCTCCCAAAATAGTAATCCAACTGCTGGTTTCATAGCATCGGAGTTGTCGATTCCTTTCCCATGCACGCCTTTCGTTTCACACTATTTAGCACTGCTGTATTGGATACTACAATCAAAACTGGAACACTTTTTATCCAGTTAAGGATTGTTTGCTAATCAAAAGATATTTCCGTTGGTGTCTTTGGTCACGACCACTATATATTCTGATAGAAATATCTTTCACTAGTCTTGTTCATAAATAAGAATTGAGGATATGAGAATTAGATTTTTCTTTTTGAAGAATCAATTTTTTCAATTCATAGCCCCAGTTATGGACTTAAAAAATTGGTTTTTCAAAATGGAAAAGATTTTTTCAAATACCAATTTGTTATTTATGAACAAGACTACTACATGGCAAAATTTGCTATGAATTTTAATCGACTTCTATATTGCATCATAGGCTTTTTGTTTTTCCTTCCTTCTTTAAGTCTGGGATCAAATACGATATTAGACAAATGGGAAACATCTGATAGCGAGTACGAATATGTGATCAGAGTAATCGATGAAGAAAACTTGCCTTTGCCAGGAGTTAGCATATTCTCTGATGATCGCAAAACGAATGCTGTCACTGATGTTGATGGGGTTGCCATTCTGAAATCCGTTGTATACAGCCAAGAGCTCAATTTTACTTTTTTAGGATACAGGACACTTAGGCTGCCTTTTTATGAAATAAGAAAGAAAAATGGAAAGGTGCAAATGTTCCCTGAAGTTAAAAAGCTGAATGAAATTATTGTCTTTGGCCGACGTGACGACACGCCTGACAAAGTACCATATACTACCCAAAATATTGGCAAAGAAGCTATTGCGCTGACCGAATCACAAACAGCAACTGATGCATTGCAGCAACACGCCGGCGTATTTGTCCAAAAAAGCCAAATGGGGGGAGGAAGCCCGATCATGCGTGGCTTTGAAGCAAATCGGGTATTGCTGGTCGTTGACGGGGTGCGAATGAACAATGCGATATACCGAGCGGGTCATTTGCAAAATGCAATTACTATTGACAATGGTATGCTTGAGCGAATGGAAGTGACATTTGGGCCAGGTTCCCTGCTCTATGGAAGTGATGCACTGGGAGGTGTCGTTCATTTTAGGTCTAAGGAGCCTAAACTGAACTTTAATGCAGTCCCTGGTAGTGACAGAAAAGAAAGTAATTTTTATACTCGGTTTGCAACAGCCAATGAAGAAAAATCGGTGCATGCTGATGTAAGCTATGGTAAAGACAATTGGGCCACATTGACAAGCTTGACATTCACGGATTATGGAGATATGCAAGCAGGGAACAACAGGCCGGATGGATTTGAGCATTTTGGCCGGAGGCTTTATTTGGTAAGGAGAGTAGATGGAGCAGATCAAGTGATAGAAAATGTCGTGCTCAACAACGATTCTACATTTTCTGACAATTCAAATGTGCAATTGGGATCGGCCTATTCGCAGTTGGATTTTACTCAAAAAATAAAATTTCAGCCAAATAAGGATGACTATTACCTATTCAATTTTCAATTTTCTACTTCCAGCGATATTCCGAGGTACGATAACCTTACAGAGCAAAGAAGTATAGATCCTAAGAATTTAAAATGGGCAGAATGGTATTACGGGCCACAAAAGCGGCTGCTAACTTCATTTAAAACAAGATACACTTCGCCTACCTCATTCTATGACAAGGCAACCTACATTGCATCCTTCCAAAGAATAGAAGAAGATCGATTGAAAAGACGGCTATACAGTAGTCGGCGGGAATTTGGTTTGGAAGATGTGAAAGTATTCGGTTTGACCGCTGATTTTGATAAATCACTTGACACAATTGGGTTGAGTCAATTAATGTATGGAGCTGAAATCAACCACAACAATGTAAAATCAAGTGCTGGAAACGTGGACTTGTCAGACGAGCAACTTTTTCTGGATGAATTGACACGCTACCCTGGAAACGGCAATACGGTAACTACCTCTGCTATTTACGGCAACTACCAGCGCACAAATAGGGATTCGACCTTGGCATTCAATAGTGGCCTGCGATTTACACTTGCCAATTTAAAATCCAAATTTTCGAACGATAGCATCATCATTTGGCCACAGCATTATATAGACGGCATATCCAATACCCATAGTGATTTAACTTGGTCAACAGGGCTTACCTATTCTTCAAAAAATAGGTGGCAGTTGCGGGCCTTGCTATCGAAAGCATTCCGCTCGCCCAACTTGGACGATTTTGCTAATATCCGTGAACAGAATGGTTTTATCACGGTACCTAATCCTGATTTGAAACCAGAAAAATCGTATAATGTCGAGTTATCTGTCGGTAAGGAATTTGGTCAGATTTATAACGGACGAGGGGTGACATTCCAATTTTCTGCAACCGGATACCATACCTGGCTTCGAGATTTTATTGTTCGTCGGAAATTTTGCTTGCCAGATGGTACTTGCTTCTTGGCTGGCGATGGCGGGGATGAGCTAGAAACAATTGCCAATGTGAATGCATCAACAGGATATATTTATGGAGGATCACTGAATGCTACGCTCAATTATGGCAAGCGTTTGAAACTTGCATCCAGTATTCATTTCACAAAAGGCAGGGAGTCATATTTCAATGATGATGGAAACGGATTTGTTATTGATACATTGGTTCCTGCATCCCATATTCCACCAACCTATGGAAATACCTCTCTTACCTACACCGGCAAAAAATTCACGATTTCTGTTGTAGTCAATTATTTTGGGAAAAAGGAAGTGGATGATTATGGGGTAGTCAATATTTTCAAAAATGCTAATGACGAATTGGTTGTGGAGCGGGCAGGTGGCTCAGATAATATTGAACTCTCCTATACTAACGCAGGATACCTATTTGAGGAGTCTTTTGTAAATGGCCAACGAAGGCTTACGCTTGTTTGCAATAACCCTTCTTCAGAAGGAGTTTGTGAACCTGAATATGTCGGCACACTGGCCTATACTACATTCAATTTATACAGCTCATGGCAGGTCACTAAAAGCATTTCTATTAATCTAGCTGTAGAAAACCTAACCGACTTGCATTATAGGCCTTTTGCGTCTGGACTGAGCGGTGCTGGCCGCAACTACATCCTATCTCTTCGGGCTAATTTTGGTAAATAACAGGTTTCTCCCTTTGCACTATATTTGCCAAAATATACGAGCCAACAATCAATAATTTGCAATCTTAGTTTAATGCCGATCCGTTCTCAGATAGTTAAGCCATTAGCCAAACGTGCAGCACGTAAAATAGCTAAATGGAGTGCAAATGCAATAGGTGCGCAAGAACGAGTCTTCCTAAAATTAATCAAGAAAGGGCAAAAAACGGCATTTGGCAAGGATCATGGCTTTGAAAAAATCCATAATTATGAGGCCTTCAAAGAGCAAGTGCCTATTCGTGATTATGAGGGTTTGCGCCCATACATGGAGCGAGTAAAGAAAAATGAACAAGATGTATTGTGGCCTGGCCGGCCAAAATATTTTGCAAAAACTTCGGGTACAACTTCCGGTGTAAAATACATCCCACTCACGCCAGATAGCATGCCCAACCATTTTGGAACTGCCAGGAATGCGCTTTTCAATCATTTTGCAAAAACTGGAAAAGGAGAATGGCTGAACGGAAAAATGATTTTCCTATCGGGCAGCCCGGTCATGCAGCTTACTGGTAGCATACCGACTGGGCGTCTCTCCGGCATTGTCAATCACGAAGTGCCGGGCTGGTTGCGCAAAAATCAAATGCCTAGTTTTGAGACCAACTGTATTGACGAGTGGGAAGAAAAGTTAGAGCATATTGTCACAGAAACCTTGCAGGAAGATATGCGACTTATCAGTGGCATTCCACCTTGGGTGCAGATGTATTATGAGCGGTTGCTCGATAAAAGCGGCAAGAAATTCATCAAAGATATTTTCCCTAATTTCTCCATGTTCGTGTATGGAGGTGTCAATTTTGAGCCATACCAGGCTGGATTAGAAAGTTTGGTGGGGAAGAAATTGGATTCGCTGGAGACCTACCCTGCAAGTGAAGGATTTATAGCGTTTCAGGATGAGCCAAGCGATAGGGGATTGTTGTTAAATGTTGATTCAGGAATATTTTTCGAATTCATTCCAGCGGAAGAAGTATTCAGCGAAAACCCAACACGCATAGGACTCAAGGACGTCCAATTGGGTGTCAATTATGCAATCATAATCAATAGTACGGCAGGATTGTGGGCTTATAATATTGGTGATACGGTAGAGTTCGTTTCGATTGATCCTTACAAAATTATCGTGACAGGTCGAATCAAGCATTTTATCTCCGCATTTGGAGAACATGTAATAGGGAAAGAGGTGGATGAAGCGATGTTGGTCGCAAGCCAAAAAGCAAATATCAATATTGTTGAATATACAGTGGCACCTCAGGTGTCGCCCGGTGAAGGCGAATTGCCCTACCACGAATGGTTTGTAGAATTTGACGGTATGCCAGATAGCCTGAATAGATTTGCCAAGGCAGTTGATGAACAAATGATCCAGCAAAATATTTATTATGCAGATCTTATTAAAGGGAATATCCTTCAGCCGCTGAAAGTGACCCCGCTGCGAAAAGATGCATTCAGGAGTTATATGAAATCAAAAGGAAAGCTCGGTGGACAAAACAAAGTGCCTAGGCTCTCGAACGATCGAAAAATAGCAGAAGAACTGGAGGCGTATGTTTTGAAGTAAAACATTCAATATATGTCGTTCAAGCCCCCGAATCACAATGCGACGCTGGTTTCAGGCTCTAGCCTGAAACCCAATATCTTGAACGCCTCTGGCGTACAAACGCCAGAGGCGTTCAAGATATGTCGTTCAAGTCTGGAGACTTGAACGAGCGGGGCTTGAACGAGCGAGTGCGAAGACCTGAACGAGCGAAGACCTGGACGAGCTACTTTTTTTGGCGGCAATGCATTTATCAAAAAAACATTTTATGAAATATATAATCGGATCATTTGCTATAGTATTTTTATTGGCTTGTTCCAACCAGCCATCAAATACAAATGATGAACCTGCCGAAGAGGCTACGCCTGTTAAAATGGAAGCCGAACAAGGTGCTCCTCCTTTTCCTGTTTACATGACATTTGAGGAATTTGAGCACCATATCCGGCAAGAAAATGACACAACTTTTGTGGTCAATTTTTGGGCAACCTGGTGCAAGCCTTGTGTTGCTGAGTTACCTTGGTTTGAGCAGCTGATTCCTGCCTATCAAAACAAACCTGTGAAAGTACTTTTGGTGAGCATGGATTTCCCAAAACAAATAAAATCCAAGTTGATCCCGTTTGTGAAAGAACGTAAATTAGAAGAATCGGTCGTTGCACTTGCCGATATGGATTATAATGCCTGGATCGATAAGGTGAGCACAGAGTGGGACGGTGCGATCCCATTTACCCTGATTTACAACAAAGAAAAACAGCAGATAAAATTGGGCGAACTGGATGGGTACGATGAATTGGAAGGCTTGCTGGCTGGAGTAATGAATAATGGTTCATAGGCCCATTCCGTGGATTTGATCTGCGATATTAGCGGGTCACTTCAAGTGCCCCGCTAATTTGAATAAAATTACAGGGGCACTCGAAGTGACCCCGTAAAGCCTCCACGAAAATTGTCTAAGAACCTGAATACTGAATAAATAAAAACTAAAATTTCCGAAATGAAACACCTCTTTTTAATCGCTATATTCTCCTTCTCTTGTTTTTCGGCCTTTTCTCAATCTGTCTTCGGTTATTGGAAAACGATTGATGACAATTCAGGAGATACCAAGAGCATTGTGCACATCTATCAAGGAGAACATGGAGTAATGGGAAAGGTGGTTGAGCTATTCCAGAAGCAAGGAGAAGATCCTGACCCAGTTTGTGAAGAATGTTCAAAAGATGATCCTCGGTATGGCAAAAAAGTAAAAGGAATGGTCATCATGTCTCGCATGCAAAAAGATGACGATGAATATGCCGGCGGCGAGATACTAGACCCTGAAAACGGGAGCAGTTACCGTTGCAAAATTTGGACAGATGGAGAAGACCAATTGAAAGTGAGAGGTTATCTGGGGCCATTTTTTAGAACCCAAACCTGGATTCGGGAATGGGATTATAAATAATTTCCCTATCTTCATCCCCGACCAAAATACCCCGAAACATGCTAAAACGCTGGACCCTATTACCCGCAGACGAACCTTCCGTTGCCCATTTACAGGAAACACTTAAAATTAACCCTGTTCTTTGCCGCTTGCTGGTACAACGAGGAATCTCCACCTTCGACCAGGCCAAGACTTTCTTTCGCCCTGATCTTTCACAATTGCACGATCCCTTTCTGATGGAGGATATGGACATAGCTGTTCAACGGCTGGAACAGGCAATTGCATCGGAAGAGAAAATTCTACTTTATGGTGATTATGATGTGGATGGCACCACATGTGTGGCATTGATGTACTCGTATTTGTCCAAAATTCACAAACATCTTGATTATTATATTCCTGATCGTTACAAAGAAGGCTACGGAATTAGTATGGCAGGAATTGAATATGCAAAAGAAACGGGCGCTTCCCTTGTCATAGCCATGGACTGCGGGATTACAGCAAATAAACAAGTCGACCATGCAAACGCACTGGGTATAGATTGTATTATTTGCGATCATCACCTGCCAAGCGGAGAATTGCCTAAAGCTAAAGCGGTGCTCGACCCTATGAGACCCGATTGCCAATATCCGTTTAAGGGTCTGAGTGGTTGTGGCGTTGCTTTTAAAATGATCCAAGCTTTTGTTGCCAAAAATGACCTTCCCGAAGAGGAATTATATGCCTTGCTCGATATTTTGGTGCTGAGCATAGCAGCCGATATTGTTCCAATGGTTGGAGAGAACAGAACACTCGCTTATTTCGGACTTCAGCAACTCAATCGAACTGAGCGGGTTGGCTTAAGAGCTCTTTTGGAACAAAGTCGACGACAACACCCCTTGGCTATCAGCGATATTGTTTTTGGACTAGCACCCATGATAAATGCCGCAGGTAGATTAGGTGATGCAAAACAGGCAGTCAAGCTTTTATTGGCAAATGATAAAATGGTTGCTGCAGATTCTGCTCGTTTTCTCCACCACCAAAATGAACTTCGGAAGGAACACGATCAACATATTTTGAGGGAGGCCAAGCAACAATTTACTGAGTTGCCCGATTGGGAAATGAAGCAAAGCATTCTGCTATTCAATGCAGGCTGGCACAAAGGTGTGGTCGGTATTGCCGCAGCAAGGATGGTAGAGCATTTTCATAAACCAGCAATTCTGCTAACAGAGTCGAATGGCTTGGCTACGGGCTCAGCAAGGTCAGTCCCAGGGTTCAATATTTATGAAGCCATTAAAACCTGTGAAGATTTAATGACCAATTTTGGAGGACATGACCATGCTGCTGGTATGTCCTTGCCCGTTGAGGCGGTGCCTGAATTTCAGACGAGATTTGAAATCGCCGTTAAGGATGCCATAACAGAAGAGCAACAATTACCTGAAATCAAAACCTCGGCAATACTTCCTTTAAAAAGCATTAATTCAAAATTTTGGAAAATACTTAAGCAGTTTGCACCATTTGGTCCCGGCAACCGCAGCCCTGTTTTTGTATCTAAAAATGTGGTGGATACCGGTCATTCCCGTTTGCTCAAAGGGAATCACTTGCGTATTTCGGTAAAACAAGATGACGCAAAACCAGTGACTGGAATTGCATTTGGAATGGGCGAACATTTCACCAAAATAAAATCAAAAAAGCCTTTCCATGTGGCGTATAAGATAGAAGAAGAGACTTGGAAAGGAAAACGATACCTGCGATTGGTCGTGCGTGATTTTTGGTTTCCATGAATTTATCCTTGAAAATTCATCATTTGATGACGAATTTTCAAGGATAAATACTATTTTTGAAACAAAAACAGGTAAAATGGAAACCATATTATTGGATAGGCCAAAAGACAAAGCTCGTGTGAATGAGCTTTTGGAAATATTTCCTGTTACAGCAGTACTCGGTCCGAGACAGGTGGGCAAGACCACATTGGCAAAGACTTTTAAACCAGATTATGTATTTGATTTGGAAAACCCAAGGGACTTGGCCTTATTGGAAAATCCACAGTTGGCCTTAGAAGATTTGGAGGGATTAGTGATGATTGATGAAGTGCAACGAAAGCCTGAATTGTTTCCATTGCTGCGGTTTTTAGTTGATAACAATCCAAAGCTCCGATTCTTGATTCTGGGAAGTGCTTCATCCAGCCTGCGGCAGCAAAGTGGAGAATCACTTGCGGGGCGCATCGGTTACTACCAACTCACTGGATTGAACCTCACGGAAACAGGGATCGGCACAATGCAAGAATTGTGGCTAAAAGGGGGATTTCCAAGATCATTTTTATTGAAAAATGAATACCATAGCCTTTCGTGGAGATCAAATTTCATTTCTACTTTTTTGGAAAAAGACCTGAATGTTTTAGGAATAAATATCCCTTCAGCTACCATGTACCGTTTTTGGGTCATGCTCAGTCATTATCACGGACAGACAATCAATTATAGTGAAATTGGTAGGTCATTTGGTGTTCGAGACCAAACGGTTAAACAATATATCTCGATACTAGAGGACACTTTTATGATTCGGATACTTATGCCTTGGCATGTTAATGTTGGAAAAAGGTTGGTGAAAAGCCCAAAGATTTATTTGAGAGATTCTGGGATATTCCATGCTTTACAAGCCATCACTACCTATGATGAACTTAAAACCAATCCAAAAATTGGTGCATCCTGGGAGGGATTTGCGCTGGAAGAGCTTGTTTCAAAATTAGTCAAAAGAGATAGCGAAGTATTCTTTTATGCCGCCCATAGTGGTGTTGAATTAGATCTTTTTTGGCAAGATAAAGGGAAGGCATTCGGTGCAGAATTCAAATATTTGGATGCCCCAAAAACTACTAAGTCTATGCACCAGGCAATTGAAGACTTGGAGTTGGATGAGCTATGGGTTGTTTACCCGGGCAATCAGCAATACAGACTTACGGAGAAGATTACGGTTATTCCTCTTTCTAGCATATAAACCGAGAAGCAGTTTCTTTGCAGTTCTATCTTGTCACCTACATATATGAATCGTGAATTTCTGATTAATGCCATTTTTCTGGTTTTGGTGAATTTGCTCATCAAGCCATTTTATGTATTTGGTATTGAGCGAGTCATTCAAGACAGGGTAGGGGCAGAAACTTACGGTCTGTACGCTACGCTTTTCAGCTTTACCTTTCTGTTGTTCATGGTCAATGATTTTGGCATCCATTATTATAACAACCGCACGATCTCACAGTACCCACAATTGGTCCGGAAGTATTTTCCCAATATCCTGATTTTAAAATTGGGACTGTCAGCGCTTTTTATCCTGTTAGTATTTGGCGCTGCATTGATAAGAGGTTTTGATGTGGAAATATTCGGGCTCATTTTTTTCATAACCCTCAATCATGTGTTGATTTCTCTTGTTGCCTATTTGCGTTCCAATATCTCAGGACTTGGAATGTACCGTGTCGACAGTGTTGTCTCTACGCTGGACAAACTGTTTCTCATTGTATTTTGTGCGATTCTCCTCTGGTCCAATCCATTTACTGATGGCGGCCCATTCCAGATTATATGGTTTGTTCATTCTCAAAATATTGCATGGTTCCTGACAGCTACAATTGCTTTTATCATCGTTTTTAGGAAAGTGAAACAAGGTCTTATTTGGCGAGTGAATTTCCCGTTTATTCTGTTGGTATTAAAAAAATCCTTCCCATTTGCACTCGCTGTATTTTTGATGACTGCCTATACTCGATTTGATATAGTCATCTTGGAATGGATGCTGCCAGATGGCTTCTATCATGCAGGTGTATATGCTGCCTCCTATCGCCTGCTCGATGCATTTAATATGGTAGGCTACCTTTTTGCAGGCTTGCTGATGCCTATGTTTTCCAAACTTTTAAAAGAAAAGTCTTTAGAGGCCAAAAGTGAAATGACAGGCCTGCTTAGATTGAGCCTTCAGCTAATATGGGCTGGTACGATAAGCCTGGCAGTTGCCAGTTTTTTCTTCCAATTGGAAATAATGGAACTGCTCTACCCTCAATCAGTGACGCCTGAAAATGTAGAATATTACGGTGAAGTAATGGGTTTTTTAATTCTGACATTGGTTCCATTTAGTGGCGTATTCGTTTATTCCACCCTGCTTACGGCTAATGATAGCCTTCGAAAAATGAACAGGTTATTTATAATTGGGATAGTCGTTAATATTGGGCTTAATTTATTACTCATTCCTTTGATGCAAGCGACTGGTGCTGCTATGGCTGCACTTGTAACCCAAACAGTAGTGTTGTTTGCAATGAAAATGCTTGCCAAAAAAGAATTGACACTCTCAAGTGAACCAAGGATGGCATTCAGAATTCTTGCGTTTTCCCTACTTACTATAATCACAGCATATATTTTCTATCATTTCGTTGGAATGAATTGGATGCTAAAATTTGGTAGCAGTATCCTGTTTAGCCTCGCCTTTGCGTTTATTTTCAAGCTTATCAATTTGAATTCACTATTTGCAATGGCAAAAAAGTAATAAAGAGCTTCATTGTTTCATTGTTGCATGGTTTCCTCCGAAGGAGTCCCTTTGGGGTGAATTCTTGTTGTACAAGTGTTGAAACTATTTACTTTTGCCCGCCCATTTTGTGGTTTTATCATTTTATCACTTCACGGATTCATAGATAACGATCCATGAATGCGATAGAAAACAATGAAAACCATGCGTCAATGAAACTATGAATCAATGAACAATAAAGAAAACCTACTTGGAGTCGTCGAGACAGTATTTAAGTGGAAAAAAACGATCATCTATACTTGCTTGGCGACAGCTATCGGAGCAAGCGTAGTAGCACTTTTACTGCCAGTTTATTACAAATCCACCACTACTTTTTATGCGGCCAGCCCAGATTTGGCGACGCCAGAGTCCATTTTTGGAAATTCTAACCAAGCACCGCAATACTATGGAACCACAAACGATACGGAACGACTGATGAGCATTGCTACTTCAGGAGAACTTGTAAGTTTTATGGTGGATAGTTTCAACTTGTATGAACGGTACGACATCGATCCAGCTTCCAACCTTGGCCCATATACCGTACGCCTAAAGTTCAATAAGCATTTTGATGTGGTGAAAACCAAATACGATGCAATGGAGCTTTCAATGGAAGATGAGGACAAGGAGATGGCTGCTAAAATGGCAAATACTGCAAGGGAATATATTGCCAGTGTAAGCCAAAAATTGGTCAAAACAAGTCAGTCACAACTGTTGACTATTTTCAGACAAAATATTGATGAAAAACAAACGGAACTTGATTCCCTCAACAGACGATTGGAAAAAGTGAGAAAGCAATACGGTGTCTACAATCCAACGGCCCAAAGTGATGGACTTTCAGATCTCATGGCGAAAGCTGAATCTAAACTGTTTAATACACAGGCACGAATAGAATCTTTAAAAGGGGTCAATTCATTGAGGGATACAGTAAGGTTGTTGGAGTCATCGGCTAAAGGGTATGAATATGAGTTGACAAAACTAACCGAGCGTCTCGAAACCTTTAATCAAGGGATGGCACAGGTAGAAATGCTTGCAAGTACACAAGATATCGCCAGTGAGAAATTGGCAGAAGACCGAGAGCACTTCAAGCTAATAAAATCTTCTTACGATACTGGATTCCCAACCATTATGCTGCTCGAAACAGCTCCGGTTCCTATTATAAAGTCTCGTCCAAAACGATCGCTGATTGTCATGGCATCAGTAATGATTGCATTTGTATTCAGTGTAATCGGTATTATCATCTTCGATACTTACCGCGATGTGAACTGGAAAAAAATCCTTGACTTATAGAAGTTTTGAGTTATTGAGTTTTGAGTTATAGAGTTGTTTAAAACTCTAAACTCTAAACTCAATAACTCAAAACTCAAAACTCGTTCCCTTGTCAATCACAGACCAACAAACAAAATACCTTATCACGGGCTTCTGCATCATTACAGTGATGAGCTTGCTGATCGGTATTGCTGGATATTGGTATTTTTTGGCAGCAGTTCCAGCGGCAATATTGTTTGTTTATCTTGCTGTTGTTGATTTCAAGAAAATATTCTTCTTGCTCTTTGCTTTGATCCCCCTGACTGTAGAAGTTTGGTTGCCAAATGGTACCGTGACTGATCTGCCAACTGAACCAATGCAGGTAATATTGATGGGGATTTATTTCTTGTTTGTTTTAAAAAATGGAAAAAATCTCGACCGCCGTTTTATTACCCATCCAATCTCATTGCTGTTGTTATTGCATTTGGCGTGGTTGTTCCTGACGGCGATCACCTCAGAGGCGTTTTTAGTCTCATTCAAATTTTTCCTTGCCAAAGTTTGGTACATAACCACCTTCTTTTTCCTCGCCGGGTTTTTGGTAAAAACGGAGCGAGATGTAAAAACCTTGACTTGGTGTGTGATTTTCCCGCTTTGCTTCACCATCGTTTTCGTTTTGTATAAACATGCAGGAATTGGGTTCAGCTTTGCGGAAGTCAACTCTGTTATGGCACCATTCTACCGTAACAAAGTTGCTTATGCTTGCATGTTGTCCATATTCCTGCCTTTCGTATGGTATCAGCGAATACGGTATGAAAAGTATTCATTGAAATGGTGGCTTCTCGTTGGAGTAACCTTGCTGATGATTTTAGGTGTTCAACTATCTTTCACTCGTGCCGCTTACCTTACATTGATGATGGCCATTGGCAGTTATTATGTGGTGAAATGGCGATTGATGAAACTCGTTTTGGGCGGCGCAACTGTACTCATGGTTTTATTTATTTTGAATACGGTACAGCGCAACAACTATCTGGAATACCAACCAACGTACGAGAAAACGATTACCCATGAAGAATTTGGTGACCTGCTTTCAGCAACTACCAAAGGTCGGGATGTTTCGACAATGGAAAGAGTATACCGTTGGGTGGCAGGGGGGCACATGATTGCCGCCAAACCTTGGTTGGGGTTTGGGCCGGGCACTTTCACCACGTTCTATAAAAGTTATTCTTTGGTTGGGTTTTCAACTTATGTCAGTCAAAATAAAGAAAGCTCGGGCATACATTGCTATTACCTGATGACCTGGGTAGAGCAAGGGTTTGTAGGTGCTTTACTTTTCCTTGCATTAGTTTACTTTGTTTTGTTAAAAGGCGAACAGGTTTATCATCAAACAAAATCTCCTGCTCGTCGTCGGATCGTTTTGACTGCAATTCTTACTTCTGTTGTTATTGATGGCTTGCTATTGATGAACGATATAGTGGAAACGGACAAGATTGGATCATTTTTCTTTTTATGCATGGCGCTAATTGTTGCAATGGATTTGCAGAATAAGAAAGAGGCTGAAAAGGTTAGTGATTGAGATTAGGTATTATTGCGAATCAGAATCTAACGGCGCATAGCGCCAATCCCATTGATAGAAAGAATAATAAACAGATAAGCGGCGCAGAACGACACCCTTATTGTTTCTCACCTAGATTGGCCAAGGGGAGCGTCGCTATGCGCAGCGATATGTTTCATTTTCCAAAGCTACCAAGGGCAAAAGTCGCTATGCGCCTTCAATGCCTGATTCGCATTACGAAAACCATTCTTCCTCAATTGCCTTCTACTCCTTACTTTTGGAAAATCATTTCAAAATCCAGATCGAATGAAACTATCCAGCCGGACGATTGCACTTATTGTTAGTTTATTGCTTTTAGTATCGTTGGTTTATTTTTTTACTGACATAGTAGCTTATGTCTGCATCGCTTGGGTTCTGTCTATGATCGGTCAGCCGATGATGCGATTTTTTCAAAATAAAATTCGCATTTGGAAATTTCGGCCAGGCCCCAATTTGGCAGCGTTGTTTACACTCTTCATTTTCTTTTTTGTTATCTTTTTATTGATAAGGCTTTTTGTCCCACCCATCGTCACACAGGTAAATAATTTAGCAGGAGTTGATTTTGCTCAAATAGCCATTGCATTGGAAGAACCGCTTGGCCATTTGCAACAGTCGCTCTCTAAATATGGGATTCTCCAATCATCTGAGCCACTGGACAAACAACTACAGGATAATTTTTCGGAATGGCTGGAGCCGGCCACCATTGGGAAATATTTCGGTGATGTCGTCTCAGCAGCTGGAAATCTTTTAGTTGGTCTGATATCGGTAATATTTATAGCTTTTTTCTTTTTAAAAGATCAAGGTCTTTTTGTCAATTTCTTAGCTGCCATAATGCCCCCGCAATATGACTCGCAAGTACACCGAGCCATCTCCGATATTGCAACCATGCTGAGCCGTTATTTCAGGGGGTTGTTATTGCAAATGCTCAGTATAGCTTCATTTGTTACAATAGCTTTGAGTTTATTGGGAGTAAAGAATGCTCTTTTAATAGGTGTTTTTGCGGCCCTGTTGAATGTGATTCCATACGTAGGTCCGATCATAGGTGCCATTTTTGGAGTTGTGTTTACCATCTCCTCTGGGCTCGATCTTGATTTTTACACACAAATGCTGCCCCAAATTATCAAAGTAGTCTGTGTATTTGGAGCTGCACAAATGCTCGATAATTATTTACTTCAACCTTATATTTTCTCCAGCAGCGTACTGGCTCACCCACTCGAAATTTTTATCGTAGTACTGATGGGCGCCAAAATAAATGGCGTGCTCGGCATGGTACTCGCTATTCCATTTTATACCATTTTGCGTGCTGTAGCAGGTGCATTTTTAAGTGAATTCCACATTGTTCAGCACCTCACCGAAAGAATGGGCAACTTGGGAAAGAAGGAGTGATTTATGGGTTATGAGAGATGATTTATTATTCTCCGCACAGGAAGCTAAATACGCTGACCATAAAATATCCATCATTAATTAAGCGTCATCACTTAGACAACCTTTCAGCTTTTTCCAAGTAAGGGCGGCCTTTCTCAGGCTGTCCGGCATCACTGTATGCCGAGCCAAGGTATTTATTTATGATTGGATCGTCAGGAGCATATTTCAATGCCTGCGCAAACCACTTGATGGCTTGGTTGAAATCACCCATCATGGCATTAATAGCGCCGAGATTACGGAGAGCATCTACCATCCTTGGGTCTTCTTCGACTGCAATTTCATACATTTCTTTGGCCTTTGCATTGTCTCCCATTTCGGAATAAAGAGTGCCCATATTGCTGTGGACTAAAGCAAAATTAGGGCGGTATTTTAAAGCAAGGTTATAGTATTCCAAGGCTTTATTGTAATTCTTGTCTCGATAATACGATAGGCCTAATTGCCCATAAGCATCATGGTATCCGGGATGAATTTCGATAGCCTTATTGAATCGATATTTTGCTTTTTCGTACCACTCCTTTTTTTCTTTTTCATTTGCAGCATCATTTCCTTTTTTTACTAGTTCCAGCCCGAAATGAAAATTTAATTTAGCGGAATTTGGAGCTACTTCGATGTCTTTATCATAAAGGGTGAAACTGCTTTCCCAGTCAAAATTTCGGGTGAACGTTTTTGCACTCAATAATAATAGAAGAACAATGGCAGTGCCCCAGAGTGCCTTGTTTGAAAAAATATTGTTTTGAGAAATATGTCCTTCTTTTTCCTTAAATATTTTTATTAAAAAATAGGTCATTGCCATCGCAAATGCAGGAGAAGCAGCATACAATAATCGTTCGCCATAGCTTGTTCCAATTGTAATTATTAAATTAGTGAAAATGGAAAAATTAATCAGGAAAAATAAAATAATAAAAGACCATAAATTTTTCTCCTTTAATTTTAATAATGCAAAAATTCCCATTCCTACCCATAGTGCAAGTGAAAGAAGGGCCCGCCAATCTCCAAGTCCTGTCAATGGGATCTGATTATAACCCGCATCACTACAGAGCGTAAAAGGAAAAATCAATGTCCATAAATATTTTCCAAGTACTAAAAAGGAACTGGCCAGTTTAATAGATGTATTCTCTGCACCAACAAGAAAATTGTCCAATACAGATACACTGCCAGGATTGCCAAAAGCCCCTATTACATTGCTTCTGATAAGTATAACTACAGCTGCTGCAAGAATAAAAGGAGCAGTTAGTTTTAGTATTTCTTTTAATTTTTTATTTGTAAAAAAGTGATAGCAAAGCGGAATAATCGCTAAAAAAGTAACCGCATTTTCTTTTGAGAAAAGACCAGCTAAATAGGTGAGTATAGATAAAATATACCATTTATTATTTTTGGATTCAAAGTGCCGCCATAAAAAATTTAACGTCAGAAGACACATTAACAACATCATAATTTCGTCCCTGCTTTTAATGTTGGCAACTACTTCTACATGCACAGGGTGCGCCATGAAAAATAGTGTCGTTAAAAGGGGAATAAGGAGATTGTAATTTTTCATTATCCTAACTAAAGTCAGGAATAGAACACCTCCTGTTAAGGCATATAAAAGGACATTAATTAAATGGCTAAATTGAGGTTTGTCAGGAGCGATTTCCCATTCTAAAGAAAACATGGACATAGGGATGGGGCGGTATAATTCTCCTGGTCCTGGCCGGTAACCATAACGAGCATGAGTAGTCCATTGGGTTGCGATGCCATCGACGCCTTGTTTGGTAACAAAATTTTCTTTTATCTGCGAAAAATCATCAAGTACATAGCCATGTGATAGGGTGTTGGAATAAAGCAAAAAACCAAATAAGGAAATTGCTGCTGCAATTAAAAGCAGCTGTTTTGAATTGCTATTATTTTTTGGTTTAATTTTCCTGGTGGGTTTGGCAGGC
Source organism: uncultured Saprospiraceae bacterium (assembly GCA_942490835.1). Classification (GTDB taxonomy): domain Bacteria; phylum Bacteroidota; class Bacteroidia; order Chitinophagales; family Saprospiraceae; genus UBA6168. The sequence continues at coordinate 505,475 of CALNYY010000079.1, forward strand.
CTGGCTTTTTTTGATTTTTTCGATGCCATTGTAGTTGGTTTATTCGCTTATTAAATTGTTCGACAAAAATAACCGTCATTCTGACAACAACAAATTACACCCTCGAATATCGCTATTATCCAGTCGGCCAAGTACCTCGAAGGAGTTGTCAGAATGTACTTTGCCCAAATCATCGGTTGCGATGAAACTGATGGTCTGGAAATTCGCAAGATCGATAATGTTTAAAACACCAGTTTTACCAATCTGCTGTAAACTAAGTGGATCGGTAATTTCACGTGTAATAGCCCTCATGGTTTTAGAAGGATGAAAAATCCCATTTCCCTTTGAATAGGCTTGCGAAAAAAGTTCCGTCATTCCATATTCAGAATGAATGGCTTTACAGCTAAATGATTCGGTTAGTTTTTCATGCAATTCGCTACGGGTCAGTTCTTTGCGCTTGCCCTTCATGCCTCCGGTTTCCATGACAATTACATTCGAAAGGTCGGTCTGATAATTTTCAGCCAATTCCAATAGTGCAAAACTGACTCCCAGCAAAATCGTTGGAATACCTTCGCTTGTCGCCACTTCCAGTGCCTCCAATAATTCGTTTGTATTGTTTAAAAAAAAGCCACTTGATGGAAACTTTGACTGCTTGATAAAATGGTCAGCCATGAAAATTAGAGAAGAACCGCTGCGCTCCAGATAGGATGGAAGAAGAGCGAATATGGCATAGTTTGAAGGGTGATCATAAAACGGAGTGAACCCATGGATCGTATTTTCTTTATAAAAATTCAAATCGTAAACAAGATGTTTACTGATGGATTCACCTGATGTGCCACTGCTGGTGAAAACTGTCTGCTCAGGCCAATTTCCTGTTTTTATGGAGTAATTTTTGAAAAATTGGATAGGAAGAAAGGGGATGTCATCAACATGCCTAACCTTTTGAAAATCAACTTTAAGTAAGTCAAGGTATTTGGCATATGTCTCATTGAATTGTGCCTGGAAGTAAAATATGTCAAGCGCCAGCCCATCAAAGCCGTCTGATGAGAAAGTTTTAAGTCGCTGTAAAATATTGGCCTGTTGTTTTTCGTAAGACATACTAAACGATCCTGGTCTTTTGGGGTTTATAGCGAATAAGGGTAATTTTGAATCGCTGGCCAAAGTTACATGTCCATCTGATTTTTTATCTGTCAAATAATTCTTCCGTCAATGAAATCCTTTATAACTCGAATTTTCAAAAACTATGCACCTCTAATTATTGGTCTGGCATTTTTTGCTGCCTGCACAAATCCGCCAGATTACCCCATTATCCCCGAAATTGAATTTATAAGCATCTCAAAAGACACTATGATTCGGGGGAGCTTTTTCAATGATACTACTTTCATCCGATTCTCTTTTACAGATGGCGACGGGGATATTGGCGATGGAGATAGCTTGCAGCTATTCTTGGTAGATTCACGAAATGGCTTTGTCAATGATTTTCGTATTCCATTTGTGCCGGAACTGGGTGCTTCCAACGGAATCAAAGGAGAGATTACCGTCCGAGTATTTACTTCCTGCTGTATTTTCCCGCCTGAATTGTTTCTGGATGGCTGTAATGATGAATACGCCCAAATGCCTTTTGATGAGTATTACTATGATATATTTATTAAGGATAGGGCAGGAAACGAAAGCAATGTGATCCAAACTACGCCCATTCATATCACATGCTTTGATTAACCGGAGGCAATTTCAAGTAAAAAGTAAAAAGGCCAAAGTAAAAAGGACGGGATTCCACACTTTTTACTTTGGCCTTTTTACTTTCTACTTATCCTATCCAATCCATATCCTTTTTTAACCAATTCAAAGTTTGTTCTTCTCTGCTGCCTGCTACTGGCTTGTAATTGTAAAACCACTGTGCCATCGGTGGCATGCTCATTAATATAGATTCTGTGCGTCCATCCGTATCGAGGCCGAATTTTGTACCTCTATCCCAGAGCAGGTTGAATTCCACATATCGGCTGCGGCGGATTGCCTGCCATTCTTTTTCTTTTTCACTAAAAGGTAAATCCTTGTTTTTAGAGGCTAAATGAACATAGATAGGAGCAAACGCCTCCCCGACATCCTGCACAAAATGAAATGCTTCTTCTTTTGAAATGTCCCGCTTTTCATTCAAATGGTCAAAGAAAATACCGCCGATCCCACGGGTTTCTTTTCTGTGTTTCAAATAAAAATAATCATCTGCCCACTTTTTGAATTCTGGGTAAAAGATAGGATTGTGCTTGTCGCAAACATCCTTGAGCGTTTGATGAAAAAAGCGGGCATCTTCCTCCACGACATAATGCGGAGTCAGATCGATACCACCACCAAACCACCAAGTGGGGGAGTTTTGAGTTTTGAGTTTTGAGTTTTGAGTGGTTTGAAAATAACGGACATTCATGTGGATGATGGGGCACATGGGGCTGTGGGGATGCAGTACAATAGAAACGCCTGTTGCGAAAAATTCAGAAGGGGGAAGACCAAGTTTTTCAGAAATTTTGGCTGGCATATCGCCATGAACGGCACTGAAATTTACTCCTCCCTTTTCAATAACTTTCCCTTGTATAACTCTGCTTCGGCCACCACCGCCACCTTCTCTTTGCCATTGGTCTTCCTGAAATTTGCCTGAGCCATCCATGTCCTCAAGAGCCGCACAAATACGGTCTTGTAATCCCCGAAACCAATCGGCAATTTGTTCTTTTGTCAATTTTTGTGTTGGATCTGTCATTTGAAAATATTAGGCAGCATTTATTTTTATAAAATCAGCGACTGAAAGATATGTCGTTCAATTCAGGAGACTTGAACGAGCGGTGTCAGGAGACTTGAAGGAGCGGTATGTCATTCAATTCAGGAGACCTGAACGAGCGGCATGTCATTCAATTCAGGAGACCTGAACGAGCGGTATTCAGGAAATCAATTGATATACATGATTACTTATTGCTCAGCTCTTTCTTCGCCTCTTCCACCACTTTTTTGGTGTTTCCTATAAAGACTTTGTCACCGTCCACAATAACTGGCCTTTTTAGAAATGTGTATTCCTCTAAAATATATTTACGGTAATCTTTTTCGTCGAGTTCTTTTTCATGCAATCCCCATGCACGGTATTTCATGGAGCGACGACTAAATAGAGCTTCATATGACCCGGCCTTTTTTTTCAGGAAATCAAGCTCTTTAGCAGAAATGTTTTTCTCTTTGATATTCTGGTGTTTAAAATCAGTGAGGCCGCCCAATTCTTTGATAATGCGCTGACAGGTGTTACAGCTGGATAGATGAAATACTTTTTTCATAAAATTCTTAATTTGCCGCAATGTTAAACAAGCCTAACTTAGAGGTACTAATGAGGATTGTCATTTTTATATAAAACTCAACCCTCCATTTTTACAGTATGACTCAACCAATACCACCTTCCGAACTGATTCTCAATCCTGATGGAAGTATTTATCACCTCAATCTTTTACCAGAACAGATTGCGGATACGATCATTCTTGTCGGTGATCAGGATAGAGTAGCCAGGGTGTCCAAATATTTTGACCGCATCGAGGAAAAGGTGAACAAGAGAGAATTCGTGACACACACAGGTTTGCTTAACGGAAAGAGGTTAAGTGTTATTTCCACAGGCATTGGGACGGATAATATTGACATTGTGCTAAATGAGCTGGATGCATTGGTCAATATTGACCTTGAATTAAGGTTGGTCAAAGAAAAGAAAAAATCGCTCAGCCTGATCCGAATTGGGACATCCGGATCACTTGCAGCTGAAGTTCCAGTCGATAGCCATTTGGTGTCAACCTATGGGATTGGGATGGACAGTTTGCTGGCGTATTATTATTTTGAGCCAGATGAAAAGGAAAAAGAATTGGCGGATGCGTTCCATGTCATTTCCCAAAAGCATAGGCTTCCTTTTCGGTCGTTTGCGGCCATGGCCGATCATGGCCTTGTTGAACAAGTTGGAAGTAAAATGATTAAAGGCATCACATTGACCTGTCCTGGCTTTTACGGGCCGCAGGGTAGGGTAGTGCGTTTAAAAAACAAGGTGACGCCAGCATTTTTTGAAGATGCAGGTAAGTTCCGTTTTAATAATGTTCCACTGACCAATTTTGAGATGGAGACTTCTGCCATTTTCGGAATGGCGAAGCTGCTGGGGCACAAGGCAGTTTCTACCAACGCTATTATTGCGAATAGGATTACCAACGAATTTTCCAAGAATCCAGGAGACACGATAGACGGCTTAATTCAGGCCGTTTTGGAATGTCTGTAAATTATTTTTCATAAAACAAGATTCATTCTGAATTGGAGCATAGTTTTGCAGCAGAATTGCAATTTCTTTCTACAACAAAATTGGCCGAGGTACGTAAAATATCACTTCAACTTTCAAACAATAACATAGATGTCGCTTACTGCAACACAACCCATTTCCCGCCTGGTATCCAGGATGAACGAAAGTGCCACCATCAGGATGGCTCAGCTTGCCCGTGACCTCAAATCAAAGGGGGTTAATGTGATCAGCCTTACTTTAGGCGAACCAGATTTTGATACGCCGGAGCACATTAAAACTGCTGCTAAAGAAGCGCTGGATGCAGGCTACACGAAATATACGCCGGTGCCGGGATTGGTGGAGCTGAGAGAAGCCATTGTTAGAAAGTTTAAGAGAGATAACAATATGGAATTCGATGTCAATCAAATTGTGGTGTCGAATGGTGCAAAACAGAGCATTGCTAATGTGTGTTTAAGCCTGCTTGACGAGGGGGATGAAGTAATCCTTTTCGCTCCATTTTGGGTGTCCTATGAAGAGATTGTGAAAATGCCAGGCGCTGTGCCTGTGCCAGTTTTGGCTGGGGTTGACCAAGATTTCAAAGTAACGGCTGATCAGGTGCAAGCAGCTATTACTGACCGCACAAAAATGGTCATTTTCTCCTCGCCATGTAACCCAAGCGGCTCTGTTTACAGCCAATCTGAATTAGAGGAAATTGCGGAGGTATTGGCACCTCATGAGCAAATTTATGTTGTTGCGGATGAGATTTATGAATACATCAATTTTGCTGGAAAACATGTCAGTATTGGTGCGGTCGAAAGTATAAAGGATAGAGTGATTACGGTGAATGGTTTTGCTAAAGGCTTTGCCATGACGGGCTGGAGATTGGGGTACATGGGAGCTCCAAAATTTATTGCAGATGCATGCTCCAAGCTCCAGGGGCAATTCACATCTGGTGCGAATGCATTCAGCCAGAAAGCTGCTGCTGATGCATTGGATGCCGATATGTCCCCAACTTTCAAAATGCGGGACGAATTTCTAAAAAGACGAGATCTTGTCATTTCATTATTGAAAGAAATTCCCGGATTTAAAGTCAATGTGCCAGAAGGGGCGTTTTACGTTTTTCCTGACATCAGTTATTATTTTGGAAAAAGTAATGGCGATACCATCATCCACAGCAGCGATGATTTCAGTGAATATCTTTTGACTGTGGGTCATGTGGGCACGGTTGGGGGAGATGCATTCGGCGAGCCAAATTGTATGCGAATTTCGTATGCTGCATCTGAAGATGATCTGCGTACAGCAATCAAAAGGATAAAGGAGGCGGTTGCAAAACTAGTGTGAAATCTTTGAGAAACTTTGTGTTTTCTTTGTGCTGCTTTGTGAAATAACCTATCTGTTCCACAGCGTTGCACAAAGAAGGCTCAGAGGAACACTAAGTTTTTAAATTTCCCACTTCTCCAATACTTTCCCAATTTCAAATTTGTCAAGCCATTCGGCAAATAAATGGAGACTGTCTCTCAGTTCTTCATTTTTCCCAAAATCAAAAAATACGGCGAGGAAATAAATGGTTCTATCAGTAACCATCGTTCTGGTAGAATCGCTAGTCGGGCTCCCAAATGCACCCAGACTATCCCGTAAAACTGGCAAACAATGAATGTTCAACTCACCTCGGCCTATGGCTGAATAATGTTCATTTTCAGCACCAATCCCCAACTCTATTGATCCATCAATTTTTTCAAGATCATAGCCTCCAATGGAAAACCCAGTTTCGACGGAAACTAAATTCAATACATCCACAACATTACAGACTTGATAGAGCCCTTTGCCGTTGGCCACTCTGCGCAACAAGGCCTCTGCACTTGGGCGATATCGGCTGGGGTCTTTACCAAAAGATTTATAGGCCGATCTTGTATCCCTTAGTGGTTGAACATCATGAATTGCTGAAACCGGATATCGACTCGCTATTGCTTCCAATTTGTTTTTTGAGAATTTTTGGAATTCATCAGAGGACGGAGCTATCCTGACTTTTGCCAATAAGCAGTGCAGACGGATGGGAGTATGAGCAGCTGCAATACTTTTTCCTATCTGAATAGTTGGTTTCTGCATAAGAATTCTTTTTTTGCGGAAAACAAAAATATGACATCCATGATCAATTGGGGCATTCTGGCTCCAGGTCGAATAGCCCATAAATTTGCCCAGGATTTAGGTCTTGTGAAAAATGCTCGACTGCATGCTGTTGCGTCCAGGTCTCTGGATCGGGCGCAGGCATTTGCAAATCAATATGGTGCAGCACATGCTTTTGGCAATTACGAGGAATTGGCCGGCTGCCCCGACCTTGATGTTGTGTATGTGGCCTCGCCCCACTCTGGCCATATGGCGCACGCTATAATGTTGCTCGAAAATAAAATCCCCGTTTTATGCGAGAAGCCATTGGCGATCAATTCAAAGCAAGTTCAAAAAATGGTAGCTGCTGCACAGCAAAATAATACTTTTTTCATGGAAGCTATTTGGACACGGTTTATCCCATTATTTGAAAAAGTAACAGAAATGATTGGCGAAGGTGTTATTGGGAAATTGAATTCCATACGTGCGGATTTTGGGTATAAAGCTGAATATGATCCCAATCACAGACTTTTCCACCTTCCTTTGGGAGGTGGTTCGTTGTTGGATGTAGGATTGTATCCTGTTTTTGCAGCGACGCATTTTTTTGGAAAACCCGAGCATGTTAAAGCGGTAGCGACATTTGGAACAACAGGCACAGATAGTAATTGCGGAATGCTGTTCCGTTATACTAATGGCGAGATGGCAATTTTGGATTCTTCATTGATTAATGATACTCGGACCCTTGCAGTTTTATATGGCGAAAAAGGTAAAATCACTTTGCATACCCGATTTCACGAATCGGAAAATGCTACTCTTAATGTTTACGGTGAAAAAGACCATGAATTGTATATTCCTAAAACGGGATTCGGTTATACACATGAGATAATGGCTGTAAATAAATGCCTTATAAACGGACTAAAAGAATGTTCTAAATTACCATTATCATTTAGTGTACAGTTAATGGAAAATCTTGACTGGGTTCGACGAGAGGCTGGAATTATTTATAAAGGAATTGATTAATGACTTTTTGCCGTTTGCTTTCAGCAAAATTCAATAATATTTTTATTTAAAAAATAAAAGAACTATTATTTATGAAAATCAAATTAATTCTTTTGGTAGCTTTTTCTTTTTTTGTTTCGGTATCTTATTCGCAGGAAGATTATGAAATTTCGGATACTTCTAAATACTACTCTTTCCATATTAACTACTGGTTCAACATGCACCATTTCTTATGGTTGGAGGCATTTGTGGATTCAGAATTAGATAGTTCTTTAGTGTCTGATAAATTAAGCTCAGAGATAGAAGATGAATTTAAAAATGCTGTAACTTATTATAAAAATAATCTTGTCCAGAAAGACCTCAGAATGAGTGATTATATGACTGGATTTAAAGAATGGGTGACGGGAGCTAATTTTGATATTAATAAATGTCCATCAGAATTTTCTGAACATGTTCAAGTTTTACAAAAATTCAATAAAGTATACGAAAATGAATTTTGGCTAAAGCATAAAAACGCATGTTTGGAAGCTTTATATGGGAATAAAGAAATGATATTAAAAATTGAAGATGAATATGTTGATAAAATAACCAATCTGACTCGCCAATTTTGGCCGTTCGAAAAAGTGCGGGTAGACGTCGTTGTTTATGCAAAGTCTTCAAAATGGAATTTAAGAAATCGTCCATATACATCTATTTTTCCAACGCATGTTGTTATGAATGCTATTGGAGAAAATGAAATTCCAGGCAATTGGATTGAATTGTTATTTCATGAATCGGCACATCCATTGATACTGGGCAGTTCTTATTTTGTGTCTGGCACCATCAGCGATGTGGCGGAAGCAAAAGGATTGAAAATTCCAAGACAATTATGGCATGCTTATCTGTTTTATTTTACAGGACATGCAGCTAAAGAATTACTAATTAAAAATGGAATTGATTACCCGAGTACTTACATGGAAAGAAATAGAGTTTTTTCCAAATATTTGCCAGCCCTCCAAAAATATTTAGATTCTTATATCGAAAGAAAAATGACATTGGCAGAAGCAACTGAAAAGATAATTAATGAATTGAATAATTGATAGAGAGACTTGTTGATTGCCTCAGGTTTAGGTATTTAGTAAGACAACTCTTTTTGGTTAGAATTGCTACCTTGTGGACTTAAAATTTATTAGAATATAAAATATGTTATTCCGAGCAATTTTGATTTTTATAGCAACCTGTTTTATTCTCCACTCAAACGCACAGCAGGTTCAACTCAATGAACTGATGTCCTCCAACACGAGGATATTCGACGAAGAAGGGGACACACCGGATTGGTTTGAATTATATAATCCATCAGGACAAGCAGTCGAACTGAGCGGATGGACTGTAACGGATAAACGGGATAATCCAGGTAAATGGCCTTTTCCTGATGCAGTACTTGAAGCGGACGAGTATTTATTAGTTTGGGCATCGGGAAAAGACAAAGATGAATTGGGTTTTTCTAGAACACTCATCACACAGGGAGAAGAATTTAGATATTTATTGCCAATACAAGCAGTTGATAATCAATGGACAGAAGTTGGATTTGATGATTCTACCTGGAATACTGGCAGCACAGGAATTGGATATGGAGATGCTGATGATGTCACCCAGATTCCACAAGGAACCAGATCAGTATTTCTGAGGAAGACATTTTCGATAGCTGACGTAAATGCAATTCAAGAACTCATTTTTGATGTGGATTATGATGATGGATTCGTCGCATACATCAATGGAACAGAGATAGCTCGTGCCAATGTGAATGGATTTCCTCCGGCGTACAATGCGTTAGCACTGACCGATCGGGAGGCTACCATTTATTCAGGTGGATTGCCAGAAAGGTTTAGGTTTTCCAATCCGGGAGGTTTGCTCTTGCAAGGTGAAAATGTCCTTTGCATTCAAGCGCATAATATTTCCACCACATCTTCTGATTTTTCTATTATCCCATTTTTATCAGCGGTTTATTCTGAGACAACAATTGAGGGCATTGCTCCTCCAGATTTATTAAAATTGGAAGACCAATTGTTTCATACTAATTTTAAAATATCAGCGGAGGATGAAACACTTTATTTATTTGATAACAATGGAAATTTGATTGACAGCCTCTATGCTGGTGGATTACCTTCTAATATTTCAATGGGTGTGCCATTGGGCGGAGGTGCACTTAAACTTTATGACCATCCTACTCCGGGGTTTCCAAATGATACACCTGGATACGACGGATTTGTTGATGAAAGCATAGTTTTTTCACATCAAGGTGGGCTGATAAATTCTGGGAGTATTCAATTGACATTGAGTGGGGTGTCCGCTCCCTATGAAATCCACTATACTTTAAATGCGACTGAGCCAACTTTGACTTCACCAATATATTCATCTCCTTTATTTATCTCATCGAATACCGTAATTCGGGCAAAGGTTTTCCGTAACGGTTATCTCCCATCTCCATCCCAGAACAAAACTTATCTATTTGGAGTCTCGCACGACTTACCCGTTATTTCATTGGTGACAGAACCAGCGAATTTCTATGATAATGAAAATGGCATTTATGTTTTAGGGGACGATTATGAATTTGATTATCCTCATTTCGGGGCCAACTTTTGGCAAGACTGGGAGCGGCCTGTTCATTTTTCATTTTATGAAACTGACGGTACCTTAGGCACTTCCTTTAATGCAGGTGTAAAAATATTCGGAGGTTGGAGCAGAGCAAGCGACCAACGGTCACTTTCCATTTTTGCAAGAAAACAATATGGGACGGATGAAATAGATTATCCTTTATTTCCAGATTTACCTTATGAAAATTTTCAGGCAATTGTTCTCCGCAATTCCGGAAATGATTGGAATAATACCATGCTCAGGGATGGAGCACTGACAGGCCTCATGCACGGCTCAGGTTTGGATTATCAAGCTTTTAGGCCAGCTGTCACCTATTTAAATGGGGAATACTGGGGATTTTACAATATGCGTGAAAAAGTCAATGAGCACTTTCTTGCTTCCAAACATAACCTTGATCCAGATGAAATTGACATATTGGAAGGAGAGGGTATAACAATTCACGGCGACAATCAGGATTATCAAAGTTTGATCAATTTTGTTTCTGGCAATAATTTGTCAAGCGAAGCTAATTATCAATATGTGGCAGGCCAGATGGATATTGAAAACTTTATTATTTACCAAGTAGCCCAAATTTATTTTGACAATACCGACTGGCCCGGGAACAATATCAAGTTTTGGCGGCCCAAAACAGGCAAGTGGAAATGGATCCTTTATGATACAGATTTTGGATTTGGAATTTGGGACGCTTCTAACTATTCAAAGAATACCTTAGCCTTTGCTTTACAGTCAAATGGGCCGGGCTGGCCCAATCCACCATGGTCTACTTTATTGTTTCGTAGACTGGTTCAGAATGTTTCTTTTCGTAATGATTTTGTGAACCGTTTTGCTGATGAACTGAATTCTCGGTTTCTGCCACCAAGAGTACAGCAACGTATTGATACTTTGGCAAATAATATTTCAACAGAAATAAACGCTCATTATTTCAGATGGGGCGGGAATGCGGCCTTTTGGAGCAATCAGGTATCAAACATGAAGAATTTTGCAGCATTGAGGCCATTGCGGGTGAAACAACATATTTTGAGCGTATTTAACCTGCCTGCTTTTCATAAAGTATTTATTCAAAATAATGAACCTGAAAAAGGCTTTGTCCGAGTAAATAGATTGACAATAAAAGAAAGTAATTGGTCTGGCGATTATTTTGAAGAAGTACCTATTAAAGTCATTGCAGTTCCGGAACCTGGCTTTTCATTCTCTCATTGGTCTGGCGATAGTTTTTCTACAAATGCAGAAATTAATATTAATATGAAATCGGCAATGACATTGAAGCCTCACTTTATTTCTTCGGAGGGTGAAGATGTCAAAATTGTTGTCAATGAAATTAACTACCAATCCAGCGAAACACTGGATACAGATGATTGGATAGAATTGTACAACCCAAATACTGGTTCCGTAAATTTATCAGGGTGGGAATTAAAAAGTAGTGTGAATGCTGGAAGTTTCACAATTCCTGATGGCACTTTATTAAATGGAAATGGATTCTTGGTAATTGCGAGTGACGAGGCGAAATTTAAAAGCAATTATCCTGAATTGGAGAACATTATAGGCAGCTTTGGATTTGATTTATCCGCAGATAATGACATAATAAAAGTTTATAACAAAAGTGGGAATCTTAAAGATTCTGTGGCTTATCAGTCCACGCCCCCATGGCCTGATCACGCCAATGGAACAGGTGCAACCCTTGAACTTATCGAACCGAGTCTTGATAATGCATTACCTGAAAGCTGGGCGTCGTTGAATGAAAATGGAAGCCCAGGAATATCCAATCAATTTTCTCCACCACCATTTTCTGGTGAAAATATTGAGGATTTAAAATTTTACCCAAACCCTTTTATTGATGAAGTGACAATTTCTTTTTGTGTTAAAAAAGAAACTTCGGTGAGAATTAATTTATACGATATGAAGGGAGCGCTTATTTATTCACTTTTTGATGGCGAATTAGAAACGGGCGAGTATCGACTTGAAGAAAACTTCGAATCCTTAAGTAGGGGGATTTATTTACTGGAATTTGTTGAAGGAGATAATAATAAAACTGTGATGAAATGGGTGAAAGGAAATTGATGGAAAGGAAATAGGTATAGACTTTATATGTTAGACTGCTCATTTATTAAAATTATATCTAAAATCTATTGTCTATAAGTCTAAAGTCTATAATCTTAAATTCATTATCTCCTTATATTACACAGCATCTTCACTTTCTTCGAACGGAATAGTTTTTAAAACATGCTTAGTTGCTTCTATTCTCGCTTCCGTTTTTTTATTCGCTTTTATAATTACCCAAGGGCATAGTTCCGTATTTGTTTTACTAAACATCACTTCTTTAAATTCTGTGTATTTGTCCCATAATCCTTGAGCAGCCTCATCTACAGGAGTCATTTTCCATCTTTTTAATGGGCTGCTTTTAATTTCTGAAAACCGGCGAGCTTGTTCGTCTTTGGTGATTGAAAAATAGAACTTTATTAAATAGCAATCTGATTCTACGATCATGCGCTCAAAGTCGTTTACCTGTCCCATGAATCGCTTATATTCTTCGTTTGTGCAAAAGCCATTTACGGGTTCGATCACCGCTCTATTGTACCAGCTTCTATCAAAAAATACAATTTCGCCAGGCTTCGGCAATCGGTTGACATAACGTTGGAAATACCACTGCCCTTTTTCTTCTACGGTTGGTTTTGGTAAAGCAACGATTCGATAATGGCGAGGATTTATATGAGCTGTAATTCGCCGAATAGCGCCACCTTTGCCTGCCGCATCTCTGCCCTCAAAAAGGATGACGACTTTTTTATTATTATTAATAACCCAGTTTTGGAGTTTTATTAATTCTGTTTGTAATTCTCTTAATTCCAATTCATATTTAGCTGTTCGCAAAGCTTTTTCATAATTTAATTTCTTGTCAGCCAATAAATGCTTTAGCCCTATTTTTGAATTGAGTACGCCTATTTCTTCTTCTGTCAATTGCAATTTTTCTACTTGTTTCATTTACTTTATTTTTTATTCCTGGATTTAAATGTCAAGTTGGTCAATGCTTCTATAATACCTGAAGGCTACGTTAGAATCAGGCAATAATATTGCTTTTGATTTGCTTTTTCCAGGATAGTCGAATTGTGACAATACATATCTCATGCTTTCCAATCTTGCTGTTCGTTTGTCATTGGTTTTTACAATAACCCAAGGACTAAAATTGGAATGGGTTTTTGAAAACATTTCTTCTTTATAGTGGGTATATTTTTTCCATAATTGTTGCCCTTTCATATCGACGGGGCTGAATTTCCATCGTTTCAAGGGGTTTTGAAGACGGGATTCAAACCTTCTTTTTTGTTCGTCTTTTGAAATAGAAAACCAAAATTTTATAAGGTGTACATTGTCTTCATAGAGCATATGCTCAAACTCGGACACCTGCCCCATGAATTGCTTGTATTGTTTTTTATTACAAAACCCCATGACTGGTTCAACTACCGCTCTGTTGTACCAACTCCTGTCAAAAAATACTATTTCGCCAGCATTTGGCAATTCTTTTATATACCTGCGAAAATACCATTGACCCATTTCCACTTCGGTTGGTTTTGTAAGTGCGACTACCCGCATAGAACGTGGATTCAAATGTTCCACAAACCTTTTAATTGACCCGCCTTTGCCAGCAGCATCTCTCCCTTCAAAAATTACAGCGACCCGCATCTTTTTTTTGGCTATCCATTGTTGAAGGGTAACTAATTCTGTTTGTAACAACCTCAATTCTTCCTCATATCGGAGATGCCGCAACTGCTTGTTCAAATCCATGTTTTTGTTATTCCCAATTTGGAATAAATCGGACCTTTTTTTCGCTTTTTGAAAATCTTTTAGTTCAAACATAAAATTGGAAGTTCTATTGATGCGACTGATTATCAAGTTTAGGTAAAAGGGTAAATGTAAGGAGTGTTAGGAATCAATTGGTTGATTTTTATCAATGGAACCATAATAAAAATCATTAAAAGAGCCCTTGTCAGGATTGTTCTAACAAGGGCTCTTTTTTTCTAATTGTATTGGGTCTTGATTATCTGCTTAAAATCGATTGCAATTGATGATGGGACTATAATGGAGCTTCTGAGTATTTATTGATACTTAATGCAAATCAGGTGTTCAAGTCGCCATGCGCCGTTAAGCCCTGATTCGATTACTTAATTGTCCACAAGCTCTGATTTATACTTGTCCGTCATATTTTCCACATTCGACATATATGCTTTGTATGCTTCATTTTCCACAGCTTCATAAATGTCGAAACAATTCCATCCATCAATAGCTCCGTTGTTGCAATATGAACCAGGGCGGTCCGATGTGAAATATGCTTTGCCAGATTTGTCGTGAATAGTGAAATAAAGGTCGTCGTAAGCACTATTGTATGGCCTGCCTAAATTGGAGGCTGGCGCCCACATGTCACCAATTTTATTTGATTGGAAAATATCAAAACCGCCAACTCCTTTCATTCCGTTTGAACTAAAATATAGTGTTTGCGAAATGCGGTCAAAATATGGTGTGACGTCGTCTTTTGTAGAGTTAATTGGTAGAGAATAAGGCGTTTCAAACTGGCCATCCCAAGTTATATGGCTTACCCAAACATCTTTTCCGCCCCTTCCTCCAGAACGGTCAGAAACAAAAAACAAAGCAAACTTCTTTTGCTCTTCATCCCAACCAATCGAAGGCTGCGTGGAAGAAGAACCACTCAAGTTGATTGGCTCCGGCAACTTTTTTGCAGCACCCCAATTTCCTTCATATTCTTTTTCCCGATACCAGATTTCACAGTCATTTTGTTCAATGCCTTTGCAAATAGAAAAATAGACTTTGCTGGCATCTGGCATAAAAGCAAGGTTTGCAATATGTGCAGTTTTAGAGTTTAAATCTAAGCCTTCTACCAATGATGCTTTACCTCCATCCAAAAAAGAGTAGATCCGCGTTTGCATTAAACCATCCGTTTCATTTTTTGAAGTAGATGTAAAATAAATGCGGTCACCATAACGGGCAGGAGCGAAATCTGCATCCAAAGTATTTATATCATCACTGAGCCGATGCACGTTCACTTTTGCTGGAGCAGGTTTTTTATTGATGTTTTTTTGGGCAATTGCATTTGTTGCAAACAGAATAGTGCTCAACACAAAAAGCATTCGAAAATACATGCTATGTGAATTTGGTTTACAGTATTTTAAAAGACTAATTACAAGAAAGTATTTGGTATAGTGTTTTTTCTTGCGCCTTCTACAATATGAAAAATGTTGAAATGGCTGATTCAATAAAATGAAAGTGGAGAAAAATGTAACGTGGAGGGAATTCGAAGGGAGCTATTTTCAAATAGTGTGACAAAAATACAGTCAATAATATGACTGTGCAAATTGATTCTGAAATATAGGCACTTATGAATACTTAGAAATTGGGACTAATGTGTCTTGGAAATTTACGATTAAGACATTGTAAATCATATTATTTATAAATGATGTTCAATTGGAATTTGATAATAAAATCATAGTAAATCATGTCACATTTATTTTAGTAAGGCACTTGACAAAATAAAATTACTTTTTTCAGTTATACTGTACCATAATAGGTTTTGTGCAAATGAAGGAAGTTTATAATAGGTTGATAAAAAGTTTATAAAGGTTGATTATCAACTTTTTATCAACTTTTTATCAACCCTTATAAACCTATATATCAACAAACATGATTTACACAAAACCTAAATTGGCCAAGTATAACTCGGAGCATTTAGCATTTATTCATCAATACAGACATGTAAATTCCTGTTTGGGGCTTACTCAATTTATCAGATACTGTCTATGTTTTTTTATCAACAATTGCCATTGTGATCCGGCTGGTACAAACCAGTTTGCCTGATGTGTCAGAAATTTCAATGCGCCACACTTGAATAGTTCTTCCTATTTTGATTGGTGTAGTTTTCCCAGTTACAAATGGCGGCAATCCGGGACGTAAATGATTCGCATTAATCTCAACTCCAACTGCTGTTTTATTCGCATTTTCTGCGGTGCATAGTTCCGCTGCGATACCACCCATGGTCTCTGCCATAGCTACTGATGCGCCGCCATGCAATACACCATAAGGTTGAATGGTTCGATGATCTACTGGCATGCGGGCAATGAGAAAATCATCTCCAATTTCAATGAATTCGATCCCGAGATGGCCATTCAAGTTTCCTTTGCAAAATGAATTCAACAATTCAAGACTGATGTCTCTTTTCCAGATCATAAGTTTATTTTTGGCTCAAAGTGATTTCATTTGGTTTTCAAGGGAAATAGGTGTCGGACACTTTTTCAGATTAAAGAAAACGCAGAAAATAAGCAGCACTTTTTTAAAGCCAATGAAGTGTCCGACACCTATCACCAAATGAAATCATTCAGGACCTTGATTTTTTAAAATATTTTTGGGCAATGTATGGAATACAATTTTAATTGAACTCCTCTTTACCATATTAGCAATTCCAAATTTGCGAACGTTGACATAACAAAAATTGAACGATCGGAGTAAGTTAAACAAACTGCGTTTATCTCGCCTCCGAATCACCTCCCATTCAACCTATCCAAATCCGAAAAGAGTGGCCGTAAAAAGCCATTCTTTTTTTTGGCTTGCCCCAGACCCCAAACTCCCTGCTTTTTCTTTCCCTTACATTTGAATTTCAAAAAGCTACTTTTTTACTTTTACTTTATGAAGTATTTTAATAAACCATTTTTTAAAACCAACCAGAAATGAAAAACTCAATCTTCACATTCTTATTCCTATCGTTTTCTGTTTTCCTTTTTTCACAAGATAATCTATGCGAGTCGGGCTATATGCCTTTTGAGGAAGGGCTCTCTTTTGAGCTAACCAACTTTGATAAGAAAAACAAAGTAACTTCTGTTTCCAGTCAAACTGTGAACAGCTTGGAAAATAAATCGGATGGTTTTAAAGCCTCCGTTGATTTTAAGGTGAGAAATAATAAAGGCGATGAGATGTTTGAAGGAGGTTATGGTATCGAATGTAGAGGGGAGAACATTTATATGGACATGAGCAATATGTTCGACCCATCAGCCATGGCAGGAATGTCGAACATGGAAGTGGAGATGAACAGTGACGCCCTTGAAGTGCCGAATAACCCTCGTGCCGGGCAGGAATTACCAGAAGGTACAATGACCATGAATACCAAAATGAACGGCATGAATTTGTTCAGTATGAACATGCGTATTTATAACCGCAAAATTGATGGGATGGAACAAGTTACGACTCCAGCTGGCACTTTTGATTGTGTGAAAATAACGCAGGAAACCGAAATGAAAATGATGGTTAAAAAGTCTTTTAAAAGCTCCTCTTGGTATGCGAAAGGAATTGGAATGGTGAAAACAGAAAATTACGATAAGAAGGGCCGGGTGGAGAGCAGTACTATATTGACTAAAATTGATAGATAATTTGGTGTAGCGACGAGAGTTGGAAATGGAGATTAGAATAATCGAATATTCTCCATTTTCAATTTTCTACGCTCAATTAATCAAATTTACCAAAGTTCGGTAATCATCCCACTTGGCATCTTCCCCTTTCATTTCCAGCATCTCCATCAATAATTCCCCTAAGCCTTCGTCTGCATATTTATCTTCAATTTCTTGGATGGTCTGGCGTGCTCTGATTTCAATTTCACCTTTCGCAATTTGATCCATTCGCCATTGCCATGTTTTTTCCATTTTGATTAAAATCCGTTCATTGATTTCTCGAAAATCACGATCTGGAATAACTGGGGTAATTTCTTTGAAGGCCAGATTGTTTCTGGCTATCATTTTTCCATTTTCCAAAATGAAATAAGAAGTGTGAGCCCATTGTTTTTCTGCTGATAAAAGCCGTGAGTAAAGTACCAATTGCAGATCTTCCTCGTTTTTTAACGTATTGGTTCGATAACTGGTACCTCTCCATTTCAAGTCAACTACAGCTAGTTCATTTCCTCGTTTCAAAACTAAATCGGCGATCCCTTTTATCGGAATGCTGGATTCAATGTTGATTGGAAAATGTCCTTCAAGATTTACTTCAGTATCAACCACTTCCCATCCATTATTGCGGATATGGGACAGCAGACTCCAAGCTGCGTATTTTAATTTATTTATAAATGCGATCCGTTCAGGTTCACGCCCGTACATCAGCAACACAGCCCCTTCACGAAGCAATAAGCGGTTGGATTCTGTTTCAATCCAATTGTCGAGATTGGTTTTATCATCAAATTGAGTCAATTCCTCTTGCATCAATTTTTCAAAAACCCGATGGGCCAGATTCCCCATAAGTGTATTGTCCTTAACCACACTTAAAATGGCCGATTTATGTAGTTTAATTTTATACTTGAAGAACCATTGATAAGGGAAATAAAACAGGGATTCGAGGCTGGTCAAAGTTTCATATTCCCTTTGTGGATGATGTATTTCTCCTATTTGCAAGAATGGGGCAGGTCTTCCCAATTGCCTTGTTCCAAGGTTTTCCCAATTAGGTAGTTTTAGCGAATGAGATATTTTACTGGAAGAATTACTTACAGAAATTGTAATATTATCGAGATGTCCGAATGCAGCCTCCAGGTTTCCAAGTAAAGGGTGGGGGAGCGCTGTTTCTCCTTCGACTATTTCTGGAATTACCAGTATTAATCGCTTTTGTGCATGAATAACTGGTCGAATCCGCTGCCACAGCACCCTTTCATTTTCAAGTTTCGGGGTGTCTACTTTGACATTATTCTTTTCAAAATATTCCAGTTCCGAAGAATGCCATTTGGAAAAAAAGTGGTTAGGCTCATTTTGTACAAAATTCCACCAAAGCACTTCATCTACAGCGTTTATAAAAGCAGCTGGATGCATGGCATGTGGCAGATGGCCAACTTGTTTTTCTTGAAATGTGACTGGCGATGGTTCATAGATCGTGCGGACGATTCTTTCCAAAGACAAAAAATCCAGTTCTGGTTCTGGTACTGCCTGCAATAATTCTACAATCCGTTTGGCTTGTTCGCTCAATACCAACAATGAATGGTTCTTGCCGCCATTTTCCTCAAATATATTGTACGACCATTCTCGTAGATAATCAAACATTGCTATCACGTCAGCTTTTGGGGCTGTTTTGTCAATGCGGTATCGATTTCGTTCAAACCAGAAGTCATATTGTTTACGATGTTCTTTGACTGTTTTAGCCGATTCCCTTTCTTCCAGATCGGAAAAGTACTTACCAACGGTTGCATACCACCCTTCCCCTTGCAGTCCAGGGGACTTGGCAACTTGATCGGCAATGGCTGTGGCCAATCTATCTGGCAATGGCTTAAGCGCCAACGTGACAAATTCAAGGATTTTAAAAGGATCGATGGGATGCCATAGGAAGGTGGGTGCCAATTTTAATATCTGGAGTGCAGGCCTTGCCAGGGAGGCTGACAAAATTCCCAAACTTGGAAAACCCTCTTGCATGAGCGCCATATCCAGCACTCTGTTTTTTTCAGGGATAAGGCATGATGGCCTAAAATCAGGATTTAATTGCAATAGTTTAGCAATGTAAGATGCCGCTTCGTTATCGCGCTTGGCTTTTATTATAAGGAGACTACTGTCTCCATTTAGTGAAATATCATCTTTTGAACCTTGTAATAGCTGTTGTTGAAATTTTTGAAGATCGTTTAAACTACCTTTTGAAAGGGGAGGAGAAACAAGCTGTTGAATGTGAGGTCGTTTTCCTGTTTCGGATAATATTTTAAATAAAAGCTGAAAATGAGATGGCAAAATTGCCATTGGCTCATTGATCCATATCTCATCAAACGGGTGTTCTATTTTTTTAGCCCATTTTAGTATGTTCAAAAAACGATCAGCAAATCCAGCGGGAGCGAAACTTGTTATCCCATCTTTTGAAAGTCCAGCAATATATATTGCTTCTACTTGAGATAGTGCATTTATCCTTGGCGGAACATTAGTGTTATTGTTAAAATCATATCCTGCCAATACAAGTTCGTCTCTTCTGTTGAGTAACTCGGCAGATGTCGCAAACTGATCGGCCTGAAAAGAATTTTCATAAAAAAGGGGAAGCTCATTGCTTGAGTTTTGCTCTTTATGAGTTAGCAATGCTTGCCGATAATGCTCAATTCTCAAGTACTCAATGTTGTCTTCATTTCCAGCCAATCCTAAGAACGTTTCAACGACAGAGAGGAGTTTTTTAGGCCCGCAATAATAAACACCCCCTTCTAAATCAGAGGAGAGCGGAACAATGAGGTCGTCAAGATGGAGTCCGAATATTAATTTCATGGATTTGTGTAAAAGGCAAAAGTAGAAAATGGATTTGGCTTATGAATCAACAAAAAACGCTTCCCATTTCGGGAAGCGCCCTGCTGTTTTTCGATTCGATTAAATATACAAAAAGGGACAAGTTCAAAACTTGCCTAATTCATTAATACTTTAGCCAAGTCCTGTGGCTTTTCTCAAAGTGTCTATTTGAGTGGCCCAAAGTTCTTTTAGTTCATCTACCTCATCGTCATCGCAGAAGTCAGTTATTTCAAGTACCGTATCATTGGCTACTCCAGCTTTTGTAATCTTGAATTCAAGATATTCTCCTCTACGATCTTCATCGAGCCATTCATACCGAACCAATTCTTCTTCGATATTTTCTACTAGGCGAGCTTCCTCGCCTTCTCCGCTCCATTCGAAAGTATAGACACCTTTGTTGATATCGACTCCTTCACAAAACCAGCGGATAATATCTCCGGGAGATGTGAAATATCTGTAAAGCAATGATGGGGAAGCCCTCATCAAGAAATCAATTTTAAATTTTACTCTATCCATAAGAATTAAACTTAGTTGGTCAATAATTTGGTTTAGTACTCCTCAGGCTGTTAATCCAGCCATTCAGCTCATTCAGTGGGCGCAATAAAGACTAAAATCTCAATTTTTCAAAAAAAATGGCTTATTTTTGGAAGGTTTACGAAATTTTACACTGAATTCGGAAAGGTAACAAGAATAAGTGACAATTGCAGTTGGGTTTTTTTGACAGGATGTTTTTTCCGTAAAAGTATTTGAAAAGGTTGTCTATCAAGCACTTTCAAATAATCTGGAATGGATATATGAATGGAACAAGAGCTTAAGGAGTTGATTTAAAAACAGAATCCCGTTACTTTTGCACAGCATTATTTCAAAACACGCACAGCTCTCCAATCAGTATTCTACTCTACTTAAAAAGAATCGTAACCCGTTTTAGCTGGAACTCACTATGAATACAATTCGAATGGCATTTTATTCCTGAATTTTGTCCATTTCCACAATTGTATTTTTTTCCTAATGTTGCAAAGCAAAAACTATTTTTAAAAGATAACAAACAGCAGAGCTTTAATGAGACAGTTAAAAATTACCAAATCAATTACTAATCGAGAGAGTCAGTCTCTTGAAAAGTACCTCCAAGAAATCGGAAAAGTGGACCTCCTTACCCCAGAGGAGGAAGTAGAACTGGCCAAAGCTATCAAGTCCGGCGATCAAACCGCTCTTGAAAAATTAACAAAAGCCAACCTTCGTTTCGTGGTTTCTGTTGCCAAACAATACCAAAACCAAGGGCTTTCCCTTAGTGACCTCATCAATGAAGGAAATCTTGGTCTTATCAAAGCTGCCCAGCGTTTTGATGAAACCCGAGGGTTCAAATTTATTTCTTATGCTGTTTGGTGGATTCGACAATCCATCCTGCAAGCACTCGCTGAACAATCCAGAATTGTCAGGCTGCCGCTCAACAAGGTCGGTTCATTAAATAAGATCAACAAAGCTTTTTCAGAATTAGAACAAAATTATGAGCGGGAGCCGTCTTCTGATGAATTGGCCTCATTGCTTGACATCCCGACAGAAGAAGTAGAAACCACACTTGGAGTAGCTGCCCGACACGTATCTATGGATGCACCTTTTGTCGATGGGGAGGATAATTCACTTTTGGATGTTCTGGAAAATGGGCAAACCAACAATACAGACAAAAGCCTTGCTTATACGGAGTCATTAAGGCTAGAAATAGAGCGTTCACTGAACACTTTGACGGATCGTCAATGTGATGTAATTAAACTTTATTTCGGCATCGGGATTGAGCACCCCATGTCATTGGAAGATATTGGTGACAAATTCGGATTGACCCGTGAACGAGTGCGGCAAATAAAAGACAAGGCCATTAATAAATTGCGCTCTGCGAATAGGAGCAAGTTGCTGAAGCATTATTTGGGATCTTGATTTTGGGGAAAGCTAACAACATGAAAAAACCCGAATTTTTGGTAATTCAAAAATTCGGGTTTTTTATTGATATACATCTGAAAATCAGATTCAAATTTTCTGGCCTTATTTATTTTGGTGTTCCCAGCTGCAACTTTATAGGAGGAAACTATGGAGGTCTCCTATTTTTAATGCCTCACCTTAACACAACTCCCATATGGTTATTGATGCGGTCGCATTCGTCGACAAACTGGTTGCTGTCGAGCGAGAGAATGAGGCTCTTCATGTACCGTGTTTTTTTTCGGATGTCGAGCTTTAGTTGTGCGGTAATTGTATCCCCTCTCACCAGCTCGTTTGGTATATCATCTGACTCAGGGAATATCTGGCCACCAATTGGAATGGCACCACGGGTAAGTTCAGTGACACCAGAAATAAATGCATTGATTACAAGGTTGTCTTTTTTTCCATCCCCTTTACCATACAGATAGAATGTTCCGTCACCCTGATTAGTGAACGTGTATTCGATCGTGGCCCATTTTTCATTTTCCTCCAAAATTTTAATACTGGAAATAAGGATATCGGGACAGCTTTCATCTTTTATTGCTGATTTTTTAGGTAAACTCGGTGGGGTAGAAGGTTCCCATGAAAGATCCCCACGGTTGGATGGGGCAGGATTGGTACTTGCAATTGGCGGTTCACTGATCGATGAGCTTTGGATTATGCTGGATATTTTCAGTTCAAAATCTTTGACAGAGCGACCTGCTGGGAGCGTGAAATTTTCCTGTGCAAGCTGTTGTCTGATATTGTTCCGGTAGCCACCGAGTTTGGCAGTGAAAATAGACTGGTCAAAATTGATGAGCACCCAATGCTCGGTACCATCTTTTCCCATGTCGATGTCATTCCTTCCAGAATTAATAATGGTACAACTGATTTTAATCCAATCATTTTTTTCCTTGAGCAACTTAAAATCAAGCATCTCCAGCCTGTATCCACGATAATTGATGGTATCGGTTAGATTAATTTGGTTCTTTAAATTATAAGGAAAATGACTCGCCTGTAAAGAAAAGGAAAGGAATAAAAAGCCACTCAACAAAAGTATTTCTGCAAACTTCATAATCAATGATTCCGTGCGCAGCCTGTTTTCAGACAAGCCATCCCAACAAGAAAGATGTGATTAGTACTTGTATTTCACAAGGCAAACAGATAGTGAGACAACAAGCAAAAACTATTTGCCAAAGTTTTCCAAGATATCTACGGGTCTGTCAATACTCTCTTCTAATGCAATCATGGTTTCTGTGCGCTGGATACCGGAAATGTTCTGAATCTTATCGTGCAACACATCTTTTAAGTGGTTGGTGTCACGACAGTAGATTTTTGCAAAAATGTTGTATAACCCTGTTGTATAAAACACTTCTACCACTTCCGGAATTTTTTTCAACTCTTCTGAAACCGTATCAAACAAAGAACTCTTGTCGAGGTAGATTCCGAGGAATGCGCAAATATCATACCCCAGCTTTGTATGGTCTACAGTGAGTGTTGCCCCTTTCACAATCCCCATTTCACGGAGCTTTTTCATGCGAACATGAACAGTCCCTCCTGAAACGAATAATTTTTTTGCTAAATCGGTGTATGGTTGTTCTGCATTGTGCATCAACTCTGAAAGTATCTGGCGATCCAATTTATCTATTGCTCCCATTTTTATATTTTGATTTTAAAATATGGTAACAAATGTCGCTTATTGCTTTGTTTATTAAAAATACAGCGCCTTACTTTTAATTATTTTTAAAAATTTGCCTCTTGCTGGAAAAGTTAGTCGAAATAGAAATACAGACAACGATTCCAAAAAACCGTTGTTATTCATCTTCAAACGCCAAATAGTTTATCTTTTACATTTGAATTCACATTTTTGCGTTTCACCAAGATCTTGATACAAATCATACTTTTGGCGGCAATCTTGTTTTGTAAAGTATCAATGGATATAAATTAAACTTTCTTCAATGAACAATGAAGTAAATACTCCCCAAAAGAAATTGAATATTTGGTTGCCTTTGTTGTTTTCATTGGTACTTGTAGTCGGTATGCTTGTGGGCATTAAAATGCAAGAAAACCCACCTACGGTTGCAGCTATTGAAATGGCCAAAAGAAAAGACTTGCCACCAAGTGCCCTTGGTCAGGGCAAGTTAGAGGAGTTGATCCGGTATATCGAGGCTCGGTACGTTGATGATGTGAACAAAGATGAACTGGTGAAAGAAGCTATCGACAATATTCTCTTTCAGCTCGACCCTCATTCCAATTATATTTCCGCAGAACAACTCAAAGAAGTAAATGACCAACTGGAAGGCCATTTTGATGGCATCGGGATAGAATTTTTAGTGGTCGATGATACCGTAATGGTAATTAGCACTATTGATGAAGGCCCTGCACAAACAGCCGGCGTATTGCCCGGAGATAAAATAGTGGAAATAGAAGACTCTCTTACGGTTGGAGATAATATCGATTTTGAAGGCTTGCTGAGTAAATTAAGGGGAGAGGAAGGAACAAAAGTAAAAATTGGCGTGAAAAGAGGGAATGAACTTGAGTTGCACCATTTTACCATAGCCCGTGATAAAATTCCAGTCAAAAGTGTGGAAGTCGCTTATATGATTGACGATAAAACTGGCCTGATTAAAATCAATCGTTTTTCTTCGAATACTTATCAGGAGTTTATGCAGGAATTGGAGAAACTGGTTGATAAGCAAGGGTTGGAACACCTCGTTATTGACCTCCGAAATAATCCTGGCGGATATCTTCAGGAAGCAACCAATATACTGAGTCAGCTTTTTGAAGAAAAGGATAAGCTGCTGGTTTATACAGAAGGTACAAATGTGGCAAGGAGTGAATACAAAACGACTGGAAGAAATTTTTACGACGTAAATAATATTGTCGTATTAGTTGATGAAGGATCAGCTTCGGCCAGCGAAATTTTAGCAGGGGCGGTTCAAGATTGGGATAGGGGTGTGATAGTGGGGCGGCGTACGTTTGGGAAAGGACTGGTACAGGAGCAATATCGTTTGCGTGACGGCTCGGCTATTCGGCTCACTATTGCTCGATATTTTACACCATCAGGCCGCTGTATTCAGAAGTCTTACGATCATCGGGAAACCTATGATGAAGACATTACTGAACGTTCATTGAATGGAGAACTATATGATGAAGGGAAGCAAGAGATTGCAGATACAACAAAATTTTTCACAGGTGCTGGTAGAGTTGTGTATGGTGGAGGAGGTATTATTCCTGATGTGTTTATCCCGCTTGATAGCAATTTGCTGAGTACCAATCTGATAACACTAAAGCAATATGTTCCAGCTTTTTCATTTCGTTTTTTGGAAAAAAATCGAAGTGATTGGGAGGATAAAAAGTTGTCTGATTTTGATAATAACTTTGAGGTTGACCAATCTTTGATGTCAGCATATTACACGTTTGCAAATAAGCAAGCGGGTCAAAAAATCAATCGCTTATCACGAACCCTTGAAGATGATTTAAAAGTGTACATAAAAGCTACTATCGCTCGTCAACTTTGGTCTGAAAATGGTTTTTTTACAGTACTCAACTCAAACGACCCGACCGTACATAAAGCAATAGAGTTGGTGAATTCCGAAGGAATGATTTCACTTCTAAATCCTGAAAAAAATTGAATTCTATTCAATCCTTCAATCTTTGAACTTATATCCTACTCCTCGGACAGAATGAAAATAGGCTGGATTTCGCTGATCCTTTTCAAAATATTTCCTGAAAGAAAGAATGAAATTATCAATGGTACGGGTGGAAGGAAAAACATCGTACCCCCAAACTGACTGGAGAATCTGGTGACGTGACACCACTTCATTTTTGCGGTCGATGAGTAGCTTCAGCAACATCGCTTCTTTTTTTGTGAGAATAAAATCACCCTCAATCCCAGTCGCTTCAAAAGTGCGAAAATTGACTTTATTCCCCCCAAATTCATACACCTCCGGCATGTTTTCAGGTGCTTTGCTGGTTCGACGGATAAGGTTGTTGACTCGAAGCAGTAATTCCTCCAAATGGAATGGCTTTGTCAAGTAATCGTCTGCTCCCTTTTTGAGGCCAGCTATCTTGTCGGTCATTCCATCCTTAGCTGTAAGGAAAATAATCGGCACTTCCATATTGGTCAACCTAATCTGTTCGCATATTTGAAACCCGTCCATTTCAGGCAGCATCACATCCAGAATTATCAGGTCGAAGTGTTCTTCTTCAAATCGTTTGATGGCATTTCG
Organism: uncultured Saprospiraceae bacterium; assembly: GCA_942490835.1. Classification (GTDB taxonomy): domain Bacteria; phylum Bacteroidota; class Bacteroidia; order Chitinophagales; family Saprospiraceae; genus UBA6168. The sequence goes on from CALNYY010000079.1 coordinate 531,910, forward strand.
CCCATCTGCGGCAGTAACCACTTCAAAGTCTTCCAACTCCAAATTCATTTTTACAACATCCCTTATGTTTTCTTCATCTTCTACCAATAGGATTCTCATACTTATTAATTTATGGTCTTTGATTTATAATGGATAAATGGTAATCCTGGAAATTATTTCCCCAAATGAAATTCAATCTGAAAAATCGTGCCCTGAGGCTCATTGTCCAATATTTTGACTTCACCTTTATGCGACTTCACAATTTCTCTAACGATGAATAGGCCAAGACCAGTCCCTTTTGTCTTTCTTGTTTCTTCACTACCTATTCTGTAAAATTTTCCAAAAACTTTCTTTTTTTCCTCACCGGGAATTCCGATTCCTTGATCCGCAAAAGTCAAATTTGCTTTCTGGCCATTTTGGGAAAGGGCTACATCGACGATGGCATTTTTTTCCGAATATTTCACTGCATTATCAACCAAGTTGTTTACTAAAAGTCCTATGCCGCTGGGGTCAAGCATCATCAGTGGCAATTGGTTTTTGTTTTCATATGAAAGCAAAAGGTTCGGATAGCGCTTTTTGGCTTTTGCCAATAAATCTTCTAAAGTTTGATTCAAATCAACTTCCTCAAAATTAGGCTGGTAAGCCGTTTCCAATTTAGCGGAGAGCAGTAAATTCTCAACTAACTGGTGAAGCCGCTCGTTTTCTTTAAGCGCATTTTGGGTCAGTTGATCGGTTTTTTCTTTTGGTAAATCTCGCTTGAGAAACGTCTCCAAAATCAACTGAATGGAGGCAATTGGAGATTTTAGTTCATGCGTAATGGCCAACAAAAAATTACGTTGTTGCTGATTCGTTTGAACTTCTCGGTAAAAGCTTTTATGGATAAACCACAAGCCGGCGACAAGGGTCATTACAAACACACTTGCTTCACCGAATATCATCCATTCCTGCCGCTCGTAATCTTTTTTCAACTCAATGTAGTCCGGCATTTGCTCAAATGCAGCTTGATCTTGAATCATTCCTTCTGCAACCATACCGATCTTCATCAGTTCCAATTTGGCATGATAGGCATCCTTATTTTTGGTAAATAATAGCAGTGCCCACCAAGTGAAGGCCAATAGCATGTATGCCATCACTATGTAAGAAAGCAGCCTAAGTCTTTGATTGCGCATATTGGTAGAACTGATCCAAAATAAATTGCCCCAAAAGTAACCATCTTGGCTGCTTTTGGGGCAATTATTTGGCTCCAATAGAGAAAACCGAAAAGCTCTACCAATGTGGCCTCCTGCCATCTCTGTTATCACTCCCTTCAGCTTTTTCTTTTCCAGTATTAAAATTTCTCAAATTATAAGTGAAGTTGAGCATTACGAACCGAGTAAGCGCATTTGAGCGACTGTCCTGAATGTAGGTCTCAGTTATGGTTCGTGAAATGCTGCGGTTTTGATTGAGCAGGTCATTGACTGTTAATGTCAATTCTCCCCGGTCATTTTTGAATAATTTTTTACCCAAGCCAAAATTCCAGATAATAAACTGATCATCAAACCCATCGGAAAGTCCGGAATAAAATTGGTGAGCCACCTCGTTTCGGAACACCAGCCCTTCAAACACAATCCAATTGAATTTAAGGCGGGAGTCTTGGCTAAAATATTCCGTGTTACTGTTTGTCTGCAAGGTGTTAGTCACCCTATTATAACTTGGCCGAGCATTTAAAGTAAAATCAACCTTATCGCTGATATTGCTACTCAAAGTCAATCCAGTTCCATAAGTATGGTTGTTGGCATAGTTGAGCCTGTCATCCGAAAGCCCAGGCGTGCGGGAATAGGTATAATTCAAGTCAAGGCTGAAGTTGGATTTAATAGGCTTTACCGGAACGCCATAAGTGATAAAAGAACGTACGTTGCGGTAGCCCGGGAGGTTGGTGGGCTGGGTAAGTTGTGTGCCTGGCTGCACGTCCAAACCATCAAAAATAGGGTGATCGCTGCGGGAGAAGTAAGTTGCATTAGCAATATAATCATCTGTGAGCGTACCGCCGAGCATGGCATAGAACACCCTTGATTTTTCAACATTTGTTCCTTGATAGCGCACAAACATGCTATGCGAAAAGGACTGTTTTAGATCGGGGTTTCCCATTGAGAGTTGAAGTGGGTTGCTGTTGTCCACCACATTTTGAAGTTGATCAATGGATGGTAAATTGGTATTGGAACGATAGAAAACCCGCAGGCTTTTTTCCCTGCCATTTATATTGTAACGGAGCATGGCAAAAGGCACAATGTTCTTGAAAGTTTGACCTGTTTCCAGCATTTGTGGGAAGGTCTGGTCATTATTCAGGTTGGCGACCTGATACCTCGCCCTTGCCATTATCATTATATCCCTATTGGGCCGGAAGTTGTATCCAATACCTCCTCGATGGGTTGTATAGTCATTTGAGAAAATATTGCTGTATTGCTCGTTCAGGTTGGTATAGTCAAGCGTTGCTTCCGAAAAGTCATAAGTGTTTTTGTCAGAGTCTTCTTGTTGGTAGCTTATTTCATAATCAAACATCAATTGGCTTCGGTCTCCTATCGGTTCAGTATAGTTTAAGGTAGTTTCGACATTCCAACTATTCACATCAAGTGTGCTTTGCTGGTCAAGTGTGTCAATGTTCTGAAAAGGGGAATAAAACGCACTAAATGAATTCAATTGGCTATCGCCTTCTTTTGGGGAATATCCAGTTTGGACATTCACAGAAAAGGTACGGCCACGCTTTTTCATTTTATGTCTCCAGAGCAAACTATTGTTGAAGTCCAAACCTGTAAGGTCAGAGAAGTAGTTATTACTTGTCTCGCTTAATAGGTCTTGTTCAAAAATGCTTTTTCCTTCGGTAAATGAGTTCCCATCATTCATTTGTAAACTCAATCTCGGGCGGATGATAAATGAATTGGCCGAATCAAGTTCGATTTCGATTCTTCCAGTAAAGCGGTGGTTCGAGTTATTGCTATTGGCTTCCGAATATTCTTCATATACCTCCCCTAATCCATTCCGGTCAACATACTGCTGTGTTAACAGTTCTTCGGAATAACTGTCACTGTTATTGAAAAAATAACTACCTGTCACTTCCCATTTCTCGCCCCATTTATCTGAGTAGTTTAGTCCAATGGCATGTGTTCGGGCGATTCCGTTTTGAGCGTTTACCATAAAGTCATTTACGCCACCACCTCGACCCCATCCGCCTCCTCGGCTGCCACGCCCTCTTCCTCCACGCCCTCTGCTATTTGATCCCATAACACCCAAAATATCATCTGTAGAAAAATTTTGGATATTGATATTGTTGCTCATCCCTATGATGGAAACCCGTTGGTCACCATTGAAAAAGTTCATACTACCTCCCGCCTGGTATCTTTCGTCAGTACCATATCCGCCGTAAATTTTGCCAAATTGGCCATTGTTCATTCCTGTTCGGGTAATGATATTGATGGTTTTAGAAGTGTTGCCGTCATCAAATCCAGTAAATTGTGATTGATCGCTGGCCTGGTCATAAACTTGAATTTTTTGGACAACTTCAGCCGGCAAATTTTTTAAAGCAGCAGCAGGGTCATTTCCAAAAAAAGGACGACCATCGACAAGGACTTGTTGTACATTTTCTCCTTGTGCTTTTATCTGTCCATTTTCGATAGAAACAGTTGGCATTTTTTCCAGTAGTTCTTCAGCACTGGCGTCTTTCATTACCTTAAATGCATCAGCATTGAATGAGGTAGTATCCCCCTCCTGTGTCGCCATTGGTATTCTTTCCTTTACCACAACCTCATCCAAATTCGTCGAATTCGGCGAAAGTGCCAGTTCTCCCATTTCTATATTGCTGGCAGCAACGGTCACTTCTTGAATCAAATTGTCAAATCCCAGATAGGTGATTTCCACTTTATATCCACCTTGTTCTACATCTTTAAAAAAGAATCGGCCATTGCTTTCGGCAGCAGTCGAAGCGACCTCTTCGCCCCAAGGGTATTGTAGCTTTGCATGGGCACCCGGTAAGGCCATTCCATCTTGATCAATTGCTTTCCCAGTGATGGTGACTTTTTGGGCAGTTGCAGCCAAAGAAATGCAAACAAACAACGACAATAGAAATTTTTTCATGGTAATGAATTATGGTGCTTCACCAAGGCGTTGACTTATTATTTATAGAAAAGATGAGTTTAAAAAGACCTGCCAGCAAAGCTGCCGACAGGCCATTGTAAAAATCACCCGACTGTGATTTATCCTTTGTTATCATTCTGAGGTTTGTCACTTCTCTCACGTCCTCGATTTCGACGCTGAGCCCGTTGTTCTTCTTGAATTTTTTGCCAATTTTCGAATTGGGCAGCCGTCATGACTCCTTTTAACTCACCGTTTTGTTCCTCTCTCATCTTCGTCATGGTTTCACGCATCGCCGTCCAATCATCATCTTGTACTTCCTTTCTTGCATCGGCCATTTTCTGAGCGTATTTCAAATTTATTTCACCGACCTTCACTGCTTGCTTTTCAGATAACGAAAGCTTTTCGGTCATCATATCGGTTTGCTGTTTTGCCCGTTCCTCTGGAGTGGACGTTGCTCCACGACTTCCTTGTGAAAATGCTGTAATATTCACAATTGCCATCAAACAGATTGGAAGGAAGATTTTTAGAAATTTCATCATTAATAGATTTAAATGGATAACCATAATAAAAGATAATATTGTAAAATTGATCACATTGAGTTTATGAATTGAACAATAATCAATGAAGGCCACCTAAAAATCAATGAATCGGCACAGTAAGGCCTAAATGCCTTTAATTGCGATAAACTGAATTTTGCAAAGGAGCAGAGGTTTGCCGGTTGTTAAGTTACAGCAGTTGTTATCTCGGAAAATCAAATTCGTCGCTTTGCGAATTGTGTGTTAATTATTTGAAGCATCGAGAACCATCTTAACCAACTCACCAATTTTTGAAGGTTCAAGCCATCTAGTCACAATAACGATCCCGGTTTCCTCATCAATCACGATAAAGTTTCCACCGAACCCTGCTGCATAGTAAACTGAATCCGCAACGCCATTCCAATGGCGATTGCCGGGTTGATTGAGCCACCACATATATCCATAACTATGGTTGGCTGAAGAAGGGGTGGTAGCTTTTTTTATCCAATCCTTGCTGATAAGTTGTTGGCCATTCCAATTCCCATTGTTGAGAAAAAGTAAACCAAAACGTGCATGATCTTCCGTATTGATGAATATGCCACCACCAGAATGTCCGCCACCACTTACTGATTGCATTTTCATTCCATCCAAATCAACCCAAGAATTATCATATCCATGCCAGCGCCATGTAGCTGATGCGCCTATCGGATCCATTATTTTTTCTTTAAGAATCACGGGCAAGGGTTTCCTCCAGATTTGCAATAGGGAATAGGCCAATACATTCACCCTTACATCATTGTACTCAAAGTGTGTTCCCGGCTCAAACAATTCTCTGAATTTCCAGTCATCCAAATTACCTTCTCTTGGTGGGCGGTCTGCCCAGTCATGGCAGCCCCAAAGCGTACCGGACCAATCAGAAGATTGTGTAAGAAGGTGTTCCCATGTGATTTTAGAATTGTGGGCACCATCGAATGTCCCATCCCAGACAACCTGTTCAATTTGATCGCTTGAGCTGTTTATCAGATTGTGATCAAAAGCAAGCCCTGCTACGGTAGAGAGGTAACTTTTCGTAACACTAAAGGTCATGTCCACCCGCTTCGTATCACCCCATTTGGCAATAACATAACCGTCTTTTAGTATAAGTCCTGCTGGTCCTCCGCGTTTTTTGGTCGGGCCAAGTATTGAGTGGTAGGGTTCTTTTTCAAATCCTTTTAGAATAGCAATCCTGAGGTCTTTTGCTCCTGCGTATTCGTTGTCAACTGCAAAGTCTACTGCTTTTTGAATTTGATCCTCAGCGATTCCAAAATACGAAGGAGCACGTTCTTCCCATATGTCCCCTCTTTCAGGGAAGTACTGGTTTTGTTGAGCTGAGAGAAAATTAGCAAGCAAAAGAGCAAGTGTGACAAAAGTGAATTTGAACATGTAAATCTGTTTGTATGTAAAGCGTTTAAACTGAATATGATTGTTTAACTCTTGTTGATAAAGTATTGAATTGGTCATATAGAAAAAATTATTTTACATTTTTACCCGCAGTATTTTTTTTTCATCCTCCTATTTTTTTACCTTAGCGGCTACTTAGAAGGTAATGAATTTCAAACCTATTCCTCTTCTCGGTACAGTTTTAGTTTATCTGAAATTATTATCCCTCAAAAAAACTCTATTCAAACTGCTCTATTAAAGGTTTTTAATATCCTTTTTCCCAATCCGATTATTACATAGTTATCCCATAAACTGTCTTGTTTGGTCTATTCCTATTTCCTGGATTCAGATCCTACCCAGACAAGTGGATTGCAGAAAAAAAATAAGCACTGGACATCATTCAAAGAATTTTACAAAACTAAATTGTGAATGCCACAATTCAGTTTTTATTTGTTACACAATACTATTTCACTGGTCAATCCTAAATGACTAATCTCAAAAAAATAGATTTGTTTTTAGATTTGACGTAACCCCTAAGGTTATATGAAAGCTTCTTTACGTTCGTTGGTTCTTGTTGTTCTCTTGGCATTTAGTTTTGGAAACCTCAATGCGCAAGATGAGAAACAACCTTTCGCTGCAGCAGGTGGTGAAACTGGTTTATGGGGATTGGGCATTACTGCGGATTTGTTCGCTGGTTTTAACCCTTTCTTAATATTTGATTCACCTTATATAGGTGATCAGTACTTAACCATGTTTGGTTTTAATCTTACCTATCCTAATTCTAATGGTCAGTTCTGGACAATGACTGCTATCCACAATAGCAATACATTCGTTTCTGAAATGACTAATAATATATGGGCTAGCATACAGGGTGGACAAACTTGGGATTTTGGAACAGACATCATCAGTAATATGACTATTCAAGGAGGTATCGGTACCACACTGGCTTTTGATCACCCATCGGGTGAAATCCCTGGAGGCAATCCTTTAAACCCGAACCTTACACTTGGTGGTGGTTTGGAATTTGAGTGCTTGAATGGTATTTTAAGTTTTGGAGCAAACCTTAACATTCTTATGGATGATGGAGTTAATGGCGTTCAGGAATTCAATATAGAAACAATCGGTTCTATCCAATTAGGTGATGGTACAGAGATAACTACTTGTTTTGACATCAACAGCATTTTGCAGCCGAACGGAGCAGGTGCCAATTGTGGAGCTATATTTTTACCTTCTATCAATGGTACGCAAGTTGTTGGAAAAAAAGAAAGATTAAAAATCAAGGCAGGTGTTGTAAATCCTATAAAATATGGAAAATACAGCCGTCAACTTCCAGTGATGCCACAAGTTGGACTGTCATATAGATTAGATCTTTGATTAAGCTTGATCAATAATTGCCAAAAGGCAAAAACACTACACCTTACCCTTCAAGATTTGCTCTTAGGGGCATTTAAAAGGAGATTCCTCACGGGTCTCCTTTTTTTATTTTTCCTAAAGAACAATTCCTGTCCATACATTTGCATCAAAATACTCTTTTGGTAAACCGAATATATACAGCAAAAACACTTTTTGGATTAGAGCCTATTTTGGCAGCGGAACTGCATGCTATTGGGGCAGTAAATATCGAAATTTTAAATAGAGCTGTTCAATTCAGAGGTGATAAATCCATGCTTTATAAGAGCAACCTCTTGCTCCGAACTGCGCTTCGTATACTTCGGCCTATAGCTGCTTTTGAAGTCCATGACGAGGATGATCTCTATGAAACTGTAAGAGAAATTGATTGGACAAAATTTCTTTCAACATCGCAAACCTTTGCTATCAATGGCACTGCCAAAAGCGATCGATTTACCCATTCTAAATATGTTGCACTCAAAACTAAAGATGCAATTGTCGACCAGTTCCGTGATAGATTTGGTACTCGCCCCTCGATTGATACCAAAGATCCTGATATCTGGATAGATGTGCATATTTCTGATCGTACATGTACCATTTCTTTAAATAGTTCAGGAGACACATTAGCCAAAAGGGGATATGGTGTTTCAAGGACTGTTGCCCCTATCAATGAAGCACTTGCTGCTGGAATTATCCTTATGGCAGGGTGGGATGGAAAAACTGATTTTACGGATCCTATGTGTGGTTCTGGGACATTCGCCATTGAGGCCGCTATGATTGCTGGGAATATTCCGCCAGGGCGTTTCCGGCATTATAATTTTGAAAAATGGAATGACTTTGATCGACAACTATGGAAAGACGTTAGGCTGGAAGCCAAAGCTGCGATCAAAGATGTGGAAGCAAAAATTGTTGCCAGAGATATTGATGGCTCCAACTTGGGAATAGCCAAAGCAAATGCAGAACGCGGTAGAGTAGAGTCGTTCATCTCATTTGAACAAAAAGATTTCTTGCTATCGGAAGCTGAAAATGAATCTGGTGTGCTTATCATGAACCCACCTTATGGCGAGCGTTTGGAACAAGAAGGAATCAATTCATTTTACGCCGAAATCGGCTCACGGTTAAAGCATTTTTACGAAGGATATGAAGCTTGGATAATTTCTTCAAACATGCAGGCACTCAAGCATATTGGCCTCCGTACGTCCAAAAAAGTCCCACTTTTTAATGGCGCTTTAGAATGCAAATTGCACAAATACGAAATGTACAAAGGCAGTAAAAAATAAAAAACATAACGCTTCCCTCGAAGCTCTATTTTTTTGAACGCTCTCTATTGTAACCGACAATTGTCTCCTCTCGTCCCTCCATTCGTGCAGATTCTTTTACCGAAAAATGATTCCGTTTATCGAAAAAAGCATGCTTGCCCATCATTGTGCAGTTAGATTTGCTGCCATAAATCACCGACACTAAAAATGGAAATTAAGGTATTTGTTATTTAGAGTATTGTTAGAAGATACCGCTTAGACATTCTTTAATTCCTCAATTCTCAACCCGACTGTTATGACAAAACGTACAATCCTGTCCGTACTATTTTTCTCGATTATTTTTTCGACTGCTTTTGCAAACAAAGAAACCGGACGCATCGAAGGAAAGGTGCTCGATTCAGAAAATGCACCAATTTCTTTTGCCAATGTTCTCTTGTACAATTCAGCAGATAGCTCACTTGTGAAAGCTGAATACACGGATGACAATGGTTCTTTCCAGCTATTGAATATAACTGATGGCACTTATTGGATCAATGTTACATTCGTTGGTTTGCCTGAATACAATACTGAATCTTTCAGGGTAAACAATGGCCAGGCCCTAATCTTGCCAACCATTTCAATGGCGGCAGAAGGGGTCGAGCTTACCGAAGTAGTTGTTAAAACAACTCGTCCCATCGTTGAAGTGCATGCTGATAAAACTGTATTTAATGTTGATGGTAGTATCAATGCAACTGGAAGCGATGCGATGGAGCTTCTTCGCAAAGCACCCGGTGTTGTAGTAGACAACAATGACAACATTATCGTCAGTGGTAAAAATGGGGTGCAGGTTTACATCAATGGCAAACCAACCTATTTGAGCTCTTCCGATTTGGCCACCTATCTTAAATCAGTACAATCAACCGAAATCGACAATATTGAAATCATAACCAATCCAAGTGCAAAATGGGATGCTGAAGGCAATGCTGGCATCATTAATATCAAAATGAAAAAGGACAAGCGGCTTGGTGCGAATGGTAATGTTAATCTTGGATATCAGCGTGGCGATTTCAATGGGTATAATGGTTCATTAAGCGGTAATTTCCGGAATAAAAAAATGAACACCTTTGGCCGGTATGGCTACAACAAAGGCAAAGGATCCAATTTTTTCGACTTGTACAGAGAACAGGTTGGGCTATCTTATGACCAAAAAAACCCAGGTATCAATAAGAACCAATCACACAGCTTTAGGCTGGGTAATGATTTTTTTATAAATGATAAAAACACATTGGGAGTCCTTATTACTGGATACGACAGTGAACACTATGGAGACCAGAACAGTGAAATGCTGATTCGCAATATTGGATCACCAACAGTTGATAGTTCATTAGTGGCTTCTACTTTGTCTGATGGGAATAACGCCAATTACAATTTCAACCTGAATTACCGATTTGATAATGCAAAAGGCGTGATTTGGAATTTAGATGCCGATTATGGAATGTTCAGGAAAGAATCTGAGAACTTCAATCCAAATTACATTTATGATGGACTCGGAAGATCAGAAAATGATATCCTTTCCAAAGAGGAATTTTTAATGGATGCCCCGACGGATATTGACATCTATACCTTTAAGCTTGACCATGAGCGCCCATTTTTGAAGGGCCAGTTAAGCGCAGGTGCTAAATACTCCCTTGTTTCGACAGATAACGATTTCCAGTTTTACAATGTCGTGGAAGGAAACAATATTTTGGATGAGGATAGAACCAACCGTTTTGTTTATGATGAAAATGTAAATGCAGTATATGCGAACTATTCTCGTAAACTTGGCAAAATAGGTTTTCAGGCTGGCCTTCGGGTGGAACAAACCATTTCTGAAGGTGACTTGACCGCCATGAAACAGGTGAACGATCAAAACGTCAAAAGGGATTATGTAGACTTTTTCCCTTCGGGTGGATTGACTTATCAGCTGAATGAAAAGAACCAATTTGGTTTGACATATAGCCGGCGAATAGACCGTCCCTCCTATCAGGATTTGAATCCGTTTGAAGGTAGGCTCGATAAGCTCACATTTGAAAAAGGAAACCCATTTCTGCGGCCACAGTATTCACACAATGTTTCCCTCACGCATACATTTGCTTATATGCTGAACACATCTTTGAGCTATAGCCGGACAACCGATTTGATTACCAGATTGACCGATATTGATGAAAGAAATGAAAACGCAAGCTTCATTACCTATGAAAATATTGCAAGTCAAAACAACCTCAGCCTGAACATTAGTTATCCATTTCCTGTGACTAAATGGTGGAATGCTTTTGTGAATCTCAGTTCTTATTATACGCACAACGAAGCTGATTTTGGAGACGGTAAAATCGTTGATTTGGATGTTTATGCCTATAATGTATATGGCCAAAATACTTTCACGCTACCTAAAGGATTTGTCTTTGAAATCTCAGGTTGGTATAATTCCCCATCTATTTGGGGTGGTAATTTCAAAACCAATAGCATGGGCTCAATGGACATGGGATTGCAGAAAAAGATTTTGGAAGATAAAGCAACGCTTAAGCTTACCCTCAGCGATGTTTTCAAAACAAATGAATGGGAGAGCGAAACTGTTTTCGGCGCACTGTACATGACCGCAGGTGGTGGTTGGGACAGCCGTAGGTTAAGGGTCAATTTTTCTTACCGATTTGGTAACGACCAAGTGAAAAGTGCCCGTCGCCGATCTACTGGGCTGGAGGATGAAAAGAAGCGTGTGAAATCAAATTGATCTATTGATTTTTCAAGATATACTTTCCAGCCTTGCGCATAGTCGCTGGAATCAATAACGTGCCGAGCCACTCCATTTGGGGTGGCTTTTTTTTTGTTTAAACGAATGTCACATAGGTAATTAAAGATTCGGGTTTTACTTCAATGGCATTTTTTCCCTATTTTGCCGAAATTCATTACCACTCACAATTGAAAAGGGAGGAGAATAGCGATCAGAAGCAGCCGTTCACAATAAAATATAAGCCTTTTTTCTTTCAATTCTTGACAGCTTTTACATGCAGATCATACCTAAATCAGGTTTAAAGGGATTAGTAGAAAACTGGCAAAGTGACCTTATCGCAGCCATCAGTGTGGCTTTGGTAGCCATGCCTTTAGGGCTTGGCATAGCGCTCGCCTCAGGAGTGCCGCCTATCTCTGGAATTCTCACTGCTATTATTGGAGGTGTAGTGACCACTTTTTTCAGAGGTAGCCATCTTGCCATCAACGGCCCAACAGCAGGGCTCATTGCAGTCATTCTTGCTTCAATTATGGCCCTCGACGATGGTTCGGGAAAGGCACTTAATTATGTATTAGCAGCGATTGTTGTAGCCGGTGGAATCCAGGTAATATTGGGTCTTTTAAAAATGGGACGATTTGCGGACCTATTCCATTCAACTGTTATTCATGGGATATTGGCGGCCATTGGTGTCATTATTTTTGCGAAACAAATCCATTTGGCACTCGGCACAGAATCTTCGAAATCTGATATTATCGGTACGCTGGTAGATGTATTTCACCAAATTCCGAATATCAATCCTTTTGTTGCCATCATTTCATTGATAGGCCTGCTGTTGCTTGTTTTTCATTCCCGAATCAGTTATAAATTTTTCCATTTCCTTCCTGCCCCCATGTGGGTTTTAGTATTGTCGATTCCTTTCGTTTATGCGTTCAATTTTTTTGAACCCCATACCATGCATCTTTTTGGAAAAGAATATGCATTAGGGCCCGATCTATTGATCAACATTCCAGAAAACTTGATGGAAGCGATCATTCATCCAGATTTTTCTAAATTCGACACCCTTGCATTTTGGACATCTGTTCTATCCATCACGATGATCGCCAGTATTGAATCGTTGGCCAGTGGAAAAGCAATAGATAAATTGGATCCCTACAAGCGTAAAACGGATTTAAATAAAGACCTAATGGGGATTGGTATCAGCACGATGGTCTCCGGTTTTTTGGGCGGCCTGCCCATTATTAATGTAATTGTTCGCAGTACAGTCAATGTTCACAACAACGCTAAGACCAAATGGTCTAACTTATATCATGGACTCCTGTTGCTGGTTTTTATCTTTTTATTGGCTCCAGTTATTCAGCAAGTGCCGCTCTGTGCGTTGGCTATATTGCTTGTTTATACCGGATTCAAGTTGGCTTCGCCAAAAGTGTTCAAACATGTTTATGAACAAGGTATTGAGCAGCTTTTGTTTTTTGTAGGCACATTGGTTCTCACCTTATATACAGATTTATTAATAGGGGTTTTTGGAGGATTAATTCTTGCTCTTGTGTCTCATATGCTACTGGCCAGAGTTCCAATCCCTGTTTTTTTCAATATGATTTTTAATTCGGGAACAGTGCTACTAAAAAAGAAGGATGGCACTTATAGACTTCAAATAAATGGGATTGCCAATTTCTTATCAACTATTAAAATCGACAACCTATTAAGCGATGTGCCAGCAGGTGCTAATCTGAATATTGATATGACACAGGCTCGGCTTGTGGACTTTTCTATTTTGGAGCATTTTTACGAATTCCAGCGATCGCATACTTCTTCTGGAGGTAAAGTGAATTTATTGGGGCTTGAAAAGCATATTTCATCATCGAAGCATAAAATGGCCCTGAAAATACAGGTGACTTTACCCCACCATTTAAGTACACGCCAGGTATGGCTAAAGGCAATGGCCGAAGAACATGGTTGGGTCTTCCGAGATGAGTTAACCGATGATATAGACTATTTTCAGACCTTTTATTTCTTTAAATCCAGGCCGATAGAGGAGGAGTATAACTGTGTGTCAGGGAAAGCAAGCGACATCGATTGGGAAATTACGGATATAACTTTTGAAGAGGGGGCATTTAGTGCTTATGAAGAATACAAAACGACGGTGGGCCTAATTAAATTTCCTTACGATATTCCAAAATTCACTATCGAGAAAAAAGTGTTTTTGGATAAATACATAGACTTGTCCAAGCACAAGGATATTGATTATATCCTTTATCCTACTTTCTCAAAAGACTTTACAGTTAAGGTGGAAAACTGCGAAGATATGGACGCATTCATGAATGATAAACTTAGGAAGCTGATAGAAAAAAGCGACATCCACCACCTCGAATGCAATGGCGATGCCATCCTTATTTTCAACGATACATTCAGTCTTGCCCGCATGAAGGAATATTCGAAAATGTTGAAATTTATGGAGGAAATGAAAAAGATGATTAAGAAGCCCGCCAAGAAGATTGATGTAGTTGGTTAATTGGTTTATTTAATTTGAACATTTAACTACCTATTTATCACCACCCACGAATAATAATTATGCTTGCTCGAAAACAATTCAAATAAAAACATACCATTTGCCGAGTCATTAAAATGTATAGGGTCTTGTAAATTATTTAATATACCTGATTTAAGGATTGACCCATCCATGTTAATCAAATTCCAGGAATAATACTCTTCTTTCTCAATATTCGAAAAAATCTTTATTTCACCATTTGTAGGATTTGGCGAAACTTTTATCATTTTTTTATTTATAACTGAATCAATATTACTGGAATCATTACAGCCAGTTTCTTGAATAGCCACTTCTTTTATTATTAAAGTTAACGTTCCTACTAACCCATCAAATTTGATCCAACCATAATGAAAGTTGTTTTCTTTTTTTATTCTGAAAACTAAATAGACATTTGATATTTTAACAGAGTCAAACGAATTTTCGATGGGCCACAATGGGCCAGTTGGATCACTATAGGTTGCTATTTTAATTTCATCAATTTCTTTCCAGTAGGAATTTTGTTCAATATAAATAGTGTCTTGGTTTCTATATCCGATTGCCATGCTCCCGCTTGACAAGACTTCTATTTCTTCATTGGTCAGTCGTATTATTTTGAAATTTTGATACGGCGGAAAAAATTGATGTGGTGTTAAATAGCCAAATATTCCAAGATCATTAAATCCATCGCAATCGATGTCTAATCTCAAAGAATCTGGCATCAACTGCACTGAGTTTACCCCTTCAAACTTTAATGTGTCAAAAGGTTGATCCGTCACGAATCCATCGTTGTTTCCCAAGACAATAAATTCCTGACCTATTGCTTTTCCAAACGCAAATAGGAATAAAAAAAGTGAATAGAAAATAAGCTTCATGGTTTTTACTTTTTCACCGGTCTCAGGCCTATGCAAGTTTTGGAATTGGACTAATTTCAGTATGAGTGGTGTTGGTTTCCGTTAGTATAACACTATCGTTATTTGCAAATTATTTAAGTTGTGCTGGCGTTAAGCTTAAAACAGCATGGAGTGAGGGCTCTGGAACAGTGAAGGACACCTTTGCCCAGTGGGTAGGTTTAAATGTCAGTCGCTGTTCCTTGCCACTCGATTGTGCGCCGAGTTTTTTTCTTTTTGTATTTAGCTTTTTAATAACAATGCATCACATAGTTCCTCTCATTATAATGCTTTAGAACAATTCCTGTTATTGGATTTATGTGTAGAATCTCTTCATCAGAAAAACATTTTTCCTTGTATAAAGTATTGAATACAATCCAATAATATTCTTTTGATTTAGTATTAAATTCTAATCTTTTAGAAATTGGTTCAATTGACTTCTTTAAATTTTGCGAAATAATTATACTATCTATTTTCTTTTCAGTTAACCAATTTAAAGGCTCATTTCTCAGAAGGAATTTGAGAATATGGTCAACATAAATATCTTTTGTTAGATTTAAATTAGAGTCGAGTTGTACATAAATTTTCTTATTTACAAATTGATATTGAAAATCAGGATGTTTTAATATGAAATTAATATTTTTCCCATTGATAAACTTTCCTTTTGTAGCTTTTCCTTTACTAATCTCTTTCCACTTGGACTTTCCAGATTTGGTTTCGTATTCGTAATAAGAATTTGAGCCAAGTTCAAAATATTCGAAAAGTTTTTCACCTACAGCAATTTTCAAATAAGATTCAGCTTTTTTAATTACTTCACTTGTCTGACATGTTTGTGCTTGGACAAAACTATTTAAAAAGATTAATGATACTAAAAGTTTAATTTTCATTTTACTTAGGCTTTTTTGTAAGCACTTTTTTTCCTTTTTCATGGCGCACAACTTCTCGTATAAGAATAGTAAGGGATTAAAACGCACTTACTATTCGGTTCAGCACTTAGCCGAATTTACAATTTTACCGATATTTTTATTTTAACCGTCAAATTGAAAATTTGGCGGACTTTGTTAATATGTACCAACTTTGGGTTTGGCACTCAACCCTTATTATTTTTATACATTGTTAGCAATAGTTATTCTTCACGTAATGCTTTTATCTTTTGGTCAATAAATAATATCTCAAAATCGGATTGTGATAAATTCTCAACATAATCTACATCTTCTTGATCAACACCTCCAACAAAAATCATAGTACTTCCGTCAACTCGATAGTCTAAAATGCTGTCAAGTTTTATATTTAATATTCCGTTTTCTTTTTCTTTGATTATGAGTGAAACATTTATTTTTGCTTTCCTTTCTGGAATATATAATATTGAAAAGTACTTTCCGTTTTTGAAAGATAAATAATACAAATCTAATTTTTTGGCTTTTTCTAAACTCGTTTTTACATTTACTTCATAGTCAGACTTTATGTTTATTTTTCCGTATACACTTGGTACTGAAGTTGCGATAAATGCAAAGCAACTAATTGAAATAATAATTGGTTTTAAAACCTTATTTGGGCGCAAGATTTGTTTATAATCAGTTTTCCAATAAATGTATGAAACAGGAATAATTAACAAAGAAATCAAATCGGAATAATCAACTGTGCGGTCAATTCCAATTCCATATGAGTGAGCCAAATCAAATATCGGTTGTGAAAATTGACTTTTCCAAATCATAAACAAAACTCCGCTAATTACATAAATCTGTTTGGCTTTTTTCGGAAAGAAACAACTGAAAAAATAGGGGAACGCAAAGAGTCCAGCGAAATCAGACAATTTTCCAGTCAGATAATTATGATATTGGTATTTTAAGTACAAGTCATTAATCAGCAACAAAAAAATTGACGCCAGAAATAAAATCCGAAAAAGGTGTTTTTCTTTAGTCACGATTTTTTTTATAATTATTGCTAACTTGTTGATATGTGCTCCTGGTGCACATATACAACTATGTCATTTTTAATCAATTTCCTTATTATAGATTGTGTAAGCCACAAATAAGCAATTGGTTATAAAGGAATTCATTCAATTCCTTTAGTAATATGGCATAAAAAACTATCCGAGAATGCCGGATAGATATTTTTCTAAGTTGAGCAGGTAAATGTAGCCAAAAGCCAGTTCTGGTTCAAATAAATGGCAGGGCAAATTGGCATGCTGGGTACTTTCTTTTAAATATAGATCTTGTCTTACATTGTGCTATTGGCTGCCCGAGCACCTCGCTTCAACCTTTTGAGAGCTTCCCATGCCCATTTCCATTTTTCTTCTCACCTTTGGCCTCCGAATAAAAGGACAGAAAATGAAACGACTCGAACACATCGGCATAGCCGTGAAAGATCTGGAAGCCAGCAATGAACTCTTTGCAAAACTCCTTGGAAAAGAACATTACAAAATCGAAGAAGTCGCTTCCGAGCATGTGCTGACTTCGTTTTTCAAAACTGGTCAGTCGAAAGTGGAGCTTTTGGTTGGTACATCGCCAAAAAGCGCCATTTCCAAATTCGTGGAAAAACGTGGTGAAGGTATCCACCATGTCGCCTTTGAGGTGGAGGACATCCGAGCGGAAATGAAACGCTTAGAAGAAGAAGGTTTCCAAATTTTAAATAAAGAACCCAAACCCGGCGCAGACAACAAGCTGGTCTGCTTCATCCACCCCAAATCCGCCAATGGCGTACTGGTGGAGTTGTGTCAAAGTATTTAGATGGTTTCATTGCTACATTGCTACATTGTTTCACTGTTAGGTTGCTTCATTGATGTCGAAATTTGCATTAATAACCATGAAACCATGAAACCATGAAACCATGAAACCATGAAACCATGAAACCATGAAACCATGAAACCATGAAACCATGAAACCATGAAACCATGAAACCATGAAACCATGAAACCATGAAACCATGAAACCATGAAACCATGAAACCATGAAACCATGAAACCATGGAATACACCATCGCCATCATAGGAAGCTTCATCGCTGGGTGCATCAATACCCTCGCAGGGAACGGGTCTGCCATTACATTGACCATTCTGACCGAGGTGTTGGGGCTGCCGCCAAATGTGGCCAATGGTACAAATAGAATTGGCGTGGCATCACAGGGACTCGCCTCTTCCTGGGTTTTTTACAAAAACAAAATGCTCGATATCCAACGGGATCGGTTGCTGATATTTTTAACCATATTAGGGGCGATTGTAGGTGTGTGGGTGGCCACCGAGGTAAGTAATGAGCAGTTTAAAACAGTGTTTAGTTATTTGCTGGTAGTGATGTTGCTTGTGATTATGGTGAAGCCAAAACGTTGGTTGAGGGAAACGGATGTTGACTACAAGCCCAGTTATTGGCTGACGGTGCCAGCATTTTTGGCGCTTGGTTTTTATGGTGGGTTCATCCAAATGGGAATGGGGATATTTTTCCTTGCATTGATGGTTTTGGGGGCAAGGTACAGCATCATGAACGCCAATGCAGTAAAGGCTGTAGTTGTCACAATCTATACTTTGGTGGTCATTGCAATTTTCCAGTACAAAGGTTTGATCGATTGGAAAATGGGACTGCTCATGGCGATTGGCCAAACCGCAGGCGGCTGGCTCACAGCCGTTTACGGTACTAAATACAAGAATGCCAATGTGTGGGCGCATAGGTTATTAGTGGTGATCGTGGTGGCAGCGATTATTAAACTTTTTGGATTACATAGCCTCATTGCTTCATTATTTCATGGCTGAACAAAGAAACAATGAAACCGTGAAACCGTGAAACAATGAAACCGTGAAACAATGAAACAATGAAACCGTGAAACAATGAAACCGTGAAACAATGAATCTCTATAAACTCCTCCTCAAGCCTATTTTTTTTCTTTTCCAGCCGGAAAGAGCGCATCATCTGACGATAGCTTTGTTGAAAATGACATTGTCGATTCCAATTATTGGTTGGATTTTTAGAAAAATGTACAAAGTGAAAGACAAGCGCTTAGAGCGACAGGTTTTCGGGTTAACCTTTCCAAATCCAGTTGGTCTTGCTGCGGGGTTTGATAAAGATGGAAAAAGTTACAAGGCGATGTCAGCGCTGGGTTTTGGGTTTATTGAAATTGGGACCGTGACTCCAGTCGGGCAGGAAGGGAATCCGCAGCCGAGGTTGTTCCGATTGCCAAAAGATGGTGGGTTGATAAACCGGATGGGTTTTAACAATGAAGGTGTGGAAGCGATGGTTTCAAGATTGAAAAAAGGAAGGCCCAAGAACCTCATCATTGGAGGTAATATCGGAAAGAACAAAGTGACGCCAAACAAAGAAGCCATTCGGGATTATTCCATCTGTTTCGAGAGCCTTTTTCCTTATGTGGATTATTTTGTGGTCAATGTAAGCTCACCAAATACGCCAGGCCTCAGAGAGTTGCAGGAGAAAGAACCGCTAACAGCCTTGCTTTCGCACCTGCAAAACCTGAACAATCAAAAACATGCTCCAAAACCTATCCTTCTTAAAATAGCTCCAGACCTCACCAACGAGCAACTCGATGATATTTTGGAAATTGTGCAGGACACCAAACTCAGCGGTATCATCGCCACGAATACTACCATAGAACGGGGTGGACTTAAAACAAACCCGTCTGAAATTGAGACGATAGGTAATGGTGGTTTAAGCGGCCAGCCTGTCAGGGAGCGCTCAACCGAGGTCATTCGATATTTACATAAAAAATCAGATGGCAAAGTAACAATCATTGGGGTAGGAGGCATTGGTTCTGCCAAAGATGCTATTGAAAAACTTAATGCTGGTGCGGCGCTGATACAGGTTTATTCGTGTATGGTATATGAGGGGCCGAGTATGGTGAAAAGAATAAATAAGGCATTAGTAAAACAATAAAGCCAACGAGGTAATATGCAATTAGCTTAAGATTTAGTGAATCGAAATATCGGTTTTCCGGTGTTTCGATTTATAGGCTATTCTACCGAATTACCATTAAACTGTAAACTGATAAACCAATTCACTCTTTGAAGTTAAGTTCATCGCAACGTGAATTAATTACTTTGTGAAACTCTGTGTTTCCTTTGTGTATCTCTGTGGTATAACAGGATTGTCCCACAAGGCCTCGCAGAGTAAGCACAAAGGAACAATAAGGCATGACTGGATAGGGGAGATTGTCATATTTGCCCATCTTATATTAAATTTCCTTTCCTAAAATAATTCAATTATGCTAAAGTCCAACCTGCCTTTATTTCTTTTATTATTTTCTTTTTTAAATCTCTACTCTCAGTCTTTTCTGAATCTCGATTTCAAAGAAAAGTGCAGTGATCAAGAAATGGAAATCTGTTATTGGAAAAAAGCTTGGGTCGCCAAAAATATCGAATGTCAGGTTGCTGAAGAAAATGGCAACCAATTTCTTTTTATTAATAGCAAAAATGAGGATGGCGTGGCCTATGTCGAGCAATTGGCAGAAATTAATAATCCAGGAGTATTTTATCTAATTGAATTTTCTGCAAAAATTAAAACGCAGAATCTAAAAGGGAATGGAGCTGCCATTGTTATAACAATTGAAGATGCAGAAGGCGGCCACTTGTTTACGGAGAATATGAATAATTCCAAATTGTCCGGGAATAATGAATGGACAGAAATAAAATTGGAAGCATTCAGTGTGCCGGAAGCAGCAAAAATAAAAATTGGTGGAATTGTTTATGGAAAAGGAATTGCTGGATTTGATGACTTCAATGTAGACTTAATTCCCTTGTCAGAAAGATCGCCAAGTAGGATCGCTAAAAAATATATTAAAAAAGCGGTGAAAATTGTTTCCAAAAATTCAATCATGAGGGATGAAGCAGATATTGATTTATTGGAAAGCAATGCCTTGAAAATTGCTGGCGATGCCCAAAATTATAGTGATTGTCATTTGGCGGCACAATATTTAATAAATGGTTTGGGTGATCATCATTCTTTTTTGATGAAACCTGAAACGTCGAATTCATTTATTGAAGAAGAAGACGCTGATGAAGCTGCTATTGAATTTGCTAAATATAAAGTAATTGAAAATTGCGGTTATATTTCTGTTCCAGCCATGTTTAGTGGAAATGAACAATTAATGGTTGCATTCGCTGATACCATTCAGCAGGCATTAAAGTTAATGGACCAGCAAAATCTGGATGGCTGGATCGTTGATTTGAGGGATGACATGGGC
The DNA here is from genome assembly GCA_942490835.1 of uncultured Saprospiraceae bacterium. Classification (GTDB taxonomy): domain Bacteria; phylum Bacteroidota; class Bacteroidia; order Chitinophagales; family Saprospiraceae; genus UBA6168. Next base: position 552,912 of record CALNYY010000079.1, read on the forward strand.
GGCAATATGAATCCCATGCTGGCTGGTATTGGCCCACTGCTTACAGGAGAAACACTCGGGCATTTAATTGATGTAAAAGGCAGAAAAGAAACATGGTCGTATAATAATGGTGCTATTTATTGGAATAATAAAAAATATTTATCTGCTACTGAATCCGTTTTATTAAAAAATAAAAATAAAAATAAACCCATTGGAGTATTAATTGGCCCTCGAACTGGAAGCTCTGGAGAAGCTACAGCCATTTCTTTTATCGGAAATCCGAACACTCGATTTTTTGGTGAACCTTCTTGGGGGATAAGTACTGGTAATGGCGAATTTGATTTGCCGGATGACGCAAAGATTTATTTAACGTCAACAATTATGGCTGATCGAAATGGCAAAAAATATGGCGGGAAAATAATACCAGATGTTGTGGTAGAAGATGAAGGAAAGAACAAGGAAAAAACACTTGAAGCTGCTATTGGTTGGATTAAGAATTATGATTAAAAATAAAAGGCCTCCGGCCGAAACCGGAAGCCTATGGGGGTTATTTCCAACCAAGTATCAATGTTGTACGCTAACCGATTGGTAGTATACTTCTCCTCCAATCTCCAGCAAAAGATAATACAAGCCATTTGCTTTTTCACTCAAATCGAAAGTAATCAAATTGCTATTTGAAATTTGTTTTTCAATAACTCTTCCATTCACATCAATTAATGTTGCATGTTCAACTATTGCAGTGCGATCTTTTAGATCAACTGTAATCATGTTGGATGTTGGGTTTGGGAAGACGCTCACATTTGCAAATTTATCTTCCAGTTCCCTTACTGTTGTTGGTGGTAGCAGTACACCATCAATTACATGTACAATTCCGTTGTCTGTTTCAATATCTGCAACTGTCACCTGAGCATCATTGATAAATACTCCTCCTCCAATAGATACAGTTACTGAAGCCCCGTTTAGTGTCGTAATAGATTGGCCGTCCACTAAATCAGTAGAGAGCGCTTCACCCGGCACGACGTGGTAGAGCAATATGTCGGTCAGTTCGCCCATCGGGTCGGCCAGCAAGGCATCAATAGTTCCCATCGGCAGAGCATTGAAAGCAGCATCTGTTGGGGCAAAAACAGTGAAAGGGCCGTCACCGCTCAAAGTGCCTGCGAGTCCTGCCGCTTCAACAGCGGTTTGCAGGATATTGTGATCCGGGCTCTCCACGATCACATCCACCACTGTAAAAGCAGGTGGGAGCAATACTGCATCGATCACATGGACAACGCCATTGTCTGTGGTTATGTCGGCAGCAGTCACCAGAGCATTGTTGATGAAAACATTCCCGTTGTCAATCGTAACGGTGATATCCTTACCGTTCACGGTAGCGATCATCTGTCCGTCGGAAAGATCAGTAGAGAGCGCTTCACCCGGCACGACGTGGTAGAGCAATATGTCGGTCAGTTCGCCCATCGGGTCGGCCAGCAAGGCATCAATAGTTCCCATCGGCAGAGCATTGAAAGCAGCATCTGTTGGGGCAAAAACAGTGAAAGGGCCGTCACCGCTCAAAGTGCCTGCGAGTCCTGCCGCTTCAACAGCGGTTTGCAGGATATTGTGATCCGGGCTCTCCACGATCACATCCACCACTGTAAAAGCAGGTGGGAGCAATACTGCATCAATCACATGGACAACGCCATTGTCTGTGGTTATGTCGGCAGCAGTCACAAGAGCATTGTTGATGAAAACATTCCCGTTGTCAATCGTAACGGTGATATCCTTACCGTTCACGGTAGCGATCATCTGTCCGTCGGAAAGATCAGTAGAGAGCGCTTCACCCGGCACGACGTGGTAGAGCAATATGTCGGTCAGTTCGCCCATCGGGTCGGCCAGCAAGGCATCAATAGTTCCCATCGGCAGAGCATTGAAAGCAGCATCTGTTGGGGCAAAAACAGTGAAAGGGCCGTCACCGCTCAAAGTGCCTGCGAGTCCTGCCGCTTCAACAGCGGTTTGCAGGATATTGTGATCCGGGCTCTCCACGATCACATCCACCACTGTAAAAGCAGGTGGGAGCAATACTGCATCAATCACATGGACAACGCCATTGTCTGTGGTTATGTCGGCAGTAGTCACCAGAGCATTGTTGATGAAAACATTCCCGTTGTCAATCGTAACGGTGATATCCTTACCGTTCACGGTAGCGATCATCTGTCCGTCGGAAAGATCAGTAGAGAGCGCTTCACCCGGCACGACGTGGTAGAGCAATATGTCGGTCAGTTCGCCCATCGGGTCGGCCAGCAAGGCATCAATAGTTCCCATCGGCAGAGCCGCAAAAGCAGCGTCTGTTGGGGCAAAAACAGTGAATTTATTATTACTGTTGAGTGTGCCGTCCAACTCAGCTGCAAGCACGGCAGCCTCCAAAATAGTGTGGTCTGCGCTGCCTTCCACAATATCAAAAACAGTTGTTGGAGGTATTAATACCGCATCGATCACGTGAACGACGCCATTGTCAGTCGTGATATCTGCGGTTGTTACTTTTGCATTGTCAATAAATACTCCATCTGCATTGATCATGACTCTCACTTGTTTACCATTAATGGTAGTGATATCCTGTCCATCAGAAAGGTCTGTTGAGAGTTCCTCTGACCCAACCGCATGATAAAGGAGTATTTTAGTTAAATCACCTTGTGGGTCATCAAGTAAAGCACTGATAGTTCCAGCAGGTAGTGCCGCAAAAGCAGCGTCTGTTGGTGCAAATAGCGTAAATGAACCATTACTATTCAATGTGCCATCAAGTTCCGCTGCCAGAATTGAAGCTTCCAAAGTAGTGTGGTCAGGGCTGTCCATCACTATATCAAAGATAGTTGTCGGGGGCAGCATTACAGCATCAATTACATGAACGACGCCATTCGATGCTGGTATGTCAGCTATGGTAACTAACGCATTATCAATGAAGACTTGTCCATTGATAATTGTAACAACAACCTGTCTACCATTCAAGGTAGTGATGTTCTGTCCATCTGAAAGGTCTGTCGAAAGGGCAGCTCCGTCCGCAACATGGTATAAAAGCACTTCAGCCAAGGCACCCTGTGGGTCGGCCAAAAGTGCATCAAGAGCGCCTGCAGGAAGAGCATCAAATGCCGCATCTGTAGGGGCGAAAACAGTAAACGGTCCGTCTCCGGAAAGTGCTGGTGTCAAACCGGCTTCAATGACCGCTACCTCAAGAGTATTGTGATCAGGGCTTGCAACGATAACATCTACAACAGTTTGGCTGGAGATAGTTAGTGCAGAGCATAGAAAGGCTAGTAGAAAACTAAGGGTTTTCATAAAATACATTTTTTTGATTAGAAAATAGTCAAATTACATGAACCGTAACAGAGCAACTTCAATTCTGTTTATGAATAATATAAAAAAGTTAAACAGAAATTTAGAATGGTAAATAGTTTACAATACAATTTTAGGAAATGAAAAAGATGAGCTTGCCTTTTCGAATTACAGGTCGCTGTTATTCGTTTTCAGTTTTAATGAGGTCACTATTAATTTGCCTGTTTTCAACAATTCACTTACGTTTAATTTGCTCTTTATTATTAGGATGGTTGTTCAATAGAAAGCTTTTATCAAAAAACTTTATCATAGTTTAGATTTGTCGAAATCCTACTACGATTAACCGGAAGAAGTTTAAATTTCTTGAAAAAGAGCCTACTTTAAGATTCAATTCAAAAAATAATAAGCCGGGCTATTAATATTTAAACACCTTTTAGTTAACCATTTAAAAACTGATGTTATGAAAAATCGAATTGCTTTGCTGCCTTACGTAGGCATTGGGATTGTTATTCTATTATTGATTTCCTTCTCCTGGCCATTTTCAGTTAATGAATCTGGATACCGACAGCATGTAAGAAGTTTTAGTGGTGATGAATGTATTCGATTCGAACCAGGATTTTATTTTTCTGGATTTGGTGCAGTTGTGACAGATTATCCAGACGTAATTACAGTGCAATATGTGGAAAGAGAAAAACAGGCGGAAGATGTTACTTTTTATGCGCAACCACATGGTGTAAGATTTAATGATGGCACTACTGCTCAAGCTGGCCATACTGTGAAATGGGAGTTGCCGGACGATGAAGCCACCATGAAGCAAATACATAAAGACTATAGAAGTCCAAAACGTTTAGCCACCACCACTCTTGCAAACTGGCAAAAAGAATGCATGAATTACAGTACCCAGATCATGGAATCTGAAACGCATTATTCTGGCGGCCAGTCACAGTTGAAAGAAGATTTTCAAGATCAATTGAGAAATGGACAATTTTTGCTGGATCAAATTGAATCTTTTTCGAAAGACTCAATGAGAGAAACCGAAGTCAGGTACATTAAAAAGAAAAGATTAAACCCGGATGGGTCATATGCAAGATCACAATCTGATGTCCAGAAATATAATATAAAACCATCTTTTGTGTCGATTGATTACTTTGATTATGAAGACATCGTTGATGAAAAACTCAAATCCAAAATTGAGGCGGCTACTCGGGAATCCATCAGTAAACAAATGCTGGTAACCGCACAACAAGAGGCGCTGACCGCAAAAATGGAGGGTGAAAAAATGATCGCTGAAAAAAGTGCTACAGAAGAAGCTGCAAAAATTGAAGCGGTCATTCGTGCTCAAAAGGAAACAGCTGTTGCTGCTGAACAGGCGAAACAGGCAAAACACATTGCTGCAAAAGTTACAGCTGAACAAAAAGCACAAGCTGAAGCCAATCGCCTCCTTGTTGCTGCAGGCCTAACTCCAGAGCAAAGAATGAAAATGGAAATTGAAATTGCAGATAAAGTTTCTTCTAATCTTGCAAAAGTCAAGTTTCCGGAAATGATGATAATTGGAGGGAATGGATCAAGCCAATTGGATCCTTTTCAGGCTGTCGGACTCGAATCTTTCTTAAAGATTCAAAAACAATTTTCAGTGGACAAAAAATAGTGGCTTCAGCGCAGAATAATGTTCGAATGAAAGTGGATGTTGTTTGTCACTAAATTAGAAAGGAGGGAGCATAGTGCTTCCTCCTTTCAATTTTAGCAAACACCTTCTTTTTAAGTTTACCCACCAAAAGGATCAGACCACCGCTCGTCCGTATAAACATTTACACCGCTCAGTGTTTTTAAAAAAGCTTCCAGCGCTTGTTTCTCTTGGTCCGTTAAATTTAACTTTTGACCATTGCCATTCCCAGGACCAGGTCCTCCCGGGTTATCGCGCAATCTTGGGTCTAATCCTGGAACTAAAGAAATATCATTATAATGATTGATGACATCCATGAGCGTCGTCAAACTTCCATCGTGCATCATGGGGCCATTTGATTCGCCATTTGAATTGACAAGATCACGTAAGGAAGGTGAGCGGGTAATTTCAAAATCTGAAAGATTAGGATCGCCGGTCACCCCGACCACACCATTGTTTCCCATATTGTTTTCTATTCCAAATTCAGGTGCTCGGTGACAACGGTGACAGGCTGCCCCGTCATTTGCCATAAATAGATTTTTTCCTTCATTTTCAAGTTGCGAGAAATTTGGAAAAGGAGCATTATTATTATTAACCGATGCTCGCCCTTGATCGTATTTTGAATCGAATGATTGAATGCTTCTTACAAATTGTGCCAAGGCACGCTGCATTCTTTGTTCAGTGATTTGGGCATCGCCATAAACGATGGTAAATAATTCTTGGTAATATCCAATGCCTGATAATTTTTCGATTAAATCATCAAATCCTGGGTCTCCATCTTCTCCGCTAAATCCCATTTCTACATGATCCTGGATAGGCATGGTAGTTTGTTCTTCGAGGGTATTTGCACGCTCATCCCAAAAGAAACTTTCCTCTTGTGAAAACCTGGCATTTGCCAAACGCATAGAATGCCTTCCAGTCAATCCTGCAACGCCAGTGCTCTGCAAATCAATATCCCCAAAAGCAAGTTCTTGTTTATGGCAACTGGCACACGCAATCGTATTGTCTACAGATAAATTTTTATCGTAAAACAATACCCTTCCAAGCGTTGCCCCTTCATTGGAGATTTCATTATCTCTGGTATTGTCTTCATTGACATAATTGGGGATAAATTGATTTTCATAATTCATTAAATTATTTAAATCAATTGTATTGGGAAAAGTAGCTGCAACGGAAGAAAAACCTCCGCCACCTGTGGGTTGCGTGTCGTCTGTATCAGCATTATTGGAAACGTATCCATTGGGCTGGTCACAGTCAACAATCGATATTACGGGATTGCCAAGTCCATCTCCGTCGGCATCTTGGAACCAAGTCATTTCATCGCAGGAAACATCGCTGTCTGGTTCGCAGGAAAAAAAAGAAAGCGTACTTAAAATAACGGCTAAGAATAAAACTGATTTTGGATTTTTCATAGTCTTTTTCCTTTTTGATTTATAGTTCAAAATAAAGACAGATATGATTGGAAATGACCTACTTTTTTTGAAAGAAATAGGATATATTTTTCTGTAGTTAATGACTTGGTGTTGTCGGATTTTTATACTTTTTTGTAAATATAAAAAAACCAGGCGGCAATAGCCGCCCGGTCTCTAAAACCCTCAATAATAAATGAATTATAGCTTAGCATTATGCTTGAAAAAATAAATGGTGTTCCAACCATTCAAGAATCAGCTAAGCCTACTGTCCTGATGGGTTTACCTTTTTATTACCTTTCTTGCGAAACTCTCCATTTCTGTAGTTACTCGGATGATATACATTCCAGCATTCAGCTCACTGATGTCCACATCTTGTTGGAAACTGCCATTGAAATTAGCAATACTTTGTTGCTGGATAATTTTCCCATTCGTATTTAGGATATAAATATTGGCTGAAATGGCATCGGCAGTATTGAGCGTGACTCGAATATCATCTCCTGCGGGATTTGGAAATACTGTCAGGCCGCTTTCGAGGGTTGAAAAATCGAGTAGTTTTCCACCATCATCTGAAAGGTTGCCGCCGCCGCCACCGCCATGTCCACCACCGCCATGTCCACCACCTCCATGTCCACCGCCTGGGCCTCCATGCCCACCACCTCCATCATTGCAATCATGGACTTCAAAAACATTTTCATGCAGACTCGTAAGTGCAGTGTTACGCTCGATTATTGCTGACAAACTGGTATGCTTGATTTGGTTGCGTTGTTGGTTGTTGAACCAGTTATCTTTTTCATAGTAGAAAAAATCGCCATCACGCAGGCGCTCAAATTGATTGACCAATATGCGGTCAAGCGTCGCACCTACTGATTTACCATTAACATGATTTTCACAAAGCATTCCCACCCAAGCGTCAATTTGGCCGACATTATCATATACCTCTGACAGTGGCTGAAAGACTGCTGGATCTGGATTGATCTGTGCAAAACTTTGAACCGGTGAAATGCCAAATGCTTGCCGGACGGTATTATAAGATGGCAGCCCGTGGTCTCTTCCTCGCTGGATATTTAGCGAAGCCAAGTCCAGTCCGAACACCACGGGGCTGCCTGGGGGAGCGAAAAGGAAATTACGTAATTCATCCACTATATAGTTGTCCACTTCCATTTGTCGCTGCATGGAAAGCCCTTTTAAAAAAGGTTCAATATTGTATTCCCGAATTGGGTCGACACTGAAAAATGCGTCAATGAGCGACATGGCACCGTCTCCAACTTCTTCGCATTGGTCGTCTCTGAGCAAAAGTTCCTCAGTGACCATGGTATGTCCAAGTCTATAAGCTGCGGTAGCGAAAATGTTGGAAATATCTGGGCGTACATGCTGTTTATAGCCGTTATATGATTTTGGGTTTATACCAAGTGCTGGAAGGAATTCTTCATAGGTAATAGCCTGAATATGTGCACCTACCCATTTTCGTGCGACTTGGTACATCTGCTCGTCATTGTTCATGCCTTGAGCTTTCAGGCCATCGCAGATGCGATTATGTTCTCTCAAAAAGAGCGTGTGCAAGGCCGTCAATCCTACTTGCTCGTTGGCACGCACATCGCCTGCAACAAAAAGCTTTGTAGTTCCATCTTCGCCAGCCATGCTTGGAGCATTGGGATCGATGGCGCTCTCATATTCCCCATCAATAGTGTTGAATGGAAGCCGGTTGCCTGAAGAAGTTTTCAATTTTCCATCTTGAAAAGTTCGGAGCCAGTTGGCCCTATCTTCATCTGATCCATATACATTGGAAGCGTCGATCCAGGAAGTGATCAAATTGGTTTGCTCCCGTGGATTATTATCTCCTGTCCCATCATGCACCTCAGATCGGAAAAAAGGAAGATCCGATGTGAATAAAGGTTCGTCTGATGGGAGCACAATGGGTTCATATTCAGTATGCCCTTCTGGAGTTAAGTCCACGTCGTGGTCCAAAAACTGGCCCCATGTAAAAACAAAAGAGCTAAGGTTGGAACTGCTTTCTCCATTTTCAATTTGCGAAGCACAAGCATTGGAAATAGCTCGTGGGGATGGCCAATTTTGTCCGGCCATGTCATTGAAGTTGTCCGGGTTGCCATATTTGGGAATCATTTCCCTTCTCAGTTGAATATCGGTTGCGCCCCATTCTGTCCGATTGGCAGCCGATTGGTTGTTGCAAGTTCCGTCAATCGTTCGGAATGGGCTGTTTTCGCAGTCATTGAGCGATTTGTCTAAGTCTCGTTGCTTGTGTTCTACGGGATGGCCATTTACACGTATTCTTTTCTTTTTTGCGGTTTGAGCATGTAGGTCGGTAGTTGGTAAGAGAAAAGCGATTACCAAAAGGCTGTAACAAAAATTCATAGAAAGGGAAAGAATGGTTTTTTTCATCGTAATCATTTTTAATGAATGAGAAAATTGATTTGGAATTAGTCATAGCAACACCAGCCAGCGAGGGGCCTTGGGGCCCTGGCCAGTGTACTATTTCTAAAAACTAATTTTGAGTAAATAGGGTAGGAGCCTTCTTTAATTGGTTTTGGAGAAAAAAAGTATTAGCGGCTGTTTTAAAACCTCAAGCACGTCTGCGAGAATATCTTTTTACTCCAATTTCCCCTTGATTTTCGTCACGTATCTATGGATATGCTCCTCAAATCAAAAGAAAATTGAAGCAAAAATCTTATCCTCTCGCCAGCACTTCAGGTTTTAATACAGCCTCTTAGAAAGAGCGTGCTTGATCGATCATATTAATTACTACTTTTGGGTTTTAATGTGACGTCGGAATAAAGACAGCCCACTTTCCAAAAGACCTACCCCAGAGTCGTTTTTATTTTTTGAATAAAAGATAATGATGCAACAGATGTCAATAATTTTAAAGTTGTAACTGGTTGTTTATCAGCTATTTTATGCAAGTAAATACACCTTCTATTTGTGAAGAAAAAATATTTTCGGAAATATTCAAGGAATATGCCGAGACCCTCCATAATTTTCTATTTTATAAAACTGGAAATGAAAATCAAGCTAAGGATTTGACGCAGGAAGCATTCACCCGCTTATGGCAGAATTGCGCTTCGGTATTATACTCTTCCGCAAAAGGTTACGTATTCAAAACCGCAAATAATTTATTGCTCAATCAATTTGATCATCAAAAAATAGTGCTGAAGTTTCAGCAGCGACCAACCATTTCCCATACTGATGAAAGCCCTGAATTCTTGTTGGAGGAAAAAGAATTAAAAAAAGAATTAGAAACTGCTATTGCAGCGCTCCCCGAAAAGCAAAGGGTGGTTTTTCTATTAAGCAGGATTGAAAAAAAGACCTATAAAGAAATTGCGGAGGTGCTTGAAATCAGTAAGCAGGCCGTTGAAAAACGCATGTATGCTGCGCTGGATACACTCAGGCAGGTTGTAAGCGGCATTAAATAATTTTGGATAAAAGTAGGTCATTCCCAATTTCGCCTGTCTTTATAATACCAATCAAAAAAGGCGAAAGCTGCCTGCTTAAATTTTAATGAAACTAAAAAATGAAAAATGACGAAACTTTACACAAATGGATCAATGGAGAACTGGATGGAGAGGAGTTAGAGTCGTTTAAAAGGCGACCGGAATATGGATCATTGGTTGAATTGTATGAAAAGACAGCCAACATGGCTGCTCCAAAATTCGATAGAGAGTCCATGTTGGCTGATATTTTAAAAAGCGAAAAAAAGTATCCTTCTCAACAAAAAGCAAGAAGGCTATTTTTAAATTCTTTGATCAAGTATGCAGTTGCGGCAGCTATTGTCTTGCTGGCTGGCTGGTTTTTGTTTTTAAAAGACAATGGCATCACAGCAATTAAAGTGGCTGCAGGTAAAATGATTGAGGGAAAGCTTCCCGATGGGTCAGTTTATCATTTGAATGCGGAAAGCGAGTTGGCTTTCAGTGAAACCAATTGGTCAGCTGATCGCTCCTTGCAATTAAATGGAGAAGCATTTTTCTCTGTACATAAAGGATCAAAATTTACTGTGAAAACGGCCAATGGATCAGTGCAGGTTTTGGGGACAAAATTCAATGTGCGATCGCGGGCAGATGTATTGGATGTTCAATGCATGCATGGGAAGGTTGCAGTGCTAAATACCAAAGGCACTATTATTGGAGAATTAAATCCTTTTGATGCAATTAAAATCGGTGTAAATAATTCCATAGAAAAATACCGAATCGCAGAGGAGGAGAATGTGAGCTGGATTTCAGGTGTAACAAAATTACGGCAAGTCACAATCGATGCAGCCATTTCTGAATTGGAACGGCAATATGATATTACAATAAAAACGATAGGTGTTGATTTAAATGAAATAATATCCTGCAATTTTCCGCATAATGATTTAGAAATAGCATTGAAAACGTCTTTTGGGCCTTCGGGCTTAACTTTTGAAATAGTAAATGAAGAAAATGTAATATTGAAAAATGAATAGGGCTTAGAACAAAATGGATCTAACGTATGTCATTTAAAATTAACTGCTTTATATTTTTTCTCTTCTGTTGTACTACTGCCTTTTCCCAAAAAGCATCGCTTGATTTAGTAGTAGATGAAACTTTACTTAATGACGTTTTTACACTAATAGAAAATGAATACGGCTATTTGTTTTCATATAAACAAGAGCATGTTGAGGGTATTAGAATAAGTGTAAATGCAAAAAATAAAGACATTGAATATGTTTTAAATGAGGCATTAAAAGGAACTGATTTAGGGTATGAAATTTTGAATAAAAATTATATTATAATAAAAGGAGGTGAAGCAAGAGGAGGAGCAAGCTCCACTGGTGGGAAGGATAATTTGACGCAATTCTGTGGAGAGGTGTTGGATAGTTTGACACAAAAACCACTTTCATATGCAAGTATTTATTTTATAAAAAATAATGCTGGTAATTATTCTTCGGCCAGCGGAAAATTTTCTTTTAAAAGTGAACGACATAAGAACGATTCACTTGTGATCAGTTATGTCGGTTACGAAGAAAAAAGAATTCCTGTATCCTATTTTAATGGAAGCGATTGCCCAACTATTTTACTTAGTTATTTCAATTTTGAAGATGATTTCATTGTCGTCAAAGATTACTTAACGGATGGAGTGGATTTAGCGGAAAACGGTTCTGCCACTGTTTTACGGCCTTCCAGGATAGGCGCATTGCCCGGGCAAGTCGATCCAGATGTTTTTTCAACCATACAGTTTTTGCCGGGCATAAATGCACCAAACGGTGATGCTTCCGGCTTGTATGTGAGAGGTGGCGCATCCGATCAAAATTTAATTTTATGGGAAGGCATTCCAATTTATCATGCTGCACATTTTTTTGGGATGATTTCAGCATTCAACCCTTATATTATTGACAAAGTGAAGGTCTATCGTGGTGGATTTGGTTCTTCCTATGGAGGGCGAATTTCGAGCGTCATAGAACTGGAGTCGCCTGAACAAGAACCAACGGGTACAAGATTCGGTGCGGGATTAAATTTTGTCAATGCGTATGCACATGGCGCTGTAGGATTGGGCGAAAGAGCAACCGCTGTTTTTTCTGTGCGACGTTCTATTTCTGAATTATGGCGCTCTCCTACCTTCAATAATATTGCGCTTCGGAATCAACAAAGTTTGTTGCAAGTTGGATTTGATTTCAACAATATCCCAACCAATTTTGAAATAAAGGATGATTTTAGATTTTGGGAAGGGCATGGGAAATTAATATTTAACCTTTCAGAGAAAGATAACCTGAATGTATCTTATTTTTTCAATGATAATAATTTTGACGATTTAATTATTGATCCACTTAAAAAACAAGAACAAACCGATAAATTAGATTTAATCAGCAATGGTGGGAGCGCAACTTGGGAGCGCAATTGGTCTCGAAATTATTCCACGAAAATTCTGACTTCATTTTCCAAATACGATTATGATTATGTTTATGATATTCATTCATTTGGAATGGGGCAGCAACCAGACCGAAATGGACAAAAGAATAATAAGGTAATAGAATCGCAAATTTTATTTTCGAATGAATATAAAATACAAAGCCACCATAGTTTAAATTTCGGTTATCAATTTACGAATTACGATGTGGATTATAGGATTCTACATGCAAAAGAAGGTATCGGAATTTTAGAGGATCAAAAGGAAAGTTATGATTCTGGAGTACATGCGTTTTTTGGAGAATTTAAAAGTTCCGAAAAAAATAAATTTGGAATTGACGCTGGCGCTCGGTTGAGTTGGTTTCAGCTAAAAAATAAATATTATTTGAGTCCAAGGTTTAAAGCCTGGTATAATTTGACAGAGCATATTAATCTGAATTTTAATGTAGGAAAATACCGGCAGTTCATTAGTCAGTTAGTTGAATTTAAAGGCGATAATTTAGGGTTTAGTACGCCTGTTTGGGTGCTCAATGGGAATAATGAGGCTCCTGTTTTGGATGCCACTCAATTACAGGCTGGAATAATCTTTAATAAAAATGGCTGGGTCATTGATTTGCAAGCTTATCAAAAAATGACAAACGGTTTAACCTCTTTGGCTATTGGTTTCGATGTAGATACCAGAAAGCCTGAATCAGGGGAGTCTTCCTCAAAAGGGCTTGATTTATTGGTGAAAAAAAGGTGGAAAAATTTCCGCTCGTGGATCAGCTATTCACTGGGTAGTGCAACATACCATTTTCCCAAATTTTTTGATTCAGATTTTCCTGCACCGTTTGATATCCGCCATTCCTTTCAGTGGGCAGGCCAAGTGGATGTAAAGTCATTTGAATTTTCATTGGGTTTCAATCTGTATTCTGGTGCTCCATATTCTTTTATGAAAGATTATAGGATGGAGCAGGCAGGAATGGGAGAACCACCCCGAGCCATTCCTGTTTACGATGCTTATAATGGTCATTATTTGTCGATGCAGCATCACTTAAATGCTTCGGTGCTTTATAATTTTAAGGTTGGTAAAACTGCAGAAAAATTAAAAGGAACGATAGGTTTGTCTTTGTTCAATATTTATAAACAAGACAATGTCTATAGCCGCGAGTATTTCATTGAGACTCCAAAGAACAATCCATGGATTATAGTTACCAATGATAAAAGAGGACTTAAGTTGACACCGAATATGGTAGTGCGGATTTTTTGGTGATTATGGAAGTAGTTAGAAAATATCGAATCGCTCTTTCGTGTTTTTGAATTTATCCATGACTACTTTTGCTACCCTGTTTTCAAGTTGCAGATTGTTTATTTGGAGTGTACTTGTTTTTTTGCCCTTACCTCGCCCTTCAATATTTATTTTCTCAATATCGATGAATTGAAATTGCTCTCCTTCGAGATGATAAATATGGATTTTACTGTGTCGCCAACCACTACCTGGAGCTAACTTTTCAATTGCTGCGACAGCATCTGTCATTAAATCTTCAGTAAATTGGCTTACAGCTGAGATAGCCTCAAAGTCATTATTCAATGTAAATTTTCCATACCATTTCCCCAATGCCTCTGAATAGGGATATGCTTTTGCACTCCGTAGAGTTAGAATTGGAAGGATCGTGATTAAAGCAAATTCAATGAGCCACACAGTTGCCAATAAAAATCCATTGAATGGAATACCAAATATTGACCATAGCCCAGCCTTATTGATCTCTCCGATAACTGAAAGTGTTTTTAAGGGGATAAACAGCAAACTCAAGCTTTCAAAATAAGCAGATAATGAAGGCATGTCACCACTTAATGCATATAAAATAAATGTTAGCCATTGAAAAGTATTAGCCAACAGGCCTGCGACAAGTGCCAAGATCATTTGACTTTTCTTTGATCGATTATGCGTTGGTCGAACCAGCATCCTAACTAAAAATCCTACCCCAAAGCCGAATCCAATTGTGATGAAAAAGTTAATGTAAATGAAAGGCATCATTGTGACAAATGATGTATAAAAATATCCAGTAAAAAAGGTGATGATGAGCACAGCCAAGTAAGCGATAGCGAGGCCTGCTGGGTGTGCTTTTTCAGAAGCCGTGTAAAAAGTAGGTTGATTGGTCATTCGTTACGTTTTTGAAATCAAGATAGTAGAAACAAAAATAGATAATCTTCCTGTTTTGAATATTAGATACTATTGGTTTCTTCATTGTGGATATTTTGACACACTTACCCCCCATGACTTTTCTCACTTTCCCCACCTTATTTGCTGAAAAGACAAACTAAAATTAAATGGCATGGTCTGAATTAGCTAAATTTGCGGCTTCAAGCAAAATAACTACGCATAGAAATGATCAAAGCAACGACCAGCGCTAAGCGAGTGCGCTTCAAAGGCAACCCACGCAAAGAGGAATTCATTAAGGATTTGAGGAGCAGGGTGAATGCTTATTTTACCGAAAATAATATCAGCCCTTACGCCAATACCGAAATGTACCTTAAGACTGTTTTTGCAGTTGTGACCTGGGTAGGTACTTGGCTATGGATCATGTCAGATACGTTAGAAAGTCCATTGGCTTTCTATGGGGTTTATCTGCTGCTCGGCTTCATCCATATCTTTATTGCTTTCAATATCATGCACGATTCCACGCACGATGCGTATTCTTCCAAAAAATGGGTGAATAAAATGCTCGGCTACAGCATGGATTTCGTGGGAGGCAACCAATATCTTTTCCGCCGGATGCACGGCGCCCATCATGGTTATGTAAATATTCAGGGTATTGATGTGACGCTGGAGACACATGGATTGTTCCGTTTCACACCCGACGAACCCTGGTTGCCAAGGCACAAATACCAGCATTATTACACTTTTTTGTTGTATGCATTGGCTATGTTCCAATGGGTGACAATGAAGGATTTCAAATGGTTTTTTGGAGAATCACATATTGGTAACCAGAAAAACATCAAGCATCCTTTCAAAGAATTTGTCATCCTGTTTATCGGTAAAACCATCTTCTATGGTTTGACATTGATTCTTCCATTGATCTTTGTCTCACATGCTTGGTATACCGTTGTTGGAGCTTGGATTTTTATGCACCTGCTGCCTGGATTGACCTTTGCGTTGATATTCCAAGTAACCCACGTTTATGATGGCACGACCTATCCATTGCCTGACGAAGATGGGAATATTGATAATAATTATGCACTGCATGTACTCGAAACAACGGCAGATTTCTCCCGTCACAGCAGGCTTGGTTCTTGGCTCATGGGCGGCATCAATATCCACGTGATACACCACATTCTGCCGCAGGTTTGCCATGTACACTATCCTGCATTGACCAAGATCCTGAAAAAGACTTGTGATGATTATGGGATCGAATATCAGGAAAATCCCAATTTCTGGACAGCGCTGAAAAAGCACTATATCATTTTGAAGCACCTTAGTCATCCAGAAGCAACAGTGCCGAGGGTAGGGAAGAGTGCTTTGATTGCTTAATTTCTTTCAATAAGTAAAAAGTAGAAAGGCAAAAGTATAAAGTTGGGACTCTTCTCACTTTATACTTTTGCCTTTTTACTTTTTACTTCATCTCAACCAGCGCTGCCACAAACGCATCCAATTCCTTCGTGGTGGTGTAAATATTTGGTGTGATGCGACAACCGTGAACACCAGCTCCATCTATCGCTACCGTCCAAATCTTAAATTTCTTCATCAGCGTATCAGCGAGGTCGTGGGGCTTCATGCCTTTAATCCCTACGTTGGCGATGCCGCATGAACGGGGGCGTTCAGCTGGCGTATTGAGGAGAATGTGAGGTAATTCACGAACTTGATCTGTCCAGTAGTTTTGCAAATAACGGAGGCGTGCTTCCTTCCTTTCTGGGCCAATGCGATAATGATAATCAAGCGCATTGCCTATCGCCAAATCGGTATGCACAGGATGGGTGCCGGTATGGTTCAGCCGCAGAATATCATCGTCGTCTTTGCCCCATTCAGCAAGTAGTGGCCATATTTTTGAAATTTTCTCTTTCTTCACATAAAGCATCCCCGCACCAAGTGGCACACTGAGCCATTTGTGCAGACTCGTACCGTAATAATCACAGTCAAGATCTTTTATGTTGAAATGAAGATGCGCAAATGCATGTGCCCCGTCTACCATTACTTCTACTCCCTTGTTATGTGCCATATCACATATTTTCCGAACTGGTAGAATGTGCCCTGTTATGTTTATCATGTGGCAGATCATCAGCAATTTGGTTTTCGGTGTGATGGCCTGTTCGTACAATTGAACAATTTCTTCATCGCTACTTGGATGGAGAGGAACCGATACTTTTTTGTTTACCACACCATAACGCCGAGCTACCTGATCGAACATATTGAGCATGGCACCATAATCTTGCTCCGCCATAACAGCCTCGTCTCCAGCTTTCCAGGGGAAACCTCCAATAATAGTGTCGAGAGATTCAGTTGTGTTGCGGGTAATGATCAATTCTTCAGCGGTACAGCCTGCCAGTTCGGCCAGCTTTTCCTGCATGCGCCATTTATTGTCCCATTGCACGGTGCGCATATAATAAGAGCCCTGATAATTGACTTCCCTCAAGTGGTGAATGTAATTTTCCAAAGTCTCCTGTGGAGTGAAGCAGTAATAGCCATTTTCCAGATTGATATAATCTGGTTTTAAGCGATAACCACTCCTTATGTTGGCCCAGAAATCCTCATCTTTGGCTACTTCTTCTGCGGGTAAATGTTCGACTTGACTCACCCATTTATCTAAATTTTTAAAAATGGAAGCGCTGCTTGCCCCTGCTATTGCCACGTTTTTTAGAAATGCTCTTTTATTCATGATTGGTTGGTTCTTAGTTTATAGTTCATTGTTCCTTTAGTTTTTGAAGTTCCTTGAAATCAACTCAACCCTCTATAAATCATTAATCATTACCCAAAACTTCCCTCTTCTGCATGTCGTATTTATCCCCTTGTCTCAGAAAATAAAATTGTACGTTTTTCTCTGGCAAACTTTTCAAGTTACTGCCTTCTCTCGACCAGAATGAATTGTCGTAAACAAGGACATAACTATGCCCCATTACTTCAAACTGATTTCCAATAACTATGATTGCTGTATTTTCATCGATGCCGATACCAAGTAACTCAGGCCTGTTTTTTAAAATATCGAACATGTCGAAATGGCGGTTTCTGGCAAGTACATGCTGGTCAATGGCAATGTTTTTTATGAAACCAAAACCTGCTTCGTGGTTGCCCATCATAATCTGATTGTTTTTGGTATCCCCACGGGCCAGATAGGAACCTTGAATGGTTGCACCAGCAGAAGAGCCGCCGATTACGCCTCCACGATCGAGTATTCTCCAAAACATCTTTTCAGTTTTTGTGCCGCTGTAGGAATCTACCAATCGCCATTGTCGCCCGCCTGTAAACCAAACTGCTTTTGCTTTTTTTAGTGGAGCAATAAACTCATCTGAATTTGCAACTTCAGGGTTGGATGTATGCAGCACCGTAACATCAGTAGCCCCTCTATCTCTAAGAAAATCACCATATGAACTGTCGTAATATTCTCTTCCAATAGCGGTTGGAATGACGACAATGGGACTATCCTTTCCACCAGCCAATTCGATAAATTTTTGAAGCAATTCATCGGACAACCTTCCTCCTCCAACTATAAACAAAGTACCCTTTTTAGGGCCGGTTGTGACACTCATCACCTCTTCTGCTTGGGCCGAACAATTTGTATTTGTCATGATGAAGAACGCAAGAAAAAATATGGGTAAGGCTCGAATCATGCTAATCGATTGAATTGAACACGAACGAGTTGCTCGCGCATGTGACAAGGTACGAATTCTGTGAGAATGATACAGACTGCTTGACTGTCTCGTGTGTATTACAATTTGCACAAATTCATTGCTCTATTCTTGGCTACCGCTAATAGGCCAGCAGCTCTTCCAGCTTGCGTTGCACCTTTTCAGCTGAGGGTAGCATCGTTTGTTCCAGCGTGCTATTAAGCGGAATGGCAGGCATGTTTTCTGCTCCCATTGTCATAACCGGAGCATCGAGGCTCTCGAAGCAGATTTCCTGAATCAGGCCAGAAAGGCTTCGGGCAAATGAATTGCCCGTTGGCTCTTCAGTGAGCACGAGGCAGCGGTTTGTTTTCTCAACGGAATCAAAAATGGCTTGCTCGTCGAGTGGGTAGAGCGTTCGAAGATCGATGATTTCGATTTTGTCTCCGAATGGCTCTACAGCATTCAATGCCCAGTGAACCCCCATACCATAGGTGATGATGGAAAGTGTATTTTCTTTTTCCGCAATAGATTCTTCTACTGATTTTACGATCCTGGCCTTGCCGAATGGCAAAATATAGTCTTCAGCTGGCTCTTTAACCCGAGCTGTTTTCGTGCCTGGCACTTTAGACCAATACAATCCTTTGTGTTCAAAAATCACAACTGGATTAGGATCATGGTATGCAGCTTTTATAAGCCCTTTGAGATCAGCACCATTACTGGGATATGCGATTTTAACGCCCCGGATATTGGTGACCACTGATTCAACGCTGGATGAATGATATGGCCCACCGCTTCCGTATGCCCCAATGGGAACACGCAAGATCATACTGACCGGCCATTTTCCATTACTTAAATAACAAGAGCGGCTAACTTCAGTAAAAAGTTGATTCAGTCCCGGCCAGATATAATCTGCAAATTGCACCTCTACGATAGGTTTTAAACCAACCGCAGACATCCCAGCTGTAGAACCCACGATAAATGCTTCCTGAATTGGCGTGTTAAATACTCGGTCGTCACCAAATTTCTGGGCAAGCGTGGCCGCTTCCCTAAAAACACCTCCGAGCCTCGCACCCACATCTTGGCCATAGAGTAAACACTCAGTATTTTCACGCATCAACTCTTCTATTGCATGCAAGGCACAATCCACCATCACAGTTTCTTCATCACGTTCTGGACTGCGTGCTCCGCTTTCTTCAAGAATGGGGGTTGGGGCATAATCATGGGTAAATAAATCTTCCGGCTTTGGGTCTTCTGATTCGATAGCTTTTTTGAGGTCTATTGAAACGGTTTCAAGCGCTGCTGCCTCTATTTCTGAAAATTCTTTTTCTGAAAAACCAGCATCCAATAACTGCCCTCGAAGGATAGGGTAAGGGTCGTTCGATCGGGCTTCTTCCAGGTCATCCCGATACCACTCCATGCGAACGCCCGAAGTATGATGGTTGAGCAATGGGACAGTGGCATGAACAAGAAATGGTCGCCTTTCTTTGCGCATGGTTTTTATCACCTTTTGCAAAGCGTTATACGATTCAATGAAGTCATTTCCCTCAATACTGATAGCTTCCAGCCCATGAAATCCTTTGGCGTATTCAGCAGCATTTTGTGCTCTGGTTTCTTCTGCATTTGCGGAAATATCCCAACCGTTGTCTTGCACTAAGAAGAGAATGGGCAATTGTTTGAGAGCTGCCATCTGGAAAGCCTCAGCTATTTCTCCTTCTGTCACGGAAGCATCACCCAAGGAGCATACGACAATTGGTTTATCCTTGCCAAAATCTTCACCGATACCAAGCTTCTCTTTGTACTGCATGCCCATGGCTGCTCCAGTAGCAGGAATCGCTTGCATGCCAGTAGCGGAGGATTGATGCGGGATTTTCGGCTTGTCAGCATCCCGCAAGCTTGGGTGAGAATAATAAGTACGGCCACCTGAAAATGGATCGTCCCGTTTGGCCAAGAGTTGAAGCATGAGGTCGAATGGCTGCATGCCTATGCCAAGCAGCACGGCATCGTCGCGATAATAGGGGTAAGCATAATCCTGAGGCAGCAATTGCATGGCTACGGCTAACTGAATCGCTTCGTGGCCACGAGATGTAGCGTGTACGTACCTTGAAACTAGTTTAAAATTTGCTTCATACTGCTCCGTCATGGTTTTGGCAGTACACATGAATCGAAATGCTTCTTTCAGTATCTTTTTACTGAGCTTATTTTTGGATGCGACCATTGGTGGAATGGAAAATTAATTTGGTTAGGACTGAAGTGTTTTGTTGCTGTTATTTCGCTATAAAGTTCGCAATTTAAAGCGGTATCTTCTTTGAAAATGCATTATTTAGAATATTATTCTATTTATTTGTGAATAATTATAGAAATCAAATGAATGGCTATAGCATTTGGTTTTTTTTGGAAAAATATTCTAATAGTGGCTCTTTTTATTGTTTTGTATTGTAGATGTGCATTTTTTTTAAAATCATTTACCGAAACTATGTTTTTTCCTGAAATTTTATGTTGCAACTTAAGTGATCAATGACATGATAAAAATAGATACAACCGATCTGAAAATATTACAACTGTTACAGCAAGATGGCCGAATGACAATTAAGGAAATGTCAGATAGGCTAAA
Source organism: uncultured Saprospiraceae bacterium (assembly GCA_942490835.1). Lineage (GTDB taxonomy): Bacteria > Bacteroidota > Bacteroidia > Chitinophagales > Saprospiraceae > UBA6168. The sequence continues at coordinate 573,552 of CALNYY010000079.1, forward strand.
CCTCTCTACAACACCTGTTTTTGAGCGGATAAAAAAGTTGGAAAAGAATGGCATTATCGATCATTACAGCGCAGTCCTGAACCCAGAGAAACTGGGAAAGAAATTGACGGCATTTGCGAATATTTCTATTAAAGAGCACTCAAAAGTGGAAGTAGAAGCTTTTGTTGAGAAGGTGATCAGTTTCCCAGAAGTTTTGGAATGCCATTATGTGACGGGGGCATCTGATTTTATGATTCGGGTATTGGTAGAAGACATTGAAAAGTATAATTATTTTGTGCTGGAAAAACTTTCTGCAGTTCCAAATATCGGGAAAGTCGAAACGCTGTTTTCTTTATCTGCACGGAAGAAAACAACAATAATTCCTGTGTGATGAGCATATTAAAACTGATTTCCGATTCTTCAACGATCTCAATCTAAATAATAGAAGATGAACCTGTTGAAGGTTCATCTTCCTTAAAATTTCTATTACTTTGACAAACTCTATGTTTCCAACAATATTATATGTTTTTCGATGCTTCAGCTAGTTGCTTCCTATTGCTGGCATCTTTTCCTTTTAGTTCCATTACTTGTTCGAAATAAACCTTCGCTTGTTCCACATCTCCAGCTAATTTCGCTGCTTTTCCAGCACCATAAAGGGTGTTGAATTTATTGGGGCTGTGCTCAAGTGCTTGTTGATATGCAATTAGCGCTTCGGCAGGTTTATTCATCTCCAACAATAAATCTCCCAGCAGCTCTCGTACTTGTATAATTTCGCCTGGAGTGATAGGGTTCTTTTCAGTTTCGCTTTCCTTTTCAGCAGCTACTTGCATGATAGACAGGGCTTCTTCTTTATTTCCCTCAGCATATTTCGCAAATGCTTCTACTGCCATTTTTTGAATATCTATTTGATTGTACCAATAGGCCGTTGAAGGAGTATTGCCAAGTGCTTCCATTAATCCGCCTAATTTTTGAGCAGCCTGATTTGCTATTGCTACATTATTGCTGCGTCCTGCACCTATACCTTTGGCAAAATGAACCAAAGCTTCAAATTGAGGGAATTTTTCCCACGGAAAATTATCTCTGTGCATGACGTCGATTTCACTTGCTTCTTTCCAAAGTTTGTTCTCGAGAGTAAGTCTGGCAGGAATAGCAGCCAATGCATAAGCACTTCCTGCATGCACCTGAAAACTGCCTTCTATTTTCTCGATTTTTTCAGCAATACTCTTGGCTTTACTTTCTTCGGCTTTTTGTAAATGGGCATAAACCAGATAATCTAAAGCATGCAGGTAGTGTAACGAAATATTGTCGCCAGCAGGCTGGTTCCAGGCTGCTTTTGCTGAGCGCATATTCATTTCTATACATTCATCCCAAATGCCCAAACGGGTAAAAATATGTGTAGGCATGTGAAGTGCATGCGGGATTTCCGGAGCTATTTTGCTGTAATTGGTGGCTACTCGAATTGCTTTATCGGCCAGAGGAGGAAAATCATAAGCATGAATGGCGTAATGAAACCCACCAGGGTGGTCAGGAATTACTTCCAATGCTTGTTCGGCCAATGCTCCCGCTTTTTTTTGTCCTTGATAAGTTTTGTCAGCCGGAGATACCGTTGCCAGAATAGTCAAGGCATGAAACAACTGAGCTTCTAAATCATCAGGCCTTTCGTTGTATGCTTTTTCC
>CALNYY010000080.1:0-10982 GCA_942490835.1 uncultured Saprospiraceae bacterium
CCATTCCACCACCTTTACTTTTCATCATCCAGAAATACTTCTTTTTCGATTTCAACGTATTCAATAATTGGTTCCGGCTCACACGTTGGATCATCTGGATCATTTGGCTTGTCATCATCACGGGGCACATCAGGCGGCGGCTCATCAAACTTACACACAATCAAGGTATTCAAATCATTAGGCTTCGCTGCATATTTGTCCACATACACAGGACTGTATACATACATCGGTGTAACCTTGACGATGATTTCATCCAATAGATTGCCAGGCATTAAGAGATTGGCCTTGGCATCGTCAAAAACCAACTTTATATTGATAATTCCATTGCCCGTTCCAGTCCAATGTCCAGCAGGTACCGGCTGGTCTCCTGTGCCCGTTCCTGTATCTCTCCATTCAACTGTCGGCAAACTTCCGATAATTGTCAATGTATTGGGCGTAAATCTGTCCGTGTCTGTTCCATACGATCCTGCTCTGGTAATTCCCGGTCGAATTGAAACAGGCGGAGTGTGGGTATTTCCACGATACGGTACAATAAATTGGTTACCAATGTCATTATTACGACCCGGAGGTCCTGGATCCTGTTTAAGATACGAAGGCAATTCCAATTGAATCCACAAATTATGACTGACTGTGCGGTTTTGAAATGTCACATATAATGGACAAATCTTTGATGCAACTCCAATATCAAATTTGAACGAAGCGATTCCTGTATCTCCGTCAACCTCAAGATCATTCCAATACAATCCCATATCAGGAATGATACGAAACATATCTGCAACTGATGACGCTCTAAATGTATGCTGAAACGGGTCTACAAACGGTGTAACCAATTCTGTTGGGACATACCCATCATCCCCCACAGGCACCGTAAACGGTACATAAGGCGTGTCTACCGTAGGATCGCCGCCGCCGGCTCCCGGTGGGGTAATATCAATCGGTCCAATTGGTGCAACAATACTGGTCATTCAATAATCTCAGTAGTTTTTGTAATGTTAAATACCGGGGTATCATCTGCATTTTTATCCGGCAACAAACGTGGATTTGTTAATGGCGGATCTTCGATGTCGGACACCGGCGGCTCTGGATCTGATGTTGATGTGGTAATCGTAGCAGCCTTTTTAAGTGACACATTTCTAGTAGCATAAAATACTCTATTTGTTCCATTGAGTCGAGCAGTAACTTTAACAAGTCGGCCCGTCAGGCCCTTTCCACGCAAATATAAGAGATCTCTATCAGTCATCTTCCAACTGACTGTTGGTGACTGTGCCGTTGTATTTCCAATCCCAACACCTACCCCAACACTATCGAAATCCCATTCATAACTAAAGTTTGCAGGATCTTCCCCAACAATTACAGTATTAAGTCGTGCCTTTGAATATATGGTCCCATCCGCACTAACGGTTGGGGTCAATTCTACAGCAGTTGCGCTTACCTCAATTACCTTTTCTTCCGGCGGCGGATCAACAATTATCGGCGGAATGTAACACCCATCACTACGAAGTAGCCAATCAGACGGCGGCGATCCATAACGAGTAACTGACGGCGTTACTGATCCATCGCACCATGTGCTAACCGGATCATCCGGCGGCGGAGGCGGAGGCGGATCGCTTGTCGGCGGCGGAGGCGGAGGCGGATCGCTTGTCGGCGGCGGATAGTCATTATTCGGCAACTGAGGATCGCCAGTTGCTCCCCCACCATCCGGGAATTCAACATATGGCGGCGTCACCGGCGGTTGCGTTGGATTGTCTGGATCGACCGTAACATTTGTTACGCTCAAATTCACATATATGCCAGATGCATTCAATCCCTCATCTAATGTATCCAAAACAGCCGTCTTAAATCTGACATCAATGAATTTTTGCTCTTGCGGCTGCAATGAGAATCCACTTATCTCCGATGAACTATCCTTTAGACTAAACCATGTCATTTGTGGTCCTGCCAAATCAACGGCCACCGTCATATTGGTAGATCGATTGAAAAACAAAAGACGGTGGATTTGTAATGCTTGTCCTGAGTTGGAAATATAAGTTCGATCAATTCCCTGTGCAGGATCGGGCAAAATTTGTATAACTTGAACGACATCGGGCAATTCCCCATCATCATCTGCGGGTGGTTTCCAACACCCCGCCCGGGATAGACCCCATCCCTCAGGCGGTGCGCCGTCGGTTCGTTCTCCAGTAAGACAATTTACCCAACTATTTTCTGATATTTTTGTGAAATCAAAATATATTTGAGCTACATCGGTCTGACCACCCCCATTATAAAAACTCCACTCTATACTGACTAATTGCCTACCTGACGGAAGTTCTTTGTTGATAGTGATAACTTCTGGCGCAGTAGATACAGGCAACGTCTTACTAAAAATAACAGTCGATCCAACAGTAACCCTATATCCCCCATTACCTCTCAATTGAAACGTATAAATTCCACCTTCCAAATTGAAATATCCACGCCAACGGTACGAAACCCGTTGTTCGCCAAAGGCTCGCAAGTTCACGCTTGGAACAATTGCATACGCCGGAAATTTCCCGCCAAGAGATGTTTTTGGGGACCCCGAAAAATCTAGTGAATCGTAACGAGTACGAAGATATTGACCAGTTGGGATCTCAGGAGGCTCGACCGGATCATCAGGAGTTTCAGGATCGTCAATTGGATCATCAATTGGCGGCGGTCGTGTGGGCGGATCATCGTCAATTCCTGTAGTGGGGTTCCCACTATTGGGGCTGTCACCAACACCACCAGTACCCCCGGTAGCGCCCGTAGTACCATCATTATTCGGCGGCGGAAAAATTGGATTGCCATCTGGATCATAACTTATTGGCTCATCCTGGCCATCTCTATCTGGAATATATTGATCTGCCATTTGTTATAACTCCTGCTCCGTTGTTACCGATGTAATTTGATGATAATCAGAATCGTATATTCCCAATCGAAGATCAACGACCCCCGTTCCAACTGCCTCTATGATTGCCCGGTGAACCCCCGTCCGAACATACTCAATTAATTCATTTTCTTGAACTTGTATGTCACTACTATTTTCTGCCAAAACTTCTATAATCTTGTCTCTCGCTAAAAATATTACCTCTTGATATGCGATAAAAAACTCATTATGTAAATTCGCCTCGGTGAGTCGGTTTACAATCTTATAATTATCAGGCATCTCAAGTTGTGCAGGAGAATTGAAAATATTGCTCTCAACTTTAGTAAAGGTAATGGTTTCAAATTCTTGTATTGAATTTTTCGGAATACCATACAACTCCAATGTTGCATCTTGAATCCTGACCCCCAATGTCTGGTCCACAACTGCCTGTGCCACAAATTTTGGAAGTGATGGTTCAACAAATTCACGAATTTGATTGGTCAACTCATATGATTCATCTACTGCCTTAAGACGCAATTCCGTTCGTGATGGCGAAATATCTGAAATGAATAATCGGTTGCCACGCAATCTAGAAACAGGAGTTGCGCCCTCAGTCAATGTCGCCTCTTCACCTGTGCCGGAAACTGATCCCGATCTATACAACCGGCCATCCAGAATTTGGAGTCCTCTATTATCTTTTTCTTCCTCTAAATTATCCCATTCGTATTCTTTTCCTACTTCATCTCGGAAATAATTGAGAGTGACCGCATATCTGCTCGGCGACAATTCCAACCGATTCAGTACCTCTACCAAATCCATCTGTAAGAAATCGGGCGTCAAATCCTGGCCGACGCCCACCGGATCAACCTGGTTCGATGCAAATGCAATCAGTCGTAATGCATCATCAGTCGGCCGAATGTTTGTGTGTGCCACGATTTGATTAAGATCATCATATACATAAAGCTCCACAACATCCCGATTCGTGATACCAAATACGACATTGGATTGCCTAGGGCTTCCATCAAGATTGGTTTCTTGAATAATATCCAAGTCTTTCTGTTCGATCCTAGATGGACGAATATCTTGAAAACTTGTCAATTTGTCAGGATAGTTATCTTGATTTGGCATTAAACGAATTCCGTGAATTTTTGGTCAATAATTTCATTGACAACGGTAGGTCGATAAACCGGTGAGCGCATAATTGCTGTAATGTAGGCCTTTCCGTCCGATTGCAAATCCACCAAAATGTTATTTCCCAGGTCTCTATTATCAATCTCGTTCGGGTTGGCACCATCCCCACGTTCTACTAATTCTGCAATGGCACGATCCCGTAGTCTTTCGTCCAGTGAAAACGTGATAGTGTCTCGTTCTTCGCCCTCTAGAAAATTGTCTACCGTAGTAATATCTCTAGGCAACACAGGAGGTTCCGTGTTCGGTGGAATTGGATTGTCCGACCGAATGACTATTTCACCATCAATAATTTCAAATCTTTGTGCCATATTACTTTACCTGGAAATTATTCCCTGTGTCAATGATTTCATCGCCCCACGGCTTTTGTGTTTTCACAAAAATCCTATATGTGCGATGTAAGTACATATTTTCCACCCTCAAATCATAATAACTGCCCGTTGTATCCGCATTGATCCGGGACCCAACATCAAACGGAATCACCATTTCTCTAGTTGACTCATCCCGAATTCCAATGAATGATTCACTAGGAAAGAAATACTGATTTCCATACTTAAATCTATCCGAAAACGACTTTATCACGTTAGTTGGTCGGATTCCAATTCGTAAACGGCAGACCGATCCAGAACTATATGCCGGCTTCAAATTCTTGATAAATACTGAATATTCATCAGGCGCAACAGAGAGTCCCGATCCATCTGTATTCATAACTTGCGTATTCCACACCGCCTCAATGATGGGTGGGAAAATCGTATGTGTTTGTCGGCTAAAGAACTTAACATTAGCCTCAACCAAACTACTGCTTTCATCCGTATTAGGTAACTTAATGAGCAGTCCGGTGTCGGCCAACGTTCCTGATATCCATTTGCCAATTTGTTGCGTAATATTCAGCCGTACATCGTTGGGGGGCCACACATTTGGGGCAAATTCATGCAACAATGAGTCCGATCCAGAAATAAAATCACCGCCTGCGGCAGACCATGTGACATTTGTTAACGTAGCCGTTTGCCACGTTGCCCCATCTTGAGGATTTTTCCATTCTTGGGCATAGTATCCTGTTCCCTCATCCCATGAACGGCTGACGGGGTGAAATTCAAGATATTGAGTTCCCTGGAAGTCTTTTGCGTGTGCAATTCTCAAATTCAAATAAAGAGTTGCACTGGGATCGATTTCGCCTGTTGCAAATGATTCACTCAGTTGCGAAATATTCAATTGCAATAATCCACGAACAATTTTCTGTCCAGACTGCTGCTTTCCTATTTCAATGATTTCATCAAAGCCGGTGTTCCGATCTGGAAACCATTCATACAGAGAAGCCCCCTGTAATATCGGTAAATATTTTCTAGCCATTATTGCACCGCCTGTCCGATGATGTCCGTATCAGGAAAGCGAACCTCAAAAATCATCGGATCAAGTGATGGATACACAATGCCAGCCTCAACATCTAGTGCATTACCCTCAATATCATACCGATAATTTTCATAATCCCCCCCATCCTTGAATGCATATTTGTTATTCACATTTAATTCTATCACACTCTGCACTCCCTCAACAGAGGCGATTTGAAGTCTCAAGTCATTAAGAATAATCGGCTGATTAATGTCCCAACGATCTACACTAAAGAATTGCTTCACCGCATCGATTGACTGTGCAAGTACGTCATTTACATTGTAATTCTTGAATACCGAAATTTTGAAAGATATACCAATATTCACAACAAACGCATCAATGATATTAATCTGATCTGTAATCATTTTGTACTGCTCAAGGTATCGCTTGAGATTCAACTTGGTTTGGTCATTCAATGGCTTGAGATTCTTGTTATCATTAAATCCTAATACATAAACATTGACCAGCCGTGGATTGCCTTCATTAATGACCAATTCATCTTGTGCGTCAACGGACGGCAATCCTGCTGTAGTCTGTACATCTTCAATTCTTGACTGGTCAACGCCCCGAAGTTGGTCATCTTGTATGACAAATGCTTTTGCAATCCCGCCATATAAAGGTTGCATTGAGTAACAACGTACCGTATAGTCCGCCGGCGTGACCAATCGATTCTGTGAATTGAAGTACGCCAATGTTTGTTGGCGAATTTCCTCTACTGTGTCCTCTCCCTTGCCTCCTGTTGCTGGCTCAGCGTTATTTACAGCAAGTGATCGGGCGATATCATCAAACAGCAACCGCTCAGCATCAGTAAATACGTCCCTATCATTGACCACACTAACTTGTAAAATCTTGTTAATGGTGTTCGCAGGTACATTCGATTCAATGCCACCCCCAACCACATAGGTAATCGTTAATGTGGTATTGGACGGCGCAAGGCCAAAGGTACTGGACAGTAGAAAATCAACAGGGTCTAGAGGTGAAGATGCTTGACTTGAGAATTCCGAACTGGCAATCTTTGATGTATCCAATGTGATTAACTCATTGTTATCACTAAGGACCCCCGATCCGAAGAAAATCTCCAGTTCAAAATCTTCACTATAACGGGTGATATACCGGCGGGGTTGTTTTTTGAATTTCAACACCTTTTGTGGCGGCATGCTATATCCCTGTGCCGTGTTCGGTGTTGCGTTTACTCGCCCATCAATGACCAAATCCTGCGCCAAATAATCAACCTCATCCCACCTATTTCCATTGGAATCTGTGATTCGCACAATTCCAAGTGCATTTTTATCTGAAATGGTCCACTTGGAAAACTTCTCAGGATCTCCAAAAGTAACTTCTATGGTTTTAATATCGCCAGATTCGACCAATGCTTTCTTGCGAACCAAATATGTGAGGGGATTGCTGCTTCCGTCAACGGAATAAACCGTAATGGATCGGTCGGTTACATCAGAAAAATCAATCTCACCTACATTTCTAAAATTGACACTTCCAAATGCTTCCGAGCGTTGAAATGTTCCGTTAGGAGCAATCTTCAAGTAATATCGTTCATCCGGCTGAAACCCGTCTGCGACTCCTAATGCCGGAACCAATTGAAAGAAATCCGCCTTCGTGCGAGCCGCAGTTGCAGGCTTGGGACGGAATCCAAATGCTTGAGCAATATGAATGATGTTCTCTTGTTCTTCCGCATGCGTCAATAGATTCTCTCGGAATTGCGCATCGATGTAATAACTCATTACATCGCCCACATATGATGCCATTTCGATAAACATCATGCCCGGAGAAGTTTCATTGAAATCTGTATATGTGCTTGGGAAATAAACCTTTGCAAAATCGATCAAACTTTGCCGAAATTCGGGAAAAGTCTTATTCAGATACTTGATTTCCTTAACCTTCGGAGCAAAGCTCTTGGTCAATGTTGGAATGGTGTCTCCATTAGCCACGGGATTCTCCTATTAAAACTCTAATACTATGCTGTCCGTGACAGATGCATTAGTATTCAAATTAAATGTTACTTCAATGTAAGTCCGATTTCGATCATGATCCTCTGTAATCACAATCGTCCGAACCGTTAAATATGGCATCCACGTTGCCACATCACGGCGAATGGCCGATTCCACTCTTGCCTTATAATCATCATCCATCTGCTCGAAAATCAATTCTTGGAGATTGGAACCAAACAACGGCTGAAAAACTCGTTCGCCCTTTTTCGTCAATAGCAAATTAATCAGATTGGATTTAACCTGTGTTAAAATATCGAAAGACTGCTCAAAATAGCCCGTCTTTCCTCTATGAATCGGTAATGTTATTCCAATCCCTTGATCTGCCATTATTTCTTTCCAGGTCGATAGTTTTCCATCTCACTTGTTCGATCCACAATATCCTTTGCCTTACTAATAGCATTGGCAAGAAAATCAGGAATGGGTTCGCCGGCCGCCTGTGGTGCCGGCGCCACTCCCGCCTCAACTAAATCGGGATCTACAGAGGAATATCCGCCCTGCCCCATACTCGTTTCATGCCTTCTCAGTCCGGTAGACATAGGAGCCGGGACTTCCAGCATGTTGGGCAATGGCCGCTCTATCTCCACTATCGAAATAATAAGTCTCATCATTGTTATGATCTTCCTGCAGCCCATATTCATTATATCCAATTTGTTCCAGCATAGTACGCATATTTGGTGCGCCATTTTTGGTTTTTTGGGGGTTCGGCCGGCGCCGTTGTTTGGGCTGCCCACTCATTATTTCAGTCAACGTTTCTGTAACTGCCTCTTTCAATAATTCAGGAAGAACTTGATATACTTCTTCACGTGCCACTTCCCGTATCATTGATTTGAGTTCTTTTTTTGTCATCATTCATCCTCATTCTTTATTGGTGTTTCCCATCCATCCTGAGGCGGGTGGAAGGCATTTTTGCTTTCAAATGGTGCATCCTTAATGGTTTCTAACTGATTTCGTACTTTCCTAAGTGCCGTAATCGTGCTTGGCGACAACGGACCAATTCCTATTGTTGGAAGTGTATGGGCTGTCGCATTATTCAAATGCGCATCCACAAATTCCAACAACAATAATCGTAATGCTTCGCCCAACACCAATGGTTCGCTCTCATCCGAAACTGATCCTAGATAGAATTTATCTGATCGGATTGAATGAGTCCCAACCGTATCGTGGTTAGTCTGTCCGCCAACAATTGATATTTGGTTCTGCTCTACATCTAATAAGTAATCCCGAGTTATAGTTATGACGTAATCCTGTTTTATCGTCAATTCACGATTGATTTTCACATAACTTTTGTAGTTCTTCTCCACATCAACCGTGAAGTCCTGCAATGTTCCAAGGTGAGTTCCCAGGAAACTGGTTATGAAAATCCGATCTCTCTTGCTGTTTAGCAAAACACGATCCGAGTTGATTGCAATCTGATTACCGTCTAACGTACTGGGCTTATCTTCCATAGAAATGAAATGGGTATCGCTATCAATTGTCGCAAAATCAAGTGATATGATCTGGTCCGTGACCATCCAAATTGAGGACAAGTCTTTATTCAAATCCTCTTGAATCAGTCCATATATACTGCCATTTTCAGGCTCCACTACAGGATCTTGCCCCGCACGAAGTATAAGGGTGGGGGCGTGGTCGTTCGCCACATTGGCACCAAGGCGAATGGAATGGCCACTTCGACCTTCAAAAATAATATCGCCCTCTTGCGCTCGGAGGCGATACGTGTTCTCCTTTTCCTCAAAAGTTCGTCCTAATTTGGTATCCGATGATTGGGGATCATCGACAATGGGAGCACCACCGGTGGCACTTGCATCATACTTCCGAACGGTATCCTGCTCACTATCTTGCTCTCCATGAATGCGTTCAACTCCATAGAGTGCCTGAGTCGTGATTTTGTTTCGTGTATTAATTCGGTTGGTATAGTAATGGCGATTGAGGATCGGAAGAACCAAAATTATTTCATTGATTAGTGGATAATCTGTAATATTTGACAGCATTGGAAATGCCCAATCCAATTTGTCATCTGCGGTATATACGTCACTTCCCAAAAACCGAAACTTAACCGCACCAACTGCATATCCAAGTTCATCGTACAGTGGATGCTCATCATTTGTAATCACATCCACTACAACTGCTTCCTCAAATTGATGAGATTCAAAGTACGTTGACCCCACCTGGCCGCCGGAATGGAATGGGTTTTGGGGCGTGTGCCGAAACGTATTATTGCTATACCGTTTGCGCATTACTCTATGTTGTCCTCATCTGGCCGAGACAATTCCTCAACAATATCTTCCAATTCATCTACCCTTGCCGACTCTTCAAATGCAGCGGCCAGTTCATCGTGAGCCTCTTCCAACAATCTTTTCTTTTCAGCGTCCGACAGGAGAGATGACTGTCCATGTCCGCCACCCTCTTTCATCTGTGATGTTATGATTCGTTGAAAAATGGTTGCGATCTTAACCAAATGTTCGTCATTTTGGATTTCGACAACTAATAATTCCTTAATCACCGGAACGACCACTGCGGCCGCTGAAGCACTGTCAATGTACGGAATAATTGAATCCATCAAAGTGTGAATTCGCTTTTTCTTTGACTTGGAATTAACGTAGATGTCTTTCAACAAATCTTTGAAAAGTTTCCCGTCAAATACTTCTGGATTATCGTTCATATTTTCTAAACCTCCATAAACATAAGTAGATAAGCATAAAAAAATGACGCCGGGAAGGGCGTCATTTTTCAATACTTTTCAATCTATTTCTATTTGTAAGCGAAAAACTCCGTTTCGTCCACTATCATCCCCGAATCTCTATACTCTCGCAAATGCTCCATCATATAGTCTGACATCTTGTTTACGACCTTTGTAATATGGCTGGTTTTAAAGCCGGTCATTTCACGAATCATCAGATACAATGCTTTTTTGTTAAAGTTTTCAATGTTCTCGGCCCGGCGAAATAACTCTAAAATGGCGTCGGCAATCTGAATATCCCGATCTTTCTTGAAAATCCGAGTAAGGTTATGTTCCCAAAAATCCAACATTAATGCAGTAAATTCTTTCATATCCTTTTTTGCTTCCTCTACATCATTCTCAATAATCAGTATTTCCTCCATTGGAGACTGACCATTAGCCGCATCTGAAAAGTATATAGATCGCTTTTCCTGCTTGTATCGGTTGTTGTTATTCAGAATAAGGTAGTTTTTGGCAATGACCGAAAAGTACGAAAATGCCTTACCCTTATCCTCTGAATATTTGTGAAGGTTGAGAGCTAGAAAAGATACAACTTTGGTGCTTTACGTCGGTAAACGAACTGTCCATATAGGGAAATTTGAACCGATTAATGATATTTTCGGCCAGTTTGTCCAGCGGATATTCAATTCCCTCTCGGTAAATTATTTCTCTTTCGGCCAAATCGTCAGAATTGTTGTAATCAACGATGGCCTGTTGAGTTTCTTTGGTGAAGTACACCCTAGAATTGGTTCGTTTAGTCTTTGTTCGTTTAGTCTTTGTCATTCTCCATATCTTCCTCCGTTCCCAAAAATGTCCTTAAAATCTT
>CALNYY010000081.1:0-4341 GCA_942490835.1 uncultured Saprospiraceae bacterium
TAAAAATATTGCCCCACGGCAATCATCAACTGTACTCGTGCTATCTACCCTGATTCTTACTGAGGTACTGGATTCAAGAGCTGTGGTGAACATATTCTCACCGCAGTCATCACTACTCTCATCTGTACTTCCGAAAGAACCATGATTGGCATTTCCTACAAACGGAAATGCTTTACTGGTATCGTCAACTGCTGTGAATGTTATTCCTACAGAATCATTAGCGCCGGTTATATCTCCAAAGTCATGCTGTACATCAAAGTTACTTGGTAACTCAATGATATAAGCATCATAATTCATGGAGCCACCGGATGCAGCAGCGTTCCTGGCAAGCTGAAGATTGGTCTGTGTAGTTAATTCAGATGTAGCACAATCATCAAAATCACCAGAGGGAAGTCCCCTATCATAACAGCAAGCAAAAGCTCTTGACAGGGTTACAGATGCCACTGTGATATTTGTAGTGTCTGCTGTTTGTGCTGATGCGGAAACTTGTTCAACTGTTTGGTTTGGGGATTCGATTACAAAAACTGTAGCCTGGTCAAAGTTTCCTGTGTCTTTCTGAAAAGTAATTTGGGTAGTCGAATTAAGTTCTGGGAAACAGCCATCATCCGCAGAGTAGGCTGTTCCATTATTCTCCCATTCCATCTCTATCCAGGTATCAGCCACAACAGTAGAAGCTATCGTCTGGGTATCGCCAGCGTTTGTGGTATTCCTGTCATAAGCATCAACTGTCAGGTCTGAAGCGGAGGTATATTCTACGACCTTAACAGAAACAGTATTAGCATCTGGAGCCCCAGCACCCTGACTTCGCTCAACCTGAATAGATGTGTCAGAAAGAAATTGTGCGAATATATGTGTGTCTTCGGGAGATGATACACTGTCGCATCTTTGGTTTACAATTAAAAATGTTTTGGATTGGTCAACAGCAGTACAAGAGCCGGTGTTACTGGCATTAGTAGCTGCGATTGTTATTACAATCTCTTGAACACTTTTAATTAAATCTGCCACTTAATCAAATACTCCTGTTTCATCAACTTCAATTAATATGATATTGAATACCCTGGCTTTCTGTCCGGAGGGTGATTCAAACCGCTTCCTTTTCCCAGGGAAAGCCCACGTTCCAGACTTTTGCGTCTTGAATGTTTTGGTCAGCGTACCATTGGTTACAGTAGCCTTTACCCATCGGTTCCCATCGGGAGTTTTAATTGGCAAATCAGCCGTAACATTTACATTGTTAGCTATGCCAGATAAATCAGCTTTCCAGACTTCCAGAGTAATATCGGTACTGTCGATACCATCCCCATTAATTTCGGTCTTGGTTGCTGACATTTTAATCCAGACTTTATTTGTTTCGGGAGTCCAGTCAATATCGGTAATCTCTCCACCGGACCAAACTAAGTCATATTCCCAGCCGTCACGCATCTTCTGTTCATCATTTACTGATGCCTGAAAAAAACTGTAATCTGATTCTGAACCACCATAGTTCTGAACTACGGCATATTTGAGCTTATCCAATTCCCATTCAGGTTTTTTAAGATGGACTTCAACTAAACTCTCGTCAGATTTCTTTCCGGTTATATACATTAAGCCGCTCCTTTTACTTTTTTAATAATCTCAACAAACTGTTTTGCAGTGTCTACAGGGTTAAATCTTTTTTCAGCAGATTTCCTTACTTCACCTCTGTCAGAATTAAGGGTAGCTTTCATTCTCTCAACAAAACTAAATAGGAAGTGTTCTGGGTCAGACACCACCGGACACCCACAAGCCATAGCCTCTCTTATGCTACGCACTTCAATATTGTGTGGAGTTATCAACATATCGGCGGCCCTATAAACATTTTCTAATCCATTAACCCAAGACGTGTACTCTCCCATATGTCCTGAATCACGAATTGTTTTAATTAAAGCTCCCCAGCCTTTTCTGGCAGGGTCACCGCCATAAATGTGTAATTTAGCTCCCTTGACTTCTCTGGCAAAAAGAGCAAAAGCATTGACCACTACAAATGGGTCTATATCATCCCTCCAAGCATCAGTACACACAACATTTATAGCTCCGGCATGACCATGAAACTTATATCCACTCGGTCCTTCTGGTGTCCACTTGTCAAGGTCAACTGGAGCCGTAATTGAATAAATGTCTTTATTAGGCATCATTACTTTATGATAAGGAACGTGTTCTGGCAAAAAATTTACGATTGCCTTAAACCTTGGATCTTTATTTAAACCAAACTGGTATGAATATATTGGAGTACTGCCAGTGACCTCAGAAATAAAAGAGCTTCTGGGTCTACCATGAGCCACATGGATAAATGGAACGTCAACCTTTTCCAGAACCTCTCCAAGTCCGGAGTGACTTACTATAATATCTGCAGATTTAGCCCATTCCATATCCGCTATTGGAACAGCCCTGTCATCTGGAGCCGCAGGGTGTAATTTATTTCTTTCCTTATCGGGGTCAACCATCCGAGCGTCAACACCCTCACCTCGAACATGATCAATTAAGTCCCTTGTTGTTTCGTAAAGGCCGCATCTACCAGGGGTGACAACAACAGAGTGAGCTACTTTTATCATCTTGACTTTTGGACCTCCGTTAAAATTACATCCAGTTTCCCATCCATTCTCGCTTGAGTCTGCAGTATTCCGTTAATAGAATCACGATGGTTATTCGACTCTTTCCCCATCCTACTACGATATTCTATTGAGTCTTTTTCAAGGATTAGACGATGCTCTTTGCACTCGTCTTTACTGACCTTGCTCTTAATATCAGCCCACTGGGAGTCTTCTTTTGTGCCCCTCCTTTGATAAAAAGCAACCAACAGCATCATTATGACACCGGAAATGCTTATTATTGATGCTGAACTCCACTCCATTACGCCGCCAAATGCCAAGACATAGAACACTGACCAACATTCGTTATATTACTGCCATCAGCCCAACTGGCCGTATTGTCCATTTGAGCAAGTCTCATTTGTGTTGGCCAAAGTGAAAGACGAGCAAATTCAAAAGTAGGACCGCCTCCATAATTCAAATGAACAGCCATTTTCTGGAGTATAGGGAGGGGCTAGTGCTGCGAAATTTGCGCTTGGAGTCCAAATTATTACAGGTGGATTACCTGTTGTGTTCCAATTTAGATTTTGCCAGTCTAAATTCATTGTTACCAGTTTTCCATGCTTACTAATACTGAAGCTCTGCTCATCGCCTCCACTAATATTAGCAGATGTCCAAACTATTGTGTCCTCTGTTATTAACCCAGCCAAATAAGTGTCAATAGCTTTAATTGCGGTCTGTATATCGCAGTCTCCGGTCAAAAGAGAAAAAGCATCATCTTCAAGACCAATCAACCGAGAGCCGCCTTTACTATCAATGTAACTTGATAGCCACTCAGCCAGGGGAAGATGATAATATCCGGAGGCATCAGACTTCTTTAAAACAACTTCCGGCTGTTGGGCATCCTCAACCACGCCCAGTTCCTTTATATCCAGAGCGGATTCAACCGCAGCCCTGGTTAATCCTTTTAAAATCCTCTGTAAACTCTCTCTTATACTCATTTGTTTCTCCTATGTTAATCTTGAAAGCCTGTCTTCTGCTGTATCAGCATCACGAATATTATAATCATCTGAATCTCTGGAGGTGTCTCCGGCATCATCCTTGTCCCAATCCTTACTACTGCGGTCTTCTGTTCTGGCATCCTGAATGAAATCTTGATTGTCCTGCCTGAACTCAGCTTGACCGGCATCAATTACATCATAATCTGATAATATCCTGTCAGTGTCTCCGGCATCCTTTATAATCATATTAGCCAATGTTCGCTCGGTGTCAAGAGCATCGTGAATGTAATCTCCAACATCTGCTGACTGGTATTCAAACTCCTGTTCCGGAAGAATCATGTGCTCGAGGCTAAAACCTTTCATTTCAAAATCATAAGGTGCCCGATATTCTTTTCGCCAGATAACCTCGAAAACTCTTCCAACCAGTCCCTCTTCAAAACCCTGCTGAATAACATTTCTTTTTGGGGCATCAATACTTTGTGCAACAATAGGACCAATATCTTCTGGCCGGTAATCAGCAGAAAATAGAGTCCGGTATCTGTCACCGATAATTGTAACATTGAATAGTCCGGCATCAGTATATCTTACATGAATGAGGATATCATAAATTTCAGAAGCCAAGTCAGGATTAATTTTATTCACATAAAGGGCTTTTGAGGATGATTCTATTGTATAAATATATCCGTTATCAGTTTTAACGTCAGGGTTAAGGAAGTCCCACAAGTGTGGCACTCCACTATGATTAGATGCCATGACGCATTTGTCATAACCAAGTACAGCAATAGCATCACCTCCAC
>CALNYY010000082.1:0-7928 GCA_942490835.1 uncultured Saprospiraceae bacterium
TAGGTAGGTAACAATTTCCTTGATCCTGGTTTCTTAAAAACCACCCTCAAAGTTTTCGGCTCTTTTAACAATGGTTTCTGCATTTAATAAAGTCTTAAGGGAGTCTAATATTTCATTTATTTCAAAATCTTGTTCTTTTTTAATCTTCTGAATTTTTTCCGTAGATTCACCGAACTGTTTTTTGGTCATGTTCAATACTTCTATTGAGTTTTTCTTGTTGTCATCAGAGGTTTGATAGGGTTAATTTCAGGAGTTCTGTTGCATTTTCTAACTTGCGATTCTCCGCTCTTCCTTCATTTACAATTTGTTGATATAGCTCCTTTATTTTTGCTATAAATTCATTTTCCAGCAATGCCCTTGTAATTTTTCTTGCGTTTAAAGGGGTCGGGAGTATTCCCTCCTGGGTTGATTCAAAATTATTTAAATCATCATACGAGATTACTTCAATGTTATCAGAAAGCATCTTGAGGTTAGATTCCATGTCAGACAGAAGGGCAGCCAACGAGGTATCAACACTTGTCTGGCTGGAATTTTGGTAAAACTCCTTTTCGAGATTGTCTAATTCTTCTATAGAAATACCATCGAGACCTTTGTTGTATTTTTCGTTGGTTTTAAGTGTATTGTCCAGCAATACTTGTTTCAATAGGGGTGAGTTGCTTTTCTTACACTTTCATATGTTTTTAATTGCAAATAAACTCTCAATTGAACCTGCAAGAATAGGTAGTTTGTTATCAATTGATGGTTGCCGATTTATTTTTGAGCATACTGGTCTATCGAATTTGTAGCACTTCTTCGTTTGCTTCTTCTTAATTTCCCTGTCTTTTTTTGAAACCTGTTAGTTTCACAGATGCTATCTGCAGCGCATAGTATATCATTACACAGTTGTCGGGAAGCACCGTTTAAACTGTTCAAAAAGTGATTACTTAGATTACTGTAAATAATCTTCAATTCTTCACCCGGAGCTTGTAAATCAAAGGACTCAGACTTATTTCCTTTACTAATCCAGTTTATGAGAAATTTATTTATTGTAAAACCAGAAACACCTACAAGCCCTAATTGCTGTGACAGATTTTCTAAAAATTCATTATTAAAATAGCTTGAAGCCGCTTTTTGTAATCTTATTTTTTCACTCTGTTTTCTTGTTAGTCTTTGCTTTATTTTTTTTATTTTCTGGGGATCATTCTCATCAATAATCAACTCTTTTTCATTGTAAATTCTGTGTAAGATTTCTGGCGTTTAGGTGATCACATTTTTTATAGAAGCAACATGGTCTTTTACAGTTTCCTTTATAACCTCAGATACGTAGTTAAACCTTTTATTATCAATGAGATCTTGTACCAAGTCTTGCATTATTTCCATTAAAGAAAGAGGGGACACTATTTGTTCCTGTTCAATTTTATCTTTCAATAATGTGTAAAACGAGGTGTAAACATCTGCTAAAGAAGTAATTATTTTCTCAGAGCTTATTTTATTGATTACAGCAATTTCATGATCAATATTTAATATTTCCTTATCCAGCGTGTCGTTATTGGATAATTTCAATGCTACGGATGGTTCACTTGTTAGCTCTAATGAAATATGAGATTCGTTATATACTTTTTCTAATTCCAGATGATCTTGTGTTTTAGCGGTAAAGCCTTCGGAGGCTCGAACCAATAGTGTTGTACCCATTACTCCCAGGAAGTCGTTTGTCTCCTTTACAAAGGAGGCTTCCTCTCCTTGTTTCATGCTTGGAATCTCAATCATTATCAGATCTGCATCGTAGGAATGTTTCTTTATTACCTCATAAAATGAAATATTATCAATTTTATTATTGATGACTTGAAATGGGAAATCTATCCTTAAGGAAGACAATTGTTCCCGAATCAAACTTTCAATCATATTTTTTTGATACCTATTATTGAGATAAAGGATTCTTATTGCTGCATTGGACCATTCATTTGAACTTAAGATCCTCTTGGCACTTTGAAGGGTTAAATCTCCTACATTGCTATTGTTATGCCACCAGATATCAATTTTTGAGTAAGATCCAAATCCTTTTTCTCTGTCATAATCAAGATAAAGTACATTGTAATCCAGTTCGTTCAATTTTTGATTCATATTTGCAAACCAGATAGGATCTTTGGTATTCCTGGCCCAACCCATCAGGGTAGTATTTGGCTCTATCCCTGAAAATCAATAAGTACTGGCAATTGTTTCAATTCCTTCAAACAAGTTATTGCATTCCTGCTTTCGATGAAAAATAGTATCTTCCTGCAAATCATCTGTGATCTGTGCCTGTTCATATTTGGGGAATAGAGTTTTGGCACTTGGTACTTCAATTAAATCGAAATTTGAGACCATCCCGCCTCTGCCAGATATGGCTTTGCTGAAAGTTATTAAATGTGGACGTGCATCTGTTCCTCCACTAAACAATAAAATATTTGGCTCCCAATTTCTCAGGTTTTTAGGTTTTTGGCCAAGATTTCTAAGTCCCAATTTTACCACAGAGGACCAAACGCTTGACCACACATCGCCAGAGCTTAACTCTAATTGCCTTCGAGTTAGTAGAATAAAAATGCCCCCCATGATAATAATGGAAGCTAAAGTTGCGACCAGGTTAAGTTGCACCATTAATAGAAAGATGGCAACCACTCCTATCAGAGGGATAAACAGGTTAATTCTAAATGTGGGTCTAAAGTCAGGACTTGCCCACTTTTCGAGGAAACAGGATAAATTTATAACCAGATAGGCTGCCATATAAAACATGGCCACTATTCCTGCAATCACGTTTAATTCTCCAATTAAAATACCAGCTTCTGCTATGAAAAAAGTGAGAAGAAGCGCATTCCTTGGTTCATTTCCCTGGCCGACTCCCTTTCCAAATAGTCGTGGAGTAATTTTATCCAGTGACATAGATTGAAGGATCCTTGGTCCGCCTAATATTCCGCCTAAAGCCGAAGACAATGTTGCTCCCCAGATTCCTGCTACCACTAGCAGTGGGATCCAGCTAAATTCAACCAGCACATTGTAGTTGTTCTGAAGTTCAGCTCCGGGTATAGAGTAATAGATAAAAATTGCCAGTCCAGTATAGATTATTAGTCCAACAAAAATGGCAAGCATGGTACCCACAGGAATAGATTTCTTTGGATCTTTTAAATCACCAGACAAAGCAACACCAGCAGTAAAACCAGTTACTGCAGGGAAGAAAACTCCAAAAATAATGGCAAATCTGGGCGCCTCTTCATGATTAACAGCTGAAAAATCAAACCCTTTCCCTTCAGCGCTACCAAAAAAAACTGATATCAATGAAAGTGCTATAGCTGCAAGAATGAAGTATTGGATTTTTTATTGCAAAACTTGTACCTATATAGGCAATCGTAACAATCAGAAGCAGTGCAATTGTGCCTGCAATACGCAAGTGGTTTATGCTTATTTCTTCTATATGCAACCAATCCTGTACAACAATTAAAACACTCTCAGCAAAGCCGATAAGGTACAGGGAGATACTTAGAGCTGTCGCTAAATATAGAGTCAATCCTATGGCTCCACCAATTGGAAAACCTAAACTTCTGGAGAGTATATAATAGATGCCACCAGATTTAATTTTCTTATCTGTAGCTATGGACGAAATACTTAAACCGGTAGACACAGATACAACATGCGCCATTAGAATAATGCCAATAACAATTAACAGCGTACCTGAATTTCCAACAACCCACCCCAATCGCAGATACATGATAACACCCAGAATTGTAAGTATGGAAGGAATAAATACGCCTCCAAATGTTCCAAATTTTTTCATGGTTAATTTTTTGTTTTCCAAGGTTAGCGTCACCAAACACTTTTTCATTTGCAAATCTGACAACTTTCTTATTTTTAGACGTGATATTTATAACTGATACATGAAGGGACCGAAAAATACCTCACTCTCGATCATACAATAAAGGTAAGAAACTATTAAGCGCAAGCAGCGGAAGATATAGATAATTAAGTGGTGAGGAAGGGGAAATTTGAAAGAAAAATTGACTTTGTTTGTTCTTTTCTTGGAAAAATAATTTATTTTTTTAGGTAATGAGTGGCTGATGCTAAGATGTCTGTTACCACAGGGGGGAGTTTTAAATAATGAAAATAAATAAAAAAGACATAAGTGGAGAAACATATCAGAGAAAAAAATATATAGAAAATGAAAAAAAGAGAGCAGAAGAACTCATCCACAGCAATCTGAAAATTTCTGAGTCGGATATTCGTACAAGAGCGTTGGAGATCTATCTTCTTAAAATGAGTTCTACATCAAGAAAGGGCCATTTGTGTTTGCGTGGGGGGGGGGCTTGTCAATATGAAACTTTTACTATATTGAAATGTCAACATGTTTTAAAATCGGTACATATGATGAAGAGGACCAGGATCCATTTTACATACATACTACTCCTTGTATTGGCAAGCATATCTGCTCCATCTTTTGGACAGGAAGCGAACCCCTACTTTTCAGAATGGGACAGTCTTAGATTTATCCGGAAGCAGGCTGCCGGTAATGATGCCATATAACCGCATCATTGATCCAGCGGGTGAACAAATCTATTTCGGGAGTCCGGATCTTGAGAATCATGCACTGGACTGCGCTTTGTCTCCCGATAATAGAACCCTGGCCATTATGGGGCGCTACAGAGTTCTGTTTTACGATGTAGAATCCCGAAGGCTGGTTTCCGAATTCATCCCAGCAAATGAAGATGGTTTATGGGGAGCTACCAACACCTACTCTGGAATCAAGTGGTATCGGAGGGGCGGCAAGCAGTATGTCTTATGGAGTCTTGTGGTCCAGAGAACTCGATCTTATGTGATCATGGCTGAATGGGACGGGCAGCAAGCGGTCATTACCAACCGTTACCAGTTTTTGAACGTGGCTCCCTCTCCGCTTGCTATTCCCAATGAGATCGAGATCATCAAGGAAGCCGCAGGCGATTATCTCTATCGTGACCCTGAACGGGAATAACCAGGTTGTAAAAATAAATATCGACAATGGCCCAAATAGCATGGGAGGCAAATGTAGGCGTTGCTCCTTACGGAGTGGTGGCTGCCGGGGGAAAACTTTATGTGACCAACTGGGGTGGAGGTATCCCTGATGCATCGGATACAGCAGTGGCCGGTGTGCCCTGGGGGAGGGCCAAGGTCGATCCTGAAACTGGCTCTATTCGTGAGGGATCGGTTACTGTTCTGGATCCTGCTTCCGGAGATGTATTGAGTGAAATAATTGTGGGTCTCCATCCCAACGACATTGTGAAAAGCCCTGATGAAAAATACGTCTATATTGCCAATGCCAACAGTGATTTTGTTTCGGTGATCGACACCCGAGAGGATCAGCTTACTGAAACCATTCCTGTAAGGTTATTGGGTGACGAAAATCCTTTTTGGGGATCCTCCCCCAAATGGTCTCGCCATATCCGGAAATGGAAAAACCCTTTATGTGGCCAACGGGATGGACAATGCCCTGGCTGTTGTCAGCCTGGGAAGTAAAGCCTCCTCAAAAAGTAAAATTGATAAGAGCGTTGTACAAGGGTTTATACCTACGGGGGCCTATCCCGGCGCCGTATGTTTGGTCAATGGGAGGGATCTGTTTGTGGCCAATATTGAAGCGGAAGGAGCCCGGATAGCCGATGAAACAATCATTCCCTCAGGCCAGGCTGCCTATAACTCACATCGGATGAAGGCTTCTGTTTCCCGAATACCTGTTCCCAGTAAGAAAAAACTGGCAGCCTACTCGGAGAGGGTTGTGAGGGCCAATCTGCTATTTCGTATGAGTCTTTCCCTGGAGCCTCCAAGAGACGGGAAAATCCCCGTTCCTGTTCCCGCTCGGATTGGAGAACCCTCGGTATTTAAACATGTGGTCTACATTATCAAAGAAAACAGGACCTATGACCAGATTCTTGGTGACATCCCAGCAGGCAATGGCGAGCCTGCACTTTGCGTTTTTGGGGAAGAAGTAACGCCCAATACACACCAGCTTGTTCGACAATTTACACTGCTCGATAATTATTATGTTTCGGGAAAGTCTTCGGCCGAAGGACATCAATGGACCGATGCCGCAATTGTCACCGATAACATTGAAAAAAATGTGAGGGGGTGGTTCAGAAGTTATCCCCATGTGCAAACCGATGCACTGGTTTATAGTCCAACCGGGTTTATCTGGGATAATGCGATCCGCAATGGAAAGAGTGTTCGAATCTATGGTGAGGCGGCCATCCCTGTTTTTAGCGACAGCCTGAACTGGAGCAGTATATATTCAGATTTCCTGAATGAAAAGCCCTTCATTTTTACCAATAAAACAACCATAAAGCCTGTGGAAAAACTGCTTTCACCTTTGTACCCGGGCTATGACCATCACGCCATTCCTGATGTACTAAGAGCTAAATCTTTTATTACCGAATTGAAGGCCTATGAGGAGATGGAGGGTGACCAGTGGCCGGAGTTGAGCATTGTGGCTCTGCCCAATGACCATACAGCCGGAAGCCGTCCAGGATTTCCCACGCCACGTGCCATGGTGGCTGACAATGACCTTGCCCTGGGTCAGATTGTTGAAGCCATTAGCAAAAGCAGGTTCTGGGAGAATACGGTCATATTTGTAACTGAGGATGATTCACAGGCCGGTTGGGATCATGTATCGGCCTACCGGACAGTAGGAATGGTGATAAGTCCTTATTCGCAAACTCAAACGCTGGAAAGTACCCAGTATAACCAAACCTCCCTGGTCCGCACCATCGAGCAGATTTTAGGCCTCCCGCCTATGAATATTGTAGATGCTACCGCCATGCCAATGTTCGATTGTTTCGTTTCAACTCCAGATGTATCTACCTTCACGGCGCTGCCCAATAGAATCCCCCTTGATGAAATGAACCCCGAATTAAGCACTTTGAGCGGCAAGGCGTTGTACTATGCTAAGAAGAGCATGGATCCACAGTTTAGCCATGTGGATGGGGGTGACGATCAAATGATGAACAGGATCATCTGGTTTGCACGTCAGAGGAAAAGAGAGCTATCCCAAAGACGTATTCGGATGGAGAAGAAGAAGAGGGAGGATGAGGACCTGGATGATTCCCTGAATTCCCATTGATACATTACTGTTTTTATAGTTAAATAACTGTAAAAACAGTAGGGCTACGTAAAAAATAGTTGTATGTTTGTTTCGTCCATTCATGCGATGGAATAGAAATATCGAACAATACATCCATGACTTTGCTTTTATACCACATCAAAAGTGCATTCAGATACATCCTGAAGTTTAGAAGCCATACTGCATTTAGTCTTGTGGGATTGGTTATCGGGCTGGCATGTGTATTTATTATTTCAGCCTGGACCATCCAGGAGTTGCGATACGACGGTTTTCACCATCAGTCCAGGCATATTTATTTGTTAACCACCAATATAAAGGACAATACCGGGAATATGACTCGTTTCCCGGAAATACCCTGCCCCCTGGCTGCAGCCATGGAGGAGCAGATTCCCCCAGATTGAAACTGGATTCTGATTTCTCATTACCATGGGGGCCGTGCAATTACCTCTGGGGAAACTACCTTCAAAGAGGAGGGAATTGCTGCAAGCCCTGAGTTTCTTGAGGTGTTCCACTTTCCTCTCATTCTGGGGAAGGCCAGCGAGCTGGCTGAACCAAATTCTATTTTTCTTTCCCAAAGCCTTGCGGAGAAAATATTTCCGGATGGGATGGCTGTCAGGCAGGAACTACTCTCTAAAGATGACCGTGTATTGGTCGTAGTGAAAGGTAGCCTGGAAGATGTGCTCCGGAATTCCTGCCTGCAATTTGATTTTCTCATTCCCTATGAGTTTGAATATGGGATTTCCGAAGAGTGGTGGCAACTCTCAGATGCAACATTTATAAAGACCTCACCATCATCTTATATGAGAGAAGGTTCATACACTAATGAAGAACATTTGGAAAG
>CALNYY010000083.1:0-19494 GCA_942490835.1 uncultured Saprospiraceae bacterium
AAAATCGGAACCGATAACCGTAAACTGAATATCTCTGATGGCGGCCACATTGAAAACCTTGCAGTTTACGAACTGCTGCGGCGCAAGTGCAGGTTGATACTCGCTGTGGATGCTGGAGCCGATCCATTGAGCACTTTTGCTGATTTGGAAAACTTGTCTATCAGGGCCCGAAATGAATTGGGAGTTGACATTAGCTTTCGACCAAATAATGACCCCGTTGACATTATTCGACCAAGGCCTTCATCAGGGTATGCACAAAAGCGATTTGCAGTTGCTGATTTGATGAAGATCTGGGAAGAATTTGAAGTATTGGATGAAAATGGCCAACCTGTCACTTTCAAAAGGCGATTCGTTGAAAATGGAGTTATACACGAAGAAGAGGAAAAGTTGGAAGCACTCGTCAATTACTTTTATTCAAAAAATGATAAAAAAATTCTCAAATTCAAAGTTGATTTAAAAGCGGATCGAGGCATAGACCTTCCTGATGAAAAATTTGATCGATTGCTGGAAAATGCACAGAAAACGGTACTAGATAAGCTCAACGCAATGTCAGATAAAGTTGGTAGCGATAAAATCAAAATGGGCACATTGGTTTATATCAAGTCTTCAGTTACCAGTCCGAGGAAATTATATGTCCCTGAACATAATGCCGATGGTTCAAAGAACCCACAATTCGATACTTTCAAATACAAAATTTATCATCCAGACTTTCCACACGAGCCTACTGCTGATCAGTTTTTTGACCCGGTTCAATGGGAATCCTATTTTCAACTTGGGCAATTTATTGGAACGGATGTATTGAATGCTCCGAAGACCCCAGGTGCATATAATAGAGGAGAACATGATGTTGATATTGACCAGCTGATCGACCTTTTTGATCATCAAAATCCAATTTTCCAGCAGGACGAAACAGTTGACAATTTAATTGACGTTTCAGAAAAAGAACCTGTTGAAAAAGCAATGCCAATACGAGATGTGGTCGAGGAAATTGCTTCTGAAGCCGAGAGCTATGCCCCTGTGCCAGAAGCTGTACAAGAAGAAGAAATCAAGCAGCAGATGCAGTTTAAGATTTAGGAGGACGGTTTGACGGTTTAGGGATTTATATTAAAAGGAAAGGTTGTTTCTCTGCTATAGTTTATTGCTATTTTTACACTTGCATATTTATCACACCAAATAACCGCATACCGTTCATGATATACCAATCTCGAAAAAGAAAGTACACCAGTAGGCAAGAAAAATTGCGCAACAGCAATTTGTTCCTAAAACGGATATTGATTTTTGCGATTATTGTTTCCACTCTACTTTTGTTCTTCCGCAGGCAATTGGTTTTTGATTGGATGAAGACCTTCTTTTATTAATTTTGCCAAAGGGAAGTGAATAATTTTTCAAAGTGATTAGCCAATCGATTTAGTGTCTAAAACAGCCAGATTTTGATTCACCGTACCCTACGGTAATTTACTCATCTAGTCAACACTACCCTATCTACAAATAATTCACGACCATTTCTATCAACTATAACTATTTGATATACTCCTGACTGCATTGATACTGGGAATTTGATCGAATTATCAGTATCTGTCAATTGGGCTTTCAAAACCCGCTGTCCCGAAATAGAATAAATTTTTAAAGTGCTCCATTCATCTTCATTCAATAGTTCATTGCTAATGTTTATACCCCATGAAGTAGGATTAGGGAAAACAGCATAGTAAGTATCTGAAATAAATCTCACGAACCTGACAGGGGAATATTCAAAGCTTTCATCCATGTCAACCATTCGTAACCTATAGTAGAATTCTTTTGACAAAGCATCAATTGTGGCAATATCACGATCATGGAAATCATATTTCAATTGTTCGACACTATACCCTGCTGCCAATGAAGAGCCAACCCTTTGCCATTGGAAGCCATCTATACTTCGTTCAATTTCAAAATGACTGGTATTGAATTCGTTCGCTGTTTCCCATTCTAATAAGACATGCGAATCACTAACAGGAGTTGCATAAAATGCGAGCAATTCAAGAGGCAATAAAGACGCTCCAGAGCAATCAAAATTATCGTTTGTGATCTGAGTGCCCTGCTCGTTTATGCAATCTTCGTCCGCTAGTCCACAATTTCCATCATTGTCGCCACAATGAGTGAATGTCTGATCAGTAAATAGTGCAGTTGATTCGAAGCAAATATCAGGTGATTGGCTGACATCAGCATACGTTATTTTCAGGTGTAATAACTTTGTTGGAACACCTGTAACATTCGTACTAATGCAATCACCTTCTTTACTCTGCTGCCAAGAAAATGAATACCTCGAATCCAAATTGTCATTTTCCACAAAATCCCCGTAAATGAAAACGACGCCTAACCAGTTGTCTTTTTGCCCTAAAATATAATCCGTATTTGGATAGGTAGTTTCCACTGTATTATTAGCGAAAATATTGACACCAAATGCAGCTGTATTATAATTAAAGTACAATTGACCAGAGCCCATTTTAAAAGGTGCAGTGGTAGAAACCATCACATCCACCTCGTAATAATCTACTCCTCCGCTATTAGTGTTCTGGGCATTTTCGAAAGAGAAAGTCACATCCTGAGCATGGCAAAAGTTGCTGGTCAGTATTAAACTATTGACCAGGATGAAAATTATATTTTTCATGTCGAAGAATTTTAAATGAACAACAGTCTATTGGCTTTTGCTTTTGCATATAAATTTCAACAGCCAATAACTATTCAATTATTAGGGTACTGCACACCTCTACCAATATTTGGTAAAAGCATCAACTGGAGGTCGGTATTTTGAGTTTGAGAATTCATATCCAAGTCACCTTGTAAATAGCCAGAGTTGCCAAGGTTGGGCAGGAGGCCAGTAACATCTGTATTTTGCACCTGGCCATTGTGGTTGAAATCGCCCCCGATAAGACCATAATTGCCGTCACCAAAGTCTTCGAGGGCATTGAGGCCTCCGAAAGATTTGGTAGGGTCGGTCGTGAAACTATATGCCACTGGAGTTCCCGAAAGGGCAATTTTATTGGCAGACATTACACCGAGATGGTTGCGGTGCTTCACTACCATAAAATAGTTTCCTTCGTCAATGCCTGGCAATGAAAGCGAGGAGGCTCCATCCAGATTGACGATTGACCCATCCCGCCGCAAAAAAGCTGGAACAGTTGCCTTGATATCGGCGCTGTCGTTGCCATTGCGCACTTCCACGAGCACCCAGTCCACGATCGCCTCATTGCCCGTCACATCAAATACAGTAGAAACAGCCGACTCCCCTCCCCCAAAACCATGATGGGTAAAACCGAGCCCACCAAATGGTTCATCGGTAGGCAGGTGGCCACCTGCCCGCAGGTCGTCGTCCATCAGGCTGCTGCCAGCATAAGGGCCCGACAAGAACAAGTCGAGGTCTATTTTCACCTCAGTGGCCAGTGAGTCATTGCCCACGGCCATAGCTCCAGAAGAGGTAATGCCCAGTCGCTCCTGCGTGAAAGGATCAGAGCCTGTCGCTGCAGCGCAATCATCCACCGATAAGTCCCAGCCATTTGCGCCGTAATGGGAATTTCCAGAAAACATCCGGTCGAATCCACCCAGCTCATCCGATTGGTTCCACTGAACGACCACATCGAGGTTCATGCCCCCGGGAATAGCCTCTGTGACCTCCCAAGAAGCATCCACTACCCCAGCAGTTATTGGTGCTCCAAGGCAACCTTGACGCATGGCGTGTTCCATGCAGAGGATGCCGATGGTGTCAGCCGTTCCATTTTCCGTGACCGTTATTGGGTTGTAGGTAGTCAGGTTGAAACCTACCGGAAAGGTGAAGGGTGAGCTGCCGAGACCGGCCTTTCGAACCTGGCCCGTACTGCCCGTCACGAAATAGGCATTGTCTCCAAACCCTGTAACATTCGCTGTGTTGCTGAACAGCACGTTATGGCTGCCGAGTACTATTTTGGAATTTGAAAAAATGAAGCTGTTGGCAATAGCAAGTGAATCGAGGAGAAGGACAACCGCTCCTGTTGTTTTGTCCAAAACAAATTGATAAAACTGATTTCCGCCCGATTGCAAATTCACGTTTTTCAATCCACTCAATTTAAAAGTAGAAGTACCTGCATCAAGCTGCCCTTCCAGAACAATATGACTGCTGTCTGCCACAACTGTGGCGTCGCCAAGCACCAGGTGTGCACCTGCGCCAACCTTGAAAGTAGCTTGTGCATTGATGGCCCAACCTACCAATGCTATACTTGCGGTTATTATGAATTTTTTCATTTTAAAATAATTTTGAAGTAGCATTAATTCTAAGATCGTTGATCCCTAATCCTTTAATCGTTAATCCTTAATAATGCCTCAATGACTTACAGCTTCACCCAAGCACCTTCCTCATATCCCCAGAATCCTTTGCTTGTAAATGTGGCATCGGTGCTGGTCACATAAATCATCATCCCGTTTTCAGCAGTCAATGCAGCAGCCTCGGTTGCTGTCATGCGGGTGAGGATAAAGCCGCCAGTGGTCGAGTTGAGCTCAAGACTGCCATTTATTTCAACCTTATTGTTATCGAATTCACCATAAATAAGAGGACTGGAAGAGTCTGAATTTTCGATGTAGAGGCGATTACTGCTGGTTTCGTTTTTACCTGCTTCAAAACCTATGTACACGCCTGAGCTTGATGAAGAAACAGTACTGCCTGCCCCCGATCCGAGGATCACGTTGAAGCTGCCGTCGTTGTTCGACCCGGCATTGTCGCCCAGGAAGACATTGCTTTCTCCATTGGCATTTGAGACCCCAGAATTATTACCAACGAATGTATTGTTGCCTAATCCATTATTTGTTTGGCCAGAGTTGAACCCGATATACACATTGTGGCCATTCCCGCCGCTGTTCTGTCCTGCATTGTTACCAACGAATACATTCTGAGGACTAACAGTTACATTTTCGCCGGCATGAGCACCTATGAATATATTTGAGACATCCGCAGAGTTGGTTATATAACCTGCTCGATATCCAAGGAAAGTATTTTTGAACCCAGTGGTGTCATTCTGTCCGGCGAAAGCGCCCAGATAGGTTGAGCCATTGGCAAATTTGCTTTGATAGCCAGCATGTTTGCCTATCGCAACTGTGTTGTTAGAAGCCTCGCTTTTGTACATGGCCTCGAAACCCATTGCGGTATTAGAGCCACCAATCTGATCATTGGTAAGCGAACTGGCACCAATAGCAGTATTCTCCGAACCAGAATTCTTCGAAAGGGCATACGTTCCCATTGCCGTATTATGATTTCCACTCACCCTTAGTCTCATGGAATTGATACCGTAAGCAGAGTTGTTGTTTCCATTCACGTTTTTGGTCAAAGAGCCATATCCAAAAGCCGAATTAAAAGATCCTGTTGTGTTATCGCACAAGGCCAATTTTCCCAAGCCAGCATTAAAAGTGCCAGTGGAATTGGAAAAAAGGCAACTGTCACCGACGGCTACCAAGCCCGAGACTGAACTTATGGAATCGCTGTATAGTGCAAAACTGCCTATGGCAACATTTGCAGTCCCAGCTATATTATCGCGGCCAGCCCTGTGACCGACATAAGTGTTATAGGAAGTACTACTATTAGAATAGCCAGCATCTTCGCCGATGAAAACATTATTGGATCCCGTGTTCCCAGACCCAGCAGCTTCACCAATAAACACATTGAAATATCCTGTCTGATTATTCCCCCCTGTACCTTGACCGATGAAAATATTCGCCCCTCCCGAGGTATTGCCAAGGCCAGCCCCACTACCTATAAATACATTTTCACTGCCTATAGTATTCAGCTTGCCTGCATCGTGTCCGATAAAAGTATTGGCTGCACCAGCAGTATTGTCCCTGCCTGCATTGGCACCGAGAGCTGTGTTTTGATCTCCTTGCGAGCAGTTTCCGTTCTGGTCGTATATGCCGCTGCAATTTCCCCCAATATTGTTTTTGAGGGCATGGTAACCGAGGGCGGTATTCAGGCGACCATTTTCATTAGCAGTCAATGCCTTAGAACCTACCGCAGTGTTGAACATGCCATCAGTTGGCAGGTCAGGGTTGAGGCCATTAGTCACCATTGCTGAATCGCCTATGGCGACGAGGTGGGAGAGCGTGTCTGCCCATCGAAGTACGTTGTAGCCAATGGCGACATTCGCCTGACCATTTTTGTTTTCATAAAGTGAGTTAGCACCAATAGCTATATTAGCGACACCTGAAGTATCGCTATATAATGAATTATATCCGATTGCTACATTCGCATGACCAAATTTATGTTCTCTTAATGCTAATGCTCCAATAGCAGTATTACCGTCCCCAGATTCATTATTTAATAATGTTGCATATCCCAATGCAACGTTATAGGATGCATTATTCTTTTTGAGAGCTTCAGATCCAACTGCTACGTTAAATGAGCCACTTTGATTTTCCTCCAGCGAATAAGCTCCAATTGCTACGTTATCTGTGTTTCCCGATTTCTTCAATGCATTATGACCAATCCCAACACTTTGAAATGGTCTTAATGTTCCTGCCCCTTGAAAATGCATCACACTATCACCAATGGCCACATTTTCATCACCTTCCGTATTGAATTGCATGGCGGCATGGCCTATTGCAGTGTTGGAAGAGCCCAAAGTATTTGATTTCAAGGTATTAGAACCGATCGCTGTATTCTTGTATCCAAGAGTATTCATAAACAAACTTGAGTCGCCAATAGCTACTAAATGAGATTGAGTATCATTCGAATACAGGGCCTTCCTTCCCACAGCTACATTCCCTTCTCCACTCACATTTGAAAACAACGCTTCGTGTCCATAGGCGGCATTCCCATCCGCATCGAAATTATTGTAAAGCGCCCGATAGCCTGTGGCCGTATTGGCTTTACCACGGCGGTTGTTTTTCAGGGCACGGCTGCCCACGGCGGTGTTCCATTTCCCATCCGTCTCGAATTCAATATCGCTGCCTGTGTTCCAAAGTGCCGAATCGCCGACGGCTACCAGGTGGCTCACGCTGTCGTTTTGCTCCAATGCCAGTGCGCCGAGGGCCGTGTTATTAGAGCCAGATACGTTGTTGAATGAGGCCCGGTCGCCCACGGCCACATTCTCCGAGCCACTGATATTTAGGCCGGAGGCCGCATAACCTACAGCAGTATTGGCCTGTCCTGTGGTGTTCAAGGTCAGGGCAACATAACCATTTGCGGTATTGGCAGGGGCATCTTTGTTTGATGCAAGGGCAAGGCCTCCCGTGGCGGTGTTGTAATATCCTTTTTCGTTACTTTTAAGCGCTTTAGAGCCAAGTGCGGTATTGCCCGTTGCCTCGAAAGGCTGAGATATACCAATCCCATTATTTGTCAAAGTAGAATCACCGACAGCTACCAGATTGGATCGATCGGTGTTGTTGAGTAAAGCGGCTGTGCCCACGGCTGTATTGTAACTGCCCGTTTCATTAAAACCCAAAGCGAGCACACCCATTGATGTATTTCCTGTGCCTGAAGTATTTTCACTCAATGAATAAACGCCACTTGCGGTGTTAAGTCCTCCTATTTCATTTGCATGTAATGCTTTGTTCCCAACAGCAGTATTGAAAAGACCTGTAGAGTTGTGTACAAATGCACTGTCACCGATTGCGGTGTTGGCAAGGGCAGAAGGTACACTTCCCAATCCAACAGCCTGGCCGATGTACAGGGAAGCACTATTGTTTTGCGGTTCAAGCGTGTTTTCGTTCATTACCCAGCGCAGCGTGCCGTCGGTAGTGAAAAGCACCACATCAGGATCGGCACCGGAGGTGTCCACACAGACTTTGGTGTCAAGGTCGCCGTCCACAATACAGGCCAGCAGTCCCGACTCTACGATCTCTTTCCAATTGGGCGATTTATAATACTGAAAGGCATTCGCTTGGGTATTGTAAATGAGAAGACCCTCTGCCGGATTGACAATGGCGTCTCGTTCAAGTGTGGTCATTCTAGGGACTAGCAATCCCTTGTCAATGCTTTTCAGATCGAGGATAGCACTTGGATCAGCATTGGAGCCATCCGTATTGATGGTTACCTGAGCAGATAATGATGTGGAAAGGGCAAGGCACAGCCAGCCCATGACGATGATCAGCTTTTGCATGGTTGAAGTATTAATGTAAAAATTGATGGAAATGGCTGAGGATTTTTTTAACCCTCAGCCTTATTTAAAGGGGCCTTCGCCTGGTGTTTTGGATTTTTGGAAATAGTATCATGATTTTTTGGGATAAGTAGCTTAACATTGTAGCCGAGACAAAGATGCAATAGACACCTGCCTTCCCTCTTGCTTATTTTGGACAAATGTTTGCCCATTTCGGACATCAGCCATAAAACCCTAATTATCAAGCGTATAAATTCCAATTATGAGACTAATTACCTGTTTCATTGCCTTTTGGCTTGTTAGTTTTGGACAAAAGACAATAGCACAATCAACAGTTATTGATAGCCTGGAATCATTGCTGCCGGCAACAAAAGAAGATACCAACAAGGTCAATATTCTTTGTGACCTTGCATTTTATCTCTACAATATAAACCCAAACCAGAGCCAGGTTTACTCAAATGAAGCTTTGGAATTAAGTAAAAAACTTAATTACAAAAATGGCGAATGCAATGCATTGTATAAGATTGGAATTGCCAAAATGACTTTGGGAGATTTTCCCGGTGCGATCCAGTTTACAAAAGATGCACTTGAATTAGCGGAACTAAACGGCAATAAAAAATATGTTGAAAACAGCCTGAACGTGCTTGGAATCCTATATACAGATATTGGGAATCATGATGAGGCGCTTACCTATTTGTTCAAGTCTGTTGAAAGTGCCGAATTGTCGAAAGACACAAATAACATTGCCACGTCCTATCTGAATATTGGGAAAATATACCTGGACAACGATGACAATGAAAACGCTGGGAAATATTTTTTCGAAGCGGTCAAACTGTATGAGCTTGTTGGCAATAAAATGTACCTCGCATACGCGTACAACAGTTTGAGTACAGTCCAAAACGACATTGACAAAAAAGAAGAATATTTACTAAAATCAATTGAGCTGTCAGAAGCTACTGGCAACTCTTATTATGCTGCATTTGCATATGGGAATTATGGGGGGTTTTTATATGAATTCCGAAAGGATGAGGAAAATGCCATCAATTTTTACAGAAAATCAATGGATGCAGCCAATCAATTCGGTGATGTGGATCTTAGGCTCCAAGTGGCCTATGAATTTGGGCAAGTAATGTTCAATGTTGGAAAACTTGATTCTGCCAAATACTTTCTGAATGAATGCATCGTACTCACCGACGATGGTTCAAATGAACTAACAAGAAAAAAAACTCTACAACAGTTATCAGAAATTCACCAGAGCGAAAATAACTTTAATCTGGCATATGAGGCGTTGTATGAAGCGCAAGTACTTGCCGATTCCCTGCAAAAAAAGGAACGGGAAAAGCAACTGGCTTCTGCCGATGCCCGCTTTGAAGTTTCAAAAAAAGAATCCCAAATTGCTGCCCAGGAGCTCGAAATAGCCCAGCAGCAAATCACCAAAAACCGCCTGGTAATTGGTGGGTTGATTTTGCTTGTGCTGCTGGCCGCCATTTTCCAATACTTTTTTTACAAACAAAAACAGAAGAAAAAAGAGACCGAGCTGTCGCTTGAGCTGGAACATCGGGAGGCTCAACGCCTGCGGGAAACGGATCAGCTCAAAACGAGGTTTTTCACCAACATTTCACATGAACTCCGAACGCCACTAACACTTATTATAAGTCCGCTGGAAGAGGCGCTCCGCAAATTGAAACAGGTAAACCTGGAGCCCGACATAAAGCTGGCCCACCAGAACAGCCAACACCTCCTGGGGCTAATCAATGAAATACTTGACCTCTCAAAAATGGAGGCTGGCAAACTCAACATCCAAAAAACGGAACTAGACTTGATGCCATCGCTCCGACGTATACTATTTTCATTTCAATCGGCTGCAGATTTAAAAGGAGTAAGGTTGAATTTCACTAATAGTGTGTCAAAAAACCTAACCCTAAATACGGATGCTCGTAAACTCGAAAAAATCCTGAATAACCTTATTTCGAATGCATTGAAATTTACACCAAAAGGTGGAGAGATTCAGTTAGCCGTAAATAATGATCATTCAGGAATGGGTTTGAACATTGAAGTTTCAGATACTGGAAAAGGGATTCCCGAAGAAGACATCACATATATTTTTGATCGGTTTTACCAAAGTAAAAATGCCACGGAAGGAGGAACTGGAATCGGTTTGGCCTTGGCTCACCAGCTCTCGCAGTTGTTAGAAGGTGAGCTGACAGTGCAGAGCAAAATAGGAAAAGGTTCTAGGTTTAACCTGCGATTGCCCCCAGACTGTATCCTGCATTTCAGTCCATTGGAAAGCCAATCAATCTCTAAAGTACAATTACCTGCTGAGACGATTGAATCTGCTACTACATACCAGCCCATACTGCTCAACGGAATTAAGCCCAGACTCCTCATTGTGGAAGACAATGTTGACATGGCGAATTACCTCAAAAACTCCCTGTCGAAACAATATGACTGCACTGTTGCAGCAGATGGCGAGTTGGCACTTACGGCGCTGAAAAATGGTCAGTTTGATCTCATTACTTCCGATGTCATGATGCCAAACATGGATGGCTTCGCTTTTAGGGAAAAAGTAAATGAGAACTCGCACTGGCAAAAGATCCCTTTTATCCTGTTGACAGCCCGAACATTGGAATCCGATAAACTGAAGGGGTTTCAATTGGGCATTGATGACTATATCACTAAGCCATTCAGCCTGCCTGAATTGGAAGCCAGAATCCATAACTTGCTGGACAATAAACAACTGAGGGATCAGCTATCGGAAGAACCCTCTGAAGAATTAGTCCCTGACGACCAGCTTCTTATTTCCGCAGAGAGATTGGTGATGGAAAATATGGAGGACACGCTATTTTCAGTTGAAATTTTGGCCAAAAAATTAGGTTATAGCCAACGGCAGCTTTCTCGTGTTTTCGGCAAGCTTACCGGCCTTACTCCAGTAAAGTTTATTTTGGAACTTAGGCTGCAAAAAGCCCGTCAATTATTGGAAAGCGGAAAATATGCGACGGTCGCTGAGGTGCAATATGAGATCGGAATTGAGAGCGCCAGCTATTTTACCAAAAAATTCACAGAGCGTTTCGGCAGTACACCTAAAGCATATTCTGAGAAATTTTAACTGGATGAAAACCTTCTTTTATTAATTCACTATCTATAAATTTTATCCTTTTTTACACTTCTTGAAACTTTGTTGACCCTTACAGTCAAAGGATGCCTTCATCTTTGCTCCATCATTTTTAATTAATTTTTTAAACCAATAAATTATTTTCATCATGAAGGCAATATTCAAATTATCCGCAATTACCGCAGTATTTTTTATGGCATTCTGTGTCAACTCCGTGCAGGCTCAAAGGCTTGCTACAGTTAGCACACAAAAAATAGATGTAAAAAAATTAAAATTGAGCAAGGATGCAAAATCTCAGGTTTTGAATTGGGACAATGCCACTAATTTCAAGCTAAACAAAGATGGCAATTTCACACCTTGTTTCCCTATTAAAAAAGGTGCTGATTCAGGAAGCACAAGAGGGAACAACAGCAGGCCTTACGAAGGCCCTACTGATTTGTCGATCGAAACAGTAAATTGTGCAAAGATTCCATGCCCAGGTTCATTCGGTGAAAATGTGGTCTGCTGGGAATGCCATTAAGTTCAGTATGCTAGGATAAAAACGGAAAGCTATTGGCTGTGTGCAAGTTGCCTATAGCTTTCTGTATTTACTAACATTCCGGCACTCGTACGGATACATTCAGCGCAAGCCCGCCATCAGAAGTTTCTTTATATTTATCGTGCATATCACGAGCAGTTTCCCACA
This sequence comes from uncultured Saprospiraceae bacterium, assembly GCA_942490835.1. GTDB lineage: Bacteria > Bacteroidota > Bacteroidia > Chitinophagales > Saprospiraceae > UBA6168. The sequence continues at coordinate 11,888 of CALNYY010000083.1, forward strand.
TGGTTTTAATGACGCTGTCGAGAGAAACTTTCGCCAACTCCGGGTCACTTGATAGAGCAATTTGTGAAGCTGTTATAGCCTTCATCGCCCCCATTGTATTACGTTCTATGCAAGGTATCTGAACAAGACCATCTACCGGATCGCAGGTCATTCCGAGGTGGTGTTCCATACTTATTTCAGCAGCCATCAATACCTGTTTTGGGGTTCCACCCAGGCATTGTGTTAGTCCTGCCGCTGCCATTGCTGAGGATACGCCTATTTCTGCCTGACAACCACCCAAAGCTGCGGAAATTGTAGAGCCTTTCTTAAATAAGCTTCCAATTTCACTGGCTGTCAAAATGAAATCGATCACATCCTGCTCATTTTTATTTTCACAAAAACATAAAAGATACATCATTACAGCAGGGATGACACCTGCTGCACCATTGGTAGGAGCGGTAACTACTCGACCAAACGATGCATTTTCTTCATTGACTGCCAAGGCAAAACAACTCACCCATTTGGTAACATTGGTAAATGAGCTGCCGCTGATCTTGATCGTGCGCATCCAACCTCGCTGGGTGGTGTATTCCACTTCATCCAAAAGACGGGCATTAATCTTATGGGCTCTGCGCTGCACGTTCAAACCGCCAGGCAATTCACCGTCGGTATGGCATCCTTTATAAATACAGGCTAACATTGTCTGCCAAATATGGAGGATTCCTGCCCGAATCGTTTCTTCATTTCTCCATACCAACTCATTTTTCATCACTATTTCAGGAATAGAAAGGCCCGTCTCGTTCACCCATCGAAGTATATCTTTTTCAGTATCAATGGGATAAGGTAAATCCACCGTTTGTTTTTCGGCTACCGACTCGCCTTCTTGGATGACGAACCCCCCTCCGATTGAGTAAAATGTCTCCTCTCTTTTTTCACCATTTTCATTGGTAGCAATAAAAGTGAGCGCATTGGGGTGAAATGGCAATTTTTCAAAAATGAATTCAATATTTTGAACAGGTAGGAACGGAATTGAATATACTCCACTCAACTTGATTTCATTGAATTCAAAAATATCGTGAATGTACCCATCCAATTTCTCTACTTCTATGGTAGTTGGATGATGTCCTGCCAAGCCAAGCATGACGGCAATATCGGTACCGTGCCCTCTGCCCGTTTTTGCCAACGAACCAAATAATTTTACTTCTAAAGTCACAACTTTAGACTGATCCACCATTTCAAGGAAAGACCTTGCAGCCATCCAAGGCCCCATAGTATGTGAGCTTGAAGGCCCAACTCCGATTTTGAAAATATCAAATACGCTGATGCGCTCCATTGAAAAAAAATAGTTGGTGAAAGTCAACGGCAATATTAGTGCTATTGAGTAAATATAAACTGAATTGGTTTTGTGTATTTATAAATTAGCTATTGGCCTTTTGTGTTTTGCTGTTGGTCAATAGGCAAGTACAAAAAACTATTTCAGCAAAAGAAAAAAGGGGTGGGTTGAGAGATTTCAATTCAAAGGTTTGCTTAAAAAGAATTTTTCAATAGCCAGTACCAACAAAATACCCAATGAATAAGCTACTAAATCACCCCAATCGAATCCAGTTCCGATGACTGTTCTGGCCAATTCCGAACTATTCAAACCGAGTAATTTGACCAATTGAAAATGCTGCCCAATTTCAATCGAAAAAGAAAAGAGTAATACACACAAGCCAATCTTTATGGGCTTTGCATTCCAAAATGATTTTAGGAAACAATAAATCAGAATGACGACAAGAAAATCACCAACATAAGGACGGATAAATTTGTCTCTAACAAAAAGGGCAATCCCTGCCTCGATCAAAAAAAGAAGGATGGTAGCAAAGAAGTAGTATTTATGGAAATAGAATTTTCTTTTCATACTCAATCTACAAAAGTATAGTATAACTATATGATGAACTTTGGATTTGCAAGTAACGCATATTCAATAATTTATGAGATATTTGTTTCCGTCATTTCTTTTCACTTTATTGCATGCAACTATACCGATTTCGAAATGATTTGGGAAAAATAAAACCATTTCTCCATCGGCATATTTTCAAAACCATTGGTTTGTAGAAAATCAAATTCCCAAACCACTTCGTTTTGAGTATAAATCGCTCTACATGAAAAAAATATTTACATTTCTTTCCTTCATTGGAATTCCACTGTTTATGTTCTCACAGCAAACCATCAACGGCACAGTTTCTCATGATGGACTACAAAGAGAATACATCCTTTATATCCCTGCAAATTATACAGGAAACACAGCTGTTCCATTGGTATTCAATTTTCACGGATTTGGCAGTAATGCCAGTGAACAAATGTTTTATGGCGATTTTCGCCCAATTGCAGATACGGAAGGATTTATGATTGTTCATCCAGAAGGCACACTTTTTAATGGCACCACTCATTGGAATGTAGGAGGTTGGACAAATGGAAGCACAGTCGATGACGTTGGCTTTACAGAAGCGATGATTGACCAATTATCAGGGCAATACAATATTGACCCTGCAAGGATTTATTCCACCGGTATGTCGAATGGTGGATTTATGAGCTTTCAATTAGCCTGTCAGTTAAGCGATAAAATTGCTGCTGTTGCTTCCGTAACGGGTTCCATGACTCCTGAAATATTTAATAATTGCGACCCTCAACATCCCACACCCATTCTGCAAATTCATGGAACCATGGATGCTGTTGTACCATACAATGGGCAAAATGGAATGAAATCAATTGATGAGGTGCTTCAATATTGGGTGGACTTTAATAATTGCAATACAGATGCATCCGTTTCCGACGTCCCTAATATAAATACTACTGACGGAAGTTCAGCAGAACATTACGTTCATTTTGGAGGTGATTTTGGTGCAAAAACAGAACATTTTAAGGTAATAGGAGGAGCACACACATGGCCTGGGTCTGCATTTTCAATACCAGGAACAAATCAAGATTTCGATGCATCTCATGAAATTTGGGAATTCTTTTCAGAGTACAACCTTACCAGTTTATCTGACCCTACCAATGTAGATGAATTATCACAAAGTGAATTAATTATTTACCCTAATCCAACCAGTTCCAATATTTATGTTGAAAATAATTTTTTTAAACAATCGGAATATAAAGTGATTTCTACTTTAGGTGAATTAAAATTATCTGGAGTAATTAATTCAAATAATCAGGAAATAAATCTGGTTGATTTATCTCCCAATATTTATTTTTTAATAGTGGGTAACAAAGCATATAGAATTATTAAGTCACATCAGTAGAATTACAATTATAAAAAATTATGACTGATGCGAATCGGTGTTCAAGGCGCATAGCGACTTTTACCCTTGGTAGCTATTGAAAATGAAACATATTGCGGCGCATAGCGACGCTCCCCTTAGCCAATAAAGGCGATAAAAAAAGAGGGACGTCGCTCTGCGCCGCTTATCTGTTTATTATTTTTTCTACCAATAGGATTGGTGCCATGGGCCGTTAAGACCTGATTCGCATAACTGCTCTATTTTATGGAGCTGTTTTGAAAACAAATCAATACCCAACCTAAAACATACATTACTCTGTCTAACCATAAGTTACGCATGTTTTTGAGATAAAAGCTAACATCATTCAAATTCATTTTTTTTTAACCATAGTGTTTTATAGGTTTTATACTTAAGATTTAATTTTAGGATAAAGAGTACAAGGATTTGATTCAGTAAAATTTGAGCCTGAGCCATTAGTTATGAAAAAAATATTGAGTTATATATTCGTTTTCATCGTTGGTTTGTCCACTGCAAATGCACAGGGTGTTGCTGGTCTCAATCTTGAATTCAAAATTGGAACAGCTGGCGATAAAATGAATCAGGAATCGACTTATGCCAGTTTTGAAACTTCATATTTAGTTGAACATGGATTGAGCATAGCAGTAGGTGAAAGTTATCAGTTTTTCTTTACAACAAAGGCAGGTTTAAAAATTGGAGCGCTGTACGAATACTCAAGGCACTCAAAAATTGAGCAATACCATTACATTCTATTTTTTAATCAGATAAAACGGAGTGGAGACATAACCCGAAAATATATCAACCAATCTGTTTTGTTACCCTTTCAGTTTTTATGGCAAGAAAGAAAAATTGGATTTTCAACTGGCATCATTACAAATTTTCATTTAAGCGCTGATTTAGAACAAGAACATGTATTTTTTGAGGACGGAGCAGAAATCTCAAGATCCACACGTAATCACAGAAGTGGTGGGGTTACTGGCGATTCATTTGGGGACTGGGAGAAAACAGATCTCGAAAGACAATTTAGCTTTCAATGGACTCTTGGCTTGTATTTTATAATTTCTCCCAAAGTTTCAATTGATGTTGCCTACAAAAATTTTATTAATCAGAATCTGTTAGAGGTAGAAGTAAAAAATTTTGATGTTAGTGATACTTTCAAACGAACTTATGACCCATTGGCTCATAGTCTAACAGTTGGCATAAACTGGCGAATTAAATAAATAAATAAATATTATGAAATCAATTTTTTCAATTCTGACCTTTTCATTCGTTTTATTTAATGCATGTAATGAAACATCAGAATCAAAACCGATCGAACCCAAGGTTTTTGTAAACGAACTCTCGTACACAATAAGCCGAACTGGCACCAGCGAAAAACAGGAAATAGATGGAGCTGGCATATCTGCTACTTACTTCTACAATGCCTATCCAGTTCTCTCTAATGAGAATGAAAAAGAAATCATTTTGGCAATCAATCCGGAAGTTCCATTAGGTGTAGATGTAGTAAGTCGTTTTGGATTTGACTTTTTGATGAGCGTGCCAACTGATTTGTTTTTAATTACCGACCCGAATGTTTTAAATACTGTTGAGCTGATCGATCCAACTGATTATCCACAGCTTTTATTGGACAACGATCCTGAAAATGGCAGGCGTGTTTGCTTGACAAAAGAAGGACTTCATCCAGACGGTTCTATTTTAATTGACAATGCGTGCGCAGGTGAGGGCTGGTATGGTGATCAAGGTGAATTTGAATTCCATTTTACTTATCATGAATTATTTTATGACGCTGATGGAAATCCAAATATTTATACGGAAGGAACTTTTGAAGCTGAGACTGAAGCTATAACTGGAACAAATGAAACGTTCAAATTGAGTAATGGAGAATTTAAATTGATTATCCCATTGAGTTTGCAGTGAGCTGTTTTGAAATAAATTATTGTATTAATTAAAACAATAAACAATCGCTGGCAACATTGAATAAATTGTCAGCGATTGTTTTGCAAACTCACAATTCATCAGTGTGCCCCTTCCTTCAATAATTCCGGAAACTTCGCCTGAAAACGCTTTAATCTGGGAATGCTGACATTGCGAATATACCCTTGATTTGGATGCAGCTTTTCGTAATCCTGATGGTATTCTTCCCCTCTCCAAAATTTTTCAAAAGGCATAACTTCTGCGGCTATCTCCGCATTCAATTCTTTAGCTAATGAAGCTTTTTTCTCTTCAATGATTTTTTTCTCTTCATCATTTTGGTAAAATATAATGGAGCGGTATTGAGAGCCTCGGTCCGGCCCCTGGCCATTTACTTGAGTTGGATTCTGCGAACCAAAATAAACATCGACCAATGTTGCAAACGAAACAACTGCTGGATCATATATAATTTCTACCGCTTCTGCGTGTCCTGTTTGCCCTGTATTACTGGATTCATAAGTAGGGTTTTTGGTATGACCGCCGGAATATCCAGAAATGGATTCTTCTACGCCTCGCACACTTTCATAAATGGCTTCCACGCACCAAAAACAACCGCTTGCAAAATAGGCTCGAGACATGCCTTCATAATTGGTTTCTGATTTGGCATTTACATTTCTGTTCGATTTTTTTTCAGACTGAGATTGGGCAATATTGCACGAAACAAAGAATATGAACAGGAATAAAACTGGATAAAATTTCATGGCTTAAAAAGTTTAGATTTTGTAACTATACTCAAAACGAAGTGGTTTGTGAATTTGATTTTCTACAAACCAATGGTTTTGAGGATATGCCGATGGAGAAATGATTTAATTTTTCCCAAATACACATGCCGATCTTGCATCGGTACCATTTCGGAATCGGTATAACAAATTGGCAATAATTAACACCAACAAGACAGTTTCCAAAGATAAGACTTAGAGGTTATTATAAAACAGCCTCTTAGAAAAAACTAATTGAATGGACAAAGGTTTAAAAAATCATGCAATAGAACTCCAATTGTGCCAGCGAAGACGAATAGGCAAATTTATTTAAAAAACCTTAACAGAGGCAGGGCTCAGACTCTAACTTATAATCATGGTCCTTAAGAAGAGCAGACAAACATAAATAAATTACGACCGTTGGTCGGAATAAAATCTATAAAGAAATGATTAAGCATAATTTTGGCACACTTAATCACTATTTACCATTTCTTTATATCGTTTATGAAAAAGTACATTTCCGTATTTATTACACTGCTATTTATTGCTTTACTAATTGGGTGTACAAATAAAGTATCTCAAACATTGAAGTTTGGCAAAGTGCCGGAGGAAGCATTTGAATCGACAGTACAAATAGATACACGAATAGGACTTGCTATCGTGCCAGTAACTATAAATGGAAATAAATATCGCTTTCTATTTGATACTGGAGCGGTACTCAGCATTTCTGATGAACTACAAAATCAATTCAAATTTAATACGGTCAGCAAAGGGAATATTGTAGATTCAGATAAAAACAGGACTAAAGTAGATTACGTACAAATCGACACCCTATTTATAGAAGGCATTCCATTTACAGAACAAGTTGCATTTGTTGCAAATTTTAAATCCCACCCTGCACTGAATTGTTTGGACCTCGATGGCATTATTGGTTCAAATATGATGAGGCATTGTAATTGGAAAATTGATTATCACAAAGAAGAAATCACTTTCAGCAATAATGTTCTTGATGAACATCTATCCGACGCAATTGAAATTCCTTTTAGGACAAATAATCAATTCGATATTATTTTAGACTTAAAAATTGATTCTATTTCCGTCAGAAACATGAAAGTCGACTATGGCTCGAATGGCTATATTACAATGCCAGCCAGTGTATTTGAGGTGATGAAAGAGCATCAAATAATCAGAAAAACATACGGTCAAATAGGCAAGGTACAGTCTGGGCTATTGGGCAAGGCAGTCATTTATGAGCGGGAAATCGCCTTATTTGATACAGTCTATATTGGCAACCTTCCTTTCATCAACATTAATGCTAAAACTGGGAAAAGCCAGTTGATTGGTACAAAGATATTATCAAGATATATTGTCACAATTGATTGGTTGAATAGAAAACTCTTTTTTCAAGAATATAATGACGCAAACGAAAAATTTAAAACATTTGGATTTTCTGTAGGATTTTCAAGCGACAATAAATTAATTGTATTATCAGTCATTGATGGCTCTCCTGCATATTATGAAAACGTTATTCCAGAAATGCAGATTCTAAAAATAAATAATTTGGATTTTACAGAAAAAAATAATCTTTGTGATTACATTGATTTAAAAGAGTCAAATATTAGTACAATCAAAATGATTGTCTTAGATGAAAGCGGGGATGAAAAAACAATTATTTTGA
>CALNYY010000084.1:0-5067 GCA_942490835.1 uncultured Saprospiraceae bacterium
TCTCACAAAAGAGGATATCGGCCATAGCTGAGCTTGTTCCAGGGGAGATTCTCATCAGTACTTATGGCGGAGGTTTGAATATCTACAACTATAATTCGGATTCATTCATTCAATATGTCAATGATCCGGCCGATTCTACCAGCATACCCGATAACCAAATCTGGCTACCGTTTTTAGGAGATGATGGTAACTACTACATGGGGGGCAATTCCATAGGTGGGCGTTTCAGGTTTAATCCTAAAACAAAAAAATTCAGCGAACCACTTGCAAGACCAACGTTCAATACATTTCTTGTTTCTGCAAAAAACAGCCAGGGTAGTATATTTATCGATGCCCTTTCTTTTGGTTTGGCTGAACTTATTGTGGGAGATACTGTTGGCATTCGCACCTTACTGGATAAGACGGGTAACCCTATTGTAGGCGGGGAAAGTATTGCTGTGGATACTCAGGATATGATCTGGCTTGGTACGGACAATGGGCTCGTCAGGTACGATCCGGCAACACGTGACCTGGTCCGCTACGATCCCGATGATGGTTTGCAGGGATTTCATTTTTACCGTTTTGCAGCCTATAAATCCTCCACTGGGACCATGTATTTTGGCGGATTGAATGGGTTGAATACGTTTAATCCCGAAGAAATACAACTGAGTAACTATAAGCCACCAGTGGTTTTAACTGGATTTAAAGTGTTTCAAAAAGAACTTGAAGATCAGCGCAGGAATCACCCCTAAAGAAAAATATATTTTTGACCGATACGATCGAACTAACTCACGATCAAAATGATTTTTCTATCTCCTTTTCAGGACTGGATTATACCAATCCACATAAAATCCAATACAAATACAAACTTGTCAACCACGATGAAGAATGGAAAAATGCGGGAAACCTTTTTGCTGCTGCTGGCTATACCAACATGGATCCGGGCGAATATACTTTCCAGGTAATTTCAACAAATTCAGACGGAGTTTGGAATAATGAGGTAAAATCACTTGAAATAATTATTAATCCACCCTGGTGGCAAACTACCCTGGCCTATATCATATATGGTCTGATATTTATTCATTGGTGTGATTGTAATTGACAGGTTTCAGCGTAAGAGGCTTAAAGAAAAACAATACGCAAGGGCAAGGGAAAAAGAACTTGAGCAAGCCAGAGTCATAAAAAAAGCTTATGACAAATTAAAAACTACTCAACAGCAACTGATACATTCTGAAAAAATGGCTTCCCTTGGAGAGCTTACAGCAGGTATCGCCCACGAAATCCAAAACCCGTTGAACTTTGTCAATAATTTTTCGGACGTAAGTGTTGATTTGGTCGAGGAATTAAATGAAGAAATTGACTAAGGAATACCAGAAGAGGTAAAAGCAATTGCCAAAGATACTGAAACAAAATCTTCAAAAAATTCATCATCATGGAAAACGAGCCAGTAGTATTGTAAAAGGCATGTTGGAACATTCAAGGGCAGGTGATGGGAGAAAAGAGCCTACAGATATTAATGCCATGGCTGATGAATATATAAGGCTGGCTTATCATGGAATCAGGGCTAAGGACAAATCCTTTAATGCAGATTTCAAAACGGATTTAGATCCAAACCTTCCAAAAATTAAAGTTGTTGGTCAGGATATCGCCAGGGTTGTGCTCAATTTGATAAGCAATGCTTTTTATGCCTGTGCTGAGCGAAACCGAAGTTCAGTGTCTGACAAAGCCTCGACTTCAGGCGATAGTGACTACAAACCAACCGTTGAAATAATCACCAAAAAGTTGGATGACAAAGTCGAGATCAGGGTAAAAGATAATGGAGGTGGAATACCAACAAACATAATCGACAAAATATTCCAACCCTTTTTTACTACTAAGGCCAGTGGGGAAGGAACAGGTTTGGGATTGAGTCTGAGTTATGATATCATCACCAAAGGGCATGGTGGAACGATTGAAGTTGAGACCAAAGAAGAAGAAGGTACAGAATTTATTATCCACTTACCGATAAGTTTATAAATATGATGGATTCAAAAAAGGAAAAACTGTTAAAGGGAGCATATGATGCGTACATTAATTTAATGTTGTATGATTTTCCAATTGACCAAGTTGAAGATGTGGTTGATAATGATGTAACAGGTTATGGCACTACCACGGATGAAAGAGTTCTTGAAATAAAGAGGTTAGTACAAATTGTTACCGACCAGCGTGAGCAGGGCGCTGGAATTGAAATGCACATTAAAACAATACCTGTACACCGCAGAATTAGTCCCGACGAAGATACAGCCATTTTTATGGACGAATTTGAAATCTCAATGGTAATTAATGGGGCTAAAAATATGATTCCACTGAGGCTTACTTCTGTATTTGAGTTCAGAGATAAAGCCTGGAAACTTGTTCACCTGCACGGTTCAAAAGCAGTTGAGACCGAAGGTGACACCTGGCATCTTGATGAGTGGAAAAAGAAAAATGAAGAACTGCAAAAGCTAGTGGATGAGAAAACTGCCGACTTAGTAAGTAAAAACCATGACCTGGAAATTGAGGCTTCCCTGGAAAGGGTAAGGACGGTGGCCATGAGCATGAACAAACCGGATGACTTGCTTGATGTGTGCCAAATTATATCGGAACAACTGGTAATGCTGAATGTAAGCAACATCAGAAATGTACAGGTAGCCATCATAGACGAATCGAAAAAATTATATTCGAATTACCAGTTTTTTACCCCTTACTCAAAAAAAGTATTTGAAGAAACAGCCTATGAAAATAATCCGGCATCCCTTGCCATGGTTACCGAAATGCAAAAATCAGTCAATTCCTTTTTTATAGGAAGTATAAAGGATGATGAATTACAGGAATTCAGGAAGTGGAGAAAAAAATACAAACAGGTTCCGGATCCAGTGCTGGACAAATCTTCTGCTGTTTACTATTACTTTTATTCAATTGGTAAAGGAGGCCTGGGATTAACTACTTACCTGGAAATATCACACGAAAGCCTGGAAATATTCAAGCGGTTTCATAAAGTATTTGCATTGGCATACAGTCGATTTATCGATATCCAAAAAGCCGAAGACCGGGCCTATGAAGCTAGAATTGAAACAGCACTTGAAAAGGTCAGGGCAATTGCCATGGCTATGCACAAACCTGAAGATTTATCAGCCATTGGTAAAATCATTTTTAACGATTTAAAAGCACTGGGATTTGAAAGCATCCGCAATACGGAAATAGTAATTAATAAGGACGACACAGAATCTGTCATCAGTTACCATTATTCTGATTATGGTAAGGAGGAAATAATAGATATCGGGTACAAGGATAATCCTATTGTAAAGAAATGGGCGGAGGACCTGAAAAAAGCGGAGGACGCTTTTGTGCCGGTTTCCATTCCAAAAAAAGAAATGCAATCATGGGATGAATACAGGTTGAGCCTGGGTTATCAATCCGATCCGAAAATGGCATCGGCCAAAGGTGTTCACTATTATTCCTATTCAACGGGATTGGGAGCCCTGAGTGTTTCCACCTGGCAAACCTTGTCTGATGACCAAATTGAAGTTTTGGGACAATTCAGGAATGTTTTCAAACTTTCTTATCAGCGATACAAAGACATTGAACAAGCTGAAGCGCAGGCCCGTGAAGCACAGATCGAACTGGCATTGGAAAGGGTTCGTGCCCGAACGATGGCCATGCAAAAAAGCCACGAACTCAAAGAGGTTATTCGGGTCATTTTTGACCAATTAGGTCTGCTGAACATCAATGCTGAGCATACCGGAATCGTGGTGGATTATCAGCCAAAGAAGGACTGGCATTTTTGGATCGCTGAGACGCAGGACATTCCATCGAAGGTTACGGTCCCCTATCTTGATTTAGTCTGGGACAGACAATTCATGGAAACGAAAAAGAAAGGAAAGGATTTCTTTACACTTCACTCAACTGAATTTTGAAGAAAAGAACAGTTTTTATGAGAAACTGTTCCTCACATTCAGGGCTTGACAAAGAAAGCAAAGAACTTTATATGAAATGTGCCGGTCTTGCCATTTCAACGGTCATACAAAAGGATATCGGTCTTTATATTGAGAATTTCTCCAGGCATTCCATATACCGATTCGGAAAATTCAATCCTAAGGCGATTTGGAAAAGTATTCCAGCAAACCTACACCCGTTTCCTCGACCTCCAAAAAGCAGAAGCCCAGGCCAGGGAAGCACAGATTGAACTTTCACTGGAACGAATCCGTGCACAGGTCACCGCCATGCAGGAATCTTCTGAATTGCTCGATATTGTGGTAACAATGCGCACTGAGTTTGTTTCTGGGTCATGAAGCCCACTATTTCTGGTATATGCGCTACCTCCCTGATACCTATGAAAAAGCCATGACCTCAGGTGATGGTACTAAAATTGGTATGGTCATGTCACTACCTCGCCATATCCACGGAGATATTAAACTTATGACGATTGGGAAAAAAGAACAACCACCTGGTATTTTCCTATGGATGTAGAAACGGCGAGGACTATGCATAAAATGATCCCCCTGGGATTGATTTTAAACAAGTAGACCCCAATGCCCCTACTTTGGATGACATTCGCCACATCGGCGGCCTGACTTTTATTATGGCACGCACAGCACATGGTGAGATTGGATATAGTTTGCCCGGCACCGTGCCTGATCCACCACAAGAAGACCTCGACACTTTGGTACGCTTTGCTGGGGTATTTGATTTGGCTTATCGTCGTTTCGAAGACCTGAAAACCGCCGAACAACAGAACCGGGAAACCCAGATTGAGCTTGCGCTGGAAAGGGTACGGTCCAAAACAATGGCCATGCACAATAGTCATGATGTAGGAGTTACAGTTGTTACTCTATTTGACGAAGTGTTAAAGCTTGGCCTTGACAATTCCATTCGTTGTGGCATTGGTATCCTTGATAAAGAAACAGACCATATGGAAACAAGGTCGGCAACTTCATATTCCAATGGTGAAGTTGATTTTAAAATGGGAATGTTGGATATGAGGATACATCCTATGCTGTAGGACTCAAAAAAGCATGGGATAGCGGTGGAACTCGTTTACAGACCAAATGTCCGGCAAGGATGTAATTA
>CALNYY010000085.1:0-197817 GCA_942490835.1 uncultured Saprospiraceae bacterium
TACTCGCCGCACTGGCAGCTGTGTTTGGTTGGATAATGGTAGCCAGTGGGCTCAATAATGATAACCGAACTTGGGTCAGTGCCTATAAATTGGTGGTACACTTAGGAATAGCAACATCCTTGTTTGGGTATTTGTATTGGACATGGCTGAGGGCAGCCCAGCCAATTACTGAAGATAGCGCCCATTCCAAGTTTAAAAAAATGGGTTGGGTAGTTGCAGGCGTCTTATTCCTACAAATCGTTTTAGGAGGCCTTATGGCAGGAATGCGGGCAGGTTTAATACATCCCCACTTTCCAATATTTATAGAATGGGATCGCTTCTGGTTTGCTTTAACTTCAACACCTGCAACAGGTATAGATCAAATTGTAAATTATGAATCAAGTGCTTCAATTAAGGCATTTGTGCAGCTTCTCCACAGAGGCACAGCGTGGATATTAAGCGGACTTATATTATTTTTCTTTTTTAAAATAAAAAGGGAGCTTGTTTCGGCGAAGTTGTTATTTGGAAATAGAATGTTGATAGTGATGTTAACAATTCAGTTTTTATTGGGAATACTCACAGTTATCAACAGCGTGGGGAAGATTCCGCTTATTTGGGGCGCAGCACATCAGGGAGGCGCATTACTTTTACTTATTTGCGTATTATTTGTCAATTACCAGTTTAGAAAACCTAAACTTGCCTAAATGTTGGTAAATCTGTTGATAAAGAAAAATGATTGATAATTCATTATTTAAATGATTAAAAATCAATAATATATGAGAGATAAAAGATAAATGATTTTTTCAAAACTATGTTGAAAAGGTGTGGATAAGCTTAGAATTCACATGTATGTCAAAACTTGATCATGTGAATATTAAATAATAAAAATCGAGATTTACTATGTCGTTTTTTAGCCGTACGATACAAATTAAAGTAAATCAAAATATATAAAACCAACACGTGTGGATAAAAATGTGGAAAAGTGATCACACGCGTTTTTAAAGCCTTTTTATGGGCAAGTCACAGGATTTCCTTTGTTGATTCTCTACCGGAAACTGGGCTTTGTAAAAATTGGATTGTGGGGACGGTTTGAAAAAACTACTTTTGTCGCATTAATTCTCAATCAGTAGGTAAATGGATCATACGATAATTGAAGATGGGGGTTTCAAATATATTGAAACAAAAGGCGGAGAAAATAATCTCCTCCTGCTCCATGGCCTGTTTGGTGCATTGAGCAATTTCGAAGGCATTTTGAAACACTTTGGCAGTGCCTATAATGTGGTGGTTCCGATCCTGCCTATTTTTGAACTTTCCTTGCGTAAACTCTCCGTTTCTGGCCTTGTTGATCATGTTGCGAAATTTGTTGAGGCCAAAAAATATAAATCCGTCCATGTTTTAGGCAATTCACTGGGAGGTCATATTTCCTTATTATATGCCTTGGCACATCCAGAAAAAATAGACTCGATTATTTTGACAGGAAGCTCAGGGCTCTTTGAAAGTGCGATGGGTTCTACCTTTCCAAAAAGGGGAGATTACGAGTATATAAAAAAGAAAACACAGGATACATTTTTTGATCCAGAAGTAGCAACTAAAGAACTGGTGGACGAAGTGTTTGACACCGTTAATGACCGTAATAAAGCTATCCGTGTAATTGCAACAGCTAAATCTGCCATCCGCCACAACCTCCGCGATAAGCTCCATAACATTAATGCTCCGACACTCTTGATTTGGGGAAAAGAAGATAAAGTGACGCCCGCTTTTGTGGGTGAAGAATTTCATAAATTAATGGCAAATTCCCGCCTTTTTATGTTGGATGAATGCGGCCATGCCCCTATGATGGAGCATCCAGAAATTTTTAACCAACATCTAGAAGATTTCCTGAAAGAGATGGTTAGCAAAACTGCCAATGCAGAATAGAAATTCAGATAAATAATCACTCAGAAATTATAATAAAAAACCGCCAGCGACTAACAAGTGACTGGCGGTTCGTTATTTACCAATAATACTGCGGAGGTTACCCTACAATATCCTGGCGTATTTTATTCAGAGCAGATCCAGCAGCTACCCACTCGATCTGTGTTTTGTTGTAAGTATGTTTCACTTCAAAGCTGTCCTGTGTGCCATCAGCGTGATTCAACACAATGGTCAAATTCTTTCCAGGAGCCATGTCGTCGAAACCTAACAAATCAATTTTATCGTCTTGGCGCACTTTGTCATAATCTGCTGGATCAACAAAAGTGAGTCCGAGCATTCCCTGCTTTTTTAAGTTCGTTTCGTGGATACGGGCGAATGATTTCACGACCACCACTTTTACGCCGATGTGGCGTGGCTCCATTGCTGCGTGCTCGCGGGAAGAACCTTCGCCGTAGTTTTCCTCACCAAACACGATTGTGCTGATGCCAGCCGCTTTGTATTTGCGAGCAGAGTCAGGCACTGCCATGAATTCAGGGTTGGTGGCACTGTCAGTGTAGTTAGCCACGTTGTTGGCTTCACCATTGAAATAGTTGATGGCACCAATGAAGCAGTTGTTGGAAATGTTTTCCAAATGTCCACGGAATTTGAGCCAAGGCCCAGCCATGGAGATGTGGTCAGTCGTACATTTCCCTTGTGCTTTTATCAACAGGCGCATGTCTTTCAGTTGATCCTGTGTCAACGGCAGAAATGGTGTGAGCAATTGCAAACGCTGTGAATCTGGATCAACTACCACATTTACTTTGCTGCCATCTTCGGCAGGCGCAAGGTAGCCAGCATCTTCTACATCAAATCCTTTTGGTGGCAACTCTACGCCAGTAGGTGGATCGAGTTTTACTTCTTGCCCATCTTCATTGATCAGAGAATCCGTCAATGGATTGAAAGTCAGGTCGCCTGCAATGGCCATCGCTGTCACGATTTCAGGACTAGCCACAAAACCATGTGTATATGGATTGCCATCGTTTCGTTTGGTGAAATTTCTATTGAAAGAAGTAATGATGGAATTTTTCCTTTTGTTCTTTATATCCTCAGCTGAGTTGTGACGTGCCCATTGTCCGATGCAAGGGCCGCAAGCATTTGACAAAACAACACCGCCCATTTTTTCAAAAGAAGCTAACTGGCCATCGCGCTCAACCGTAAATCTGATTTGCTCAGAACCTGGAGTAACTGTGAATTCAGATTTTACTTTCAGGTTCTTTTCAACTGCTTGATTGGCCAATGAAGCCGCACGGTCGAGATCTTCGTAAGATGAGTTGGTGCAGGAGCCGATCAAACCAACTTCCAGTTTTTGTGGATAACCTTTTTCTTTTACTGCTTCCGCAAATTTTGAAATTGGCCAAGCCAAATCTGGCGTGTATGGGCCATTGATATGTGGCTCCAATTCTGATAAATTGATTTTTATGACCCTGTCAAAATATTTCTCTGGATCAGCATAGCATGCTGCATCGCCAGTCAGGTGCTCGGCAACGCCATCCGCCAAGTCAGCAACATCGGCACGGCCAGTAGCACGGAGGTAGCGACCCATTGATTCGTCGTATCCGAAAGTAGAAGTAGTTGCTCCAATCTCTGCACCCATATTGCAGATCGTTCCTTTACCTGTGCAAGACAATGACTGTGCACCAGGACCGAAATATTCAACGATAGCACCTGTTCCTCCTTTTACTGTAAGGATACCTGCTACTGCAAGGATCACATCTTTAGAAGAAGTCCAACCGCTCATTTCTCCTGTCAACTCAACGCCGATCACTTTTGGCATTTTCAATTCCCATGGCATATCGGCCATTACATCCACCGCATCAGCACCACCGACACCGATAGCAACGCAGCCCAATCCGCCAGCATTTGGCGTGTGGCTGTCTGTACCAATCATCATCAGACCAGGGAAGGCGTAATTTTCCAAAACAATCTGATGAATGATTCCAGCGCCTGGTTTCCAGAACCCGATTCCATATTTATTGGAAATGGAAGCGAGAAAATCGTACACCTCTTTATTGGTGTCAATGGCAACGGCTAAATCTTTTTCGGAACCGACTTTTGCCTGAATCAAGTGATCGCAATGCACCGTGCTCGGTACTGCCACTTTGCTTTTGCCTGCCATATCAAATTGCAACAATGCCATCTGCGCTGTTGCATCCTGCATGGCCACGCGGTCAGGTGCGAAATACACATAGTCGCCACCACGGGTATAATTTTTCAATGGCGATTCAGCGTGTAGGTGAGAGTAAAGGATTTTTTCTGTGAGGGTCAACGGCCGACCCAATGCCTGGCGGGCTTCGGCAATTTTGCCAGGCAGCTCCGCATATACTTTTTTGATGAGATCAAGATCGAATACCATATTGTCAGATTTATTTTGTTAGGAAAGTTTGTCAACAAGTAAAAGGTAAAAAGTACAAAGGAAAAAGTGAGGTGGGATTAAGGTCTTATTAGCTCTTGCCTTTGTGCGTTTTCTTTCCACTTATTTAAATTAACAAATTTGGGATGCAAATGTATGAGTTTTAGAATAGATTTTTTTGGCAAAAGGAGTAGCAGAAGAGGCTTCATAAAATGTTGTCAGTTAATTCTTTGTAAACTCAGAATCTTATTACATTTGGCTAATTAAAAACCATCATTAATACCAAAATTAACCATGAAAAACTATAACCCCGATTCCCTGCCTATCACTGCCTGGTCGGAAGATGACCGTCCACGCGAAAAATTGCAGAATCTTGGTCGCCATGTACTTTCCGATGCGGAGCTACTGGCCATCCTCTTGGGCTCAGGCTCTCGGAACGAATCTGCCGTCGCACTCGCCAAGCGCATCCTCCTGTCTGTTGATAACAATCTAAACCAACTCGGTAAGCAGACCCTTGCTGATTTGATGAAATTCAAAGGCGTCGGTGAGGCAAAAGCAATCACTATTGCTGCGGCAACAGAATTGGGTCGCCGCAGGCAATCTTCCGACTTTGTTGAACGGCCTGTTATCACTTGCAGTCGGGATGCTTATCTGGCCATCGCTCCATCGCTGATGGATAAACCACATGAAGAATTTTGGATGCTATTGCTGAACAAGGCCAATAAAGTCATCGGCAAAATACAAATGAGCAGTGGCGGTACTGATGCCACCATTGTTGATGTGAAAATACTTTTCCGAAAAGCCATCGAAGGTCAGGCTGTTTCCATTGTCGTATGCCACAACCACCCCTCTGGCCGATTGCGCCCCAGCCAGGCAGATCTTGACTTAACTAAAAAAATAGAAGAATCGGGAAAGCTAATCGGCATCGCCCTGTTGGACCACCTGATTATTGGTGATGGCGGATATTATAGTTTTGCAGATGAGGGGGTGATGTGAGAACCCAAATAATGCCATTATTTTAAATTAGTGGTAAAAATTTGATTTCAAAAATTTGCCATAAAAACATATATTTGGTAAAAATTGGAATACAATGCCGAAAATAATAGAAACTAAGTTAATTGATGAATTCAAAAGCAAAGGGGCTTTCACTAGGGAAGAATTGTTCGATTTCTTCCAGGATTTTGAGCCTGACTTGAAAGAGGGAACTTTTGGTTGGAGAATCTACGACCTTAAGAAAAAAGACATTATTAGGCCTGTGAGAAGGGGATTGTATGCAATTTCCTATAAACCAAAATACAAACCCATCTTGTCATCAGAGCTGTTCAGTTTGTTTAAAGAAATGACAGGTAAGTACGATGATATAAGTTACTGCGTTTGGGAAACGGATTGGCTGAATGAACTGACCCGGCACCAAACCAGTAAAAAAATGTTGATAGTGGAGGTCGAAAAAGAATTAGTAGAATCAGTATATTTTTATTTAAAAGACAGAATTAAAGGCGATATTTTCTTTAACCCTGACGAAAAAACTATAGAGTATTATGTATCGGAAAGTGCTTTTTCGGTAGTGGTGAAAAAGAATATAAGCAGGTCACCTACCAATAAAGTGCTGCAAGGAAAAATAAAAATAAACACCCCGGCTATTGAAAAAATGCTGGTCGATTTATATGTGGATTCAAAGCTATTTTATTTTTTTCAGGGCTCGGAACTCAAAAATATTTACGAAAATACTATTAGCAATTTTGCGGTGAATTTTACAAAACTCCTCAGTTATGCGAAAAGGAGGCAAAAAGAAAACGAAATCAAATCTTTCCTGACCAACAACCTAAGCCATTTGGTTAAAAATATAATAGATGATTGACCCCAAGTGTTTCTCCAAAGAATGGTTAGATTCATTCAAGAGCCAAAATGAATACAAAGGTATCCAGACAAATATTCTGGAAAAAATGATTTATGCCCTGCATTTGGTTATTCAGCTCAAAAGGCACGGAGCTGATTTTGTATTTAAAGGAGGTACAAGTTTGGTTTTGCTGCTGGAAGAAGGAAACCGATTTTCGATTGATATTGACATTATTTGCAAAACAAATAGGGAACAGTTGGAAAAAATTCTTGAGCAGGTTGTAGAAAACTCGAAATTCACGGCAGTCGCGCTTGATGAAAGAAGAAGCTATAAAAAAGGCGTACCCAAGGCTCACTATGTATTTGAATTTAATTCCGTATTCAATTCCATCATACCCGGTAAAATCTTGCTTGATATTTTAATTGATGGTTCTATTTATCCAGAGCATGTTGAAAAAGCAATCGAGACCAAATGGATTGAGAATATTGAAACAGTAATTGTAAAAATGCCTTCCATTAATGCAATTACAGGAGATAAATTAACGGCTTTCGCCCCCAACACAATTGGAATTCCTTACTTCAAAGGCAATAATGATTTTGCCATGGAAATAATTAAGCAGCTTTTTGATTTGGGACGATTATTCCATCATGTATCAAATATGGAAGTGGTGGCTGAAAGTTTTTTTTCTCATGCCAAACTGGAAATAAGCTACCGGGAAGTTGATGGGAAAAAAACTACTCCAGAATTGGTTCTCCGTGACATTATCGAAACCTGCCTGATAATTACCAAAAAAGATTTAAATAAATACGAACCTGAAAAATCTAATTTCCAACTTTTACAAAAAGGGATAAAAGCTTTCGGGACCGGTTATTTAATGAGCGGCAATTTCAGGATTGACGATTCGATTATTGCCGCTGCTTGTGTTGCTTATTTAGCTGCCAAAATATTGGCCAATGATCTAAATCCTATTGTGTATTTTAAAGGAGAAGACATTCGCCCGTTGATAATAGAAAAAGAAGGTTGGCGCTTTTTGAACAAACTGAAAAGACAGCCTGAAAAGTCTTCATTTTATTATTGGTACCACACTGTGGAATTGTTGGAGCGGGTTAACTACTGATCGGCATCGCCCTGTTGGACCACCTGATTATCGGCGATGGTGGGTATTATAGTTTTGCGGATGAGGGGGTTTTATAATAGCAATATGCTGTAATTTTGTCAAAAATATATGGTTGATATGTGCACCATGATGTATATATCAACGGGTTGTAGCACATTAAAGAAAACCCAATGAAACAAAAATTTCCGATAATATTTATTCTCTTCTTGACTTTGACCTCTTGTGACTGTCAATACCATTTATCAGGAGTTGTTTTGGACAAATTGACTAAGAAACCTATTGAGGATGTTGCAATTGGGAAAACGGACACAACTGACTTGGACAACGCATTCAACAGAAAAACAATGACACGGGAAAATGGAGATTACGAAATTTATGGGATTGCAGGCAGATGTAATGAAATAACAATGTTCTTCTCGAAAGACGGTTACGAAACACAAAAAATCATTTTCCTAAATAACTCAAATGATACGATTTTACTGCAACCTACAGCCAAACAACAGACCGCAATATTTGACTTTAACAAAAACTTCGGAATTGTAGAACTTGAAAAATCGAATGACTATCCTTCATCTGACAAAGACACAACAGCTTGCATAAATTGGACTTTAGACAAAAAAGAAATAAAAAAGATAATTCAAGAGTCAAAGCCTATTAATAGACCTGAATGGCACCATTTATTTGGACATTATCCGTGCAGAATTCATGGGAAATTACGTCAAGGTTCAACTGAATTTAAATATTCAATAAATAGTGGTGCTTGGCTTACAATAAGTTCACCTGACACGACTTTGATGTTTGGAAATTTTAAAGAAGAGAATAATAAATATTTCCTTGACTCTGCTTGGACAGAAAAAGAAATGGAAGAAAATGAATAAAAACGTGCTACACACAACGTATATAGTGCATACCCTGCGGGATACGCACCATACCCAAACCGTTATCGATGAAAAACATAAACATGTATCATTTCGTTGAAGCCAACAAAATGATCAAAAATTAAAAATGCGAATAACAGCGAAAAAATACCTTGATAAATACAAAACCACTATCGGTTTTGATTTAAAGTCGTTGTTTGATTCCATTGATTTTTCTGATGCTAAAATAGATTTGGGTTATCGAATAAAAGCGTCTGCGGTATTTTCCTCGAATATTGAGGGGAACAGCATTGACTTGAATTCTTTTATGAATTCGATCATGAGCAAAGAAGCGTTCAAGCCGGAAAAAGAAATACAGGAAATAGAGGATTTAATCGCTGGCTATGAGTTTGCCAGAGAAAATGAATTGACAGAAAGCAATTTTTTGAAGGCCCATAAAATATTGAGCAATACCATTCTCATAAAAGACAAAAGGGGAAAATACAGGAATGATAGGATTGGTGTTTTTGATAATACAGGATTGGTATATATGGCAATAGAACCAGAATTTGTAGAAGAGAAAATGGCGGAGTTGTTCAGTGATATCGCTGTACTGTCACAAGAAGAATTAAATATTGAAGAATTGTTTTATCACGCTTCATTAATTCATTTAAAATTTGTGAATATCCACCCATTTTGGGATGGTAATGGCCGGAGTGCAAGGTTGTTGGAAAAATGGTTTTTAGCTGAAAAAATAAATAGTCGTGCCTGGAAAATCCAATCCGAAAAATATTACAAAGAACATCTTTCGGAATATTATGAAGCAATCAACCTTGGTGTGAATTATTATGAGTTGAATTATGACAGATGTGTTCCTTTTTTAGCATTATTGGCCAATGCTTTAAAAGAAGAAAAATAACTGGTTTACTAAATCTTCGAGTTTTAGTAAATCTAAATGGTCTATTTTATTATAATTCCAAGAGGGTGCGAATTAATTCGCACCCTCTTGGAATTATAAAAGGTATTCTCACTTCACCAGCACCACATCCCCCGCATATTCCAGTACCTCGTCATCAATAAATCCGATTTTAGCCGTCCATAAATAAATGCCGGTGTCCATTTCTTTATTATTAAATGTGCCGTTCCAACCAGAATCGGGATCGTTCAGCGGGATATTTACCACGTCGTAAATGAGTTCGCCCCAGCGGGAGTAAACCTGAAAAGAAATAATTTCGGAAACAGCTTTACCAGCGCCGATAAAAAAGGAATCGTTGATGCCGTCATTATTGGGCGAGAAGGCATTTGGAAAATAGACGTCCCTAATTTTTTCAACAATAATATGAATGCTATCGCTGGTGGTGCAGCCATCAATAGAAGTGACTTCCAATCTGTAAGTCGTATTATTTACTGGGAGTGCAAAAGGCCGAAGGCAATCATCGCAACTGAGCGAAGTATTATTTGTCCAGGCGATATCAACGATATTGGAACCATTGGTCTGCGTCGGAATAAGAATGTTGCAGCCAAGTTCAACGATCAGGTCGTCACCCAATTCAATGATTGGAATGTCGGGAGCTTCCAAGGTTTCCATGGTGTCGATCATGCAGCCGTTGGCATCGGTAGCAAAAAAGCCATAAGTACCGGGGCCGAGTTCTGTATAAGTGGAAATGTCTGAAAAAACGCTGTTCCCAAGCGCATAAGTATATGGCGGTGTTCCGCCAGCAGCATTTTCCAAACTAATAATACCCGTTTCAAAACCGTCGCAATTTGGATTGGTGAATAATACATCCAAATCAATAACACTTGGCTCGGTCAATGTGATGTCAGCAGAACGAATACAGCCATAGCTGTCGGTTATATTTACTGTGTGTGTACCTGCGGAAAGGTTTATGGCAGTATTTTGTGTGCTGGCATTGTCCCATAAATAAATATAGGGCGGAACGCCACCGCCCGGCGTGGCAAAGGCTGTCCCGTCGGAGCCGCCAAAGCAACTGAGGTTAAATCCGTTTAGATCAACAGCTTCCATTTGTATGTTTATGGCGGGCGGTTCTGTCACTTCCTGGAATATTACCACATCGTTGCCGAAGGTGTCCATGATGTTGATTTCGTACACACCAGCCGGAACACCCAGTATTTCATTATTGGTAAATAAATTGGTGCTGCCAGTGCCGCCAATGGTCGGTTCGGTGATGTGACTCCAGTCGTATGAAAATGGTGGTGTACCATTTTCGACAGAAAAAATCAACATGCCAGTTGCCTCGCCATGACAGATTGGTTCCACGTAATCGGTAGAGCCGATGATTTCGCATTCAATGATAAACAGGTCGAGTGTGACAATGCTATCGCATTCTTGCGTGGTCAAAATGGTATCGAGGAATACCCCCGTTTGCGTGTAAGGTGTTTGACCAATTAAAAAAGTCTCACCATTGCAGAGATTTATGTCAATAAATTCGGAGGCTTGGGGTAGTACTTCGAGTGTGACAAAGATGGCACTGTCGCAGCCATTGAACGTAGTGATATGAAATTCATAGTCGCCAGTTGTGGTCAACGATTCACCCGCAACTACAATACTATCGCCATCACAAATGGTCTCGTCAATGAAGAGTGGTTGGGGCGTATGCACCGTAATAGTTGTACAAGTTGGGTCTGCCTGGTCACAGACATTGGCAGCTGTTACGCAAAGTTCATAAGTACCATCGGCAGGGAAAGTGAGATCGATGCTTTGGTTGGTGCTTTGTTGGGCAACGCCATCGACTGTCCAGTAAAAAATAGCTGCACCTACATCTCCAGAAGTAGTGTAAGTGGTGGGAAAGTCAGCACAAGTTTCTGGCTCACCACTAATGATGCCGGAGGTGGTGAGTTGGTTCACCGCCGTGCTTCCTTGTAGCACTTCAAAAGTCCAGTCGCATCTATCGCCGCCTGATCCATCCATTATAAGGTAATAGTGTTGGCCGATGGTAAGTGGCACATTATTGTTGAAAGTATAACTGGTATTTTCTGGAATATCGGTATTGCATTCGGTGATTGGAGCAAAAGTCTGACAATCATCGCTCTGGAAAAAGCCGATTTCCAATCCCCAGTTTATGGTACAGTTGGTTACAGTCACCTTTACCGACAAGTCGGTGCTCCCTGCGATGAAGGCGATGTAAGACATATTGTGAAACTGTGTAGTGCAAAAGCCTTGGAAAGTTTGTCCTTGTATGGTTAGTTCATTTCTGCCAGTAAAGCCATCAATATCGCAGATGACACAGGCAGAGGCGCAGGTCGAAGTCATTGCAGGATCTGGTCCGCATGGATCTGGTTGTGCTGTGGCCAATATGCTTGTTAGTAAAAAGAAAGAAAGCGTTATTATATTTTTCATGTAGTTTGTTGCTATTATGCTAAACAAAATTATGGGATTTTTATCTGGAAGGATGATTTGGGTTAATAATTGTGAGAGTTTGTGTTATATGTGTCATTTGCCTACCGTTGCAGTGTTAGCCCATTCTTTTAAGAGTTAACACTGCGTGGGAGTAAATTATAAAAATAAATCCGCTGCAATTCCATCCGCTAAAAATTTACCTTTTTTTGATAAAATAAAATGATCGTTATTTTTAATAATTAATTCTTGTTGAATATATTTTTCTATATTTTTTAATAAATAATTTTCTTGATTCATTTTAATTATTTTATTTAAATTAATTCCCCACATTGTTCTAAGGCTGGTTAAAATATATTCATTGTATTGTTGTTCTGTTGTTAATATTTCTTTTTCGAAATTTAATTTATTTTCTTTTAATGATTGCATGTATTTTGCATTATTGGCAATGTTCCATTGGCGTGAAATACCATCAAAAGAATGCGCTGAAGGGCCTATTCCTAAATACTTTTTATCTTTCCAATAGGAGGTATTGTGCTGTGAATAAAAATCTTTTTTTGCAAAATTTGAAATTTCATAATGCTCATATTTTTCGTTATTTAATTTGTTTATTAAATAATTAAATTGACGCTCTGCTTGTTCTTCATCTATTGGTTTTGCTGTTCCTTTTTTTATAAAATGATCGAGTGCTGTTTTGGGTTCTACGGTTAAACAATAACAGGATAAATGAGGGATATTTAATTTAATCGATTTATCGATATTTTTTTTCCAATTAATGTCTGGAGTGGTTGGCGAGCCGTAAATTAAATCAATCGTTAAATTATTAAATCCTGCATCTTGTGCATTTTTAATACAAGATTCTGCCTCACTGGAATTGTGTGCCCGGTTCATAAAAATTAAATCCTCATCGAAAAAGGATTGCACACCAATACTCAATCTATTAATTGGTGATTTTTTCAACACTATTATTTTTTCAGAAATTAAATCATCCGGATTTGCTTCTAATGTTATTTCTGGGAATTCAGAAATTGAGAAGGTTGAAACTAATTTTTCGAAAAATAAATCTAAATCATTTTGATTGAGCAGGGAAGGAGTACCACCACCGAAATAGATGGTCTCAACAGTTTCATCTGCCAAATAATCTTTCCGTATTTCCAGCTCATTGAGCATCGCATTTATCATCTCCTCCTTGTATTTTAGAGAGGTAGAAAAATGAAAATTACAATAGTGGCAAGCTTGCTTGCAAAAAGGAATATGGATGTAGATTCCAGCCATTTTTTATTTTACTGCCTATTGCTTGCATTTCAATTAGGATTGGAATTCGGTTCCCTTCCTAATTGAAATGCAATACAAGAACAGGTTTAACCAAGGGCAAACTTATCACTACTCATTGAAAAACAAGCAAATAGCTCGTTTCAATATGCTGTGAAAAAATTTGTCAGCTTTAGATTTTGTTTTACTTTCGCCGTTCGAACGAAAAACCGGGAGATTTCCGGAGGTTCAATGTTCTCTTTTAGGCTGATATTCAGGCCTTTCGAGCATTGAACCTCCTGCTCTTTTAGGTATCGGTCGATGTTTAAATTTTTATTATTTAAAATCTAACCATTCAAAAATTCATAAGATTATGGCAGATAATTTAACGATGATTATTCCAGTATTGGGTATGCTGGCTTTATTGTACACATTTTGGAAATCTTCCTGGGTGTCTAAGCAGGAAGTTGGATCAGACAAAATGGCAAGAATTGCTAAAAACATTTCTGATGGTGCCATGGCATTCTTAAAAGCTGAATACAAAGTGTTAGCGATTTTCGTAATTGCAGTGGCTATTCTGTTGGGGATTAGTGGCAACACAGCTGCTTCTTCTCCTTTAGTTGCTGTTTCTTTCGTTCTTGGAGCGATTTGTTCTGCTTTGGCAGGATTCATTGGAATGAAAGTAGCGACGAAAGCAAACGTAAGAACGACTCAGGCTGCTCGTACCAGTTTAGGCAAAGCATTGGAAGTCGCTTTTGCTGGAGGCGCAGTAATGGGTTTAGGAGTTGTTGGTCTGGGTGTTCTTGGATTAGGTGTTTTATTCTTTGCATATAGTAACATGTTTGGTGTTGCAGATGCAGACCAAGTGACCAGAGTAATTACTGTTTTGACAGGATTTTCTTTTGGTGCTTCTTCTATCGCATTGTTTGCACGTGTTGGCGGCGGTATTTATACTAAGGCAGCAGATGTTGGAGCTGATTTGGTTGGGAAAGTGGAAGCTGGTATTCCTGAAGATCACCCACTAAATCCTGCCACAATTGCGGATAATGTTGGAGACAATGTTGGTGATGTAGCAGGAATGGGTGCTGATTTA
The DNA here is from genome assembly GCA_942490835.1 of uncultured Saprospiraceae bacterium. Lineage (GTDB taxonomy): Bacteria > Bacteroidota > Bacteroidia > Chitinophagales > Saprospiraceae > UBA6168. The sequence goes on from CALNYY010000085.1 coordinate 13,793, forward strand.
TTCGAATCTTATGTAGGTTCTATTATTGGTACTATGGTATTGGGCGCTACTTTTATTGGTGCTACTACTGGTTTTGAGACAACAAATAACTTTGGTGGAATGAATGCCGTTTTATTGCCATTGGTTTTGGCTGGTGTCGGTATCATTACTTCTATCATTGGTACTTTCTTCGTAAAAGTAAAAGATGGTGGAGATCCTCATAAAGCATTGAACATGGGAGAATTTCTTTCTGCTGGTTTGATGTTGGTGGCCACTTTCCTTATAGTAAAAACGATGCTTCCTGAATCTTGGGCTATTGGAGATACTGAATATAGCTCAATGGGCGTATTCTACGCTATTCTTTTTGGTTTGGCTTCTGGCCTTGCAATCGGAAAAGTCACAGAGTATTACACAGGAACAGGTACAAAACCTGTAAAAAGTATTGTTGATCAATCCTTGACAGGTGCTGCAACAAATATCATTGCTGGTTTAGGTGTGGGTATGCAATCTACTGCAATTCCAATTTTAATTTTAGCAGCAGCTATTATTGGCGCACATGAAATGGCGGGCTTATATGGTATAGCAATCGCAGCTGTTGGTATGTTATCAAATACCGGTATCCAATTAGCGGTAGACGCATACGGACCTATATCTGACAACGCAGGTGGTATTGCTGAAATGGCTGATTTGCCGAAAGAAGTTCGTCAAAGGACTGATAAATTAGATGCAGTAGGAAACACCACTGCGGCTATTGGAAAAGGATTTGCTATTGGTTCAGCTGCTTTAACTGCATTGGCATTGTTTGCAGCCTTTATGGCGACTGCTGGAATCAATTCTATCAACATTGCCAATCCAAAAGTAATGGCAGGGTTGTTAGTTGGAGGTATGTTGCCTTTCTTGTTTTCTGCCCTTTCCATGAATGCGGTCGGACGTGCTGCCATGGATATGATTCAAGAAGTACGTCGCCAGTTCAAAACGATTCCTGAGTTGAAAGCAGCTCTTGCTGTTATGAAAAAGAATGATGGAAAAGAAATGAAGGATTGGTCTGAAGCTGATCAAGCAACATTCGATGCAGCTGACGGAAAAGCGGAATACAGCAAATGTGTTGACATCTCCACTAAAGCATCTATCCGTGAAATGGTTCTTCCTGGCTTGATCGCAGTTGTTTCTCCAGCTATCGTTGGTTTTGGTGGCGGTGCTGAAATGTTGGGAGGATTGTTGGCAGGTGTAACTGTCTGCGGTGTATTGATGGCGATTTTCCAATCAAACGCTGGTGGTGCATGGGACAACGCCAAGAAAATGTTTGAGGAAGGCGTGGAGATCAAAGGTCAAATGTATTACAAAGGTTCTGATGCCCACAAGGCAACTGTTGTTGGTGATACTGTAGGTGACCCATTTAAAGATACTTCTGGACCATCATTGAATATCTTGTTGAAATTGATGTCTGTTGTAGCTTTGGTCATTGCACCAATGCTTTAATAGCAGAATAAAATATAGAAATGAAAGCCCTGGCAGAGATGCTGGGGCTTTTTGTTTGCAACAAGTACTTGTTTTTTTATTTTATTAAAATGAAAACTAAAATAGTTCGATAGGATTTATTTACCTTGATTTTGTATTTGTTTAATTCATGTTAAATTCTTCCACCAATGATATCTATTGAACCAATTAATTTGAATCATTTACTAATTGATTACAATTATATTTCAACTGAAGTATTGGGTGCTGATTATGATGATTTTAATGTCCTTAAGAATACGTCTTTAGTTTTTAATAACTTTTCTATACTATTTGAAAAAAGTGTAGAATTTGAAATTGGATCCATTCAAATTTTAGAACAATATGGCAAACAAACATTGAAAGACATTCATTTTGAAAAACTTATTGAAGGTAAGCTATACAAAGTAATCCATTCAAATTGGGTTCAAGAAATTTATGAATATAGAATTAAATTGGGGAAGTACAACCCAAGCTACACTCAGTTTGTCGAACTGAATCATTATTTTTCAATTCTTGGAAAAAATCAATACTTAAATACTTTATGCAAAGAAATAAGAATAATTAAAAGCACTAGACTAGGGTTTAGCAGAGAATTCCAAACTGGATTAAGAAACTATATTTAATAAAAAATAATAATTATGATAGCTGAGGTAAACGTGTTGATTCCTGACAACAGATATTATCACTCTGAAGATTGTGAATTGGTTTTTGATAAAGAGAATAAAGCGTTACTCCTGTATTTTAGGCCATACAATAGAATCGAAAACAAACCTGATCAATTTTTAGTGATATTTGAAAAAGTAGAAGGATATAAATTATCTAACAATAATCATATGAATATATATGATTCAATTAGAGATTCTAAATATAAAAAAGGAGTATTGTATGAAGTAATAAGAGATATGGATGAAGCAATAGGTTTAAATATTGAATTAAAAAAGTTTTTGACTTTTCAGCCCTATAATTCATCATTAGAAATATGGGCTAAGTCTTACAAAGTAATTTCATTAAAAAATAAGTAAGTCTTTGTACCTTGTTATTTATCCCCATTCCTTTTCTTTCGATTCTTCCAACTTTTCAAAATAAAATCGTAAGTCATAATAAATACAACCGACTGATACCGGGAAGTGATTGACCCGTTACCGCTGAATCCGAATAAATTGTCGGGGGTAATATCAGATAGATCGACTAAACGACCATTTGATTTTTTTCTTCCAAAAGCATAATCAAGGCCGAGCGAAAATTGATTATTGCTGAAGGTGAAAAAACCACCACACGATAAATGAACAATGCCCGGGGAGGTACTTAAAAAACTAAGTGTCTGAAAATCTTGATTAATGACCCTTTGATTTTGGTCAGTGCGGAATCCCATGATGAGAGTCGTTTTTTCGCTGCATATTCTTTGAAACCCGAGTGCAATATTGAGGACAGCCCTATTTTCTGTACTTACCAAAGTTGTCTGTTCATTACCACCATTTGCAAGGCCGTTAAAAGGATCATCAGTATCATTGATGACGGTGTAGGGTAATATTTTTTCAAAAAATTCAAGTGAGAACGAAATTCGGGTTTTCTCAGATTTTAAGTCAACGCCCATACCGATTGACCAAGGCGTTTTGTGGTTCTTTAATTCAGCATCCGCCAAATTTGAAACAAGCTTTGTTTCTCCTGTCTCAAAAATTCTTTGATCATCTGTGTCATAATTGGCACTGCTGCTGTAATTGTAATAAGTGGGTGTAGTTACTACGAGGCCAATTTTTACATCCTCTTGCCCTGCGCTGATTCCTATTTTGGTAAGCATGCCACCACGAGTGGAAAAGCCATATTTAAAATTGGAGCGCCAGCCCACTAACAAATCGAAAGGGCTATCTCTATGGACAATTTCTTTGCGCACTGACAAGTCGGAACTTTCAGAGTGAAAAGTCAGGAACTGAGAAACGCCAATGGAAAAATGGCTGCTAAATCGGTACGCAAGGCCAAACCCAAACCAACGTTCAGATAATCGCCGCCTGAATTCCAGGTCTCCCAGGAAAAGCAGGTCTGATTGATTTTCAACTACGCCAACTTCCCTTGCCCGCAAATTAACGTCTGATCGGTAACGTGTAAAGGAAGTAATTGCGGCTCTGAGTTTATCACTTTTAAAGGGCTTGAAACCTATGGCACCATATCCGGGAGCAAACCCCAAACTCCGATCTTTAACTTCGCTCCTTGAACCTAGATAGTTTTCCGTTTTTAGAACAGAATAGGTTGGGGTGAAAAAAGATAAGGATACGCCGAAATCTTCACCGTTGCCCATAGCTCCTGGGTTGTAAAATACGGCGGTCTCATCATCTGTGGCTGCAATGACAGCACCATTTAGCAAAAGGCCTTTTGCACCATATTGATGTGTCCAGTAATGGGCATCGCTCTGGCAGTTCCCAGTGTTTAACAATAATATAAATGTAAAAATGGATATTGCCTTGACTGCTGTGCTTTTCATTAATCTACAATGTTTTCTTAGATCAAGGTGTTGGTTTGAAAATATAGTGGTGGAAGCGTCCAAAGATAAATGGATTATCCTAAACTTTGTGTATTGAAATATTTCAAAAAAGCCATGCTAGTAACATAATACTAACATGGCTTTTTTTGCGGAAATAACTTGTTGCTTATTTAAACACAACTGGTACTCTTACCATACTATTGTCCCAAGCAATGATCATTTCGGCAGAACTATCATTTTTCTTTTCCAAAAGTATAGATAGCTCTTCTACTGTAGATGGCGTTTTTTGAACGGGCACACTTATCGTTGCGACATTATTCTCATCGTCATGACCAAAAGGACCCCATGAAGGAATATTTTTGTGGATCACAATGTCCCATTTATCAGCATTTGGAACAGCCATCATGCCATATCTACCCGACTTCACTTCTTTGTCGCCTACTTTTACATCTCCATAGAAAGTGATTTCCGTTGTTTCATTGGCGCCGATTCTCCAAGGCTCACCATATTTGACCAAATCACCAAAGATCACGCGATCTTTCTTTTGCGGACGGCTGTAAACAACCCTGATTTTTGGAGTAGCTGCAGCACGTTCATCTTCACTTTCGATGAAATTGAGAAACCTTGAATTGGATGGATATTGAACAAGATCCATTGGACTTGCATCGTCGCCAGATAAGTAAATTGGATTAAAACTGATTGGCAGGGAGGTTCTTGTACGATCCCATTCGAAAACCATATTGCAGGATTCGTCGTCGATTCGCTGGAAGCCGATTGTAAATGATTCGCGGCTTTCAGAGACATTGGTGACTGGGACTTTTACTGAAACCAAATCTTTGGATTCGTCCCTATTGGCCGTGCCGGCAATATTGGTTTCGCTAGAAATAATAATATTCCAGTAGCTTGGGAATACTTCGGCAAACATAGTATAGTAACCAGCATTGATAAATGTGCCACCAATTTCTACAGGTGCTGCGAAGAATACTTCTGTTGCTTCGTTGGCACCTAGTCGCCATAGCTCACCGTAAGGCACCAATTTTCCAAAGATTTCCCTTTCGTTCTTTTTGGGCCTGCAATAGCGTACCCTGACTTTCAGGGGTGTATTCTTGTCTTCTCCTTGGAGATAATTTCTCCAAGCTGCATTTCTTGGGTAGGTGGCTGCATCCATTGGGCTCTTGTCCATGGCTGGGAATTTTAACTCTTGCCCTGTTGCTGCCAATGAGCTGATGAATACCATTGCGATTAGAAGGATAGTACTTTTCACATTCATAATAGTTGATGATTTAATTTATAAAAGGATAAGCCCCTGGTTTATGAACAGGAACTTTGTAAAGTTAGATTTAAATAGAGGCGATCTTTTCCAGTTCAAACCCGTAGTCATATTGCAAGTCTTCATGAAGTTTTGAAATGGCGGCATTGATCTTTTTTAACTGACCAGCATATAGGTTAGATAACACTTTGCTTCTTTTTACGGGAATATTGGCTTCTGTTATTTTTTTGCAAAAGTAGATACGTAACTCTGTTTCTGTTTCCTTGTTCTTAGAATAGCGAATATTCTTATCAAGAAATCGAAGTATTTTTCGCAGACCCTTTTTAACATAATAAACCCGCCCAAGGTTAAGCAACTCAAACTGGTCATCTATTTCACTTTTGATATTAGCGATGAACCTGGCTTCGTTTTCTGACTCAAACAATAAATAGGATAATAATTCCTTGTTTTCCTTTTTGAAACTGGCCAAACGTAAACAGAGGGCTGTTAACTTGGAAGGGTCAAGATTTGCGAGTTCTTTTTTTAAATCACGAATAGGTGCGGCTTGCATGGAAAATCATTTTCACATTTAAAAACAAGAGTATCTCTTACTTTTCGCAAAGCTAATAAACGATGAAAGGAGGTAAAGGTTATGAAGTAAAACCAATTCACAATCCGATTGGGAATTGGGAAAAATAAAAAATCCCCGATCCAATTCACAATCAGATCGGGGACATAGGAGGTGATAGATCACCCTATTATATGTACATTATTCTTCTTTCTTCTCATCATCCTTCGCATCCTTCGCATCCTTCGCATCCTTCGCATCCTTCGCATCCTTCGCATCCTTCGCCTTTTCAGGCTCTTGCTCTTCAAACTGAGCTTTCAATTCACTGAGTGCTCCAAGGTCACCCAAAGTAGCTCTTTCAACTGATGCTTGAGTCTTACGAACAGCTTGACGTGTTTCGGTGCGCTCCTGGTCTTTTTCAGCTTTTACCTGATCGTCTGCCTCACGGCGGACATCATCCAAGTAGCGAGTATGTGAAACAAGCAAGCGTTTATCGTCACGGTTGAACTCAATGACTTTGAAGATCAATGTTTCATCAACATTGGCATTAGAACCATCTTCTTTTCTCAAATGCTTTCCAGGAGCAAATGCTTCAAGGCCGTGTGGCATTTGTACAATAGCTCCTCTGTCATCACGACGAAGAATAGTAGCTTCATGGAAAGAACCAACTGGGAATACAGTTTCAAACGTGTCCCATGGATTTTCCTCTATTTGTTTGTGGCCAAGTGACAATTTACGGTTGTCTTTATCTACTTCCAGTATGATGGCTTCGATATCCTCACCTACTTTGGTGAACTCAGATGGATGTGAGTAACGCTTAGTCCATGAAAGGTCTGAAATGTGGATCATACCACCTATTCCATCTTCCAGCTCTATGAAAACACCATACTGAGTGAGGTTTTTCACTTTCACTGTATGGCGGCTGCCAACAGGGTATTTTTCTTCGAGCTCATCCCATGGGTCTTTGCTAAGCTGTTTGATACTAAGTGACATCTTGCGCTCTTCGCGATCGATGGTTACCACTTTAGCTTCTAGCTCGGAGCCCATGTTAAAGTAATCTTTAGCATTGATTTGCTGATTGCCCCAAGATACTTCTGATACGTGGATCAAACCTTCAACACCTGGTAGTACTTCTAAGAATGCACCATAATCTTCTACATTCACTACCTTACCTTTCACTACATCATTTTCGTTGATGTCTTTAGCCAATACTTCCCATGGGTGTGGCTGTAATTGTTTCAAGCCAAGTGAAATCCTTTTCTTGTTTTCGTCGAAATCAAGAACGGCCACATTGATTTTTTGATTGAGCGACAATACCTCACTTGGGTGGTTGATACGACCCCAAGAAATATCAGTGATGTACAATAGACCATCTACGCCACCAAGGTCAAGGAATGCACCGAAGTCGGTAATATTTTTAACCAAACCTTCAAGTACCTGACCTTTTTCAAGAGTGGAAATGATAGCGTCACGCTGTTCTGCCAAGTCGCTTTCGATAAGTGCTTTGTGGGAAACAACGGCGTTTTTGATCTGCTCGTTGATTTTAACTACTTTGAACTCCATCTGTTTGCCAACGAACTGGTCGTAGTCCATAATTGGCTTGATGTCGATCTGAGAGCCTGGCAAGAAAGTTTCCAAACCACCACAATCGGCGATAAGACCACCTTTTGTTTTGCTGATGATTGTTCCGTGGATGACGGTACCGTTTTCGTAAGAGTCTTTGATCGCTTCCCAAGCACGCAGCAATTTTGCTTTACGGCGGGAAAGGACTAATTGGCCTCTTTCATCTTCTTGGCGCTCGACATATACTTCAACGAAATCGCCAATTTTCAAATCTGGAATATCGCGGAAATCACCATGTGATACCAATCCATCTGATTTGAAATTTACATCGAGTACAACGTCGCCATCATTAATGGCAGTTACTTTTCCTTTTACGATTTCATTTTCCAACAAAGCGGTCAATGTTTCATCGTATTGCTCCAAGTACTGTTGGTGCTCTTTTTCGTTATAACCTTGACCGTGCTTATTGGCAGCACCCCAATTGAAATCATCGTGGGCATCGCCAGTTGTGTAATCTACTGTTGTTTCGAGTTCTTCCATTTCGTCCTCCTCTTCCTCGTCTACACTTTTATTTTCTACAGGAGTACTTTCTTCAGGAGCGGCTTCTTTTTTGGATGAATCTTCTTCCTTTACTTCAGCCGTTGCTGTTTCAGAAGTTTCCTCTGCAACTACTGTCTCTTCAGTGGCAGTTGTTTCTTCTGTTTCTTGATTTTCAATTTTTTCTTCTAGCATTGATAGAATGCTTTTATTTAGGTTAAAAAATAAGTGGATTTAAACAGTGGTGGAAAATGACTTTAAATTAGACTTTCTTCCGGTTAGTGTTTGAGTTGTTTAAATTCACCAAGTTTACACTCGTCTCTTTTTCAGGTGGTTAGAAGCACTCGAGGCTGCTTCCCAAAAAAGAGGCGCAAAGGTATAACCTTTAGGTCTGTAAACAAAAGCAAAGTCTTTTATTTTTATCGACTTGTTTTTCAAGCCTTTTGGTTGGAAAACATCTATTTTTATGGAGTATTAGAAAATGGGTTTTCACTTTGGACTTTAGGGTAGTTGGGTATTGAAATTATTGTTTATTAAATTTTCATGGGAGAAACTAAGCTATCTTGATCTCCCGTTGTTAGTGGAGTATTCAAACTTCTGAAATTGAGATGTTTGAATGGTTTCCAACACCGCTCCATAGATTTTTTCAAATGAAGCAATTATTGATCTCCATATTCCTGTTTATTACTGCCATGCAAATAGCATTTGGCCAAGCAGGTGATGTGCAGCCCAATATTATCCCTAACCCTAGCTTTGAGCGTTTCTCTTCCCCTCCAATTGGTTGGTTTTATAAAGGTGAACATTATACTAATGTGATGAAGTATTGGTCGTCGGCCACCAATGCATCGCCAGATGTATTTGGCCCTAAGGTGAGAGTGCCAGCCCATTGGGAAAAAAAGGGATTTGGCAAACAATTGCCCCGAAGTGGGCATGCTATGTCTGGTATCACGGCCTATGGATGTGAAGAGGGCAAGCCTCATTGCAGAGAATACATTCAAATTCAGTTGAGTGAGCCATTAGTGATAGGGCAGGACTATTTGGCGGAAATGTGGGTGAGCCATTTACCTAATTCATTACGTATCAATAATCTTGGCTTTTATTTTTCGGACACTAAAATTGTTGAGATAACAGATGGTGTTTTGGAATTCGAACCCCAATCAAAAGCCAACGAAATTTTAGAATCGAATAATCAGCGTTGGATTCATGTGTCGGAGCGATTTGTGGCTGAGTCGGAGGCTGAATACTTGATTATAGGAAATTTTTACCCAGACAGTCTTACTCATTTTAAGCCAGGAAATGAAGGCTCTTTGCCATATGCATATTATTATATTGATGATGTTTTGGTGAAAAAAATCCCACCAATCTTACCCATCCCTGTTCCTGAAGATGATTTGTCCAATATTAAATTGGAAGAAGGGAAAGCGATTGCTCTAAGGGATATTTATTTTGAACATGACGAATCGGAACTGATGCCACGCTCTTTTGTTGAGCTCAAAAAATTGCTGAAAATTATGCAGGAAAACCCTGGGCTTGCAATTGAGGTTTGTGGCCATACAGACAGTACAGGTGATTTTGACTATAACCGAGGACTCTCTGAAAAAAGGGCAAAAGCTGTTTCTGATTATCTGATCGATAATGGAATTTCAATTGACAGGACAAGCTTCCGTGGATGCGGAAGCGCCCAGCCCATTGCTACCAATGCCACTCCCCAGGGTAGGCAACTCAACCGAAGGGTCGAGTTCGTTGTTCTGCACAACGAATAAAGGATTGACCATTTTCCTCTTCACTTTCTTTTTTTGGGGTTGTTCTTTCCTTTTCTTTGCAACTCAACAATAACACTTAATTTTTTATGGCTTATACCGAATCGAATATGTTGCCGCTAGGAACTGCGGCTCCTGATTTTTCTCTTCCCGATACTATTTCTGGAAATACTATACATCTTAATGATATTGCCGGCAGGAATGGTACTGTTATAATGTTCATTTGCAATCATTGCCCTTACGTCATTCATGTAAATGAGGAGATTGTTAGGGTTGCTACTGATTATGCGGCAAAAGGGGTGGGTTTTGTTGGTATCAGCTCCAATGATGTGGTGAACTACCCTGCTGATGCACCAGACAAAATGAAGCTGCATGCGGAAGAGGCGGGCTACCCATTTCCTTATCTATACGATGAAACACAAGCGGTAGCCAAGGCATATGACGCGGCGTGTACCCCTGATTTTTATGTTTTTGATGAAAATAAAAAACTCGTTTACCGTGGTAGGTTGGATGATTCTCGCCCTAACTCACAAACACCTTTAACGGGAAGGGACTTACGTGCTGCTATTGATAAAATGTTGAACGGAGAAGAAGTACCAGCGAGGCAGTACCCAAGTGCAGGGTGCAACATAAAATGGAAGAGATAACGCCATTTATTTTTCGCCAAGATGCAAACAATAATCAGTACATTATCCACTATTTCCTACTTGTTTTTGGTAGGGTGTATTATATTAGATGTACTGGTGGCCTTGTTGTTTTTGTTTCGAAAAGGAGATAACAAAAGAGCAGATTATTTCTTCTCAATAATGCTTTTTGTATTCGCACTAACTTCCTTGCACCATCTATTCATTTTACAAAAGGTTTATGTTGTAAAGCCAGAATGGTTGTTCATGCCGATTTATTTTACGCTTGCATTTGGAGCAGCAATTTTTTATGCTGTCAAACTAAGATTATTTCCGACTTACAAATTTGTCAGTTCGGACATCAAGCATGCGGTACTTCCTATCGGGCAGTTTGGATATTTCCTTATTCTATTTTTATGTACTGACATAGCTTACCGACAAGCTTTGGGACGTGAATTTTATTCTCCTTTTTACGGAGGGCTGGAAATGGCTTTATACATCGGAACATTTTACATGTATTTATTTGGTGCATACCGCTATACTCAATTCAAAATTTCAGCACTCAGGAAAACGCAAGAAGGAGGAAAACCGCTTTACGAAGCATTTGTGTTGCGACGAATGTTGCGTGTGTTGATAATTCTTTTTTGGATCAACAGTGTATATATTGTTATAGACTTTGCCATGTATGAATTGCTTCGATTGGATATGCATCACTTCTGGGGTTTTACGCGTTTTGGTGATCTTTCATTTGTTGCAATGGCAGGGTGGCTTGGCTTATCAGGAATACAGTTATTAATAGGTTTACCTTATCTAAATTCTTCAACCTTGGTTTTTGGGTTTTTGAAAAAAATATTGAAAAAGAAGAAAACTTAAATTACCACCGCTTTGCTTGATAAGGATAGCGGATTTGATATTCCCTTTTTATTAAAGTGATTAATTTTTCACGAAGAATATCAATGTTTTCCTTGTGGATAGCTGAGATGAACACATTGTCATGTTCATATTGGTTTTGCAACCTCGCCTGTAATTCTTTTTCTATTTCTTCTTTGGTTTCTCCATCTACAAGATCATCAAAATATTTTTTGCGGTATAGATCAATTTTATTGAAAACCAAAAAGGTTGTTTTATTCAACACACCTAAATCTTTGAGGGTTTGGTTGACCGTTTGAAGGTGCTCTTCATGCCGGGGATGGTCAATATCGACTACATGAACCAGCACATCACTTTCGCGGACTTCATCAAGTGTTGATTTAAAACTTTCGACAAGATGGTGAGGAAGCTTTCTTATAAAACCTACCGTGTCGGACAGTAAGAAGGGCATATTTTCCCAAACTACTTTTCGAACGGTCGTATCCAAAGTCGCAAAAAGTTTGTTTTCTGCAAAAACTTCTGATTTGCTTAAGAGGTTCATCAGGGTTGATTTCCCAACATTTGTGTATCCAACCAGAGCAACTCGAATCATTGAACCTCTGCCTTTTCGCTGTGTAACAGCTTGGCGGTCAATTTTTTCCAACTGTTTTTTTAGCAATGAGATTTTATCCCGAACTATCCTTCTGTCCGTTTCAATTTCCTTTTCACCTGGCCCACGCATCCCGATACCACCTCTTTGCCGTTCTAAGTGAGACCAAAGTCCGCGAAGGCGGGGGAGTAGGTATTGGAGTTGAGCCAATTCTACTTGGGTTTTAGCCTGTGCAGTTTGCGCTCTACGAGCAAAAATGTCTAATATCAAGGAGCTGCGATCAACAATTTTGACTTTGAGAAATGTTTCTAGGTTGGATACTTGTTTGCCTGATAGGTCATCATCAAAAATGACCATGTTGACATCCTCGTGTTTGTCCACGTACTCTTTTATTTCTTCCATCTTCCCTTTACCAATAAAGGTTTTAGGATGTGGGGCATTCCGTTTTTGGATATACCTCTTTTTAGTTACGGCCCCGGCAGTGTGTGCTAAAAACTCTAATTCGTTTAGGTACTCCTGTACTAACTCCTCTGTCTGTTCATCGTGAATCAACCCGACCAAAACGGCATACTCTGTTTCTTGTTTGACACCCTTAGTGGCTTGGGTACTTACGTTCCACTCTTTACTCATAAAATAAAAAATATTGAAAATGTTATGTCAAGGTATTTGAAAAGGCAAGGTTAAACAATTTGAACATTAAAAATAGTTCATTGCCTTTTAACCCACTTGGTAGGATCGAGACGGGTTTTTTCTTTCCAAATTTCGAAATGTACCTCTGAGGTATTGGTTTTACGGTTCGTACTCACCACGCCAATTGATTGTCTGAATTTGATACGATCTCCTTTTCTTACTTTGACTTCTTCAAGGTTGGAATAAACAGTATAGTATTCTCCGTGCTGAAGGATGACCATGTAATCAAATCCTGGAATGAATTGAGTACCAACCACCACCCCTTCAAAAACAGCTTGTACTTGAGATCCTTGATCAGTACGAATATCGATACCATTGTTTACAATTTGAACCGTTTTAATAGTAGGGTGTTGCTGCTTGCCAAAAAAGCCCGTGACGACACCGTTGTTGACTGGCCAGGGCAAAACACCTCTATTTCTTTGAAACTCAAATGATAAGTTGGTGCTTGATTCTACAGCCGCCGCAACGGATGGTGCGGAAGGAGAGACATTGACATTTGCTGTAGCCCGCTCAGCTGCTCGTGCTTTTTCTATTTCCGCTGAAATAACTTTTTCAATGGCTGCAGTCAGTTTGGCTGCAGCTTTTTCTTTGATTACCAATTGGCGGGAAAGTCTGTTCTCATCACCTTTCAGATCTTCGAGGATTCGGTTTTTCGCAGAAATTTCAAGACCCAACATTTCAGAATGGCGGTTTTCAGTAGCAAGAAGTCTTTCTTTTTCTGATTTCCTTTCTTTTAAGCTTGCAATTTTTGCGAGCAAAGTTTCTTGAGTTTTGAGAATCAATTTTGCCTGCTTTTGGCGATAGCGGTCATATTGTCGGAGGTATTGCCATCGGCGGAAAGCGTCATTAAAGCTACTGGCTGATAAGATGAATAGCCAATCGTTTTGCATCAATCGCTGCCTATAAGCATGCCTGACCATGATTGCATATTCTGATTTTAGGCGGCTGACATCATCTGTCATTGCCTCTACTGCACCAGTAGTTCGAGCGACATTGTCCAATAAAAGTAGAACTTCGGCTTGCAGTGTTTTTATAAGTTGTAATCTTCTATTGATTTGCCTCTGTAAAGTGACAAAGCGCGAATAGGTAGCCTCTCTGTTCTCTTTGGTTTGTTTGAGAAGCCTGCTGGTCTGTCGGATTTCTTTGAGAAGCTGTTTACGGGTCTCTTCTAATTCGGCGCGGGTACTTTGGGCAAATGCAGAAGCACAGATGAGGAAAAAAAAGAATAAAGCTAAACTGCCTTTGCTCAAAAAAGATGGCAATTTGATCTGATCACCTGACCATTTCATATCTCTTAGGAATCGAAAATGACATATTCTGCGGGACATCAATCTCTACTTTTGAAAAGTCAATACTGACTTGCATGCTGCCCAGGTCTGAGCTCTTTAAATTAAAACGACGAAAATATGAAAAATTCTGTTTGTCAGGCAATAACTGATAATCAGAAGCTGTATACGTCAATTCTCTTTTGTTTCTAAAATCTTCAATTTTAAACTCAGAAAGCAATATTTTCACAACATCCAACCAATATTCAGCATGCAAATTTTCCGTTTTTTGCGAAAACTTGTAACGGCTTCCGTCCACACCTGTTTCTGTTTTATTAGAAAAGAAAACAGGATTGCCTAATAACATGGCCTGAAGACCCTGGAAACCAACGGGGAGTCGGAATTCTTTTTGAGCGTATTCGAAAGGTTGCGCGATATATTCATTATTAAGTCGGTCAAGAACAAATATGGAATCAGGCGTGATGAATGCCCGAGCCCCTTCAAAGCCAAATTTTTTGATGCTCATCCAAATAGCGCTGTCTTTTTTCATTCTGACATAGGCAGTGAAACTTTCCCTCACATATTCGTCCTGATAAGAGATTTTTGCTTTTGTGCCCAACCACTCTGCATTGACCTGATTGGCAAGTAAACGTTTCATCAGGTATTTTTCGCTCCGTGGTTTCAGGTCTCCTTTGTGGGCACGGCGAGTAGTATTGCAGGCAGTAGATGCAAGTATTGATGTCAGTATAAAAAACAGGAAAATCTTTTTCAAAGCTGTATTGGGTATTGGTTGTATGCAAAAACGCATAAAATCATGTTTGATTATAGAGCGAAGTATATTCGATGGTAGTTACAAAGTTCAGGTAATAATGACAACCTCCAGCATAGTAGTTGCTTTTTTGTCTTTCCTCAATCTCTTTTCTGTAAATTCAACTACTTTGGCAACTTGTATTTTGCGAAAATATTGCCACCAAGATGTATAACCATGATGGATGTAAAGCAGCAAGTATACCAAGCATGCTTGAAAGAAATTGGAGAACGGATAGCCTTGTCTAAAAAAGCACTTGATGAGGCTATTGCTGCCGGTAATGACGAAACCAAAAGCAGCGCTGGAGACAAGTATGAAACAGGCCGTGCCATGATGCAAATGGAACAGGATAAGCACAGAGGCCAGCTTTTTAAGCTTCAACAACTTCAAAATGAATTGGAGCAGCTGGACTTGAACAAACCTTATACTTCAGTTTTAAAAGGCGCGATTGTGTTTACATCAAATGGGATTTTTTTCATTTCCATTGGTATCGGTAAAATAATGATAGACGGTAGTCCATATTTTGTAATATCTACTGAAGCGCCTCTGTCTAAATCGATGATAGGTTTACAAAAGGGAGCTTCTTTTAGTTTTCAAAACAGGGTCTACCAAATTGAGGAAATTGCTTAGTCGATGTTATCGCTTCTCAGGCGTACTTTTGTTTCCTGATCAATAAATGAACATCTTTTATGAGGTTTCTTTTTCCATTGCCTTTCCTTTTTTTCTTTTGTTTAATTAATACTGTGCAGGCACAGTTACCCGATGGCTTTTTTGATGAAGTTGTTTTGTCAGATTTAGACCAATTCTGTGGCGTTACATTTGATAATGAGGGAAGAGGCTATTTATGGGAAAGGAATGGCCGTGTTTTTATGCTTGACACAAATGGTGTTTTGCTTGCAGATCCAATTATTGATATTTCAGAAGAAGTGGCCAATTGGTGGGATATGGGAATGTTGGGTTTTGCATTGGACCCCGACTTTTTTGAAAATGGGAAAATGTATTTATTGTACGTAATGGATCGACACCACTTGTTATATTTCGGTACACCGGAATATGATCCAAACCTAACGATTAAAGATCAGGCTACCATCGGAAGGCTCACTCGTTTTACTGCTGATAAAGCAGATGGGTTTAGGTCGATAATTCCCGGTAGCAGAAAAGTATTAGTGGGGGAAACGAAAGAATCGGGTTTCCCACTTTTATTCAAAACGCATGGTACTGGAACAATTGCTTTTGGTACAGACGGCACCTTACTGGCAAGTTGTGGGGATACAGGCCATCCTGATTGGGCGGACTCTGGCGGTAGCGGCGACACCTATTTCAATCAGGCATTGGCTGACGGTATTATTCGGCCTGAAGAAAATGTGGGAGCATTTCGGTCGCAATTAGTAAATTGTTTGAGCGGTAAAATTATTCGAATTGACCCTGAGACAGGGGAGGGGCTTCCAAGTAATCCGTTTTATGACATTGCTGAGCCAAACGCTGCGAAATCAAAAGTTTGGGCGTTGGGTTTACGAAATCCGTATCGAATTGTGTTACGACCAAATTCTGGAAGCCATTTTCCAGACGATGGTAATCCGGGAGAAATATTCATTGGCGATGTGGGTTCCAATTATTGGGAAGAATTAAATATTGCCAAAGTTGGTGGTCAAAATTTTGGTTGGCCAGTTTATGAAGGTTTTGAAATGCAGCATAGTTATGTTTTTAAAAATAAAGAAAACAGAGATGCCCCCAACCCCCTTTTTGGCACTGCTGGATGTCAGGATGAATTTTTCAAATTTACAGATTTAATTGCACCGCCATTTTTACAGGCAGAAAATTTATTCCAAAACCCTTGTGATAATTCTGTCCCAATTCCAAGTTCAATAAATACCTTTTTGCATTCTCGTCCAACATTGGCCTACCGAAATAAAGATGACAATTTTTTACCGGAAGCATGGATTCCATCATTTAACTCGGATGGACATCCCGTTGCACTTTCAATCGATGACCCAAGTGCCGAAGTCGATGGTATTCCATTTATTGGTATTTCCAGTATGGGCGGGCATTTTTATCAAAGTGAAATATATCCAGAAGAATATCGAGGAAAATATTTTCATCCTGACTATCACGGTTGGATTCGTTGCATAGATTTCAATAATGAAAATACTCCGAAAAGGATTGAAGTTTTTCACTCTGCTTCAAACAATATAGTCTCCTTAGCAGAAAACCCTAAAGATGGTTGCCTTTATTATATAGACTTTAAAAATAAATTGTTCCGAAAAATATGTTACGGTGGTTCACCAGCGCCAATCGCAGTTGCAATTGCTGATACATATTATGGGCCGTCGCCATTAGAAGTTCATTTAAGTGCAGGTGCTTCTTATTCTCCGGGAGGCTCATTACTTTCCTACCATTGGGATTTTGGTGATGGTGCGGAAAGCAATGAAATAAATCCAACACATAATTTTATAGCACCAATTAATTCTCCTTATTCATTTACTGTGAAATTATCGGTAACGGATACGGCAGGCCAGACTAAAATGGATGAATTATTAATTTCTTTAAATAATACACCACCTGTTGTAAATATTACCAGTTTGCCCGACAGTTCTTTTTATGATTTAGATGTTACCACACTTATTCAATTGGATGGATTGGCCAATGACGCTGAGCATCATCCAAATGAATTGACTTATGAGTGGCGGACATTTTTGCATCACGATACACACGAGCATACAGATTTGATTGAAGAGGCACAACAAGCACGATTTTTTATTTCACCTCTTGGTTGCAATGATGAGACTTATTGGTATCGTGTTGAATTAAATGTTACGGATGCAGCAGGATTAACGGGCAATTCCACGGTCGGCCTTTTTCCTTATTGTGGAGAGGAATTATTTGAATTAAATTATTTTGTTGGGAAAAAACACGACCGAACAGTTGAGCTAAGTTGGGAGACTTTATTTGAAAAAAATATTACTCGATTTGAGATAGAAAGAGGGAATACAATTTTTGACTACCATGTCATTGGGGTGGTTGATGCAAATGGTGGTGACGATTATTCATTTACGGATTTTAATCCAAATTTTGGCTCTAATTTTTATAGAATAAAAATTATTAACGATGATAATGTTTTTAGCTATACAGCCCCAATTGCAATAGATTTTAATCTTGAAGGAAATGAAGTTGTAATTTTTCCCAACCCAGTTAAAGATGTATTTAATTTAAGTATAAAAAATACGACTGCTGAAAATATTGAATTTAAATTATACACATTGACTGGGAAATTAGTCTTTAAAAAATACTGGCCAGCTAACCTTCAAGATTCATTTACAGGCGATGTAGAATTATTGGATATTGCTCAGGGTATTTATTTTTATGAATTAAAATTTGGAGATAAAATAACCTTTGGTTCATTAGTAAAACAATGATAATCCCACCTAATAAATATTAATGCAATCACTTTTACGTTTACTTGCTTATTTAAAAAACTACAAGCCATTAATTATTGGCAACATGACCAGCAATGTGTTGATGGTGGTTTTTTCTATAATAAGCATTCCTGCAATTATTCCCTTTTTAAATATTTTATTGAACCAACAACCCCTGGTTAATGAATTGCCAGAAGCTGGCCTGAATGGCGAAAACTTCTCGGATTATATTAATTATTTTTTAAGCCAGGTAATTCAAGATAAAGGTGAAAAAACTGCTTTGGTTTATGCGTTACTTGTAGTTGTGGTTCTTTATTTTTTAAAGAACTTTTTTCGTTATCTATCTCAGTTTTTTCTTGCTCCCATTCGAAATGGAATTGTCCGAGACCTCCGTCAAGAACTGTATGAGAAAATCGTAGCTCTTCCTCTGTCATTTTACTCAGAAGAAAGGAAAGGGGATATCCTCTCTCGCATGTCCGTTGATGTACAAGAGGTAGAGCAAAGTATTTTGAGTGGCCTTGTCAGTATTGTCAGAGAGCCATTAATGATAATTGGAGCACTGGGTTTTATGCTTTACATCAGCCCTTCATTGACATTGTTTGTTTTAGTATTACTCTTATTTACTGGAATGGTAATAGGCCGAGTAGGGAAAATGCTGAAAAAGCAATCACGTAAAGTGCAAGAACGACTCGGTTTGCTAATGTCTATGATGGAAGAAGCCATTTCAGGTTTGCGTATTATTAAAGCCTTTAATGCAGAACGATTTCAGTCCAATCATTTCCTAACGGAAAATAATGCATATCGAAATTTACTGGTCAAGCTTTTGTGGCGACGCGATTTGTCCTCCCCATTAACTGAGTTTCTCGGAGTAGCCACTGTCGCTATATTGATTTGGTATGGGTATGGAGAAGTACTCAGTGGCAAACTTACAGTTGCAACTTTCTTTGCGATGCTTTATGCTTTTTTCAGTATGATTGAGCCAGCAAAGAAATTTTCTTCGGCATGGTATAACATACAAAAAGGCATCGCTGCAATGGAACGGATAGATGAAATTAAATTGGCGGATTTAGTTATTGAAGAAAAAGAAAATGCAGTTTCAATAGTGTCTTTAAAAGACGCTATTGATTTCAGAAATGTCTCTCTTGCATATAATGAAAATGAAAGACTTGCCCTTATCGATGTCAACCTAAAAGTGGAGCAGGGGAAAATAGTTGCGCTGGTTGGCCCTTCGGGAGCAGGGAAAACGTCAATTGTAGATCTGTTGCCACGATTTTTTGATCCAACCACTGGAGGTGTGTTTATAGATGGGATAAATATTCGAGACTATCGGATAAAAGACCTTCGAGCATTGATGGGCATTGTTTCCCAGGAACCTGTTTTATTCAATGATACAATTTCCAACAATATCTCTTTTGGCCTCGAAAATGTAACCCAGGAAGATATTGAAGAAGCTGCCCGAATTGCGCATGCACATGAATTTATTGTTGAAACTGAAAACGGGTATGAAACAAATATTGGAGATAGAGGAATAAAGCTATCAGGCGGCCAACGCCAAAGGTTAACGATTGCTCGTGCTATACTTGCAAACCCTCCAATCCTAATTTTAGACGAGGCTACTTCTTCTCTTGACTCTGAATCAGAAAAATTGGTCCAAGATGCATTGAACAAATTGATGGAAAACAGAACAACAATAGTGATTGCTCATAGACTATCAACCATTCAGCACGCTGATGAAATTGTGGTTATGAAAGACGGACGAATTGTTGAGAAAGGAGCTCACAAAGAATTGATATTGAGAAATGGGGAATATGGGAAATTGGTAGAACTCCAATCTTTTTAATAACCTGCCCTAAACAAAAAAGGCGTCGAGGATTGCTCGACGCCTTTTTTGTTTAGGGCAAAATTGATTTTAGTCAAACCTGATCTCCTGAATCACACTATTGCTACCACTCACTTTCATGAAAACATAAACTCTGAAAGAACCGGTGTTAGCAGTAAGGTTGCCAATAAAGTATTTTGAATCTTGTCCTTTGGATGCACCTTGATGTACTTGCTTGAAATTAGAAGGTTTATTCTTTGTGAAGAAATCCTTTATGATATTGATTGCTTCAGTTTTTGTATAACTTCTTTCCACTTCTTTCAAAGCAACTTCTACATTGGCATCGAAGTATTTTCCAAGGGCGTCTGCATTGCCTGCTGTTATCGCAGCAGTTATTGCAGACATATTGTCTTCCTGGATCGAGGTCATTGCCATTGTTGCTGACAAGAAAATGGATAAAATCAATAGCTTTTTCATGGTTGATATTTTTGTGAACTTGCTAACTTAATAGTTCAGTTCAAAAGCCTTTATAAATGTCAAACGTAAATAATTTTCAATATGTTCGGTCAAATAATAAGGAGGTAATTTGGCTTGTGAATGATTATGGACAATATTAAAGCAACAATTTAGCTAAAATAAATTTTGTTTGCTTGTAGAGAGGGCTTTTTTAAGACTGTTTAGGTTTTCGGTAGTAACAGATTTTGTACAGCCTTTTTGAAATGGTACTATAAAGAGGGCTCTTAAACGTGACATCCACATACTATCGTATGTTTTATGACCGGAAACCTCTTTACTGATTACCTTCAAATAAACGTTTTTTTGCCTAAAAGTCACAAGTCGCTTCTGCTAAGCTACATTTGCAAGCTGCTATCACGTGTAGTTTATATTAATCTTCAAGCAAATTATTAGACAATGGATCGTAAAAAAGTAATGCTTCTTATTTTAGACGGGTGGGGGTACGGTGAAAAATTTGAAGCGGATGCTATTGCAAATGCTGACACACCCATTATGGATTCCCTGAAAAAAACGTACCCAAATTCGACTTTGGTAACATATGGGGAGCAAGTCGGCTTGCCTATCGGCCAGATGGGCAACTCAGAAGTAGGCCATTTAAATATAGGTGCAGGGAGGATTGTTTATCAAGAACTTCTTCGGATCAATAATGCTGTAAAATCTGGAGAACTACAGAATCACACCGTTTTACAGAGGGCTTTTAAATATGCAAAAGAAAATGATAAGCCTGTTCATTTTATGGGGCTGTTGTCCGATGGTGGAGTTCATTCCCATATAAATCACTTGCTTGCAATGTGTGATGCATCACAAGCTGCTGGCCTCGAAAAGGTTTTTGTCCATGCATTCATGGATGGAAGAGATACGGATCCGAAAGGTGGTTTTGATTATTTAAAAAAATTGTCACAACGCATTGATAGTCAAAAAGTTAAGATTGCTTCTATCATAGGAAGGTACTATTCTATGGATAGAGATAAAAGGTGGGAGAGAGTGAAGCTTGCCTACGACCTTTTGGTTCATGGAAAAGGTGAAAAATCAGCAGATCCCTTGAAGACCATTGAAGAAAGGTATGACGCAGGGGAAACAGATGAATTTTTGAAGCCAATAGTTTGTGTAGACTCAAACGACCACCCTGAGGCGACGATTAAAAATGGAGATGTTTTGATATGCTTTAATTTCCGAACTGATCGGCCACGCGAAATATCATCCGTGCTAACTCAACAAGACATGCACGAATTTGGTATGGAAAAACTTGACCTGCGGTATGTTACTATGACTCGGTACGATGAACAATTTGAAGGTATTGATGTGATTTTTGGAAAAGACAACCTTCAGAATACTTTAGGAGAAGTTTTGTCGAAAAATGGCCTTACCCAAACTCGAATTGCCGAGACAGAAAAATACCCGCATGTTACTTTTTTCTTTAATGGTGGAAGGGAAGAACCATTTGAAGGCGAAAACCGGATATTAATCCCTTCACCAAAGGTGGCCACTTATGACCTTTTGCCTGAAATGAGTGCTGTTGAAATAACGAATGCCATTATTGGTGATATTGAAAAACATCAGCCTGACTTTATATGTTTGAACTACGCTAATGCCGATATGGTGGGTCATACAGGAGTTTGGAAAGCAGCCGTTAATGCTGCCGAGACTGTGGATAGTTGTTTAGGAAAGGTTCTGGAGATTGGAATGAAATACAATTACGATGCTATTGTAATTGCTGATCATGGTAACTCGGATTACCTTATTAATGAAGATGGCTCGCCAAATACTGCCCATTCGACCAATCCAGTCCCATTTATCTATGTAAATAATAACGATTTTGAGGCCATCGCAAAACAAGGGAAATTAGCCGATGTTGCACCCACCATTCTCAGTTTAATGGGTATTGTCCCACCAGACGAAATGGACGGAGTGAGCCTTATTGAAAAACTTGAAAGATAGATTATGATGCGTATCGTAAATGTGTTTTTATTGACTGCGGTATTGATAGGATGTGGGAGTGATGCCGGTAAAAGTCCCAATTTGGATGAGGTCGCATATTTTGACCTAAAAGGATATTTTGAGCAAGAAAAAGAACAAATAAAGACTCGCTCTTCCTTTTCAAAAAAGGTTACCGTAAATGGCGAGGTTGAAGAGAAGTTGACAGAAACCATTGATTTTGAAAATGATCTCAGAATCTTTCAAAAGTCTGACATTAATCGCCCTGCCTGGTCTGATAAGTACAGTATTGACAGTTTACTTAATATAAGAAATGAGTTGATAGGGCTTACGTACAAATCTTTAGACTCTAAACTAAGAACTGAGTTAGTTGAAATCAAATATGATAATGGGAGGGTAGACAAGATACTTATTGAAAACAGAACGGAAAGTTCTATAGCAAAAACTAAACAGGTGCTGACATATATTCCTCGGAAAGGATATTTAATAGAAAGTATCCAGAATATGGCGACAATGGACTCCAGTGTGTTCAAAGTAGAAGTAAGCTTTGAGTAGATGTGCCTAATTATTTTCGAGCGACATATACTCCAAGGAGGATGAATGCCATGCCAGCAAGGTGCATTAATGTTATTTGCTCACCATCTATAGCTCCCCATATAATTGCCACCATTGGTATTAAATAGCTTACGGTAGAAGCAAAAATTACATTAGTATCTTTTATTAGTTTGAAAAACAGCAATGACCCCATCACTGTTGAGGAGATGGCGAGCAATGCCACATACCAGAATGAAGGCCATGCAGAGGGTTGCTGTTGCATTGTGGCAATAAAACCATCGAAGAAAAGGTAAATGATGGAAGGTAATCCCACCATGATATAGGATACTGCACTTATGAGAAGTGTTTTAGTGTCTTGCAGTCTGGCTTTTACTACATTACTACTAAGTGCGTAACAAAAACATGCGCCAACGACAAATAGCCCGTAGACCACACCCTTAATGTCATCAAGCCCTCTGTCAACAATTAGTAACCAGATAGCACCGACCAAACCCATTAAGACGCCAGTTATTTTTGTCCAAGTAGACGGCACTTTGAAAAATATAACGCCTAAAAACAAGGTGAAAAGAGGAGTTAATGAACTTAGTATACCACTAAGCGAGCTGCTTATTTTAGTTTGTGCTGTGGCAAACAGGAAAGCAGGCAATAAGCTTCCTATAAAACCGACAACGAACAGCTCTTTCCATTTTTCCCATTTTACGTCCTTTAGTTGCCATATTAAGAATGGAATGAATGTGATAGAAGTAATTCCTATTCTAATACATGCAACTTGAGTAGGGGAGAACGCTTCGAGCCCTTTTTTGATTAAGATATATGATGTTCCCCATGCAATTGCAAGAAGTAAAAGGGTGCCCCATGATTTCCATGTTATTTCAGAAGAATTTTTCAAACTTGTATTTAAGGATATAAGTCAGAAAGGGTTTTGTTTCACGTGAAACCTTTTTTGCTTTCATTTTTGGCAATGGTTTTCGATGAGCCAAGATTTTAAATCTGCATATACAGGCTTAATGCCAGTTGCAGAACCTTTCTTTCCTGCCAAATCTGCCAGCCTTTTTGGGATTTCAACTTTAGTCAAAAGGGTGTTTTCCACTTCATCAATAAACTTAGAAGGATGCGCTGTTTCTAAAATGACCCCTTTGACATTTCTTTCAAATCGCTGATAATCCCTTATGGCCAGATACCCAACTGCTCCATGTGGGTCGATTATATAATTATATTTCTTGAAGACTTCTCTCATGCCTTCGCGGGTTTCTTCATCTGTGAAGCTATACCCTTTAATTTCCTCTTTTAGGTTGTTCCACGTGAAACCATAAATATCTTCTAAACGGGCAAAATTGGAAGGATTGCCAACGTCCATTGCATTAGAAATGGTTTTACTCGAAGGCCGAGGTGTGAAAATTCCAGTTTCAAGATATTTTGGAACGACATCGTTAATGTTAGTTGCGGCAATGAATTGGTGGATATTCAAACCCATTCTTTTTGCAAGCACGCCAGCAGTTAGATTTCCAAAATTACCGCTGGGTACACAAAAAGCTACTTTATCGGTATCAGTACTTAATTGTTTAAAAGCTTCGAAATAATAGAAAGTTTGCGGGATAAGCCGAGCTATATTAATTGAGTTTGCAGAACTAAGACGAATTTTGGCATTTAACTCACTGTCAAGGAAAGCATTTTTAACCATAGCCTGGCAATCATCAAATGTTCCATCAACTTCGAGTGCAGATATATTGTGCCCTAAAGTAGTTAATTGCTTTTCTTGGAGGTGGCTGACTTTTCCAGAAGGGTAGAGGATGACTATTTTAATTCCAGGCGTTTTATAGAAGCCCGATGCAACAGCTCCACCTGTATCTCCAGAAGTAGCGACAAGAATAACCAACTCTTCCTTTTCTTCTTGATCAAAATAGCTCATTAGTTGCGCCATAAACCTTGCGCCAAAATCTTTGAATGCTAAAGACGGCCCGTGAAAGAGTTCAAGTATATATTTCTTTTCATCAAGTTGAACAAGTGGTGCTGGGAAATTTATGGAGCGCTCAACAATGTCTTTGATCTTTCTATCAGGAATCGCATCTTGAAATAATGTTTTACAAACCTCAATTCCTATTTCCTGAAAACTGAATTTGGATAGGTTGCTTAAGAAGGACTGTGGTAGATTTGGAATGGAAGAAGGCATGAACAACCCATTATCAGCTGGCAACCCTTTCATGACGGCTTCTTTAAGAGAGAAAAGATTTTTCTTG
Source organism: uncultured Saprospiraceae bacterium (assembly GCA_942490835.1). Taxonomy (GTDB): domain Bacteria; phylum Bacteroidota; class Bacteroidia; order Chitinophagales; family Saprospiraceae; genus UBA6168. Next base: position 38,742 of record CALNYY010000085.1, read on the forward strand.
TTTTTAGTACTGTATAATTTCATGTGGATGATCCTATTTTGTAACCAAACTTAGTATTTAAAAGCTCCTTCGTTATTGATAGGAGAGATGTAAAGCTGACTTTCGATCTTATTGTCACTGAATACTTTCTGCATAGCAATACCTACTTCTTCAGCTATCAAGCTATTAGCATTTAAGGTGAAAATAGAAGGGCCAGCACCAGAAATGCTACAACCCAGCGCTCCTGCATTTAAGGCAGCTTCTTTCACTTCTTTAAAATGAGGAATGAGTTGAGCTCGTTGTGGTTCAATAACAACATCCTGTAAAGACCTTCCAATTAGTTCTATATCCGAGTTGAACATCCCGACCACGAATGCACCAAGGTTCGCATTTTGTTGCACCATTTTTTCCAGTGAAACAGTTTTGCTTAGAATATTTCGCGCATCCTTAGTCAAAATTTCGACCTCTGGATGAATAATCGAGGCAAATAGTCCTCGTGGAGTCGGTATCCTTTGTACGTCTAATGGTTCATTTTGCCTTGTTAAAATCATACCGCCCAACATGGACGGTGCGACATTATCTGCATGGATTCCGCCCGAGGCGATTGCCTCGCCTTGTAATGCAAAAGGTAACAATTCTCTTTTCTCCAAAGGCCTCTTCAGAAGCTCATTAATAGCAAAAGCACCTGCGACTGCGCTTGCGGCGCTACTCCCTAATCCACTCCCTATCGGTAATTTTTTATGCAGCTCCATTTCGATACCGATTTTTTCTTCACCAAGATGTTGAAGTAACCGAAGGGCGGCAAGGCTCGCCGTGTTTTTTTCTATTTCATAAGGCAACTTTCCTTTAGCGCCAGAAATCTTAGTGATACGAAGACCCGGTTTGTTGGAAATTCGGGCAATGATTTCGTCTCCGGGCTTTTCTATGGCAAATCCCAACACATCAAAACCGACAGCAGCATTGCCTACCGAGGCTGGCGCAAATACTTTTATTCCAGGTTGCATATTTTTAATAAATTGATTTATCCAATTATTGGATTGAATTAGTCTTTACAGCAATATTTTAGGAGAGGTGATTACCTATTTGAATGACTTCTGCAAAGACTCCAGCTGCGGTCACTTCTGCTCCTGCACCAGGACCACGGACAACTAGGGGTCTTTCCTTATATCGTTCTGTTGTAAATACAATCATGTTGTCGCTACCACTCAAAGAATAAAACGGATGGTGGCTATCAACTGCCTTCATCGCTATTTTTGCATGACCATTTTCCAATGAGGCTATCATCCTGAGAGCTTTGTTGTTCTGTTCTGCTGCTGCTCTAAGTTCCTCAAAATGATCATTCATTTTTTTCAGTTCAATAAAAAAGTCAGCGACAGTCTTGGCATTAAGAGCCTCATCAGAAAGTACGCTTTCAATCTCCACGTCTTTAGCTTCAAGGCCAAGGCCTGTTTCCCGTGCAAGAATGAGAATTTTACGGCGAATATCAGCTCCACTTAGATCTTCCCTCGGGTCAGGTTCTGTAAAACCTCTTTTTTGTGCTTCTTTTACTATTTGACTAAATGTATTTTCTTTACTTAAGTTGTTGAATATGAAAGACATAGAGCCAGAAAGGACACCTTCGATCTTCCTGATTCTATCACCACTTAAAAGTAAATCATTCAATGTGGTAATGATAGGAAGGCCAGCCCCAACATTTGTTTCATAAACAAATTGAACTCCTCTTTTCGCAGCAATATTTTTAAGTCTCAAATACTGCAAATAGGAGGAAGACGTGGCAATCTTATTGGGTGTAGAAATTGAGATACTGCTTTCAAGAATGCTTTCGTAGAAGTGAGCGACTTTTTCGTTAGCTGTGTTGTCCACAAAAATCGTGTTTGATAGGTTCATGGATTTCATGTTATTTACAAAAATCCCCATATCCGATTCTTGTTCAGCATTTGATAGCTGTTTTTTCCAATTGGTCAAATCAATACCATCTTCATGAAAGATCATTTTTTTAGTATTGGCCAGACCAACAATCTTAATTTCCAACCCTCTTTTCTCCTTTAAGAACAAAGCTTGCGATCTTACCTGTTCAATCAATGTGGAACCGATAAGACCGACACCAATCATAAATAAATGGAGCTCCTTAGTGTCAGAAAGGAAAAAAGCTTCGTGCAATGCATTCATTGCTTTGGTTTCGTCTTCTCTTTTGACTACGGTGGAGATATTTAACTCAGAAGACCCTTGTGCGATCGCAATAACATTGATACCATTCCTGCCAAGCGCTTGAAACATACGCCCAGCGATACCAGGCCGGAATCTCATGTTTTCACCAATAATAGCAACGACAGAAAGGTCGCTTTCGGCTTTTATGGGTTCGACCTGCCCTTTTTCCATTTCATATTCAAATTCCTTACTCACAAATCGCAAAGCTTTCTTGGAGTCCTTAGGGGCAACAGCAAAAGTGATAGAATGCTCAGAAGAGCCTTGTGTGATAAGAATAACACTAATCCCCGCATTTGATAAAGTACCGAACAACCTACCTGCGATACCTGGGACACCAAACATGCCACTACCCTGCAATGTCAACAAAGCCACCTGATTGATAGAAGAAATACCTTTTACTGCGTGTCCATTTGGATCGGTTTTATCCGAAATAAATGTTCCAGCAAAATCTGGTTTAAAGGTATTTTTGATATGAAGAGGAATATGCTTTTCAAGAGCGGGTTGGAGTGTTGGGGGATAAATGACCTTTGCACCAAAGTGGGACATTTCCATTGCTTCCGCATAGGTCATATTCGGAATGGTAAATGCCTTTTTCACCTTTCGAGGATCGGCGGTCAACACACCATCAACGTCCGTCCAAATTTCAATAGCTTCAGCATCAAGACCAGCAGCAATAATAGCGGCTGTATAATCTGACCCTCCGCGGCCCAGAGTTGTAGTTAACCCTCCTTTAGAAGATGAAATAAACCCTGTAACTATTTGTATTTCAGGGTTTTGAGAATAATGTTCTTTTATTTTTTTATAGGTAAGGGCGAAGTCAACTTTTGCACTTCCAAAAGTCTTATCTGTTTTTATAACCAACCTTGCATCAAGAAACAAAGCGGGAATGCCGGTTTGTTTTAGTGCATGTGCGATAATGAATGCTGAATTTCGTTCACCAAAACTTAGAACATAATCCATGGTTCTTAAAGATGCTTCCCTCACTAAAAAAATGCCGTGCAGCAAATTTTTAAGCACTTTATGGTTTTCTAACAGATCAGATAAAACCTGCCCTTGTAAAGGTTGGTCAATTAGCTTTTTTACAGCTTCTTTATGTCGATTGCTGAATGCCTCAAATTTCTCGCTATAGCGTTCGTCGCCTTTGGCGGCCAATTGGCTCATTTCTACTAGACTGTCAGTGACACCTCCAAATGCAGAAAAGACTACCGTAAACCGCTCGCCTTTTTGGTAGTATTGCTTGAGTATCTCGATAAGCCCTGTAATCCTTTCTGGAGTTCCAACAGAACTGCCTCCAAATTTGAGCACTTTCATATATCCTATGTAGTGATTCCAGTGGTGAAGAACTAATGAACAAAAAATACTTCATCATTCAAATAGAATCAATTAAGATTTATTTTAATGTTTACTTTATTAAAAAAGTGCCAAAAGTAGCGGGTTTTGGAGAGTTGGTGGAAATAAATTGAATACAAGACAATGGCTAGAACGCTAAAGCTCAAAATTGAGTCATAACTTTATTTATTCGCCAGAATATGAAAGTGATGCTTACAGTCATAGCGAAATTGTTGCGAATATTCGCTATAATGATTTTACATTTGTGACTATGGCTCAACGAATCACAAACGAGCGAATCATTTTTGGGTTAAAACTCAAGAATTTAAGGCAAAGGCAACAGCTTAATTTTGCTGACTTTTCGAAGGCCACAGGTATGTCTGTTTCCTATTTGAATGAAATAGAGAAGGGAAAAAAATATCCTAAAGATGACAAGCTTAAGATAATGGCAGACGCCTTAGGTGTAGGAGTGGAGGAATTGAAATCGCATGACTTAGGAAAAAACTTGCTGCCTGTTTCAGACCTATTAAATTCCAATTTCCTGAATGAACTTCCACTTAACCTTTTTGATATAGATTTGGCGAAGGTGGTGGAAATAATAGCGAATGCACCAGCTAAAGTGGGTGCCTTCATTTCAACTTTGGTTGAAATATCTAAGAACTATGCATTAGCAGAAGAGAATTTTTATTTTGGAGCATTGCGTTCTTACCTTGAACTGCACAACAACTACTTTGAAGGAATAGAACAATCTGTGGATGATTTTGTAGAAAAATATAAAATTCCTAAAGAGAAATTAGTGCCGACAGAGTTGCTTGCCAAGTTACTTGAAAAAAAATATGGGTATTCCATTGTTGAAAATGGATTAAAGGATTTTCCAGACTTAGCAGAAATCCGCTCAGTTTTCCTGCCAGAATCAAAAAAACTCTTATTGAATGGGGAGCTAACTGAAATGCAGAAGGCTTTCCAGTACGGCAAGGAGCTTGGTTTCAATTATTTAGGTTTGGAGGAAAGAGCCAATACTGCTTCATTATTAAGAGTTAATTCATTTGAAGAGGTGTTGAGCCATTTTAAAGCTGGCTATTTTTCGGCTGCATTGCTCATGCAAAGGGGCGCGTTTATCAAGGACATGGAGTTGTTTTTTGAAAATACTTATTGGTCAGGTGAATTTGTCCTTAGCCTACTTTCGAAATATCGAGTTTCCCAAGAGACACTCTTTCAACGAATGACGAATATTTTGCCTCAGTACTTTGGGCTGGACAATCTGTTTCTTCTGAGATTTGTTCATACACCAGCGACTGGTGCTTTCAAAATGGACAAGGAGCTCCATCTCAACCGGAAGCATCGCCCACATGCCAATGCCTTGTCTGAGCATTATTGTAGAAGATGGCAATCCATTTCCGTTTTGAATAATCTTTATGAAATGCAAAAATCTGGCAGATATGCCGGAGCATTGGTCGGTGTGCAAAGGTCTCAATACTTAGGAACAGAAGACGAATATCTGTGCTTTACACTTGCTCGGCCAGCATATCCATCTCCAGATAAAAATGTGAGTATAACTGTTGGTATTCTCATCGATGAAGATCTTATAAGGAAAGTGAAATTCTTGGACGACCCAGCCATTTCATTAAAATTAGTAAATACCACCTGCGAAAGGTGTTCTGTCGAAAATTGTATGGAAAGAGTTGCACCACCAATTGTTGTTGAAACTAAGAATCAACGTAAACGTGTGCAAGAAGTGCTCAAAAGCCTAAAGTGATAACTTTATTATCTTTTGAAATAATAGCAATAACCTTTTCAAAAGAAAAAATTTTAGGAATAAACAAAATTTAATAAGTTCACGCTTCAATTTTGCAAAACCTTTTTTTGTAGTCCCTCTTCTGCCAGACCGGAATATACCCATTCACCCTCCCGCTCCTTTAGTACAAGGTAGCATGCGGAACAGGTAGATTTACGGAAGTCACTTTGAAACGGACGAAAAAAATGAATTTATAAACAAAATAAGTTCCCACTTTTCGGGACAAACAAACCTAACTAAACAATATGGCTTACGACACAAAAAACATTCGAAATGTAGTATTGCTTGGGCATCCAGGCTGCGGAAAAACGACCTTTGCTGAAACCATGCTTTTTGAAACTGGTGCCATATCTCGAAGGGGATCCGTTCAAGAACAGAATACAGTTTCAGATTATACTGACCTTGAACATGAAAGAGGGAATTCTATTTTCTCTACACTCATGCATGATGACTGGAGGGGAAATAAGATTAATGTATTAGATACTCCCGGGTTTGATGATTTTATAGGAGAAGTGGTTTCTTCTCTTAAAGTTTCTGCAACTGCTTTGATGCTGCTCAATTCTAAAAGTGGAGTAGAGGTGGGTAGTGAATTGTTGTGGGAGTATGTGGAACAATTTGAAACTCCGGCCATTTTTGTTGTCAATCAATTGGATCATGAAAAAGCCAACTATGATTCGACGGTTGAACAAGCTAAGACTAGGTTTGGAAATAAAGTGTTGCCGATTCAATATCCTTTAAATCCAGGTACAGGTTTCAATACTATCGTTGATGCATTGAGGATGACAATGTATGTATTCTCAGAGGAAGGGGGTAAGCCTGAAAAACAACCAATTCCAGATTCAGAAAAAGATCGAGTCAACGCTATGCACAATGCAATAGTCGAGGCGGCAGCAGAAAATGACGAAGAATTGATGGAACGCTATTTTGAACAGGGCACGCTTTCAGAAGAAGACCTTGCATATGGATTGAGAATGGCAATGGCTCAACGCTCAATTTACCCACTATTTTGCTGTTCTGCTTTAAATAACATGGGAAGCGGCAGGATCATGGGATTCTTGAATGATGTTTGCCCAACTCCAGCGGATAGGAAAGAACTTAAATTGACAGGGGGCGGGACATTGAAGTGTGATGCAGGCGATGACACCACCATATTTATTTTCAAAACACATAATGAACCTCGAGTTGGTAGTATTTCTTACTTTAAGGTTTGTTCAGGAACCTTAAAGTCAGGTGACGAATTGGTCAATGCCACCAACCGTACTTCAGAAAGATTTGGCCAATTGTACATTGCAAATGGGAAGAACAGAGATGCCACTGATGAACTCAGGGCTGGTGATTTAGGGTGTACTGTAAAACTGAAAAACTCTCACACTAATCAAACGCTCAGTAAAAAAGGAGTTGACAGAGAAATTGAACCGATCAAATTCCCTAATTCAAGAATAGAGGTTGCTGTAGAGCCACCAAGTAAGAATGACATGGAGAAATTGATGAAAGCGCTTCATACTATTGAAGAGGAAGATCCAACTTTAATAGTTGAGCAATCAAAATCTCTCAAGCAAACATTACTTTATGGACAAGGTCAATTACAGTTGGACTTGGTAAAACACAGGGTAGAATCAGAACAGGGCATTGCCATGAAATTCATCCGGCCAAGAATTCCGTATAGGGAGACTATAACCAAAGAGTCCAACGAAGCCTACCGTCATAAAAAACAATCGGGTGGATCGGGTCAGTTTGCAGAAGTACACATGCGAATAGAACCTTATCACGATGGTATGCCAGAACCTAGTGGGTTGAACGTCAGGAACGCTGAAGTCGAAGATCTTCCTTGGGGAGGAAAACTGGCTTTTTATTGGTGCATTGTTGGAGGCTCGATTGATTCACGCTTTTCCAATGCCATTAAGAAAGGTGTCTTACAGAAGATGGAAGAAGGCCCACTGACGGGGTCTCATTGTCAAGACATTCGCGTTTGTATTTATGACGGGAAAATGCACCCTGTTGATTCCAATGACATGGCCTTTATGACGGCTAGCGTGCAGGCGTTCAAAAATAATTTCAGCAAAGCAGGACCTCAGTTATTGGAGCCAATCTATGATATTGAAATACTGTGCTCTGGCGAAGTAATGGGTGATGTAATGGGAGACCTTCAAACTCGCCGTGCACTTATTATGGGTATGGATGCCGAAGGTCATTATCAGAAAATTATAGCAAAAATGCCATTAGCTGAGATGTACCAATATTCATCAACTCTAAGGTCTATCTCACAAGGACGTGCTAAATTTTCTAGAAAATTTGGAGAATATGCATCCGTTCCAAATGATATTCAGCAAAAATTAATAGCAGATTTTAAGGCGCAAGAGGAAGATGAAGATTAAGAATAACGCTATTTGAATGAATTGCGGAAAAGTAAAAAAGGAGAGCTACATTTATTTGTGGCTCTCCTTTTTTACGCAAAAAGCTGATTACACATCAACCGTCAAAGCTCAATATTTTGACCTCAACCCGTTGATTTTTACGTCTTCCAGCGATGGTTGAGTTAGAAACAACTGGATGACGTTTGCCATAACCTTTAAAAAGGATTCTAGTCTTAAGAATTCCTTTGCCGGAAAGATAGTCTGCAACAGCTTTTGCCCTTTGGGTTGACAAACGATCACAATACTCATGGGTTGGAATATTGTTCGTATGACCTCCGATTTCAACAATTACATCTGGGTTTTCTGATAGAAAATCATACACCTCGTCCAAGACAGGATAAGAAGGTGGTGTAATCGCAAAACTATCAGATTTGAAATATAGCTGGTCAATCTGTATTGTTTGTCCCTGGCGAATAGTGGAGCGATCTAGCTCCGCCAATATTTTTGGCTTTTCTGGTTCTGTCTTCGGAACTGTATCAGGCTGAGTCAATGGTTTCTCTGGAGTATCAGTTTGAACAACAGGTTCATCCAAAGGCGGTGCTTCTGGAGTTTCTATATCACAGGGGACAGGCATTATCGGACTGGCATTATCTACCAATACATTGCCATTATAAGGAAAAAGGATAGGTGTACGATAATAAGCTTCAAGGACAATATAGGTGTGTGTTTCGCTTGGTTCAAACTTGAAATTATACTCTAACCACCTACTGTTTATTATATTACCACTAACAGCTAATAGTTCTGCCCGGGCACAATATCCATTCCCACCCCATATTCTCAGCTGGGCAGGAGATGTATAGTTGAACATTTTTCCGTTGCTGGATTGAGTTGGGCTCATGTAATACAAAGACCTGGAAAGGTGTAGGCTGAATTCATAACAATTTCCAGCTACAAGAGGTGCGCTTAGGCGTTGTGAAACGCGCTCCCATGTATCATTTTCACGAACTACCATGCCGATATAAGTATTCCCATCGTACGCAAGTTGCTCAACGCCAAAGGGATTATTTTCCAATAGATGGACATCGGGGGGAGTTTCTTCTGGAAATCCACAATCAAACCAGCCATCAGGTAACTTACTACCAACATCGCCAATAATAGGAGTGCCTTCAAACGAAGGGTTGGTGAGCATGATAGGACCTTCATGCTGACTGATGGCGGGAATTCCAATTGCTATTGAAAGAAGCGACAATAAATATTTCATGCTTCTCATTTAATGAAAGTTGAGTTAATAAGCAAAATGCAAGGTTTCAAACGTAGAATATAGTCCAATAGTTTGGTATAGGATTATGCGTATTATTAAAAAACAAAATTTAATATCCAAAGCTGCACCATAGGTTGATTGCAAGGGATTACTTAAAAGCATTTATCCCCGTAACATCCATACCAGTGATTAATAAATGGATGTCGTGAGTACCTTCATAAGTCAAAACAGTCTCGAGATTCATCATGTGTCTCATGATTGGGTACTCATTAGTAATGCCCATGCCACCTAAAATTTGCCTTGACTCTCTTGCAACGGTCAAAGCAGTGTGAACATTGTTTCGTTTGGCCATTGATATTTGAGCTGGTGTTGCTTTACCTACATTGGCCAATGTACCCAATCGCCATGCCATTAGCTGTGCTTTGGTGATTTCGGTAATCATTTCAGCCAGTTTTTTTTGTGTCAATTGAAAACCACCGATTGGTTTGTCAAACTGAATTCTTTCAAGTGAGTATCGCAATGCTGTATCATAGCAATCGAGCGCTGCTCCAATCACACCCCACGCAATGCCATACCTAGCTTTAGAAAGACAAGAAAGTGGTCCTTTCATTCCTGCCACATTTGGCAGAACATTTTTCTTTGGTATGCGAACATCTTCAAAAATAAGCTCACCTGTAATAGAAGCACGAAGTGACCATTTTCCATGAATTTCAGGCGCAGAAAAGCCTTTCATTCCTTTTTCAACGATCATGCCTCGTACGATTCCTTCCCCATCTTTTGCCCAAACAACTGCAATATCAGCAACGGGTGAATTGGTGATCCACATCTTTGCGCCGTTCAAAATATAAGCGTCACCGTCGTCCTTCACATTTGTAACCATGCCACTAGGATTCGATCCATGGTCTGGTTCCGTAAGACCAAAACAACCAATCATTTCCCCAGAGGCAAGTTTGGGCAAATAGTGCAATTTTTGCTCTTCGCTACCAAAACGATAAATAGGGTACATAACCAACGATCCTTGAACCGATGCCATTGATCGAATTCCGCTGTCTCCTCGTTCCAACTCCTGCATAATGATACCATAAGCAATTTCATCCATCCCTCCACAGCCATATTTTTCTGGAAGGCTCGGTCCAAAAGCACCAATTTCGGCAAGTGCTTTGAAGAGGTGATGAGGACATTCTGCCTTTTCAGCATATTCTTCTATAATGGGGCTGACTTCTGACTTTACCCAGTCTCGAACCGCGTCTCTTGCCAATAGATGTTCTTCACTCAACAACTCATCAATGCCATAATAATCATGATGCTGGTAGCGGTCTTCTTTAGCCTTTTTTTGAATAACGGCCGTTCCGTTTGTATTCTCTTGCATGGTAAACTTTATTTGGAATATGTAATTTGATTAAGGCCGCAAAGCTACCTATTATTGATGATTCTTGTCACCAACATCAATTTTCAGCAATGTGGTATACATGTCAACTTTTTCTACTTTTGAGACCAGTTGAAAAAACAGCCAAAATATGTCAGTCATAGCACTTGAAGGAATGCGCTTTCGCGCAAATCATGGATTTTACAAGGAAGAACAAATCCTTGGCGGAGATTACATTGTAGACGTAACCATAAACACCATATTTACGAAAGCGTCAGTAGCGGATGATCTCAGTAAAACCATCAACTATGAAACGGTTTATTTGATTTGTGAAGCGGCCATGCGGCAAAATTCTAAACTTTTGGAAAATGTAGCTGACCGAATTTCAATGGATCTAAAATTTCAGTTTCCTTATATCAAAGAGTTGAAGGTGAGAGTAAAAAAGCTGAACCCTCCACTCGGTGGCAGGGTAGATGCTGCATGGGTGGAAGTAGATGGGCGATATTCAAAGAAATGTGCCCGCTGTGCCCGCCCTATGATTTGTTACAACGACAAATCTTGTTGGTGCATAAATACTAAAGTGTATAAACAGACATTGGAACAAATGAGAACTCATTATGGAAACCAGTGCCTTTGTGAAGAATGCTTGCAGTTTTTTGCTGGCTAACCTTTTCAAAAATAACATTTTGATAAGTGCCTATTGGAAGGATACAGCGTCATCATGATGCAACTTTAGCTTTATCACTTTCTCACCAAAAATTAAATCATGAAAAAAATACTGTTCATCTTTCTATGTTTTCAACTTGTATCCTGTGACCCTGCATCCTTACAACGTGCCCTCGAAACCCTTGGTGCTGAGGAGTTGACATCGGCAGATATTTCTTCTGGCTTAAAAGAAGCGCTTGAAATCGGAATAGGAAAAGGTGCCGACGTGTTATCTAAAGAAGATGGGTACTATAAAAGTGCTTACAAAATACTTTTACCGCCAGAAGCTAGAAAAGTGACTGAAAAACTAAGCGCAGTTCCGGGTTTTTCTAATGTGGAGGAAATAATTTTAGAAAAAATAAATAGAGGCGCCGAAGATGCTGCAAAAAGAGCTAAACCAATTTTTGTGAGCGCCATTCGGCAAATGACATTTGCTGATGCAATGGATATATTAATGGGTGAAAAAAATGCAGCCACCTCTTACCTGCATCGTTCAACAAACCAAGCACTATATGCTGAGTTTAATCCTGTCATTGTAACATCACTTGATAAATTTGAGGCTCGTAGGTACTGGAGCGATGCTGTGAATGCCTATAATAAAATACCTTTTGTTCAAAAGGCAAATCCAGACTTGGATGATTATGTGACTACGGAAGCACTAAATGGCCTCTTTGATATGGTAGAAAAAGAAGAGCTGAATATCAGGAATAATATTTCAGCTAGAACATCAGACTTATTGAGGAAAGTATTTGCAAAGCAAGACTAAAAATGAAAAGCCGGAATGAAAACTTTCATTCCGGCTTTTCATTTTTACGATTCCCGAGAATCTTGAATCTTTTTCTTTTCGGCTTCTTTCATTCCTTCTTTTATCTCATCCTCAATTGAGTTCTTGGCGGTGTTGAATTCTTTGATTCCTTTGCCAATACCTCGCATCAATTCTGGAATTTTTTTTCCTCCAAATAAAAGCAGGATGGCCAATAAAATAAGTATCCACTCTCCTCCTCCAGGTAAACTAAAAAGCAATATTGTATCCATGATTAGTGATTTTAAATTTGTGAATGACTCAATCTTCTGGTCATTTGTGTTTTAAAAAACTGTGGCAAAGCTAAGATAAAAAGCACTCAGCAATACTATGTCATAGTCCATAAGATTGTTGATGCTTAAATAGGTTTAATCGTTTTGCCACAAAAACGACTATTAGGATATTAGCCCCTACTATTTTTTTAGTCCAATTTCTCGCAACCGCTCATTTAGATATTCGCCTGCTGAAATTGGTACATATGCCAGTGGACGTTCTTCCGTCACACATGAATCCAAACAAGTCAAATCCATATCACTGCGCGGGTGCAGGAAAAAAGGGATTGAAAGTCTTGGCTTATGCCATTCTTCACGTGGAGGATTCACGACTCTATGGGTCGTTGATTTAAGGTAATTATTGGTAAGGCGCTGAAGCATATCTCCCACATTTATTACTATTTCGCCCTCTTCTGGCACAATATTCATCCACTCCCCCTCTATATTAAGGAGTTGTAGCCCGCCTGCTGAAGCCCCCACTAATAAAGTAATAAGGTTGATATCTTCATGTTGTTCTGCCCGAATAGCACTGGACGGCTCGCTAGTGATTGGGGGATAATGAATAGATCGAAGAATGCTATTTCCCAAATTTGTTCTTTCATCAAAATAGCTCACACCCAAGTCAAGGTGAATGGCAATTGCTTTGAGCAATTGCCCCCCTGCTTCTTCAAAGGCTTCATATAATTCCCTGCCTAATTTTGGGAAATTAGGTTCTTCTGCAACTGCTACATTATCAGGATAATGTTCAGGGGGAACGCCACCGTTTTTTACTTCTTGACCAATTTGAAAGAACTCTTTCAAGTCAGCATGCTGGGATTGTTTGGCGTGTTCTTTTCCAAACGAGGTGTACCCGCGTTGCCCTGCAAGCCCTTCAATTTCATACTTTCGTTTTACATTGACTGGTAAAGCAAAAAAACGTTTTGAGGCATCATAAAATCCATCGATCAAACTTTTAGGAATGCCGTGGTTGATAACACCCACAAATCCAATGGTATGAAATGCTTCACCCAATTTTTCAGCGAACTCATTTCGCTCAGATGCAGTGCCGTTCCGAAATTTGGAAAGATCAACGAGTGGAATTGCTCTTTTTCCCATGATATCTATTTATTGTTGAAAATTATTCTTTGCGGGAGGCCAGTCCGGTATGACGGAATGAGTACAAAGTTAGTGTTTTCCTAAAAACAATGAACCTGTAATTTTGAGCCCATAATTAATCCGCACAGATCAATTAAAAAAAGTGAAAGACAGCACCTTAAAAATATTACCATCTAATACAAACCTAGTAATGAACAACTGGGTGTTTCACCTTGTGTTTTGGGTTTTGTACTGGATACTATCCAGTATGCAGGATGTATTCTTCAGTTCCCATTTCAGAGAAAACTTTAATCTGCCAATCGTTCTGGGGTCAATTGGGGTCGTTTATTTCAATTATTATTATTGGATTCCCAAATACCTCATCCGCCAGAAAAAGAACTGGTTTTATATCATCAGTATACTTTCGATAATTATTCTGAATGCGTGGGTGGTAACTTTGATTCTTCGCAACTTCTTTTCTGACAGCGAATATTACTCCAATTGGGAAGGCACTTTCAATATTGCCGTGGACACAGCTGTTTTGGTGGCATTAACAACAGCTTTCAAGTTTATTCAGCAGTGGCACGAGCGCAACAACTATGCGACACAGCTCGAAAAAAAGAGTTTGGAAAATGAACTGGAAATGCTCAAGTCGCAGATCAACCCCCATTTTATCTTCAACACTCTGAACACCATTTACTTTTTAATGGAACAAAAAGAGGGCGAAAAAGCAAAGGAAGCATTGTTGAAATTTTCAGATACACTGAGCCATCAATTGTATGATTACAACAAAGACTGGATTGATTTGGGGAAAGAAATTGAATACCTCAAAAACTACATCGAACTTCAGCGCATGCGCCATGATGAAGAGTTGTTGACGCTAAACTGTGACCTTCCTCAAAAAGCAAACGGTCTCAAAATTGCGCCAATGTTATTGATCCCGTTCGTGGAAAATGCTTTCAAACATGGATCTAACTCCAAGGGGTACGAGGTGATGATAGTCTTGAAAATTGAAAAAAATAGATTGCACTTTACAACTCGAAATACGGTAAATCCAAATAAACCAACCAAAATGGGTCAGAAAAAGAAGGTTGGGGGTATCGGCCTTAAAAATGTTAAACGGCGATTGGCACTTGTCTATCCTGACCGATATAATTTGGAAATAGGAGAAATTGATAATATTTACGAAGCGAATCTGACCATCAATCTCACCAAGTAAAAAACTCAAAAATGAACAACCAAATAATGATCTCATGCCTTGTCGTAGATGACGAACCAGTCGCCAGGAAAGGAATTGCGGGGTATGTGGAACAAACGCCGTTTCTCAGATTGGAAGGAACTTGCAAAGGAGCTTTAGAAGCCAATGATTTTCTTCGAAATGGAACAGTCGACTTGCTGTTTCTGGATATCCAAATGCCAGACATTATCGGAACTGATTTTATCCGTTCGATCGAAAATCCGCCAGCCGTCATTTTCACGACAGCATATCGGGAATACGCCATCGATGGGTTTGAGCTAAATGCTTTGGATTATTTGGTGAAGCCGATCTCTTTTCAACGATTTCTGAAATCAGCCAATAAAGCCTTGTCGCACTTTGAAATGCTCCGACGCCCAGATGCTATTCCTTCGCCAATAGATATTGACCATTTTTTTATAAAAAGCGATGGAAGGTTTATAAAAATAAAATTGGATGATGTACTCTTTTTCGAATCTGAAAAAGATTATGTTTTCATCCATACTTCTCAAAAAAGATATATGGCCCTCATGTCACTCAAGCAGCTGGAGAAAGAACTGCCAGAAGAAAGATTTCTTAGGGTACACCGATCTTATGTTGTGTCTTTAGATAAGGTGGAACTGATGGATGGCAACCAATTGATTATAAAAGACAAGCAAGTGCCAGTTAGTCGTAGCATGCAGGAAACTATTTACCAACGCTTGATTAAAGGGAAATTGTGGAGACGGGAATTGTAGATTCAGCGTAAAGGTTGCAAGTAATTATTTCCAAAATATTTAGTGATTTAGCTTTATCATCTTAAATCCAAATTTACCACCTTCATCACCATCACAGCTGTATCTTCTTCCTGAAACGACTGTTTCATCTCTTTGGTCAAAATAGACATCAGCTTGTCGAATTCACCAAAAATTTGAGTGCTCATGTTGTTGGATTGCACTTCAAGTTCTTCATGCTGTCGTAACCGCTCGATAAACTTGAGGATTGGCGTTCCGTACTCTCGGTTAAGTGGGTACATGCTTATTTCTACAGAAGTTTTCATTTTTTCAGATTAAATTTAAGGATAAATATGCGTCGTTAAAAGGCAAAGGTATTCAGCATAAACAAGACAAAAATTCATGGTAGTTTATTTAATGCGTCTTGCCTAACTTTACCCGTTCAAATTTTTTCATCTAAAGAGAAAAATGGACACAATACATATTTTCAAAGTAGAGAGCATTGAAGGAAATGAGATAGATTTTGCTCAGTTTATGGGCAAAAAAATGATGATAGTAAACGTAGCTTCAGCTTGTGGCTACACGCCACAATATCAGCAGTTGCAAGAGTTATATGAGGAGTATGGGGATAAATTAACCATCATCGGCTTCCCTGCCAACAATTTTGGAGGTCAGGAGCCTGGATCAAATGATGAAATAAAGGAATTTTGTTCCTTTCGGTATGGGGTTACCTTTCCCCTCTCGGCAAAGATTGATATTAATACTCATCCAGTTTACCAATGGCTGACTCAAAAAGCTCAAAACGGCCAAATAGATACAGAAGTAAACTGGAACTTTCAGAAATATCTCCTCAATGAAAATGGACAACTTGTCCATTGCCTTCCTTCTTCTACTTCTCCCTTTGATGATGTGATTATGGATTGGATTAGTTGTTAGTTGCTGATTAAAGAAAACTTACTTTAAGTAGCTAACACCAATAACCAGAAGATTGAAATTTAAAGATGTCATCGGCCAAGATATTGCCAAGTCCGTCATACGGAAAATGGTAGCCAACGATCGTATCCCGCATGCGTTGATGTTGTTGGGGATGCCTGGAGCTGGTGGTTTGGCGCTGGCAATAGCATTTGCGCAGTACGCCTTATGTGAAAACAAGCAGAATGAAGATGCATGTGGCGTTTGTCGAAGCTGCGTAAAGGTTTCAAAGTTGGTGCATCCTGATCTTCATTTTTCATTCCCTACAGTGGGGACTAATGTAACGAGCGATCATCATTTGGAGACATGGCGGCACGCTATTTTGGAAAATCCATATTTTGACATAAACCAATGGTTGCAAAAAATAGGTGCCGAAAACAAACAAGGCAACATCAACAAAGAAGAATGTGCTCAGATTATCAAAAAGTTGAGTCTGAAAATATTTGAAGGCCGTTATAAAATCATGTTGATATGGTTGCCCGAATTTCTTGGAAAAGAAGGTAACCGCTTATTGAAATTAATTGAGGAGCCTCCGGAAAATACTTTATTGATGTTGGTTACCGAAAATCAGGAATTGATACTCAACACAATCATGTCTCGGTGTCAGTTGGTAAAAGTGCCATCACTCCGTAATGAGGAGGTGGAACAAGGATTGATAGAATTAAAAAATATGCCTTTGGAAAAAGCTCGCCCAATAGCCCAATTGGCAGGAGGGAATTTCAATGAGGCATTAAATATTGCAGCTCAACCAGAAAGTGATAATTCGACCTTATTCTTAGAGTGGATGCGAAAGTGCTATATCGGCAATGGCGTAGAAATGGCAACTTGGTCGGAACAGTTTGCTGGAATGGGTAGGGAGAATCAAAAGCAGTTTCTCCAATATGGCCTGCATTTTATGCGGGAATATATGGCTCTAAAAATGGCAGGCACAGAAAATGGCATTGATATTAAGCTATTGCCAAAAGAACGTGCTACTGCCCAAAAGTTGGTCAAGGTGATTGGCTTTGACCAAATAGGACACATTGTCGAGTTATTTGATGATTGTGCCTACGGAATTGAAAGGAATGCAAACCAAAAGATTTTATTTTTGGATGCATCCATTAAACTAAATAAGATACTTAGGCGGTAATGCGGTATAACGGTATAACGGTAAAGTGGCATTTTGACCATTTAACCGATAAGCCGATAAACCGGAAAACCGGAAAACCGATATGATATGGCTTGCGCAGGATGTTCAGTAAAATTAGACGACGGGCAACCGATAGGTTGTCGCAGTAATGGCAATTGCAGTACAGGAGGTTGCAATCGGCTTAACACATACGATTGGCTTGCTGCCATGGAAATAGAAGATGTAGAACCATTCAATGTGGTTGAGGTAAGTTTTAAAAATGGCTCACGGAAAGGCTTTTATTTCAATCAGCCCTACACAAGAGCTTTAACTGGCGACATGGTGGTTGTGGAAACTCAAGCGGGTTCTGATATAGGACGCATCACTCTTACTGGTGAATTGGTTCGCTTACAGATGCGAAAGAAGAAGGCACAAGAGGATGGTTATTTTCCAAAAGTTATTCGCGTAGCAAATGAGAGAGATTTGGAGAAATACACCGAGACAAAGGACAGAGAAAAACCGATAATGGTGAGAGCAAGAGCAATTTCCCGGACGCTCGACCTTGACATGAAAATCGGCGATGTTGAGATTCAGGGAGATGGAAGGAAGGCCACTTTTTATTATACTGCTGATGGTCGAGTGGATTTCAGGGAACTGATCCGTCATTTTGCTAAAGAATTTAAGTTGAAAATCGAAATGCGCCAAATTGGTGCTCGACAGGAAAGTGCACGAATTGGAGGGCTTGGCCCTTGTGGCCGCGAGTTATGCTGCTCTACCTGGTTGACTTCTTATAGAACAGTGTCTACTGCCGCTGCGCGTTATCAAAATCTTGCCATCAACCAAGCTAAACTCTCGGGACAGTGTGGGCGCTTGAAATGTTGTTTGAATTATGAGTTGGACACTTATATGGAAGCGCTTTCTAATTTTCCAGAAGACGCAGAAAAATTGCATACAGAAGAAGGCAGAGCCATGCTTGTGAAGACGGATATTTTCAAAGGTATAATGTATTATACTTATGAAAAAGAAGGCGGCAGAGGCCGCTTTTATCCATTGGACCTTGAACAGGTAAAAACAGTTCGGGAAATGAACCAGAAAGGCAACCGCCCAGCTTCATTGGCAGTCTTAATGGTGCAACCTGAATATGAAGAAGAGGTAGAATTTTCTGATGATGTGACAGGCTTCATTGAATTGCCAGCGGAAGAGCGTCACCGGAAGAAAAAAAGAAGGCCGAGTGGGAGGGACGGCAATAATAGAGGAAACGGGCCTCAAAGAGAAACAAACAAAGGCCGAAGCGATAGGAGGCCTAAGAGACCAAAGGAAGGGGATGACAATAAGAATTCAGGCACTTCTACTAACAAAGGACCGAGGGCACAAGGGAAACCTGACAATAGAAAGGGGGGAAAGAATGAGGGCAAGGGTAGAGGCAACAAACCAAGAGGGAACAGAAATAATCCAAGCAATAAGAATACATCAAAAGATAAGGATTAAGGGTTTGTACAGTTTTCGGATTTTGAGAAATATGCAAGCTCTAACATAGAAGGAATGACTTGGTGATACCTTCTATTCCAACCAATTATTATCAATGAAATACGACGTAACCGTTATTGGATCAGGGCCAGGAGGCTATGTGGCAGCTATTCGCTGCGCTCAGTTGGGCATGAAAACGGCAATTATTGAACGCTATCCTACACTGGGAGGTACTTGTCTAAATGTGGGATGCATTCCTTCAAAGGCATTACTCGATTCATCGGAACACTATCACAACGCGCATAATAAATTCACAGAACATGGCATTGACCTGAGCAACCTCAAAGTAAATATGCCACAAATGATAAAGCGGAAAGATGAAGTGGTAGAGCAAACTACCAAAGGCATCGATTTTTTAATGAAAAAAAATAAGATCGATGTGTTTCATGGGTATGGTTCATTTGTAACTGCGAATAAAATAAGCGTGGCAAAAGACGATGGCAGCAAAGAAGAAATAGAGACCGATAAAGTCATCATCGCTACAGGCAGCAAGCCAATTGTGCCAGCTGCTTTCAATTACGATAAGAAAAGAGTCATCACTTCTACGGAGGCTTTGAATATCGACAAAGTGCCCAAACGTATGGTTGTGATTGGCGGCGGAGTGATTGGCCTTGAACTCGGTTCGGTCTATGCAAGGCTGGGAACAGAGGTAGAAGTGGTGGAATTCCTTGACCGCATCATAGCTGGCATGGATAAAGATTGCAGCAAAGAATTGCAGCGGTCGTTGAAAAAGCTGGGCATGAAGTTTCACTTGAACCACAAGGTCACCACCGTAAAAGCTACTACTAAAAGTGTGACTGTGGGTGTTCAGAAAAAAAATAGTGAAGAGACCTTTGAAATAAAAGCTGATTATTGTCTGGTTGCAATTGGCCGGCGACCATACACTGATAATTTGGGGCTGGAAAATGCAGGAGTGAAAATGGATGACCGAGGCCGCATCGAAGTAGATGGCCATTTGCAAACAAATATCCCCGGCATTTACGCCATCGGCGATGTAGTCAAGGGTGCTATGCTTGCACATAAAGCCGAAGAGGAAGGCGTTTTTGTGGCAGAAACTATGGCTGGCCAAAAGCCGCATGTCGATTACAACCTGATTCCTGGAGTAGTTTATACTTGGCCAGAAGTGGCAGGTGTGGGGAAAACTGAAGAGGAATTGAAAGAAGCTGGGATGCCCTATAAATCAGGTAAATTCCCAATGAGGGCTTTGGGCCGGGCACGCGCCTCTACTGATGTTGAAGGAATGGTAAAAGTGCTCGCTCATGCTGAAACAGATGAAATCCTTGGCATTCACATGGTAGCTGCGAGAGCCGCTGATATGATTGCTGAAGCAGTAGCGCTGATGGAGTTCCGTGCATCCGCTGAGGATTGTTCCCGAATGAGTCATGCCCATCCAACTTTTACGGAGGCTATTAAAGAAGCTGCTCTTGCCGCTACAGCAGATCGAGCATTACACATTTAGAGTATAATATAAATATTACAGATAAGGCCCGTCGATAGTATCGGCGGGCCTTATGCATTTCAAATCCTTACTCTTGGATAATTTAGATGCGGTCAACTACTAATTTGTAAGTTGGGTCTTCCAAAACATTCACATCAATAATTTCCTCTGCGTTTTTCAAAAGTTTAAGGCAGTCTTTGCTCAGATGCTTTAAATGAACCTTTTTCCCAACTTTATGATAACGTTCGGTTATTTTGTTCAGCGCCTCAATAGCCGACATATCCACAACGCGACTTTCCCTGAAATCAATGATAACTTCATCAGGGTCATTTAGCACATCAAATTTTTCATTGAAAACGGTAACAGAACCAAAAAACAAGGGGCCATAAATCTCATAATGTTTCGCTCCATTTTCGTCAATTCGTTTTCTTGCTCGGATTCTTTTGGCATTGTCCCATGCAAAAACCAAAGCAGCAATGATGACGCCTATTATAACTGCAAGTGCAAGGTTGTGGAGCAAAGCAGTTACCAATGTGACCAGCACCATTACAAAAATATCTGACTTGGGCATTTTGTTGAAAGTCCTCAAGCTTGCCCATTCGAATGTGCCAATAGCTACCATGATCATAAGGCCGGTAAG
Organism: uncultured Saprospiraceae bacterium; assembly: GCA_942490835.1. Lineage (GTDB taxonomy): Bacteria > Bacteroidota > Bacteroidia > Chitinophagales > Saprospiraceae > UBA6168. Next base: position 59,519 of record CALNYY010000085.1, read on the forward strand.
TGCCGCCATCGGCATTTTTTCAATCAAATTTGCCCCAAACATGATAAAGACCAATAACATGATGGCTGCGACGATGCCCGATAATCTCGCTCTTGCCCCAGATGAAATATTGATCAAACTTTGACCGATCATAGCACAACCACCCATGCCGGAAAAAATGCCTGATAGAATATTGGCAGCTCCTTGCGCCACAGCCTCCTTGTTGCCACGTCCTCTGGTCTCTGTTATTTCGTCAATAATATTAAGTGTCAGCAAGCTTTCAATTAACCCTACTCCAGCCATAATTGCCGCATAAGGTAAAATCAAAGCTAGGGTCTCAAAAGTAAAAGGAACATTGGGTAAATGAAAAGGAGGAAATCCACCTTGAATGGAGGCTATATCACCAACTGTTTTGGTGTCAATGTCGAAAACGACCACTACCCCGAAAACAAATAAGATAGCCATCAATGATGCTGGAATTGCTTTGCTCAACTTGGGTAGCCCCCAAATAATGAGCATAGTAATCAGCACCAAACCAAGAAACAGAAATAGAGACATACCTGAAAGCCAATTTCCCGAAGGATCTTTGAATTGATCTAGTTGGGACATGAAAATAATAACGGCCAAACCATTGACAAAACCAAAAATGACGGGATGGGGAACTAACCGCATCAATTTGCCGAGTCGCAACACTCCTGCACCTATTTGTATAATACCTGCAAGAACAACTGTTGCAAAAATGTATTCAACGCCATGTGATTGTGCCAATGAAACCAATACAACAGCAACGGCGCCGGTAGCTCCGGAAATCATGCCTGGACGACCTCCCAAAATAGCCGTGACCAATCCCATTACAAATGCAGCATACAATCCCGTTAAAGGGGAAAGGCCTGCAATCAATGCAAATGCAACTGCCTCAGGTATTAAGGCCATTGCAACTGTTAGGCCTGATAGAATTTCATTTTTATAATCGACTTTTTGTGAAAGGTCGAATAGATTAAAATATTTTTTCATTTAAAATATACAATGAATTAGCCTTTCCCAGAAGCATTATTTCCAGGAAAAGAAATAATAAACAACTAAAATTAGGGGGACTCTACAGTTAGGATAGGGAAGAAAAACTTAAAAAAAGGTATGTAGAGAACCTGTTTTCTATTTGCGGGCGCAAGAGTAAAGAAATTTTTAGTTCAAGATCAAATTGTTTGGCGGGTTTATGAAAAATTGAGAGGTAACTGCTGATACAAAATGTAGCCAATTAAAAAAGTCACAACAATCGTCCTTGTTTAAGTGTTGGAGTTGCAACAGCTGCATTGAAAAATGTTGAAATCTCCTATATTCGATTCTTCAGAATCCATGCAAAATGAGTAATTTGCGCTCCCAAACAAATTATTTGAAGAAGCCTACGTTGCGATAGGCTCATTATAGTTGGTGCTCACCTCGAAAAAAAGTAACAGGCGTTTTCCAGATAAACCATCAGCTATCATCACCCTTTTATTAATCTTCTATCAATTTTATCGCAACTATACTTTATTATAATAAATACAAAAACATGAGTGCTCCTGCGATAAAATTTAACCGACAAGATCGGCCTGAATTTTTTAAAGAACTTCGAATCAGGGTCAATCAATATTTCAAGGATAACAATCTTTCCAAGCATGCCGATGCCAACATGATGTTTAAAACAGTATTCATGTTGAGTCTCTACACCCTACCCTTGATATTCATGTTGACTGGAGTTGTTTCCTCATCTTGGTTAGTCTTGCTCATGTGGGTGCTCATGGGCTTTGGGATGGCCGGCATTGGTTTGGCGGTTATGCACGATGCTAACCATGGTGCGTATTCGAGTAACCCAAAAGTCAACCAAGCTGTTGGCTACGTAATCAATCTTATTGGAGGATATCATATCAATTGGAAAATTCAGCACAACGTGTTGCACCATTCTTTCACCAATGTGCATGGCTACGATGAGGATATCGACAAAGGTGTTATGCGTTTTTCGCCCGACCAGGAGCGAAAAAGCTTTTTTCGCTACCAAGTCTATTATGCTCCTTTCCTTTATGGGATAATGACTATCTATTGGTTGCTGATAAAAGACTTTCAGCAATTAATCAGATATGATAAAAAGGATCTGCTTGCTGGGCAAGGGACTTCCTTTTGGAAAATGTTGATATATATCTTGTTCAATAAAACCTGGTATATTTTACTGACTTTAGTGTTACCCATCATTTTAGTAAAATTGCCCTGGTGGCAAATATTATTGGGCTTCCTATTGATGCAGTTTATATGTGGATTAATCTTGGCGTGTATTTTTCAGCCAGCACACGTTATTGAGGAAACGGACTTTTTTGTAGCCGATGAAAACGGGAGCGTTGAGAATAGCTGGGCCATACACCAAATGTGTACGAGTGCAAATTTTGCAAACGGCAGCTTACTCTTTTCATGGTTGGTAGGAGGCTTAAATTTTCAAATAGAGCACCATTTGTTCCCTAATATCTGCCATGTACATTATAGACCGATTTCGAATATTGTAAAAGCTACCGCCTTAGAGTTCAATATTCCCTACCATCAGCATAAGACCTTTTACGGTGCATTGAAGAGTCATTTCACTTTGCTTAACCGTTTAGGAACAGGTGCTTATGACGAAGAGCTGGTAGCCTATTAATTTAGCACGCTATTGAATTCAATTGTCCACGAGATTCAAATGCAAAAGCCTCGTTTGCAATTCGTCAACTTTATAGTTGAAAGGGTTGTAGAAATGGGTTGGCCAAAAAAATCATGCATAGCACTGGAGGAAATTTCGTAAATTCGCATTTCCTCGTTGAATTGTTGACTGAGGGTAGGCATTTTCAGCTGACTTGTTTACCAGTTGTTTTCATTCCTCAAGTGGAATTTTATTAATCAAAAATAATTTATGGCCAGATCGCAAGAATCGTTTAGCAAAAAAGAAAAAGAAAAAAAACGCAGAAAGAAGAAAAAGGAAAAACAAGAACGCAAAGATCAACGCAAAGCCGAAAAAGCAGAAAGTGGCGGCACGAGTTTCGAAGACATGATCGTTTATGTGGATGAATTCGGCAACTTCACCGACACCCCTCCTGATCCTTCCAAAAAGAAAAAAATCAAGGCAGAAGACATCGTCATTGGAGTCCCTTCCCAAGATCATATGCCAGTGGAAACTGTCCGCAAAGGCAGGGTAAAATTCTTTAATGATGAGAAGGGCTATGGCTTCATAGTCGATATTGATACAAGAGACAGCATTTTTGTACACATCAATAATGTCTCAGATGGTCAATTGCAAGATAATGACAAAGTGACTTTTGAAGTGGAAATGGGGCCTAAAGGTCCAAACGCTGTCAATGTCAATATCGTTAACTAGTAGAATGAAGAATTAAAGGGAACGTCATCAAAGATTCCCTTTAATTCCCAATTTCTATAAGGTTTTTATTTTTTCTGAGACAATTAATTTCCTAATCTCAAGGCGGGTATCACATCTCCTCGATGGCAAGTAGTGCAGTTCACTATAGGCATTTCCCCTTGCAGGCCTTCAATTCCAGCGAGTAGGTCTCTATTGATTTTACCGACCATTCCCCACATATCCCGTGCAATCTTTTTGGTGGGTTTTTCATTGCTTGCCCAGTTGTTGGTATTGTGGCAATGGTCACACGAAACACCCAGCGAATTATTGAAAGCCATTTTCATAATGGGTAACACTTTGCCAGCTGGAAAGCCTTTCAATATCTGAATATCTTCAAATACCTCCTCTGCGGGCAAGCTTTCTTTGCCTGCTATTTGAGCCTTCAATGCTTCCAATGCGGCCTCTGCATCAAAGGTGGAGTCTTGCTGAATTGCTTGCTGCTGAGACGGAATTATAGTATCTCGATCGGGGAAACTATTGTCAAAAGAGGCAAACAAAATGATAAAAGCGATTGGGAGGAACACCAAAATAAATTTTCTCATGACGGGTAATTTTTTATTAAAGTTAGTTACGGATGCCTCTTAAACAACAAGAAGTGGAAACTATTTTCCACCATTTTGCATCATTTTTTCATTTCCATGCTGCGCTTCTTTTTCTCCAAAGCCTAGTGCTTTTTTCATCTTATAATAAATAGCAGTATTTTCATAAATACCTCGAAAAAGCTCAGCACCTGGGCCCCAAGCAAATACAGGAATGAGTGCTGCTGTGTGTTTATCTGTTGTGAAAGCAGGGACAATGCTATCCATCTTAGAGCCGGGATTAATGGCATAGCCGCCTGTTTCGTGATCGGCCGTTACAATAATCAATGTTTCACTATTTTTTTTCGCAAAATTCATCACTTCGCCAATTGCGTTGTCGAATTCAATCATTTCACTCACGATATAGTCTGAGTTGTTGGCATGTCCCCCCCAGTCTATTTGTGAGCCTTCAACAACTAAAAAGAAACCCTTCTCATCATTTTTCTTCGATAAAAAATGTACAGCATCGCTAGTGGCTTTTATAAAATAGTCCCGGCCTTGCATAAAAGGGATCGGTTCATCATCAGAAGTGAAATAGCCAAATTTTTTCTTGTTATTTGGGTTTATTTCTAAATAATCCTTTTCGAAAAAATCACTCATTAAATAACCTTTTTTCTGAAAGTCATGAATGAGGTTTCTTTCATCAGCATTGCGCCTTGTAAAATACCTTTTGCCGCCACCGACAAAAAAGTCAACATCGGATTGCAATAAATCTTCTGCAATTTGCTCTTTGTATCCACGTAATTTTTGATGCGCATAAAAACAAGCTGGTGTTGCATGAACAATGGAAGAAGTAACGACCAAACCGGTCGACATACCGTTGGCCTTGGCCTCCTCCATGATAGTAGGAACTGGTTTCTGTCCAGGGTCGACACCAATAGCTCCATTATAGGTTTTGACGCCACTGGCAAAGGCGGTTGCTCCAGCTGCGGAATCGGTCACAAGGTCGTCACTGGCATAAGATTTATGTAAGCCAATACATTTGAATTCCTCCAAGTTCAGTTTGTTGCCGTTGATATACATCCCTGCTGTGATCTGTGTCAGCCCCATGCCATCACCGATCATCAAAATGATATTTTTGGGTGCCGTGAAACTCACAGTATCGGAAGGCAATACTATAGGATCATCCTTGCCTGAAGAACCTTGTTTGGGTGTACAAGCCCACATGGAAAAGAAGAGCGTTATTATTAAAAGTTTTTTCATGCTTATCCGTTATTCTTGCAGGGTTTTGGAGTGTTGATGTCGAGTGGACAGAAACCAGCCGTCAAAGTTACCAAAACAAAAATTCAAACCGCTTTTATGTAAGCACATATCTTTTCCCTGGCAGTGACCTTACCACTCCTTGGAATTCTAAATTCAAGAGCAGGGAAGCCAATTCGCTGTTTCCAAGTTTTGTTAAATAACTCAATTGATCTACACCAATTTCTTCTGCATCTTGAATTGCGTCTACCACCTTTTTCTCAGGGTCAGTAAGTGCATAAAACAAAGCTTGTTGACGGGTATTTTCACTTTCGCCCATTTTATCCTTATCCCATCCTGTCACTAAAACAATATCATCTGCGCCTTCTGTTAGCAAGGCAATGTTTTTTCTTATCAAATGGTGGCAGCCTTGTGAAAACTTATCTTTCACCCTTCCTGGAAATGCAAATACATCTTTATTATATCCACTCGCTAGCTGGGCAGTTATCATTGAGCCACCTCGGGTGGCCGTTTCAACAACAACAACGACATCGCAAAGGCCAGCAACAATTCGGTTGCGCATAGGGAAATTTTCACGATCGGGGGCGACATGGCTGGCAAACTCTGTAAGCAATCCACCCTGTTCCGTTATCGCTAATGCCGTTTTGCGGTGTTGTGCAGGATAAACGATTTTCAGGCCATGCCCTAAAACCGCCAAAGTATTTAGCCCATTGTCGAGGCTTCGTCGATGGGCTGTTATATCAATACCATAGGCCAGACCACTTATTATGAGTGGATTGAAAGGGGCAAGTTCATCTACTAGCGTTTCACAAAGAGAGATTCCATTCGGGGTAGGTGTTCTCGTACCGACAATGCCAACGGTGCGATGATAGTTGAGATTGCAATCCCCTTTAAAGTACAACATAACGGGAGCATCGTCATTTCGGCGAAGCCGCTGGGGGTAGTCTTCGTCAAGGTAAAAAAGTGGCGTAATGTTTTCTTTTTCAATAAAGGAAAGCTCCTCTTCTGCTTCGCTCAAAATAGACTGGTTGACAATGTTGCTGGCAGTTTGAATGCCAATGCCCGGTATTTTCAGCAGTTCTTTTTTTCGGGCTTCGAAAACGGCACGTGCACCGCCACAATAACTAACGAGGTTTTTTGCCGTGACAGCTCCAACCAGGGGTATTTTGGTTAAAGCTACTTTGTACAAGAGGTCTTTCATAGTTTTGTCGAGGTTTGAGGTTAAAGATTTAAGGAGTCAGGTTTAAGGAGTCAGCTATCAGGTGTCAGGTGTCAGGAAAAAATCATGGCACTTTCAATTATCAAAATCCTATTTAATCGAACATTACCCTTTGGTCACAAATCACTACTCACGAATCACTATAATAAAATGAAAGGTCTACTCTCCAGAATCGAATTATTGATCGTCGCCGTTTTTCTGATCATCTTCCTCATGTGGGCAGGTTCGAGATGTAAAGAAACAAAAAGTCGTTTACAAGAAGAAGCAATGGAGCAAACGGAGGGCGATAGCCTGACCAATATTGATACAAAGCCTGCCGATGACATTTTGGAGGAGGCTTTGGAGGAAAAGAAAGACGAGCTTGCTGCGCGTTCAATTCCCGACTCCCTCGATAGTGGGGCGACTTCCACGGTGGCAGCTGCGCCATCCATCGCCCTTGGGAAACTCTATATCACTATCGATAAATTGAAAATCAGATCCGAGCCAGGCCTCAAAAGCAAAGTGCTCGGGGAGCTACCCTTATTCTCGGAGGTCTATTTTATGGAAGAAGTGACCGATTCCCTTTACACGGTTAGCCTCGGTAAAGAGGTAGCTACTGAACCTTATGTAAAAGTAAAAACCAAGCGGGGCACCGTTGGTTGGGTATATGGTGCTGGTGTGAATTATTATAAAAAGAAAACGGAAGGGGTGTTGGAGTGAGATTGTCGGGATTGACCGGATGGCTACATCGTCCGAACGGATAGAACTGATAAAAAATACCTCAGTAATTGATTTTTCTTATTTATAACGAATAATTTTATTTCGACTTTTCCATTTTGAAAAATATGTAAATCAATCACTATTGACCTGATAAACCTTAGCTATGAACCAAAAATAAAACATCAGTTCATACGCTTCTAAAAGCAGGATATAAAAAGCGCCCTGTCAAAAAGTCTTTCCGGATTAACCTGTTATTCGAGCAGAAGATTTTAGTAGCCCTTTCCTTTTTATTTTTTCTTACTCTCCAGCCCAACTATGGACAGTTTGTGGGAACAACAGAATTTGTTCCTATATTAAAAAACACGGTGGTGCGTGCCTCTGTACAAAATGGAGGCATCCTGGTAAATAACACTCCTTTTTTCACAATGGTAGATGAAGAGGGAAACACTATTAAATCAACACAAGCCTTTTCCTTAGAATATGGCTGGCAAATGATTGGTGGGAAGGAATGGCATCAAGCCTGCAAATACCCCCGAGTAGGGGTTGGTGTACAGCATCTTCGGGTTCTTAGGAGGAATGAATTAGGGCATCCATTCTCGGTATATGGTTTTTATGATGGGAATTATTATTGGTCAAAAAACTTCCAATTCACGAATAGGTTGGCAGCAGGACTTGCTTATGGATTAAGGCATTACAATCCCAATGACGCCATGCCCAATTATGTAATCGGGACTAGGGTAAATGCATTTGCGGAAATGGGTGTTGGTATCGCTTTGCGGATGAACGATTTTATTTTCATTGAACCTGGATTCCGATTCAGTCATTTTTCCAACGGAAACATACGGAAGCCACAACGGGGTATAAATATTACCTCTTTTAATATTGGCCTGAGTGCAATTATTTCCCAACCGTATAAAACCCCTGCTAAAATGCCCTTGGGTGATTGTTTGCACAGGCATGAATTGCTGGCGTATGTGGGAATGGCGCCACGCCAGATGGAATTCAAAAATGAAAATATCGAAAAACCACATGAAACTTTTGGCCTGAATTTTCTCATGGCCAATCTCCACTTGGGATATAATTATGAAGTGAACCGCAGGCTCAAATTGGGTGGAGGCATAGACTTGGTTTACGACGGCACAAATGGCCAGCAAGAGGCGGCTATTTCCGGAACACTTGATAAAAGGGATGTCCCATTTAGGGATAAAATAGGATTGTCGGTATTTATTGGTGGGGAAAGTGCAGTGGATAAATTGTCAATAATTACAACTTTGGGATATATGGTAGCGCAAAACCGTTTTGATTCTTCCACCCCAGCATTTGAACAACGGCTGGGATTTAAATACCATTTTTATAAAAATGTTTTTGCCGGTGTAAATATAAGAGCATATAATTTTAAAGCTGCCAAAGCAATTGAATTTAATGTAGGTATGAGGAAGTATTTAGGTGATGCTAAAAATAAAACTCAAAATTCTATTAATCCCTGATTGAACTAATTAAGACGATTAAATTATTCAAGGCACTTGCTTTTTTTTCATAGTGGACGATACCAATAATATTAATTTATCATTTCAAACCAACGCTTTTATAATATTCATTTAATCTGTCTTGCTCTACGGGGTCGTCAACATACCTTATTTCCACGATTAAGTTTTCCTTATTAATGGTAAGTTTCTGTTTGCATTTATGCGTAAAGCTTTTCCCTATATGCGTCAGGTAATCCGTGAAATGAACATAATATTCGGAATTATTAATTGGCTCAATTTTACTTTTACCCCACTCAAGCACATCTAATTTTTTTCTTCCTTCTATCATGTTTTGTTCATAAGAATTACAAATATTTTCAGGGCCGATGAGTACATCTTCACCGATGAAATATTGACAATCAGGATGCAATAATTTTTTAGTCATTTCAAAATCATCTTGGTCTAATGATGTTCCGAATAGTTTAGCTATTTGTTGCATTCAATGTTGGAATTGGCGTCGATAGGTTTCTGATTTTATCTGTAAACCCATTTCAGGACGTGCGGTAATAAAAATCAGCTTTAAGTTGCGGTAGCGCTAAACTTAAAACAACTATTTGAGTTTAGTGCAGCGAGATGGCTTTTTTGTTTTCTGCTAATCTCTATCTATACTCAAAACGAAGTGGTTTGGGAATTTGATTTTCTCTAAATCACTGGTTTTGAGTATATGCCGATGAAGAAATGGTATATTTTTTCGCAAACTATTTCGGAATCGGTATAACTTACCATTAAAACAGCCTCTAAAGTCTCATTTATGTCAGGAAGCATTAATTTTTACAACAATTTACAAAGCCATGAGCAATCCGTAAACGACGTGCTTTGTCAGCCTAAGGCTTTTAGTCAAATACCTGAGGATTGGTATGTAATTGTTACAGATATTAAAAATTCTACAGTAGCAGTAAAAAATGGGCTGTTTGAAATAGTTAATTTAATAGCCACAGGAAGCATTATTGCCACTCTAAATATAGCTTCCAAAGAAAAAATTGACATCCCTTTTTTCTTTGGTGGGGACGGCGCTACTTTATTGGTGCCTCCAACATTAATAGAAGAAATGATGGATGCTTTAATATTGCATCAAAATAATATAAAAGAGGAGTTTAATATTGATTTACGGGTAGGCAATATGCCAGTTTCAACAATATATGAAAGTGGAAGTAAGCTTAAAATTGCGAAAGTGAAGATTACTTCTTTGTTTGCTATTCCAATTGTTTTGGGCAGTGGTTTGCAATTTGCAGAAAAGGTAATTAAATCTAAACATGCTATTTTCCAACAGCTAAACAATACAGGTGCTCAGTTAAATTTGGAAGGTATGGAATGTCGATGGAATAAAGTTTCACCACCTAAAAATTCCAAAGAAGTTGTATGCCTATTGATCAGTGCCGTGAACGAACTGGATCAGGCAGTGGTATTTAAAAAAATCTTAGACAAAGCCGAGGCTATCTATGGTTCCCATAAACAACGAAACCCAATTTCTTTACAAAGGTTAAAACTCAATACAAGAATACAGAAAATAAAAACGGAGTTAAAAATGCGTAGCCCCAAATTTGGGTTTTTAGAATTTCTTAAAAACTGGATTTATTTAATTATTGGAAAATACTGGTATTTGCCAAGCAAATCAGGTCAAAAATATTTGAATGAATTGGTGCAGCTGTCTGATATTTTTGTTTTAGATGGCCGTATCAATATGATCATTTCTGGCAATCCTGCACAGCGAGATAAATTAACTGCTTTTTTGGATAGTATGGAGAATAATGGAAACATTATCTATGGCATTCATGTAAGCAGGGAAAGCATTATTTCCTGTTATGTTAGGAATCGAAACGCCCAGCATATCCATTTTGTTGATGGCGGAAATGGTGGTTACACTATGGCTGCAATTCTATTAAAAGAGAAGATGAAGAGGCGGGGGTAATAGCGGTTTTAAAAAATTGATAAATAAAAATAAAGGCAGTTTTGAAATCAATTTTCAGCGGAAATAACATGGGGTTTATAAAACAAATTAATTCTTTCAGGTTTCTTTAAAATAGGCTGTAAAGGTAAATTTTAGATTATGCCCATTCATCTGGCAAAAAATAGCCTAATAGCATTAATGCCCATAAAATTCCCCCAATTACAATTAAAATGATTTGGCGAGTATTGAATCCTACTTGTTCGATACCATTGAATTTTGTTGAATTTGCAATGGCAAAATTTAATGCATTAAATGGTTGTATGAGAGCAGTAAAAGCAAGAATAGAAATAAAACCGTACGGGTCGGGTAGTCTGGCTGAGAAATTTAGGACAAAAAACAGCGCAAATAATCCGCCGCTTGAATATTTTTCTGTGTGTCCATTTGACTTCGCATAGGATAATATTCTTTCAAATAATTCATAAGTATAAAATATGGCGAAAATAGTTCGTGCCACAGGCATAATATCAGACCCATCCCTTTCTTTAAAAAATCGCCATGCTTTGTACATCCACCAAATGCCATAAAGCCCCAAAGTCAAAAAATTTAAAATAATGAATTTATTCAGGCTGATTAATTCGATTTTTTTCTTGTCGAAGTCTGAATTAAAGTCTTCATCGAGAATTAGGTTGGTTTGCATTATTTTAAGTTAAAAGGGTTGATTATTTTTTATTAAAACAATTGAAACAAATACTCCAAAGAAATATAATATAGAAAATGCATGCCCTCAAATCACACACCCGCAAAAATCCTCCGCCACTAAAAGTGTCTCGCCTATATAATGCTTTTCAGAATTCAACCTGCTTTGATGGATGCCTAAAATCTCCTCATCCTTTTTAATAAAATTAAAAATCGTGCGCATTATTTTAAAATAGCGGGCGGTATCGTTCACTTTCGGTACATCGAGGCTGCCAAGCTTTTGCATCAACTTTTTAAAAGATTCAAAATGATAGGGCGTGTATAATTCGGGGTAACGGAAAGCAAGGTAGAAAGAAATCATTTCATAATTGTCGTCATGGAAATGGCTGTTCTCAATGGAAAGTGGATTTTGGGATTTATAATCCCGCAGCATTTCATCACAATAAAAAACGAATCGATCTACCCTATTTTCGATGTCTTTATTTTCGTTGAATAAATCCTGAAAGCAAAAACGCACATAATCGCTGTTGAGGCCAATGAATTTCAGCATCATTTCTTTGGGCGTATAATTTTCCCTTTTCCAGATACGGCGTGTATGCGAATTTTGCAGGCTTCGATCGAACATGCCACGGAAGTCACCCGTATCAATATCCCAGTTTTCCTGAAATATCCTGAGCGACTCCAATCTCCAATATGGATCATACTTTGGATTAGTTTTCAGGAAGGATTTATATTCGCCGATAGCCTCGTTGAGCTTTTGTAAATTCATGTTGTGTGATAATTATCAATGAATTCTTGAGGAGCGAATGTACATATTTGAGAATTAGTCCGTTTAATGAGTCGATTTAAATCAAAAAATAACAAGGCTACAACCTACCGAATAAAGATTTATGAAAATAGTCCAGTTAACCGACCTCCATTTACCATCAGAAGGCGAAGACACGCACGGCGTTGATGTAATGCAGAATTTTCAAGACATGATACATACAGTGCGGGAAATATCACCTGACCTGGTCGTGCTTTCCGGAGACTTATGCCTGTTGCAAGGAAATGAAAACACCTATCATTGGGTGCGGTCGCATCTCGATTTTTTGAAAATTCCATACACAGCGATCGGCGGAAATCACGACGATCCGATATTGCTGGCGAATGCGTTCCACATTGGTCATCAACTAAAAGGGAAGGAACTGTATTATGCGAGGGAGCTGGGTGGACATGCAGTCCTATTTCTGGAGACCTCTTATGGTGTTGTTTCTGAAAGGCAGTTGCAATGGTTGACAGAGGAACTGAATTCACTGCAAAAAGATGTCGTCATTTTTATGCATCATCCTCCTGTCAACGGTGGTGTTCCTTTTATGGACAACAACCATGCGCTTCAGAATATGGCCGATGTCCAAGAAGTTCTTTTTAACTTTCCACATCACTTGACTATATTTTGTGGACATTATCACGTTGAAAAAACAATTTGCCAACGCAACTTAACGGTTCACATTACACCTTCCACTTATTTTCAAATAGACTGGAAACTGGAGGGATTCAAAGTTGATCATTATCGCATTGCTTGCCGCGAGATCATCCTCAGAGATGATGGCGCTGTTGAAAGCACCGTCATTTATCAGGATGGGAATAAAATATAACGGGTTCATTTTTATTGGTTCTTAGTTTTTGGTTGTGCTATGAATTTATAAACCAAGAGCTACGAACGATGAACCAAGAACCAACTTATTATGCTGATTACGTCCAAGCTACCCAATGTCGGCATGACTATTTTCTCTGTCATGTCGGCGCTCGCCAGTGAACATAAAGCCATTAATTTATCTCAGGGATTTCCAAACTTTGATTGTTCGGAGAAACTGAAAGGGCTGGTCAACCAATATATCCAACAGGGGTATAACCAGTATGCACCAATGCCAGGCGTGCCTGCACTCCGGCACCGATTGGCTGAAAAAATCGAAAGGCTCTATGGGACGCAAATCGATCCAGATGCTGAAATAACCATTACTGCCGGAGCGACCCAAGCATTGTACTGTGCCATTTCAGCATTTGTAAAACCTGATGATGAGGTTATTTTGATCGAACCAGCTTACGATAGTTACCGCCCAGCTGTTGAGATAAACGGTGGCATCCCGGTCACCTACCAGATGGAAGGCCCTAATTATCAGGTGAATTGGAAGTTATTGGAACGCCTGATCACCTGGAGAACCCGCATGATCGTGGTGAACACGCCACATAATCCAACTGGAACGATATTCAAGGATAATGATTGGGAGAATTTGCAGGCTATTGCTGCGGATCGGGATATACTCGTGCTCTGCGACGAGGCCTATGAGCATATCGTCTTCGATGGAGAGCGTCACAGAAGCTTGTTGCAATCTCCAGAGATTTATAGCCGTGGATTGAGTGTGTTTTCACTTGGCAAAACCTTACACACTACTGGATGGAAAATTGGAGCCTGTGTGGCGCCGCCTAGATTGAGCAAGGAGTTTAGGAAAGTACACCAGTTTTGTACTTTCTCTATAAATACACCCATCCAATATGCAATCGCTGATTTTTTTGAGAATGCAGATGAATACTTGCATTTGAATGAGTTCTTTCAGAAAAAGCGAGATTTTCTTTTGGAGGCGATGGATGGCTCAAGGTTTAAGCCAATCCAAAGTGAGGGCACTTATTTTCAATTGTTCGATTATTCTGATATAAGTGATGAACCAGATACGGAATTTGCTAAAAGAATGACAGCAGAATTTGGCGTGGCGTCCATTCCTGTTTCTGTATTTAATTCCAATAAAAGGGATGATAAAATTATCCGACTTTGTTTTGCCAAAACGGACGAGACATTAGCAAAAGCTGGGGAGTTACTGAAGAAGATTTGAGATATTAATTCCGTCAATAAACTGAGATAAATGAGTCAATTTGATTTAGATTTTTCTATGCCTTCAATGCTCTTTCCCTTAAGCGTTGCAAAAATGGAGAGGCAAAGATGAAGCTCTGTAATAATTCATTTTCGCTTTCGAGTACTTCGTCTTTGTTACCAGTCCAGGCGAGTTGACCTTTGTGCAGATAGGCGATATTGTCCCCTGTTTCCATCACCGAATTCATGTCATGCGTGTTGACTATAGTGGTAATGTTGTATTCATAAGTGATCTCTTTGATCAGCTCATCAATAAGGAGAGCGGTTTTGGGGTCGAGCCCAGAATTGGGTTCATCACAAAACAAGTACTTCGGCTTCATCACAATTGAACGGGCAATGCCTACTCGTTTTTGCATGCCGCCACTTATTTCAGAAGGGTATTTATCGTTGGCATTTTCTAGGTTTACACGCGCCAACACTTCATCGATACGGGTGCGTTTTTCTTTCTTGGTTTTATTGGTAAACATATCGAGCGGAAACCCAACATTTTCTTCTACCGTCATAGAATCGAATAGCGCCGAACCTTGGAAAAGCATACCCACCTCCATCCTGATTTCACGTTTTTCTTTTTTGTTCAATGAAAAAAAATCCACATTGTCATACCAGACATGTCCTGAGGTTGGTTCGAATAAGCCCACGAGAATTTTCAAGAAAACCGTTTTCCCTGCCCCGCTTTTTCCAATGATAAGGTTGGTCTTGCCAGGCTCAAATTCCATGGAAATGCCTTTGAGCACCTCCACCTCGTCGAATGACTTGAATATATTTTCAGCTCGTATCATGTTTTGAATACCGATTCTTTAAAGGTCACCCCATTAATAACAGTGCTACAAGATAATCTGCCAGCAGGATAAGGATATTGCTGAACACCACAGCGTTGGTGCTTGCCTTGCCAAGTTCTATGCTACCCCCTTTCACAAAATATCCTTGAAAGCAGGAAACCGTGGTCAGAATAAACGCGAAGACCAGCGCTTTTACATACATCATTTCAACATTGCGAGGCACAAAAAATGCCCGCAATCCTCTTTCATAATCGTCAGAAGATAGTTCTCCACCAGGTACTACAGCTAAGTATCCTCCCATAATAGCTACATAAGCTGATATTGTAACAAGCAAAGGAATAACGACAAGAGCAGCTACCAATTTTGGAAGGATGAGGTAGGCAGCAGTATTTACGCCCATTATTTCCATTGCATCAATATGCTCTTTCTGGCGCATTCCGCCCAGTTCTGCCGCCATATTAGAACCTACTTTGCCTGCCAGCACAAGGCAAGTAATAGTAGGAGCTGATTCGATGATCGCCAAATCTCGCACGATGTAACCAATATAATAGGTCGGCACCAATGTACCATCCAACTGGTATGCAAATTGAACAGCCGCCACGGCTCCCATAAAAATGGAAATCAAACAGACAATCACCAGCGAACCTATGCCGATGCTTTCCATTTGCCGGAGCGTTTCCTTCCAATACATGGACCATTTTTCAGGTTTTGAAAAAATAGATTTTAGGAAAAGGACGAAGCGCCCGAAATGATATAAAATATTGATATCCATATGGTCATTGACAGGCCATTCCAGATAAGGCCATTGATCGAGATGGTAGTTTTTTGAAAGAGTTGCAAAAGTAGGTAAAATGGTGGTTAGTGATTAGTGTCAATAAATTCCGCTCAATTGAATGGAACTTTTAGTTTACTTACCCAAAACACTGACTTTCTTGTAAAGCCAAGTATATGCGTAATGCAATGCCAAATTCAATGCAATGATGGGCAAAGTTCGCTCGTATTGCAAAGGGCTCATAGAAAACGTATAATTTATAAAAGAAAAAATATATGGAATAGACGGACGTGAGAGAGACATATCCAATTTCAGGATTTAGTCCCAGGAAGCCAAATAAACATTGATGGTTTGGGACAATAAAATGACAGCAAATAGATCATTTGTGCATCACATTAAAAATATTTATAAAATAAAAATGTAAGAAAATCACCACTTTCTGGCACGCATTATAAATAATGGCAATGTTTTTGAAATATTAAGATCAAATGTAATGTGGAAGCAAGGATTGTAGAAAAGTAGTTTGAAATATTCGCATTAAAATATCACTCATCCTAAATGTTTATATTCCGGAAGCCGACATCCCAAACACTGGAATGTCCCGGAAACCGAGATTTTTTTATTCGTTTTTTTCACGACCAATTTAAGTAGAGTATTGTAACAAATTATTTCCCTTGGGCGCTGCGGCTACCGCAGCGCACCTCAGGGCTTTCCTCCCCAATTGACTTAAAAGCCACACACTATTACCCCTTTTATCCCCCAACCCAAAGAACCATCACACAATGATTCACTATACAGGCAACGGCCAATCTGCGGTTGCCTTTTTTATTGCTAAAGGAGCAGGAAAGGATAAATGACAGTTGGGTGATCTTGCCAATTTTCTCAAGATGTGATTAATTGAATTCCCACCAAATGTGTAAAGCCAGGTATTAATCCACGATCATACTCACCTTGTCCAGCTCTTGTTGTTTGATCGTTTTGGGTAAATCCCGATATCCATATTCTTGGTTGCGTAGTTGTGGAGTGAAGCCAGCTTCTCTGATTGCCTCCTGAATTCCGTCAGCAGTGAATCGAAACCTTGCACCTGCGGCTGAGACCACATTTTCTTCGATCATAATACTTCCAAAATCATTGGCACCCGCATGCAGACAAAGCTGAGCAACCTGCTTTCCAACTGTAAGCCAACTGGCCTGAATATTTATCACATTTGGTAACATGATCCTGCTCATCGCAATCATTCGGACGTATTCGTCTCCAGTACAAGTATTTCGAGCGCGTTTGATTTTTTTCAAAATAGTGTCCTCATCTTGGAATGGCCATGGAATAAAAGCTAAAAAACCTTTTGCTCCAGCAGGCTTGCGTTCTTGCACCTCTCGTATTTTGACAAAATGCTCCATCCTTTCTTGGTTGGTTTCGATATGACCAAACATCATTGTTGCTGAAGTAGTAAGTCCTACTTTATGCGCTTCGTGCATAATGTCGAGCCATTCTTTTGCACCACATTTTCCTGCGGAAATCAGTCGGCGTACCCTGTCGTCCAAAATTTCAGCGCCAGCACCTGGCAAGCTATCCAGACCTGCTTCTTTCAATGCTCTCAACACTTCAAAATGGGTTGATTTTTCCAGCTTGGTAACGTGTGCTATCTCTGGTGGGCCAAGTGCATGTAGCTTCAAATTAGGATAAAGCGCCTTTAACTCACTAAATAGTTTGCAATAATATTCCAATCCCAAATCGGGATGATGGCCACCCTGTAGCAACAATTGCTCGCCACCAAATTCGAATGTCTCTTCTATCTTCTGTTTGTATTCCTGAATGCTGGTAATATAACTTTCTTCATGTCCAGGTCTGCGGAAAAAATTGCAAAACTTGCAATTGGCTATGCATACGTTGGTAGTGTTGGAGTTGCGATCGATGATCCATGTAACGGTGTTATTGGGTACATGATGCTGACGCAAGGCATTGCCCACGTACATCAATTCTGCAGTTGCTGCGTTTTCAAATAGGTGAACGCCTTCTTCAGCCGATAGGTGTTCCAGATTAAGTGCCCTTTGCAATAATTCTTCAGTATGCATTTTGATTTAGGTTGAAAGCTTGAGAAAAAGGAATCTGGGATTAATTTCAAAAGGGAACAAAGATAGGGAAGGAGGGTTTGCAGTTTGGACTTAAATTGCGGTTTTAAACAACTTCAATGAATTCAATATGGTGACTTTGGAATTCTATCTTCTTATTTTCTTTGGTCTCTTTTTTATACTCACAATTTATTTACCAAGGCAACGAATGATAAGGAAAGCTGGCATCAACCCTATTGTCATTCCTAAGAATGATTCAGCACAGGGTTTTATTGGAAAATTTTTTGGCTTAATTACGCTTCTCGTTCTTCTGTCTCTGCTTGTATATGCCTTTCTTCCTAACCTGAAATCTTATCTTTTGCCTGCTGATTTTTTAGAAGAAGAGATATTCAAATGGCTGGGGCTGTCATTTTTACATCTCTCATTGGCCATCATTGTTGTTTCCCAAATACAAATGAAAAAATCCTGGCGAGTGGGATTTGAACCTGACGAAAAGACAACATTAATCACAACAGGTTTATTTCGGTATTCTCGAAATCCTATTTTCTTGGGCATGATGTTAACACTCCTTGGCCTGTTTTTCACTCTCCCCAATGCTATTACATTTTCAGCATTTTTATTAATCTATTTTGCGCTACAGATACAAGTGCGATTGGAGGAGGATTATCTCAGAAAGGCACATGGTATTGAATTTGAAAATTATTCAAAAAATACCAGGCGCTGGATTTAGCCCAAATAACCTTATTCTTGCATTTTGGCAGCGAGAACCAAACCTATTTCAGACAGATAACATTACCCTTTTTATTAACAATACAGTTGAAGTTGTTTAAGAACCCCTCATCGGTCGCAAATCCAGCTTATTGAGCGGATGAAGCCGGTATTTTTTCAGCGATAGCCCAGCTATCCCTTCTAAAATTCCAGCTCCATCCACCCAATATCCAAGAATTTTCAACTCGACAGGAATTTTTAAACAACTTCAGTATAACCAATTGATAATGAAATCATCCATACTTTTTTTGTTGTTGACCTGTGCTACTTTTTTGAATGCTCAGTATTCTCACATATCCGATCGCCGTTTTTTTGAACCCAATAATTTGATAGGGTATGACTTCAAGCCAGGATCGATGGAAATTCCCAATGTTTCTGAAAAGCGTTTGGGCCCCGGAGAGTATTCTTTTGGAATTACATTCAGCCATTTATACGTAAAAGGAGAAGGAATTGAAGGTGTGTATAATATCAATAACATGACCCCTGAAGAGTATGGCTTCAAGCTATTGTTGATGAATGCCCGGAATGCTCGGCTGCAGGGGCATTTAAAAGTGATACTCAATAAATACAATATGGTGGAGGCGCTCATTTTTAGGCGATCTCCTGATGAAAAAGAAATCATTTTTTACCAACTACCTTTAACGAGGGAGAAGAAGGATGAAGAAAAAGAATTTTTTACCGACCGGGGTGAATTGATTGTAGAACACACCGATTCTATATGGAAAACAACCTTTCGGCCATTTCTCATAATCCATGAGTCAGAAAATGTTCAACAGCGTTTACGGATGGATGACAACACCTATATCACGTTTACTGAAGAAGTCACTATCGAAGAAAAGGAGGTGAAAAAGAAAGGAAAGAAAAATGAAGAAGAAGAGGCCGAAGAAATGGCAGAAGAGGAAATCACTGTTGACAGCCTAGCGATGGATGCTCCTGAGATAAAAGTAAAAATCACTAAAGAATACTTTGTTTCGATCCATACTTATGTCAAGAATGCAGATGGCGCTCGTGAGCAGCAAATTACACGGTATCCAATAAGGCGGGTCAGTGAAAAAGAAGACAGCGCTGCTGGCATGCACGAGGAGCGCTTTTTATGGGAATTTATCAATGATAAAAAAGAAAGAATTAACCTATATCTCAACGGAGATAGAACAATCAGCACTATGGAAATTGGTGATAAAAAGTACTTGACCAGAGGTTTTTAAACAAACTCTAAAAAGAAAACCCGATTGAAGTCATAATAGAAAAGTTTCTATCGTCGTCGTCTCTGGTAATGAATTCTCCATTGTTCTTGCTCAATAAGGAGACATCTGCATTTTGTTTTGTAATATCAGAAAGGCTATAATTCAATCTGCCTGAAATAAATAGCCCTCTATTCAAATATACAGATACACCTGCCAAGGCATTGAATTCAATGACTTTGTACAAGTTTCCTCTATCTGTATCAAATTCACCATAAACTCCTGCAATATTTGGAACTTCCGCAAGTGCCCCACTGCCGAAAGTAACGGTCTCTGGAGGATTAGAGTAAAACCGTTCTCTAGGATTATCGGAAAAATAATTACCATCAATTTCGTACCTAAAAGGGTTCGGCTCAATTGCTGAGGTTCCTACCATTCCATCTGAATAGATCAGTTCACCAAAAGTATTGGCAGCTACCATGAAAGCAACGCTTCCGCCAGCATATAGCTCCAACCATTCAAATGGCTTGACATATCCCGATATGGGTATTTCAAAATAAGAACTGGTAATGTTCAAATTTTGCTTGCGAGTGCCTGTTGTTTCGATAACGCTTCCACTGGAAGAAAATAGATTGAGGTAAGAAGGGCCTTCATAAGTTCGACGGCCACCTTTTTGGATATAGGTCAGTTCCCCTCGCAAACCCATTAATTCCGTTGCTTTCCAAGTGAATATGGCACCTACATGAAAACCTGTATTGCTTGTGAAATCCTCAAGTTCGTTTCCATTTGCATCTGATTCACTATCGCCCACAAAAGAATTGAAGTTGAGCCCAGCTTTAAACCCATACCCAAAGTCTTGAGCAAATATTGCTGAACCAAAAAAGAGGAAAAAAAGGACCGTAACGTTCCGTACCATTAATTAAGCGTTTTATGATAAAAAATAGGGCGCAAGATAGCCCGTTTTTACTCAAATAAGGTAGGCCTCTTTCTTTGAATGGTTGGCTCTTTATGCTAACAGAAAAATTTTGATGTTACATTGTTCTTTACCGTTTTATCTTTGCCGTTCATTTTTAAACACTTCTTATTTATTAATAGATGCTGCACAATATTCGTTAAATACTGGGCAGCGCTACAAGAGATGACAATATGAAAGTTGCAGTTATTGGTGCCACCGGGCTGGTTGGTACAGTTATGATGAAAGTTCTTGAAGAGCGTAATTTTCCAGTTACCGAGTTTTTGCCAGTAGCTTCTGAGCGTTCAATTGGCAAAGAAGTAGTTTTCAATGGAAAATCTTATAAAATTGTCGGAATGCAAGCGGCCATAGCTGCTCAACCAGATGTGGCTATATTTTCTGCGGGCGGAAGCACCTCATTGGAATGGGCGCCGAAATTTGCTGAAGTCGGTACTACCGTGATTGACAATTCTTCCGCATGGCGGATGGATCCCAGTAAGAAACTGATTGTACCAGAGGTAAATGCACATGATTTAGAAGAGAATGATAAAATCATAGCCAATCCTAATTGCTCTACCATTCAAATGGTTGTGGCACTTAAACCGTTACATGAGCGGTTCACCATCAAGCGACTCGTCATTTCTACCTACCAATCAATAACGGGTACAGGTGTAAAAGCTGTCCGTCAATTTCACATGGAACGCGATGGCCAGCAACTTTCCAAAGAGGAAATGGCTTACCACCATCCGATCAACGAAAACTGCATCCCTCATTGCGATGTGTTTTTGGAAAACGATTACACGAAAGAGGAAATGAAATTGGTGCATGAAACCAAAAAGATACTCAGCGATGATTCGCTCCGCATCACTGCCACAGCAGTACGAGTACCTGTTGATGGGGGGCACTCTGAATCAGTCAATATTGAATTTGAAAAACCTTTTGATGTCGCCATAATTAAAAAGATTCTGAGAGAATCTCCAGGGATTATTTTGACGGATGAAGTTGCTAATAACCAATATCCTATGCCGCTCATGGCAAAAAACAGGGATGAAGTTTTTGTGGGGCGAATCCGCCGTGATGATAGCATTGAAAATGGCTTGAACCTTTGGATCGTTGCAGATAACCTTCGAAAAGGAGCGGCGACCAATGCTGTGCAAATAGCAGAGTATTTGATGGAAAAGAAATGGATCGGGGGAGGGGTAGCTGTTTGAGGCTTAGCCGAAAAAACAAATGGGTGGCTGCCGGCCGGCAGCCACCCATTTGTTTTTTCGAATTCATTTTTCCTTATCTCAACAACGTCAAATCTCCCTCAAACAAAACCACCACCCCATCTATGAATTCTATTTCGGCATAATAGGCAAAAACGGCAGGGTTCATAGGTTTGTCCTTGAATGTGCCATCCCAGCCACTTGGCTCGTCATTGAAATTTAGGTCTTGCCCATCAAACACCAACTCGCCCCAACGGTCAAAAACGCGCAATGTCTTGATCGCACGTGCCGCTGGGCCAGCATAAGCAATGAAAAAATCATTGAACCCGTCAAAATTGGGAGAAAAGGCATTGGGGATATAAACAGGCCTTTTCAAGTCTACAAAGATTGTTAACGAATCTTCGGCTACACATCCTGTTGAATCTACAATGGTTATTAAATAAGTTGTTGTCCCAACAGGCATTGCAGTTGGGTCTTCACAATCATCACAATCCAAAGTTTCAGAAGGCATCCACGTGATGGTGACAGGCCAGAAAGGAGGTAAAATCTGTGCATGAATATTAGCAGTATAGCCCAAATCAATAGTCTGATCTGGCCCAGCCTCCACAATCAATGGCGGGGGTTCATTTACAATGGCTTCAACTGTATAAACACAATTGTTAGCATCTAGAACAAAAACATCATAAACTCCAGCAGCGAGACTTGTCAAGTCAGGAGAATCTTGGTAGGTCACTCCGTCGAGGCTATACTGATAAGGCGGCGTGCCACCAGAAGCATTCACAGATATAGCTCCAGTTGCATCCCCTGCACAAAGTACGTCCAATAAGTCCAGCGACAAGCTAATGGAATCAGGTTCGGTGACATCCGCAGAAACAACGGACGAGCATCCGTTTTCATCTACCACAGTGACAGTATAGGTGCCCGGGCCAAGGTTGTCGATGTTATCCTCATTACCACCATTGTCCCAAACGTAGGTATAGTTGCCTGCCCCTCCTGAAACAATGACAGTTACCATTCCATCCATTTCTCCATAACAGCTCACATTTTCGGGGTCAATAATGACTTCCAATGGCGGAAAGTCCTCTACGACAATGGAAAAGAATCCTTCACAGCCCTGGCCATCTATCACTAGCACATCATAAGTTCCAGCAGGAATTCCTGTTAATACATTATTGGTGGTTGGGCCACTTCCAAAATCAAAAGTCACAGGGGGATTGGATATTTCAACAGAAACAGAAATGCTTCCATCAGAATCTCCAAAGCAGGTTGGTGGGTTCACGGGATCAACACCTGCCTCTAAGCTAAGTCCTTCTGGCACATCAAAGGTAAAGAACTGTGTACAGCCATTATTTCCCATCACTTCCACAACATAAGTTCCAACCTCAAGATCTTCTAAGGTACTGTCTGCGGTAAATACGCCAGTTGCCCCCCAGTCGAAAGTGTAAGGTATATCATCACCCGTTGGGTGGAGGATTATAGCACCTGTAGCATCAGTAGGGCCGCAATAGTCAGCTATAACTTCTGGGCTTACATTTGGTAATTCTAAAATAGTGTATTGCTGGATATCAGTGATTATACAGCCTGACTCGCTCGTGATAGTCAATGAAACAAATTTATTTCCGGGAGAGCTATAAGTGACGTCATGTGGGCCAGGGCCAGTTGCTGTTGCGGGGCTCGCACCTATGCCAAAATTCCATTGCCATGCCGATATACCTTCAATTGACTGGGATGCATCCGTAAATGTAATCACTTCATCCTGACAGGCGGTGAGTGGAGGCATTGAGGTGAAATCAGCAGTCGGCCCCTGAAAGGTTCCAGTACCCCCAAATTCAATACTGAATCCATTGCCAGTGTTGCTAAAGTTATTGATTATCAGTGCATAGCTTACTCCGGGCACCATATTTACTGGCGCAACAAAATTGTTATTGCCACCGCTGCAGCCTGGAAATTCATCGGTATCCGTTTCGCCTACTAATAATCCAGTAGGTCCAGTACATATTTGCCAAGTAGGAAAAGGCTGCCCTACATTTTCACCAGCAGCTTCGCATCTTATTTTCTGTTTATTGGAACAATCGTCCACGCCATTTGGCAATTCAAAAAGTGCAAAATCAATGTCGTCAGAAGGGTTGGTCGGGGTGATTACAAATGTCAAAGTGCCAGCGTCTTCACAGGTCCAGCGATACCACGCTGAGGCGAATTCGGTCTGGATACAAATACTCTGGTCAAACTCATTATTGTCGTTGCCCGTGCCTTCAAGGCTTTCTACAGTAAAAGGTGATTTATCGCAAAGAATTACTCCAGTCGGACAATCACCATCGGGGTTAGCTACCGCATTATAATTATTTACACAAAGTTGAAAAGTTCCAGTATCTCCATTTCGGCCATCTACTCGAATGTAATAGGTCTGGCCGATGGTCAGTGGGCCGGCAAATGTCTCAACAATATTAGTCCCAAAGTTGTCTGAAATACAAGCCTCAGGAGTTAGCCCTAAACTACAACTTCCAGAATACACGGCCACTTGCGGCTCATCCAGCGTACCTCCAGCACCTGATGGGCCAGTTGTATTCCCGACCACGGTTACATTTAAGGTAGTAGCAATGGCAACAAACGAAAACCAAACATCATTATTTATTCCAGGAAAACAAGTCGGCTGGGGTACGCCAGAGGCAGTAGCGCCAAGGTTGTCATATTCACCAGCAGCCGAGCAATAATTTGTGACATTGTCCAGCACTAAAGCAGTGGCACATTCGTCGGATTGGGAAAACAAAACGGAGGTGGTAAAAATAAAAAACAGGGATAGTATTGCGGGGAAGTATTTCCTCATTGATCAAAGTTTTAGTTATGCATGCTGGCTCCTCACAAAAGGTCAGGATCAAAAATAAAGGTTTGCTACCAGCAAAAGTACTGTTTTGGTGGTTGACAGCTGACAGATAGACGTTATTAGGCTGTTAAATGGTTGGTGTAGCGGAAGTATCAAAAATGTTACTTTTGCAAAACCTTGTGAAGTACAGAAAAATGAAAAGGCATATTCCTAATATTATTACCCTCACCAACCTCTTTTTTGGTTGTTGTGCAACGGCATCTGTGTTGTACGGACAATTTATGCAGGCCTTTTATTTTTTTATAGCAAGTGGCGTGGCCGACTACCTCGATGGCACCTTTGCAAGGGTGCTGAAAGTAAATTCCGATATTGGTAAACAACTCGATTCTTTGGCGGATATGGTGTCGTTTGGCGTAGTGCCAGGAGCTGTTTTGTATATGTTGTTGGTAAAAGGATTCGCAGGAGAAGATGTACTTCCCATTGAGTTGACAATAGCCGCTTCCCCAGCATTTTTAGTGACTCTGTTTGCAGCTATCCGCCTTGCCAACTTCAATCTTGATACTCGCCAAACTGAAAATTTCATCGGAATGCCAACGCCTTCCATTGCAATGTTCGCAGTGGGTTTGTTGCTTATTTATGTATTCGATTCATTTGGATTGGCAAGTTTAGTGAGCAGCCCAATTTTTATTTACTTAACCATCCCTGTTCTTTGCTGGCTTATGGTGGCGAAGTTCCCCATGTTTGGTCTCAAGTTTAAAAACCTGCATTGGTCTGGCAATGAGGTGCGGTTCATCTTTGCAGCCGCAGCACTTGTTTTAGGGATCGTGCTAAAAGAAGCAGCCTTTTCTGCTATCATTATAACTTATATCTTATTTACCATCATTGATAACATAAAAAATGGATGGTCTGTAAATAGTTGATTTTAAATCAATGAGCGAATGGGTGAATGACAGAATGAGTGAATATGACTGTCGAATTACTCATTCACTCATTCACTCATTCACTCATTCACTCAATGCTTCATCTTGTTCCCACACCTATCGGCAATCTCGAAGACATGACATTTCGTGCCGTACGTATCCTCAAAGAAGTGGACAAGGTTTTTGCGGAAGACACCCGAGTCACCAAAAAGTTACTAGACCATTACGGTATTGAAACCCCACTGGCTTCTTATCATGCATTTAATGAGCACAAAATCACCGAAAGTATCGCCAACGAATTGGATAGAGGAGCTAATTTCGCTCTGGTGACTGACGCAGGCACGCCGGGCATTTCAGACCCTGGATTTTTATTGGTGAGGGAATGTATAGCAAAAGGCATCAAAGTGGAATGCTTGCCAGGCCCAACTGCTTTTGTTCCAGCACTTGCTGCCTCAGGACTCCCATCAGACAAGTTTTTTTTTGAAGGGTTTTTGCCACATAAAAAAGGACGTCAGACCAGGCTCATCTATTTGTCTGAACTTCCCTACACTATTATTTTATATGAATCACCCCACCGCTTGGTGAAATGCTTAGAGCAATTGGTTGAACATTGCGGAGCAGAAAGACAGGCATGCGTGGCGAGGGAATTGAGCAAGCTTCACGAGGAAATAAAGACAGCACCGCTAGCGGAACTCATCCAGCATTTCAAAGAGAAAAAAGTGAAAGGGGAAATTGTGGTGGTAGTGGCGGGGAAGTGAAGCATCTGCCATCCAAACGTTCGCAAATCCGCCGATAGACGGATGACATAAATGAACTAGTCTAAGTTAATGGGGCGGTTGAAATGACTAGCTAACAAAGGCTAAAAAGTTGTGGGTACAAAGCATTTAATCACCTTTCACATGTTAAAAAAAACATCCTTAGGAAATTTATTTTTCATTCCATATTTGATGAGCTCACTGTCGGGCTGCAATCCTTTTTACTTTTTACTTTTTACTTTTTACTTCCTTTCCTGCCAAAGCAATGGTGACCAGCGAAACATTGAAGCCTATTATTTTCCATTATCAGAATTGAGGGAAGGCAAAATTTATGAATACCAATCTGTTGGCAATGAGTATGATCCTCCGATGTATTGGTACTATAAATCGATAGAGCAGGATGGCGGTGAATATTTGCTCGGACAGGCTTATGGCCCTGATTTTACGCCTGATCAATTCGTTCGTGAAGAAAAAGTAGGCAACGGAATGATGCTCGTAGATTTTTATACTTATGAATCAGTTGACTCTACAACTAATAAGGTGCAGGTACGAGCCAATATAGAAGCAGGCAACGTTTTTCCTTTTTTTGTGCAGCAGCCTGCCAATGTTCTCCTCACATCCCTCAGTTGGGAACAAGTGGGCATGGATGGCGCACGCATCAACCATATCCGCAACAGGCAGTTTGATGCTGACGCCGCCTATTTATTTGAGAACAAAGAAGTCCCTGCTGTGAAATTTAATACCATTGAATTGGTGGAATACGACAAGGAAGGCCGCCTACCTTTGGAGTTTGGTGGAGAGGAAATTTATGCAAAAGGAATTGGTCTGGTGAGTTGGAAAAAGAATATCACCGAAGGGTATATCATGGCTTATGAACTTACGGCCATTTACGATATGGAAGAGTTTGAGGAAAAATTTCAGATGAAGTTAGGTGAGTGAACAAAACAACATTGTCGAAATCCATATACATCGCAACTACCACATTCCTGTCTCGTTCTTACTTTTGCGCCTCGCAAAAAAAATATTGATGGTTTTTGTTGCAGAGCTGTTCTTCCGAATCAAGGACTCTGAACCAAGAACCAAAAACCAATAACATGTCTCAACCAGCAGATCAATTCAAGAAACTAGTCGCTCATTGCAAAGAATATGGATTCATATATCAATCTTCTGAAGTATATGATGGCCTCGCCGCTGTGTATGATTATGGCCCATATGGCGTATTGTTGAAAAATAATATCAAAGAATATTGGTGGAAATCAATGGTGCAGATGCACGAGAATATCGTGGGTATTGATAGCGCCATTTTCATGCATCCAAAAACATGGAAAGCCTCTGGCCACGTGGACGCTTTCAATGATCCACTCATTGACAACAAAGACAGCAAGAAGCGCTACCGCGCTGATCAGCTTATCGAAGGTGCCGTGGATAAGATTTTGGCGAAAGCCGATAAAGAGGTTGCTAAAGCTAAGAAACGATTTGGTGATAGTTTTGACGAAACTATGTTTCGCCAAACGAATGACAGGGTTGTCCGATATACAACGCAGGCACAAGAGATACTCGACCGGATGAATGCCGCTCTCAATGCGGAAGATATGGAAGGTTTGAAAAATTTAATTGAAGAACTGGGTGTTGCTTGTGAGGTTAGTGGCTCAAAGAATTGGACAGATGTGCGCCAATTCAACCTAATGTTCTCCACACAAATGGGAGGAGCTGCTGGTGAAGATGGCAAACTCTACCTTCGTCCCGAAACGGCACAAGGTATTTTTGTAAATTTCTCGAATGTACAAAAAACAACTCGCCAGAAGCTGCCATTCGGTATCGCACAAATTGGAAAAGCATTCAGAAATGAGATCGTAGCACGCCAGTTTATCTTCCGCATGCGCGAGTTTGAGCAGATGGAAATGCAATTTTTCATAAAACCTGGCACACAACAGAAATGGTACGACTACTGGAAAGAGACCCGGATGAAATGGCATTTGGCTCTCGGTACACCAGAAGGCAAACTGCGCTTTCACAATCACGAGAAGCTAGCACATTATGCTGATGCCGCTGCTGATATTGAGTTTCAATTTCCTTTTGGCTTTAAAGAATTGGAAGGAATCCACTCCCGTACCGATTTTGACCTGGGTGCACATCAAGAGCTTTCAGGCAAAAAGCTACAGTACTTTGATCCTGAAACGAATGAAAACTATGTGCCATACGTCCTCGAAACCTCTATTGGTTGTGATCGGATGTTCCTTGCATTGATGGGGCATTGTCTCCAAGAGGAAGTAGTTGGCGACGACGCCAATAATACCCGCGATGTATTGAAATTGCACCCTGCATTGGCTCCGATCAAATTTGCCGTGATGCCGCTCAAAAGAAATGAAGATGCACTCGTGCAGAAAGCAAAAGATATTTTCCACCAGCTAAAATTTTCCTTCCCCGGCCAATACGACGACACGGGCAGTATAGGTAAATTATACCGCCGCCAGGATGCTATAGGTACGCCATTCTGCATCACCGTTGACTTTGAATCATTGGAAGATAATACCGTGACTGTGCGCGAGCGTGATAGCATGGAACAGGAGAGAGTCTCTATTGATCAATTGGAAAAAATGATTGGTGCGAAGGTAGATATGAGGGAGTTGCTGAAATAATAAAGACAGTTCGCAGATTGCCTCATTTTCCGCAACCTGCGAACTTTTTTATTACTCTATACTTTTTGGCAACATCAATAACAGCGGTATGCATTTATCAAAATCCAAATCCTCATAATCCATGCCTATGTGGAGATTTCGATAATATTCTTGAAGGTTATGGTAATAGTATTTTTCGGATTGAATAGACCACGCTTTATCTCCTAACTTTTCTGCTAAAAACCACTTTTCAAGCAACCTTGCAGCCCTTCCATTTCCATCTTCAAATGGATGGATTTTCAAAAGTACTAACTGGATCATAGCGGCATAATAAAAACAATCAGTTACAGACAAATCAGCGTTTTTTAGGAGTTCAATATCTGAAAACAATTTTTCAATTTCTATTTCAACAATACCTGGACTTGCAGCCACATAAATTATCTTATCATTTTGGTCAAGAATAAATTCCATCCCACGCCTTATTTTCCCCCTTGCTGTTTTTTTCAAAAGATTGGCGGACAAAAGATCATGCGTTTTCAAGCAACTTCTTAAACTAAGTTCAGTTTTTTTAGCATACTTATAAACAGCTAAAAGATCGTCCGTTTTTTTTGTGTAATCCTTTTTAAATACTCCTGGATTGAGCTGAGACTTCAAATAAGAATCCACCTCTATTTGCTCTCCTTCTATCATGGAAGAATATGCCGCTGCGACAGACGTGTAAAAGCTAAACGATTCGGTCGACAATTCATGGTCTGTTGGCAAATTTTGAAACGCATCTTTTATAGAAATGGCCAATTTATCTCGAAATAGAGTCAAATATTTTGACGGGACAATCTGTAATTTATCTTCCGAAAGTTTATTCATCTTGTAAAGTTAATAGAAAATCAGTGATTTACTCCTTCATTGTTTTATCTTACCCGAAGAAATAAAGTAGCATGAAAATAATTTCTGCCCAACAAATCGAATCGCTTTTTTCCTATCAAGAATTTATTCCAATTCTTGCTGAATTTTTATCCCAAAAGATAGAGGTCCCACAGCGCAGTCACTTTGACATCGGCGACAATACGCTCCTATTAATGCCCGCATGGAATGATGAATATTGTGGTGTAAAAATCGCCACGGCATTTCCGAATAACCGCAAATTAAGAAAGCCAACTATTCACGCAGTTTATACATTATTTGATGCAAGCACGGGAGTGCCTTTAGCGCAATTGGATGGCAAAACAATTACTAATAAAAGAACAGCAGCAGCTTCCGCTTTGGCGAGTTCTTTTTTGTCAAAAAAAGGAAGTAAAAATTTATTAATGATTGGAAACGGCGCTTTGTGTCCTGAATTAATTAAGGCACATGCCACCGTCAGGCCAATAAAGGAAGTAAAAATTTGGGGAAGAAATATTTCTAATGTAAAGCAATTAATTAAGAAAAATAAATGGGATAATTTAAAGATTGAAATTTCTAAAAATAAAGAAACAGATTTGGGGTGGGCTGATATTATATCATGTGCGACTGGTTCTTTTGATCCTGTTATTTATGGTAAAAAAATAAAAGACGGAACGCATGTCGATCTTGTTGGAGGTTACAAACCCAATATGCGAGAGGCGGATAATGATTTAATTTCTAAATCGAAAATTTATATAGATAACGATTCTGCGAAACACGAATGTGGAGACATTTTTATTCCTTTAAAAAATAAAATAATATATGCCGAAAAAATTAAAGGAACAATTAAAGATTTAGTCAATAAAAAAATTAAAGGGAGAGAAAAGGCAGAAGAAATTACGGTGTTTAAATCAGTTGGTTTTGCGTTGGAAGATTTGGCTATCGCAGTATATTTATTCCAAAAAGAGGCGAAATAATTCGCCCCTTTTTGGAATAAATATTCACCATCCCCCATCAAAATATTTATTTGGCACTTCGCCTTTTTTCTTTTTATTTCTTTTTTGCCACTTCTTTTCTTTTCTCTTTTTTTGCCTTTTTTCTTTTTTAGAAATATCTGGCTCAATGATCAATCTTGGTGCAAATATTTTTTTACTGACAAAAAATGGATTTGCAGGCAAATATTCAATATCTATTTTTTCTCTAAGAGCAAAATCTCCATTTCGGCAAAGTCCGTTTTTTAGGGCATCTGCCAACGGTGTTTTTTCTATGGTGCCCCGATGCCGCTTGCTTTCCACACAATCACTCGTAATGTCCCAAACAATTGCCCCGGCCAATCCATTTTCGAGAATATACTGCGCCTTGCGTTTAATGGAACGTTCATCTTCAAATGTCACAAACGTTTGTAATTTTTTCCCTTTAAGAAAAGGTACTTCAGCATGATCGTCCCAGTGGTAATTAAACTTCCCCACATTCGCCAGTATATTGTAAAATGCAGGTGCGCCTTTGTCGGCGGCAAAGGTTTGGCTGTCCGTTAATCTTTTTGTGGCCACATGAATATCTGCCTGGCCTTTTGTTTTAAGACTGCGACCGAAGAATGCAAGCCCAATATTAATTTTGGAAGCAGGCACCTGAAACCTTTCCGTTAAATATCTCACGGCACTGTCAATGTCAAATCCATCTAAACCATATTTAGGAGCAAATAATGGGGAGTGGTGGTTTGTGCGGCTGGGCGTACTACCATAAAAATCATAGGTCATTAAATTAATATAGTCCAGCAATGGCACAACTTTGTCCCACTCAATCCTTTCCATATGGGAAAGTCCGGCTCCAAAGTCTGCAGTAATAAACAAACGTTTACCAGTCTCCAGCTGCATCACATTGAAGGCATGGCGAATTTCCTGAAGTAATAGTGTGAAATTTTCTTTGTCCTGTGGCTGTCCGCCATTGGCTCGGTAGCCCGGATATTCCCAATCAATATCGACACCATCAATATCATAAAGTAATACCAATTCAGCGCAGCTTTTGGCAAACGTGCGACGCTTTTGTTCACTTTCGGCGATCGTAGAAAAGTGTTTTGACATTGTCCAACCACCTATCGAGGCGATGACTTTCACACCATTTGCATGAGCATTTTCCACCAAGGATGTCCCCTCAATATGCCAATCTTTGAAAATCTTTTTACTCGATTTGTATGCTCTTGGCGCAGATGGGCTTATTTCACCAACCAATAAAGTCTTATCGGCATACGGGTCAAAAAGGGAAATAGTGCCGTCCGTTTCGGGCTCCAAAAAGGCGTAATTGATGATCGTGTATTTACTATAGTCAATTGTTGAAGGGTTCACTAAACGCCCCCGGTCATACCATTTCCAACTTGGGTAAAAAGCACTGACCTCCCGGCAAGGCTGGGCTTGCAGCAGGCTACAAATTGTGAGCAGAAAAAGGAGGTGTAAGAATTTCATATTTATTTTAAGGAGTCAGGAGTCAGGAGTCAGGGGTCAGGGGTGGAAAGGTAATTTCTTGCTGATAACTTACACCTGACACCTGACGCCTCTATATCAGACTCCTCACTTGATTGGCTTCACAGAGTACCCTTCATTACGCAATAATGCTACCACACCATTTTTTCCGCCAAGGTGGCCAGCACCAACTGCAAAAAACGTAGGTTGTGCCAACATCATTTCCCCCATCACAGGGATCCAGTTCATATTTCGGGTATTGAGCAGAAGGTCTTCATATTCAGCGATACCTTCATCGCCACTCATCATTTCGACCATACCAGCTATATCTTGGGCTTTGTATAGCTTGACCATTTTTGCGAATTCCTCATCTCCTTCATCGGAGGACTTTATACTCTCGACCAGCATTTGAGCTTGAGCCTCATAAGGGATGCTGTCAAAAACGCTCATTTGGAATTCCATGGACTCTAGTCCGCCCATTTTTTTGTTGTCTTTCTGGGCTATTTCCATTATCTCCATTTCATAGGAAACCATTTCACCAGAACTCATGGCTGTAGGGGACATATCGCTGGAAGCCATTACGGTGAGGAACATAGGCTTTATGCGCTCAAACATGAAGAGCGGCAGGCCGATTTCTTGAAAATGATCTTGTACCAATTTGTAATCTTCCTCATTCAATAAGTCTTTCAACGTCTTTCCTCCTTCCATGAAGGCCTTCATCAGCAGTCCGAATTGGGCGGTGATGTCAGTCATTTCCTCCATGTTTATTTCAAAAGTGACCAGCTCCGATCGATCGATGAAGGCTTTAGTGCTATCAGTCAGAAAGAAGTCTTCTTTGCCAATGAGGTGGATGGTGCCGTATAACCAGGATGGTGTAGTTAGACCATTTCCAGAAATTTCCCAGAGCAGGGAGTTTTCATCGTTGGAAGTGGTTTCGGTTTTGAGCGATGTAGTTATTTCCGCTTGCGCAAAAACAGTAGAAAAGGTAATTAAAAATGCAAACAGCGAGGTGATAAGGTATTTCATTTAATAGCTATTTTTTGCAAAGGTATAGTGATTAAGGATTCAGAACAGGTGAATAGACTTTGTTTTTTAGCAATAGCTGCTATCATTCGACGAAAGCAGCCGTAATAACGAGAAAAGGGTATGAGTTTCCCCACACCCTTTTTGCATTATTTTTAAAAGTTGAAGCTCTATTAAATCAAAAATCGTTGATCCTTAGTCCCTGATCGTTAATCTGTTTGATCAACGATTAAAAGATTATGGATTAACGATTTTTGATTTTTTCAGTCAAGGATTTTTACTTTTTGAGGTATGTATGCTTTGGACGAAAATGGAAATCAGTTCATTGTTTTCATTGAGAATAGGATTCAATCTTTTTTCGGCAAACCATTTTCTCTTCTCAATAATTTTCAGGCATACATAAGTTTCTCTCAACTCCTTTAAACACACTTTCATTTTATGCCGGAAGTCTGCGCCTGATTCTGCCGCTCTTGCCTCTCCATAGTTTAATGCTGGTGCTGTTCCCGAACGAAGCAATTGACCTCCAAGATGCTTTCCAGCAGGTGTTTTAGGCAATGACTCAACCAAATCAATAATGCGGGAAGCAAATTCTATCAATCGGTCTTCCAGTTCTTGAGGTGTCATGATAAATAATCTGTGCTAATCAAAAATGCAAATAAATCAAAAATCGTTAATCGCTAATCCCTGATCGTTAATCTGCCTGATCAACGATTTTTGATTTATTAGAGCAATCAATCATTGCTCGATAGCAGCGCCAGTAGCCGCAGCATTTCCACATACAACCAGACCAGCGTAATCAATAGACCCATCGCACAAAACCATTCCATGTAAGCAGGCGCTCCATATTGTTCTCCTTTTTCAAAATTGTCGAAATCAAGTAGCAAGAAAAGAGCTGCTACCCCAACAATCACCACACTGATAACGATTCCGATGGTTCCTCCTTGATGTAAAAATGGAACGCTCATGCCGAAGAAGCCAAGGATAAAGCTCAACAAGTAAACCAGCACGATTGCGCCGAGCGCCATGTACAGCCCCATTCGCAATCTTTGAGTCACTTTGATGATACCTGTTTTATAAATGAACAACATCATGAATAGTACGGCAAAGGTCAGTGTGACTGCATGGAAAACAATGGCCCCTCCAAAAGAGAAGGCATAAGTGGCCGACACCGCACCCACAAAAAGCCCTTCCAAGGCTGCATAGATAGGTGCAAGGGTTGGTGACAAATGGCGCTTGAAAGACGCTATCAAAACAACGATAAGGCCGCCAATAGCCCCGCCCCAGAGAAAAAGTGGACTTGGATTGGCGTAGCTGAAAAAAGTTGTTATTAGCATAATGCCAAACAGGATGAAAGACTTATTGACAGCTCCTGCTGCTGTCATTTTTTCACCGATGACGTGAGCATCGGTCATCCCTGCATCGAGCACTTCTCTTGAGCTTTCCTGAAATGCTTTTTCCTTCATGAAAGGATTACGGGACGAACTGAACATGTTTCTTCTTGCCATGATTGAGGTTTAGATTATGAAAATTTGAAGCGAGGTAACAGGTTTGACGATTTATACACCTAACCCGTTAATCCACTTTGGATAAATACGATTTGAGTTTGCAATTTTAAAACAAAATTTCCACTGCAAAAGATTTATAGCTAAATTTTATCAGCGGAAGACACAGAACGAACTTGATCTTTATTTGTTTATTTTGCCTTTCTCTTTCACAAACCCTGCTTCACCCGATGTCCATTTATAAATTAGATTCAAAGTATGAACCCACTGGCGACCAACCTCAAGCTATCCGCACACTAGTAGATGGAATTAACCAAGGTGACAAAGCGCAAGTGTTGCTCGGGGTTACCGGTTCAGGGAAAACTTTTACGATGGCCAATGTCATCGCTCAGCTGGATCGACCTGTTTTGGTGCTCACCCATAACAAGACCCTGACCGCCCAACTTTATGGTGAATTTTGCGAGTTCTTTCCTGACAATGCCGTGGAATATTTTGTGAGCTATTATGACTACTACCAGCCGGAAGCCTATATCTCTGTTACCGATACTTTCATTGAAAAAGACCTGAACATTAATGAGGAAGTGGACAAGCTACGTTTGCGGGCAACCTCGTCTTTGCTGTCAGGTCGGCGGGACATAATCATCGTGGCATCGGTTTCCTGCATATATGGCATGGGAAATCCAGAAGATTATAAAGGTGGCATCATTCGAGTGCATGAGGGGATGGAAGTTTCAAGAAATGTTTTTTTGTACAAATTGGTCGAGAGTCTCTATTCACGTACAGAACATGATTTCAAAAGAGCCACTTTTCGGGTGAAAGGCGACACAGTGGATGTCAACTTGCCTTATGTTGACTACGGTTATCGAATCACTTTTTTCGGGGATGAAATAGAAAGCATAGAAATGCTGGAACTTGAGAGCGGCAAAAGGATCGAGAAACTCCGCAATGCGGCCATTTTTCCAGCAAATCTTTACATCGCACCAAAAGACCGTATGGCTGAAATCATCCGGGAAATTGAGGATGAGATGTGGGCACAGACAAAATATTTACAAAAAGAACAACGACATCTGGAGGCCAAGCGAATAAAGGAGCGTACAGAATTCGATCTCGAAATGATCCGCGAACTCGGCTATTGCAGTGGGGTGGAGAATTACTCGCGTTTCTTTGATGGTCGCAAGCCAGGCACTCGCCCGTTCTGCCTGCTCGACTATTTTCCAGAGGATTATATAATGATGGTGGACGAAAGCCACGTAACCATCCCGCAGGTGCGGGGCATGTGGGGTGGTGATCGAGCACGAAAACTCAATCTTGTCAATTGGGGCTTCCGGCTGCCTTCGGCCATGGACAATCGACCATTGAATTTCAATGAATTTGAGAGCCTCGTTAATCAAGTGGTTTTTGTGAGTGCAACACCCGGCGATTATGAGATGGAGCAAACTGGTGGCCTCATAGTGGAGCAGGTGATCCGCCCAACTGGGCTGCTCGATCCACCTATTGATGTTCGCCCCAGTCTCAATCAGATTGATGATCTTCTAGAAGAAATTGACGAACGCATCAAAAAGAACGAACGGGTACTCGTCACCACATTGACGAAACGCATGTCAGAGGAATTGGCAAAATACCTGACCAAACTTGACATCAAAGTGAGATACATTCACTCAGAAGTGGAGACCTTGGAACGAGTGGAAATCCTGCGCGACCTGCGCCTCGGCGAGTTCGATGTGCTCATCGGTGTCAACCTCTTGAGAGAAGGCCTTGACCTTCCAGAAGTTTCGCTCGTCGCTATTCTCGATGCTGATAAAGAAGGCTTCCTGCGAAATGATCGTTCTCTTACTCAAACAGCTGGACGAGCTGCACGTAATGTCAATGGCCTAGTCATTTTTTATGCTGACAAAATAACCGACTCCATGCAGCGCACGATTGACGAGACCAATCGCCGCCGCTCCATTCAGATCGCTTATAACGAGGAACATGGAATTGTTCCAAAGACGCTCGCCAAAAGTAGGGAAGAAATTCTCGCCCGCCAGTCAGTTTTAGACATCCGTGGCAAGAAGCAATACTACGTGGAGCCTGAAGCACCAAGCTTGGCCGCTGATCCCGTGCTGGGTTATTTGACTCGTGACCAGATTGAACGAATGGTAAAAGAGACCGAAGATAAAATGAAGAAAGCTGCAAAGGAATTGGATTTCATTACAGCTGCACAGTTGAGGGATGAGCTATTTGCATTGAAGGAGAAGTTGAAAGGGGTGGGGTAGTGAGCCATTTATTCTTGCTGGGGGAGCCTTTTCAACCACACAAAAGGCACCATTAAAATCAGCCCGACAGAAACACTCATCAATGCCCAACCTAAGCCAAATTGATCAATCAAAAAGCCCAAACAGACAGAAATTAAAGCAGCCCAAATTGTTTTAGCTTGTGAAGTTGCAGAGAGTGTGCTTGTCAGTACTTTTGAATCAATCCGATCAGCAATAAAGGCGACTCCGGCCGGCTTCCGAATATTCTCCATTAAATAAATTCCAACAAAAAATAAGACCGTCAATAATAACCAGCCTATCTGATAGAAAGCCCCACAGATCAATCCCAAAGTAAGCCCAAAAAGCAAAGTGATGTTCATAGCTTTGGACAGGCTTGAAAATTTATCGGCAATAATTCCTGCATTGCGAGATGCAAAAGAGGTAAGTAAAAATATTACAAAATAAGCAAGTCCAATTATTGTGGCTGATCGCTCTTCTCCTGTCAAAAAAGGTAGCATTGGAATAGTCAACGCCAGACCACTTAACACAGGCTGTAAATAATCCTTCACTGCTTTAAAAAACCCATCGTAAAGGGAGAGGTTATTGGTTGCCTTAAATATAATTGGATTTTTAAAGGTTTGAAGAAATACAGAAAAAATGTCCTTGAATTTTTCTTTGGTGGAAATGTCTTTTGCAAGTTTTATTTCTCCATCTAGAAATTTTGGGTAGGAAAGGATCAATATCAAATCCAAAATATAAGGCACGATTGAACAAAGAAAAACATACCGAATTTCACCTGTATAAAAAACTATAAATGCTGCAATTAATGATGAAACTGCCGAACCCATTTGTGACCAGGAACGCGTATGTCCATAATAATGCACTTTTAATTTTGACCAGCCCATCTCCTTCAGGTACGTGAAAATCATCGCCTTGTGAGTTCCTGACCGAAAAGCCTCTCCAACCGAATAGCAAAGCATGGCTCCGATGAAAATTGAATAGGACGAAAAAAAGTAGAATATCGCAAATGAGAAAATATAGAAAATAAACGACGATGCCAATGTCCGTCTTCGGCCTAATGCATCTGATAGAAAACCAGAAGGTATTTCCAACAAGTTTGTTCCAATTTCCCGAACAGCATATAATACTCCAATTTGAAAAAAAGTCATCCCTTTTTCCAAAAAGAAAAGCATGAGAAATGGATCAAAGAAGCGCTGATTTTTTAAAAATCCATATAACCCAAATTTGTAGAATTGGAGGTTTTTATCAAAAAGAGGAAGTCGCTGCTGTTTCATCCGTATTGGACAATTTTGCCTGTAAGGTAGTTATTGTCACAAATAAGAAGCGACTAATACAGCTACTTAATCTCATATACAAATCAGAATATTAAGGTCGCCTTTTTGTATTCTGATTTGTATATGTAGATGTAAGCCTCAATACGACCAAAGGTCGTGCTCAAAATTAAAAATTTCCTGCTTTATTTTGTCGGCATTCAACAGCACATCAATGCCTGAATACAGATCTTCTAATCTATTATTCCTGACATTTCCTTCTTTTGTGATAGTACTCGAAAACATCCTCATTTCAAAAAGGTCCTCCCAGGTCGTGCGGGATGCTTCATTGCTTTCAACAAAGACCTGTTCCCTCGCAAGCACTTCCCGGGAGGATGGATAGTGTACCCAGAAAAGGGGTTTTTCATATCGGAAATAACCATCCTCGCCATAAATTTCCTGCAAAGGTGCTATGCCCAAAATGCGGACTTTTAGCTGCGAGTCGTGGCTATCGAAATACCAAATTTCCTTGAGCCGGAAACGTTTAATATCTTCATAAAAAATATCGGATCGTACCACCTGCCATGAAACATTATATTCGTCGACCACAACAGGAACTGTATCTGTTTTGTAAATTGTGTTTTCCAAATCTGTTCGGCTCATTTCCACAGAAAAATCATCAGTTTCAGGGCTATAGATTTTAAGTTCTTCATTCTCTGCGGCATTAACAAGCACTTCAAAAAATGGTGCGACAGGATAAGTAAATGACAGGTTCATTTTTTCTCGGACATCGATGATCCGCCAAACCGTTTTTTGCCACATGATGTCACGTTCATTGGGCACATCCCATTGCAATAAATTCTTTTCAGGAATAATTGCTCTGTTGGTAATATCATTTAGTGGTTGGCCACTGAGATAGTTATGGGCGCTGAAGAGCACCATTAGCACAAATAATTTTTTCATGATTTGATAAATGATTTAAAAAGAAGGGTTTTAAAAATTGGATGGAAAACAGGCATAGCGACAACTACCAGTCACTGATCACTAATCCACTAATCACTATTTCAAAGTAAACATCAGTCCTGGCATTTTCCGGTCGTAATCATCACCGGGGCAGTGTACTTTTATATTATCAAAATAGAAGATGTCGCCACGTTTTGCATTATCGACCAACCGCTGAGCTTCACTGCCGTAGCCGCCGCCTTTGTTCAGGGCGGTTGCAGCATCCCCCTTCCTGATACGCACGAGTTCAAATTCCCTGACAATAGCTTTTGCTTTGAAGTCAAAATTTTCAAGATGGGGTATCAATCCTTTTTGTGCCTGAAAATGGGCTATTGGTAAATGGCCACCAGTCAATTGGCCTAGCTTCATACTTGGATCAGGGATTCGTTTCACGGTATAATCGAAGGTTGTCGGTTGTAAGCTGCCACCGCTCACGGTGATGCTTGCCTGCCCTGTTTTTTGTGGAATAGCAATATATTTTCCATTACCTTTTTTTGTCAATTGAACACCCATTGCTCTTACATTCATGATATGAGAAGGAATGCCTGCCGCCGAAATAGAAACAGGATTTTCGACCCCTACGTAAAACACATTCATCTTGTCCAAACTAACTGCCACGGAGCGCTCCCCAACCTCGTAATTGAATTGTTGAGAGTAGGTTTCTGTTTCGCCAGTAAGTGGGTTTGTAAGTCGAATAGTCATTTCATGCTGTCTCACACCAATCGAAGAAGGCCGCGATGTAAAAAGAGCTTTTCCTTCCCTCACTTCAAGAGGGTTGCCATCAACGGAAACAGAAATATTGTCAGCCGTACTTGAATAGGCTGCAAGGAAAATTTCCCCTTTATACTCTTCGCCCCTGATCACATAATTTTTATCGGCTGAAATAACGGGGGTGAACTGGTCTGGCTTAATGGTCGTCACATTTAGCTTTTCAGCGAAGTGGTTCAGTAGTGCCGTCTCAGCGACACGGACATCATTTTGGAATTTGGTCAACATTGGAACAACCGCTGCAACTGGCATTTGCTGGAAATGAAATTGTGCCCAATCTTTTTTGTCGGAGCCTAGCGGTATTTCTTTGATATTCAATGGAATGGCATTCGCCAGACCTGCTTTGGCAATGGGTTCGTCAACCAGAGAAAGCAACGCTTCCCGCGTTTCGAGTATCTTGTTTTTCAAAACATCTCCCCTTCCTTCTTGCACAAACAATCTCGTAGTTACATCCTTATCGTCTTTTCGTTTAGGCATTCCATCTTCTCCAATGCCTCCTGCAGCTTCTACTAGATCGGTCTTCATTTCTTCGACTAATTCAGAGAACGATGCTGCTTTTAACTGGACAAGTTTTGCTTTTTCTTTATAGGGCTCAAATTGGGCATAAGCATCTGCTTGGTCACCGATTGCTTTTGCCAGTTTTTTATTGGCGCCATCCATAAGATGATTGCTTTCGCCAATACTTTTGTCCATAGCAAAAAAAGCATGCAAGACTTCAGCGGAAACGTTTA
The DNA here is from genome assembly GCA_942490835.1 of uncultured Saprospiraceae bacterium. Taxonomy (GTDB): domain Bacteria; phylum Bacteroidota; class Bacteroidia; order Chitinophagales; family Saprospiraceae; genus UBA6168. The sequence continues at coordinate 100,333 of CALNYY010000085.1, forward strand.
GTGCCAATAGTGCTGTCAGCACTATGTACATAAGGTTGATCATGAGCTGCCGCGGCTCTTTAGGAATTGACATAGCAGAGATAGTTTTAGAGTCTGGATAGCATACGCCAGCAGGGTATGTGGTTGGCCACATGCTTTTCACAAACTCAATTTTTAGAATAAAATAGTTGGAGTAACAAGGTTACTGTCGATAGAAAGAAATTTGATTAGAAACTATATCTGCGAGGGAATATCTGAATAATGCGGAGGTGGCAAAAAAGGAACAATTTTGAGACATTTAATTTGAAACCGTCTTTCCTCGTAAAATAAAAAAGCCTGGAGTTTGCACTCTCAGGCTTTCGTTTTATGTGGTCCCACAAGGGCTCGAACCTTGGACCCTCTGATTATGAGTCAGATGCTCTAACCAACTGAGCTATGGGACCTTAAATCTGGTTTATGAGATGTTTTCAACATAGGATTACAACTCATTGTGTAAGGAGGCGCAAAACTACGGAATGAAAATTAGATTTTCAATAAAAGTTCAACTTCCTTCATTCAATTGAAAACGCACATATTTAATCGTCTTGCCTACAGCCAGATGTTGCTTTTCATAGAATGTTTTAAATTCGAGTTCATGCATCGGCAATGGCTTTGAGTAAATATCGTCGTCGTGGTAGAGTAGTTGAAAATCGGACTGGGCTGCAAGTGTATCGAGCGTAAACTCATACAGCGTTGGGTCGTCTGTTTTAAGGTGTATCAAACCCCCTTTTTTCAGGATCGTTTTATACCGATTCAAAAAATTCTGGGCAGTCAACCGCCTGTTGGCTTTGCCTTCTTTCAAGAAAGGGTCGGCAAAAGTTATCCAAATTTCATCGACCTCATTTGGCTCAAAAAATAAGGCAATCTGCTCTATACGGGTACGCAGAAAAGCTGCATTGGAAATACCTTCTTCCAAGGCAGTTTTAGCGCCCCGCCAGATTCGGGCACCTTTAATGTCTACCCCAATGAAATTCCTTTCAGGAAATGCACCTGCCAGACCTAAGGTGTATTCCCCTTTGCCGCAGGCCAACTCCAATGTGATCGGATTGTTGTTTTTGAAATGGTGTTCTGCCCATTTACCTCTCAGTTCTACCTCTTCCCCATTTTCTCCAGCCAAGCCGGGATTTGAAGAATCGAAGTTTTCATAAACATTCGGGAAGGAGAGTATTTCTGCGAATTTTAAAAGTTTATTGCGTTTGCTCATTGTGGCACTAGAAAATGTTGATTGGCGGCAAAAGTATAAAGTGTTACAATTTATTGAGCTGTTCGAGCAGCCATTTACGCTCCATCAATGGTTCAGCAATTTTTATTTCTTCTTTTAACTTACTGATCTGCTTTTGATCATTTGGATAAACCTTTAAAAGTTTGCGTGTGTAAGAAAGCAGGTTTTTAAATACTGCTTTGTGGTATCCCATTACTTTCTTGCGCTGGATGTATGTTCGCATACTGTCTATAAGTGAATCCAATGCATTGAACTCGTCAAGTTCGAAATACATTTTCAGCAGCATAGTTTTTGCATGAAGGCTCATAAGTATATCGTCTGTCTCGTATTGAGCGAACATGGGCATTGCCTTGTCATATTCCTTTTTCTCAAAAAACAATCTAGCTTTATAAAATCGAATATAATTTTCCCGGTGCTTTTCTTCTATTTGATAACTGGTGGTCGCAAGTAGTTTTTCCACCCATTGAAACTCTTTAAGGTTAAGTGCAATAGAAATAGCATTTCCAAAAGTAAAGCGGGAAAGCACACCATTTTCAGTAAAAATATCCTTTTTCAAGCCAAGGTCATATAGTTCAAAAGACTCTCTAAAATAGCTTTCATTTCCTGCATTTATCTGACTGATACAATAGTTGTTGGCCATCAGGAATATAATCCGGTTTTCGTGTTGAGGGAAAATATCCTGATGAAGGATAATGTGCTCCTTTAATTTTTTATAGCTACCCTCGTCATGTTTATTCGTTACCGCCTTGTATCCATAATAATAGATGGCGATGGCGGGAATCTCTAAAAAGGTTCTGTCTCTTTCAAGCTGATCCAGCATTTCATCCAAAAACCGCATTTTATAATCTGCTTTGAAAACCTTTTGGTGGGAAATCATGAAACAGCTCAACTGAAGCTTATTTGCTAAATAAGCTTTGTCGTTTGCATCTGACACTTCCTGAAGATTGTATGGCACGTTCCTGCCCAACCCGCTCAGGTAACTATACTGCTCGAATTGGAGTGCATATTCGTTTTCAAAGTATTGGTGATTGCGGAATGGTTGTTTTTCTTGAATCTTTTGGCTTGAGTCAATTGCTTTTCTAAATAGCTTGGGAAGTTGACGTTGTCGATATACTTTGGCGAGAATTGTTTGTGACCTTACATGGTCTTTGAAAAGTTCTTGGTAGGCCAAAAACCCTTCTACTGTTTTAAACAAGAAATGCATAGTTTGCCTCATTTCACTGTCATTGTATGCTCTTTCTGGAAAAATGACCTTGAATACTTTTTCTTTGTCAAGGAATTTTTCAACAAACAGGTGTTCGCCAGCCATGAAATACTCATACAAACTAACCACATCCTGACGTTGGTTATGTGCCGGAGAATTAAGCCATTTGCGGAATTCCCGAACTTCTTTTTTATCAAAAGTCCTCAATATGGAAATGAGATTACTTTTTTTCATAAATAAATCACCGTTTAAAGGTTTTTTCCATCAACAAATGATGAAATTTATTTCAGTGCAAAGGTACAGTAAAATAAGGCTGTCAGGCATGTATGTTCTTTTTGTTGGCAATTATTTTTATTATTTTTTTTCAACAAATGGCAAATTATGTCTTTGTTTCCAGACAAAGTAGTTCCCACATTTGTATCATCAAAGAAGAGATACATTTTACATCTACCCATGGAGCAACTTAAAACATACTTTACAGCTTCGTTCAATCGGGCTCAACTGCATAGGGCTGCACTGGCTTTTGCGGTAATGGTATTGGGTTGTATTTCAGGGTCGGCACAAGGATGGGAAATCTATTTTGGCGACAACTCCGAAGATTTTGGACATTCCATCATTCAAGCCAAAAACCATGATTACCTGATCGCTGGGTTCAGTGAAAGTTTTGGATCGGACGGCGATTTGGATGTTTACGTAATCCGTACCGATGTGGATGGAAAAAAAGTATGGGAAAATGTTTACGATGAAGGATTTATAGAACATGGCTATTCCATTATAGAAACCGATGACGATGCTTTTTTAATTGTTGGTGATATCATCAACGTACCCCAAAATATCGAGACCAATGTTTACCTCCTAAAAATCAACAACCGTGGCGACCTCCTTTGGAGTAAACAATTTGGAGGCGCTGAAAATGATGCAGGCTGGCGGGTTATCCCTTCTCAAAATGATGGGGGCTACTTGATCGTAGGCAAAACCGCCAGCATTGGAAATGGAGAGGACGACGTTTACCTCATTAAAGTGGACAATGCAGGAAACCTTGAGTGGAGTAAATCTTATGGTACAACAGGCGATGACTTTGGAAGGAGCATCGTTGAGACCACAGACGGATACCTCATTACTGGAAGCGCCTTCAATAGCGCCAACAACTCCACTGACCTTTATCTTTTGAAAGTTGATTTTGATGGGAATGAGGAATGGAACAAGTTCTTTGGCACGACTGGTTTTGATGAAGGACAAGACATTGCCCTAATGAATGATGGCAATTTTGCTATCGTTGGAAACAGTGGACAGGACGCCTATTTACTAAAGGTTGATCCCGATGGCGACGAAATCTGGTCAACCACTTTTGGCGGCAGCCTTAAAACCGAAGTTTACGATTTAGTAATTGCGCCAAATGGCGACATCGTCCTTACAGGGGTAACAGAAATAAGTGCATCCAATTCGGACGCATTACTCTCCCGTTACGATTCGGACGGAAATTTGATCTGGAACAATTTGGTAGGCCGGACAAGCCACATAGATTTTGCTCAAAGCCTTACTAACACCGTTGACAAAGGATTTGTAGTAGCAGGTTACAACACTGAGTTTGGAATTTTTGTCAATGACGTAACCGTGATTAAAGCAGGAACGAACGGTAGTGTTTACACCAATATTTTAAGAGGAAAAGTTTTTAGTGACGACAATGGAGACTGTGGATTTGATCAAGGTGAGCAAGGATTGAATGAATGGATTGTAAAAGCTGAATCTGCCAACAAAACGTTTTTTGCGACAGCTGATGTGTTTGGCAATTATGAAATGACCATTGATACAGGGGATTACTCTGTTTCGGTTTTTGTAAAGAATGATTACTGGGAATCTTGTGTCGCTGCATACAACATCGTTGTCCCACAAAAATATGGTGTATTCCAAAGAAATTTTCCAATTTTCAAAAACACGCTCTGTCCTTTATTAGAAGTAGATGTATCAACTCCTGTAGCTCAGAACTGCTCAAATATTGGATATACTGTTGACTATTGCAATAATGGCACAGTCGGCGAGGCTGCCCCAATTATCGAAATTGTTTTGGACAATGACCTGGTAATGACCAGCGCTTCCATCCCTTTTACTTTCACCCCCGATAGCCTTTATATATTCGAGCTTGACTCTCTCGGTATTGACGAATGCGGCAGTTTTTACTTTGCTGCTGAATCATCCTGCAATGGCCAACCAAATGAAGCATACATTGTCAGCGCACATATCACTCCTGATTCAATCTGTGTGCTATCGCCAGGGTGGGACATGTCAGACATTAAGGTGAATGCACACTGCGATGCCGATTCCGTTTATTTTGAAATAATAAATGAAGGAGAAGGCGACATGGACGACCCCTTAAACTTCATTATTGTGGAAGACCATGTATTAGCATTAACAGGAGATTTTATTTTAAATATAGATGAGGACACAACCATAACCGAACCAGCTACCGGAGCTACATACAGAATAATTGCCGAACAAGCGCCTGGGCATCCAGGAAACAGTTACCCGACTATTGCGATAGAAGGCTGTGCAAATGGAGGAAGCTACACTACCGGCTTTGTTGCCGAATTGCAAGAGGACGAAAACGACCCGTTCGTTTCCATCGACGTACAAGAAGCTATTGATCCGACCGATTACATTTTTCTGCGAGGCTATCCCAAGGGCTACCTGAAAGACGGAGACCAACTCATTGCAGCAAACACGCCCATTCAGTATCATATTTATTTCCAAAATCCAGGAACCGATACAATTCAACGACTGGTGATCAGAGACACCTTGTCCGAACATCTTGAGCTTGGCACGGTAGTGCCAGGGGCGAGCAGCCACCCTTATAAGTTCGAGGCATACAGCAACGGTGTCATCAAGTTCATTTTTGAAGATCTTAACCTATTGCCGGATGGCGACACTGCCTCTATCGGGTACGTACAATTCAAAATTTCTCAGAAACCGAACAACCCGAAGGGGACCGTTATCCCAAACAGTGCCGCTGTCTTTTTAGGTTATGAAATGCCCGTGCAAACGGCCACTTACACTCATGTGGTAGATACTGCCTATGTAAAAGAATTTCTTATCACTGATGTAAGTGAGCCACTTGTCCCTGGAATTGATGTAAATGCTTATCCTAACCCATTCACCTCGACCATTGTATTTGAGGTGAAAAACAACCGATTTACTAATTTGACATTGACAGTGTTCGACATGAGCGGACAACTGGTGCGCCGGGAGAAAGCTACTGGCAATCAGATACAACTGACGAGAGGCAACCTGCTTGCGGGGATGTACGCCTATCAGTTGGAGGCCGACGGCCTGCTGCTCAATACGGGAAAAATCATTGTGCGATAAAACAAACCCATTCACCGATTTTTATTTTCTTAAAGGGCACACAAGTTTAGTTTACTTAGCCGATTACAAAGCCTGCGGAGGCAAACACTCAGATAACCGATTACAAACGATCCGCTCCCAAACCGATTTTTTTTCTTTCGTTTTTGAAACCGACTTATAACCGAAAACCGATTTCCCACCAACCGATTCAAATCTATCGCACGACAAGTTTCGTATATTCCCACGAACCTGTTCCAATCGTTTCCCCCGGGATTTCCGGGGGAAATTTTCCCAAAACCCGAAAAGAACTAACCGTTAATTTTCATGAGATTATAATTTGTAAAGCCGTACTCTGGACAAGTACGGCTTTTTTATTTTTTATGGTGTGAAACTTTTTTTTGTATTTTCGTCACAAACGAAAAAACATCTGTTAACCATTTAAACAAGTTGAATATGTTGAAAGAATTTAAAGACTTTGCCATGAAAGGCAACCTAATTGACATTGCCGTCGGTTTTGTCATGGGTGCTGCTTTTTCCAAAGTTGTTTCATCGTTCACAGGTGGTATTGTCTCGCCGCTCATTGGACAAATATTTGGGGGGAAAGACCTCTCTGCACTAAAGTGGGTTCTTCAGCCGGCAGTAGTTGGCCCTGACGGCGCTGAAACTGCTGCGGAAGTTGCAGTTTTGTATGGAGCTTTCATCACGAATATCATTGATTTCATCATCGTCGCCTTTGTAATGTTCATGGTGGTGAAAGGAGCAAATAACATGAAGAAGAAAGAAGAAGCGGCTGCCCCGGCCGGCCCACCAGCAGATATTGTGCTGTTGGAAGAGATCAGGGATTTACTGAAGAAGTAATACTTGAAAAGCAAAAGCCCCGCTAAGCTAGTTTAGCGGGGTTCTGTTTATCTTATTGAAATTTAAAGTTCTTTAATTTTAATATTCCTATACCAAACGGGGTCACCATGATCTTGCAATGCAATATGTCCTTTTCTCGCTTTGCCAAAGTCGGGCATGTCCTTAAATTTTGAATTGGCTATCATCTGTGTCCAGGTGTCATTAAACATTTGAAATTCGACAACCTTGTGGCCGTTCAGCCATTGCTCTACGTGCCCATTATTGATAACGAGGCGCACCTGGTTCCATTGGCCTGCGGGTTTGACTGTTTCGTATTTGCATTCGATCATATCGTAAAGGTCTCCTGCTCGGTGCTTAGGGTACATTGCATCTGGATGACAGGTATTGTCAAGCACCTGCATTTCCGGGCCAGTCAACCAGACATATTCGTATTTTTTGTCCTCTACTACATTGTAAATAATGCCGCTGTTTCCACAAGGGCCGATTTTCCAGTCGAGGCGGAGCTCATAATTTTCATAATCACCATCTGTGATTATGTCGCCACCATCGGCGGCTTGCCAGTGGCCATCAGGATTTTTCTTTGCGTTTAAATGAATAGCATGATCATCAATGATCCAGCCAGCCCCGATAGATTCCTTATTGAAATTTCGCCAACCATCCGTGGATTTTCCATCGAACAATAATTTCCAACCATCCGCTTTTTCTTTTTCCGTCAAATGATTAGGGGGTACGATTTGAGGTGTTAGCTTTTCCCCGAAAGTGTTTTCAGGAATATTATTTAAGGTGTACCAGCACTCGGTCGACCACAGTTGATGTCCTGCTTCACTGATCCAGGAATATGGCAGTCTGATATAAACTACATGATTTGGCTTCATGCCATCAAGCTCCAGGAAAATTCTTTTTCGGTCAACAGAAACGTTAGCAGAAACAATGCGAAGGTCTTCAAGGTCGAGTTTCGGGCCGCCGTAATCGGCTGTTGGTTTATACCACCACTGCTGTACCGAATAACTGGATTTATTCCAGCCTATGCCTTCTGGCAACGGTTCTGTAAATTCAATTTCCATTCCGTCACTCTTTGCCCGTACTGCCAGCATTTCGAATGTTGGGTTGCCATTGAATTTCAGGCGTTGCAAACCATACCAATGATTTTGGCCGTGCTGCCAATTACCCGAGCTCCCTATTCCTCCAATATACAATCCACCATCTGGTCCCCAAGCCATTCTGTTTGCACCAGCCTCCAAACCTTGAGTAAAGCGAAAAAGCGCCCCTTGATACTCACCATTTATTTTTTCTACAAAAACTCTTTTCACTCCTCCATGTGTCACTTCACAATGGATCATCTGGCCTTTGTAAGGGCCATCATTAAGTGCGAGCGGGGTAGAAGGAGAGTTGCCGATTTCATCCTGTGGCAACCAAACAACCGGGGGCTTCTCTTCCAAGCCTTCTGTTCCCTCATAGTCAACCGCCCTGCTGCCAAAGAATGCGCCTTTCGTCACATGGACTATCTTGCTGCAAGGCAACCAATCGCCTTGATTGTCGGCATTAAAAATTTCACCATCCACGCCTATGCCTATACCGTTTGGAGTCCGCAGGCCAGAGGCGATAAGCTCCATACTACCATCTTCTCTGGATATTTTGAAAGTACGGCCACGATCTTTTGGTTGCACTTTTGCGCCAGCGCCACCAGGCAAAATATCAGTGGCAAGGCTGCCATAGAAATGGCCTTCTTTATACGCCAAGCCAAAGGCAAACTCATGGAAATTGGGACTAACGCCCCATGCATTGCAATGGGTGCGGTATTCATCAATAATTTCATCCCCATCGTGGTCAATGAGCTGTGTGAGTTCTTGTTTTTGTAAAACAAAAATTTCATCATCTACTACTTTCAAACCGAGCGGCTCTGCCAATCCTGCGGCAATTTTTTTAGCTGTCATCTGAGCCGGGTTTCCATCTGACACATTATCAATAATGTAAACGCCACCTTCAGCATCCCAAAGACTAACAACCATACGACCATCTGAAAGAAAATCCATGCCTCCAACTTTTGGGAAAAAATCATCCGGCCTTGCCTGGCTTAAATCGTAGCTAGGATGTACCCCTTCAATTGGAGTTTTGTCGCCCGGCACTTTCCTGTTGCTGGCAAAAGGAATAGGCTCGCCACCTATTGGCTGATCGCTCTTTCTATGAGAAAGGACGGTACTCGGAATGATCTTAAAGCCAGCAGCCCCATCGTCGAAAGACTTCCATTGAAAAGAAATATTATTTCCACCACCACCTTCAAAATAGTCTACCCTAAAAGGATGGTAGCCTTCCTTCAATGCGATTTCGCCATCTTTTGCAGATGCTCCATGAAAGCCATCGTGGTCTATGACAATTTTTTCATCGATGGTCAATTTTGACCCATCATCGCTTACAAGCCTGAAAGTATAGTTGTTACCCTTCGGAATATTCAGATAGCCTTCTATCACCATCCCAAAATTATCGCCGATGCCTGCGAGATCTTTGTCCATCGCATGAATCGTTGGTACAATACCTTCATACGTAGGGTTCGGATAGGGAGACATGTCGGCGAGCTTTGTCAAATTACGATCGTATTGATAAAGCTTTACAATCGCTCCTGGATACATTTCTCCGTTTTCAATCCCCTGCGCTGCGTCTATCAGCGGCAGGTCCTTTTTTTCTGCTACATCAGGCTCATTCTCCTCTTCTATTGCATCCAACCCCATTATATATTCTATCATTTGGCGGATTTCGGCTTCTGGCAAATCAGCATGAGGTGTCATGGCAGCATCACCCCATACACCAGCTCCACCATTTTTCACTTTATTGATTAGTGTCAGAATGTTGTCTTCGGAATTGCGGTATCGTTTGGCTACGTCCATATAAGCAGGGCCAACCGTTGCCACATAAGTGTTATGACAGGTCTTGCAATCAGACCGGGCAATGAGACGCATGCCAAGAGGCAGCTCTTCTTCCTCTTCAGCACCAGCTATTGTATTGTTATTTTGGATGAGAGGTTTTTGGGTAAAATAAGCGGTGAATGTTGTTGCGCCATTTGAGTTCAAGGTCAATATGCCATCCAAGTCGAAACCATTGATGTTTTTGTAAGAGCGGTCTTTTTTATCGGAAACGGCCCACTCGCCATCTGTTGTAATATTGGTTTCAAGGCCGATAGAGCTAAGATTCGTTTTCAATATTACTTTTGCACCTTCAGGCACATTGGTCGTTGTGAAAACCCTTTCTAATCCTGTTAGCCCACTATTATTAGCCGCATGTTCAGGTTGTTCCGTCACATTGATAACATCGCCATTAGGCATCGTCAGCTCAAGACTGAAAACCACATGACCATCCTTAAAGCGATGTCCTCTATACTGTACCATTGGGGAAATTTCTTTTTCCTCTATCATCACTTTCCACGGTTGGTCATATTTTCCAACAAACCATCCATCGCCTAAACTGGATGGCTGCGGGCCGTGAGCGGTTGTATAAACAGCGCCATCGAAATTGACACCTCCTTTCCATGCTTTATAAATAGCGCCCGTTTGTGTTTGATAAGCCACATACAAATCATCATGGAGCGCAGCAGTAACTATTCGGGGGATAGAATCAAGGACTGACCGGAATACCCATGGATTATGCGGACGTTCTATGGTATTGGAAGAATCCTGTTGGCAACTGACGCAATAGAGGGCGATGAATGAAAAGGCGAGGGCACGTAGTATTTTGCTCATGTACTTTGTTATGTTGATAAAGTGATTAGTAAGGTTGGCAAAGTTAGAAAAAGGATGAAATAGAAAGTCAAAGTTGATCAATCTGTAGAACGCTTGAGTGAGAATACCTCCGATTGAGCCAGTGGGCTAGTTTATTGAGTAGGCGATAAATTGCCAAAACATTCCCATCAACTCAATAAGCAACTACTTGGACACACTAAAAAACACAAGTCAATCATCTTCGATTGTCCAACAGAATTGCTCGGCTCATATTTGCACTATCAAATGAAAACAACAATAACTCAACCGATCAAATGAAAACAATAATCAATTTCACACGAACATATCCATCTAAATCAAACGGGAACAGTCGCCCCAAAAGCCGACCACCTGATTAACCTTTTTTGACATCAGACTTGAAACTTCCACACATCAGTAGCTGTCCCGGTGGTGAAACGGTACTGATGTTCTTGAAACCAAATGAAACCAAACCCCGAAAATGCCAAAATCCACAATCTTTTTTTCAATCCTTAATTCTTTTTTTAATGAAAACAATAATCGAATTCCCTGTATTTAAATCCTTTTTTGTTGCAGTGTTGCTTGCCTTTTCACTTGCAAGTTGCAACGATGACAATTCATCACCGGCTATGCCGAATGCCTTGTCTGATGAAATTATTGGCGTACCATTTTTTGTAGAGACAGAAAGTATGGAAATGCCTTCTGATCCTTCACAAGTGCTGTACGAAAACCGCATGCACCAGCCTGTGACTGCTCCTGATGGGCATCATGTCACATGGGGAGAATTTAGCTCCGTTAAAGGATCGGTTTCACTCCAATGCACTGAGGCAGGTATTGAGGCTTCGTTGCAGTTGTCCAATCTGATTCCTAATGGAGTTTACACTATCTGGAATGTGACTTTTGATGATCCTGGGTTCAATCCTGGCATTGAAGGGATGGGTATCCAGGGACTTGGAGCGGCTGGCACTGGCAATGGTTCTGACAACTTTTTCATTGCCTCTCCTGACGGGAAAGGTGCAATCAGCATTTCGTCTCCGGGTGGCAATCTTTCGCTACAAGGAACAATGGGTTCGTGCCCACTGTCCGACAATTATGAATTGCACATAGTGGGCGCATACCATATAGACAGCCAGACTCATGGTTCAATGATTGGCCCTGATGGCACTTTTGCAGAACAGTTTGCTTTTATTTTTGTGAATAAATGATAGATTTTGGTGAAAATAGAAAGGGCTGCATGGTTGAATCCATGCGGCCCTGTTTTATTATTTTCACGAAAGATAAACTTATCTATCGAGTCAAATACATATAGCGTTGGTTGTCCAATTCCCGGAAAAATGGATCGGTCAAATCGACGATAAAGCGAATCGCTTCCCCGGTAGATTTCATTTCTGGCCCCAGGTTTTTGTCCACTCCTGGGAACTTGTTGAAAGAGAATACAGGAACTTTTATCGCAAAGCCTTTTGGCTGCGGCACGATGTTGAAGTCTTTTAACTTGTGTGTACCGAGCATCACTTTGGTTGCAATTTTCAAGTAAGGAACCTGATATGCTTTCGCAATAAAAGGCGTGGTACGGCTTGCACGAGGGTTAGCTTCAATAACGTATACTTTTTCATTCTTTATAGCAAACTGGATATTTATCAAACCTTTTATTTTTAGGGCTTTTGCCAGTTTGTGGGTATATTCCACCATCGTGTTTACTGCTGCGACGGATAAGCTGTAAGTTGGTAGCACCGCTGAGCTATCACCTGAATGAACACCTGCCGGTTCAATATGCTCCATAACGCCCATGATGTGTACTTCATCACCATCGCAAATAGCATCTACTTCTGCTTCTTTTGCCCGGTCTAAAAAGTGGTCAATGAGCACTTTGTTGTCGGGCATTTTTTTGAAAATGGATAACACATGTTTCTCCAATTCATTATCGTTGATTACGATTCGCATATCCTGACCACCCAGCACATAACTTGGACGAACAAGCACCGGATATTTTATTTCATTAGCGATTTTGAGTGCTTCTGTTGCATCATTAGCGACGCCATAATTTGGATAAGGTATATCAAGATCACGCAATAAGTCAGAGAAGCGGCCCCTGTCCTCAGCCAAATCCATACTGTTGAAGTCGGTACCGATTATTTTGATACCTTTTTTGTTGAAGGTTTCAGCAAGTTTCAAAGCTGTTTGTCCACCCAACTGTACAATGATGCCTTCTGGTTTTTCCAGTTCAATAATTTCTTCAAGATGTTCCCAGAATACAGGCTCGAAATACAGTTTGTCCGCAATGTCAAAGTCAGTTGAAACAGTCTCTGGATTACAGTTAACCATGATCGCTTCATATCCAACTTCCCGAATAGCCATCACCCCGTGCACGCAGCAGTAATCAAATTCGATTCCTTGGCCAATACGATTTGGGCCAGAACCAAGTACGATGATTTTTTTCTTGCCCTCAGTTGGGATACTCTCATTTTCAGTGTCAAAGGTTGAATAAAAATAAGGCGTTTGCGCTTCAAATTCTGCTGCACAGGTATCCACCATTTTATAGGTTCGGCGAATCTCCTTATCTTTTCTTGCTTTTCTAACCTCTTCTTCTGTCACCCGCATTACCCATGCAATCTGTGCATCTGAATAACCAACTTCTTTGAGCTCTCGGAAGAATTTTTCAGGAATATCCTCCGGCACATTAAATCTCATGAGCTCATGCTCCATATCAACGAGGCGCTTGATTTGCTTGATAAACCAGGGGTCTATTTTAGTTAGTTTGTGAATAGTCCGGTCTGGAACACCTAGCCTTAGTGCGTCTTTTAACCTGAAAATTCGATCCTCTCCTGCACGTTCGAGCCGTTGCAAAACATCCTCCGTCCGAATCCACTCTTTCTTATCTGCACCTAATCCCATTCTACCATTTTCCAGTCCTTGACAGGCTTTTTGGAGTGCCTCCAAAAAATTACGGCCAATGGCCATTACCTCACCGACTGATTTCATTTGCAGTCCAAGTTCCTTGTTTGCACCTGGGAATTTTGCAAAGTTCCACCTTGGCATTTTAACGATCACATAATCTAATGTAGGTTCAAAATATGCAGAAGTCGTTTTCGTGATTTGGTTTTTCAGTTCATCAAGGTTGTAACCTAAAGCAAGTTTAGCGGCAACCTTAGCAATAGGATATCCTGTTGCCTTGCTGGCAAGCGCCGAAGACCGGCTTACACGTGGGTTGATTTCGATGACGATCAAGTCTTCGTTTTCAGGATTTTGGGCAAATTGGATATTACATCCTCCTGCAAAATTGCCTAAGGACCGCATGGCCTGGATGGCTTCATTCCGCATGCGTTGATATGATGTGTCACTCAAGGTCATTGCCGGGGCTACTGTAATACTATCACCAGTATGGATTCCCATCGGATCAAGGTTTTCCACCACACAAATTATGACGACATTATCATTGGAATCGCGAAGCAGCTCTAATTCGAATTCTTTCCAGCCCAAAACTGCTTTGTCTATCAATACCTCATGGGTAGGAGAAAGGTTAAGGCCACGACGAAGCAGCTCATCGAATTCCTCTTCCTTATGAACAAATGCAGCTCCTGTACCACCTAAAGTATAAGATGGCCGAATAACTAGCGGGAAACCAATTTCTTGGGCAGCTTCTTTACCTTCCAAAAAGGAATTGGCAATTTTAGAAGGTGCGACACCCAGACCTTGGTTGATCATGTGAAGGCGAAATTTCTCCCGGTTTTCTGTCAATTCAATAGCGTCCAAATCAACCCCGATCAATTTCACATTGTATTTATCCCAAATACCCAACTTTCCAGCCTCAATAGCTAAATTTAGTGCCGTTTGGCCACCCATCGTAGGTAGTACGGCGTCTATTTTTCTTTCCTCCAGTATCTGAACGATACTTTCAGTGGTTAGTGGTAACAGGTAAATATGGTCGGCAGTCATCGGATCGGTCATAATCGTAGCCGGGTTGGAATTAATCAAGGTGACCTCAATTCCTTCTTCCTTTAACGAACGACTTGCTTGTGTACCAGAATAGTCAAATTCGCAAGCTTGACCAATAATGATAGGACCAGAACCAATAATCAGGACGGATTTAATAGAAGTATCTTTAGGCATGATGGTATGCAGGTGGCAGTATACAGTTGGTAGTTGGCGTGTAGTTGGAAGGGTGGGATTTCGCCAGACAAAACCTGCTGTTTACTACCACAGGTTATTTTGCTCAAAAAAAGACTTCCAGCGCATATTAGCCAAGGAAGTCTTTTACTTTTATTTTCGGGGCGCAAAGGTAGGGGTTAGAATGGATTCGGAAAAATCTATAAGGATTAAGCTGAACGAAAACTTTCTTAATCTAAGCCATATTTATCTATTAAGTAAACAAGACTTGTAATCGCCGCCGCTCCAAGCTCTAGCTCCCTTTTATCAACGGTTTCAAAAGTATCAGCATGTGTATGGTGGTAATTGAAATAGCGTTGCGAGTCTGGCTCAAAGCCTATTAAAAGTGTTTTTTGCTTTTTCAGAGGGGAAATGTCGGCTCCGCCACCGCCTTTTTTTATCCTCAGGCCATAAGGTTCAAGAAGACTTAGCCATGGTTGGAAAAGAGGGAATTTTTTGGCAAAAACATCTTTTTCTCCATCCACAGTAAATCCTCTTGGCGTGAACCCACCTCTGTCACTTTCTATTGCCGCCAGATGAAACTCACCTTTTCTCATAGCTTCCTCCCCGTATGTTCTTCCACCTCGTAAACCATTCTCCTCATTCATAAATAACACGCACCTAATGGTTCTTTTTGGCTTGTAGTCTAATCTTTTTATTAAATGGACTACATCCATAGATTGTACGCAACCCGTACCATCATCATGAGCTCCTTCTCCCACGTCCCAAGAATCAAGGTGGCCTCCTATCAAGATGATTTCTTCGGGTTTTTCAATTCCTTTTATTTCACCTATCACATTATAGGAAAGCTTGTCTTCAAGCATTTGGCAATTTGTTTTCATGTAAATATTTACAGCTCCTTGTTTCAATAATCCACTCAACACTTCAGCATGATTCGTACTAATGGCAACTGCAGGAATTTTTTCCACATCTTCACGATAGCGCAAGCCTCCAGTGTGAGGTACATCATCAAGCCCTGAAGCCATTGATCGAACCACTACTCCAATTGCTCCGTACTTTGCTGCTTCCGATGCACCATTTCCTCGCTGATCTACGGCTCCTCCATAAGCTGCAAATGTGTTGAGTTGAGTGGGATCAAAAGGTCTGTTAAAAAAAACGATTTTGCCTTTTACCGCTTCGCCCATTTTTTTTAGCTCTTCAAAGTTCATTACTTCAAGAACTTCTGCGGATACACCATTTTTTCCAGTACCTACAGAATTGCCGAGGGCAAGAGCATCCAAGTCCATTGACCCCATCACGGATGATGCAATTCGGACAATTTCTTTTTCACCTCGAACCCAATGAGGAACGGTGACCGGTTGAAGCCAAACGGAATCCAAGCCAAGTGTGTCAAGCATTTGCTTAGTGTATTCCACTGCTGCTGCAGCCTGAGGCGAGCCACTAAGCCTGGGGCCAATACTTTTTGTTAGGTGATGAAGCCACGAATAGCAATTACCTTCAATTAATGTCTCATCATGAATTTTCTTAATGAAAAATGCATCTTCGTCAGTCACATCTGATTGTGCCATTAGACTAAAAGACGGACTTACACTAAGTAAAGCAAAGGTTAAAAAGAAGAATAGAATTTTTTTTCGTTGCATTTTTAATAGATAGGTTTAAAATAGACAGCATGAAGTTCGCAAATACATCCTCCCATAGAAAGCATAATACCCAAAGACCCTCCAATATTATTTTATGAAAATTGCAATTCTGCAAAACATACTGTTGTATTTTGTGGGTGAGGCGGCTTATTTGCTGGAATTGGCTATTTCTTGATTTTTCAATTATAAAGTTTTCATTAAAAAATACGGTTGAAATAGAAAATTAAAAATTTTCGTTCTAAATTTGTACAGCAAAGCTAAAAGTACTTTTTACACTAAGCTTTTTTAATTGTCAACAACCTCCTTTCTAAAAGGAGCTTCAAGAATAAATAATTTGGTTTTATTTGGTTAGGGCTGAGGTAGTGCATGAGCACTGCCTCTTTTTTTCCTTGAATCTTAACTTTCCAACACCGAAATAGTATCCTTTTTACTATTTCTCCGTCTCAATCCCGTATTTTTATATTTTTACGTCTTTGTGGACATGTGCTTATTGCGCAAACTTACAATCTATATTCACTCCTTTGCCTCGTTTTATTTTTGAAATTACCGGGCAAGGAAGTTTTCTAATAAGTTGAATGGGGACTGACGGCGAAACAAAAGTTAAGGATATTGACCTGATACAGGAGTATCTTCGAACGAAAGATTCGAGCCTTTTTACCGCGCTCTATCGGAAATATTCGGGCAAAGTTTATGGAAAGTGCATTTCCCTACTGAGAAATGAACACGCAGCAAAAGATGCTACCCAAGATATTTTCATGAAGATATTTCTCAACCTGGGGCAGTTTGGTGCTCAGTCCAAATTTTCAACATGGGTATATTCCATTACTTATAACTACTGTATAGACGTAATTCGAAAGAATAAAAAAGCAGGCAATATTTTTTCGGATGAAATGGAAAGAGTGCCAGATATAGAAGATGAGGTACATGATGAGGCTTTATTGACGATGGAAGTAAATAGGCTTAGGGAAGTGTTGAATGAGATACCTGTTGGGGACAAGGCTATTCTACTGATGAAGTATCAGGATGGGTTGCAAATCAAGGATATAGCCATGATACTGGCCAAGACAGAAAGTGCTATAAAAATGAAAATCAAACGGGCTAAGCATAAAGCTCAGGAAGTTTATAAAAAATTATATCCAGATGGATAAAATTCTATAATCATGAATGCATCAAAAAATAGTTTCATCGAGATGCAAGAGGAAGACAGCCTTAATTTTCCGATACCACCGGACATTGAGGAGAATATCATAGGTAGCCTTCAAGTGCTCACTATGATGGGGCATGCTATGGAATTGTTCATTCCTAAAGCCTTGGAAATGTTTGTGTTGACACTTGGAGGTACGGTCAAAGAAATTGACGGAATGAACAAAGATGAGTTGCCTGCTGGAGATCCTATCAAAGATACTGACGAGGATGCTCCTGGTACTGCTGGAAATGGAAATCCTTTTGATTCAAAATTGTAGTTAATGTAGGCTCTTTTCATCCTCTGCATTATTAATTTGATAAAAGTTAGAAAAGTCAGTTGGTTAATTAACCAACTGACTTTTCTAACTTTGTACGGTCTTCATTTTTTCAAAAATAATTCAAACCTACCATGCCCATTATTGAGATAGTAGAGGAGATGTTAGTGAAACTTGCCGCAACACTTCCAAATGTAGTAGGAGCAATTGCCATTTTAATTGTCGGTTGGCTCGTCGCAAAAATTGTGTCCAAGACCTTAGAAAAAATCTTTGTCACACTCAAATTTGATAAACTCGGTGAAAAGATTAATGAAACGGAATTTGCTACCAAAGCCAATTTCAAAATCAGGGTAAGCATATTTTTAAGCAAACTCATTTATTACTTGCTTTTACTGATATTCATTATGATGGCTACGGATATACTCGGTATGGCTATCGTTTCCGAAATGGTAAGTGATTTGATTGCATTTCTTCCCAGGCTTTTATCAGCGCTCATCCTTTTTATATTGGGGATTTATTTAGCAGAGTTTGTGAAAAATGTTGTGCTTGCAGCATGTACTGCATTGGGCATTCCATCAGCTAAAGTAATTGCCACATTCGTTTTTTATCTCGTGTTTCTTACGCTCACCATAAGTGCATTGGCACAGGCAAGTATCGAAACCTCTTTGATCACTTCTAACCTTACAGTTATTCTTGGAGGTGTAATATTGGCATTTTCGATAGGTTATGGATTTGCATCAAGGGATACAATGGCCAACTTTATTGCGTCATTCTATAGCAAGAATAAAGTGAAAATTGGGGACATGATAAGCATTGATGGTTCTACTGGCAGAGTTGTGGCGATGGATAGCATTTCTTTAACTTTGCAGGCGGAAGGCAAAATAATTATTATACCTTTGAAAAAATTAACCTCAGAAAAAGTGGAAATTTACTCCACTGAGCGGCAGCTCAAATAAAGATTGATATTAATAATTTGATCCTATAAGCATGAAGCCCGCCTTTCGGCGGGCTTTCTCTTTAATTCCAATTTCATTTTATGAAAAAAATAGGCATAATAGGAAGCGGTTCAATGGGTAGTGGCATTGCTCAAGTGGCAGCCACCGCTGGCCACGAAGTCCTGCTCTATGACAACAATCCCGATGCGTTAGAAAGAGCAAAAGGAAAACTTTTGAAAATACTGAATAGGTTAGTAGAAAAGGGCAGGATGGATGATCGTACCGCTAAGGCTGTCTTTGGCCGAATCTATTTTGTGGACAACATGCTCGCTTTCGCGGATGCAGGACTCGTGATAGAAGCCATTATTGAAGACCTTGGTATTAAAAAATCTGTTTTTGAACAATTGGAGGAAATCACTTCACAAGAGTGTATCCTTGCCACGAATACATCTTCACTCTCTGTTGCAGCGATTGCCGCTGCTTGTGATCGACCAGAAAGAGTAATTGGTATACATTTTTTCAACCCTGCACCTTTGATGAAGCTCGTCGAGGTGGTCCCCGCCATTCAAACAAATCCAAATATTGTGGAAGAATCTTGTACCCTTATTGAAAGTTGGGGGAAGTTGGTTGTAAAAACAAAGGACACTCCTGGCTTTATTGTAAATCGAGTGGCGCGACCTTTCTATGGTGAGGCATTGCGAATATATGAAGAAGGAATTGCTGGCGTTGCAACGATTGATTGGGCTATGACGGAAATTGGTGGGTTTAGAATGGGCCCATTTACACTCATGGATTTCATCGGCAACGATGTCAACTATAAAGTCACCGAAACGGTCTTCCATTCTTTCTATTTTGACCCACGATATAAGCCAGCGTTTACTCAGAAACGATTGGCTGAAGCTGGCTGGCTGGGCAAAAAATCGGGTAAAGGGTATTATGACTACACCGAAAATGCCAAAAACCCAGCACCAAATAAGGATCAACAATTAGGAGAATCCATTGTCAATCGCATTATTGCCATGCTCATAAATGAAGCGGCGGACGCGCTATACCTTAATATAGCTTCCAGAGATGATATTGATACAGCAATGACAAAGGGGGTCAATTATCCAAAAGGCTTACTGAAATGGGCGGATGAAATTGGCATTAAAGAATGTGTTGAAAGATTGGATACTCTGTACCACGAATATTTGGAAGATCGCTATAGGTGTAGCCCATTACTCCGCAAAATGGCCAGGGATAGCCATCAATTCTATGGATAAAAAACCCAAACATATTCGCATCGTAGATGCCATGTTCGACAAAGATTATTTTAGCCAATGGCTGGGAATCGAACGGATAGAAGACGGCGGAGGACGAGCTGTACTCAGAATGGTTGTTCGCAAAGAAATGCTTAACGGCTTTGGAATTGCACACGGTGGCATCACTTATTCACTGGCTGACAGCGCACTGGCTTTTGCTTGCAATTCCCGTGGGCGACATGCTGTTTCCATCGAAACCTCCATTTCGCATACTGCAAAAGTGAAGGAAGGAGATATACTGACAGCTTCGGCAGAGGAAGAAACGCTTGGGCATAAAATAGCTAACTACCGTATTGTAGTGAAAAATCAAGACGGAAAAATAGTTGGGATATTCAAAGGGGTTGTTTATCGGTCTGGCCGGGATTGGGAAGTTTAAAAATCAAACTTGAACTTTCTCCCATTACCATTTGAAAAATGGTCTTCCTTTTTATCTTCACGAAAAATAATTCATAAATGAAAAAACTTGCCCTCACCTTGAGTTGCCTCACAATGGCATGTCTCCTCTTTTCACAAAAAAAACAATTATCTCATGAAGAACTTGTCACCTGGAAGCAAATTGAAAGGCCAACGATATCAAACGACGGAAACTGGGTTGCTTTTTCCCTAAAAGCGGAAGAAGGAGATGCCATATTAAAAGTATGGAATGCCGAAACGCAAGATACTTATTCTTTCGAACGAGGTGAGGGAGCATTGTTCTCTGCTGACAATCAACATCTTATTTTTAAAATTCATCCGCATGAGGATACGCTAAAATCTATGCGGCGGAGAGGTGTCAAAAAAGATAAATTACCAAATGATTCGCTTGGCATTTTAACGTTGAGTAATCAATCATTGGAAATAATTGGAGGTGTGAAATCCTTCTCCGTGCCAGAGAAATGGAATGGTTGGGTTATTTACCATAAAGAGGTTGAAAATATAAAAACAGAAGAACCCACTGTTGATTCTTCAACCGTGGCTGTTCCTGATACAACCAAATCAGCCTCACACAAAAAGAAAAAAGGAAAAAAAGAGAGTAAAAAATCAGGCACGAAACTCGTTATGAAGAACCTTTCTTCTGGCGAAGAAGAAGTGGTTGGTTTTGTAAAAAGTTACCACGTTGCTGAGGAGGCGTCCCGCATTTTACTGAACACAACAGGTAACGATTCTACATTGATGGAAGGGGTGTATATGTTCGATTGCTCTGATCAATCGCTAAACCCGATGTGGCGGCAAAAAGGGGAATTCAGCAGATTTAGTTTTGATGAAGCTGGTACTCAAGCAGCGTTTCTCGCCAACCTCGATACCACTGATGCACAAGTTCCACCAATTGATTTATGTTATTGGAAAGAAGGGCAAGATTCAGCACATATAATTGCCAGTTCTGATAAGGCATTCTTGCCATCTTCCTGGCTTGTTAGCGACAATGAAACACCGCGTTTTTCTGAAGATGGGACAAAGCTCTTTTTTGGTACGGCTCCCCCTCCGATTCTGCAAGACACCAGTTTGTTGGATGAAGAAATAGTCAATGTAGAAGTTTGGAGTTATACAGATGGGTTGCTGCATACGCAGCAAGAAGTTAGGCTGAACAGGGAGAAAAAGCGTACCTATCAGGCTGTTTGGCATATTGATGAAAATAAGTTCGTCCAACTTGGAACGGAGGAACTGCCAGAGATAAGACTTGGCAACGAAGCAAATGCTGAACATGCAATTGCATATACGGATGAAGAACACCAGCAACTCATTTCATGGGAAGGTAGCTCAAGGCAAGATATTTACCTCGTCAACACTAAAACAGGTGATAAAAAAACCGTTGTAAAAACACTGAATGGAAGTGCTAATTTTTCACCAAATGCAAAATTCATTTACTGGTACAATCGTACGGACAGTGTCTATGTTGCTTATTCTGTCAAAACAGGTACTGTAAAAACCTTAACCTCAAACGCTCCTTATCCATTTTACAATGAAGAAATGGATGTTCCAACTTATCCCTATCCACATGGTATTGCCACTTGGACGAAGGATGACAAACATGTTCTCATTTATGACAAATTTGATATCTGGCAAATTGACCCTGCCGGCAATGCTGAGCCTAAGCGACTGACCAATGGCCGTGAGAGCCAGACTGTTTACCGCTATATGCGGCTCGATCCAGAAGAGCGTTTCGTGACGCCTGGCAGCCGGATGATGCTTCATATTTTTGATAAAAAAACAAAAGCCAGCGGATATGGATATTTATTATTAGGTGCTGGCATGCCTATCCAATTGGTCAAAGAGGATTTCGCATATACTCGCCGCCCCAGAAAAGCACGTGATTCTGATAAAATCATTTTTACAAAAGAAAACTTCCAGACTTTTCCCGACCTGCTTTACTCCAATTTGAGTTTACAAAACCCCAAAAGGGTCAGCTATGGAAACCCTCAGCAAGACGAGTATTCATGGGGAACGGTGGAACTCTATGAATGGACATCATTAGATGGCCAAAAGCTCACAGGCATGCTTGTGAAACCAGAAGGTTTTGATCCGCGCAAGCAATACCCGATGATTGTGAATTTTTATGAAAAAAGCTCAGACCGTCTAAATAGTTACCCTCGCCCATACCCGGGCCGATCCACCATTAATTATTCTTTTTATGTTAGCAGAGGCTATGTTATTTTCAATCCAGATATCCCATACCGGATTGGATATCCGGGGGAAAGTTGTTTAAATGCCGTTATCCCAGGCGTTACATCTCTGATTGACAAAGGCTTTATCGATAAGGATCGCATTGGAGTGCAAGGCCACAGTTGGGGTGGTTATCAAATTGCTTACTTGCTTACGAAGACTGATATATTCAAATGCGCTGAAAGCGGTGCGCCCGTGGTCAATATGTTTTCGGCTTATGGAGGTATCCGCTGGGGTAGCGGCATGAGCAGGATGTTCCAGTATGAGCGCACGCAGAGCCGTATTGGCGGCACGATCTGGGAATACCCGCTTCGTTATTTGGAAAACTCTCCATTGTTTTTTCTCGATAAAGTAAATACACCAGTGCTGATTTTGCACAATGACAACGATGGAGCAGTACCATGGTATCAAGGCATCGAATATTTTGTGGGCTTGCGTAGGCTTGGAAAACCTGCATGGATGCTGAATTACAACGACGAGCCACATTGGCCAGTCAAATTGCAGAATCGAAAAGACTTTCAATTTCGAATGAGTCAGTTTTTCGATTATTATTTGAAAGATGCTCCAAAACCAATTTGGATGGAACGTGGTGTCCCAGCTATTGAAAAAGGGATATTGCAGGGATTGGAAACTGGAGAGTAGATATTGAACCCTGCCAGATGCCGAAAGCCATCTGGCGGGGTGATTTGACATTGTGAAATACTTCGAGAAAAAGCACCAAACCTCCCACCTCCACATCTTATCTTTGCGCTCCTTTTAAAATAATTAAATTTTTATAATAGATATGCACTCGTTAGACATCGAAGCCCTCAATCAGCAGATCTATCACGACAGCGCTTTTGTAGAGCAATTGAATGCTGAAACTGCCAAGGTCATAGTTGGCCAAACCAATATGATCGAAAGGCTGATGCTCGGTCTTTTGACTAGAGGCCACATCCTTTTGGAAGGTTTGCCTGGACTTGCAAAAACGCTCGCCATCAAAACCCTCTCAAGTGCCGTGGCTGCCGACTTTCAGCGCATCCAATTTACACCAGACCTACTACCAGCCGATATTATCGGAACCATGGTGTATAACCAAAGTACATCCAAGTTTGCCGTACATAAAGGGCCCATTTTCGCCAATTTTATTTTGGCAGATGAAATTAACCGGGCACCGGCAAAAGTGCAGTCGGCATTACTTGAAGCTATGCAGGAAAGGCAGGTAACGATTGGTGGAGAGACATTCAAATTGGAGGAACCATTCCTCGTCCTAGCAACCCAGAACCCCATAGAACAGGAAGGGACTTACCCCTTACCAGAAGCACAAACGGATCGTTTTATGCTTAAGGTAAAAGTGGGTTACCCAACAAAAGAGGAAGAAAGGGAAATCATGCGGCGCAACTTAAATGATGATTTGTTCGGCCAAGTTTCGCCAGTTATTAAACCTGAGGTTATTCTGAAAGCAAGGAAATCTGTCCAGAAGGTATATATGGATGAAAAGATAGAGCGATACATACTCGACATAGTTTTCGCCACTCGTCACCCAAAAGAATATGGCCTTTCGAATCTCGAACCACTCATTAATTATGGTGGATCACCTCGTGCAAGTATCAACTTAGCACTGGCGGCCAAAGCGCTTGCATTTTTACGCAGACGAGGTTATGTGATTCCAGAAGATGTCCGAAATATCTGTCATGACGTGATGCGTCATCGCATTGGATTAACCTATGAAGCCGAAGCGGAAAATATTACGCAAGAGGATATCATCAGCCAGGTGCTGAATCGGGTGGAGGTGCCGTAAGGAAAGATTTACGATTTCCCATCACTTATAATTACCTTTGCATCAAAGGCTTTAACTAAGTATAAAGGATTCCGGTGATAGCAATGAATGTTCATGTAAATGAACTGACTCCTCGTTCCTGACACCTGAACCCTTGAGAAACAAACAGACGTACACTTCCCCGAAGACGGCATCCAGTTATGGTGGCTGAACGATCAAATCCCCCGGAGGGCAAGCATGGCGAAGAAAAAAAAGAATCCGAATCAGTTATCCCTGAATCTCAGCAAAGATGAGCGCATACCTAAACTCTTTGGTGTGCTGCTATTGCTCCTGTCCATTTACTTATTTGTTGCCTTCAGCTCTTATCTGTTCACTTGGATGGATGACTCTGACGATGTGAACAGCAAGCCACTTATGGAATTGTTTGCTGGAGACTTTGAGGCTTCCAACTTATTGGGCCGCCTTGGTGCGGTCGTTTCCAATACCTTCTTTTATTGGTGGTTCGGTTTACCATCTTTCATTCTTGTTTATTTGGTGGCAGTATTTGGCTGGTCGAAATTAAAAAGGCTTCCTTTAAAAATGCACCGTGCACTTGTCTGGCAGGCAATTGTGCTGATGCTCTTTCTTTCTGTCTTCCTTGAGTTTGTAAGCGGCAAGGATGCGATCTTCCCATGGGGCGGCGAGTTCGGTAATGCGATCAGTTCCTGGATTACAGATTTCGTAGGGTTCATTGGCGCAGCTTTGTTGTTCATCAGTGTATTTGCAGGTATTATCATTTGGCTCGTCAATCCTAATTTCAATGATTTAACACCTGAAAAGGCTTGGCATGAGACCAAGCTTTGGTTTAAAGATATTTTTAATAAAAGATATACTGTACGCGGAAAAACAACAGGCTCTGTTTCGGGCAATACTTCTGTACAAACAATCCAGCCTAAAAGTAAGATTCCGCCTTTGCAACCTATTGCTTCACCCAACGCAGTAAAAGAGGGTGAACCTGTTGATTTTAAATTGGATGGTAAAAGCGGTTCCGCAGAAAAACCTAAGACGATCCGTCCAGGTGATTCTGATTTTGAAATTGAAACTCCAAAGGAAGAAGACACGCTTGAAGTCGTGGATGCTACTATAGAAGGAGGCCCAGCGCCACAGGCATCTTTGTTTCCCGAAATACAGGCAACACAACAAAATGAAAACTTCAGTGAGCCATACGATCCGACCTTAGAGCTTTCATCTTACGAATATCCAGTGCTCCAATTACTGAATGATTATTCTGATTACAAGGTAGAAATTGACAGAGCTGAACTTGAAGAAAATAAAGACCAGATTGTCCAAACACTGCTCAACTACAAGATAGAAATTGTAAAAATCCGAGCGACTATTGGCCCTACTGTGACTTTATATGAAATCATTCCAGCGCCTGGTGTTCGTATTTCCCGCATCAAAAACCTGGAAGATGATATAGCCTTGAGTCTTGCGGCTTTGGGAATCCGTATCATCGCACCAATTCCAGGAAGGGGTACCATTGGTATTGAAGTGCCGAATAAGAATAAGCAGATTGTTTCTTTGAAAGAGGTCTTAATGTCGGATAAGTTCAAACGGTCAAAAATGGACTTGCCAATCGCTTTGGGCAAAACCATCGCCAATGAAGCTTTTGTAGTTGATCTCGCCAAAATGCCCCACTTGCTTATCGCAGGTGCAACTGGTCAGGGTAAATCGGTGGGTATCAATGCAGTGATCTGTTCTATTTTATATAAGAAGCACCCTTCGCAAGTCAAGCTAGTTTTAATTGATCCTAAAAAAGTAGAACTTTTCCCGTATGCTTCCCTGCTCAAACATTTCTTGGCGATTTTGCCCGATCAGGAAGAACCTATTACTACGGAGACCAAAAAGGTAGTACACACCTTGAACTCGCTCGTGATAGAAATGGAGACGCGTTACAACCTGATGAAAAAGGCAAAGGTGCGTCACATTAATGAATACAACGAGAAATTTATAGCTCGCAAGTTGAATCCTAATAACGGCCATGATTTCATGCCGTTTATTGTACTCATAATTGACGAGTTTGCCGACCTAATAATGACGGCAGGAAAAGAAATCGAATTGCCTATTGGGCGTTTGGCTCAGTTGGCTCGTGCGGTTGGTATTCACCTTATTATAGCGACACAGCGTCCATCGGTTAATATTATTACAGGTGTGATTAAGGCGAACTTCCCTGCACGTATCGCATACAAGGTTTCAGCAAAAGTGGATTCCCGTACCATTCTCGATGCCAGTGGTGCAGAGCAGTTGGTTGGGCGCGGGGATATGCTCCTTTCCATTGGCGGCGACATGATTCGCCTGCAATGTGCCTTCCTCGATACGCCAGAAGTGGATCGGGTTATCAAATTTATTTCCGATCAAAAAGGTTATCCAGAGCCTCACTTCCTCCCTGAGTTCCATGGTGAAGACGATGATGCTAAACAACCTGGTGCATTTGATCCAAGCGATGTAGATGAAATGCTTGAAGATGCTGCCCGCCTCATAGTTCAAAGCCAGCATGGTTCTACATCCATGATACAGCGAAGGTTGAAACTTGGATATAATCGTGCAGGTCGCATAATGGATCAATTGGAAGCCATTGGAGTCGTCGGGCCATCAGAAGGCAGTAAACCTAGAGAAGTTTTATTATATGATGAAACAGAGTTGGCAAGATATTTGGAAAATCTTAATATTAGGAAATAGGAGGCATCCTTGAACGTGTAAGATTCGTCAAGGATATAATTACGGCCCGGCAGATTAGCGTCTGCCGGGCTTTTCTATTATAGCTGAAAAAGAATAAGATAAATATTATAAGTTGTTGGAAATGTGCCATTTAAGATGCTTTTGGTCGAATCAAATACTTTTGGCATTAAAAAAAGCAAAGCATGTCCAATGAAACTCTATCTAAAAATCGTGAGATTTTCTTTTGCAATGAATGCCAGGCAATGAGGCGAGATAAAATCAGCAACAAATTATTTTTTATAAAAATATCTTTTTTTTGTAAAGTGTAAGTGAGGATAAATGACTGATAAAAACAAATTATTTATTGCATGAAGAAGAAAGCTTGATAAGCCAAACTCAGTATTTCACCTCCGACAAAAACAGTCCCTCTCCTGGCACGCTCCAACTTTTTTGAAGCATGGTCTGCGATTCCAAAGCATGACGAACTTCTTCAATAGATAATTTGCCTAAAGCAACATTAATGCACATACCTACAATCAAGCGCACCATGCCACGGAGAAACCGATTGGCAGAAATATGAAAAACCAGCCTGCCATTCTTTTTATCCAGTATCCATTCTGATCTGCTTATATTACATTCCATTGTTTTAGCATCGTTGTTCGTTTTGCAAAATGGGAAAAATTCTTTGTACTGTAGTAGTAGTGAAGCGGCCTCGTTTAGTTTCTTTATATTAAGTGTTTTTGCCAAGTAGTAATGCCATGCTGTTTCAGCATTAAAAGGCGTTTTTTCAAAAACTATATTAAATTCATAACTGCGCTTTAAAGCATCAAAGCGTGCATGTGCAGTTGGGGCAACTTCAAAAACGGACCGTATTGCAATATCATTGGAGAGGTACTTATTTACTCTTTTTACAAAACCTTCTGGAAAATTCCCATCAAAATCAAAATGCATGAAATACTGACTGGCATGTACCCC
This sequence comes from uncultured Saprospiraceae bacterium, assembly GCA_942490835.1. Lineage (GTDB taxonomy): Bacteria > Bacteroidota > Bacteroidia > Chitinophagales > Saprospiraceae > UBA6168. The sequence goes on from CALNYY010000085.1 coordinate 128,213, forward strand.
AGTATCTGTGCGACCACATCCCACTACCTCTATCTCTTCATTTAAAATAATGGAAAATGCTTGTTCGATCTCTTGCTGAACAGAGGAAGCGTTTTGCTGTTTTTGCCAGCCGTGAAAACGAGTACCGTTATATGCCAATTCTGAAAAATATCGCATGCGACAAAAGTAAGGAACTGCCTAAAACAAAAGTGCACCTGCAATGTAAAGTTGCAGGTGCGCTTTTATCATGCATAAGTAGTAGTAGAAAACTATCCAATATGAGCATTGTCCTTAGCCCCAAGCGTAGCATATAGCCAGGCAGCACCAGCGAGAGAAATATCTTTTAGCAAATTAGACATGGAGGCTCCTGCAGCCATTTCATCAGCTGCATTTGCTAATCCATTTGCGTGAACCAGAAGAGCTGTTAATATCAGGAATAGCCCCAGCAGTGCAGCTGCTAACTTATCCATTTTTCCTATTATAATACTTACTGCTGCTGCTATTAAAGCAATTCCGGTAATGTAGACCATGATCGCTCCTCCAAATGGAGACATGCCAGCCATCGCATCAGCATTGAAAAGATGCATAACACCAAATACCGCGAAAGGTATTGCAAAGAGGTACTTGCCCAGGTTTAGTATTCCGTTCATAATATAAAAATTTAATGTGATGAAAAAAGGTATTCCGTTGTAGGTACACGGATTAAACATGAAGGTATGGCGATTTGCGACAATATCAAAATATACTGCTACTGAATGGAGATTGTGCGGAAATATATTTCACGAATGACTAAAATTGCGGAATGTATAACAAAAAAAACAGCCCTTCAAAACCAAGTTTGAAGGGCTGTTTTTAAATGAATGCTTTAGTGAAACTATGCTGCTTTAAGGAAATTCACGCGCACTATTTCTAACCTTTCACATGCATAATCTGCTGTAATTGTAAATTCTTTGATGCTTTTATCTGATGGCAGTTCAAACATGGCATCGCTCATCACCGCTTCACAAATCGACCGAAGTCCTCTTGCACCAAGTTTGAATTCAATTGCTTTTTCTGCTATATAATCTATCGCCTCATCTGTAAAGCTGATATTGATCCCTTCTAAAGCAAACAACTTGGTGTATTGCTTCAACAAAGCATTTCTTGGCTCGGTAAGGATGCGACGTAGTGTTTCGTGATCCAAAGGCTCCAAAAAGGTAGCTACAGGTAGCCGCCCAACCAACTCAGGAATCAATCCAAAACGTTTCAAGTCCTGATGGTTGACAAAACGGATAAGGTTCTCCCGATCGACAGCTTGTTTGTCCTCACCTTTGAAGCCAATCACATGTGTATTCATGCGTCGAGCTATATGTTTCTCTATGCCGTCAAATGCCCCTCCACAGATAAATAGGATATTATGAGTGTTGACTTTGACCAATTTTTGTTCTGGATGTTTACGCCCACCCTGTGGTGGTACATTTACATCTGTACCTTCTAGCATCTTCAGCATCCCTTGCTGAACTCCTTCACCCGACACATCTCTTGTGATTGATGGATTATCGCTTTTGCGTGCAATTTTATCAATCTCGTCAATGTAAACGATCCCTCTTTCAGCTGCGTCAACATTATAGTCGCACACTTGCAGCAAACGTGAAAGGATGCTCTCTACGTCTTCGCCTACATAGCCAGCTTCTGTGAAAACAGTAGCATCTACTATGGCGAAAGGCACATTTAAAAATTTGGCAATCGTTTTAGCTAAAAGTGTCTTTCCTGTTCCTGTTTCTCCGACAAAAAGAACATTTGACTTTTCAATTTCAACCTCATCATCAATGTCATCTTTCTGCTGGCGTAGCCTTTTATAATGATTGTAGACAGCGACTGATATGGTTTTTTTTGCTACTTCCTGGCCGATCACATATTGATCCAAATAATCTTTAATGTCTCGCGGGGTGACGCTTTCAGGAAGGTTGAATTCGGCTGAATCTTTTTTTGGCTGTTCTTCAGCTTTTTTACTGCCGTACAGTTCTTCTTCGATAATATCAACTGCTTGCTCTACACACACCTCACATATGTGCCCATCAATACCTGCAATCAGGATCAATGCTTCTGATTTGTCCTTTCCGCAAAAAGAACATCTATAGCTTTGTTTGCTTCGTCGCATATTAGGTGGGTTTATGGTTTGAAAATTCGGAGGAATTAATTTACTCCAGAATTCGATCCATATTACCTTTCATTTTAAGTTTTATCATTAGTACGTTCCAAAACCTCATCGATCAGGCCATATTTCTTGGCATCTTTGGCAACCATCCAGTTATCTCTTTCACAGTCTTTTTCAATTGTTTCGTACTTCTGGCCAGTATGGTAAGCCAAAACCTCGTACAAATCTTTCTGCATTGCTTTAATGAGGTTGTACGAAATTTCCATATCTGTGACTTGCCCTTGCATGCCACCAAGTGGTTGGTGGATCATCACTCGAGAATGTTGCAAACAAGTACGTTTTCCTTTTGTACCTGCTGCTAAAAGAACAGCTCCCATTGATGCTGCAATACCTGTACAGATCGTACCAACATCAGGAGAGATGTACTGCATGGTATCATAAATGCCAAGACCTGCGGTTACAGAGCCACCGGGGCTATTGACATACATCTGTACATCACGTTTGTTATCAGTGGAATCGAGAAACAACATTTGAGCCTGTACCACATTGGCTACATAATCATTGATTGGCACACCAAGGAAAATAATGCGATCCATCATCAGGCGGGAAAAAACATCCAAACCAACAATGTTCATTGGTCTTTCTTCGATTACGTTTGGAGTGAAAGAACGGAGATTTGGGAATGTTGAGGCTGTTGATTTTTCAGCATATTTTTCCAAATGCATGCTACTCATACCGAGGTGTTGAGTAGCATACTTCATGAATTCATCTTTGTGGAACATGGTTCTTTTTTATTTGAAATGGTTCATAATTTTCCAAAAGAAAAATAACGGCTTGCAGCGTAGAGAGAGTTTGGAATCTTAGCTGATCGGCCTCTTTTGCTCTTGGAAACGTTTAAAGAACATATTTTAGACCTTCTAGTTTGAAAGTCAAGTGGTTTTATTCTTCAATGGTAGCAGGAGCGCTGAGTTTTTCTGATGTGGCTTTATTCTCAGCCTCTATCTCTTTAATTTTTTCTGCCAATGCCTCAGAGGTAATTTTCACATCTTTTAGCTTCACTTCTTCTTTCAACTTGAAAAACAATTTATTGCTCAAAACATCTTGTGCCAATCGCTCTACCTCTTCCCTGTTTTCCATGGTTTTATCGACTAGGTTCTTGATCATGTCTTCCATGCCAGGGTAAAATTGCCCACCAAAATAACTCATTATTCGGCCTTCGGCAGCTTGCCTTAGCTCTTCCTCTTCTAATTTGAAATCGTACTTTTTGAATAGTTTGTTCTTAATCAACGTCCATCTCATGTCATCCACGAAATAGTCAAAATTGCTAAGAATAGAATCTGCCTCTTTTGTGAAGCCTACTTCTACCCAACGTTTTAGATAATCATTGGGCAGTGGCATATCAGCTTTGTTTAAATCAAGCAAAGCATTTTTCATGTCACGGTAAAGTATCGTGTTGGCGGATGATTCGTCAGCCATCCCAAGATTTTTGACAATCCTTTCACGGAGTTCTTCTTCATTTGCAATATCTAGTTCATCCAACAGCTCTTGTGTCAGTTCAGCAGGCACAAGTCGTTTTACTTCTTCGATGCTTGCCTCATATTCTTCTCCAGTCTCAGTGCCTTCTTCAATATCTGCTTCAGTAAAATTGAGGAGATATTTTTTCACATAATCATGCTTGGCATCTTTTTCCAATTTGAAAATATTGAACTGTATGGTATCGCCTTTTTTCTTTGATAGAATCTCTTTTTTCACATCATCTTCCAACCTGCTAACGATGATACTAAAAGTAGTTTCCCAGCCATCTTTTTTAGGTGCTCCGTTATCAAGTTCTGTTGCTTTTAAGGTGAGTACATCATTCTCTTCAATATTTTCTTCAATATCAATGCGTTCTCCCTTCTGTTTTTTCAATATGTCGATCTGTTCCTCTACTTTTTCAGTAGGTACTTCTACTTTGAAAAAGTCACAAGTCATTGTGCCATCCAAGCCTTTAATTTCAAAATCAGGAGCAACCCCAATTTCAAATTTGAATTCATAATCGGAAAGTTCGTTAACATCAAAATCGACCGGACGGTGATCTTGTGTAGGAATTGGTCTACCTAGGTAGTTTGAGTCTTCACCATTGACTTCTTTTGAAAGTTCTTCTTGGAGGAGATTTGTTACAATATCGCTCAACAAACCTTTGCCGTACATTTTCTTCAGAAAGTTGGTAGGAGTTTTTCCTTTTCTGAAGCCTTTTATGCTGGCCTTATTTTTTAGTTTTTTTAATTCATCTATGAAAACAGGCTCATAATCATTCTTGCCTATTACAACTTTCAATACAGCATTCAGGCTATCAACATTCTCTTTAACAACGTTGGGCATAATATGTCTTTGTTTTTTATGAAAATAAAAGGAAGGGGAGTCGTTTTCAGTCTTCGATTTAGCAGAAAAAACACACACTGACGAAAACCTTGAAAGGACAACCAAAAACGAAAAAAAGTGCGGGTGGAGGGACTCGAACCCCCAAGCCTCGCGGCACTAGATCCTAAGTCTAGCGTGTCTACCAATTTCACCACACCCGCAAACGCTTGATTATCAAAGAAAAAATGCTACCCTTTGGTCAAAGCGGCTGCAAAGATAAACACCTTTTTGAAATTATAAATCAACAAACAAAAAAACAGGGATATTTCCTGAAAAAGGTAACGTTCAGATGCTTGAATCCGTTTTTGTTTAAATCACTTCAAGGAGCACGCAACGGTGGTGCTAAAAGGAACTACTTTGCTGCTTCATAATACATCAGATGGGAAAAAATGGTAAGCTTTATAGGCCAAATCAAACCATCTGAGGAATATCAGTAAATCATATCTTCGATTATCCTGTTTGTTATTCCACAGGAAAGTTTTGTTTAGCTTTGTAATAGGAAAATCGTTAAAGTGTTTTTTGCACCTACACTTGTACTTAAATGCCAGTAGTTGAAACCACATATACGCAAGCTGATATGCAGGCCATTGAAAAAGCCTATGGCCAATTATTGGACCTGCTTGAGCACAGGATGGATGATGAGGACAAGAAACAAATGCAAATGGCATATAAGCTGGCGCTGGATGGCCACGAAAAACAGCGACGTAAGTCTGGCGAAGCATACTTTCTCCATCCTATAGAAGTTGCCCGCATCTGTATAGAGGAAATTGGTTTGGGCCCAACCGCTGCAATTTGTGCGCTGCTACATGATGTAGTAGAGGACACAAAGTACACTCTGGCTGACATCCAAAATAATTTTGGAGAAAGGGTCACACTCATAGTAGATGGTCTCACGAAATTGGATGGTTCCCACACTTATGAAAGCCCACAGGCAGAAAACTTCAGAAAGGTAATTGGTACTTTGGTAATTGATGTGAGGGTGGTGCTCATCAAGATGGCTGACCGCTTGCACAATATGCGCACACTTGGTGCGATGCCTCGCCACAAACAACTCAAGATTGCTGCTGAAACGAGCTATATCTATTCACCTCTTGCGCACAGGCTTGGTCTATACATCATAAAATCAGAATTTCAGGATTTATGCCTTAAAATCACTGAGCCAGAAACCTATAATGAAATTGCTCAGCAAATTGATGCATCTCAAAGCGACCGTACCGAATACATCAATGAGTTTTTAACTCCAATAAAAGATCAGCTGGATGAAATTGGTGTGCCATATCGCTGCTTTGGTAGAGTTAAATCGGTGGCATCCATTTATAATAAAATCAAAACCAAAAAAGTCCCATTTGAAGAAATATACGACCTGTTTGCTGTGCGTGTAGTGATGGATGTAGAAAGGAAGAGGGAAAAGCAAATTTGTTGGTTGGCCTATTCATTTGTGACGGATATCTACAAGCCTATTCCTGAAAGGTTGAAAGATTGGGTAACTGTGCCTAAGTCAAATGCCTATGAATCGCTGCACACAACGGTAATTGGACCACGAGGTCGGTTTGTGGAAGTACAAATACGTAGCGAACGTATGGACGAGATTGCAGAGAGGGGATTCGCTGCTCACTGGAAATATAAAGGTATATCAGGACAGCCTGATGTTTATGAAAAATGGCTGGATCAAGTGCGGGAGTTAATGGAAAATCCAGGTTCAGACGCGCTTGAATTCATCAGCGATTTTAAGAACAACCTTTACTCAGAAGAAATATTTGTGGTAACTCCTCTGGGTGATATGATCAATATGCCTAAGGGCTCTACAGCGCTCGACTTTGCTTTTCACATACACACCGATGTGGGTTATCACTGCAAGGCTGTCAAAGTCAATAATAAAATTGTTCCCATGGGCTTCAAACTTAGCACAGGGGACAAAGTGGAAGTTGTCACGGACAAAAGGCAGAAACCAAATGAAAGCTGGTTGAAGATAGTGGTGACTGGAAAAGCTCGTTCCAAAATCCGCTCGGCCATGAAAGAGGAGCGGCGAAAAAAAGGAGAGTTCGGGAAAGAAGCTATACAGCGGAAGTTCAACAACTTGAAAGTTGCGAATTTGGAACAAGGAGTAGATGCGCTGGTAAAGTATTACCAGTTTAAATCGCATGCGGATCTTTACTTCGCTCTGGCCATGGAGAAGGCCAATCTCAACGATATGCTCAAACCTTTCATGGTAAAGGATCAAAAATTGGTTGAGACTCCAATCGAAAAGCCAAAGGTTGAAGAGAAAAAACCCGAAGAACCTCCAAAGCAAAAGATTTCTCCAAAAACGAAAATTTTGGTCAATGGAGAACCTGCCGAACTATATCATTACAAGCTTGCCAACTGTTGCAACCCTGTTCAAGGGGATAATATTTTTGCATTCCTTACCTCAGGAGACGGCCTGAAGATACATCGCTCCAACTGTCCGAATGCTACTAACCTTTTGGCCAGATATGGCTACCGTGTGATGAAAGCTGAATGGGTAGTGAGCGGAGATAGCATGTTTGTAGCTGAACTAAAGATTATTGGCGTAGATGAAGGTGTCGGTGTCATACAGCAGATCATGAATACAATCTCATCTGACTTAGGCCTCAATATTAGGTCATTCAACATAGAAGGAGGTGATCAAGGGTATTTTGAAGGTAATATTAGCTTGATGGTCACCAACACCGACCAACTCACACTGGTTACTAATATGCTGCTCAAGCTTGAAAGTGTTGCTGAAGTAAACCGCATTAAATAACCATTCTTTATTATTTTGCCTGAGCGGCTGTTTTAAAACCTCAAGCACGTCTGCAAAAAGATATTCTCGCCAGCACTTCAGGTTTTAAAACAGCCGCTGAGCTATCTTTGGCAGATGCTTTCCATCAATATTTTTACTGTAGTCACCATCATCAGCATTGCTGTTGCAGCAGCCTATGTGTTTATTATGGTAAAATATATTAAGACTTGGCGCATTTTACCCGACTGGAATTTGCCAGTGAATTTTACTCCAAACACCAAAGTCTCCATCATTGTGCCTGCTCGAAATGAAGCAGAAAACATAACAGCTTGCCTATTAGCACTGTCTAAATTGAATTATCCAAAGGAACTGTTTGAAGTCATAGTCATGGACGACCATTCTGAGGATAACACATTTGATTTAGCATTAAATTTTGCAAAAAAACATCTCAACTTTAGAGCCTTAAAATTGGAGAATAATTTACCCAATGATATTTCGGACTCGTATAAAAAAATGGCCATTGAAGCTGCTATTTCAATTAGTACAGGCGAGTTAATTGTGACAACCGATGCGGATTGCATTCCACAGCCTGATTGGCTCATGTTATTGGTTTCTTTTTATGAAAAATGCGAATGGCAATTTATAGCGGCACCGGTCAATTTCCATAAAGAAGAATCACTGCTTGAAAAATTTCAGTCTCTCGATTTCCTGGGGATGATGGGTGCAACAGCAGCGGGGCTGCACTTGAATTGGACTTATATGTGTAATGGTGCCAATCTTGCTTATTCTAAAAATGCATTCAATGAAGTTGGAGGCTTCAGGGGCATTGACCACATCGCAAGCGGCGATGATATGTTGCTTATGCAAAAAATGGCTGCACATTTTCCTGATAGGATAGGGTTTCTAAAAAACAAAAATGCGGCTGTATTTACGAATGCCAAGCCAGACATTAAATCCTTCTTTTCCCAAAGAATGCGCTGGGCGACAAAGACTTCTAGCCATCTGGCTTGGAAAACAACGTTAATTCTTACAATTGCTTTTTTACATTGCTGCTCCATTTTATTAGCGTTGCTGTCAACACCTATTTGGGGCGTATCTTCTCTTGCTTTATTTTCCATTCTACTATTTTTAAAGTCACTGACCGACTATTTTTTCTTAAAAGAAATGGCTCGATATTTTGGCAGGAGCGACTTGATGAAAAGTTATTGGAGTTCGCAAGCTATTCACATCCTGTACATCATTTTGGTAGGCTCATGGAGCAACGTCAAAAAACAGTATCCTTGGAAAGGGCGAATGGTTAAATAAGGTTGATTTACCTTTCTACGATCATTATCTTTGAATCAGAAAGCTCGCACAACACGACATGCAACCACAGCATAGACATACCAATGAAATAGAAAACCTTTACAGGGACGCTGTCTCCTATGGTCATATTGGTGATGTTTATAATGCTGTTAAGCTTTGTAAGTTGATAGTCCGGAAGTCACCTGATTGGTCAGCGCCTTATGCCTACTTGAGCAACATCTATAAGGACAGAAATGAATGGCTACCCGCCTTACATTATTCATTAAAGGCTATTGAACACAACCCTTTCAATGAAACAACATGGGAAAATATGGCTCTGGCAGCTACTGCTCTTGAAAGATGGAAAACGGCCAGACATGCCTGGAATCAATTAGGGTTCAACTTTAAAGTTTGTGAGGAGGAATTGCGAATAGACCTAGGCCTGATTCCAGTTTTGCTCAACCCCACAAACCAGCCTGAAATAGTAGAAGCAAAACGTATTGACCCTGCCCGCGCAGTTATAGCCAACATCCCACAGCCATCTTCGGGGAAAAGGTATATGGACACGATATTGCTTGATATTAAGCCTAAGAAAAATTTTGTACTAAGAGGTAAAAAGATGGGGGTTTACAATGAGCTGGAAATACTGACATCATCTCTCTGGCATACTTATGTAGTCGTTCTCGAAAGCTCGTCTCTTGCTGACGTTGATGTTTTGGACGGCCTTTGTCAAGAAGCACACCTTGGGTTTGACAACTGGTCGAATGCAACTCGATTTTTTCAATCAAACCTTCATCCCAAAGTATTTGAATATTACGACCAGAGCATTTTTGGCAAACCTGTCCATGATGCATTCTTGGTAGCGCTTGCCGCAAAAAATGAAGAAGATGTTTTGGCTGTGCTGAAAAATTGGGAAATCATTACTTTACAAAAATTCAGGGGGCTTGAGTGCTTGTGCTAACTTCAAAACAATTCCTCAGAAAGCCTTTCATCATTTGAAAAACTCACCGAAAAAAAAATACATTTCCAAAGCTGACGCGCTTGACAAGCTCCAGCGTTTCTGCGCTTATCAGGATCGGTGTCACCAGGAAGTAAGGACCAAGCTCATCGAACTCGGCATCTATGGCGATGATTTAGAAGAAATAATCGTTGAACTCATACAGGAGAATTTCCTGAATGAAGAACGCTATGCCCGCAGCTTTGCCCGTGGCAAGTTTCGGATGAAAAAATGGGGGAGGCTCCGCATTCGGCAGGAATTGAAATTTCGCCAGATATCGGATTACTGCATGCGCAAAGCCATGTCGGAAATTGAAGAAGAGGATTACTTGAAGACACTTACGGAGGTAATTGAGAAAAAACGAAACCAACTAAAAGAGGCTGACGATTACTCAAGAAAGGGCAAGCTGGCCAAGTATGCCATTGGGCGAGGATTTGAAACCAATCTGGTTTGGGAAGTTTTAAACGAAACAAAAAACCCGTAGCCAAAGGCCACGGGTTTTCTGATTAACGGTTCAAATTAACCGCATTATATCTTATAAAAAGCAAATCCTCTGTACTATTGGGATTATCCCAAATATGAGCATTTACGGAAGTATCGTATTTGTCTTTGTCAAAATCATTCAAGATTAAGCGCTTCAAATCAGCATTGCAAAGGTTTTCATTTTTGGTCACAATTGCCACTGCATTGAACCCTTCACTCGCCCCAGCTTTCACTGTTTCTTGCAGCATTTCTGCCATATTCACGTCTGCGCCTTTGTATTTAACAATCAGCTGAGCATGATCCACGATCATATTTGCATCAACTTTGTCGGCTGTACTCAAAATGGTGATGGGTGAGCTTTCGAAGCCTTTTTGTGCAAAGTATTGCTTGATCGCTTGTGCGTCATTGCAATCAATATTTGCATTTTGTGAAAAAGCTTGCCCAGCCATTAGTAGCACGTAAAAAGAAAGTAGAAATGTATTTTTCATTTTGATAAATATTTTACGCAAAGAAAATCAATCTTGGCCTCCTATCCCAATAGTTTTTACTGATTGTCGCCTAATAGTTGTTTTTGAGATTGAAGTTCATTATACCTGTCAAGGCCACATTGCAAGAAGTCAGCGTAATCACTCGATTCAGGTGTATAGCCAACTGGCTTATTCAGCATTGTACCATCTGGTGCTAAAAGCACATAATATGGTTGAGAGTTAACATCAAATTTTTCTATCTGGAGATGATGCCAGCGATGCCCAGTTGTGCGAAGCTTGCGTGTCCCCCCTGTTTTCATGGGTACGACAATTTGCTCTTCCTCTGGCAGTTCTATTTTTTCATCCACATAAAGTGAAATGAGCACAAAGTCGTCTTTCAAGTATTTGTATACTTCTGTAGTCGGCCAAATGTGCTCTTCCATTTTCCGACAGTTTACACAAGCGTGGCCTGTAAAATCTATCATAATGGGCTTGTTTGCCTCTTTTGCGTAGGCCAATCCTTCTTCAAAATCTTTGAAACAATTCAGGTTCTGCGGGCAATCGCAAGGATAGAACCAGCTATAACAAGACGGTGGTGCAAGACCGCTCAACAAGCCCAATGGTTTCAATGAGCCTGCTTTTTCGTCATACATAAATCCTGTTGCCAGATAAATTGCAAATCCAATAGATGCAACACCAAGGATGGCTCGAACAGGAGGCACTTTTTTCAATGGGGAGTCATGTGGGAATCGGATTTTTCCAAACAAATAAATCCCCATTCCTAAGAAAACCAAAATCCAAAGAGCAAGGAAAGGCTCTATTTTCAACAATCCCCAATGTTTTACTAAATCAGCATTGGATAGAAATTTTAGTGCAAGAGCAAGTTCGAGGAAACCAAGTACTACTTTTACGGTGGTCATCCAGCCACCTGATTTTGGCATTGAGTTCAACCAACTTGGGAATGCTGCGAACAGGCCAAAAGGCAGCGCCAAGGCCAATCCAAAGCCGCCCATACCAGCAGTTAGCTGCATCGCTCCTCCAGAAGAAGACAACGCACCAGCCAACAAGGAGCCTAAAATCGGTCCTGTACAAGAAAATGAAACAAGGGCTAGCGTCAAGGCCATGAAGAAAATGCCGATTGCTCCGCCAACACCCTCCGCTGAACTTGATTTGTTCAACCAGCTACTTGGCAATGTCAATTCATAATAGCCAAAAAACGAAAAAGCAAAAAACAGAAAGATTACAAAGAAGAATATGTTCAGCCACACATTAGTAGAGATTTCATTCAGGATGTCGGGGTTCACCGAATCAAGCAAATGGAATGGCAAGCTCAAAAGGACATATACCAACAAAATATAAAAACCATACATAAAGGCATTGAACATGCCCTTGCTTTTGTTTTCTGATCCTTTGGTAAAGAAGCTTACTGTTAAAGGGATCATTGGGAAAACACAAGGTGTTAGCAATGCCACCAGTCCGCCTAAAAAACCGAGAATAAAAATATTCAACAAGCCTTTTCCTTCCTTCTCAGCTGGGGCAGAAACGCCACATTCTGCTACTTGGCTTTTATCAATTTTTATATCATACAATCCTGCTGTTTCATCTGTTGCCATATCGTTAGAGGCATCTGCTCCTATTATCGCAGTTCCTGCGGCAGGATTAATCTTAAAAGGAACATCTGCTGAAGGCAGGCAACGTGCATTATCGCAGGTCATAAACCAGAGTAGACCAGTCACTTCTTGCGATGCATCCTTTACTCTGATTTTTTGAACGAATGTCACCTCTTCCTTAAATTTGGTGACGACCATGTCGTCAAACATCTCATCTGAACCAGTAATCGTGTGGTCACTAATTTCCTCGGCTTGTCCAACATTAGTGGCATTTTCACTTGGATCCAACTCTATAGCTGTAGGTTCAGGGCCTCCTTCTTCAATAAATTGGGAGTAGACATACCAGCCTTTTTGTACTGTTGCTTCGAATGCCACATTGTAATCTGTTTCGTTCACTTTCTCCACGCCGATTGACCATTTTACGGGATCAAATATTTCAGAACCGTCATGATCTGCTTCTGTGCTTTCCTCCGCTGCATCTATTTCTTCTGATACTGTTTGTTCATTCTTTTGAGTGCTGGCAGCTACTTCTCCTGTAGAAGTAGGGTTGGTTTTTTCAGCAGAATCCGTTTTCGATGACACACTAAAAGAAAAGTCAACTTCTGCTGGCGGCAAACATTTTGTAGCGTCACAGGTCATAAATTCCAGAAATCCGGTAATCGGTTTGTCCGCTGTTACTTTCACCCGCTGGGTAAATGTTGCTTTTTTGTAAAACTTGGTGACCTCCATGTCGAAGATGTCATCATGCTGGGTCTTCCTGTTTTCAGGCGACTCTTCTACTTTACCCATCTTTGAGTAATGCTTTTCTTTGTCATCAAAGAAAAAAGTAGTGGGCACTGGCCCATCCTCACCATCTAAGAATTGGGAATAAATGGTCCAACCATCATCAATTTTAGCAGTGAATATCAGGTCGAATTCAGTATCACTAATTTGTTTGGACTCAAAGCTCCATTTTACTGGAGTCAAAATTTGGCCGAACGAAGCGAAGGCAAAAAACAAAAATGCTGTGAGGGCAAATATCTTTCTCATACCGGAAGATTATGGCTAAAAGCGAAAGGTTATATTAGATAATTAGGTGCATTGTGAATAGCTCAAAAGCAAACCCATGAGCCCAATGTTCAGTTGTACCGTTACCTAACAATGAATGAAATTGTCCTGTCCAAGTCCATGTCTCAACATTGCTTTTCAAGTAATGTCTCAAAAAGTTATTGTTCTGAGATCACCGTAAATGGCAGACAAATATTTTTCAAAAAGTCTGCAAAGCTAAAACCTTGATACGAAAGGAAAAAGACAGGCGGCAGATTGGTCAGGTTTTAAACGAAATATTTAGAAGGATTTGCGCTATTCAAAATTGAACTGGAAGTCAATTTCAGTTGGCGGCAGGCATCGATCATTATCGCAAGTCATGTACTCTACATATCCTGTAACAGATGCGTAATCGCCAATTCTAACACGCTGTGTAAATGTAGGTTTACCACTATATTTCACGACGTTCATCTCGAATATTTCATCGTAGCCATCGTGTGTTGGGCCATCCTCTTTTGTGTCTCCAATTAGTTCAACGCCATCCAATGAACCCCAAGTAAATGAAGTAGGAATAGGGCCATCATCAGATTCAAGATTTTGGGAATAAACGTACCAGCCATCAGAAATATGAGCAGTGAAGATAAGGTCATACTCTCCTTCGGCAACCCATTTGGCCTCATATGACCATTTTACAGGATTAAATTGAGCAAAGAGTGAACTAGTGGCAAATAATGCAAAGGTGAAGAGCAATACTTTTTTCATATTAGAGATTTTGAGAGGTCAGGTTTGAGGAGTCTGGAGTCAGGGCTGTTTTTTTAAATAAAATGCCTGTCCCCTCAAACCTGATTCCTTTGATTCAATGTGATGCAAAAATAATGCGCCATTTCCGTTTCCGGCAATGGCGCATTTTAACAATAATACTTCTTTAACGGAGTCATTAACATATTATTGAAAGACACTCCTTCTATATTCTTTTGATTTTCAAAACCATGCAGCACCCAAATTCCTAAAGGGCCACGGAATACCTGCCAATAGCACTAATAGCGCTATCATGAAATAAATAAAGGCTGATTTGAATTTTTGTGCCTCTTCCACGGCTTTTTTCGATTTGGAGTATCCAATCGTTATCAGCACAACTGCCAAGATCATCATCACACTATGCTCGGCCGTGAAAAACCTTTGGATTGGATCTTTCATCGCCTCACCTGAAAAGTTGACTTTTGAACTGGTGAACAACAATACAGCCCCAATTAAAAGCTGAATGTGAGCAAACACCATAGTAAACAGGTTCAACTTTCTATCCCCTTCTGTAAAAGGTGCATTAGAACGCCACTTCATAAGTGCTTTGAATGTAGCCGTAATCAACAATATGAGTATGATCCAGCGAAAGCCAGAATGTGCGTGTACAAGCATTTCCATGAAAAAAAGATTTAGGTTTAGGTATTTTTAAGAGCGACTTAAAACAGAGCAGCTCTATTTGCGAAGCACAAGGTAGAAAAGAAGAAATGCGACCAAAAGTTTTATTCCTCTTTTTGAAAAAAAACAATGGGGCGAAGTCACCTCCTCCTCATTGCATGTTGGTTTTTATGAACCAACTGTTTCATCTATCTCGTCGGCAATGCCGTTGGTTGGTTCAATGGAAGGAACGCCAACATGGTGCTCGCTATCTGTTATTCCCACAGGCCGCATCCCAATCAATTTCTCTACATCAGATTTAAGCAATACTTCTTTTTCAAGAAGGTGTTTTGCGATCATTTCAAGTTCCTTTTTCCGTTCGGTCAATAGTTCTTTTGCCCGCTCAAATTGAGCATTGACCAAATTGCGCACTTCATCATCTATCATGCTAGCCGTTTCATCAGAGTAAGGTTTATGGAAGCTGTCATTTTGCATGCCATAAAAAGAAACCTGACCCACCTTGTTGTTCATTCCAAAAACAGCGACCATGCTGTATGCCATTTTCGTCACCTGGTCAAGATCGTTTTGGGCACCTGTCGAAATTTTTCCGAAAACAATTTCTTCGGCAGCTCTACCACCAAACGTCATACACATGCGATCGAGCAACTGCTCAGTGCGGGTAATATATTCTTCTTTTGGTAAATACTGAGCATATCCAAGTGTGCCAATACCTCTTGGAACAATAGTCACTTTTACCAAAGGTGATGCATGTTCCAAAAACCAACCACATACTGCGTGGCCAGCTTCGTGGTAAGCAATGATTTCTTTTTCTTCTGGAGAAATGAGTTTATTTTTTTTCTCAAGTCCACCGATAACCCGATCGAGGGCGTGATTGAAATCGTCCATGTCCACTTCTTCTTTGTCTCGTCGAGCAGCCACCAATGCCGCTTCATTGCATACATTGGCAATTTCAGCTCCTGCGAAACCGGGAGTCATCTCCGATAAGATCGAAGGATTTACCTCTTCTGAAATTTTAATGTTTTTCAAGTGAACTTTAAAAATAGCTTCACGTCCTTTTAGATCAGGTCTGTCAATTCCGATCTGGCGATCAAATCGACCTGGGCGTAAAAGCGCATTGTCTAGTACATCTGGCCTATTGGTAGCGGCCATCAAAATGACCCCTTTATCAGTAGGGAAGCCATCCATTTCTACCAATAATTGGTTTAGTGTGGTCTCTCGCTCATCATTCCCACCTTGCATTCCCCCCTTTCCGCGTGCCCGCCCTATGGCATCAATTTCATCTATAAAAATAATACAAGGTGCTTTTTCTCTTGCTTGTTTGAATAAATCTCTAACACGAGAAGCTCCAACCCCCACAAACATTTCCACAAAATCAGAACCTGAAATAGAAAAGAAAGGAACACCAGCTTCGCCGGCTACTGCTTTTGCAAGCAAAGTTTTACCTGTGCCTGGAGGACCTATGAGTAAAACACCTTTGGGTATTTTGCCACCAAGGGCGGTATATTTTTTTGGATTTTTAAGGAAATCAACGACTTCCATGACTTCCTCCTTTGCTTCATCTAGGCCAGCTACATCTTTAAAAGTGACATTTACTTTGGCATTCTGATCGAAGAGAGTTGCTTTTGATTTTCCAATATTAAACAATTGTGCTCCAGGGCCTCCAGCCCCACCGCTCACTCGTTTCATAATGAATAACCAAATAATCACCAGCATAGCGATTGGTAGCAGCCATCCCATTATCGGTGCCAACCAATTTGTCTTTTCCTCATAGCTAACCGAAAATCTTTTGTCTTCATCCAATGTAGCTGTCATCTTCTCCAGTCGCTCAGCGAAATAATCTGGGGGACCAATATTGAAAACATAATGTGGGCGGTTTTTTGAAAACCCTGTCTTGGACACGTCTTTGTGCTCTTCCTTTGCAAGCGCTTCTTCATCGAGGTAGACATAAGCATATTTATCATTGACGACTTCCAATTTCTCAACGTCGCCAATTTCAGCCATCTCTCTGAATTTCTCATATGTGATATCTTCATTCCCAGTATCAGCGATTGGTAGAAACTGAAGTCCGATCAAAAACAAAGCGACAACACCATAAATCCAATAAGCATTGAACTTTGATCCATTATCCTCTTTCTTATTGTTATTCTCTTGATTATTATTTTCCATCTACTATTTCTTTAGCAATATTTCCCAAGAAGAACAAACAAACATCGAGTTCGTTGTGATTTGGATTGTTTGTCTTGGAATTGGTCGGCGATTAAGCCTGTTCTTTTTTGTATATTCTTTTATTGGGGATTTCAGTCAAAATGATTAAAGGTTGGCGTATTCAGTTGCATTGGCATCGCTCCATAAATCTTCCAACCGATAAAACTGGCGAGTTTCTTTATAAAATACGTGAACAACTGTGTCAAAATAATCCAGACAGACCCACAGTGAATTTTGTTTGCCTTCTGAATGGGTAGGCCGCTGCCCTGCCTCTTCTTTCAATCTTTTATAAATATTGTCTGAAATGGCTTTGACCTGCGTGTTCGAGTCTCCTTCGCAAATGATAAAAAAGTCGGCGGGAGCTTCATCAAGTTTACGCAAGTCAAGTTTGAGGATATTTTTCCCTTTAATATCTTGGATCGAATCAACGATCAGGTCATTCATTTCTTCGGCGTGGTTGGGGTTGCTTTTTAAAGCTGCTGATACACTCAAATTTATATTTAGTTTTACTTTTGGAAACAGGCGTACAGTTTTCCCTTTTTATATTCGCAGCGCCTTGATGACCAAAATGTTACGATATCGTTTTTGCACTCAATGGGATTCGGGAAGAAGGGAGCAAGTCGTTTTATGGGTTAATAAAGTTTAAAAATACAAACTTATTTTCTTTTGCACGGACTCAACACTTTGTTTATAGGGAGGAATTACCACCATTTACCAAGCGTGAACTCTACCAACGAACATGCACTTTCCTTATTATCAAAAAGCAAACCAGCAGAAGGAACTGTCATTTCGACCTCTAATCAGTGGGCTGGCAGAGGACAAATTGGCAGTAAATGGGAAAGTGAACCTGGCAAAAACGTCGCATTGAGCATTATCCTCTACCCAAATTTCCTCCTTGCCATCAATCAATTTTTACTCAATCAGGCCATTTCCATTGCGGTTAATTCTATGGTCGAGCATCATTTCCCTAAGAGATGCAAGATCAAATGGCCCAACGATGTTTACATACACGATAAAAAAGTTGCGGGCATACTTATCCAAAACA
The DNA here is from genome assembly GCA_942490835.1 of uncultured Saprospiraceae bacterium. Taxonomy (GTDB): domain Bacteria; phylum Bacteroidota; class Bacteroidia; order Chitinophagales; family Saprospiraceae; genus UBA6168. Next base: position 146,002 of record CALNYY010000085.1, read on the forward strand.
GTATCTCTGGAAACAAGCTCAAGTCCAGTGTAGTTGGAATCGGCATCAATATCAATCAAGAAAGGTTTTCTTCTGAGGCTCTAAATCCAACTTCTTTTCTTTTAGAAAAAGGGGAAAAGTTTGAAATCCCCCAGCTAATTTCACAGCTTTGTCAAGCCATTGAAAGTTGGTATTTAAAACTTAAATCCGGCAAAACGCTTCTTATACAGCAAGCCTATTTGGACAACTTATATAGATTTCAAAAAAACAGTATTTATAAAAAAACAAATGGGCAAATCTTTGAGGGAAAAATCAGTGGGATTTCGGAATCAGGGCAATTAAAAATAGCTACTGAAGATGGAGTCGAACTATTTGGACTAAAAGAAATTCAGTTCTTAAATCATACATGACTGTTCACATTATTACTATCGGCGACGAGCTACTCATAGGTCAAGTCATTGACACTAATTCTGCCACTATAGCCCAAATGCTCCAAAAGATTGGGGGGCAGGTAACTGGCCGCACCACCATAGGAGACGATAAATCTTCCATGTTGGATACGTTGAAAATGGCTGAAGAAAAAGCCGATGTCGTACTTGTTACTGGTGGGCTTGGCCCGACTAAGGACGATATTACCAAAAAGGTCTTAGCCGAATTCTTTGAGGCAGGCTTTACTTTCCACCAAGAAACTCATGACTGGATCAATAAAATATTTGAGCGTTTTGGCCGCCCTGTTCCAGAAGGTGTGCGAAGCCAGTCCCTTATGCCACAAAATGCGACTATTCTCAGAAACAAAAGAGGTACAGCACCAGGTATGTGGTTCGATGAAAATGGGACGGTATTCGTTTCTATGCCAGGAGTGCCACATGAGATGGAGTACATTATGGAAACTGGTGTCATTCCAAAGCTAAAAGAACGATTTCCAGGCTTGCCGATTGCTCATCGCACATTATTGACGGTAGGAGAAGGAGAGTCAAAAATTTCCGAGATGATTAAGGGTTTTGAAGAGGGTTTGCCTGATTTCATTAAACTGGCTTACCTGCCAGGCATTAGCAGGGTGAGACTAAGGCTTTCAAGTTCTCATGAAGACGAATCCTTCTTGAATGGCTATCTCGATCAAAAATTCAACGAGTTAAAAAGCTTACTGCCCAATCATCTGATTGTTGCAGATACAGACATAACCTTGGAAGAAGCACTGGGCTTGGTGTTTAAAGAAAAAAACCTTTCCCTCTCAACAGCAGAGAGCTGCACTGGCGGATACGTAGCTCACATGATCACTTCCGTTTCTGGCTCTTCGGCATTTTACATGGGCAGCATTCTTTCCTATTCCAATGATATAAAAATGAACCAGCTTGGGGTTCAGGGAAAAACATTAGAGGAGCATGGTGCAGTCAGTGAAGAAACGGTAAAAGAAATGGTAAAAGGAGCTTTGTCCTTATTGAAAACAGATATTGCCATTGCTACTTCTGGTATTGCTGGGCCCGGAGGTGGAACACCTCAAAAACCAGTCGGCACTATTTGGATTGCCGTGGGAAATGAAGAGACAGTCGAGACCTATAAACTCTCCTTGGGGAATGATCGAACTCGCAATATTCAATACACAGCCGTCCGAGCCTTGAATATGGCCCGCTTGTTTGCACTGGCCAATTACTGATAGCTTTTCTTTCAAATTCAAAAAGCCGCTTGGCACATCTGCTAAGCGGCTTTCTTGTATCTGAATTTGCTAGTTTTTATCCACCAACTCTGCGGCCTTTGGCAGTCCTTGAGTTTTTATCGTATTTGTTCACCTTCCTCATATCTACCAATAATGCAGCATATGCTGATTCAGAACCTACTCGCCACTGTTTTCCATCGTAAGTTACCTTGCCATTACGTCTGCTCCAATCAGAGGCCAGCATCACGAAACGATCACTGTATTTTGGACTGGGGCCAAACATGAGGTATCGTTTGTCGCTCCCATCTTCAAATGCTACTGCAAATCGATTGTCTTTTGGACTAAACATAAATGTACCTGGGGTACCCTTTGGAATCAAGACTTCTTCTATTTTACTTCCATTTTCTACTTTAATTTTTCCAGAAATAATTTCAGAAGAGCCTCCTGTAAGTTCACGTTTTAGGACAACATTTTGGGAAATATAGAATTGGATTTGTTTGAGTTCCTTTTCCGACCAGCCTTGTTCCTGATATAAGTCTTCTGTAAAATAGGTCAATCGGCTGCTGCAAGAATTCAAAAGGAATAAACTTAGCATTGAGAAAATCAATAGGTTTGGCGCTTTCATATTTTAGATTTTTTTGTTGAATAAATTGTCTGAGGACAGTTTTCTCCTACCATAGCTATCAGACCCCCAAACTTAAACGGTGGTTTATTTAACAACAGAATTTTAACCCATCATTAAGCTTGATTTTCCAATGGATAGGCTATTTTAACCAGAGCTTAACGGAATCTGCGCTGTATTTAACTTCCTGTTGTCAAAGCCTTTTGGCCACAACGCAAGTCTCTTTAAAAACTTTGACTGTGCCATCAGGGTGGAAAAGTTGTATCCATAAAATATAGATGCCAATGTTGGCCTTGTCACCCCTATCTGTATCACCGTCCCAGCGAAAAAAACCTTCTGTGGAAAGCAGTTCATTATTAAAAAGCGTCTTAACCAATCGGCCTTCTGCATCAAAAATTTTGGCTTGTGCAGCATAACCTGAATCATCGAGTTTATAGTTTATCATTAAAAAATCCTGAAAGCCATCGCCGTCAGGTGAAAGCTTTTTTTCAGGCACATCGAAAAACTCTTCCGCTGAATTTAGGAGAGGGAGTGATTGGGAGTTTTTATAGGTAGGCGTGGCGAATCCAGCAGTCGCTGCCGCAGATTGCCAGTTGTTTCGATTCTGGGTATTGGATTCACTTCTAATTCTTTCAAGGGATACACCGTCGGGATCATCCAGCAGAGGGTGATGGAAGTCTTCACTGTAATCAAAATCGTCAATAATGACGACTCCATTTACACTGCTCCTGAAAAGCGTAACATTACCTGCTTCATTACTAAATGCAGGTAAATCATTTTCTACCAATGCCGTTTCATCTTGAACGATATACCTTGATTTAATGTCGCCAGGCGAAGTTGTTAAAACAATATAATCGCCTGGGAATAACAATCTGTCTGTATCAATATTTCGCACCACCGTATCAATTCCTTCTTGGATATTCCCAATAATCAAGTCTCTAATATTTAGAACTTTTTCTGACCGATTAAAAAATTCAACAAAATCCACCCCTCCGGTTTCTGGGTTGAATAGCACTTCATTTATAATGATTTCGAATTCTTCGACTATGTCAGGGAGGGCAATTGTGGCTGTATTCTGAACGATGCTATTTCCCGTACAATCAACCACCATATCTGATATTGTAATTTCATATAATGTATTTGACACGAGCTGGTCAGACAACAACAACCGGACAACATTTCCTGAGGCCAGGAGCTCTGCTGAAAAAACCTCAATATTATTTGAAACCGAATAATTGGCTTTGTTCTCGGCAGTTATTTTATCAAGCCCTTCATCAAAAAATAAATCAATAAGAAAAGGCTGGCCGCCATCTGCGAAAGCTCTTATAAGGTTGGGTCCATCTATATCAGGTGTTTCATCCAATACAGAATTAGGCTGTCCTGGAGTTCCGCCAAGCAAACTGACCGAGGCCCGCCAATTTGATTCTCCTTTACAAGGTGCTTGTGGATTTATCATCTCAAGCGTCCAGCCTCCTTCCTCCTTTTGTGGGTCGCCGTAAGCCGAAATAGTATAACTTGCTTGATGTATGATATCTCCAAATGGATTGCTCAAAGTCAGTTCGTCTCCAGTATTCACAAGGCCAGGGAAATTATCCAACCCGATCACATTTCCATAGGCTGTTAAAGAATCCACATTTGAATCATCTGTAAGGACCAAATAGCTCTTTGGCATGAGTACGAAAGCCGGCAGAGGTTGAGGTGTTCCGCCACTCGAAAAAGTAAAACCCTGCAAATCAAGCACTTTATTACTGCGATTATAAAGTTCCACAAACTCAACTGGGGGGAGCGTAACTGCTGGCGATGGGTCTGCCATTATTTCGTTAATAAGTATGTCAAATTCATCTGCAGTTTCTATTTCAATAAATGAAAAAGAGGTGCTTTGACTTGTCGAAATATTGCTGCTGATATCTGCAATACCATTTGAGACCAATTCGTAGTTAGCCTGATTAGTAAGGGGATTTTGAAGCGAAAGATGTACCAGTGTTTTATCTTGAATGTCCAAAAACGCAGCAGCTGGTTGGCCTATACCATTATCGATATTATAGTTTGTTGGCTCAGTTGCTGATAGCTCGTCAAGCGCTTCGTCAAAGGTCACATCTACTTCCGTTGCAGAAATTGCCGTTGCGGCAACTAAAACAGGTGGAGTAGTATCTGGAGTTAATGGCGCAACAGAAATGTCGTCGAAGTAAAACTTGTCAACCCTTGAAGCGGTGTATTCGCATTTGAATCCAAAAAAATAATTCCCGCCGCCATGCATGTCATCCGTTACTGAAAATTCCTGAACAAAATTTTGTCCACCTGAATAATCAACCAGCAATGTCCATTGTCCACCAGCTTGTTTTTCCATTCTCAGGTTTGCATCTGCACCATTGGCGACAGCCCCAGGTGTAGCAGTAGCAAGTAAAGATTCTACTCCAGCATCCAGTCTGTAAAATTGAATAGCATCATCGCTGCCCGTTTCGCCGATATATAGATAATAGCCATTGCCTGTTGACAGATCTGCTTGGTCACTTTGGAGAATCATCTGTAGGCTATTAGAAGTGGAAGGGGCAAAGTCCATTTTGAAATAAAACTCCCAAACCATACTGTCCAAAATGGTCACAGGTGTTGTGAGTAGGGAAGAGCCTGCTGCGGGGGCGTCTAATTGCAGTTGGGATTCATTGTTGACCATAAAATGAGTAAGGTCACCTTGCCAACTTGGGTTGCTGGTGAAATCGCCATCGGAAAAATCATCGAATAGTTGTGCTTGTGAGCATATTGGCAATACTAGCAAATAGCACAGGATGATTTTTTGAATTACTTTAATCATTGGGGCAATGTGTTTGTTTTTCAAAATTGCAGCGTAATTTTTCTATCGCCAAAATACAATTTTAACGAGATTTAAAAGCAGGATCAATCAATTGATATTCAGTCTGTTTAAATATTCAAAAGCCAGCTATGTTTCCAATTGCAGTTATCCACATTCTGTTGGTTATTTTGGTGTCATAAATGTTGGCCAACCCTTACATTTGCGCAGTAAAAAATTAAAATAGACATAACCACATGAAATTCAGCGTATCCTCATCCGAGTTGCTTAAACAAATACACGTAGCAAGTGGCGCCATTTCTTCCAGCCCCGTTTTACCGATCCTCGACGATTTCTTGTTTTCGATCACCAAAAACAAGCTGACAATTGCCGCCACCGACCTTGAAACCTCCATCACTAATGAAATAGAAGTTATGTCGGACGGAGATGGCGTAGTTGCTGTTCCTGCCAAAATTTTACTGGACACTTTGAAAGCTTTGCCAGACCAGCCGATCACCATAAACGTGGATGAGGATAATTATGGCATCACAATAACTTCGGCTTACGGCAAATATCGCCTCGCTGGTGAAAATGGTCAGGATTATCCTCGCATTCCTGAGGCAGAACAAGTTGATTCTGTAAAAGTACCATCTTCTACTTTGGTCAATGCTATCAACAAAACACTGTTTGCTACCAGCAATGATGAACTCCGCCCTGCGATGACTGGTGTCTATGTCTCTTTAGATTTCAAAAAATTGATTTTTGTCTCTACTGATGCACACAAATTGGTTCGCTACACTTTCACCAATGTGCCGAGCGAAGTCGCCACTTCATTTATTATCCCTAAAAAAGCGTTGAATTTGTTGAAAAATGCCTTGCCTGAAGAAGGAGAGGTAAATGTCTCTTTTGACAAGGCCAATGCCTTTTTCACTTTTGGAAATACACACCTTGTCTGCCGCTTGATCGATGCCCGATATCCTGACTACAACGCTGTCATCCCTGTAGACAACCCAAATACGCTATCCATTAAGCGAACAGACCTGTTAAGTTCACTCAAGCGGATTGCTATTTATGCTAACAAAACAACCAATCAGGTAATCCTTGATATTTCACCAGATAGTCTTACTGTTTCAGCCCAAGATCTTGACTTCTCCAACGAGGCCAATGAGCAGCTTTCCTGCAATTATGAGGGATCGCCTGTGACCATTGGGTTCAATGCCAAGTTCCTGATAGAAATGCTGAACGTATTGCAATCGGATGAAGTAAAAATGGAACTTTCAACACCTTCAAGGGCTGGCATCTTATTGCCGGTAGAGGAGACAGAAGGAGAGGAGATTTTGATGCTCGTGATGCCTGTGATGTTGAGTAATTGATAAAAATTTGCAGGTACAGACTTCAAGTCTGTACCTGCATTTCTTTTAGTAAAAAAACTGCTCCGAAACCACTTTCCCATCTTCTACCTTGTATACGCAGACTTCCTCCATTTTCTGTCTTCCCATTCCTTTCATCGTCCAATCTACCATCATGGCACAGGAAAAATGATCCCCGGCAACAATAGGGTCGCCCACGGTGCCCCCATGCATTTCTTCGATCATTTCATTCCAAGCTTCGCCTTTCTTTTTGATCGCTTCCATGCCTTCTGCCCGTTGAGGACCTGGTGCGTGGTCGGGTTCGATACTGACAGCGTTGGGTGAGAACAATTCTTTGTAACAGGTTTCGTAGTCGCCTTTACGGCATAATTCTACCAGTCGGTTTGCGATTTCTTGTGTACTCATTTTTATAAAATTATTTGGTTAAAAAATAAAATAAGAAAGCAGCCATGACTATATAAGCGGAATGCCAACTTACTTTTTTATATAAAATCCAAAAGCTAATGGGTATACAGAACTCCTGTATACTTAGTGGCTCATGTACATTCTTTAATGACCAAAATAATTCTGGGAAATGGTCGGTAGGTGTGGGTGTAAATATATGACAAATCCAGTTGGCCGTTGTTCTTATTAGGTGATTTGTCGGCTATTTTTTTGAAAAATATTTTCATTTGGCAATCTCTTCCAAATTGGTTCTATTTGTACCTTCTACTTTCAAAAATCATTTCATGCGGAACAAAATACTCCAACTCGAAAAAGACTCTCAGCCACTCGAACCTACTCCCGACAAAAGAGACCATTGGGCCAAGGCTGTTCAATCCTACGCCCACGATTATGTGGATAGCCTGCCTACCAGAAAAGCATACGTAAAATTGGATGAACCTTCCTCTGGGCTACTCGATCTGCCAATTGACGGCAAACCAAAACCTATCGAACAGCTTTTAAGTACATTGAAAAAGCATCTTCCGAATGATGGATTGAACCCAGCATCTGGTGGACATTTAGGCTATATTCCAGGCGGAGGCATTTATCCAACAGCATTGGGAGATTATCTCGCTGCCGTGACCAATGAATATGGCGGCATTTTTTACGGCGGACCGAACGCCGTGCGCATGGAGAACATGCTTATCCGCTGGATGTGTGAGGTGGTCGGCTATCCGGCAGGCTCACTTGGCAATCTTACCAGTGGAGGCTCTATCGCCAACTTAATTGCGTTTGTGACCGCCAGGGATTCTAAAAAAATAACAACTGACAAGGTCCGGCAATCGGTGATCTACCTGACGGAGCAGGTGCATCATTGTGTACATAAAGCCATTCGAATTGGCGGTATGGGGGAGGCAATTGTAAGGAATGTGCCGATGGACAAACGATTCCGAATGGATGCCAATGCGCTTGCTGAACTGGTTGAAAACGATGTGGCGGAAGGGCGATATCCATTCTTGGTAGTGGCTTCTGCCGGCACTACAGACACTGGTGCCATGGATCCCCTTGATGCTGTGGCTGACATTTGTGAAAAACACAACCTTTGGTTTCATGTAGATGCGGCCTATGGTGGTTTTTTCATTTTGGCCGATGTCGACAATCCTGATGGCACAACAATCAAGGACACTTTTAAAGGGATTGAACGATCAGATTCAGTGGCCATCGATCCGCACAAAGGGCTGTTCTTATCTTATGGCCTCGGCGCTGTTTTGATAAAAGATGTGAAAGCTCAAATGGAAAGCCATTACTACCGCGCCAGTTACATGCAGGACACCCTGTCTGCCACCGAGGAATACAACCCCGCCGACCTTTCTCCAGAGTTGACCAAGCACTGGCGAGGACTTCGGATGTGGTTGCCATTGCAGCTCTATGGTATTGCCCCTTTCAAAGCTGCACTCGAAGAAAAAATTTGGTTGACCCGCTATTTTTATGAGGAAATACAAAAGCTCGGATTCGAGGTTGGGCCATACCCAGACTTATCGGTGGCGACCTATCGCTACTTACCTAATGAGGGAGATGCCAATGAATTTAATGCAAGGCTACTCGAACATGTGCAATCTGATGGCCGCATTTTCGTCTCTTCAACAACCATTGACGGGGTGTATTGGATACGCATAGCGATTCTATGTTTTCGCACCCATTTGAGAGAGGTAGATTTATTGTTGGAAATATTTAAGGAAGGCATTAAAAAACTCTTGGGAAAGTAAATTTTCACGTAATGCTCCGCAACACAGTAAATCGTAATAGCATTTCCAAAACCAACAACGCTAGCGCTATCCACACAAATCTGTAATATTCCTCGCTGTACCGTTTGATGGTGGTCACATCGATTTCCGTTTTTTCCAATCGGTCAATTTCGGCATAAATAGATTCGAGGCGTTGTTCATTAGTCGCACGGAAATATTTGCCTCCGGTCATCTCAGCAATTTGCGTGAGTAGGGCTTCATCTATTTCCACTCTTGTACGGCCAAATTGGTAACGACCATCACTGCGGCGGCTGATCGGGGCTAATGCTTCTCCTTCCGTACCCACACCAATGGTGTAAACTTTCACGTCAAATTCTTTGGAAATTTCAGCGGCGGTGAGTGGTTTGACGTATCCTGCATTATTCACACCATCCGTTAGCAAAATCACCACCTTACTCTCAGCATCACTATCTTTAATTCGATTTACGGCAGTCGCAAGTCCCATTCCTATTGCGGTGCCATCCTCTAGCAATCCGCAGCGCAACTCACTGATAAAATCTTTCAACACATTGTGATCAGTGGTGAGCGGGCACTGAGTAAATGCTTCCCCAGCAAACACAGCCAAACCGATTCTGTCATATTTCCGTTTGTCCACAAAATCAGATGCCACCCTTTTGCTCACTTCCAACCGGTCTGGCTTAAAGTCTTGAGCCAACATACTGCTCGACAGGTCGATCACAAGAAAAATATCAATACCATCTGCTGTCACGTTTTCCTCTTTTAAGGTGAGTTGCGGGCGAGCCAGTGCAAACACCAACGCTATAAAAGCAAGCGCCCGAAACAAGGGCAGCCATTTTTGCAAAGTAACCTTCCACGAACCCAGCTCTTTCACGGCCTGTAAGGTTGGCATTTTCAAGCTTGCATAATGCAGCCCCCTCTGCCTATAGCGCCAGTAAGCGACCATTGGCAGCACCAATAGCAAAAGGAAAAACCAAGGATGTAAAAAATTGATGCTGTTTAACATCGGGCTTGTTTGAAGTAAAAAGTAAAAAGGTTAAAGTATAAAGTGGGGCTACTTTCTTCCATTTTACTCTTCGCTATATTCTTGTGTGGTTTGATCAGGGCTTTCAATTACCTTTTTTGTAACTCTTACAAATTCCTCCCCAAGCTCTAATGCACTTGCATGATATTCTGCTGGCGGTTCAGCTTTCGCAAACTTAACAAGGTCTGCAGTTTGAAGGAGGGTTGTCATTTTTTCGGTCAGTTCAGGGTCGAACATTTCAATTTTCATTTGCCCCAAAATCTCATCGGTCGTTTGTTCCAATGCTTTTACGCCATATCTTCCTTCCAAATATTCCCGAATGATATGGGTCAATTGACTATGATATTCTTTCACTTGTCCTTGCTGCCAAAGCTTTGAAGCCTTTAATTTTTTAAGTTTTTGGAAAGCAGTTTCATATGGAGGAATAATTATCGGCGGGGGCGGGGGCAACTCCTTTTCGGTTTTTATTTTACTGGCTATGAACCAGACCAATGCTACCAAAAGCAAAAGAACGATTACACTCAATTCCGGTATATAATCTGTCCAGACAATTGGCTCTTCAATAATAGGTTTGATATCCGCTAAAATAGAATCGGCTGGCGGAACCATCACTTCAATTGGAATTTCTCTAGTATAAACAGTATCCTTCTCTCCACTCTCAAGAAAAACAACAGGAATGGCCGGTACAGCCTGATAGCCAGAGTCCCAACAAGTAAATAAGATGTTTTTCTTTATCCTCACGGAGCTGCCAGCTGAGACGGTATCCCATTTTGTCTGGGCAAGAAATTCAATGGCATCATCGGAATTTCTTTTGAAAACCAAAGGCAGCAAATCAGTCCCAGCGGGGTAAACAACTTCCAGATGAAGTAGTTGTTGATCGCCTATCATCATGTAGGTACTGTCCACCGATCCCTTTGCACTGTACTGGGCAGTGCTGGGTTGGTGAAAAAAAAGCAAACAAATTATTATTAAAAAAAAGCGCATGATGATTCAACTTCCTATTTTTCCGGCTATTGATGTTCAGTTTTGTAAAATGAGGCTCAAAAGTAAAAACTTGTAGCCAAGCCGAAAAATCCAATGCATATAGAATCCAATACAACCAATTTCCGGGAAAACGCAACCGTATTAGCTGTGTTTTTTGTTGCAGTTCATTTGCTTTACAGCAATACTTGGGAATCGGGTTTTGTGACTGATTTTACTGGGCTTTTGGAGAGGTTGGAGGATGCCCCGTTTTCTGGTTTTTTGAACTGCTTTGGATTTCCAGCGCTACATCAAGTCACCAATTTTTTCCTATACTTCTTCAATAAATTATTTAATACGAATCCTCTACCCTGGTATTTGGTTTTCACATCTCTGCACATAGTCAATGGGTTTTTAGGTTACCAGCTGATAAAAAATATATTTAAAGAAACAGACACTATTCCTTTTGTTTTCAATATTTCAGTCCCTGCTTTAATGGCAGCATTTCTTTTTCTTGTCAATCCCTATAATGTGGAAACGGTGGTTTGGAAAGTCTGTTTTAACTTTCTGTTCTGCACATTTTGTATGCTTTCCTCTCTTTTGTTTTTTATAAAATATTTAGACAAAAAAAATAACCGACAATATATTTATTCACTTGCGTTTTTTGTTGTTGCCTTATTTACGTTTGAGTTAGCACTGAGTTTGCCTTTTATGGTTGCCATACTCCTTTTCTGGCAGCATCAAATTGCTTCTGAACGAAGCTACAAAATAAAAAAAGTAGTAGCTATCGTGCCTTACCTTGTGGCGATTCCATTCTATTTTATTTTAAATAAATTGTTGCTCGGTGGTTGGGTCGGCCATTATGGTGAAGGCGTACATCTCAATTTCAATATTGGCGATATAGGATCAAATGCGCTAAAATATTTTACCAAATACTTAATCTATTGGCGGGATTGGAACCATGCTGCAAAAGAATCATTTATTGCCTTTTGTGATTCGCCTACTTCTGCGATTTTTTTTATTCTAATTGCTGTGATTTTGTTTTTTGCAGGAATCATTTTTTTTAAGAAAATCAAATTTAAGTTAGCTACTTTATGGCTCACATTTTCTTTGTTCTTTCTGGCGATTGCTCCAGTTAGTAATTTATTTGTTGCATGGGTGCTCCACGGTGAAAATGACCGATATGGGTATTTAGCTTCTCTATTCTTTTTTGCTGGCTTAGTTGCTTTATTGCAATTTTTCGAGAGAGGAATACGATACGGATTCTATGTTTTAAGCATTGTGATTTCGCTTTCTTTTACTGTTCAATTGAATAGTTATTGGAAAAATAGCACAGCTGTATTTAATGGGCTGTTACACGATTTTAGGTGGGAAAAAAATTCTGAGATTTATGTGCTCGCATTTCCGGAAAATTACAAAGGCATTCCAATGTTCAAAGATTTTTCAAGACAAGACCTCGCTTTAAATCATGCGCTAAAATATATTGGCAACAAACCCGCCACCGGTAAGTTTTACCAAATAGCGCAATATAATTTAAATACTCCCAATGATGGTTTGTCTGCGACTGTTGACTCAATCGGCACAATAAATTTGGAATTTCACGAATGGGGAAATTGGTGGTGGCGAAACGGGATTGGAACAGGAGGTTACGAAACTGAAAAATATATCTTTAAAACATTGCCCAAAGCATGTGAAATAAAAATAAAAGAAGCAACGGAAGATGCCGTGTTTATTTATGCTGACGGCGATAAATGGAATGAAATAAAATTGAATTAATTTTCAAGTAAATCCCAATTATTTGAAAAATAATTCCGTAAAGGTATTTCTGTGACTTTGCCAGTTAATTCTATCAATTCAAGATACAGTGAATAAATATCCTCTTCAACTCCTTGTTTGTCCATTTCTCTTTTTAATAAATAGGACTTAATATTTAGCAATACAATTGGATCGACATCCTTATGTTGAGCGTAATTTTCAGACGAGTACAATAATTGGCTTTCTTGCAATTGGCGTTCAATAAGTCCAAGCTGTTCGATTTTTGAATTTAATTCAAGTGAGGTTTTTAGCACCTGTTCTTGAATTGATGTTTTTTCCAGTGCCAACCTATTTTCAAGGTCTATTTTTTCCAATTGATATTCGTTGTTGTCTAATCTGTTCGCTTCTTTAATGGGTATTTCCATTCCCAGTCCAAACGACCATTCACGGCCAAATCCTAATTTTTCCCGTCCAGCGTATTTGAACTGCATATAGTCTATCTTCCAATCATTTCCCTTTTTATCTAAATCATATTCAAAGCCATTTTTTTCAATATTAATTTGGCGTCTAAGCACCGCTGGATTATCTGTTGACAGAATTTGCAATTGCTCCAATTTTTGTATTACTTCTTCTATAGAAATAAAGTCATTGGCGTCAATTTCTTTTTCGTCAATGTCAGGAGTTCCAAAGATTACAATTTTATTAAATTCTATTTCTCCTTTTAATTCTAATATTTCTTGTTCTAATGTGTGTTCATCATCTTCTGCCCGCAACAATTCTCTTAGATTGAAATCATCACTCGAATTAATTCCTTTTTTCCTGAGGACTTTTATTTTGTCCAATGCGATTTCATGTTCCTCTTTTTTAATTGCTATTTTTTTATTTAACACAAAATAATCCAGTATTAAATAATACCTATCCAAAAGTAAGTCGGAGAGGATCAATGAACTTTCAATTTCTTCAGATCGAATGTTGGCTCCGTGAATTTTTTCATGTGCCTTTCTTTCAGATTTTGAATTAAAGCGGAAACGGGACAAGTATTCTTGCCTACCAAAATCCATTTCGTCCGTTTCTGTTCTGAATTCCAATTGATCAGCCCAGGGCATGCTGTGGTCGTTGTTTTGTAAATAATCCAATTTGCGCTGGTGCAACTGAAGTTCTTGTGACGATTTAGCAGCGGAGAGGAATTCGCCAATCCCAATGGACTGAGCATTTATCGTTAATGGAAATAAAATCAGCGCCATCGCCGCTACTAATTTTGAAACGCCATATCCAATCCCACGCCCTGATGAGAGAAGACCACATAAATAATTGCTGTTTTTCTTTATCCTCATTTTTGTTTGGCTGCTTCTTGGCTGAGCGCTTTTGCTGATTTGCTTTTAGAGGAGAATGGCGACAAACGGGTTGAAGGAATTTCTTCGGGGTTCAAAAAATTCAACACAACTTTTTCCTTTTGCAAAAATGGATTTTCAGGAGGTATCTGGATAAGAACTTCTCGGCCATAAGTTTTTATATCAGGCATTTTCCTCAATCGTTCTGGAATCTCAACGATCCTTGAACCAAGTCCAACCACGATACCATATCCCTTATGTTCCGGATGCAAAATCGAAGAGACTTCCAATGTGTCACCAACATTTACATGCACAATAAGATTTTCGTGTACATATCCTTTCACTTCAGTAGGGTTTCTTTCATAGAATGTTATCAAGGTGGAGAAGGAAGACTTGTTTTCACCTTCCAGACAATGGATGTTGCCAATCAAACCATCTTTAGGGGCAAGGATGGAAAGTTTCCGTTTTTCTTCTTGGTAAAAATTCCGCTCGGTTTCCAACTTGCTTCTTTCTACATCATGTGGTGCATTTACCACTGCCAACTCTTCTTTCAATTGGTTGAGCTGTAAGTCAAAGGTTTTATTCGTCAAATCAAGCTCTTGGCGGAGACTTTCCATGCGTACTTCATTGGGCGATTTCCCGATATTTTCTCCACCAACCTCTATGCTTTTCAAATCCTTTAACAAAGACTGATTCAGGTCAATTTCAGCTTGCAGTTTTTGTATTCTGCTTTCTATATCTGCTACTTTGGTAATCCGCTCATTTTCCAGTTTTCGCATCGTTCTTTGAATCTCTGACCGCCGTTCATTAGCTTTCAGTTTGATTGCATCGATGTCATACGATAAATCATTCATCCGTATCTCAAACTTTGAATGCGTAACGTGCATCAACAAATCTCCTTCGTTGACAAACTGGCCGGGAATAACATATATTTTTTCAATTTGGACAGGGTGGTTATGGTTGATCTCTGTGTCTTTGTTTTCGGCAAAACCATAAAACATAGCCGTGTGACGGGCATAATTCCAATTGATGTAAAACGCACCAACTAGTACTGGTATCAAAGCAAAATATATGATGTTAATTTTCTTCATTTCATCCTTTTATATGATGTCCATAGTGTCCCTGAAGCGCAGCCGTACTGCCGAGATTGCTTCCAACAATTTAAGTTCGTTGGCCAGGTTCCAGCCCTCTAAATCTTTCTTCATTTTAACCTGATATCGATATTCCACTAAATTGAGTTTGGCTTCACTGCTAAAAAGCCGATAACTTTCCATAGAAGATTTGTCGCAATATTGCTGCAGTATTTGCTCCACCTTAGCCAAGTCATCAGATCCATTAGGCAGCTCAAATTGAAGTGTCCCGATCAAATGTTGCCGCTTGCTAAAAGGAGTAAGGCGCAGTAAAAATGCGGATACGCATAATCCAATTGTACCAACGAATGCAATCACGTAACCCCCAACACCACAAGCGATTCCAGCTGCCAATGAGCTGAACATAAACACAATGTTCCTTGGGTTGCGCAGTGTGGTGCGGAATCGGATAATCGACAGTGCCCCCAGCATTCCAAGCCCTCTCGCCAAGCTGTCACCTATTGCCTGCATCACAGTCGCTGCCACTATTGCTATCAATATGATCGCTTGGATATAATTGTCGGGACGGGCAACCTGTCTTGAGGTTTTATCATATGTAAAAGCGATGATGACCGACATGATAAATGCAAACATCACCGTGAATAGAATGGTGAGGAAGGTCGGGTTTTCAGTATTGGTGGCGATGTATGAGAAATCAAACATAAAGAGCTTTCAATTAAATTTTGGTTTCAATAGAGGGTTAGGTATCTATTGTTTAGTTGCACGAATTAAGGAAAAATTCAAATTCAGTTAATCGCAAAGTTATAATTCGTGCAGCTAGTTACACCAGAATTTTAATTTTATGAGAATCTTATTTCGGGGAGATGCAAGCCAAACGGCTTATTTATCTATTAATAGAAAAAACTATTCCTTTTGTAGATAGTTGAGGAGGGAAGCATCGTTCTTGGTCGTTTTACGTTTCGTAAAAACTTCATATAAACTTGCTCTTACAGGTCGTAATCCATAAAAGCTTAAACGTCAACGCTCTTATATCCAAAACCTCTGTTATGTCAATAAAAAACCTGCTATTACTATTTCTCCCCTTTTTGTTCATCCCATGTATTCAGGGGCAGGAGTCAACCATAAATGTCAGCGGTACTATAATCGATGCTGGCAATGGTGAAACACTAATTGGAGCCACTGTTTATGAACCTTTTTCCCAAAGTGGCACCTCCACCAATGAGTATGGCTTCTATTCGCTTACGATCCCACAAGGCTCGGACTCTCTTACCATTGATTTTAGTTATGTGGGCTTTCAATCTACTTCGTTTAAAATTTTACCAAAAACAGATGTAAAACTCAATGTAGAACTGGGGACAGGTCTCCAGTTAGAAGAAGTCGTTGTTAAGGCAAATTCTTACCAAGAAAAAATCCGCTCGACTGAAATGAGTGTTGAAGAATTGAGCACCAAAGAAGTAAAAGTCATTCCTGCGTTTCTTGGTGAAACAGATATTTTAAAAACCATTCAACTTAAGCCAGGCATTCCTTCTGGATCTGAAGGTGTCACAGGGCTTTTCGTCAGGGGAGGAAGCAATGACCAGAATCTTATTATTCTTGATGAAGCCGTTGTTTACAACTCTAATCACCTTTTCGGCTTTTTCAGCACCTTCAATACGGACGCCATTAAAGATCTTAAGCTTTACAAAGGGGGCTTTCCTGCTCAATATGGTGGTCGCCTCTCTTCTGTAATAGATGTGCGGATGAAGGAAGGGAATAATCGTAAATTTTCAGGCACAGGAGGTATTGGGCTCATAACATCCAGATTAACGCTGGAGGGGCCTATCCAAAAAGAAAAATCTTCATTTATTGTTTCCGGCAGACGAACTTATGTGGATCTTTTTACGAGAGAAGTCAATAGGCGAAATGAAAATGATCCGGAATACGACCCCATCCCCGATTATTATTTTTATGACTTGAATGTCAAAACAAATTTCACTTTGGGTGAAAAGGACAGATTATTTCTGAGCGGCTATTTTGGCCGAGATGTTTTTGGCTTCGATGGTGATTTTTTCGACTTTGATTTTTATTGGGGAAATGCCACTGGAACTGCTCGTTGGAATCATGTCTTTTCCCCGAAACTCTTTGCCAATACCACTTTTACATACTCGGATTATGAATATAATATCGAAACAAAAGTGGAAGGATTCTCATTTGAAATCGGCTCAGATGTGCAGGATGCCAATTTGAAAACGGATTTTTATTATGCCCTGAACAATGACCACACCATGCGTTTTGGTGGCAATGTAACCCGCCACAAGTTTGGTGTAGCACGCTTGAAAGCTGGTAGCGATGACGGTGAAGTTTCTTTTTCAAGTGGCGACGATTACAACGGGGCTTCTTTTGGACTTTATGCCGCTGACGAAATGAGCATTGGGGCGCACTGGAAAATCAATACAGGCCTTAGGCTTTCAGGTTTTGCCAACGACGGCAATTATGACTTTGGAATAGAACCCCGTATAGCTGCGCTCTACAATTTGAACCCCAACCTTTCATTCAAGGGCAGTTATGCCCGCATGTTTCAATACCTGCACTTGATAGCAACCGATGGCATTGCCCTTCCGACTGATGTTTGGTATCCTACGACAAGGCAAATCAAGCCACAGCGCTCCGATCAGATTGCGGTCGGGTTTGAATATTTACTTGGTGGCCAATATTTGTTGACCAATGAATATTATTATAAATGGCTTGATAGAAAGGTGGCATTTGTTGATGGAGCACAGCTTTTCGCAAATAACAACCTGGAGGGCGAATTTGCTATTGGGGAAGGATATGGATATGGGATGGAGTTGGGGATCGAAAAACAGGAGGGTCTTTTGAGGGGTTGGGTTGGTTATACTTTGGCTTTGACGCGGTTGGAAAATTTCAAAGAAATTGAAAGCCTTCGTGACTTTAGCACCGAGACTACTTTTTCACCAAGGTATGATCGATTGCACGATTTTTCGCTGGTACTCATGTATGACATCGGCAAACGCTGGACGCTTTCAGGTACGGCTGTTTATGGAAGTGGTGACCGTGCCTGGCTGGCTGCAGGAAGATTTACATTTCAGGATGTATATGGCGGAGAAGTTGAATCAGTCACTCCTATATATGGAGATCGCAATACGGTCAGGTTACCTTTTTTCTTCAGAGCCGACTTGGGCTTGGTATATAAATTTTTCCCAAAATGGGGAGAAAGCGATTTGACACTTAGTGTGTATAACTTGACCAACAGAAGAAATGCCTTTTTCCTTTATCTTGAACCAGAGTTCGATACTGGCATGAATACAAATGGACAAATAGTAGAAGTGCCCGTTCGCATCGCTGCAAAACAGGTTTCTTTATTTCCGATTCTTGGGTCTGTAACATGGAATTTTAAATTTTAAACAACTTCAGATCTACTCTTTCACTTTTAATATTTTGACAAAAAATGAAAAACGTAATTTATCTATATATCAGCGCTTTCATCATGTTCCTTTTTTCTTGTGGCGGACTGGAAAAAGAAATTGACCTTGAACTGCCTATTTATGAAAGCCAAATAGTGGTAGAATGTTATCTGGAACCAGGTGAACCGTTTGCTTTGGCACTTACCAAAAGTGCAGCTTATTTTGACCCTATTCCACTAGATGATTTTGAGTTTATTGAAAATATTTTAGAAGATAGTGCTGAAGTTTCAATACAATACAATGGTCAAATTATTGAGTTGTCAAACCAGATTTATTTCAATTTCGAGACTGGAAAAATCTTCAATTATTTCAGCTCTTCTATTGTCCCGAATGATACGCAAAGTGAATTTACCCTCAACATTAAAACCAAAGACGGAAGGGAGGTTTTTGCAAAAACGCAAATTCTCCCAATCGTGCCTATAGATAGCGTTGTGGTCGAATTCAGCTCTGAAGTAGATTCTGTTGCACGGGTATTGACCTATCTTACGGAAAATCCTCTTGAAGATAATTATTACCGCAGGATGTTGCACATAGGCTCATTGGATACCATTCCCGATCAGGACTTCACAACGAATGATGATTTTGTGGACGATAATATTATCGTTTTTGGCAGCGGCTACGATTTTAGGGAAGGCGATACAGTCATCAACAGCATTTTTCATATTGATAGGGAGTATTATGACTTCCTAGAAAGTATATTTTTCGCAGTAGATGCAAATGGAAACCCATTTGGCCAGCCAGCAGCCATCAATTCAAATGTAGAAGGTGACGCCATTGGCATTTTTACAGGACTGAGTGTAGATAGGAATCTTGTGATTATTGAGAAATAGCAGCTTATTTGCTAACCTTTTTTGTTAAAATTTCTCCTCCAAAATGCACTGACAAATAATAGATTCCTGATGGTATATCCAAATGCGGCAATGCTACAGCGTTAAGTCCGGCATCTACATTTTGTTTCCCGGCCCATATTTGCTGGCCAAAGGAATTGGTCATTCTCAGCTCAACTTCTCCTTGTTGTTTTATTGAAAATACAGCAGTAGAAAACTCGCTTAGTGGATTTGGAAAAACACCAAAGCTGTCAAATGCACTGGGTTCAGTAACAGCGTCTATCAGGATGGGCGTTTTTTCGAAAATAACATTCCCAGTGCTAGAGCCACCGAAAGAGAGAAACACTAATTTCCAAACTTGGCCTACTGGATTTTTAACAAAAAATGCCAAATCATCGGCCAGGGTCCAGGATACATTGTCAAAATCTTTCCAGTCAAAACCAATGATGTCGATCTCGGATCCGAGCGAATCCATATAAACGGAATATTCAACATCATCAGGATTGAAGCCTCTTGCTTCAGCAACTTCGACTCCCGGTGCCGAAAGGACTCCACTTGTCATTATGTTTGTGGTTCCGCCGTTGCCATCATCAAGTAGTGCGGAATATCTTGTAAATAGTAAGTCCCAATCACTTGGCACATTGTCCAATGTTTGGCCGGAAATCAAAGAAAGGTAGGCGAAATGATTGTTTGAGAAATCAGCTTGATCAATGTTCACAGTCGTTTCATTGCTTCCATCCAACCCAGCATATCTGACTGTATAAATGCCTTGGTCGAGTGAAATTTGCAATTTTAGGTAATTGCCATTTTTTAAACGCACTACAAAAACTCGATTGCCGTTCGTTGCACCTGTCATAGGGTCATAGATGCCCCATCCTGTATCATTTGGATCATTTTCATCTTTGGGGCTATTGAATCCGCCATCATCCCAGCTTTTTTCGTTGTTGAATATGCGATCGGATAACATATTGATACCTACAACATCTTCAAAATTTCCCGTAGGTGCCAGGTATAAAGCATTCTCCACTGCAAAAACTTCAGCTGTTTCGTTGATGAATATCCCGGAACCAGTAATCGACAATGCTATTTCCCAGCTATCGTTATCAATATTGGTAGTGCCGTCATCGGCCAGGCGATAAAATGCTTGTTGTGAATAACTATTTGCGTAAGTGACCTCAATATATTCTTGTGAAAAAAGGACAATAGAGAAGCAGGTAAAAATGAAGGGTAATGCTTTTTTCATGGCGGGTGTTTTTTGTTTTCATAAAATATATCGGCAACAAAATTACGAGCTAAAGGGATTCGCATTGTCAGGGAGGGGTAAGAAAATAAAACAGACTGCCGGAATATTTATTAAAAAGACAATTTTTGCTGTTTCCATAAAGCAGTTTTTGCTAAAAATTGCTTTATGGAAACAACAAAATCACCCTTTCTTCCTCTCTTTTACAAGTCAAAGCCAATATCCTTCCGATAATTTTTCCCGTCGAAATCAATCAATTCGGCATTCTTGTTCGAGCGCTTTAATGCTTCATGGAAAGAATCGCCAAAAGAAGTGATGGCCATTACGCGGCCACCATTAGTAACTACTTTTCCACCGATAGCTTTTGTTCCAGCATGAAAAACGATGCTTTCTTTTACGTTGTCAACACCAGAAATTGCTTTACCTTTTTCATAGCTGTCAGGATAGCCGCCTGATGTAAGTACCACCGTAGCTGCGGCGCGTTTGTCTTCTTCTATTTTTATTTTATCCAAATGTCCGCCTCGGATAGCTGCAAAAAGTTCGACCAGATCGTTTTTCAACCTCGGAAGCACTACTTCTGTTTCAGGGTCGCCCATCCTGCAATTGTATTCAATGACAAAAGGCTCACCTTCAACACTGATGAGTCCCAGAAAAATGAAGCCTTGATATTGGATGCCTCGATCCTGCAATCCACGGATAGTTGGCTTCACGACTCGATCCTCCACCTTTTGCATCATTTTTTTATCAACAAAAGGAGGCGGGGAAACGGCGCCCATTCCACCAGTATTTGGCCCTGTATCACCCTCGCCCACACGTTTGTAATCTTTAGCTACGGGCAATATTTTATATGACTTCCCATCGGTAAGCACAAACACACTGAATTCAATGCCTGAAAGAAACTCCTCTATGACGACCTTTCTGCTAGCCTCTCCAAATTTGCCGCCGAGCATGGCAAGTATTTCCGCTTCAGCTTCATCTGCCGTTGGACTGATGACGACGCCTTTGCCTGCTGCGAGGCCATCCGCTTTTAAAACTATCGGCGGCACTGCTTTTTTGCGAACGAAATTGATCGCGGCTTGTGCCTTGTTAGAGTGGTATTCCCGGTAACCTGCCGTGGGAATGCCATATTCTTGCATGAACCGTTTTGCGTAAGACTTGCTGCCTTCCAGTTTTGCTCCCTGCATAGATGGGCCAATCACGGTCACATGCGAAGTGCTCCGCATTTTTCGTAAGTAATTCCAGACACCATTTACCAATGGTGCTTCTGGGCCTACCACCACCATGTCGACACTATGTTCCACCACAAAGTCATAAATGGCTTCATTGTCCATAATGTCCAGCTCAACGTTTTCACCAAGTTCTGCTGTCCCAGCATTTCCGGGGGCAACGAACAGTTTTTCGCAAAGTGGACTTTGATTTATTTTCCAGGCAAAAGTGTGTTCCCTTCCGCCACTGCCGAGGAGTAATATTCTCATTTTTGTTTGATGTATTTTGCCCAATGGGCTGCTTTGGATATTTGAATGCGCAAAGATAGGAGTTGCTTTTATATCCTCAGCTTCCAGTCTTTTTTAAGAAAACTGAGAGAAAGGCCAACTCCATTAATTTCTTCAGTAAAGCTCGCTCTGAGCCAAAGCAATGTGTTGTTAACCATACCAAAATCTGTTTAGCCTACCAATATGCCAGAAGGCGAATGCTTAAATCAGCTCGGGTCTCTACTTTTGCGTGAATTGTGGGGGCAGGGAAAAGAAAATGTATTTCCCATTTTTCAAAACCTCAAAAGGTGAACTAATTGTAACCAATAGCTGGGATGCCCCGCATGTACAATAATTATTCATGAAAATATTAGTCATAAGCAATTATAGAGAGACCGTTTCCGTAAGACCGGAGGCTGAATTATTTATTGGGTTGAAAAAACTGGGGGTAGATGTTGAAATAATGACTTATGGTGACGCTGAATATTGTAAGAAATTTAAAGCGGCCGGAATTAGAGTTATCGATTTTCATCCAGAAAAAAAGCTGGATAAAAAGGAAATAAACCGAATTAAAACTGAGCTGATAAACGGGCAGCACGATATACTGCATTTATTCAATAGCAAGGCTATTATCAATGGGATACAGGCTGCGAAAAAATTGCCAGTTAAAATTGTTTTATATCGCGGATATACAGGAAATATTAATTGGTTCGATCCAACTGCCTATTTTAAATATTTACATCCAAAGGTTGATAAAATATGGTGCATTGCAAGATCAATCGAAGAGCATATCCGTCGGCAAAAATTGTTTAAAAAAAATGTTCCTACAACAATTAATAAAGGACATGATTTGAATTGGTATAATAATATAAATTCAATTAATAGAAATGGATTAGAAAATATTCCAGCAGATGAATTTTGGGTGATAAATGTGGCGAATAATCGGACAATGAAAGGAATTTCTTATTTATTAAATTCCATGAACCATATCCCAAAAGAATTGCCAATTAATTTATTGTTGGTTGGAAATAAATTGGGAAATAAAAAAAATATTGAATTAATAAATTATTTCCCAAATAAAAATAAAATATATTTTCTTGGATATCGGACTGATGTATTAAATATTGTAAAGGCCAGTGACGCATTTATTTTGTCATCTATAAAAGGTGAAGCGACAACAAAAGCCGTAATAGAAGCTATGGCACTTGGCGTTCCGCCAATAATTACTGACATTCCTGGAAATAAAAATCTTGTTGTAAATAATGAAAGTGGCTTAATTGTTTCGACCAAGAACCCCAAAGCTATTGCCGATGCAATCCTAAAATTATATCATGATAAAAAACTCCGAATAATGCTTGGGAATGGTGCAAAAAATAGAATCGAAGAGAAATTCAATATAAAAACGACTATTGTTGAAATTAAATTAATGTACGAAAAATTAATTGCCAATTAAATCAAATTTTTCTACAAAAAAAGCCTCGACATAAATGACATGTCGAGGCTTTATATTTTTTTCTAAAAAAGAAATTAATCCAATTCGCTACTCCTTGGTGCACCCAGAATTTTTCTCACATCGTTTGTAATTCTAAGTGCTTTTTTACGGAGTGCTTTTTTCTGTTTAGCAATATTTTTCTCTTTCACATCAAATGTGTGCATCTGTACATGAAACCGCAATGAGTTACCTGTACCAGAAGGGCGTACCGTAAGGTGATTTAATTTGTCGCCAAAAAAGAAACGGATGCCTTCGTCAGGGAAAATCCAGTCTGGTGTAGGTGGATAAACGTGGTCGTATTTACCTGTCCGGTACATTACTACGTCCGTTACTTCCTGCCCACCTATTTTTAGCCCTCCTGCTTTGGCGATTTGGAAATAACCGAGCGCCCGACGGAGAATGGCTTTTTTCATTCGATCACCTTCAATCCCTGGATATTCACCATCAATTGGATCTGGCTCATAATGGTTGTAGAAAAGTCCAATTTCTGGATCGAGGAAAATCTTTTTATCGATCAGTTCAAAAATGCTGGTGCCTTGATCTTTTGCCCATTGTGCAATTTCAGCTACAAGGATGGCCGCAAAGGTGCCGTCCTTATCCCTGACGTGTCCATTTTCACCTAACGAAAATTTATCCTTTGGTGGATTGCCTAGCAATGAAAAACCATTGCTCTGCTCAAAAGCTCCAAGGTTATAGGAGCGCCCTTTGCCCATTTCGAATGTATCTTGCACTACCATGTGGGAGAGGTCATCGTTCGTGTTGAAGCGGCCCTCAGTGACACCTTCTACTAATTTCCCGTCCCAGCTATCTCTAACGGAAGAAGAAAGAGCCGCAAAGCCTACCCATGTGCGAATGACACCAACGCCATATTTTTTTGCAAGCAAAGTAAGTGCATCGGTAGTCGTATGTGACAGCACAATAAATGCATCTTCTCTTTTAAAGGTAGGATCAAACTGAAGGCGGTACCACAACAGCAAAGCCCAAACTTCATCGGCAGGTAATAATGCGTAATCATTTTTATAAACATCCTGCTGATTCTTCGGAACTTTTACAGTCACTCCGCAGCGGTCGGCATCAGGATCGGTGCCAATCAGGATGTCTACGTTGTTCCACTTTTTCTTGCCGTACTCATCGATATAAGCATTCACAGCAATTTTCGCTGCACGGCGGTCTCCTGGATCGGGCTGTTGCTCCTCGCCCGGATTACTGTTGAAAGATGGAAAAGATCCATCTAGGTCATTGAGACCATTTTTGTGAATCGAATCAATGTGGTCGAAGCCAATGTCCTTCAATAGCCTGGGAACAGCTTTGCGGCCTGCGCCATGATAGGCACAAAATGCAATTTTCAAGTCCTTTTTCGCCTCAGTATCCTGTAAAAGAAATTGTCTGATATGTTCCCGGTGTGCACCATGGATATTAATTACGTCCTGGCCATAATAATTGAATCCTTTCAGTGGAGCTTCTCCGCCCAAAAACTTAATTTTTCCTTTTCCAGCCTTGGCCAGTGGTTTGAGTTTAATATCTTTTGAGGTCACCTTGGCGATATAGTTATTGTACATATCGGTGCGCTCGTCTGGGTCGAACTGAGAACCATTGCTGCCACAAAGTTTGTATCCATTGTAACGGTAGTCATTGTGACTGGCAGAAAGCAGGATGCCCATGTGTGCTTTTACGTGCGGAATTGCAAAAGTGACTTCAGGAAATGGACAAGCTTCATCGAATAGATAAATGGTGAAACCATAAGCCAAGAACAACTCTGCAATTTTTTCTGCAAAATCACCTCCACGGATTCGACTGTCATAACCAAGTACTATTTTATTCAGGCCATTGTCTTTTCCATATTTGGCAACGCCTGCACTGGTCAGTAGCAATACAATATTGTTGATTGTATTCGGGCCTTTGAGTATTGGAGCATCCAGGCCTTTCTTTTTCAATTTCATAATACTGTCACGGTCCCCCGCCATAAATCCACGGATACCGCCTGTTCCGAAGCTCATTTTTTTGCGGAAAGTATTCACAATATCTTCCCACTTTTTGGCTCTGACAGCTGACATGATGCCTTTTTCGAGATTGGGAGAAAGCTTTTGGAAGTTCTTGTCGGTGAGCCAAAGCTTGATAAACTCCATGGTATTCTTCTTGGCCATATCATAGCTCTGCTTGTCAATTTTGCCGTCGTTCAATGCAGCGTCGAGGTAGCCATAAACGCCTTTTTCTATTTTTGAAAAATCAATTTTACTCATGTGGTATGGATCGTTGTTTAAAGGCAATTCAAGTTTCCGAAACCTAAAATGCCCAAGTCTCTGAAAATTAAGCTGCGAAGGTAAGTGTTTTGAAAAACCTGCTGAAATAGAGAAGGGTAAATTATTGTTAAGCTGGCCGGATCATTGGGTAGTGGGGGATGCCATCCTCAAGATAAGACTCGCCAACTATTTCAAATCCGAGCCCGGTATAAAATTTTTCGAGGTAGCATTGTGCCGAAATCTTGATGCTTTCATTTGGAAATAGTTTTTCCATCCAGGCCAGTGATTGTAACATCAGCTCCTTACCAATTCCATTGCCTCGGGTAGTTTGAGATGTGACTACACGGCCAATAGAGGGGTACTTTTCATATGATACCCCTTTAGAAATTAGACGGGTGTATGCAGCCAAGTTTCCCGATGCATCCCTGCCCATTAAATGCCATGCATTTTGATCTTTGCCATCGGCATCCAAATAAGGGCAGTCTTGTTCCACCACAAAAACTTCTTGTCGGAGCACCATGATGTCGTAAAGCTCCTGTAAAGTAAGTTGATCGAAAGGTTTGCAAATAAAGGTTGTCACGCTACTTTCTTTTTGAAAACCAAAATAGCCCCAGAAGTGAAGCCGTAAGCGATTGAACTCATTTGGACACTGGAAGAATGGATCGGCATACAACTCAACAGATCATAGCCTTCTTTTTCTTTTTCCAGTATAGCAGCATCAATCAATCGGGCAAACTGGTCGCCGTTTACGACCTGCAACCCACCACCAAAGGTTTTTTTTTCTTTGACCAAAGGGGCATCTATAAACATCGTTTTGTGGCTCATATTATTTTTTAAATGTGAGAATCATACCTGTAGTGATGCTGAACGCTGTAACTCCTTCTTTAGGTTTGCCAGAATTGACTGGATTCATGCTGAACAATTCGTAGCCCTCTCTTTCTTTTTCTAAAATGGCCGCTTCAATATCTTTTGTAAACCGGAGGCCATCAACCTCGGGAAAAGGAATCCCCATTTGTTTGGTTTTTATAATGGGAGCATCAATGAACATCATTTTGTATTTCATAAAATATGGTTTAAAAAGGTGTCAAGTCGTGATTACTACCTTGCCAGTAGTTTTCCCTGATTTGAATAAACGCACGGCATCTGGCAATTTTTCAAACTTAAAAGTATGCCCAACCTTGGGCTTGCCAATATCGAGTACTTTTATTTCAGCGAGCAACTGGTGCATTAGCTCCGCTTTTTCATAAAGGTAGATTAAGTTGAAGCCAAGGATACCCTTATTGTCTTCTGCCAATTGTTGCGCATCGATCATGGGGCGGCGAAGAAACATCCACAGCAATTTCAGGTAGTTGGGCTTGTCTCCATTAGATGCGTATTGTGCTGCGCCATAGACGACAGTCCGGCCTTGCGGCGCAAGTTTGGCAAAGCCTTGTTTCAATATTTTGCCACCTATGCACTCCATCACAATATTCAATTCCCGGTCTCCGACAGCTTCATCCAATTTTTGGGCAAAATCATTTCCTCGCACAATTCCTCTGTCCACACCTTCTTTTTTCAAAAGATCAAGTTTTGAAGAACTACCTACAGTACCGATGGTAAAAGCGCCCATTTTTTTTGCTAAGCGATTGGCAAGAATGCCCACTCCTCCAGCAGCACTATGTATTAGCACGGTATTGCCTTCCTCCAGCCCGCCAAGGTTTTTGAGTCCATAATAAGCTGTGAGCACCTGTACTAGATAGGATGCTCCTTCTTCAAAAGACCAACTATCAGGCAATGGAATAGCATACTGCGAACCAATATTGAGATGGGTGCAATAACCGCCAAATCGAGTGACCCCCATAATGCGGTCACCAGGTTTTACATTGGTAACGTCTGCTCCAACTTTAGCAATGACGCCTGAATATTCAAGTCCAGGGGTGAATTCCCCCTTTGGAGTAGCACTATACAGCCCCCAAATGGCAAATACATCAGCAAAGTTGAGGCCGATGGCTTTTACTTCGATCGTAACTTCATCAGCAGCTGGATCGGCCAGAGGTTCAGTTATTATTTTGAGATTGCGTACATTGCCTGCTTTGAGACGATAAGCTTGTCTGTTCATATTTCTTTTAAGTAAAAAGGCAAAAGTAGAAAGTAAAAAGTGGAACCTGCCTGATTCTCTTATTTTACTTTTGCCTTTTTACTTTTTACTTATTTCGTGAAAAACTATCCAGCTAAAATCTTACTCTTCGGTGAACACACCGTGAACCTTGGGTCGCAGGCGCTTGCTATGCCATTACCATTGTATACGGGGCATTGGGACTTTATAAATAATGGAGGCTCGTTGGGGAAACAAATGCGGCTTACGGAATTTGCTGAATATTTAAATCAAGCGCAGCTGTTTATTCCGCTCGATATTGCCCGGTTTAAAAAAGAATTATCTGAAGGTTTATTTTTTAAATCAAATATTCCGGTGGGGTATGGAGCTGGTAGTTCAGGTGCTTTAGTTGCTGCGATTTTCGACCGGTATTGTATGGTAAGGGAAGGGAAAGGATTGTCAAATTTGAAGAAAACATTTTCGCAGATGGAAGGTTTTTTTCACGGCATGAGTAGCGGAACAGACCCATTAATTTGTTATTTAAATAAAGCTATCATCTTAAGTAAAACAGAAATAAATAAAGTGGATTTGCCTGAACTTAAAAAACCTTTCCGTTTATTTTTACTGGACACTGGGATTGAGCGTTCTGGGACTTATTTTATTGAATATTTTTTAGAAAAAAATAAAGAATCCACTTTTGTAAAAAAGCTAAATAATAATTATTTGCCAGTAGTTGATTCGGCAATAAATAATTATTTAAATAGCCAGTGGAAGGTATTGTTTGAAAATTTTAATTCTATTAGTTCTTTTCAATTTAATTATTTAAATAAATTAATTCCGAATGGCTTTTCTGAAATTTGGAAGGAAGGAATAAAAAGCGATTATTTTAAATTAAAAATATGTGGCGCTGGAGGCGGGGGTTTTATTTTGGGGATGACGAATGATTTTGAGAAAATGGAGTTGAATTTTACAGAATATAAAATATTGAAAATTTAATTTAAAAGAGCGATGCTTTTTTTAGGAAGCATCGCTCTTTTAAATTAACCATTTGAAGCAATTGGATCTTTTAACGTCACGTCACTATCCACCCAGCCATCAACCAAATTGACAATGCGGCTACCATATTGTGCATTTTTTTCAGAATGGGTCACCTGTACGATGGTCACACCTTCGTTGTGAAGTTCCCTGAACAGTTCCATGATGTTTTCGCCTTGGGTGGTGTGGAGGTTTCCCGTTGGTTCATCGGCCAGCAATAATTTTGGTTTGGAAATAATTGCCCGTGCCACCCCGACTAATTGCTGTTGCCCACCTGATAGCTGACTGGGGAACAAATCTTTTTTCCCAACTATATTAAAACGGTCGAGCACATCTGCGACCATTGACTGGCGTTCGGCTCTTTTCACTTTTCGGTAGAGAAGGGGGGTTTCGATGTTTTCATATACGGTAAGTTCATCAATGAGATGATAGGCTTGGAACACGAAACCCATATAATGCTTGTGCAGCTCATTGCGCTTACGTTCATTGAACTTGTGGACGGGCTCATCAAAGAAGTGGTATTCGCCGCCAGAAGGTTCTTCCAGCATACCAATGATATTGAGTAAGGTCGATTTGCCTGCGCCACTTGGCCCCATAATAGTGATGAACTCTCCTTCAGCTATGTTCAGGTCGATATTCCTCAGAACATAGGTTTTGTTGAAGCCGTTTTTATAAAATCGTTCTATTCCTTTTAAGGTAATCATGTATTAGTGATTAGTTATCTGTGAATGGTGGTTAGTGTATAGATTGGCAACGGGCATGCCATTGCTTTAGTACTTTGTTTATCAGTATTTTATAAAGTCAAATTAAATAATTTCATGTGCAAGGCCGAACGAAGGCTGTCCGAAAATGAACAATAAGTTATCTTAATAAATGTTCTACTTGCTTGCAATTTCTGTCATCGTCAATACCCAATTTTCAATACCTGAATACGATTAGAGGTGCTATTTTCGCAAAATAAAAAGTAAAGCATGAAAATTAAACAGATTTTAACAGCATTAATGTTGCTCTCAGTTATTTCCTGCGCTCAGGATAAAAGTAAAGCCCTGCTCAAGGAAATCGAAAAACTGGAATCGCAAATACTAGAATCAGGAGACGTGTCCAAAAAGCAAGAGGTTGCAATAAACTTTGTGGAAAAGGTGACCCAGTATGCAGAGAAGTATCCTGATGACAAAGCTACTCCCGATGTGCTATTCAAAGGAGGCGATGTGGCAAGAGGGCTTGGTGACTACGGAAAGGCTATCAAATTGTGGGGGAAGCTTTGGCGTACATATGGGAACCACCCCAAAGCGCCTATGGCACTTTTTCTGCAAGGCTTCACCTTTGATAGTGATATTCGAGATCCAAAGATGGCCGCCAAATACTACAATGATTTTCTGGTAACCTATCCCAATGATTCTTTGGCGACGCAGGCAAAACAACTTTTGCAAGTAGTAGAAATGTCCCCAGAAGATTTGGTAAAGCAGTTTAAGGAGGGCCAGTGATTTACTCAGCGACCTCTTGACTTTTGGTATCAAAAATCTCGTATCAACCCTCTGGAATCCAAAACAAACGTTAAAATGTCCCTTGTTCGACGGCAATTGTGGACTTTACATCTTTTTAGGTCTTTATTTTGTTCCTCATTGGAATTTCAAATCATATCACAGCATGAGAATATTATTTTCTTTCTTTTTGACACTACTTTTCGCTTCGCAAATGACTGCCCAAGGCATCGAATTCTTCCATGGTACTTGGGAGGAAGCACTTAAGGAATCAACGAAAACAGGCAAACCCATTTTTGTTGATGCTTATGCCAAGTGGTGCGGCCCCTGTAAGCGAATGGCTGCTACCACCTTCAAAGAGCAGGAAGCAGGTGAATTTTTTAATGAAAAATTCATCAACATGAAAATTGACGCTGAAGAAAGCGAAGGAAAAGAATTCCGCAAAAAATATCCCGTATCGGCATTCCCTACATTATTTTTTATTGATGGAAACGATGGCGAAGTGCTGCATAAGGTTGTGGGTGGCCAAGACGTTCGCGGGCTTATCAACAATGGCGAGCTCGCACTCCGTAAAGTAGACTATAGCCGAGAATATGCGGCGCAATATGAAGAAGGTGAGCGTGATCCTGAGTTTTTATATGAATACGTGAAGTCACTCAACAAATCCAACAAGCCAAGCCTTAAAGTTTCAAATGAATATTTCCGATCTCAAGAAGACTTGAGCACAGAGTTCAACCTGCGATTCATCTATGAAGCAGCTGTGGAAGCTGATTCCCGCATCTTTAAAATGTTAATCGAAAACAAAGTGGAAATAGGTAAGCTCGTTGGTTTGGAAGCGCTGCAAGAACGGATTGAGTTGGCATGTGAGAATACAGCGAAAAAAGCAATTGAATTTGAGTTTGAGGAGTTGCTCGTGGAAGCGAGTGAAAAGATGCGGAAGCATTATCCTTCAAAAGCAGAAGCCTTTGCAGCCAAAGCGAGAATGGACTATTATAGGAAAACATATAACGCCGAAAAGTTTGGAAAGGCTTGTCAGGACTATGCTGCTCATGTGGCTAATGGCGATGCTAAAGAGCTGGACAAACTGGCCATTGAAATTGGAATGAATTTTCATGAGCATGAGGCTTGTATGAAGATGGCTGAAAAATTTGCAAAAGAGGCTTCATCAAAGGGCAATGAATATATGTACCATCTCACCTATGCCAATATTTTGCAACTTAATGGTAAAACGAAACAGGCAAAAAAAGCAGCCAATAATGCACTAAAGTTTGCCAAAGAAAAAGGGGGCAACGCTGAACAACAGGTACAGAGTTTTATTCAAAAGTTAGAAAGTTAAACTTCATAGTTTCAATGTTTCACGGTTTCATTGTTGAAAAATTTCCAATGAGACAATGAAGCAATAGGACAATGAAGCAATGAAATACCATGAAAAAAATCCTAATAATCCTAACCTTTTCCTGCCTGATGGGCAGTATACTTACTGCTCAGGGAATCCAGTTTGAAAAAAGTTCGTGGAAAGAGCTGCTGGCAAAAGCAGATCAAGCAGATAAACTCATTTTTGTTGATGCTTATGCGGCGTGGTGTGGGCCTTGTAAAAAGATGGATAGAGACGTTTTTTCTCAGCAGAATGTCGGTGATTACTACAATGCCCAATTTGTAAATGCAAAAATTGACATGGAAAAAGGAGAAGGCATTGGGCTTGCACAAGAATTTGGGATCGAAGCATATCCGACATTGCTTTTCGTAAATGGCAGTGGGAAAGTCGTTCATCGATCCGTTGGATATCATACTACTGACCTGCTCTTAGATCTCGGTGAGGCTGCTCTCGATCCAAGTCGGAATATGGGGAGCATTATCGAAAAATATGAGAATGGAGACCGCTCTCCTGAGCTGCTTTACAAATTGGCCATGACCATGCTAGATGCAATGGATGGAACTTATGAGACGATTGCCACTGAATACCTGGCTGCTCAATCCGATTGGAGCACAAAAGAAAATATGGAATTCATTTACCGTATGGTGCGCAGCTTGGATTCTGACATGGCATCACATTTAGTGAATAATAAAACAGCATATGAAGAAGCCCTAGGAGAACGCGCTATTGCGGCTAAAATTAATGACCTTGTTCAAGGGCAATTGAATAAAGCTGAAAACGAATCTGACCTAAAGAGCATCGAATTGCTGTACAATAAAATGTACCCCGAGAAAGGCGACGAAATGGCCGGACGCCTTAAAATGGGGTTTTATGCACAACGGGAAGATTGGAAAAATTTTACCAAAGCAGCAAATGACTTCTACGGTAAATACCCTGCTGAAAGCTGGGATGAGTTGAATGAGATTGCATGGATTTTCTATCAGGATGTCCATGATAAAAAAGCATTGAAATCGGCGCTTAAATGGTCAAAGCAATCTGTGGATATGGAAAGCAATTATTACAATAACGATACTTTAGCAGCCCTTTACTATCGCCTTGGCAAAAAAGGCAAGGCACTCAAAACTGCTAAAAAGGCGATAGCTATGGCGGAAGCGATAGGAGAAGATCACACCTCAACTGACGCGTTATTGGCGGAGATTCAGAAAATGTAATGGATGGTTTTTTGCTAAAATGAAAAACGGAATTGGCTTAGCTGGTTCCGTTTTTTTTTGCCGCTTGGCTTTTAAGGCGCTCCCATAAAGACAAACGCCCAAAATTTATAGATGAAATAACATCCAAGGTTGCAACCATTTATGTCAGTCTAAGTCTGTTTATGTAGACGTCTTTGAGGATAAACGAAGTAACCTATTATCGTAGCTACCCGTCAAACATTCCGACTATTTATCTCTATCTAAACTAATCCATTTTTATCAAAGGCTGGCTCGTGATCACTGATGGCTTGTTTCAAAATGAAGCATGCCCGAAGCTTCTTTGTAATGCCGAAGAAGGCAGTCGGTCATTTCCCTAAATCAACTTAAACCACAGGATTATGAAATATAAAATAACCACGATCATTTCTATTTTTTGCATTTTAGTTACTTCCCTTTGTGGACAAGGCTGGAATGTAATTTCTACCGAAGGAGAATCGTATACCGGACTTCATTTCCCAACCGAACTGGATGGTTGGATAGTGGGTGAGGACGGCTTGATCCTTCACACCTCTGATGGCGGACAGACATGGGATTCTCAAAGCAGCAATACCAACAAGTATCTCAATGCCGTCTTTTTTGCTGATGACATGCATGGCTGGGTAGTTGGACAAGGAGGGACTATTCTTTATACTTCAAATGGTGGCGTTGACTGGAATGCACAGACTGCAAACGCTTCGGGAAGTATAACTTCTGTTTTTTTTACAAACAATCAAAGAGGCTGGATTACAGTAGGCAATGCCGTTTATCGGACAACAGATGGTGGACAACATTGGGTTTACAATTATGGAGGCGCTTTTGAAAGTCTTCAATCTGTTTTCTTTTCAGACCACCAAAGAGGTTGGGCTGTTGGGTCAGGGGGTAAAATTTTTCACACTATAAACGGAGGTACAGAATGGGAGGAGCAGGTGAGTTACCTTACCAGCCCATTGAATGATGTCGTTTTTGTCAACTCCAGTAAAGGTTGGGCTGTAGGCAGTGATGGAGCTATTATTATGACCCAGAACGGTGGTGATAAATGGGATGACCAGAGCAGCGGGACAGCAGAGTCCTTAGCATCAGTACATTTTGTTTCCGATCAGAAAGGCTGGGCTGTAGGAACAAATGGTATAGTGCTCCAAACCAGCGACGGGGGTACAAATTGGGAGAAGATTGATATCACTCTTAACAATAACCTGAAAGAGGTTCATTTTTTTGATGAAAATAAAGGATGGATAGCTGGACATTTGGGAACGATCCTTCAGTATACTCCAGAGCCTACTGCTACTGTTGATATTTCACCAACGGCAATAGAAAGTAAAATTTTTCCTAATCCAGTAAGAGGCAGGCTCAGCATATCGCTCAATATAGAAGAAAAAACGCCTATTTCTATTTCTTTCTATGATATGCAGGGCAGGCCTATCAGCGTCGATAATTTAGAGACGGAATTGTTTGGCGGCGAGCACCAATTTGATTTTGATACTAGTCAATTAGGGGGAGGTGTTTATTGCCTGAAAGTTCAGACTAAATATGGACATCAAACAGAACGATTTGTGGTAGTTGATTGAGAAGATTTTTAAATTGTAGCGCTTCCAAGGGAATTTAACTTTGGAAGCGCTTCTCCATTATTAGTAAAGGGACAATATATTCTTGTTAAACTCAATATGCTTATCCAATACACGCTTTCGCAATAAATCATTATAGATCATTTTCATTCCGTTCTGCTGCTTTACCACATTGGTAATGCTTACCGTTTGAACGAGGTTCATTCGATTCATGATAAAGCCATTCCATTCATCTTTTTCACCTCCATATTGATGGAAATCCTGGATTGCTCGAAGTCCAAAATCATCTCGCCCTTTCTGCCATTCATTAAACCAATGGTTTCTTTTGGCCTGTATTTCTGGAGGATAAAGTGTGGTGGATGACCAGATGTGTCGGTCTTTGCTGTCCATTGGTTTCAGATGTGCCTTCTGTTCATCCCAACGCAATTCATGTAATTTGTTTTTGCCAACTAAAACAAACGTAAATGGTTCTATCCCTTCAAAATCATAATTTTTTGCAAAATCCTCAGCCGAAGGAAACGTGAAGAAATCGAGTACCATAAGTCCACGGCTTCGGCGGTAAGGAGGGCGGTGCTTATGTTTAGTGAATGCGCCATTAAGCAAGCAGGCCACCCGGCCATCTGCGGCAGCAACTATCCATGTACCCCCGGCTTTTTCATCTCGGGGAAATAGCAACTCTGTTCCATCCTTTAGTTTATCTATAGACAGGTTTTGAGGCGAACGGGTAGCTGTTTCGTCTCTATTGGAAGTGAGAATGAAATTGCGGTCAGATTGTGGGATGTATGTAACAGTACACATGTCAAAAAGTAGTGTCGCTTGATTTTAGATGCTGATACAGTTCCATTCCTTTATTGTACAGTACTTTGATGGATTGTGGTTTTACAAGCGATTTTCTTCGGTAAAAAACAAGATAATAACCGAGGCTCTCTAGGCACCAATGCTTTTCTACTAAAAAAAACTTTGCAAGATCATCATTCATCAACCGACGTACACCCCATTCATTTCCCTGCACCAAGAACTTTTTTGAAAACTCAGGCCATTCTTCAAAGTCAATATCTTGCATGCCGAGCCAAGAGCCAACTTTATGAAAGAAATTTTCTGGGTAAACAAGCATCTCTGGGAGTCCAAGTTCTTTGGACTGCATGAAAAAAAGAGTTTGGTAATGGGTGGTAGCCGATTTACCCGTACCGACGGTGAATTGATAATCACAAATATTGATCTTCTCTTCCATCAACCCTGTTGTCTTGCTCATTATGTTGGTCAAGCGGCGGTGACCACCTTTCTGGAAAAGCTCAAAATCCTTCAGCAATGCTCGTAAGCCCCATTCATCTTTTTGACTGAAATCCATTCCCAACTCGCTTGCCGTACGGTGCATAGCGGCTGTCCTCATCCTTTTTTGATGTGCTGTGCGAATTGCCATTTATCCGATTTGATAAAAGAAAAAGAAATCAAAGTTTAATTAATGAACCACCTTTAACCAGATTGCCCCGATTGTCCTTTAGATTGAAAAAATAAGCACTCGGTGCAGCAAGGGAAAGGTCAATTCGCTCAATGTGATGACCGGTAATTTGCATAGGCTTATCGACAACTAGAGTACCATCCAGTCCATGTATCTTCAATCTGTAATTGCCCATTGGGATATTGTTGAATTGAAACTCAGCTATTTGGTGTACAGGATTTGGCATTACCTTGATTGAAACATTGTCATAGATAGACTCAATGGTCGAAGTCAAATTGCCGTTATCTTTAAAAGTAACGGTGGCAGGAGTTCCCATTGAATCAACCGTAACTGTTGCAATAATCTCTTTTTCTGTTTCACTGAAATACAAATAGGAGGTGATGTTTTCAAGCCCAAATTCGCCGAACCCACCGGGAATCTGATCTGTGACATCAAGCCAGCCGAGGAATGTCAATATCTCGATCCTAGTTTCACGCATTTCAATTCTCTTTTCACGAAGGACGTCATAGGTGCCACCTGGGATGGATAACGTGCCATAAGCATCAACTAAGTCGGTACGGGAGCTGGCGATAACGATTGCTATTGAGTCGGCAAGTGCAAAGCCTAAGCTATCAGTGAGCACAGGTGGGAGGTCATCCCATGCTATGGCTAACCGCACGTCGGACTCTGAGGTGTTGTTGTCAATAAAATTCATCGGTGCTCGGCGCTGAATAATTGGAGGTTCGAATTTCAGAAATGCACCGACGCCAAAACCTGTTGGATCATTGCCGCTCGCTCCAATAAATTCTACCTTATCATTGGATACTTTGAAATAAGATTCTGTGAGATCAATGTCATTAATGGTTGCGTGGGTGGCGGTTGGAGCTTGGTCAAAGTTGGCTCCTTCGCTCGCATCGACGAATACAGTTGTGCTTTGTGGGCCAGCAGTCAAGCTGGTAAAATCCCAGTCGAATGGTCCACCTGCATTGGTGATGACGATCCCTTCGGGTGAAAGATCAGTAGCAGTCTTGAGTGTGTCACCAGTTGCTGGGAAAGTGGCATTGGAAACAGTGATTTGGCCGATAAGCCAAAAACTACTGAGAATGAGCGTACAAGAGAGTAATGTTTTTTTCATGGTCGTTGAATCGGATGACATAGCTTTTTGTGAAAGCCGCAATCCTTTTTATTTATACTGAATATTGGATGCCAAAGATAAGCTTTTGCAATTTGCGCAACTTGTTTGTTTTTGACAATAATATACATCTTCAGCGTTAGCCAATGTTATTTCGCTGCCCGCACTTCTTTTATTTTGAAAAACAGAATGATGAAAGCAAGACAAAAACTAACGCCATTGGCAAGTATGATTGGCCAGTCATTTTTTATTATACCATATATTAGCCAAAGGAAAATCCCAGTAAACATCAGCAAATACATCGGTAGAGACAGGTCGCCTGTTGATTTGGTTTTCCAGGTTTTTAGTGCTTGTGGCACAAATGCGCTGGTTGTCAAAATAGCAGCGACAATGCCAATCAGTGTAGTTGAATCCATAATTTCAGGTATCCCTAATTTTTGTTGTTTACCAATTCGATGAAACCAGTTATCTTGTCATTGGGCACCGTAACTGCAAGATTGTAATGAGTTAGCTTCCATTCGCTGCCTGTCTTACTCAAAGTGCCGGAACCCCTACATGTACCCATCCAGGTGTCGAGTAGCTCATCAAACCAAGCGGTTTGTTTGTTTTTTGAAAAGTAAATTTCTCTGTCTTTTGGCTTAAAATCCCAAGCACTTTCTTTTTCAAAATATTTTGCCGACCATTCTCTCAGTTCGTCTCGCTCCCATTTTTCGGAAGCATCAGTCCCTAAATAAATTGCATGAGGCGACATAATACCGAAAAACGTTTCTCCATCAGCAACGGCAGCAGCATTATGCCAGGTATTCATTAAACTGTCAATTAAAAGCTCGTCGTTTTGAGGCTCAGTCTGGCAATTATCTCTATGGCGTGTATCGGTAATTTGAGTGATTTTCCAGCCGTCATTACTTTTGAACAGATGGAACGCATTCACGCCACAGTGACTCATTTTTTCGCCTGCATAAAAAGTGTATTCCGTCCAGGCTGTTGCTAAATTGCCATCGATTTTGGTTTCAAACGTCCAGATTTTTTCATCCCATACTTCATCATGAGGTGTTCCCACAGCAGCAATAAATCCATCAATTTTATCAGATTTTAATACAGGCTCTCCATCCCTGTTTGTGAAGGTAGTCTGCAATCTGGCAGAAGGGTCGAACACAGAGCGTACCATGGAGCTATCTCCAGCTCTCATACCATCAAATAGGTTGTCGATAGTGGAACGGATGCTAGTAAAGTCGTCGATTTGAGCATTTAGAATGGATGAAAAAAATAGGAAGGAAAAAAAGAGTGCCTTTTTCATTTTGAAATTTTTCAAGTGAATTTGCCCCGAAAGTCCGAATTTTCCGTCAAACGCAATAATGCATTATGTCAAACCTGATTTCACAAGCTTACGATCCCGAATATTTTCGAAAGCAAGGCCATTTACTGGTAGATAGGCTTGCGGATTATTTGAATGATTTACAGCAGTCCGAGCCTTCCCAAAAAGTACTTAATCACCATTCCCCCGAAGAACTTTATGCATACTGGTCAACGGGCAAAGGGGCTGTTGACAAAATGGATAGCATTGCTTTTTTAGACGAAATAATTAAAACGACTGTCCACATGCACCACCCAAGATATATGGGACACCAGACCTCAAATGTGGCGCCCGTGTCAGCATTAGCGGATTTGGCAGGGGCATTGCTGGATCCGGGCATGGGTGTTTTTGAGCAAGGTAATGCTGGAGTAGTGTTGGAGCGGGTCATCTCAAAAAAGCTGGGAATGTTGATTGGTTGGGATGGTCATTGCGATGGTTTTTTGACTTCTGGCGGGACGCTTGGCAACTTAACAGCCTTATTGTGTGCACGGCAGGTTCAGCTTGGAGGGGATATTTGGGAGAGGGGCTATGAAGGGAAAAAGTATGCCTTTATGGTATCATCAGAAGCTCATTATTCAGTAGCAAAAGCGGTCAAGGTGATGGGAATGGGGGACAGTGGGGTGATTACTGTTCCTGTAGATGATCAATATCGAATGCGGACGGACAGGCTGGGAGAATATTTCGAAAAGGCAAAAAGAGACGGTATCGAGGTGATTGGGGTAGTGGCCAGTTCCTGCGCTACAGCGACAGGTAGTTATGACTCAATTGACCTGATCGCTGATTTTTGTGAGGCGAAAAAACTATGGTTGCATGTTGACGGAGCGCATGGGGCTTGTGTTCTTTTTTCTGAAAAGTATAAGCACCTTTTGAAAGGAATTGAACGGGCAGATAGTATGATTATGGATTATCATAAAATGCTAATGGTTCCTGCACTTGTTACTTCCGTGCTATTTAAGGATGGGAATCACTCCTTTCAAACTTTTGCCCAAAAAGCTTCCTATCTCTGGGACAAAGAGGATAGCCGTGAATGGTATAACCTTGGGAAACGGACATTTGAGCTGACTAAAAGCAATATGTCCATAAAGGTATATGCATTGTGGAAAGTATATGGAGAAGCCATTTTTGGTAAAAACGTTGAATTGCTATATGACTTGGCTAGTAACTTTTCAGAATTGCTAAAAATGCAACCTGACATTGAACTGGCATTACCGAGGCCTGAGTCGAATATCATTTGTTTTAGATTAATGAAAAATGGATGGCCGGAAGAAATGATTGAAAAAGTAAATGTTGAAGTGAGGGAAAAGCTGATTCAAGAAGGCAATTTTTTCATTGTTCAGACAAGGATACAAGGGAGGCTATTTCTTCGGATGGCAATAATGAACCCTTTTACAACTGAAAAAGACTTAATGGAACTGTTAAAGCGGCTGCGCTTTTTGTCTACTTGACTTTAGGCATTCTCTAAGTCCTTTTTCTTACTCGATAGCGATTTAGCACTCGACCATTTTCTTTTACAATGGCTAGGTATTCGCCTACAGGCAGGTGCCCTGTTCTGATTGTTTTTAAGTATTCTCCTGAGGGTTGATTACTCAATTCTATTCTAGATACTTCTTGTTTCTTTTTATTAAGAATTTGAATGACGACATTGCTTTTGTCGCCCAGTTCATACTTAACCTTTACGTCGCCACTATTTTGATCGGTCATTAGTACAGGACACTTTTCCCAGCCTGCCGTTTCGTCTTCTACTGGAGCGGGCCTAAGTGCAGGGCCTCTGCTTCTCTCAAAACCTGAACGGGCAGCAAGGATTTCTTCACCTCTGCCTGGGATAGAAGGATCGTTCTTGGTGATTGTAATAACATCGCCAGCAGGAGGGCTCCATATGTTCAAACCGATTGGTGTCTTAAAAACATTCTGTGGGTCAATATCCGCCACACGGTTGGCACCATCCGTTTTTACAAAGCGAACTTCAATTTTGTCTTGATCCACAAAAATCCAATGAAACTGGTTGAAACTGCCGCTTGCCCTTGTCCAGGGTTTATCATCATCATTGACGCGCAGCGGGGCACCCCAACATCCTTCACCAACATAAACAGTACCTGCATTATCGTCACGAATAAAGCCTTGATCACTACCTGCTCCCCTGCCCGGACGTATTGGATAGGTTGATTTAACCACATGTGCATCACATTCTATAGCGAGGTTCATTTGGTATTGTAAAAACAACGGTGCCCAAAAAACAACTTGATCTATTTTTTCTGGCTTCCTTTCAGTGTGTGGCCGCATAGGGTGGTGGTACTGGGCTATTTTCCACTGCGCTGGACTATTGCGTCGGAGGTCACGTTCCAGCCAATCTTGTTGTTCGCCCCTGATAGGGATCATGGAATTCAACGTGTAAATCCTCAAAAGGTCTCCGCCTATGTTAAATGCATAGGTGGCATTTGGAGATTGAATGTCGAATACATCAACCAAGGTTTGGTTGCTTTCCTCATGGTTTCCCCTAGCAGGCACGATTGGGGTCATCCTTCCATCTTTTGCAATGGTAAGCTGCCAATCATCTAACCATTCCACCCATTCTTTGGAAGTATCGCCGGCTGTGAAGTCGCCACCAAACAAAACGCAATGTGGACGCAATTTCCCAACCAAGAGATTGGCATCCTGTCTGGCATTTCTAAAATTTCGACTGTCACCACCTGCAATGATTGAAAGTCTTTGGTCTGCATTTTTTGGAGCTGTTTTAAAAAAGAATTGACGGCTTTGGCCTTCGCTGTCGCTAATGAGGAAATAGTAAGTTGTATTCGGTATCAGTCCTGACAACCTTACAAATTGGTTGTTCATATCTTTTTTAACCTCACTTCTGTCTGGGGCTTTTTTCACGGCATAGCTTTGGGCATCGTCTCCATAATCGTTGATGTCCAAATGCAAAGTAGGGTTGTCCCCAGAAACTTGATCCCACGCAATTACAGCGGTAGTAGCAGGATCGGTCTGCCAGACGATTCTGAACCTATCAGCTTTTGCGCAAAGCTGAACAACTGCGGTTAGCAGCACAATAGAAGTGTGAAAAAACTTTGAGAAGTTGTTCAACATTCAGTATGTGTTAAGTGCTTTAAAGAAAATCAGAGGTTGAGACAATAAGTATAGGTAAAATTACTGACCCAAACCGAAGTAAACAAAAGTAAGGTTATATCAATAGGCTAAAAATTGGGAAGTGCAAGGATAAAAAGAAATTCCAAGAGGTTTTATTGTAAATTTGCCGCTCTTTTTTGGTTCTTCCGTTTTTTTCTTCATTAAAAACTGATGAACCAATAGAATGTTTCGCAAAATTTGCTCCTTACAATTTATTTAGAGTCACTTTTAAAAGAAAATCCCTAATAGAGTTTGCAATTGGTATACCAAGCAAATTCTTACGGGCTTTCAAGAGTGAATAAAACGAGAAATAGCCATTATGACAAAAGATCCAGCCATTTTCAATTTAATAGGAAAAGAATTAGAACGCCAGCGGAATGGGGTTGAGTTAATTGCCTCAGAAAATTTTACCAGCCAAGCAGTGCTTGATGCAATGGGGAGCTGTCTTACCAACAAATATGCAGAAGGCTATCCGGGGAAGCGTTATTATGGCGGATGTGAAGTAGTAGATGAGATAGAGCAAATGGCCATTGATAGATTGAAGGAGCTTTTTGGCGCAGAATACGCCAATGTGCAGCCGCATTCAGGGGCACAAGCTAATGCAGCTGTTTTTCTTTCGTGCCTAAAGGCAGGGGACACTATTTTAGGGCTCGACCTGTCACATGGTGGCCATCTTTCTCATGGCTCTCCTGTCAATTTTTCAGGGAAAATGTTTCGCCCAGTTTTCTATGGAGTGGAAAAAGAAACTGGCATCGTCGACATGGAAAAAGTGGAGGAAATTGCGGTGCGGGAAAATCCTAAGTTGATTATTTGCGGTGCCTCGGCATATGCACGTGATTGGGACTACAAACGCTTCCGTGAAATTGCCGATAAAGTGGGCGCATTGCTCCTTGCCGATATTGCGCACCCAGCTGGGCTTATTGCCGCTGGCTTGCTTAACAATCCAATGGAATATTGTCATATCGTAACATCTACTACCCATAAAACATTGCGTGGTCCGAGAGGGGGAATTATTATGATGGGAAAAAATTTCGATAATCCTTGGGGTAAAACGACCAAAAAAGGGACCGTGATAAAAATGTCGAGAGTTATGAATAGTGC
Organism: uncultured Saprospiraceae bacterium; assembly: GCA_942490835.1. GTDB lineage: Bacteria > Bacteroidota > Bacteroidia > Chitinophagales > Saprospiraceae > UBA6168. The sequence goes on from CALNYY010000085.1 coordinate 188,392, forward strand.
TGTGTTTCCTGGAATGCAAGGTGGTCCACTTGAACATGTGATTGCTGCAAAAGCAGTTGCATTTGGAGAAGCCCTTCAGCCTGAATTTAAAATATATGGACAGCAGGTGATCAATAATGCTCAAGCCATGGCCAAGGCATTTTTAGACAAAGGATACAAGATTATTTCCGGAGGGACCGACAACCACCTCATGTTAATAGACCTACGATCGAAAGGCGTAACCGGAAAGCAAGCGGAAGAGTCGCTCGTTCGAGCTGATATTACGGTAAACAAAAACATGGTGCCTTTTGATACGGAATCTCCAATGGTCACTTCTGGTATCAGGATAGGTTCTGCTGCTGCGACAACGAGAGGTTTTAAAGAAGCTGATTGTGTTAAAGTAGTCGACTGGATGGATGAGGTTATTTCCAATGTGCAACCTGGACCTTGGCTTTAGCCTGGTCTATCGTCTCCTGGCGCGGCCCCGCCTTGATCAGGGCGTATTCCGCTTCCGCCTGCTTCAGTGCTGCTTCAGCTCCGTGGATCTGTTCGAGGCGCGGACCAGCCTTGAGCAGTTCGAGACGCTGTTTTGCCGCCTCGGTCTGGGCGCTTGCTTCTTGCACCCGGCTTTCTGCTGTCTCAAAGAGGTTTTGGTAGGTTTCAAGGGAATTTTTGCTGACACTTTTGTCCTTGAACAGGGTGATATAGCGATTTTGATCAATTCTCGCCTGTTTCAGCTGGACGACGGCCGATTGTTCCGCAGCCCTTGCCCTGTCGAGTTCGGCCTTGGCACTGTCGATTTCCTGGACGCGGGTGCCGTTTTGCAACTCCATCAGACTCTGACGGGCCTGCATGACTTGGGCATGAGAGCTGTCGATATCTTCCTGGCGACTGCCGGCGGTAAGTTCTGCCAGCACTGCTCTGGCGAAAGCCAGATTCGCTGTGGCCTGAGCCAGGGCAATGGTCTGGTCACTGTTTTCGAGCCTGGCCAAAATATTGCCGGCAACGACGGCATCTCCTTCTTCCACCAACCGTTCTTGCAGGCGGCCGGAAATTCTAAAGCTCATTTGAGCCTCGGTAACTTCTATATTGCCGGAAAACTGCAGAGACATATCATCGTTGCGGTGGCTGTACAGATTGAGGATGTAAATACTGCCAACGATTGTCAGCAAAAGCGGGAGAATGATGCGTAACCGTTTTTTCATGATTATGCCTTTGGTGATGAAAGAAAATCCTCTTTGACGCCGGCAATGCCTCCGAGAGAAAAATGCCAGACGGAATCCGCCAGTTGATCGAGGTTGTCCATCATGGCGGTGGTGTCGGAAAAAACTGTGCGGATGACCGTTGCGCCAATGGCATAGTAAATACACTGGCCGATAATACTTATGGCGCAGGACATAAGCTTTTCCGGGCCTGGGTTAATCTGCATAATATCGACAATTATAGAGATGAGCAGATCTTTATGTGGCTGTATATATCGCTCAAGAATGGATACAAAAGCCGGGCTTGGGTCGAGTAACTCCCTGGCGATGAGACGGCCCTGGGCGGACATCCCTCCCCAGCCTTCCCGACTCTGCAGGCGATAGAACATGGCCCTGATAAATACCCGGAGCCGTTGCTCTGGATCGGCTTCGGTACCTGTTTCTCCAGTTGCTGGAAAACGAGCAAAACCAGTGGAGAAGACGTCCTCGAGAACGGCACCATATAGGCCTTCTTTCCCCTGGAAGTGATAATTGATTGCGGCGATATTGACGTCTGCTGCTTTGGCGATCCGGCGTATGGTGGCATTCTTGAAACCTTTCTGGGCGAAGATAACCCAGCTGATGCAAGAATTCGGTTTTTAGTTGGCGTTGTTTGCAGAGACATGGTTCTCCATGGGTAAAGAAGGATTCAAACAGGAGAGTAAAACATCTGTTTGAATCCTGCAATCTAAGATTGATCACCTAATTTTTATGAGCACCCGGAATTCTGTTTTTGATCGGAAAGGTGAGTTTTTACACCACTATGATATTTTCAATTGCGCACAGCTATTTATGCGTTATTTATTAATCTGATGGAGAAATAAACATCTTCTATGGGGTTAGGCGAAGAAGGTTTTAGCAGGTAGGTTGTGCTGTATGCCTGACGATTGGGTGGTTGGCAATTAAATCTTGTGAATAGATAGGAATGTGAAAACAATGACTGAAGCGAAAACCAAAAAGTTCCGAGTGAAACGTTGGATGAAAATCTGTGGTGGTGTGTTTGTCACCATTGTCCTGTTTTTTCTGCTGCTGCCATTTGGTATAAAATACTATCTTGCCGACTGGTGGTAAAAACGGGGCCGACAGTGCCACCGTAAAAAGTCTCACGTTCAATCCCTTCACCGGAAGAATAACCCTGGGTGGGATGGAGGTGCAGCGCGGGGGGCAGTCAATGCTCAACAATGCCCGCGTGGTTCTGGACCTTGGGATTACCTCTCTTTTTAACCGCGATATTCGCATAGAAAAAGCAGAATATCGTGAGTTCTTCATTGATATTGAGCAGTACCAGGATGGCAGCTGGCGTTTTGGCACATATACTCTGCAGGGCAAGCGGAAAGAAAAGACGGTCGAATCTGGTGAAGAGGCGCTGTCCAACTGGAGATATCTTGCCGATCAGCTCATCCTGAAAGATTGCAAAGTCCACCTGAAAACCCCTGATCTGGATATGACCCTGGTGATTGATGAAGCGGAGTTGACGCGCTTTACTACCCGGGAGGAACAGCCTGCCGGGAGCTTCAATTTTAAAGGAAAACTCAATGATGGCCCGATTGCCCTGCAGCTGGATACGGTGCGGGTTACCCCTGCCCTGGATATCGGCGGCACCGTCTCGATTGCCGGGTTTCAACTCGCTGAACTTTCCACCTTGCTGCGTGATGTGATGCCGACCCTTGCCGGCGAGGTCGGTCTCGATGGTAAGCTTCTTTTCAGTCAGGGCGCTGAAAAGGGACTCCAGGTTGATTACGACGGCACTTTCGGTTTCAATGGCATGAATATTGGGAGCAGTGATTTCAGCACCCGGGCTGAAAGTTTTACCTGGACAGGCAAGTTGCACTACGGCGCAGAAGAAGATACTCCTGCAAAAATTGAAACGGACGGACTGCTGGCTGCCCAAAAATTTAATTTCGCGGTACCGGCATCAGAGCTTGTTCTCGAGGAATCACGAATTGACTTAAATGGCAAGACCACCGTAACCCTCGGCGAAAAAATTGTAATTAAAAACAATGGTTCTCTGTTGCTCGAAGGGACGAAATTTGTTTTGCCGCCCTATGGTGTGACAGAAAAGAGTATTTCCTGGAAGGGCAAGGCTCAGTACGAATCCAAGCATAAACGTAGGAAGGACAGTTTGTTCGGGTCGATGGTGTGCTTGACCTCGGTGAATTTCAGGTAGAGGGTGGAGACCAATCAGCGTCTTATGGACTGGGAGGAAAGATGGTCTCCTGGCACGGAGTAGTTGGGTTTAGCCAGGTTGATTCCGGAAAACGCTCAATCCTTGAACTGGATGGTTCTCTTGCCGGTGGTGAGCTGCGAACGACCCTCGCCGAGCCACAATTGCGATTATCTCAGGACAAGGTTGAATTGAAGACAAAGGCAACCATCAGCCTGGGTGAAATCATCAATATGGACGGCCTCAGCTCACTTACTCTACAAAATTTCGCACTTTTTGAAGGTGAAAATGATAGTCCCAGTGTGTCTTTTGACCAACTCGCCATCACGGATATTGAAAGCAGGGGAGAGAAAACGATCGGCGTGAAAGATCTGCAGACTGTTGGGTTAAAATCGTCGATCCCCGGCGATTTTCCTCTAAGTATTGATATCTCCGCAATCAAACTGGTGGATCTTTTTACCGAGGATCTGAAAAATGTCACTGTCCGCGAACTGCAGGTTCAAAAACCCCTTGTTACCGCTGTGCGTAATAATGCTGAACTTGTCCGGCTGGATGACCTGACAGTCACGAATATCTCTGTTGGTGAGGAGATGCAGGTCGGACTCGAAAATGTCCAGTTGCAGAACTTGGCATTTCTCGGCTCGCCGGATGACCAGGCGAAAAAACCGGCTGTGTCATTTACTGATGCCAGCCTCAATGCAGTCAGTTGGAGCAAAAGTGCTGGTTTAGAGGGCAGTATCCTGCAATTTGATGATCTGGTCGCATCGGTTGTTCGGGATAAAGATGGTAAAATCAACATTAGTCAGCAGCTGGCAGAGATGCGGCAGGACTCTCTACAGGGGGATGCGCCGGCCGGCAAGGTGGCACAGGAGCCGGCGGCAGTCCAGGCTTCGCAGGAAGAGACAGCGGCGGCGCCCTTTAAACTGGAAAAAATTGTTGTCGCCGGGAAAAGTGAAGTTTCTTTTGAAGATCATACCTTGAAAGTACCCTATAAAACAGATCTGGCTATTTCCCGTCTGGAGATAACGGGTCTGGACTCATCGAAAACAGATCAGAAGACTGAGGTTGTTCTTGAGGGAGAACTGGAAAAACGTGCACCTCTTGCAGTCACCGGTAATATCCTGCCGTTTAAGGAAAAACCGGGGGTCGATATGACGTTGAGCCTGAAAAATTATCCTCTTGCCAGCCTGTCCCCATACACAGTACAGGCGGTTGGCACGGCACTGGCAACCGGTCAGCTCCAGATCAAAAGTACCTTGAAACTCGCCGACAACAATCTGGATATGAATAATGCCCTGCTCCTCAAAAAACTCAAGACCAAGACTATTTCCCCTGAATTGGCCGCGGAGCTGAACAATCAGCTGCCAATCCCCCTGGATTCGGCACTGTCCTTGCTACGAGACAGCGATGAGAATATTAAACTTGATGTTCCCTTGAGCGGCCCGGTAGATAAACTGAATGTGGGGATCTCCGATGTCCTCGTCACTGCCCTCAGCAAGGCGATTGTCCCGGCAGCCTCGGGATACCTCATGTATGCCCTGGGTCCCTATGGGGCTTTGGCCTATGTCGGGATGAAGGTTGGCGAGAACTTGCTGGAGATTAAATTTCCTCCCGTGGTGTTTGCACAGCAGGAAGTTTCGCTTACCCCGGAGCACGTTGATTATCTGCAAAGGATTGGTAAAATTTTACAGGATCGTCAGGATGGAGACCTGCAGATCTGTCCTACCGTCGCTTCCTGGGAATTCATGACCGAGGAGGAAAAAGCGGCAGTAAAGGGCAATGTTATTGGGGTGGCTGAAGGACAAGAGAAACAATTGAAGGAACTTGGCCAACAGAGAGCAAAAGCCGTGCAGAGTTATCTGGTTAAGGACCATGGAATTGCCGTCGGTCGATTGCTGATCTGCACAACCAGAATTGACCCAAAGAAGGATGCTGTTCCGGCTGTATTACTCGAGAATTGATGCTTAGCGTCCCATGCTCACCCTCTTTTTTGCCGCTTCCAGATCAAAATAGCGGGGGTCAAAATCGGGACGACCGGAGAGTTCATACAAAAGGTTGTGGTCCTTGCTCTCCGGAGATTCGAGGGCGGTTATCAGTTGGTGGTATTCATGGATATCACCAACTTCCTCGGGCGGGCAGGCCATTTCTCCAGACAGCAGGATAGGATGTTTGAGCTGCCTGTCCGGCGGGATGATCTCTTCCAGGTGGATGACATGCTCCCATCCTTCACCTGCACCATAGATGTAGGAAAACATGAAGCGCATTCCCTCCTCCAGGGTGTGCAGCTTATATTTTACCTCGTCGAAGCGTTTGGATTCCCGGGGAGCTTTGGTTTTCATGGCCGGTTCGTAACTGATCTTGCCGACCAGAAACTGATGCACGTAAGAATCACTCCAGCCCATGCTCAGCTGGATGGTATCGTGGAGTTGGGCGAGGGTGAATGTCCCCGGCACCTGGACGCGCCGCCAGATGAGTGGATCTGAAAAAATGAGAGAAATATGCAGGATGTAGCTTGACACCTGCTTGTCGTCTTTCGGGGTTGCGGTCTTGGTGCTGCTTTTCGGGAAAACACCTTTTATAACCTGAGCCATTCCCTCCTCCTTTACGCTGTATGCTTGTCGATCATGTTAATGAGTGCGCTTTTTCCTGGTGCTCTGTTGTCTTTGAGATAACACAGTAATGCAGGAACAGGACTCTGGCCAGAATAAGTCGAAAAAACGGCAACCATCCTCCTCAGTCACTCTCTGATATCTCCTGTAAAGTGGTCAAGAGCAGCTGTCTGAATTTGTTCACGGCTTTCCGACCGTTATCTCCTTTTTCATCCTGGATAGCCTTGAAAAAATCATGACAGATTTTGATCTTTCCAGCCGGCCAGTTTTTGGTAAACCCCTGCGGCGAGTCATCCGGCACCAGCGATTGATCTACTTTTTTATAGTCCCTTCTGCCGTGGGCCCAGTTAATGGTATGCTGGTAGTAGAGTAGGGATCGGTTCAGTAAAATAAAGAGCAAATCTATAGATTTGGCCGGGCCAACCTGGACCTGTTTACCGCCTAATGGGATGCCCATGAATTTGATTTTCTCAGAAATGTTTTCGCCGCCGAAAAGTGCGCCGAGTACCCCGGCTACAGTGCCCATCGCGGTGAACATTCCCAGGCCGTGGCCGAGTGCCGCTACATCCAGACCGGCGCCAATCGCTGCACCGCCAAGTCCGCCGGCGATTATAACCTGTTGCCTGGTCAGGCCCAGCAGCTGCCAGGTTCGCTCATCGAATAAATCCTTGTTGAGAACCGAATGCGGCGGCAGATCGTACTGAAAAATATTATGCTTGAAGAGATTGCGAATGTGCTGGTGAGTTTTTTTCTCCATGGTGCTGATTTTTTGACTGTATTGCGCAAACAGCTTTTCGCGGCAATCTTTTGCCTGTTGCTCGGAGCTGATATCCCCGCTCAGTTGGAGAGAGAGACTGTCGGTGAGCAGCCTGGTGATGTTGTCCGCTGTTGCGTTGTTGCGTGCGGCCCAATCTTTTTTAAAGGCACGGACCACGTCGGAGAGGACCTGGTGCCAGTCCTGATCGATGGATTTAAGGGTTTCGAGTAAGAGAATCCGTTCAGCATATGTAGCCCGGTGGGCGTTGAACACCCTGCTCGAATTAAAATTCATGCGGAACTCCGATTTCCAGGCGTCCAGGTGGGCAGTCGCATCGGCTTTGCAGTTGATGATAGCCATACGGGGCTTTCCGGTCAGACGTAAGATCTCCATTTCGGCCCTGTCGACATTGCGAACCGGTCGTGAGCCATCGACGACGTAGATAATCCCGGCTCCTCTTTCCACAGGGCCGAGCAGTTCACAATCATCGTGCAGCTCCGGGATGTTTGCCGCATATTCCCTGAATGACTTGAGAGGGGTTTGCTCATTTTCCGTGCGCTGCCGCAATTCACTGAGTACCCGGCCCGGATTCTGAAAGCCTGGCGTATCAGTGAACCGCAGGACTTCCCTGCCATCAATCACCACCGGAAAGGTGCGGCATTCGGTGGTCTCGCCGGGAGTCGAACTGACCCGCACGGAATCATCTTCAGCCAGGGTGGAGAGAACGGAGGATTTTCCTTCGTTTGGGTGTCCGAGTATTGCAAATTCAGGTACCATGAAGTCAGTTTTCCTGTCATGAAGTTAAAGGAAAGAGTGTCAGATAGGGGTCTCCGACGGCGGCAATTTTCTTTTTCCAGAGAGTGTAGTCCTCCGGCGAGAGTGGGGCAAATGAGGCCGCATTCGGTTTGCCCACCAGTCCCAGGTTGATGATAGTGTTCTTCGGCAAGACAGCTCGTAATTCTTTGAGATACGAGAGGAAGTCGACCAGAGGGACCATCCAGCCCTCCATCAGGATGAAAAGTCCTTCCCCCGGTTTCCACTCTTTCTCGGTCAGGAACTGCAATAGCTGCCGGTCCTTTTCGTAGCTGACCATGAATCTATGAATTTCTGCCAGACTAAATCCTCTCTTTTGCAGCAATGGGGCAATTTCTTTTTCCGGGCAGAGTTCGTAAATATCGTCAGGAATGAGCGTTACCTGGTCCAAGAGATGCGCTGTAGATTGAGGGGCTGTCTGTTTTTTCAGCCCAGGATACTCTTCAGGTGTTGTTTTTTCCAATTCTGGCCCGGCCTGGCTCGAGACCAGAGGCGTCTGCATTCGCCTGATCAAGGCAAGACAGGCGGGCGTGTCGAGTTGCAGGTTTTTCAAAGAGCTGTGCTCCATTATCTTCCCGATAATAAAGAGGGTCGCCCTGATGAAAAGGCCATAAAAAAGAAGGCAGAACACCAGAAAGGGCCACCAGGCGATTAAATTTCCGGTGGTCAGATGATAGATGCCTTCTTTGAGGATGATCCGGCTGCCTTCTATCTCGGCAAGTGAGGGGTAGCTGCTTGCCTGGGGAACGAACCAGGACCAGGGCAGGGCGACGAGCATGACAGCACTGTGGATCGCCTCTGCACTGAACTGCATGGTCGATTGCCAGCCGAATGCGAGGTCACTGGTCAAGATTTTAACAAGGGTGGCCGCCAGCAGACCGATATTAAAACCGATAGCAAAAAGTTGGGACAGAGCAAAGAGCGGCCAGTAGAAGAGAGAACCATAGACTGTGCTGCGTGCTTTACAGATGCCGAAGGCCTGATTGACACTGACCCGCTGGTCAGCAGCCACTGTACGCAGCCATTGTTTATGGAAGAAGGCCACCATCTTGGCCATCATCCCCCGAAAAAGAACAGAATAAAAAGAAGGGAATTTCAGCCCGGGCAGCAGCCGGTGAAGCAGCCAGGCAAGGAGTAAGAATCCGACAAGTGCCATTTGGGAGACGACAAAGAGGAGCAAAAAATGAAAAACATTCACCGGCGTTGCTCCGGTGTAGGTAAAAAAAAAAAAACCACAGTCCAACCAGTCAACAGCAGTCCTTTGACTAGCCGAGATCGCGGGCCAGGAGATAGGCAGGTCGACAAAGATTGCCAGGGCTCTTCCGGTCAGGGCCGGGAAAATCCTGTTGCCGCCTTTTGCTAATCCACAAACGGATAAGATCGCGGGGAGTTGATGCAGTTTCGTCGCCGGGCTGGTCCTGGTCTTCAAGAAAGATATTTCTGTCACGCAGATGGAGTCCGTCATCATCTGCTTCCGAGTCCCGATGGCAGAAATACTCAAGATCAATGATATCCTTATATTGCCAGTTTGTCTTCATGCGCTGCATTATACCAGAATGAAGGTATGGAGCAATAAATCCAAGCATGATTGCTTAAGATATTCGCATCACCAATCACAGCCTTGGGAAATACAGCTGAATTTTCTGTTCAATTCTTTCAAGGCAGATTGTTGCTGGCACCTTAAAAGCTGCAATAAAAGAGGGTGTTGATGAAACAATATAATAGAAGACGAGTTGGCTTTGCAGAGTGAGGTGCTTGCCGATCTTTATTGCTATAACCCTATATGTTTGATAAAAATTGAAGATTGTGAATTCTGCGGAGAGGAAAATCTCTTCGAATGTCAGGTTCTTTTTGCCGTAATTG